>NZ_JBIQHX010000029.1:0-28223 GCF_044508325.1 Microbacterium sp. | reverse complement strand
GGAGCGCAGGCACAGCCGACCACCATATGAAGGCAGGGGGAATCCAAGAGCGCAAGGACCGACTATACCCCCAATGGGCGCCCGTGTCCACTCCTGTTCTTGACGAGTCAGGATTCCTGCGGTATAAGCCGAAGATTCGGCGCGGGTCCCGGTGGCGTCCCGCCGCCCGTCGGTCCATGATGTGCTCATGGCCGGGGCATCCCCCGTGATCCGCACGCCCGATCAGCGGCTCCGGGTGTTCGTCAGCTCGACACTGCGCGAGCTGGCCGACGAGCGGCGCGCCGTCCGTGCCGCGATCGAGCGGATGCGGCTGGCGCCGGTCATGTTCGAGCTCGGCGCGCGACCGCATCCGCCCCGTGAGCTGTACCGCGCCTACCTCGCACAGAGCGACGTGTTCATCGGGATCTACGGCGACAGCTACGGCTGGATCGCCCCCGGCGAGGAGATCTCCGGCCTGGAGGATGAGTACCGGCTGGCCCCGCGCGCCATCCCCAAGCTCATCTACATCAAGGACACCGACGCCCGCGATGAACCGCTCACCGCGCTCATCGCACGCATCCAGGCCGACGACACCGCCGCCTACCTCCCCTTCCGGACCGCCGAGGAGCTCGAAGAGCAGGTGGCGGGCGATCTCGCGACGCTGCTGGCCGAGCGGTTCGACCAGTCGCGACGCCGGGAGGCCGGGGCCGAGGATCGGGATGCCGCGGCATCCTTCACTCTCACCGGGCGCGTCCCGGTGCCGTACACGACGACGATCGGCCGCGAGCCCGACATCGCCGCCGTGCGGGGTCTGCTGGAAGCGGGTGCCGACCGCGTCGTGAGCCTCATCGGCCCCGGCGGCGTCGGCAAGAGCCGCCTCGCGATCGAGGTGGCGCGGGCGTGCGCGGACCTGTTCCCCGCGGGTGTGCGCTTCGTTCCGCTGGAGAGCGTGCTCGATCCGGATCTGCTGCTGCCCGCCATCGCGTACCACCTGGGAGTGCGCGACACGGGCGAAGCCGAATTGGAGGAGCGCATCGCCCGGTCGCTGACCGAGCGCCGCATGCTCATCGTGCTGGACAACTTCGAGCAGATCGTGGATGCGGCGCCCGTCCTGGTGCGCCTGTTCACGATCGCACCGGCGGCGACCTTCATCGTCACCAGTCGTGTCGTGCTGCGCATCCGCGGCGAGCGCGTCTACGAGGTCTCGGCGCTGACGACGCCGGCACCGCAGCGCCCCGTGGGCCTGGAGGCGGCAGCCCGCTCGCCCGCCGTCATGCTCTTCGTCGACCGCGCCAGGGCCGTCGCCCCGCGGTTCGAGCTGACCGCCGCGAACGTCGGGGCCATCGTGGACGTCTGCCGGCGGCTGGAGGGGCTCCCGCTCGCGATCGAGCTGGCGGCCGCGAAGGTGCCGGTGCTCACCCCCGCCGACATCGCCGAGCGGCTCGAGCAGAGCCTGCCGCTGCTGACGGCGACAGGGCGCGACCTGCCGGAGCGCCAACGCGCGATGAGCGCGACGATCGAATGGAGCGTGAGCCTGCTGCCGCCCGCGCAGCGTGACCTGCTCGAGGATCTCGGGGTGTTCTCGGGCCGATTCGGCCTGGACGCCGTGGAAGCCGTCGGCGCCGGCCGGTCATGGGGCGACGCGGCCATCGACGCCCTCGCCGCCCTCGTCGATGCGTCACTGGTGAAGCGGACCGAGATCGGCGGACGGACCGCGTTCTCGCTCCTGGTGGTCGTCCGCGAGTACGCGGTCGGGCGCCTGCAGGAGCGCGGGGAGCTCGAGGCGCTGCGGCGGGTGCACGCGGATCATTACACGGCCCTCGCGCGGCGTCTCGTCCCCGAGCTGCGCGGCGCCGGTCAGATCGACGCGGTCACGCTCCTGGGCTTCGCCCTGCCGAACCTGCGTGCGGCCGCTCGGCACCTCGTCGACGCCGCCCGCATCGATGAGGCCGCCGACTTCGCGAGGAGCCTCTTCCTCTACTGGTGGATCTCGGGCCTGTTCGCGGAGGTGCGGCTGTGGATGCTGGAGCTGCTCGACCAGAAGCATCCGATGTCGAAGCGGACCCGGGCGACGGCGCTCTTCCTCACCCTGTGGGGCGGGCTGTGGCGGTATCCGCCCGGTGAGATCGTCGCGGGCCTGAGCGAGTGCATCGCACTCTTCGAGGAGGCCGGCGACGAAGAATCGGCGGTCATGACGCTGGCGATCCGCGGATCGACGCGGCTGCAGCTTCCCGACCCGGATCTGACTCTCGCCGAGACCGAGATGCGCGAGGCGGGCGAGCGGCTGCGCACGACCGGCGACCACTGGGCCGAGGCGATGACCCACGTCGGGCTCGCGCTTCTCGCGATCGTGCGAGGATCGCCCGACGACGCGCTGGTGCGACTGGACCGAGCCTGGGCGATCGGCGCGGCGCAGCAGGACGCATTCACGCAGGTTGTGGCCGGCCAGCAGCGCGCGCGGCTGCTCATCATGCGCGGCGAGTTCGACGCGGCAGAGCGGGTGTACTCCCAGACGCTTCCGCTGGCGGTCCGGCTGCACTTCGACGACGGTGTCGCGTTCGCCCTGGAGGGGACGAGCGCGATCGCGGTCGCCCGCGGTGATGCGTGGCGGGCGGGCGCGCTCGCCACGGCCGCGGCGTCGATCCGCCAGCGCATCGGCGGCTTCGACCTCGGGGCGTTCGCGGTGCAGCTTCCGCTGCTGGCGGCCCTGCGCGAGACCGACCCCGAGGGCGTGGCCGCCGGGGAGCGGGACGGTGCGGAGATGACGGTGGGCGAAGCCGTCGGCCTCGCCCTTCCCGATGAGATCCGCGCGGAGGTCGACGATCTGCTGCGCCAGTGGTGACGCGCGGATCGATCCGACGGAAGACTGGCTCTGGCGGTGACGGATGCACAGGAGAATGATGTGCTCATGGCTGGGGCATCGCCCGTGATCCGCACCCCTGACCAGCGGATCCGGGTCTTCGTGAGCTCGACCCTGCGTGAACTCCAGGAGGAGCGGCGCGCGGCGCGCGCCGCCATCGAGCGGATGCGGCTGGCGCCGGTCATGTTCGAGCTGGGCGCGCGGCCGCACCCGCCGCGATCCCTCTATCGCTCGTACCTCGCCCAGAGCGACGTGTTCGTGGGCATCTACTGGGAGAGCTACGGCTGGGTCGCCCCGGAGGAGGAGATCTCGGGCCTGGAGGACGAGTACGACCTCGCCCCGCCCGGCATGCCCAAGCTCATCTACGTCAAAGCGTCGCCGCAGCGCGACGAGCGGCTGCAGCGGCTCATCGCGCGCATCCAGCGCGACGACACGGCCGCGTATCTGCCCTTCGAGGACCCCGCGCAGCTGGAGGACCAGATCGCCGCCGACCTGGCGACCCTGCTGGCCGAGCGCTTCGCGCAGTCGCAGCGCGACTCCGAGCCGGCCGAGGCCGGGGCATCCCTCGTCTCCCGAGTGCCCGTCCCGTACACCGTGACCATCGGTCGCGAGGGGGACATCGCGCAGGTGCGGGAGCTGCTCGGCCGCGGCGAGGACCGCGTGGTGAGCCTCATCGGCCCGGGCGGGATCGGCAAGAGCCGCCTGGCCATCGAGGTGTGCCGCGCCACCGAGGACCTCTTCCCGGACGGCACCTACTTCGTTGGCCTGGAGAACGTGCTCGAGCCGGGACTGCTGCTGCCGACCATCGCCTATGCCCTCGGCATCCGCGACAACGGCGAAGCGGTCCTCGAGGAGCGGATCTCCCGCGCGCTGGCGACCCGGCAGGTGCTGCTGGCGCTGGACAACTTCGAGCAGATCGTGGATGCGGCGCCGGTCCTGGTGCGACTGTTCACCGTCGCGCCGACCGCCAGCTTCCTCGTGACCAGCCGGGTGGTGCTGCGCATCCGCGGCGAGCGCGTCTACGAGGTGCCGGCGCTGCCTGCGCCCGAGGCGGGCGCGCCCGGGACGACCGAGCGTGCGATGCGGTCGCCGGCGGTCGCGCTGTTCGTCGACCGCGCGCAGGCCGCCAAGCCCGTCTTCACGCTCACCGACGACAACGCCGGCGCCGTCATGGACATCTGCCGCCGCCTGGAGGGACTTCCGCTGGCGATCGAGCTGGCCGCGGCGAAGGTGCGGATGCTGACGCCCCACGCGATCGCGGAGCGCCTCTCCAGCAGCCTGCCGCTGCTGACCGCCGCGGTGCGCGACCTGCCTGAGCGGCATCGCACGGTGCGCGCCACCCTCGACTGGAGCGTGGGTCTGCTGCCGCCCGAACAGCGCGAGCTGCTCGACGACCTGGGCGTGTTCGCCGAGCGGTTCACCCTCGACGCGGTCGAGGCGATCGGGGTGGGCCGGGTGTGGGAGGGGCAGGCGATCGACGGCGTCACGGCGCTCATCGACGCGTCGCTGGTGAAGCAGACCGAGGTCGACGGCCGCTCGGTGCTGTCGCTGCTGGCCATCGTGCGCGAGTACGCGCTGGGGCGCCTGAGGGAGAAGGGCGACGCCGACCTGATGCGCGCGGCGCACGCCGACTACTACACCGCGCTCGTCGTGCGCCTCTCACCCGGGCTGCGCGGGCCGGATCAGGCCTCCGCGGTCGCACACCTCGGGCTCGAGCTCGCGAACCTGCGCGCCGCAATCCGTCACCTCGTCTACACCGATCGGCTCGACGCGGCGGGCGACTTCGCCTGGGGGATGCTCATCTTCTGGTGGATCATGGGCCTGTTCGGCGGCGTGCGGGTGTGGATGCTGGAGCTGCTCGAGAAGGAGAAGCCCATCACCCAGCACACCCGCGCGGTGGCGTGGTTCTTCGCGCTGTGGGGCGAGATGTGGCAGCGGCCGGCGCCGGAGGTGGTCGTCGGGCTCGGCGAGTGCGTGCGGCTGTTCACCGAGAGCGGCGACGAGGATGCCGCGACCATGGCGCAGGCGGCGCGCGCCACGGCGCGCGTGCAGCTGCCCGATCCCGATCTCGACACCGCCGAGGCCGAGCTGGTCGCCGCGGTCGCCCGGCTGCAGGAGCTGGGCAACGCGTGGGGCGCGGCGATCAGCGAGGTCTCGCTGGGCCGCATCGCGTGGCTGCGCGGCTCGCTGGACCGCGCGATCGAGCATTTCGAGAGGGCCGGCGCGACCGCCGCCGCAGGCGGCGACCTGTTCACGCGGGTCGTGGCCAGCAACCAGATCGGTCGCCTGCTCATGGTGCGCGGCTCCGTCGACGAGGCCGAGGCCGTGTTCGTGCGGACGCTCCTGGATGCGGTCCGTCTGCACCACGAGGAAGGCGTCGCGTACGGGCTGGAAGGGCTGTGCGCGGTCGCCGCGGCGCGCGGGGACGGACACCGCGCCGGCGCTCTGTCGGTGGCCGCCGCATCGATCCGGCACCGGGTGGGCGTGTTCGACGTCGAGGCGTTCATGGTGCACGCGCTCTCCCTCGACAGCGCGCGCGAGGCCGACCCCGGATCCGTCGCCGAGGGCGAGCGGCGCGGCGCCGAGCTCACCCTCGCCGAGGCCGTGACACTCGCCCTGGCCGAGCCGGAGCGTTCGGAGGCCGCCGAGCTGCTGCGTCACTGGTGACCTGCGGCCGGCTGGGCCGATCAGTGCGGCGGCGGCGCGTGACGGAAGCGGATGCGCGTGCCCGGCCGCGCCTGCGCGAGCGCGTCGAGCGAGGCATCCGTCACGACTGCGATCACCGGGTAGCCCCCGGTGACCGGTCCGTCGGCGAGGAGGATCGTGGGCCGCCCGGACGGGGGGACCTGCAGCGCGCCGGGGACCATGCCCTCGCTGGGGAGCTCGCCCGTGCGCGCCCGCGGCAGCTCGGGGCCGTCGAGACGCATGCCGACGCGGTCGGCCTCGTTGGTCACGGTCCACGGCTGTTCGTAGAGGATGCGCAGCGCGTCGGCGGTGAACCAGTCGGCGCGCGGCCCCGCCGCAAGCTCCACCTCGAGCTCGGCGTCGCCGGGCGGGCTCCACGGCGCGAGGTCGGCCGTGGGGATCGGGCCCGCCGCGACACCGATCGGCAGCGCGTCGCCGGCGCGCAGCGGCGGATGGCCCAGCCCCGCCATGAGATCGGACGCGCGGGAGCCGGCGACGGGCTCGGTCGCGATCCCCCCGCGCACGGCGAGGTACGCCCGCGCGCCGTGGGCGAGCCAGTCCACGTGCAGCTCGGCGCCGGCTGCCCAGCGCACCGCCTCGTAGGGATCGACCGCCCGCCCGCCGAGCCGGAGGGGTCCCCAGCCTCCGGCGACCGCGAACCACAGGTCGCGTTCGGCGACCGCGCGGAATCCCCCCATCGTGATCTCGATGCCCGCGGCATCCTCGTCGTTGCCGACCAGCCGGTTCGCGGTGCGCAGCGCCGTGCGGTCGAGCGCGCCCGATCGCGCGACCCCCTCCCGGGCGTGGCCCGCCCGGCCCAGATCCTGGATCGTGCTCAGCAGCCCGGCCTCCGTGACGCGGATGCCCGTGCCGAGCGTCCCCGCCGAGCGTGCCGCCCGCGGGGCCGGTGACGCGATGGCCGCGCCGGGGCGCGCGGGGGCGCGCCCCGGATCGGGCGTGACGAACCGGACCCGGGCACCGGGTGTCAGCAGCGCCGGGTCGGAGGACGAGGGGGTGAGAAGCGGTGCGCGGGTGGTGCCGATCAGCCGCCAGCCGCCGGGGGTCTCGCGCGGATAGGCGCCGGTGAATCCCGCCGCCAGCCCCACCGCGCCGGACGGCACGCGGGTGCGCGGGGCGTCCAGGCGCGGCACGTCGAAATCCCAGGCGTCGCTGACGAGGTATCCGAACCCGGGTGCGAATCCGGTGAACGCGACGCGCCACGGGGCCGCGAGGTGTCGGCGCACGAGTTCGCCCGGGCCGATCCCGAACAGCTCGGCGGTGGAGGTCAGGTCGGGCCCGTCGTACGTGATCTCCATCTCGACGAGCGGGCCCTCGGCATCCCGCGTCCCGGCCGCTCCGGTCGCCCGCTCGATCCAGGCGCGCGCCGCCGAGAGCGGAAGCGTCTTCGGGTCGACGACGACGAGCACGGTGCGGGCGGCGGGCACGAGCTCGGCGACCCCGGCGGGGGTGGATGCCTCGAGCCGGCGATGCAGCGCGAGCACCTCGTCGAGCGTGCCCAGCTCGACCAGCAGCGCGCGCTCGCCCATCGGCAGGATCACCATGGCGCGCGCACTCCGACCCCGGCGTCGTCGAGCGCGGCGCGCACCGCACGCGCCATCGCCACCGCCGAGGGCGAGTCGCCGTGCACGCAGAGCGAGGCCGCGTCGGCGCGGACGAGCTTTCCGTCCACCGCCTGGACCACGCCCTCGCGGGCCAGCAGCACGGCGCGCTCCGCGACGCGCGCGGGGTCGTCCAGCAGCGCACCGGGGGCGCCTCGCGGCACGAGCCCGCCGTCCGCGAGGTAGCCGCGGTCGAGGAACGCCTCGCGCACGAACGGCAGCCCGATCTCGGCCGCCGCCGTCGCCAGCGCATCGCCGAGGGCGAGGAGCGGCACCGCCCGCCCGACCCGGTCGGACAGGCGCACCACCGCGGCGGCGACCGCCCGGGCCACTGCCGGGTCGGAGCCGGCGGCGTGGTACAGGGCGCCATGCGGCTTCACGTAGCGGATGTCCGCGCCCGCCGCCGCGAGATCGGCCAGCTGGGCGTCCACGGCCGCGCGCAGATCATCCGGGTCGAGCGGCAGCGCGACCCGCCCGAAGCCGGCCCGGTCCGGGAAGGAGGGATGCGCCCCGAGCGCGACGCCGAACCTGCGCGCCCGGTCGACGGCCTCGCGCATCGATGCGGCGTCGCCGGCATGCCCGCCGCACGCGACGCTGGCGCTGGAGACCACGGCGAACATCGCCTCGTCGTCGGCCGTCGGCACGCCTTCGACCGTCTCGCCCAGGTCGGCGTTGAGGTCGATCGTCGCCATGACTCCCACGGTAGCCCCGAGCCGGCCGCCGTGGCCCGGCGCAGGCGGCCGGCACCGCGCGGGGGCTCGGCGGGTACGGTGGAGCCATGGCCCGGGCGCGTGTGGAACCCGACGAGGCTCCCCGGGCGCGGCTGTCCGACGGGACCGTCGCGCGCATCGTTCCGTCGCGGTTCGCCGGCGGCTTCGAGCTCGAGGTCGGCGGCACGCCCCAGTCGCATGTCGACCTCGACGACCCCACGCACCTGCACTTCGAGTACGTCGCGCGGATGGGCGCGGTCATCGACCGGCTCCGGATGCCGGGGCAGCCGCTGACGGCCGTGCACCTGGGCGCCGGGGCCCTCACCATCCCGCGCTACGTCGAGGCCACCCGCCCCGGCTCGCGTCAGCAGGTCATCGAACTCGAACAGGCGCTGGTCGAGCTGGTGCGCGCCGAGCTGCCGCTTCCCCGGCGGGCTGCGATCCGCACCCGCATCGGCGACGCCCGCGAAGGGCTGCAGCGGCTGCCGGCCGCACTGCACGGCCAGGTGGACCTGCTCGTCTCCGACGTGTACGCCGGCGCGCAGACCCCCGCGCACCTGACCACGCTCGAGTTCTACACCGAGGCCGCCGCCCTGCTGGCGTCCGACGGGGTGCTGCTGGTCAATGTCGCCGACGGAGCGGGCCTGCCGCACGCGCGGCGCCAGGTGGCGACCGTGCGCGCGGTACTCGAGCACGTCATCGTGCTCGCCGAGGTGCAGGTGCTCAAGGGCCGGCGCTTCGGCAATCTCGTCATCGCCGCGTCGCGCGCGCCGCTGCCCACCCAGTGGCTGCCGCGGCTCATGGCCGCCGGACCGCACCCGGCCAAGGTGGCCCACGGCGCCGAGCTCGACGAGCTCGCGCGGGGCGCGCGCCCGGCCACGGACGCGGATGCCTCGCCGTCGCCGCTGCCCGCGGCATCCCTCTTCGACCGCTGAGCGCTCCCGACGCCCGCGGAGGCGGCGACCGAGGGATGCCTCGGCGTGCCACGGCCGTTCCCGCCGCGACCGCGGGCAGACTGGAGGCGCGAGCGGAGAGGAGCTGCGGTGAGCTACATCAAGGGCTACGACCCCGACACGCTGCGTGAGATCGTCGACGCCCGCGAGTGCCGGGACCGGCTCGACGAGATCGGCGAGCAGCGGAGCCTTCCCGCCCTGCTGGAGCGGGTGTGGCTGCTGAAGGTGCTGGACCGGCTGGAGGATTCGCTGGTGCTGTCGGAGCAGTCGGTGCGCGTGGCGCGGATGGCGGGCACGCGCAAGGACCTGCTGCGGGCGCGCATCCTCCATGCCTCCGTGCAGCAGTTCCGCGGCGCCTACGCCGCAGCCGAACAGGAGCTGACCACGTGCGCCGAGGAGGCGGAGGGGCAGAAGTGGCACGCGATCGCCGCGTTCGCGTATCAGCACCGCGGCAAGGTGCATTACGACACGGGCGACTTCGACCTGGCGCGGGCCGACTTCAAGCGCGCGCTGTTCCTCCGGCAGGAGGCGGGCGCGCCTGACGACCAGCTCGAGTCGACGCTGCTGGCGATCGATGCGGCCGACCGACGGCGCATGGCCACCATGGCGACCGGGTGACTGTCGGACATCCGTTCTAATCTCGACGCATGTCCGAACTGCACCGCGTGCGCGGCTGGGCCGACGCACTGATCCGCCTCCATCTCGACGAGTCGTGGTCGTTCGCCTTCGACAACGCCAAGCGGCGCGCGGGCCTATGCGACTACACCCGCAAGCGGATCAGCGTGTCGCGCTACCTCGCCGCGCGCTACGACGACGACACCAACCACCAGACCCTGCTGCACGAGGTCGCCCACGCCCTCGCCGGCCCCGATGCCGGCCACGGGCCGAAGTGGAAGCGGATCGCGCGGGATCTGGGCTACATCGGCGGACGGGTCCACCACGGTGAGACGGCGACCGAGCTGGCCCCGTGGATCGGCGTATGCCCGGCGGGGCATGTCGCGTATCGGCACCGCCGGCCGTCGCGTGACACCTCGTGCTCGAAGTGCGCCTCGCAGTTCGACCCCCGGTTCCGGTTCAGCTGGACGCGGCGCGAGATCAGCCGTGCGACGCGTCTGGCCGCGATGACGCCGCGCTGAGCGGGTCAGAGCGCTTCGAAGATCCCTCCGCGCAGTACGGGCACCGCGTCGGTCGCGTCGAGCTCTGCGGCGTTCAGCACCTCGGTGCGGGCGTCGCGGTCGATGAGCTCCCGCCCTGAGCCGCTCGCCGTCAGCAGGTGCCGCGTGGCACCGCGCAGGCTGCGGAACGCCTCGCAGGCGAGCGCGGCCTCGGGCGATGAGTGGTCGAGCCCGAGTTCGGCGAGCGCGTCGATGACAGCGCCCGCACCGAGCTGGTCTTCCACGGCGAACCGCGGACCGGCCCCGGGTGCCGAGCCGTTCACGGGGAGCTCGTCCGCGGCGATCACGGCGACGCTCGTGCGCTCGCCGCGGCGCTCCTGCTCGGTGAGCACCGCACGCGCCACTGCGGAGGCGTTGCGCAGGCAGCCCAGCAGCACGAGCGGCGCGGGATGCAGACGGGATGCCGCGGCCGCCACCATCACGCCGTTCCTCGACACAGCGTGCGCGGCGTCGAGGGTCACGGTCTCGCCGCGCGCGACGGCATCCGTCACCGCTGTCGAGAACCGCAGCACATCGACCACCACGACGATGTCGGGTGCGCCCTCGGCCAGCCGTGCGAGTCCCTCCGCGCCCCAGTCGCAGCGCACCTGGTAGAAGCCCTGGTCGAACGGCGACCGCATCTGCACAGCGTAACCGCCGTGCCCGCACGACGCGCGACGATGTCAGCGAGCCGAACGCTCACTCGGCGGCGAGCACTGCCGCCACCGCCGCCCGGGCACGGCTGATGCGGCTCTTCACCGTCTGCACGAGGATGCCCTGGTGCTGGGCGATCTCCTCGTAGGTGAGCCGGCCGTACTCGCGCAGCACGAGGGCGGCCCGGAAGTGCTCGGGCACCTGACGCAGCGCGGTCTCGACCCGATCGCGCTCCGCCAGTTCGTCGACGAAGTCACCGGGGGCGGGGTGGTCATCGAACCGGTGCTCGCTCTCCTCGCGCCGGCGCCTGACGACGGCGAGCGCGGCATTCGCAGCGATCCGGTGCATCCAGGTGGACAACGCGGCATCGCCGCGGAACCTGTGGAGGTTGCGCCACACGGCGATCAGACACTCCTGCAGCGCGTCTTCGGCATCTGCGGCATTCCGTGTGGTGCGCAGGCACACCGCCCAGAGGCGATCGCGGTGCGGCGCCACGAGCCGTGCCACCGCGCGCTGATCGCCCGCCCGTGCCGCCGCGATCAAGTCGGCCTCGGCTTCCATGCCGCGTCGCCCATCCCGGCCGGCGCCGTCGCCGATCCGATGGGCGCGATGCTAGCGCACGGGCGTCGCCGCGTCACTCGAGCCGCGAGGACTCCACCGGGCCGCCGGGATAGAACCTCTGCCGATCGCCTCCGGTGAGCCCCGACGCTGCTCCTCCCGCACGCACCGCATCGATGAGCGCCAGGACGTCGGCCAGATGCGCCGCGTCCGCCTCTGCAGCCGTCGCGCCGAGCTCCCGGCCGAGCTCCGCCGCCGGCCGCACATCGGGCGCGATGGAGTCCACCCGGGCGTCGTGTCCGAGGTCGCTCACCACCCGCATCCGCTCGCCCCACAGCGGGAACATGGCCTGCGCTTCCACACCCACGACGTCGGGGGCGGGCTGGCCGGCATACGTCCAGTCGAGGCTGTACGCGAACAGCACCGCGCTCGGGTCGCTGAACCGGATCGCCTCCGCGCCGGCGGCTGCCAGTGCCCGCGACGAGAACGCCGTGACGAGGGTGTGCGAGGGGAGGTCGCCCGTCAGCGGTGCGACGGGTCGTCCGAGCCGCGCACCCAGGGCCCAGGCGAGCACCTTGCTGTCGCGATCCGGGGTGTGCGCGACGACGCTGACGGCACGCTCGGCGCGGGCCAGTGCATGCTGCAGGGCGGTGAGCCGGCCGGCGAACGACGCCTGGTCGTCCCACACGGCGCCCCACCTGCCGCCCATGCCCTCGTACTCAGGGCCGGCGACGTCGAGGACGACAGTGCTGTTGAGGATCACCTCCCAGGCGCGCAGATCGCCGTCGACGGGCCGGCCGATCGCCGCGAGCGCGTCGGCGCGGGCGATCCGCGCGCCCGCGAGGCGCCGGAGGACGGCGACCCCCGGACCGTCGCCGAGGGTCGGGTGGAGCCGCCGGGTGGTCGCGAGGTCGCCCGTCATCGCGGCGTCGTGCGCGCACAGAGCGCGCAGCAGCTCCTCCCGCTCCAGCAGGTGAGGCGCGACCTGCGTCATCATGGCGACCGCCTGGGCGTACCGCTGGCATCCCTCCAGCGCGACGACGAGCTCCATCAGCACCCGGGCGTCGTCGGGCCGCAGGCCGCGCGCCTCGATCAGCGGCGCGACCGCGAGGTCGTCGAGGCCGACATCGATGAGCTGGTACCCGGCCTGGAAGAGCGCCTCGGCATCGGGGCGGGCGGCGGCCGCACCCGCTGCCGCAGCGGCATCCGGTGCACCGAGCGCCTCGAGCAGGAGCGCAAGCTCGGCCAGCTCGGCGGACAGCTCCTCGCCGGCGTCCAGCCGGCCGCGCGCCGCCTGTCGCAGCTCCGCCAGACGCGCCCGTGCCCGTTCGGCGTCGATCGCTGCCGGCGGTGGAGGCGCGGTGGGTGCAGCCGGGGACGATGCTCCCGGGGCACGAGAGCGCAGCCGCTCCTCGGCAAGGGGGATGGCGCGGTCGAGGAAGGCCTGCCTGCCTCCGCCACCTCGCAGGTCGGGCTCGTCGCCGAGGTTGGCGTGTCGGCCGTCGGCGAAGATCGCCAGGTAGCAGGCGGCATGGATCTGCGCCGTCTCGGCCGTGACCACGGCCCGCACCGCGCCCTGCGGATCGATCGCGACGAGCACGTGCTCGTACTGCAGCCCGATGGGGTTCTCGGGGGCGCGGGCCTCGTCGAGATACAGGAGACGGCCATCCGCCGTGGCGCCGGGGAGGGCGACGTCGTGCTCGGCCGACCAGTGCACCAGATGCGGACCGCCGTTGTCCGCCGCGAAGCGCTGGAGCGCCGCGGCCGTCGCGGAGACCGCCGGCTGAGATCCGGGTTTCCTGCGGCCGAACAGCGCCATCACGTCCTCCTCGCGGCGGCCGGATGCCACCCTGCCGGTGAGATGCCGGCTGCGGCCGGAATGTTCCCACGGGCCGCCGATGCGAGACTGGGCTGATGCGGGTTCTCCTCAAGCTCGAGATCGACTGCGACGCGGATGCCGCGTGGCGCGCACTGCACTCGCCGCGCGCCGTCGCCGAGCTGTACGGCCCGCTCATCGACCTCGAGCCGCTCGAGCCCGGCGGACTCCCGACAAGCTGGCCGGGGGCGCGTCCCGAGGGGGTCGGCGTGCAGCTGCTGCTCGGCGGCATCCTGCCCCTGGGTCGTCAGCTCATCCAGCCGGGCGACGTGACCCTCACCAACCCCCGCGACGGCGCGCCGGTGCGCACGCTGCGGGACACCGGCATCCCGCTGTCCGGACCGCTCGCGGGGCTGGATGTCTGGGACCACCAGATCGCCGTCTCCCCCGCGCCCCGCGACCCGGCACGCACGCTGTGGCGCGACCGCCTGGTGATCGGCGGCGCCGTCGCGCCCCTGGTGTGGCCGGTGCTGTGGTCGATCTGGCAGTGGCGGGCCGCGCGCATCCGCGCGCTCGCGCCGGGCTGGGCCCACGACCCGCCGGCGGCAGAGCCCGCAGCAGGCGTCAGTGCCGCGGCACCACCGTCAGCACCCTCGCCGTGAAGTCGAGGAACTCCTGCATGAAGGTGCGCAGGAACTCCCTCGTCGACTCCACGGTCACCGCGCCGTCGTCGCCGACCAGCCCCTCGGTGAAGTGGATGTAGGCCTCCGGCGAGGTCATCTGCCGCACGTCGAGGAAGGCGAGGGTGGCGCGCAGGCTCTGCTGACCCACGGCCGTGCCGATCTGTCCGGCGGAGGCGCCGATCATCGCCGTGGGCTTGTTCGCCCACACGTTCTGGCCCCACGGGCGGCTCCCCCAGTCGATGGCGTTCTTGAGCGCGCCGGGGATCGACCGGTTGTACTCCGGTGTCACGAACAGCACGGCATCCATCGCCTCGACGGCCGCCTTGAAGTCGCGGGCGACCTGCGGGTAGTCCGCATCGAAATCCCGGTTGTACAGCGGCAGGTCGCCGTACGAGATCTCCTCCAGCTGCATCTCGGCCGGCGCGAGCGCGACGAGCGCCTCGGCCAGCCGGCGGTTGATCGAATCGCGGGACAGACTGCCGACGATGTATCCGATCCGATACGGCGGCTCGTGTTCGATGATGTCGATCTGCATGGCTCCTCCGATCGTGCGTGTGCCCGAGCTTGCGCCCCGGCCGCCGAGGGCGCCATCCCATTGACAAGGGGCACCTCTCGGCGGCAGGGGCACGCCCGGTCAGGGGTGCGCGAGGGCGGCGACCGGGCTCACGCGGGTGGCCAGCCGCGTCGGCGCCACCGCCGCCACGAGGGTGAGCACGGCGGTGGCCGCGACGATGGCGAGGACCGGCCACAGCGGGACCGCCGGCGCCACGAATGTCGCCACGGCAGGGGCGTCCGGCCGCACCGGCACCGTGCCCAGCAGCGACTGCGCACCGGCCCACCCGTAGACCACCCCGAGGACGAGTCCGGTCGCCACGGCTGCGACGGTGATGTGCGCCGACTCCAGCAGCACCATCGCGCGCACCTGCGGGCTCGACAGGCCGAGCGCCCGCAGCAGCCCGAGCTCGCGGGTGCGCTGCACGACCCCGATCGTGAGCAGGTTCACGAGCCCCACCGCGGCGATGACGGCCGACACCGCGACGATGCCCATCATGATCCCGGCGAACGTGTCGATGAGGGCCGCCATCTCGGGCGGCATGTCGCCGCCCGACGCCGCGTTGAGCACCGACTTCGCCGACTCCAGAGCGACCGCGAACATCGTCACCAGAGTCACCCCCATCACGACCCCGATCGCCATGCGGCTGGAGCGCTCGGGGTGGCGCAGCGCGTTCTCCGCCGCCAGGCGGGCGGTCGCCGACCCCCCGAACGCCCGGCCCACCAGCCGCAGGATCGGCGGCATCACGAGGGTCGCGCCGAGGGCGAGACCCGTGAACGACAGGATGCCGCCGCCGAAGGCCACGACGACGCCCAGCGAGGTCACCAGCCCGAGCATGATGCCCGCGGCCAGCAGCGCGCCCCCCGCCACGAACAGCGCGATCGCGGTGACGTTGCGGCCGGTGCGACGCACGTGCTCCTCGTGTCCGCGTTCGACGGAGCCCCCCAGCGCCTCGAGCGGGGTGACCGTGAGCACCCGTCGCGAGCCCGCCCAGGCCGCGGCCCACGTGGTCAGCGCCACGGTCACGGCGGGGATGAGCAGCACCGCCTGCACCACGGCGTACTCGACGCCCTGCGTGCCCAGCACGCGCTCGGCGACGATCACCCCGACCGCCGACAGCGCGGTCCCGGCCACCAGCCCGAGGAGGGCGCCGATGACCCCGACGACCAGACCCTGCCGCGCGACCTCGGCGCGCTGCGCGCGCGCCGACGCGCCGATGAGGCGCATCAGGGCGATGCGCCGGGTGCGGCCGGCGACGATGGTCGAGAACGTGTTGGCGGTCACGATCGCCGCGACGTAGACGGCGACGCCCACGAGCAGCACGGTGAGGATGCCGAGCACCATCGCGAGCGTTCCGCTGCCGCCGATGTACGGGTCGGCGCGCAGCACCGCGGCGATGTAGCCGGTCGCCGACAGCAGCACGACGCCGAACGCGCTGGACAGGGCGGCGACCAGGATGCTGGCGCCCATGCCGCGCTCGCGCAGCCAGGAGCGGCTCGGGGCGCTCATGCCCGCACCCCGTCGGCCGTGGGGAGGACTTCTGCCGAGGTGAGGGGCGATTCGCCCGATCCCGTCCTCGCCTCGGCAGAGCTTCTCGCTCCGCGCGCGGGCAGCGCTTCCGGCTCCGCGACGCGCTCCGCGGCGAGCATGAAGGCGCTGATCTCCTCGGCGGATCGGCGCGGCTTGTCGGCGACGAGTCGCCCGTCGCCCAGGAACAGCACGCGATCGGCGTGCGACGCGGCGATCGGGTCGTGCGTGACCATCGCGATGGACTGACCGTGCTCGCGGCTGGCCGTCTGCAGCAGGGCGAGCACCTCGCGTCCGCTGCGGGAGTCGAGGTTGCCGGTCGGCTCGTCGGCGAACACGAGGTCGGGGCCGGTGGCGAGGGCGCGGGCGATGGCGACCCGCTGCTGCTGGCCGCCGCTGAGCTCGTGCGGCCGGTGCCGCAGTCGCGGACCGAGACCGAGCGACTCGATCAGCCCGTCGATGCGGGCGCGCTCCAGCGCGCTGGGCCTGCGCCCGTCGAGGTCGAACGGCAGCAGGATGTTCGCCTGTGCGTCGAGGGTCGGCACGAGGTTGAACGCCTGGAAGACGAAGCCCACGCGGCGGCGGCGCAGGATCGTCAGGTCGAGGTCGCCGAGCCCGGTGATCTCCGTGTCGCCGATCCAGGCCCGTCCGCTCGACGCGGAGTCAAGCCCGGCCATGACGTGCATGAGGGTCGACTTCCCCGAGCCCGAGGGGCCCATGATGGCGGTGAACTCGCCGCGGCGGATGCCGACGGTGAGGTCGTCGAGGGCGTGCACCGCGCCCTCGCCGCTGCCGTAGGTCTTGGTCACGTTCTGCACCCGGGCGGCGAGCCCGAGGTCTGTGGAGGTGATCTGCATGACATCGACGCTAGGAACCGGGATGCCGCTGCCGCGTCGTCCTGGCGAGGCATCCGTCTCCCTCTCGAGGATGATCCTGGTCTCACCCCCGCCCTCCCGCAGGCACGTGCGGCTTGATAGCCTGCGGTCATGGCTACGGATCGCGCGGCGGCTGGCATCACCGCCGGCCAGGCGATGACCGCACCGGTCGTCACCGTAGGCCCGGGCGCCACGGTGGCCCAGATCGCCGAGACGATCACCTCCGCGCGCATCAGCGCGGTTCCGGTGGTCGACGACGCGGGCACCGTGCTGGGTCTGGTCAGCGAGCTCGACCTGCTCACCCGCACCGGCCGCACCGCGCGGGACGTCATGACCACCGAGGTCATCAGTGTCACCAGCGACACCGACATCGAGCAGGTGCGGCGGATCCTCGTGGGTTCGCAGATCCGCCGGGTTCCGGTGCTGTCGGCGGGCCGGCTGGTCGGGATCCTGAGCCGGCGCGACCTGGTCGGGCGCATGATGGAGTGGGCGTGCGGGGTCTGCGGCGAGACGGTGCGCGGTCCGCATCCGCCGCTGGTCTGCCCCAAGTGCGGGGGAGGCGAGGACCGGTTCGCGCTGCAGGAGCAGCCGCCCGGCCCCTGAGGTCCACGCGGCCACAAGCCGCGCATCGGGTGAGAGGGATGCACTATGGCGGGAAGAACGCAGGGCGCGCAGGCCGGCAAGCCTGCACCGGCTGAGAAGCCCGCGCCGGCCAAGAAGGGGCGGGCGCGGACTCCGGCCCAGCCGGATGCCCAGACCCGCATCGACTACTTCCGCGAGATGTCGCTGATCCGCGAGTTCGAGCTGCGCGCGGGCGAGATGTACACGCGTGCCAAGATCGGCGGGTACTGCCATCTCAACCTCGGCGAGGAGCCGACGGTCGTGGGCCTCATGGCCGCGCTGCGCGAGACCGACTACCTGTTCACCAACTACCGCGACCACGGCTACGCCCTCTCGCGCGACATGGGGACCGGTCGCGTGATGGCCGAGCTCTTCGGCCGCGAGGACGGCGTCGCGAAGGGCCTGGGCGGCTCGATGCACATGTTCGACGCCGACAAGCGCATGCTCGGCGGCTACGGCATCGTCGGCGGGCAGATCCCGGTGGCCACCGGCGCCGCCCTCGCGCTGACCTACCGCGGCGAGCCGGGGCCGGACGCCGAGGCCGTGATGTGCCAGATGGGTGACGGCACGACGAACATCGGCGCCTTCCACGAGGCGCTGAACCTGGCGGCCATCTGGAAGCTGCCGATCGTCTACGTGATCGTCAACAACGGCGTGGGCATGGCCACGACGGTCGAGCACGCGTCGGGTGAGCCGGACCTGTACAAGCGCGGCTGCTCGTACCGCATCCCCGGGCGGCGCATCGACGGCGAAGACCCCGAGGTCGTGCGCCTCGCGGCGGTGGAGATGCTCACCGCAGCGCGCGAGAAGCGGCAGCCGGGGATCCTCGAGGTGGTCTCGTATCGGCTGCGGGGCCACTCCGTCGTCGACCCGGCCCGCTACCGCAGCAAGGAGGAGACGGACGAGCTGAAGAAGCACGATCCGCTGCCCGCCTACCGTGCGCAGCTGATCGCGGACGGCGTGCTCGACCAGGAGCAGGCCGACCGGATCCAGGCCGACGTCGTCGCCGAGGTCGCCGAGGCCATCGCGTTCGCCGATGCGAGCCCGGAACCGGGCCCCGAGAAGCTGTTCGACTACACCTACGCCACCGACGTCCCCAACGCGTCCCGGCTCATGCCCGGCGACCCGGTGCTGCCGCCCGGCTGGGACACCGCGCAGCCCGCGCCGGCAGGACAGGGGGCGTGACGGCGATGACCGAGACGAGCGACATCACCTACCGCCAGGCCCTGCACGACGCCCTGCGCGCCGAGATGACACGGGACGACAGCGTCATCCTGCTCGGCGAGGAGATCGGGCTGTTCGAGGGCTCGTACAAGATCACCGCGGGGCTGCTGAACGAGTTCGGGCCCGAGCGCGTGCGCGACACCCCGATCTCGGAGGAGGGCTTCGTCGGGGCGGCGATCGGCGCCGCGATGCTCGGGATGCGTCCGGTCGTCGAGATCATGACGATCAACTTCTCCCTCATCGCCATGGACCAGATCGTCAACCACGCGGCCAAGATCTACGGCATGTTCGGCGGCCAGACCGCGGTGCCGATGGTGATCCGCACCCCCGGCGGAGGCGGTCAGCAGCTGGCGGCGACCCACTCGCAGAACCTCGAGGTGTGGTACGCGCACGTCCCGGGCCTGAAGGTGCTGGCGCCGTCGACGCCGGCCGACGCGAAGGCGATGCTGACCGCGGCCATCCGCGACGACGACCCGGTGCTGCTGCTGGAGAACCTCTCGCTGTACAACACCAAGGGGCCGGTCCCCGCCGGCGAGCAGGTGGCCGAGTTCGGTCGCGCCAAGGTCACCGTGCCGGGCACCGACGTCACGGTCGTCGGGTACTCCCGCTCGGCGGTGATCGCCGCCGACGTCGCCCGGCGCATGGCCGGGCAGGGCGTGTCGATCGAGGTCGTCGACCTGTGCAGCCTGCGGCCGCTCGACCGCGAGACCGTCTGCCGGTCGGCGATGAAGACCGGCCGGGCCGTCGTGCTCGAGGATGACTGGCTCACCTACGGGGTCGGCGCCGAGATCGCCGCGACCATCCAGGAGGGCGCGTTCGACTACCTCGATGCGCCGGTGCGGCGGGTGGCGGCCGCCGAGATCCCCCTCCCGTACGCGAAGTCGCTGGAGCGGATCGCGCTGCCCGACGCCGACGCGCTGATCCGGGTGATCGAGGAACAGCTGGATGCGACGCGGTTCACGCGCAAGGAGGGCACGCGATGACTGAGGTGTTCATGCCGCGGCTGTCGGACACGATGACCGAGGGCGCGATCTCGCAGTGGCTGAAGGCCGAGGGCGACACGATCGAGCGCGGCGACGTGCTCGCGGAGATCGAGACCGACAAGGCCGTGATGGACCTCGAGGCGTATGAGGCGGGCGTGCTCGAGAAGATCCTGGTCCAGCCCGGCGAGAACGTCGCCATCGGCGCCCCGATCGCGGTGATCGGCGACGGCTCGGGAACCTCAGACGTCTCGGATGCCGAGGCCCCCTCGGTGGAGCCTGCCCCCGCCGAGCAGGACGCGCCGCCGAGCGAACCCGCCGACGACCGAGACGAGGCACCCGCCGAGCCCGAGACGGAGCCCGCCGCCGAGACCGAACCGGCCGAGCCCGAGCCCGGACCGGTCGCGGAGCAGGCGCCGTCCGACGGACGCATCAAGGCCACTCCCCTGGTCCGCTCGCTGGCGCGCAGCCACGACATCGACCTGGCGACCGTCCGGGGCACCGGCCCGGGCGGGCGGATCATCCGCGCCGACATCGAGGCGCTGCTGGGCGGCGGAAAGCCCGCGGAGCCCGAGCCCGCGGCATCCGCCGCCCCGACGGCGCCGGAACCGCAGCCCGCTGCCGCCGCCGCGCCGACCGGCGGCGCACCGGTCGCCACCGCCCAGGACGACGACGAGCAGGTGCCGCTGTCGCAGATCCGCAAGGTGACGGCGCGCCGGCTCACCGAGGCGGCCCTGGTGCCCGTGTTCCAGCTCACGACAGTGCTCGACGCCTCGCGGCTGAACGAGCTGCGCGGCGAGATCAACAGCCGCCTCGCCGAGCAGGGGATCAAGGTGAGCGTCACCGACCTCATCGTCCGGGCGGTGGCGGTCGCGCTGCGCGCCCACCCCGAGGTCAACGCGTCGTTCGGCGGCGACGCCATCCTGCGGCATGCGCACGTGAACGTCGGGGTGGCCGTGGCGCTCGAGGACGGTCTCGTCGTCCCGGTCGTCAAAGACGCCGACCGCAAGTCGGTGACCGCGATCGGCGCCGAGATCAAGGATCTCGCCGCGCGCGCCCGCGCCGGCCGGCTCAAGCTCGACGAGATGACCGGGGGCACCTTCTCGGTCTCGAACCTCGGCATGTACGGGATCGACGCGTTCACCGCCGTGCTCAACCCGCCCGAGGCGGCGATCCTCGCCGTAGGGTCGACGGTCGACGAGGCGGTCGTCGTGGACGGCGAGGTGCAGGTGCGCCCGCGCACCCGGCTCACCCTCACGGTCGACCACCGGGTGCTCGACGGCGCGGGCGCGGCGGCCTTCCTGCGCGAGCTCACCGATCTGCTGGCGGAGCCGCTGCGGATCCTGGTCTGAGACGGGCTGGTCGAGGGCTGATCAGACCAGCCCGTGGTCGAAGGCGAACACCACCAGCTGCACCCGGTCGCGCAGATCGAGCTTGGTGAGGATGCGGCTGATGTGCGTCTTCACTGTGGCTTCGCTGAGGTACTCGCGCGCCGCGATCTCGGCGTTGGACAGACCGCGGGCGGCGAGCGCGAAGATCTCGCGCTCGCGCTCGGTCAGCGTGTCGAACTGCGCGGGGACGGCCGCCGGCGCGGGGAAGGCGCCGAACAGCTCGCGCGTGGCCGATGCCGCGATCACGGCGGACCCGGAATGCACGGTGCGGATCGCGGCCAGCAGGAACTCGGGGTCGGCGTCCTTGAGCAGGAACCCGCTCGCGCCCTGACGGATGGCGCGCGCGGCAGCCTCGTCGAGGTCGAAGGTGGTGAGCATCACGATGCGCGGCGGTGCGTCGTCGGCCAGCAGCTCGGCGGTCGCGGCCAGGCCGTCCAGCACCGGCATCCGGATGTCCATCAGCACCACGTCGGGGCGGGTCTCGCGCACCACCGCGATGCCCTCCCGGCCGTCCGCGGCCTCGCCCACGACCTCCAGGTCCGGCTGCGAGTCCACGAGCATGCGGATGCCGGCGCGGAACAGCGCCTGGTCGTCGACGAGCACCACCCGGATCACAGCGGGTCCTCGTCCCGCTCGTCCCCACTCGTCGCGGGCAGCATCCGGGACTCGGCCTGCACCAGCGGCAGCGTGGCGCGCACCGCGAAGCATCCGTCTTCGGCATCCGCCTCCAGCCGGCCGCCCGCCAGCTGCGCCCGCTCGCGCATGCCGATCACGCCGTGTCCCGCCCCCGTCGCGGTCGCGCCGGCGGGCACGCGGTTGCGCACCTCGAGCCGGACCTCGTCGGCCAGCCAGGCCAGCCGCACCGAGACGCCACCGCCGTCGCCGTGCCGCAGCGCATTCGTCAAAGCCTCCTGCAGGATCCGGTACACCGCCAGTTGCAGCGCGCCCGGCGGGTCGGACGACGGACTCGGGTCGACGTCGACGCTCAGCTCGACCCCGGCCGCGCGCACCCGCGCGTACAGGCCCTCCAGATCGGCGAGCGTCGGCTGCGGGCCGTCGCCCTGGCTGTGCCGGAGCTGCGTCAGCAGCAGGCGCACGTCGGCCAGCGCGGTGCGGGCGGTGGACGAGATCGTCTGCAGCGCGTCCCCAGCGGGGGAGGGGTCGGATGCCGCCGCGTACCGCGCGCCGTCGGCCTGGGCGATCACGACCGCCAGCGAGTGGGCCACGATGTCGTGCATGTCGCGGGCGATGCGGACGCGCTCCTGCTCGGCGGCCGCCTCGGCCTCCGCGCGCTGCTGGGCCGCGCGGTTCGCGCGGGCGCGCAGGGCCATGCGGGCGAGTGCGCCGGCCGTCCACGCGAGCAGCAGCGCGAAGGCCGCGGCGATGTACAGCAGCACGCCCGTGCCGAGCAGGTCGTTCAGGATCGACGAGAGCGATCCGCCCTGGCTCAGCAGGGGCACCACGACGAGGTAGGCGGTGATGAAGCCCGCACCGACGAACGACGACGCCAGGCCGCTCCACATGGTCGCCGCGGATCCGTACGCCGCCGTGACATAGAGCACTCCGAACACGGCGACGTCGACCGGCATCGGCGGCAGCCCCAGCGCCATCTGCAGCAGAGCTCCGGCCCAGGCCACCGCGAGGGCGAGCGCCGGGCTCAGCCGGCGGATCGCGAGGGCGCCGCACAGCACGATCCCGACGGGCAGCCCGAGCAGCCCGCTCCCGTCGGCACCGGTCCTGAGGAACGATGCCGGCGACAGCGTCGACGACAGCGTGACGGCGAACAGGATCGCGGCCACGCAGACGTCGACGATGAGCTGATACGGCTTGAGGGGGCGCAGCACGCTACGACGCTACGCGACGCGACGCACCCGCGGCATCCGCCTCGGGATGTATCGCCGCCGCCTCACGTCCGTCGTTCCGACGCCGGCGGCGAGGCCGGAAACGGTCACCCCTTTACGGATTCGCGCCGGTCTGGGACTGTGGGGTCACCGCATTCAGCAAGAGTCGACGGAGGACGCAGTGACCACGGTGAGAGCCGCCATCAGCCAGACCACCTGGACGGGCGACAAGGAGTCGATGCTCGACAAGCACGAGCAGTTCGCCCGGGACGCCGCCGCGCAGGGCGCGCAGGTGATGAGCTTCCAGGAGCTGTTCTACGGGCCGTACTTCGGGATCACGCAGGATCAGAAGTACTACCGGTTCGCCGAACCCGCCGACGGGCCCATCGTGCAGCGCTTCGCCGCGCTCGCGAAGGAGCTGGGGATGGTGCTGGTGCTGCCGATCTACGAGGAGGCGCAGACCGGCGTGTACTACAACACGTCGGTGCTCGTCGACGCCGACGGCACGGTCCTGGGCATCTACCGCAAGAACCACCTGCCGCACCTCGACCGGTTCTGGGAGAAGTTCTACTTCCGTCCCGGCAACCTCGGCTATCCGGTCTGGGACACGGCGGTCGGCAAGGTCGGCATGTACATCTGCTACGACCGCCACTTCCCGGAGGGCTGGCGCGAGCTGGGTCTGAACGGCGCGCACATGGTGTTCAACCCGAACGCCACCAAGCCCGGGCTGAGCAACCGGCTGTGGGAGATCGAGGGTCCCGCCGCCGCCGTGGCCAACGGCTACTTCGTGCTCCAGCCCAATCGCGTGGGACTGGAGGACAACGAGTACGGCGACCTCGCGGTGCCCTTCTACGGCACGAGCCAGGTGATCGATCCGCGCGGCAACTTCGTGGGCGAGCGCGGATCCGGCGAGCACGAGGAGGTGCTCGTGCGCGACCTCGACATGGACATGGTCCAGCAGATGCGCGACGACTGGCAGTTCTACCGCGACCGCCGCCCGGACACGTACGGCGACATCGTCGCCCCCTGACCGGTCGCACCCGAGGAGAAGCTGATGACCACCACCCTGATCACCGGCGGCACCGTCGTCTCGGCGACCGGCCGCGGCGAAGCCGACGTGCTCATCGACGGCGAGACCATCGCGGCCGTGCTCGCGCCGGGCTCGCAGCTGCTGGGCACAGACCTGAGGGCATCCGTCGACACCGTCGTCGACGCCACCGGCAAGTACGTCATCCCCGGCGGCATCGACGCGCACACCCACATGGAGCTGCCCTTCGGCGGCACCAACGCCTCGGACACGTTCGAGACCGGCACGCGTGCGGCGGCATGGGGCGGCACCACGTCGATCATCGACTTCGCCGTGCAGCGCTACGGCGAGCGGGTCCAGGACGGCCTCGCGGCGTGGCACGAGAAGGCCGCCGGCAACTGCGCCATCGACTACGGCTTCCACCAGATCATCGGTGGAGTCGACGACGACTCGCTCGCCGCCATGCGCGGGCTCATCGACGAGGGGGTCACGAGCTTCAAGCTGTTCATGGCCTATCCCGGCGTCTTCTACTCCGACGACGCGCAGGTGCTCCGGGCGATGCAGGTCTCCCACGAGACCGGGCTGCTCACGATGATGCACGCCGAGAACGGTCCGGCGATCGACGTGCTCGCGGCGCAGCTGGCCGAGGCCGGCAAGAAGGCTCCGTACTACCACGGCATCGCCCGCGCCTGGCAGATGGAGGAGGAGGCGACGCACCGCGCGATCATGCTCGCGAACCTCACCGGAGCGCCGCTGTACGTCGTGCACGTCAGCGCCAAGCAGGCGGTGGAGCAGCTCGCCTGGGCGCGCGACAGAGGCTGGAACGTGTTCGGCGAGACGTGCCCGCAGTACCTGTACCTGTCGCTCGAGGAGCAGCTGGGCGCGTTCAGCGAGGAGTGGGGTGCGTTCGAAGGCGCCAAATGGGTGTGCTCCACCCCGTTGCGCGCCCGTGCCGAGGGCCACCAGGACAGCATGTGGCAGGCGCTGCGCACCAACGATCTGCAGATGGTGTCCACCGATCACTGCCCGTTCTGCATGAAGGACCAGAAGGAGCTGGGCCTCGACGACTTCCGCGCGATCCCGAACGGCATCGGCTCCGTCGAGCACCGGATGGACCTGCTCTACCAGGGGGTCGTGACCGGCCGGCTGTCGCTGGAGCGCTGGGTGGAGCTGACGAGCACGACCCCGGCGCGGATGTTCGGACTGTACGGCCGCAAGGGCGTGATCCAGCCCGGCGCCGACGGCGACATCGTCGTCTACGACCCGAACGGGCACACCTCGATCGGGTACGGCAAGACCCATCACATGAACATGGACCACTCCGCGTGGGAGGGCTTCGAGGTCGACGGCCATGTCGACACGGTGCTCTCGCGCGGGAAGGTCATCGTCGACGACGGCCGGTACCTCGGCGCCAAGGGCGACGGGCAGTACCTCAGGCGCGGCCTGAGCCAGTACCTGGTCTGAACGGGGAGGAGAGCACATGGACTTCGGCGTCGTCCTGCAGACGAACCCGCCCGCGGCGCGCACGGTGCAGCTGGCCCAGCTGGCGGAGGCGCACGGGTTCAGCCACGTGTGGACCTTCGACTCGCACCTGCTGTGGCAGGAGCCGTACGTCATCCACTCCGCGATCCTCGCGGCGACCCACCGGGTGATGGTCGGGCCCTTCGTCACGAACCCGGCCACCCGGGACTGGACGGTCACGGCATCCGTGTTCGCCACGCTCAACGAGATGTACGGCAACCGCACCATCTGCGGAATCGGGCGCGGCGACTCGGCGGTGCGGGTCACCGGCGGAAAGCCCACGACGCTGCGCGAGCTGCGCGAGTCGATCCACGTCATCCGAGAGCTGGCGAACTCCCGGGCGGTCGAGTACAACGGCGCGACGCTGCGGTTCCCGTGGAGCCACGGCTCGGCGCTGGATGTCTGGGTTGCCGCGTACGGTCCGCTCGCGCTCAAGCTCGCCGGCGAGGTCGGCGACGGGTTCATCCTGCAGCTGGCGGACGTGGACATCGCGGCGTGGATGATCAGGACCGTGAAGGATGCCGCGGCAGACGCCGGCCGCGACCCCGACGCCCTCGACTTCTGCGTGGCGGCCCCCATGTACATCGGCGACGACTGGCAGCACATGCGCGAGCAGTGCCGCTGGTTCGGCGGCATGGTCGGAAACCACGTCGCCGACATCGTCGCGAAGTACGGTCACCATGCGGCGACGCAGGGCGATGCCGGGGTGGTGCCGGAGGCGCTCACCGCGTACATCGAGGGCCGCACCGGGTACGACTACAACACGCATGGCAGGGCCGAGAACGACCATGTCGACTTCGTCCCCGACGAGATCGTCGACCGGTTCTGCATCCTCGGATCGGCGCAGGAGCACATCGAGAAGCTGAAGCGGCTGAAGGACCTCGGCGTGACCCAGTTCGCGGGCTACCTGCAGCACGACTCCAAGGAGGAGACCCTGCGGGTCTACGGCGAGACGGTCATCCCTGCGCTGCAGGCGCACCTCGTCGCCCGCTCCTGAGAGTGTGACGAGCACCCGGCTCAGGCCGGGAGCACCGGACGATTCTCGAAGAAGGTCTGCAGCACGACGGTCGTGCGCGTGTTCACCGACGCCGCGGAGCGGATGTCGCGGATCAGCGCCTCCAGCGCGCGCGGGCTCTCGACGCGCACGAACAGCATGTAGCTCGCCTCCCCCGCGATCGAGTGGCACGCCTCGATCGCGGTGAGGTGCTCGAGCCGCTCGGGCGCGTCGTCGGGCTGCGCCGGGTCGAGCGGCGTGATCTCGATGAACGCCGACAACGGCGTGCCGACCGCCTCGGGGTCCAGCAGCGCCCGGTAGCCGGCGATGACGCCGCTGCTCTCGAGCCGGCGCAGCCGCGCCTGCACCGCGGAGACCGACAGGCCCACCGCCCGGGAGATGTCGGCGAGGGTGGCTCGCGCGTCGCGCGAGACGGCCCGCACGATGGCCAGATCGACAGGATCGTCCATAGGTGGAAGAATATCGGCAGTGGGTGTCCGCCGCCGGAACTTTTCCGGCACGGCAGGGTTTTCGACGATCGGAGGTTCTCATGAGCACGACGCACGCCGCGACGACGGCGATCATCGGCGAACCGGAGGCCCTCGACGACATCCGCGCCCTGGCCGCCGACGTCGAGCGCTCGCCCGCCTGGCTGCGCCTGAAGGACGCGGCCACCGCGCTGCAGGGCCTGCAGGTGCAGGACGGATCGGTGCCGGCGACATCGGAGAGCGGGGAGGACGCGCACGCCGAGGCTCGGGAGCTCGTCGCGACGATCGTCGAGTCGATCCGCGAGCTCGCGCCACGGTTCCCGCATGACGCCGAGTACCTCGCGGCATCCGCCCACGACTTCGAGCGCTGGGCCGACGGCGGCTTCGGCGTGCCCGATTTCCTGGAGTCGCTCATGGCGTTCCAGCCGCAGCTGCAGCGCGTCGACGGCATCCGCCACCTCGTCGTGTTCCCCATGTACACGCAGAACGGGTCGAGCGACCGGCACGTCGAGGCGCTGATCGTCGAGGTCATCTGGCCGCAGTTCATCGCCGAGCTCGAGGCCGGCGACTACGGCAACAAGCTGTTCGTGAGCCTGCGCTTCGTCGACTTCACGCCCGGCTACGACACCAACAGCGCGGTGCTGTTCCCGGAGACGGTCGCGATGCGTGAGATCCCGACCTTCACCTGGGGCGCGATCTTCCAGGACCGCGAGGCTGCCCGTTACCGTCGCGTGGTGCGCGCGGCATCCGAGATCACCAAGCTCGACCTGCCCGCCGACGCCGCCCGCATGCTCGACGACCAGCAGCTCACCGAGAAGACGTTCGTGATGTGGGACATCATCCACGACCGCACGCACATGCGCGGCGACCTGCCGTTCGACCCGTTCATGATCAAGCAGCGGATGCCCTACTTCCTGTACTCGCTCGAGGAGCTGCGCTGCGACCTCACCGCGTTCCGAGAGTGCGTGGCCATCCAGAAGCGGCTGTCGCAGCGCGACGACCTGTCGCCCACCGAGACCGAGATGCTCGAGCACGCCGCGCTCGTGCAATACGCGGTGATCTTCGACCGCATCTTCCGGTTCGCGATCACCGGCTCGCGCGTGCGCAACTACGACGGCCTCGGCGGGCAGCTGCTGTTCGCCTGGCTGCATCAGCGCGGCGTGCTGCACTGGACCGACACCGCCCTCGCCTTCGACTGGGACGAGGTGCCGGCCGCGGTCGTCGCCCTGGGCGAGGCGATCGACGAGCTGTACTGGCGCTCGATCGACCGCCCGAAGACGGCGCACTGGCTCGCCGCGTACGACCTCGTGCGCTCGGTGCTGTCGCCGAACCCCGCCTCCCGGTGGGCACGCGGTCTGCCCGACGAGGTGCTCGCCGGACCCCCGCGCGGGTACACGGACGCCGTGCTGGACGACGAGTTCCCGCTGTCGATGTTCTACGAGGCGCTGGAGAAGAAGATGCGCGACGTGATCGCCTCGACGTCGGGGATCACCGGCCGCGACGCGTGATC
>NZ_JBIQHX010000014.1:0-88584 GCF_044508325.1 Microbacterium sp. | reverse complement strand
CGCACCATGACGGAGATGTGCAGAATTGCGGATCGGCTGGCCTCAGGCATCCGCAATTCTGCACATCTCCGCATTTCTGCGCGGCATTCCCGGCCCCGGCGCCGCCCCCGCCGCCGCCCCGGGCAGGGTGTCGCAACCACGGGCCGTCAGCGCCGCGGGCTACTCTCGAACGGTGACCCCTGAGCTGGCCGCCCGGATCGTCGCGGACTCCCGCGACCGCGTGGCCTGGACCCGGGCGCGCTCACGCGGGATCACGGCGACCGACGTGGCGACACTCACCTCCGAGCGCGCGATCGCGCGCGCCGCCGATGCGAAGCTGATGGGCACGGGGTTCTCGGGCAACGCCTACACCGCGCACGGCCGGCAGCGCGAGCCCGAGATCGCCGCCTGGGTCGCGGCGACCCACGGCATCCAGCCCTCGTCGGCGCTCTTCCACGCGGTCGTCGAGAAGCGGCACCTGGCGACCCCCGACGGCGTCTCGGTCGACAGCGCGGGGCGCGTCACGCTCGCCGAGATCAAGACCACGAACAGGCCGTGGCGCAGCGTTCCCCGCTCGTATCTGCGGCAGGTCTGGTGGCAGCAGCACGTGCTCGGCGCCGAGCGCACCCTCGTGGCGTGGGAGCAGCATGACGGCTTCGTGCCCGTCGACGACGAGCCGCGCTGCGTGTGGGTCGATCGCGACGAGCGCGAGATCGCCAAGCTCGTCTCGCTGGCGACTGCGCTGATCGACGAGCTCTACCGGCGGACGCAGCTGAAGCGGGTCCCGCCGCCCGCCGCCCCGCTCTCGGCACCGCGTCAGCCCTTCCGCGCGCTCGCGCTCGCCGACTGAGCCGCTGCATTCGTCTGGGTCGCCTCGGGGCACCCTCGCTCGCTGCCCGAAGCGTGCGGACCGACCCTGGTCGGCAGAGGTGTTATAGTTGACCGCTCTCAACTATTGATCCAGATCAACGATCTTGAAGGAAACGATGTCTTCGCCCTCCACCGCCGAGGCCGACAAGCCCCCCATGACGCGCCGCGAGGTGCTCGAAGCGCTCTCCGGTCTGCTGCTCGGCATGTTCGTCTCGATGCTCGCCTCGACCGTCGTGTCCAGTTCGCTTCCGGTCATCATCCACGACCTCGACGGCGACCAGGCCGCCTACACCTGGGTCGTGACCTCGACCCTGCTGACCACGGCGATCTCGACTCCGGTGTGGGGCAAGCTCGCCGATCTGTACAACCGCAAGCTGCTGTTCCAGCTCGCCATCGTCATCTTCGTGCTCGCGTCGGCGACGGCCGGCTTCGCGCAGGACCCGGGCATGCTGATCGCCTCGCGCTTCGCGCAGGGCATCGGCGCGGGCGGGCTCGCGGCCCTCAGCCAGGTGCTCATGGCCGACATCATCAGCCCACGCGAACGTGGCCGCTACATGGGCCTGTTCGGGGCGGTCATGGCGGTGGCCACCGTCGGCGGCCCGCTGCTGGGCGGCGTGATCACGGACGCCTGGGGCTGGCGATGGAACTTCTACGTCGCGCTCCCGGTCGCGGTCGCAGCGCTCATCATCGTGCAGAAGACGCTGCACCTGACCCGGTCATCCTGGCGCAAGGTGTCGATCGACTACCTCGGCATCGTGCTGCTGGCCGTGGCGTCCTCGCTCATCCTCATCTGGGTCACCAACGCCGGCACCAGCACCGACGGCGATTTCTGGAGCCTCTCGAACAACGCGTGGTGGAGCTTCACGACCGTGTGGATGGCCGGCGGCGCACTGCTGTGCGCGATCGCGTTCGTGGTCGTCGAGCTGCGCGCGAAGGACCCGCTGGTGCCCCTGAGCATGTTCCGCGACCGCACGTTCACGCTGTCGGTGATCGCGTCGATCTCGACGGGCATCGCGATGTTCGGCGCCTCGGTCTACCTCAGCCAGTACATGCAGCTCGCCCGCGGCGCCACCCCGACCGAGGCCGGGCTCATGACTATCCCGATGATCGCCGGACTGCTGGTCGCCTCGGTCGTGGTCGGCGGCCTCATCACGAGGTTCGGACGGTGGAAGTCGTACCTGATCGCCGGTGCCGTGTTCCTCATCGCGGGCTCGTACCTGCTGTCGACGATCGAGTACGACACGAACTTCGCGCTCGTCTCGGTGTACATGTTCGTGCTCGGCGCCGGCGTCGGCATGACGATGCAGAATCTCGTGCTCGTGGTGCAGAACACCTGCAAGCCGAGCGACATCGGAGTCGCCAGCGCCGGCGTCACCTTCTTCCGCAGTCTCGGCGGCACGATCGGGGTGTCGGTGATGGGCGCGGCGCTGGCGGCGCGCGTGATCGACCTCATGGGCGGCGTGAAGGGCGACCTGGCGGCCGCCCTGGCGGGGCTCGGCGACAAGGCGCAGTACTGGGCCGAGCAGCTGCAGTCGAACACGCTGCCGGCGGTCTCCCAGATGCCGGAGTCGATCCGCGTCATCATCGAGGACGTCTACGCCCAGGGCATCTCGCACGCGTTCCTGATCACCGTCCCGTTCGCGGTGGCGACGCTGCTGGCGATCGTGTTCCTGCCGAACAAGCCGCTCACGACCATGACGACCAGCGAGCGCCTGGAGGCGAGCGAGGCGGACCTCGCGACGGTCTCGGTGCCCCAGGGAAGGGATCGTCGGTAGTGTCGATCGCGATGGCCGGGACGGATGCTTCGCAGGCCCGCACCGATGCGGTGCGGGCGCTGGAGGCCGAGTTCGGCGAACTCATCAACCGGTTCCGTCGCGTCATCTCGGAGAACGCGGAGCGACTGAGCCCGGGCATGCTGCCGGCGGCGTACAAGGTCTTCACCACGATCGTGCGGCGTGAGTCGGTGACGCAGGCGGCGCTCGCCGAGCAGTTGATGCTCGACAAGGGTCAGCTCAGCCGCACGGTGCGCGAACTCGAGCAGCGCGGACTGGTGCAGCGCGCACCCGACCCCGCGGACGGCCGCTCGAGCCTCCTCTCGCCCACCGCGGAGGGGCTGCGGCGCCTGCATGCAGCCCGGGCTCCGCGCGAGGATCTGCTGCTGAACGCCCTCGCCGACTGGCCCCTGGAGGACATCCACGAGCTCACCCGGCTGCTGCACGCCCTCTCGGAGACGGCGCGCGGCTGAGCGATCAGCCGCGCCGGCGCAGCGAGGGATCCTCGATCTCGGCGATGCGCGCCGCGACGACGGCGCGGATCGCGTCGTCGGGCAGCGGTCGCTCCGGCGGGAACCGGATCGTGCCCTTGTCGTGGTCGAAGCCCTCCAGCGCGTCCGCGACCCTGTCGGGGACGAGTCCGCTGAACGGATACACGCCGAAGTGCTTCTTCGTGCGCATCACCGCGACCAGTGCCTTGCCGCGGTAGAGCAGCGCCGGCATCCCGTAGCTCTTGCCCTGCTCGACCTCGGGCACCGCCTCGCGCACGACGTCGTAGAAATGCGCGATCACCGCCGCATCGGCCGGATCGAGCTCAGAGAGGTAGTCGTCGACCGTGCCCATGACGGCATCCTGCCACCAGGCAGGTACCTGCCACCATGGAGACATGAGACGGGTACACGTGATCGTCTCCGGCGGCGTGCAGGGCGTCGGCTACCGGTACACGATGCGCATGATCGCCGAGGAGGCGGGCGTGGCCGGCTGGGTCCGCAATCGCCGCGACGGGACCGTCGAGGCCGAGATCGAGGGAACGCCCGAGCAGGTCGACCAGGTGCTCGCGTGGATGGCCGAGGGTCCGCCCGGATCGCGGGTCGACAGCGCGCAGGTGACGGATGCCGCGCCGACCGGTCAGCGCGGGTTCGAGGTGCGCGCGACCGCGTGAGAGCAGACCCGTCCCTCAGTCCCGCTGACGTTGCACTCGCGAGGCCGCCGGCGCGAGCACCCGCTGCGCCTCGCCGATGATCTCGGCGGCGACCGCGTCCAGCAGGGGCGAGCGCAGGTTCCACTGCTGCCAGTGCAGCGGCACATCGATCGCGGGGCCCCCGAGCGGCACGAGGTCGCCCGACGAGAGCGCTTGGGCCGACTGGAAGGCAGGAAGCAGCCCCCAGCCCAGGCCGAGCCGCACCGCGCGCGCGAAGTCGCTCGACGCGGGCACGAAGTGGCGCGGCGGGGATGCGGCATCCACCCCCTGCAGCCCGAGCCACTGCGACTGCAGGTCGTCGCGCCGGTCGAAATCGACGACGGGCGCCCGCGCCAGGCCCTCCGGCAGATCCCACTCGGCGACGAAGCCCGGGGTCGCCACGGCTTCGTAGCGCATGACGCCCAGCGGGACGACCCGGCAGCCCGACACGGGCGTCGCGCGCGAAGTGACCGCGCCGAGCACCGTCCCCGCCTCGAGGAGTCCCGCGGTGAAATCCTGGTCGTCGCGGTGCAGGTCGAAGACGACCGGATGCCTGCGACCCGCCCTCGCGAGCGGTTCGAGGAACCACGTCGCCAGCGAGTCGGCGTTCACCGCCAGCGGCACGCGGAACCGGACGCCCTCGTCGACGCCGAGCTCGCTGGCGGCATCGTGCTCGAGCAGCGCGACCTGGCGCGCCAGGCGCAGGATCGCGGCACCCGCCTCGGTCGGCCGGGCGGGCTTGCTGCGGACGATCAGCACCCGGCCGAGCTGTCGCTCGAGCGCCTTGAGACGCTGGCTGACCGCCGAGGCTGTGATGTGGAGGCGCCGGGCCGCCGCTTCCAGGGTGCCCTCGTCCACGATCGTCGCCAGCGTCTCGGCGAGGTCGAGCGGTACTCGCATGAAGCAATGCTAATGCGCACTGAGAAACCTGAACTGGGCTTATGCATGGCGCCCGCCTAAGGTCATGCGTGTGCTCCCCTCACTGCTGGCCGGGCTCGGCCTCGGTCTGTCGCTGATCGTCGCGATCGGCGCGCAGAATCTCTTCGTGCTGCGCCAGGGGCTGCGGCGCGAGCACGTCGTGCTCGTCGCGACGATCTGCACGCTGTCCGATGCCGCGCTGATCCTCCTCGGTGTCTCAGGGGTCGGGCTCGTGCTGCTGGCGGCCCCTTGGCTGGTGGGCATCGTGCGATGGGCGGGCGCGCTGTTCCTGGTGACGTACGGTCTGCTGGCCGCACGGCGCGCGTGGCGGCCCTCCGCCGAGGCGCTGGAGGTCGGCGAGGCACGGGCCCAGGCATCCGGATCCGCAGGCGTCGCCACCCGCACGCGCGCGCTGCCGGTCGCACTCACGTGCCTCGCGCTCACGTGGCTCAACCCGCACGTCTATCTCGACACGGTCTTTCTGCTGGGGACGGTCGCCAACACGCACGCCGAGGGGCGCTGGGCGTTCGCGGCGGGGGCCGTGCTCGGCAGCGTCGTGTGGTTCTACGGCCTGGCGTTCGGGGCGCGACTGCTCGGGCGGTGGCTGGCGACGCCACGTGCGTGGCGGATCCTGGACGCGATCATCGCGGTCGTGATGATCGCGCTGGGCGTCATGCTCGTGCTGCCGGCGTGACACCGCAGACGCCGAGAGGCCCCACCCGAAGGTGAGGCCTCTCGTGCAGAGTGCGACGCGTCAGAAGGCGTTGACATCCAGCGGGATGCCGGGGCCGAACGTGGTCGACACGGCGCCCTTCTGGATGTAGCGGCCCTTCGAGCTGGCGGGCTTCAGCCGCACGATCTCTTCGAGCGCGGCCTGGATGTTGTCGCCCAGCTGCTCGGCGCTGAACGACGCCTTGCCGACGATGAAGTGCACGTTGGCGTGCTTGTCGACGCGGAACTCGATCTTGCCGCCCTTGATCTCCTCGACGGCCTTGGCCGGGTTCGGGGTGACGGTGCCGGTCTTCGGGTTCGGCATCAGGCCGCGCGGGCCCAGCACCTTGCCGAGACGGCCGACCTGGCCCATGAGCTCGGGGGTGGCCACGGCCGCATCGAAGTCGGTCCAGCCGCCGGCGACCTTCTCGATGAGCTCGGCGCCGCCGACCTCGTCAGCGCCCGCCGCGATCGCGGCCTCGGCGGCCGGACCGTTGGCGAACACGATGACCCGGGCGGTCTTGCCCGTGCCGTGCGGCAGCATGACGGTGCCGCGCACCATCTGGTCTGCCTTGCGGGGGTCGACCGAGAGCTTGAGGGCGACCTCGACGGTCGAGTCGAACTTCTTCGAGCCGGTCTCCTTCGCGAGGGCGACCGCCTCGGTCGGGGTGTAGAACTTGTCGCGGTCGATCTTCGCCGCGGCGGCCTCGTAGGCCTTGGACTTGGTTGCCATGTTCGCTATCCCCCTCAGCCCTCGACCGTGATGCCCATGGAACGGGCGGTGCCGGCGATGATCTTCTCGGCGGCATCCAGGTCGTTCGCGTTCAGATCCGGCTGCTTCGTCTCCGCGATCTGCCGCACCTGCTCCTTGGTGATCTTGCCCACCTTGGCGGTGTGCGGCGTCGCCGAGCCCTTGCCGATGCCGGCGGCCTTCTTGATCAGCTCAGCAGCCGGCGGGGTCTTCAGGATGAACGTGAACGAGCGGTCCTCGTACACGGTGATCTCGACGGGGATGACGTTTCCGCGCTGCGACTCGGTCGCCGCGTTGTACGCCTTGCAGAACTCCATGATGTTGACGCCGTGCTGACCGAGCGCGGGCCCGATCGGCGGCGCCGGATTGGCGGCGCCGGCGTTGATCTGGAGCTTGATCAGGCCGGTCACCTTCTTCTTCGGTGCCATTGCTTTCCTTCTGTCGAGCGCCGCGGACTCTCAGCCCGGGCGCGCTTCCACAGGTCAGGCGGTTCCTGACAGTGGTGGGGATGCCGCGCGACACGCGCGCAACCTCTCGATTGTACCGGATGCCCTGCTCCGGCGCGCACCGCGACGGGGATGTGCACGACTGCGGACGCGTCGTGCCCCCGGCATCCGTTCCTCTGCACATCGACGCACTTCTGCACGGCCGCCGCTCATGCCGCCCGGTGCAGGCCCTGCGCGACAGCGCGCACGATGGTCTCGTGCAGCTGCGGCCACCGGTTCACCACCTGCTCGTAGTCGACCCGGATCACGTGGTACCCGAGGAGTGTCAGCAGCGCATCGTGGGCGATGTCGCTGCGCCGCTGCGGGCCGACGTGGTGGCCGCCGTCGATCTGCAGCACCAGCCGTTCGCCGATGAGGTGGTCGACGTGATGACCGGCGATCCACACCTGCTGGCGGATCGGCAGCCGCAGGAACCGCAGCCGCACCGGCACGAGGGTCTCCAAGCCCGAGTCCGAGTACGACGAGCACTCCTCCAGCAGCGCGCGGGCCGCCGCCGGAAGCGGCATCCGGGCGAGGGCCTCACGCTCCACAGCGCCCTGACGCAGCGCCGACTCCCAGACGACGAGCGCCTCCTCATGCGGAAGGCACCCCACGACGAGCGCGAGCACGTTCTCGACGGGGTCGGCAAGGGCGTGTGGATGCCGCGGCACCAGGGGCTTCGCCCAGTGCACACGCGTGCCCGGGCTGACCTCACTGATGTGCCGGTGCGGCGGTGCGGCCACGTGAGCCGGGCCCCCGTGCAGCACCCACAGCCCGAGGCGGCGCGCCTGGGTGACGCACGTGAGCACCACGCCCGCCCGGGTGGCCGCGATCAGGTGCGGATCGGCGTCGGGCGTCGCCACCCACCCCCTGCGCGGGCGGAGGAGCGCACCCGCGGAGACCGCGCCCTCGATCGCGCGGCGCGGGAACCTGCGGTCCCGCAGCTCGGCGACGCGCATCACGCCGCCCGCGTACGCGATGGCCTCCCGCAGCTCGTCCACGCCTCGGCCCACGCCTCGACCCATGCCTCGGTCCATGCCTCAAGCGTGGCGCGCACCTGCATGGGCGCGGGTGCGCGGACCCTGATTCGCGCAGACTCGGCACCGCACCGCGCGCTGTGCAGGGGCGCAGGGCGCGCAATTCTGCGGAAAGATGCAGAATCACGGATGCCTCGGGCTCATCCCGCACGCAATCCCGCACATCCACGCAGTTCTGCGCGGGAGTGCGCGGGGAACCGCCCGTACGGCGGGAGACGCGGGTTCAGCGAACGCGGCTCAGCGGGGCCTCAGGCCCCACTCCCTCAGAGCTTGGTGACCTGGTCGAACGACAGCTCGACCGGCGTCTCGCGCTCGAAGAGGGAGACGAGCACGGTGAGCTTGCCGCTTTCGGGCTTGATCTCGCTGATCGTGCCGGGCAGGCCCGCGAACGAGCCCTCCTTGATGGTGATCGTCTCGCCGACTTCAAAGTCCACCTCGGCCGGGATCGCGCGGGATGCCGCCGGGGCGCCCTTGACGGCGCCCGCCTTGGCGGGTGCGGTCTCCTTGATCTCGACGAGGCTCTTCAGCATGTTGAAGGCCTCCTCGAAGCGCAGGGGCGTCGGGTTGTGCGCGTTGCCCACGAATCCGGTGACCCCCGGGGTGTGGCGCACGACCGACCAGGTCTCCTCGTTGAGCTCCATGCGCACGAGCACGTAGCCCGGGATCCGGACGCGCGTGACCATCTTGCGCTGCCCGTTCTTGATCTCGACGACGTCCTCCATGGGGACCTCGACCTGGTAGATGTCCTCCTCGACCTCGAGCGTGTTCTTGCGCTGCTCGATGTTGGCCTTCACCTTGCGCTCGAAGCCGGCGTAGGAATGGATGACGTACCACTTGCCCGGCAGCGACCGCAGCTCGGCGCGGAACGCCTCGTAGGGGTCCTCCTCGGCGGACGCCTCATCCTCGTCCTCGTCGAGGGCGGGGCGGTCCTCTTCGCCGTTGATGTCGGGGCCGTCGTAGGGGGCGACCTCTTCGGCCTGGGCGGCCTCCCGCTGCGCCTCCTCCTCGGCGAGGGCGTCGGTCAGCACTTCGGCCGCGGCTTCCGCCTCGGCCGTCTCGTCGATGTTCAGCGCGTCGTTCACGATCGCGTCAGCCTCCGGATCTTCGATGTCGATGTCGTCCAGGTCTTCGGTGTCCTGCTCGCCGTCCTCGTCCACCACGTGGACCGCGACGTGCTCGGCCGCCTCGACCGCCTGCTGTTCGGCGGCCAGGACGTTGCCCTCCTGGGCTTCGTCGTCCTCGCTGGACTGCTCGGCGGCCGTGGCCCAGTCGCCGTCGTCACCGACATATCGTTCAGACACTTGCTTCTCTTCCATTCGCGGGTGTCGAGGATCTCGACGCAGCGCGTCGCTCAGTTGGCGCCCGGAACGCCGAACACGACCTCCATCAACCAGGTGAACACCCAGTCGAGGCCGTAGACGAACGCCATCACCACGAGCACGAATCCGAGCACCACGAGGGTGAACTTCACCAGCTCCTGTCGCGTCGGCGTGACGACCTTGCGAAGCTCTGCGAAGACCTGACGAAGGAAGATGGCGATGCGCTGGAAGAAGTTCGGCTTCTTCTCACGCGTGGCGCCGCCGCTGACGACGACCTCGCCACCCTGTCCGTCCTGAACCATCGAACCCACCTGAATCACCTGGAGATGCGCCAGCTGTTCGCTGGGCCGCAGGGCGGACAGGAATCGAACCTGCAACCTGCGGTTTTGGAGACCGCTGCTCTGCCAATTGAGCTACCGCCCTAGAGGCCTTGAGGCCTCAGGGGACCCGCACCCCCCGCCGAACCGGATGCCGGGCACGACAAAAGAATGCAGATTTCCACTGCAGGCTCCAGTCTACGGCATGGGTCCTGGGGCCGCGAACGCGCCGCCGACGGCTCAGTACTCGGCGATGCCGTACCGCTCGGGTTCGGCGCCGCGCGGAAAGGCCCGGCCGGTCATCGAGACGGGCTCCACCCGCACGTAGTTGTACTTGAGCGTGGGGATCCACGGGGTCAGCGGCAGCTCGTCGGCGGCCGCCACCTCCTCGCTCGTCATGAGCCGGCGCGCGCGCCCGCGCACGACCACGCTCCAGGCATCCCGGTCGGTGTGGTCGTCGACCTCGAACAGCACCTCGTCGTTCACGGTGAGCTCGAACAGCTTGCTGCCCTCGGCGGTGCGGAACACGATGGTGCCGTCGTCCAGCGCGTAGTTGACCGGAAAGATGTCCAGCACGTTCCCGACGTGCGTGACGAGCCGGCCGAGCTCCTGCTGGGCGAGGCGCTCCAGGCATTCCTCCTCGGTGAGCATGCTCACGACATTCGTCTCGTCCATGGTTCCATCATGTCCCGGATCCGCCCGGATCGCACGGTATCGCCCGGCCAGCGAGACGTCGTACGATCCCGGCATGACCCTCCCGCAGTCCGCGCTGGACGCACTCTGGGACTTCGACGATCCGTGCGCTTCCGAGGGGCGGTTCGCGCGGGCCGCGGCCGCCGCGAGCGGGGCGGAGCGGGCCGAGCTGGAGACCCAGCGCGCCCGCGCGCTCGGACTGCAGGAGAGGTACGACGAAGCGGATGCCGTGCTCGACGCGATCACGGACGACGCACCGGCGGTGCGGGTGCGCGTCGAGCTGGAGCGCGGGCGCGTGCGCAACTCGTCCGGCGATCCGGATGCCGCGGCGAGGCTGTTCCGCGCGGCGGCCGAGGCTGCGGCCACCGCCGGCCTCACGTTCCTGCGCATCGACGCGCTCCACATGCTCGCGATCGCCGATGCCGCGCAGGCCGACGCCTGGACCGCGCAGGCGCTGTCGGAGCTCGAGAACGTCGACGATCCGCGGACGCTGCGCTGGCGGGTGTCGCTGCACAGCAACGCCGGCTGGGCCCGCTTCGACGCGGGCAGGCTCGCCGAGGCCCTCGCCGCGTTCGAGGAGGCCAGGCGCGCCGCCGAGCGCTGGGGCACACCCCAGCAGGTGCGCTGGGCCGACGAGGCACTCGCCGAGTGCCGGGCCGCAATCGGCGCCGCCCCCGGACGCTGAGCGAGCGTCCGGGGGCGGGCTGGGTCGCGGTGTCAGGCCGCGACGCGGATGAGCTTCTTGTTCACGAACTCGTCTGCAGCAAGCAGGCCCATCTCGCGGGAGGTGCCGCTGCGCTTGACGCCTCCGAAGGGCAGGCCCGCCTCGTCGGCGAGGACGCAGTTGACGTACACCATGCCGGCGTCGATCTTGTCGGCGATGCGCTGCGCCTGCTCCTCGTCGGTGGTGAACACGTACGAGCCGAGCCCGAAGGGCGTGTCGTTGGCGACGGCGACGGCCTCATCCTCGTCGGCGACCTTGTAGACGACGCCGACGGGTCCGAAGAACTCCTCGCGGTAGGCATCCATGTCGGCGGTCACGTCCGTGAGCACCGTCGACCCGTAGAAGGCCCCGTCGCGGCTGCCGCCGGCGACCAGGGTCGCACCCTGCTCGACGGCGCGGTCGACCTGCTCCTCGAGGCGCTCGGCCGCAGTCAGCGACGACAGCGGGCCGAGCACGGTGTCGTCGCCGAACGGGTCGCCGGTCTTGGCGGCGGTCATGGCGGCGGTGAACTTCTCGAGGAATGCGTCGTAGAGGTCCTCGTGCACGATGAAGCGCTTGGCGGCGTTGCACGACTGCCCGGTGTTGTCCAGGCGCGCATCGACGGCGGCCTGCACCGTGGCGTCGAGGTCGTCCGTGGACAGCAGGATGAACGGGTCGGAGCCGCCCAGCTCGAGGGCGACCTTCTTGAGGTGCTGACCGGCGACCGCGGCGACGGCGGAGCCGGCCCGCTCGGAGCCGGTGACCGAGACACCCTGCACCCGCGGGTCGGCGATGACCTCTGCGGCCTGCTCGTTGGTGAGGCGCAGGTTGATGTACACGCCCTCGGGCAGGCCCGCGTCGCGGTAGATCTTCTCGATCGCGATCGCCGACTCGGGGCACTGCCCGGCGTGCTTGAGCAGGATCGTGTTCCCCAGCACGATGTTCGGGGCGGCAAAGCGGGCGACCTGGTAGTACGGGAAGTTCCACGGCATGATGCCCAGCAGCACGCCCAGGGGCGAGCGACGGATCACCGCCGTGCCCTCGCCCTCGATCTCGATCGGCTCGTCGCCGGTGATCTTGTCGGCGTGGTCGGCGTAGTACTCGGTGATGTCGGCGGCGAAGTCGACCTCGCCCTCGGCGGCGGCCAGCGGCTTGCCCATCTCGCGCACGATGATGGCGGCCAGCTCGTCCCGGCGCTCGCGGTGCAGCTCGGCGACGCGGCGGATCAGCGCCGCGCGCTCGGCGACCGGCACGTCGCGCCACGTGCGGTACTCGTCGTGGGCGGTCGTGATGGCCGCCTGCACCTCGTCATCGGTGTGCGTGGGGTAGCTGGCGAGGGTCTCGCCGGTGGCGGGATTGACGACGGCGTAATGGGTCATTTCTCTCTCCGTTCGGTGGTGGTTGGGGTGGTCTGCAGCTGGGACTGTCCCAGCGCATCAGGTGTGCGGGGCACGACGATCATGGGCACGGGCAGTTCGCGCAGGATCTTCGCGGCGGTCGAGCCGAGGAACAGCCGCCGACGATCTGCGAGCCGGCTCGATCCGACGATGGCGATCTCACCGGGCTCCCAGCGCAGCCGGCGGACGGCCTCTTCGATGCTGTCGCCCAGTCCCACGACGACGTCCGCGTCGATGCTCGGCGGCAGCGCCGCCCGCACGTGCACGTACACCTCGTCGGCGTGCTCGGCGGCCGACTCGGTCGCGGCGATCCCGGCGGGAAGGTCCAGGGCGACCAGTGACATGATCCGCAGCTCGGCGCCGGTGGCGCGGGCCAGGGCGATGCTCGCGTCCATGAGCGCCTCCGCGCCCGCGCGCAGCCCGATCCCGGCCGTGATGCGGGTGATCCCGATCGCGGGCAGGACGCGGCGCGAGCCCTCGGGGGCGAGGGCGACAGCGACGTCCGAGGAGTGCAGCAGCTCGGTGGCGACCGTGCCCAGCCGGTGTCGCCCGCGCAGTCCGCCGTTGGCGGCGCCCACCACGATGAGGCGGGCGCCGGTCTCGTGCGCCGCCTCGACCAGGCCCTGCGCGAACGAGTTCGCGTCCTGCACGAGCGTCGTCGCGCTCACCGATGCCGGCAGCGACGCCGCGGCATCGGACAGCCACTCCTCCGCCTGCGCACGAGCCTGGGGTCCGCGCGTGGCCGGCGGGAGCACGTCCCGCAGGTCGGCCGGCAGCACGAAGGTCAGCACGAGCGGCGCACCGGTGGCCATCGCGAGGCGCGCGCCCAGCGCCATGGCGTCGCGCCCGGCGTCGGTCGCAGCGCAGCCGACGACGATCGGTGCGGTCACGGAACCTCCCTGTCAGCGGCCCTCGAGCGCCGCAGCGACGACGTCGAGCCCTTCGTGCAGCAGCGCGTCGGGGATGGACAGCGGCGGGAGGAAGCGGATGACGTTGCCGTACGTGCCGCACGTGAGCACGATCACGCCTTCGGCGATGCAGGCCTTCGCGACCGCAGCGGTCAGCGCGGCATCCGGCTCCTTCGTGTCGGGGTCGACGAACTCGGCGGCCGCCATCGCGCCCCGCCCGCGCACGTCGCCGATGCGCGGATCCGACGCCTGCATCCGGGTGAGCCGGTCGAGGAGGATCCGCCCGATCTCCTGGGCGCGGTCGGTCAGGCCCTCGGTCTCGAACACCTCGATGGCGGCGAGCGCGGCGGCGCACGCGACGGGGTTGCCGCCGTAGGTGCCGCCCAAGCCCCCGGCGTGCGAGGCATCCATGATCTCCGCCCGGCCGGTGACGGCCGCCAGCGGCAGCCCGGCGGCGATGCCCTTGGCTGTGGTGATGAGGTCGGGCACGATGCCGAACTGCTCGCTTGCGAACATCGTGCCGGTGCGGGCGAAGCCGGTCTGCACCTCGTCGGCGATGAAGACGACGTCGTTGGCGCGGCACCAGTCCACGAGCGCGGGGAGGAACCCGTCGGCGGGGACGATGAAGCCGCCCTCGCCCTGGATCGGCTCGATGATGACGGCGGCGAGGTTGTCGGCGCCGATCTGCTTCTCGATGAGCGCGATCGCTCGGGCGGCCGCCTCGGCGCCGGTCAGTCCGTCGCGGAACGGGTACGACAGGGGCGCGCGGTAGATCTCGCCTGCGAACGGCCCGAAGCCGCTCTTGTAGGGCATCGCCTTCGCGGTCAGCGCCATGGTCAGGTTCGTGCGCCCGTGGTAGCCGTGGTCGAACGCCACGACGCCCTGCTTGCGGGTGAACTTGCGCGCGATCTTGACGGCGTTCTCGACCGCCTCGGCGCCCGAGTTGAACAGAGCGCTCTTCTTGGCGTGGTCACCCGGGGTGATCCGGTTGAGCGCCTCGGCGACGGCGACGTACGGCTCGTACGGCGAGACCATGAAGCACGTGTGCGTGAACTGCGCCGCCTGCGCCTGGACGGCGGCGACCACCTTCGGGTGCGCGTTGCCGACGGTGGTGACCGCGATGCCCGCGCCGAGATCGATGAGCGAGTTGCCGTCGGCGTCGACGACCACACCGCCTCCGGCGGCGACGGCGTGGATGGGCGCCGTGTGGCCGACGCCCGAGGCGACGGCGGCGGCCTTGCGTTCGAGCAGCTGCTGCGAGCGCGGGCCGGGGATCGCGGTGACCAGGCGCCGCTCCTGCGGGAGCGACGGTCCGCCGACGGGCGTGGTGGGGGCCTCGAGGGTGCTCATGTCGCGAGAGTACGTGGCCGAGGCCCGACGGTCACTGTCCGCGATGTACAGTCGAGCAAGTCACTCTGTACACCAGGACAGGAGCGGGATGCCCGCGGCCCCACCCACCGGAGCGCCCACGCTGCGAGCGCTGCTGCGCCGCCGCGAGCTGCGCCTGCGTCTGGTGAGCGACGAGGAGGACCTGGCACCGGGCGCCCTCGACCGCCCGGTGCGCTGGGTGCACAGCTCGGACCTGGCCGATCCGACGCCGTTCCTGTCGGAGGGACTCGCGCTGCTGACCACGGGGACCCAGTTCCTCGCAGACGACCCGGCGTACGAGGGGTACGTGGCGCGTCTGGCCGCACGGGGGGTGGTCGGGCTGGGCTTCGGGACGGAGGTGGTCCGCGAGGGCATCCCGCCCGAGCTGATCGAGGCCTGCCGCGAGCGCGGCGTGCCGCTGTTCGAAGTGCCGTATCGCACGCCGTTCATCGCCGTCGCCCGGGCGAACGCCGAGGCCGTGGCCGCGCAGGCGTATTCCCGGCGCTCCTGGGCGCTCGCCGCGCAGCGCGCCGTCGCCGTGGCGGCCCTGCGGCCGGACGGGCTGGATGCCACGCTCGACGAGCTCTCCCGGCGCCTGGACGCCTGGGTGGGCCTGTTCGACGCGACCGGGGCGGTGAGGCACCGGCATCCCGCTCCGCTCGATCGGACCGTCGCCGATGCCCTCGCCGCCGAGGTCGCCGCCGCGCTGCGGCGCGACAGCGCCTCCGGCTCGACCCTGAGCGCGGGAGGCATGCCGTTCACGCTGCTCACCCTCGGACGCAGCGGTCACCTGCGGGGCGTCCTGGCGATCGGCGACACCGACCTCGACCAGGAGGCCCGCGGCGTGGTGACCGCGGTCGTGGCGATGGCCGAGCTCGCGTTCAGCCAGGCAGAGCAGCTCGATTCGGCGTTCCGGCGTCTGCGGGCGGCGCTGCTGCGCACCCTGCGCGGCGGCGAGGTGGCGCTCGTCGAAGATGTCGTGCGCGAGGTGTGGGGGCCGCTGCCGGCGGAGCCGGTGCAGGTCGCGGTCACCGACGAGTCCGGGCCCGCCGTGCGCGACTTCCTCGACGGCAGGGCGGGGCGCGGCGTCTTCTACGCGCCCGGCGGAGCGGGCGTGGTCGTCGTCACGGGCGCACGCGATGCGGCCGCGCAGCGGCTGCCCGAACAGCTGGCGCAGCGGTTCGGGGTGCGCATCGGGGTGTCGGCGCCCGGCGGCTGGGAGGAACTGGTGCGACTGGAGGCGCAGGCCGCGCACGCGCTGCGCCTGGGTGACGGCGGCGTGTCGCGATTCGGCGAGGCCGCCGCATCCGGTGTCCTGGCCGCGATCGACTCGGATGCCGCGCGCCTGCGCGCCGAGGCGATGCTCGCCCCGCTGCGCGCCCATGACGGCGCGGGCGGGCAGCTGGAGGCGACCCTGCGCGCGTGGCTGCAGCACGACGCGCGCAACGACGCGACCGCCGAAGCCCTCGGCGTGCACCGGCACACCGTGCGCGCCCGGGTCGCCCAGGCGGGGCGGCTGCTGGGCACCGACCTGTCGGGCTTCCCCGCCCGGGCCGAGGTCTGGGCGGCTCTCCAGCTCTCGCCGCAGCGCCGGCATCGCTCTCCTCCTCCACCGTGACCTCGACCGGCCCGCGTCCGCACAAAGTGCCCGGATCCCGCGCGGATTCGCGCACTCTCCGCATTTCCGACGTCGCCTCGCGGCGTGTTCAATGGACGGGTGACGGTGAACGGAAATGTGTCGTTCTGGTGGACGCAGCTCGGGATGCCGCAGCAGCGACCCGCTCTGCAGGGGGACCGCGACGCCGATGTCGCGATCGTCGGCGGAGGCTACACGGGTCTGTGGGCGGCGTACTACCTCAAGGCGCTGCAGCCCGACCTGCGCGTGGTCGTGCTCGAGCAGCGCTTCGCCGGATTCGGCGCCTCAGGCCGCAACGGCGGGTGGCTGACCAACTCCGTGACCGGGGGCCGCACGCGCTACGGCGCGCAGGGCGGCGCGGCGATGCAGCGGGCGCTCAACGAGACCGTCGACGAGGTGATCGCGGTCGCCGCGCGTGAGGGCATCGACGCCGACATCGTCAAGGGCGGAGAGCTGGGCGTCGCCCGATCCGCTCCGCAGCTGGCGCGGCTGCGTGCCTTCGCCGAGGGGGAGGCGCAGTGGCCGCACACCGACGTGGAGGTGCTGGATGCCGCGGCGACGGCCGAGCGCATCCGGATCGCCGGTGCTGTGGGGGGCCTGTGGCATCCGCACTGCGCGCGCATCCATCCCGCCAAGCTCGTTCGCGGTCTCGCCGAGACCGTGGAGCGCCTCGGCGTCACGATCCACGAGGGCACGCGCGTGCGCGAGATCGTGCCGGGACGCGCGATCACCGCACGCGGCACTGTGCGCGCGCCCCACATCCTGCGGGCGACCGAGGGATTCACGGCCGACCTGAAGGGAGAGCACCGCACGTGGCTGCCGATGAACTCGTCGATGATCGCGACCGCTCCCCTGCCGGCGGAGGTGTGGGCGCAGATCGGCTGGGAGGGCCGCGAGACCCTGGGCGACTTCGCGCACGTCTACATGTACGCCCAGCGCACCGCGGACGACCGCATCGCCTTCGGCGGCCGCGGGGTGCCCTATCGGCACGGATCGCGCGTCGACACAGACGGGGCGACGCAGGAGCGCACGATCGCGACGCTGACCGCGCTGCTGCGCCGCTTCTTCCCCGCCGCGGCCGACGCACCCATCGACCACGCCTGGGCCGGTGTGCTCGGGGTCCCTCGGGACTGGGCCGCCACGGTCGGCCTCGATGCCCGCACGGGCATCGGCTGGGCCGGCGGCTACGTCGGCACCGGCGTGACCGCGACCAACCTCGCGGGGCGGACCCTGGCCGACCTGGTGCTCGGGCGCGACACCGAGCTCGTGCGCCTGCCCTGGGTCGGGCACCGCGCGAAGCGATGGGAGGTCGAGCCGCTGCGCTGGCTCGCCGTCAACGCGATCTACACGGCCTACGGCACGGCCGACCGGATCGAGGCATCCCGTACGTCCGGTCGCACCGCCTGGCCGGCCAAGGTCGCCGACGCGGTCGCCGGGCGCTGACCGGGGCTCCCGAAACGAGGTCATTCCTCTCAGTTCACGCCTGCCCAATCCGGATCGCTCTGCGTGAGGGCGATGAGGCCACCTGCCGCCAGCATCCGCAGGAGGAACGGAGAGGCAGCGGGCACTCGTCGCTCCAGTCCGGAGGTGTCGTTGCGGAAGAATCCCTCGGCGATATCGACAATGACGACGTCGCCGTCCTCGACGATCTCGGTCGCATCGGGCACCTCCAGCGACGGCAGCCCGATCTCGAAGGCGTTGCGGTAGAAGGTGCGCGAGAAGGCGTCCGAGACGACGCAGCCGATTCCGGTGGCCTGAAGGGCCTTGGCCGCGATCGCCCGCCCCGACGACTGGCCGAAGTGGAACCCGGCCACCACGATGTCACCCGGCTGCACTTCGCGCGGGAAGCGCGGATTCTGGTCTTCCAGGACGTGCCGGACGATCTCTTCCATCGGCTCGAAGACGTACTGCGATTTGACGAGGGCATCCGTGGGGATGTTGGACCCGAACTTCCAGCAGCGGCCCTCGTAGCGGGTGATGAACTCGCCCATCATGCCTCCTCGGCTGAGTGGTCGCGGGGGTCGGCGATCGCCCCGACCAGGGCGGATGCGGCGACCGTCTGAGCGGCGGCGAGGTACATCGACGACTTCGTGCTCCCGTTGCGGCCCGGGAAGTTCCGAGCATGTGTCGAGATCATCGCCTCTCCGGCGGACATCGCACCCATGTTGACCATCTGGTTGGACCCGGTGCTCGGTGGGAACCAGGTGCCGCCCGCCTCGTGGAGCTCGGCTACGAGTCCCAGCTCGAGGGCCTGACGGAAGACCTCCCGGCTTCCGGGCACCAGATTCAGCCTCACGTCAGGATGGATCCGGCGACCGCGCAGCACCTCCGCGGCGAGAACGAAGTCCTTTAGCCTTCCGCCGCTGTGGCCGCCCAGCTCGGTCCACTGCACCGGCGTCCCGACCAGGTCGGCGACGTCCAGGACATTGCCGACCGTCGGCGGAGCAGCGACCTGCGGGCCCACTCCGCTGACATCGAAGCGCCGCACGTCCTCGACCGGGTCGCCGTCTCCGTTGATGATCTCTGCCGACCTCCCGCCGGGGAGGGTCTCGACGAAAGCACGCGTGACCTCGTCCGGCTCGACGTAACCGCACTTCGCTCCGAGATCCACGCAGAGCACCGGGAACAGCCAGCGGTCCCAGAAGTCCAGCCGTGTGATGAATTCCCCGGTGAACTCGAGCGCCTTGTAGATGACCGAGCCCTCGCCGAGCTCCTTCACCAGCCACAGCGCGATGTCGCGAGGCGTAACGCCGGGCTGCAGGTCGCCGGTCAGAACGATCTGGACCAGTTCGGGCACCCGGAACCACGCCTTGCCGAATGGCATCACAGTCCCGGCGTGCGAGTCGTTGCCGAGCGCGACTGCCAAGGCGCCCACCGTCCCGTGAACGGGCGTGTGACTGTCCGACCCGACCACGATCTGCCCCGGCAGCGCCAGCCCGTGCTGCATGAGGACGTTGTGGATGTTGCCACTCCCGCAGTCGAACAGACGGGTGCCTCGCCGCTTGGTCCACTCGCGGTTCGCATTCAAGACGTCCGCCTGATGCTCCGTCGGCGGGGAGAAATGGTGGTCGAACACCGTCACGACGCGTTCCGGATGAGGCAGCTCCCCACCGATCCGGTTGTCGTACACCTTGCTCGTCAGGTACGCGCTGAGGTCGTGCATCACGAGTCGATCGACGTCGGCGACCACCACGTCGCCGGGACTGACGGACTCCCTCCCGCTCGCGCGGGCGAGGATCTTCTCAACCATGTTCACTTCAGCATCCCTCCTGTCGCCTTCATGCTCCGGCCAGCACCGGTCGAGGGTCGGTGATGACCCCGCTGACGGCGGACGCCGCCGCCACCGCCGGGCTGGACAGGTAGATGCTCGACTCATAGCTGCCCATCCGTCCGCGGAAGTTGCGGTTCGCGGTCGAGAGGGTGACTTCCCCGTCAGCCATGGCGCCGCCGCTGCCTGCGCATGCGCCACAGCCAGGGTTGGTGAGGAGGGCACCGGCCTCGATCAGGGTGGTCACGATGCCGTCGGCGGCCGCCTTGGCCATGATGTCGGCGGACGCGGGGGTCACGACCAGACGCACCCCGGGGGCGATCCTCTTCCCCTTCAGGAATCGTGCGGCGATGGCCAGATCGTCGTACTTCGCGTTGGCGCACGAGCCGATGAACACCTGGTCCACCTTGGTGCCGGCGACGTCACTGATGGGCACCACGTCGTCGACGTTGTGCGGCACCGCGATCTGCGGCTCCAGCGTCCTCCCGTCGACCTCGATCGACCTGGCGAACTCCGCGTCAGGGTCGGAGCTCAGTGGCTGCACAGTGCCCGTGTCGACGCGGTGCTCCGCCAGGTACCGCATCGTCTCTGTGTCCGGCGGGACGACCGCGTTCTTCGCCCCCGCTTCCATTGCGAGATTGCACAGGGTCATCCGCTCCGACGTGGACAGGGACTCCACCCAGTCACCGTGGAACTCGACCGAGAAATAGGTGGCACCATCGGCGGTGATGTCACCGATGAGCTTGAGCATCACGTCCTTCGGGTAGACGCCCTCCGGGAGCGGTCCCTTCACGAGCACCTTCATCGATTCCGGCACCCGCATCCAGAGCTTCCCGGTGACCCAGGCGGCGGTGATCTCGCTGAAGCCCACGCCGGTGCCGAGAGCGCCGAGGGCACCATAGATCGTCGAGTGCGAATCGGTGCCGATGATGAGGTCTCCCGGCTTCACCAGCCCGTGCTCCATGAGGACGATGTGCGCGATGCCCGCGTTCACGTCGAAGAAGTTCTTGATCCCCATCCGGTCGGCGAACTCCCGCGACATGCGGTGGTCGCCGGCGATCTTCGAGGTCGACGCGGGCGAGATATGGTCCATCACCATCGCGATGCGGTCCCTGTCGAACAGCTCCGGCCATCCCATGCGCTCGAGTGTCTTGATGCAGCGCCAGGTCGCGGTATGACTCATGTACAGATCGGGATAGGCATCGACGATCTGCCCCGGCACCAGCCCGCTCTCACCCGAGGCCCGCTCCAACGCCTTGACGGCGAAAGTCTTTCCCATCAGCTCTTCTCCTTGGCGAACTTGCTCATCAGGTGCGGCACCAATCCGCCCGCTTCGAGGATCTCCCGCAGCACCGGCGGGAAGGGCGTGAAGGGGTGGTCGACGTCGCCGACGGTCACCGTTCCGGCGCTGTAGTCGACCCACACCTCGTCGCCCTCGGCGATCGCGTCCACGGCCGCGGGGCACTCGACAGCGACGAGGCCGGTGTTGATGGCGTTTCGGAAGAACACCCGCGAATACGAGCGCGCCACGACGGCCTTGACTCCTGCGCCGATCAGGCAGGTCGCGGCCTGCTCGCGAGCGCTGCCGCATCCGAAGTTCCTGCCGGCGACGACGACAGGACTGGCGTAGAGCCGCTCCTGCACCTCGGGGCCGAGGGGCTCGAAGGCGTGCTTGGCGAGTTCTTGAGGATCGATGCTCACCAAGTAACGTCCCGGAATGATGACGTCGGTGTTGACGCTGTCGCCGAAGACGATGCTCCGGCCGCCCAGGCGGTCGTCGGCGATGGTGCTCACGGCGTCGTCTCCTCCAGGAACCAGTCGGTGGGGATCACATGACCGAGGTCGCGCTCCTCGGCGAGCTCGAGAATCCGTGCTCCGACGGCCGCGAACTGAATGCCCATTCCGGTGTTGTTGGCGAAGATCGTGATGTCGTCCTCGTGCGCACGCGCCGGCGTCGGGTCGACGAGAACATCGCCGATCTCCTGGATGTCTTCCCAGCTCTTGAGGCCCCGCTCGACGGGCCCGAGGATGTCGAACTGGCTGTCGTGGTGCACCTGCTCACGGGAGAACACCACGATGCGGTCGGCGCGATCGAATGCGGTGTCGTCGAGTTCGCGGCGCGTCGCCGTACCGTCGGGGCTCGTGATGCACGACACATGGGTCCCTGGCTCGATCCAGCTGCCGTCGAACACCGGGTCCATCGCGGCGGTCGCCGCGGTGATGATGCCGCATCCCACCACGGCCTGCCTCGGCTCCTCGACGGCGATCACGTTGCGACCGGTCTTCGCGGCCCACTCCGTCGCGAACCTCTCCCTGCGCTCACGCGTCGGACTGAACACGCGGATCTCCTCAATGTCGGGACGCACGAGCAGGAGCGTCTCGATGTGGGCCGCCGCCTGCCAGCCCGCTCCGAACATCCCGGCCACTGTGACGTCTTCGCGCGCCAACTCGCGGATGCCCAGAGCGGTGGTCGCTCCGACCCGGTACTTCTGGATCACGGAGTCGTGGATGATGGCGAGTGGTGCAAGCTCCGTCAGGCTGAACAGCGTGACGAGACCGACGTACTTGCCACCCGGCGCGACGGGAAGCAGACGCCGCCGCTTCTCCCCGGTGGGGAGCGTCTCGACGCCGACCATGTCGGAGGTGATGCGCGTGCCCCAGACACCGCTGGAGATGTTTCCACCTTCCTGGGACTTGAAGCGGAACCGGAAGCCGGGATGCCGCTCGTCCTCGACCGGGAAATATGTGTGATTGCGTGGTCGGTTGGCGCCGCGGTTCTGTGCGAGCTCGCGGTACGCGACCTCGAGCACCTCGATGACGTCCTGCGGGCTCAGCAGCTGCTCCACATCGGCGTTGGAAAGGATTCTCATGTCGATCTCCTCAGGTTTCAGAAGGTCAGGGGCTCGACGCCTGTGCCGGTCACCAGCACGGTGTCGGTGAGTACGCTGCGGACCCCGGTCGGGTCGATGACTTCGATCACGATCGCCGCCACCTCGCCATCCGCTGGCCCATGCGTGGGCGCGGGCAGGAGCTCGCCCCCGGTGGCGAAGTCCGCCTGACTGATCCAGCGGATGCCGGAGACGGCGTCCGCAGGGATGCCGTCCAGCGCGGCGAGGGCGGCCTCCTCGACCTCGCGCCACGATGCACCGGCGCGCAGGACCTCGAGCGACGCATCCCGCGCGCGCACGAGAGCCACCAGCCACGGCTCCGGCCCGAACGTGCGGCCGACGAGCAGCCACCCGTGGCGATACTCGCCGGCAGCTTCGACCGTGACGTGATCTCCGTCCTCCGCATTGCGGAAGAGGATGTCGACGAAGCCCCCGCCGCGCGCGGTCCTCTCCAGCGCGGCGATTCGCTCCCGGGCGCCCAGGCCCGGAACCGTTGCTTCCGTGAGCGCATCACGCAGGACTGCGGCGCCATCGCGCAGAAGCGCGAGCTCGGCGGACGACGGGATGCTCCGGTGGTCGCGCACGATCGAGCCGAGCGTCACGAGCTCCCACCCGGGCGTCGCCAGAGCGATCTCGTCCACGATGGCCGCGGGCCAGAGGTCGGCGTCGATGAGGCCGATCCTTCCAGGCTCGCGGCCCGCCACGTAGTCGGCGACGAGTCCGCCGATCGCACGGCCACTGCGGATGTCGTCCAGGGTCGAGTTGCGCTTCATCCACGGGAAGACCCGCATCGAGAGCTTCGTGAGCAACGTCAGGTCGCCGGTCGCCGGGATGGCGAGCACGCCCTCGTTCCAGTAGATGACCAGGTTCGTGAGGTACCCGATGTCGTCGCCGCGCGAGACGTCGTTGTAGACCAGGGCGAGGTCCACGCCCGCATCGCGGATCTCCGCCTGCACGCGACGCGCACGCCCGTCCCACTCGGTCTCGCTCACCTCGTCGTGGTCGAAGACCACGAGTCCGCGCTTCATCGAAGGCTCCCTTCGTCGGATGAGAACAGTCGACGTTCGGTCTGCACCAGCTGCTCTGCACCGTCGGCGGTGACGACCACCTGGTCGCCGAACACGTGGTAGCCGGCGATCGGCGTGAAGGTGTTCGGGTGGATGATGAACGTCGCCCCCTCCGGAATGACCGTGTGGTTTCCCTCGATGATCGGGAACTCGTCGAGATGCAGGCCCAGCCCGTGCCCCCGCACCCGCGTCCACCGGTCGGAGCAGTACTCGCCGTAGCCGTGCTTGCGGAACACGTCGTTCTCGGCGACCGCGATCTCATGGGCCGTCACGCCGGGGCGGACCGCGGCGACCCCGGCTTCGGCCGCCTCGTGGAAGAGCTCGAAGGAGCGCTGCTGGTCGGCGGAGGGCGGGCCGACCGTCACCGAGCGGCAGATCTGCAGCCAGTAGCCGCCCGTCTGCGGGGTGAGCTCCGTGCGGACCATATCGCCGAGCTCGACGCGCCGCCGGCTCGGAGGCGTCATGCCCAGAACCTCGTCGCGGCCGGAGGCGATGAGCATGAAGTTGTCCTCTGCACCGAGGCGCTTGATCTCGCTCTCGACGGCCGCGACGATCTCGTACTCGGCGATCCCGGGTTCGAGCACCGCGACGAACGTCTGCCACGCCGCGTCCGAGACGCGTGCCGCCTCGCGCATCCGTCGCAGCTCCCACTCGCTCTTCACCATGCGCGCAGCGTCGAAGAGCCGCGTCGCAGAGACGATCTCCGCGTCCGGCACGGCCTCGCGGATCGCCCGCTCGAATCCGAGAGGCAGCAGCTCGAGGTGGCCCACGCCGATCCGGCGGACGCCGGCCGCCCGCAGCGCTTCGGACAGCGCCTCGACCTCGGGCAGCGCGACCACCTCGGCTCGGGAGACCCAGCCCGACCGGCGCAGCGGCGTGATGTCGGCGAGTCTCGTGGAGAACGCCGTCGAGTCGTCGTGCGTCAGGAGCACGAACGCCGCCGCACCGCCGATGGCGGTATCGGTCAGGTAGCGGACGTTCTCGCGTCTCCACGCGGGCGCATAGGCGAGAAGTGCGTCCAGCCCGGCCTCCGCCATGGCTGCGCGCAGCTTTGCCCGACGGGTGTCGACCTCGACGACATCCTCATCCGTGAGGGTCAGTTCCTTCACGCCACGCTCCGCCTTCCTCTTGCCGAGGCCGGTCGTCGATGGTCGGCGCCGGCCGCTTCCTTGATACTACAGTGTCCTGACTATAAAGCACCCTACATGATCTCCGGGCGCGCTGTATCCACGCGCCGGCTCCGTTGCGCACGGGGCGGCGCTTCGGACCGCCTCACCCGGGTTCGGCCTCCGCGACCGGGACTTCGGCCCCGAGATCCGACCCCCCTGCGGGAATGGGAGGGGAGCCCTCGCCCGGGGGTGGGGAGATGTCACCGACCGGCTCGTACAGCCGTCGCTGGGTCCGGTCCACACGGAGGGTGAAGACATCCGGGCGGTTGTAGTGACCGGCCATGTCCGCCACGAACTTCGCTCGTATCGCGCTGCCGAGATCGGCGTCCGCGACGACGATCTGGTCCCCGTCCTCGTCGGTCGCCCGCGCGATGACCTCCGCCGTAGGAGCGACGATGACCGAGCCACCGGTCGCCTGCGGGGACCGCAGGAAGGCTGCCTGGTCGTCGGTCACGCTCAACGCCGAGATCGTCTCCTCGTCGACGACGCCGCATGCAGCGACCACGAAGCACTTCGCCATCTGTGCGAACGCGATCGCGGCGTTCTCGACGCGCGCGCGGATCGGCTGTCCGCCGGGCCCGAATGTCGGAGGCCAGCTCATCGTGTGGATGCGCGTGTTCTCCGCGATGAGGGCGAACACCGCCAGCGGATTCGAGTTCTCGCCGCAGATGAGCGAGCTGATCTGGCCGAATCGGCTTGCCCGCGCACCGAAGGTCGCCGCACTCCCGGGCCCGTGGACGAGGCGCTCGGTGACCGTGGGGACCAGCTTCTGATGCTTGCCCAGGTAGTCACCGTCGGGGCCGAAGTAGACCTGCGTGTTGTACAGGGTTCCGTGCGTTCCCGCCGCGCGCTCGCAGACACCGAGGACGACATACGCGCCGGCGTCCTTCGCGGCGGCGCCCACCGGATCCAGATGCGGCCCCGGGACCTCGACGGCGTTCCGGAACAGCTCCGCGCTCAGGCCCGTGGCGAGGGGGCCCATCGCCGGATGGTACTGATACCAGATCGGGTGTGCGGGGACGAACCCCTCGGGGAACACGATGATCTCGGCTCCCTGCCTCCCCGCCTCCCGCACCAGCTCCGCGGCGCGCTGGACAGAGGCCTCGCGGTCCAGGAACACGGAGGCCGCCTGAACGGCTGCCAGCCGGACCACCGGATTGCGATCGCCCATACTCTCTCTCCGCTCCTCTGCGTCCGCGATGTTAGGCGACGGCCTCACCCTCCATCTGCAGGAACTCTCGCGTGATCTGCTTCTCCAGGGCGAACAGCGTGTCGTCGTCGGGGTGCCGCATGTGCGGGACGTCGACGTCGACTTCGAGGTGGACGCTCGCCGGACGGGTGGTGATCATCAGCACCCGCGTGGACAGGAAGACCGCCTCGCGGATGTTGTGGGTGACGAACAGGATCGTCTTGCCCGTCTCGGCCCAGATGCGCACGAACTCCTGCCGCAGACGACGCGCCGAGAACTCGTCGAGGGCGGAGAACGGCTCGTCAGCCAGGAGCAGGTCGGGCTCGATGGCGAGGCCACGCGCCAGGGAGACACGCTGCTGCATGCCGCCCGACAGCTGCAGCGGGAAGTACTCGGCGAATTCCTCGAGTCCCACCAATCGCAGGTAGCGATCGGTGCGGAAGGCGATCTCGTCCTTCTGCAGACCCATCTCCTTCAGCGGGAGTGCGACGTTCTGCCTGACGGTCAGCCAGGCAAGCAGACGCGGCTGCTGGAACACCACGGAGATCTTGACGTTGGAGCGGGTCTGGGTGGTCACGCGGGTCCCAGCCAGAGTGACGCTCCCCCGGGTCGCATCGTCCAGACCGTTGATGATGTTCAGCAGCGTGGACTTGCCGCACCCGGACGGCCCCAGGATCGACAGGAGGGCACCTTCATCCACCGCGGTGCTCAGATCGGCGAGCACCTCGAGCGGCGGCGCCCCTGCGCGGGGAAAGCTCTTGTTGAGGTTGGCGATCTCCAGATATGCCATGTCTCACGCACCCTTCTGCGTCTGCGCGACGGGACGCCACCGCGTCAGATGAGCCTCGATCGGCTTGAGGATTCCGTACTCGATGATCAGCAGCGTCACGGTGAACAGCAGCGTCCACGCCATCACCTGCACCATGCTGAAGTTTCCGAACCAGAAGTTCAGGGTGTATCCGACGCCGCTGGACAGACCGAGCAGCTCGACCACGGTCACGATCTTCCAGGAGATGCCCAGGCCATAGCGCAGGGCCGCGAGGATGTAGGGGATGAGCTGCGGGAGCACCACGCGCGTGATGACCGACCGGCGGGAGAACCGGAACGATCGCGCCATGTGGATGAGATCCCTGTCGATCGCCTTGGTCCCCTGCCACATGTTGATCGCGATGGCAGGCATCACACCCGCGCCGACGGCGATGATCGCGGCCCAGTCATTGAGGCCGAACCAGAGCAGGCACAGCATTCCGTAGACGATCGCCGGGATGGTGAACAGCGCCAGCACCCAGACGTCCAGCAGTTCCTCGCCGAGCCGGGAGAGCCCCATGATCACACCGGCGATGATGCCGCTGGTGACCCCCAGCGCCATGCCCAGGATGACGCGCATGATCGTGATGTACAGCTGATAGTAGGTGTTGGGCTCGGTGAGGTTCTCCCCGAGCTGGGCGAGGACCTGGATCGGGCTCGGGAGCACCGAGGAGTCCATCGCCATCGATGCGACCTGCCACAGCACCAGGAGCGCGAGCACCGAGAAGATGCGATTGCGCGTGCCCCTGATGAGTCGGGCGCGCTTCTCTCGCGCCATTGTCGTGTGGTCGACGAGGACGCCGTCCTCCCGTCCTGCGCTCACCGCAGCGGAACTCTGAGACACGTGCTCACTCCCCACCTTTCTTCTCATTCGCTTCTCCGCTGTAGAACTCCGTCGCGCGCCAGTAGAGGCGCTCCAGCACGCCGAACAGCGCTTCGCGCTCGCTTTCACCGATGTCTTCCAACAGGAAGGACCAGAACTTCTGGAGGGCCTGCGTGCCGGCGTTGACGGCGTCGATCCCCTCCTGGGTCGCCTTCAGAACGACCGTGCGGCGATCCTCCACCCCGGGGACCGCACTCAGGAACCCGCGCTTGACGAGCGTGTACACGCCTTCCGACACCGCCGCCATCGTGAGGTTCGCGCGGGCAGCGAGCTCGCTCATCGAGGTGTAGCCCGACGCGACGCGCGAGATCGTCCGGTACTGGCGGAAGGTCAGGGGAACGTCGAGCTGCTGCAGGATGATCCCGTGGATCCGGTTGAGCCTCGCCGGGAGGGCGAGGAGGAGGTCTTGATCGAGCAGGAAGCCGTCACGGGCTGCGCCGTCCGCGGCATGCTCTTCGACTTTTTCGGTCACGTGTTCCCACTTCCCTGGATGGTGGACTCGGGTCATGCGGTCAGGTCGCAGTCCGATCGGCTGTCACGCGGTGGATGCTCTGCGCATATCCGGCAGTCTCCACCGCGTGACAGCATCCAGATCTATTCCTCGAAGGGAAGGTAATCAAGCGAGAACAGGTCCGGGTCGACCTCGGTCGGGAAGTCCGGGTTCAGGAACGGCGTGATCGCCTCCATCAGCTTCTCCATGCTCTCGACCTGCTCCGGACCGTACTCGGTGAGCAGCGACGCGGTGTACGCATCGTGGAAGGCCTCCGCCTTGTCCGGGTGCCCCACGGCCTCCGCGTACGTGCTCCAGACCTCGGAGTTCTCGGTGATGTCGACGAGCGCGTCGTGGAGGGCGCTGGTGAACGCGCGCACCGCCCCGCAGTTCTCAGCGGCGTACGACTCGGTCGTCACCGGGGACAGATAGACCGCGTCGAATCCGAACTCCTTGGGAAAGTCCACGCCGAGGTCGACGATCATCCGGTTCTCCCCCGCTGCCCGCTGCAGTGCGCCTCCGTCCGCTCCGAGCACGACGACATCCAGTTGATCGTTGTCCATGAGGCCGAGCAGAGCGGCGTCCGGCGCGACGTGCACCTCGCCCTCCGCCTCCTCGAAGAGGTTGAACCCGTACGCCTTCTCGGTATAGGCCTGCACGATCGAACCGACTGCGCCGTTCGTGGGCGAGAACGAGCCGATGCGCTTGCCTTCCAGTTCCGAAAGATCCTGGTACGGGGAGTCCTCGGAGACGAACACGCCGTTGTTGGCGATCGCGAGCGCACCGATGATGATGACGTCCGATCCCGTCGCCCTCGCCTGCACCATGGTCGGCAGGCCGCCGAAGCCGAAGTCGACCGCCTTCTGCACGATCGCCGGTGCCGTCGCGGTCGGGTTCTGGAACGAGCGGACATCCAGGTTCAGGTTGTACTTCTTGTCCAGCTCGGCATCCTTGACGTGCTTGATCACGAAGTCCTGCATGCCCGGTCCGGTCGCGATCGTCGCCGTGACGACCTCGGTGGGCATGGGGCACGTGTCGGTGCCGTCTGTGGGCTGTCCCTCCGTGCTCGACGGGGTGCTTGAGCCGGACGCACATCCGACCAGGGCGGCCGCCGTCGCCAAGGCGATGACGAATGCGCCGACCGATCTCTCAACCTTCATCTCGAATCCAATCTCTCGCCAGCCGGTAGACGAATCACCGATCTGCCTCTCTGCAAAAGCTGGATCGCCGCCGACCCAGCGCCCGACTCCGGACCTGTTAGGTGTCCTGATAGTCAACGAGCTATAATATGTCTAGGCCATCCGCTCGGGTGTGTCAAGAACACCGCAGACGACCTGTCACCGTCGCATGAGGCGCAGCACGGGGATCGAACGCGTCGTGCGCCTCGCATAGCCTCGGAGCCTCGGGTTGACCTCCAGCAGCCTCCGCCAGGCCAGGTCGCGCGCGCGTCCGTGCAGCTCGACGGCCCGAACGGGAACGGCACCTTCGCCGGCGACCTCCACCGTCAGATCCGGATGGGCCACGGCATTGTGATACCACCCGGGGTTGCGCGCAGATCCGGCCTTCGCGGCAGCGACCAGCCATCCTTCGCGGGAGAGCGCGCACGTGAGCGGAGTCACGCGGGGCACACCGCTCTTGGCTCCCACGGTATGGATGAGGAGCAGGTTCACCGGCGCACGCCGGTCGCTTCGGATCGAGGATCGGAACTCCCGGATCACTTCGCCGTCGCGAGCCCGCCGATGTGCGAGGTCGCGGTCACGAGGGTCCATCGAGCGACACTCACATGGCGACGCGACCGCTGACGGGGATGCCCTGCAGGTAGCCGGCGACGCGTGCGACGAATTCGTCGACGCGCTCGATGTGCACGTAGTGGCCGGATCGGTTGAAGGCGAGGAACTCGATGTCGGGAACGAACAGGCCCATGAACTCGTACAGGTTCGCGCCCACTTTGAACGGGGCTGAGGGATCGTTCAAGCCCCATATCAGGAGTGTCGGAGTCCGCAGCTCGCCTTCGCGGATTCGCGCGAGGGCTTCGTATTTCGTCTGGCGGACGTCAGGAATGAACACCTCGCGATTGAGTCGCGCGGCCCGTCGCACGGCACTCGGCACGAAGGGGCGGTCGGGGTGCTGTGGAACGTTCAGCTTGCTCCGGCGCTGCGCGATCAGTTCCCGGATCGACTCCGTCGTATCACTGTGCGAATTCCGCGAGATGGCTTCCCGGGCGTTCTCCGGGTTCGGCAGATCCTCGTCGCCATCGTAGAACTGCGAATAGAACCCCGCCGGGACGACCGGGTCCTCCTGCGCGAGCGTCTGGCTGTCCACGAGGACGAGAGCGCTGACCATCTCCGGGCGATTCATCGCGATGACGGCCGCGGGGAGGGCCCCTCGGGAGTGCCCCACCAGCGCGCAGCGTTCGATGCCCAGCACCTGAAGCGTTGCGTCGAGGTGATCGATGGTCGCCCGCGCGGAGTAGTCCGAGTCGCGACGCGGACTGTCGGTGTGCCCGCATCCGATCCGGTCGATCGCGAAGACATGGAAGCCACGCTCCGTGAGCCGGTCCATCACGGTGCGCCACTCATCGGCGTCGGCGAGACACCGATAGTCCAGCCCGCCGCCATGGATCAGCACCACGACCTCTGCACCGTCGCCGCTCTCCAAGTAGCGGGTTCGAATGTCCCCGACGTCGACATACCGTTCGTGAATCATTCCTCTTCCACCCTGCCTGGTCGGGGCGGCACTGCCGCGAGCCGAACGCCTTCGTCCTACCGCCGCCCCCGGCCTTGCCGAATAGTGAGCGGATTACGTAGGCTACCAGAATACCAGGTCACCGAACTAGCTTCCATGGCCGACGATGTCGCCCCCATGGACGGTACGTGAGATGACGACAACCCAGAGAAGGGAAAGAGGGTCACGATGACGTTCGACTTCAGCGGCAAGGTGATCGCCATTACCGGCGGCGCCAGTGGGATCGGCGCGGCCACGGCACGCGCCGCGGCGGCGGCCGGCGCGCGGGTGGTGATCCTGGACATCAACGACCGCCTCGGCACCGAGGTCGCCGCGGAGCACGCGAACATCAGCTACCTCCCGGTCGACGTCGCGGACCATGACGCCACTACGGCCGCGATCGCTCAGATCGCCCAGACCGAAGGACGACTGGACGGCCTGGTGTGCTGCGCGATCGTCCAACCCCTCATCCCGGTCGTGGATATGACGCCGGAGGAGCTGCGCCGCGTTCTGGCGATCAACGTCGAAGGCGTGTTCTGGGCGTGCAAGGCGGCGGCACCGGTGATGATGAAGCAGCAGAGCGGGTCGATCATTCTCTTCGTCTCGGGCACAGCCGAGATGGGCAAGCCGAACTCCTCGCCCTATACCGCATCGAAGGGGGCGGTCGCGGGCTTCGCGCACACCTTCGCGAAGGAGGTGCAGCCCTACGGCGTCCGGGTGAACATGCTCCGTCCGGGCATCATCGACACGCCGCAGTTCCGCGGCTCCAACCCGGATGCGGACTACAGCAAGCTCGACAAGCCCGAGGACGTCGTGGGCCCGGTCATGTTCCTGCTGTCGGACTTCGCGACGATGACGAACTCGCTCGTCACGCGCGAAGGATCGCTGCCCAGGGCGCCTCGCGAGGTCGCGCCGTGAGCGCTCTTCGCGGTCCGGCGCAGGCCGTGGACACGACCCGGATACGGATGCCGGTCCCCCTGACGACGGCGTACGCGGTCCCCGCCGGCTCACGGGTCGTCTTCTTCAGCGGGCTCACGGCCAAGGACGCCGAGGGCGCCACCGTCGCACCCGGAGACGCCGCGGCTCAGGCCGAGCACATCCTGGACGGAATCGAAGACGCACTGGGTCAGATCGGGGGAAGCCTGGAGAATGTGATCAAGCTGACCGTCTACCTGCAGGACCGCGCCGACGGCCCGGTGGTCGGGAGGGTGCGCGGTCAGCGGTTCTCGAGCGGTCCGCCGCCGGCATCCACGATGGTCGTCGCCCAGCTCATGTCGGATGATCAGCTCGTCGAGATCGAAGCCATCGCTGCGCTGCCGACCTAGCCACCCCGCTGACCGGCCCGCCCCGCCCTACCCGGGGGCGTGCGCCTCGAGGAACTCGTACACGTCGGTCGTGTCGACCCCGGGGAAGGCGCCGGTGGGCAGGGTCGCCAGCAGGGTGCGCGGGGTGCGCACGTTCGGCCAGGCGTTGTGGCGCCACGCCGCCTCGAGGTCGGCGGGCGCCCGCCGGCAGCACACCTCGACCGAGTGCTTCGACACCCCGCGGTGGGGGGTGTCGCGACCGAGGAACCACTTGGTGTCGTCGAAGCGCACCCCCACCGACACGGAGTGCGCTCCCTCGCTGGAGGTCTCCACGCGCGCCGTGCACCAGTAGGTGCCGTTGCCCGTGTCGGTGTACTGGTAGTAGGGGTTGAACCGGTCGTCGACGTCGAAGACGACGCGCGACGTCCACCGCCGGCAGCACAGCTGGCCTTCGATCGACCCGAGCCGGTCGGTCGGGAAGTTCACGTCGTCGTTCTCGTACGCCTTGGTGATGGTGCCCGACTCGTGCACCTTGAGGAAGTGCACCGGGATGCCCAGGTGCACCGTGGCGAGGTTGGTGAACCGGTGCGCCGCGGTCTCGTACGAGACGGAGTACGCGTCGCGCAGGTCCTCGATCGAGATCGCGCGGTCCTTCTTCGCCTCCTGCAGGAACGGCACCGCGTGCGCCTCGGGGATCAGCAGAGCCCCCGCGAGGTAGTTCGTCTCCACCCGCTGGCGCAGGAACTCGGCGTAGCTGCGCGGCTCGGAGTGGTCGAGCATGCGGCTCGACAGCGCCTGCAGCACCGCGGTGCGCGGGTCGCCCTTGGCAGTCAGCCGGCTCGACAGGTACAGCCGCCCGTGCCGGATGTCGGCGACCGAGCGGGTGGTCTGGGGCAGGTCGGGGACGTAGTGGATCGTGAACCCGAGGTGGGCGGCGATGTCGGATGTCGTGCGCTGGGTGAGCGGACCGCCCGGATGATCGACGGCCGCGAGGATGTCTCGGGCGCGCGCCTCGAGCTCGGGGAAGTAGTTGTCCTGCGTGCGCATGAGCCGCCGCAGCGCGACGTTCGCGCGGCGGGCCTCTTCCGGGGTGGCGGCACGCTCGTCCTTGAGCCGGTCGATCTCGCCCTGCAGGGCCAGCAGCGCCTTCAGCGCCCCGGTGGGCACCGACTTGCCGACGCGGAAGGGCTCGATCCCCAGCGACCGGAACGTCTGCCCCTGCATCGCGCGCTCGAGCGCGATCTCGAGTGCCGAACGCTCGTCCAGCGGCTCGGTCTCCAGCAGCGCGTCCAGCGTGGACCCGAGGGCACGCGCGATCGCCTGCAGCATCGTGAGCTTCGGCTCGCGCCGGCCGTTCTCGATCATCGACAGCTGGCTGGGCGCCCGGCCCACGGCCGCCGCGAGGTCGTCGAGAGTCATGCCCTGCTCGGTGCGCAGCTGCCGGATACGGCGTCCGATCGTCAGCGAATCCAGTTCCTCGGCGATGTCCATCCGGCGAGTCTGTCACAGAAACAGAAGATCGACGAAACTTCACAACGGATTCGTCGATGGCGAACTCCGATCTTCACTCAGAGTGGTGTCACGCCTCACTGAAGGGAAGGGCCATGACACTCACCGCCATGGGCACAGCGCCCGCCACACGAACCAGCGCCGGTCCCGCGATCGAGATCGTCGCCGCGCTGCGACCGCGCTACGACGAGATCCTCACGACCGAGGCCGTCGCCTTCCTCACCGAGCTGCACCATCGCTTCAGCGGCCGCCGCCACGACCGGCTCGCCGACCGGATGCGCCGTCGCTTCGAGATCGGCAACGGCCACGACCCGCGCTTCCGCGACGACACGGCGCACATCCGCAGCGACCCCGACTGGCGGGTGGCCGGAGCCGGTCCGGGCCTGGAGGACCGCAGGGTCGAGATCACCGGCCCGACCGACCCGAAGATGACGATCAACGCGCTCAACTCCGGCGCACGGGTCTGGCTCGCCGACCAGGAGGACGCGACCTCCCCCACGTGGCAGAACGTGATCGAGGGGCAGCTGAGCCTTCGGGATGCGATCCGGGGCGAGCTGGAGTACACCAGCCCCGACGGCAGGCGGTACAGCGTGACCGCCGACCGCACCCCGACGATCGTGATGCGCCCGCGCGGATGGCACCTCACCGAGAAGCACCTGGAGTTCACCGACCGAGCGGGACGGCGGATGGCCGCCTCCGGGTCGCTCGTCGACTTCGGACTGTACTTCTTCCACAACGCGACGGCCCTGATCGAGAGCGGCCGCGGCCCCTACTTCTACATCGCGAAGCTGGAGAGCGCCGAAGAGGCCCGGCTGTGGGACGACGTCTTCACGTTCAGCGAGGACTACCTCGGCATCCCGCACGGCACCATCCGCGCGACCGTCCTCATCGAGACGCTTCCCGCCGCCTTCGAGATGGAGGAGATCCTCTACGAGCTGCGCGACCACGCCGCCGGGCTCAACGCCGGCCGCTGGGACTACATCTTCTCGATCATCAAGAACTACCGCGGCCGCGGCGCGCGCTTCGTGCTGCCCGACCGGAGCGAAGTGACCATGACCGTGCCGTTCATGCGCGCGTACACCGAGCTTCTCGTGACAACGTGCCACAAGCGCGGCGCCTACGCGATCGGCGGCATGAGCGCCTTCATCCCGAACCGCCGTGACCCCGAGGTCACCGCGCGCGCCATCGAGAAGGTGGCCGCCGACAAGAAGCGCGAGGCCGGCGACGGGTTCGACGGCACGTGGGTGGCCCACCCCGACCTCATCGCGACGGCGCAGGCCGAGTTCGACGCCGTCCTGGGCGACCGTCCGAACCAGGTGGACCGTCAGCGCGACACCTCGACGGGGCTCGGCGCAAGCGAACAGGAGATCGCGGAGCAGCTGCTGGATGTGCACATCGGCCGGCCGATCACCGCGCAGGGCGTGCACGACAACGTGTCGGTGGCGATCCGATACATCGAGGCGTGGCTGCGGGGACTGGGCGCGGTGGCGCTGGACAACCTCATGGAGGATGCCGCGACCGCCGAGATCTCACGCAGCCAGGTGTGGCAGTGGATCCACCAGGACCGCAGGACCGAGGACGGCACGCCGATCACGCGGGAGTACGTGGAGGGTCTCATCGCGACGGTGCTCGGCGAGGTCTCCCGCAGCGACGGCGATCGGTTCGACGACGCCGCCGAGGTCTTCCGCGAGGTGGCGCTGGGCGCCGACTTCCCGGCCTTCCTCACGCTCGGCGCGTACGCCAAGCACCTCGTCGAGACCGAGTGAGATCCCGAGCCACCCCGCGAACAAGGAGCACGACATGACCGCCTACCAGGAGAACATCGACGCCGTCGCGGCGCTGAAGGCCGACCACGGCTCGCGCTGGGATGCCATCGACCCCGAGTACGTCGCCCGCATGCGCGCCCAGAACCGGTTCCGGACCGGACTGGAGATCGCACAGTACACGGCCGACATCATGCGCCGCGACATGGCGGAGTACGACGCCGACCCGTCCGTGTACACCCAGTCGCTCGGCGTCTGGCACGGCTTCATCGGGCAGCAGAAGCTCATCTCGATCAAGAAGCACCTGAAGACCACGAACAAGCGCTACCTGTACCTGTCCGGCTGGATGGTCGCCGCGCTGCGCTCCGAGTTCGGTCCTCTCCCCGACCAGTCGATGCACGAGAAGACGGCGGTCCCTGCGCTCATCGAGGAGCTCTATACGTTCCTGCGCCAGGCCGACGCCCGCGAGCTCGACCTGCTGTTCACCCGGCTCGACGAGGCGCGGGCCGCGGGCGACGAGACCGCGGCCGAGTTCATCCAGTCGCAGATCGACAGCCACCAGACCCACGTGGTGCCGATCATCGCCGACATCGATGCGGGCTTCGGCAACCCGGAGGCGACCTACCTGCTCGCCAAGAAGATGATCGAGGCGGGCGCCTGCGCCATCCAGATCGAGAACCAGGTCTCGGACGAGAAGCAGTGCGGCCACCAGGACGGCAAGGTCACCGTCCCCCACGAGGACTTCCTCGCGAAGATCAACGCCGTGCGGTACGCGTTCCTCGAGCTCGGCATCGACAACGGCATCATCGTCGCCCGCACCGACTCGCTGGGTGCCGGGCTCACCCAGAAGCTCGCCGTCTCCCGCGAGCCCGGCGATCTGGGCGACCGGTACAACTCGTACCTCGACGTGGAGGAGGTCGCCGAAGCGGCGCTCAGCGACGGCGATGTCGTCATCCGACGCGAGGGACGGCTCCTGCGCCCCAGGCGCCTGGCCAGCAACCTCTATCAGTTCCGCCCCGGCACCGGCGAGGACCGCGTCGTGCTCGACTGCATCACGGCGCTGCGCCACGGCGCCGACCTGCTGTGGATCGAGACCGAGAAGCCGCACGTCGAGCAGATCGCCGGGATGGTCGAGCGCATCCGCGCGGAGGTCCCGGACGCGAAGCTCGTCTACAACAACAGCCCGTCGTTCAACTGGACCCTCAACTTCCGGCAGCAGGCCTTCGACCGCATGGTCGAGGAGGGCCGGGATGTCTCCGCGTACGACCGGTCGAACCTCATGAGCGTCGACTACGACGACACCGAGCTGGCGCGGCTGGCCGACGAGAAGATCCGCTCGTTCCAGCGCGACGCCTCCGCCCGCGCCGGCGTCTTCCACCACCTCATCACCCTGCCGACCTACCACACGGCCGCATTGTCGACGGATGACCTGACCAGAGGCTACTTCGCCGACGAGGGCATGCTCGCCTACGTCCGGGGTGTGCAGCGCCGCGAGATCCGCGAGGGCATCGCCACCGTCAAGCACCAGAACATGGCCGGCAGCGACATCGGCGACAACCACAAGGAGTACTTCGCCGGGGAGGCGGCCCTCAAGGCCGGCGGCAAGGACAACACCATGAACCAGTTCGCCTGAGCACGGCGGACGACAGGGATGCCTCCGGCCCGCGGGCCCGGAGGCATCCTCGTGTCTCAGGCGATCTCGCCCGCCTGCACCGTCTCGGCCAGCCCCGCCACGCGCGAGAGGTGGTGGACGCCGTAGAAGTCGGCCGCCGTCAGCCGCTGGTCGCGGTGCGTGTCGGCGCCGGCGAGCACTGCGGTGACGGCGAGTCCGTGCATCCAGCCGCCCACGAGCGTGCCCAGCAGCATGAGATACGGCACGCTGACGGCGTACGCGTCGCGCGTCGCGCCGAAGGCGAGGAGGGCGTCGGTGGCCCGTCGCGCCGCGCCGAGGGCACGGGTCAGCCGCTCGGCCGCCCGCGCGGCGACCGGGTGGCCCGCCGCGCGCAGCGCCGCGATGTTCTCGTCGACGAGGGAGAACAGAGCGGATGCCGTGGCTCCGCCGTCGCGGATGAGCTTGCGGCCGATCAGGTCGTTGGACTGGATCGCGGTGGTGCCCTCGTAGATGGGCATGATGCGTGCGTCGCGGTAGTGCTGGGCGACACCGGTCTCCTCGATGAAGCCCGCGCCGCCGTGCACCTGGATCGCATCCGACGTGAGGCGCAGAGCCTCCTCGGTGGCCCACCCCTTGAAGATCGGCACCAGGAACTCGGCGAGCGCGAGCGTGCCGTCGGCTTCGGCGCGGTCGAACAGATCGCCCAGCAGCACGCCCATCGCGCGCATCGCGTAGATCTCGCTCGACATCGACAGCAGCAGCCGTCGCACATCGGGGTGCTCGGCGATCGTCGTCCCCGCGGGCCGGTCGAGCACCGGACCCTGCAGCCGCTCCTGCGCGTAGGCGTGCGCACGCTGGTAGGCGCGCTCGGCAACCCCGGTGGCCTGCAGGCCCATGCCGGCGCGGGCGGCGTTCATCATGACGAACATGCCCGCGAGCCCCCCGTGCAGCTCGCCGGCGAGGTACCCGGTCGCGTTCTCGTAGACGAGCACGCAGGTGGGGCTTGCGTGGATGCCGAGCTTGTGCTCGAGCGACGCCGTCTGCACGCGGTTGCGTTCGCCCAGCGAGCCGTCGTCGTTCACGAGCGTGCGGGGCACGACGAACAGCGAGATGCCCTTGGCGCCCTCGGGGGCGTCCGGCGTCCGGGCGAGCACGAGGTGCACGATGTTCTCGGCGAGCTCGTGATCGCCCCACGTGATGAAGATCTTCTGCCCGGAGATCGACCACGTGCCGTCGTCGTTCGGCGTGGCCATGGTGCGGATCGCACCGAGATCGGTGCCCGCCTGCGGCTCGGTGAGGTTCATGGTCCCGGTCCACCGGCCCTCCACGAGCGGGGCGAGGTAGGTCTCGCGCAACTCGGGCGAGGCGACGGCGTCGAGGGCGTGGATCGCGCCGGAGGTCAGCAGCACGTTCAGGGCGAACGCCATGTTCGCCGCGTTCCAGATCTCACTGAGGCCGTTCTGCACGAGCACCGGCAGTCCGTCGCCGCCGGCGGAGGCAGCGGCCCCCGCAGTGATCCAGCCGGCCCCCACGAGCGCGTCGTAGGCCTCGGCGAAGCCGTCCGGCAGCGTCGTGCGGCCGTCGACGAGCCGCGCGCCGATGCGATCGCCCGCCTGATCGAGCGGCGCCAGCACCTCGGCGGCGAATTCGCCGGCCGCCGTCAGCACGTCGACGGCGTCATCCGCGGTCATGGCACCGTCGGTGGCGCGTGCCACCAGATCGGCGCCGAACGCATCGCGGTAGAGGAACGCGTAGTCCTGAACGGGCGGGGTGTAGACGGAGGCGTCCGGCATGACGGTCCTTTCGGGGTGCGGGTCGGCGCGCACCAATGAGACTGCGTACCATTCTAGATGGAACTGAGTCCCAGCTCCAGAGGCCGCTGCGTCAGTTCCACGCGCGCCGACGCGCGCGCGACGAGAGGACGGCGGCGACGGCGATCCACGGCACGATCCAGACGACGCCCACGATGACGCCGAGGATCGGGTACACGATCAGGCCGTCCGGTGTGTCCATGTAGAGGCCGCCGAAGGCGACGACGGCGGCGCCCAGCATCCCCGCCCCCGCGATCATGCGCAGCACGCCGACAGCCCGCGGCGGCGACGGGCTGCGCGCCCCCCACACGGCCAGAAGCACCCCGCCGGCGACGAGCATCACGGCCGGCACGAACAACACCACCACCGCGCCTTCCATCTGCTCACCATAGCCCCGCCCAAGTACGCTGGAGGGGTGACCCGACGTGCACCGCTCTCGCGCAAACTGGCCGCCATCGCCGAGTCGGCGACCCTCAAGGTCGACGCCAAGGCCAAGGCGCTGCGGGCGGCCGGCCGGCCGGTCATCTCCTATGCGGCGGGCGAGCCCGACTTCCCCACTCCGCCGCACATCGTCGACGCCGCCCGGCGCGCCCTCGACGACCCGGCGAACTTCCGCTACACGCCGGCGGCAGGCCTTCCCGCGCTGCGCGATGCGATCGCCGACAAGACCCGCCGCGACTCGGGACTCGAGGTCGACCCGTCGCAGATCGTCGTGACCAACGGCGGCAAGCAGGCCGTGTACCAGGCGTTCCAGGCCGTGGTGAATCCCGGCGACGAGGTGCTGCTGCCTGCACCGTACTGGACGACCTATCCGGAGGCGATCGCCCTGGCCGACGGCGTGCCCGTCGAGGTGTTCGCCGGCGCCGACCAGGACTACAAGGTCACCGTCGAGCAGCTGGAGGCCGCCCGCACCGACCGCACCACCGCGCTCGTGTTCGTATCGCCGTCCAATCCCACCGGCTCGGTCTACACACCGGAGCAGACGCGCGCGATCGGGGAATGGGCGGTGGCGCACGGCATCTGGATCATCACCGACGAGATCTACCAGAACCTCACGTATGAGGGCGCCGAGGCCGTGTCCATCGTCGCAGCGGTCCCTGAAGCGGCCGGCCAGACCATCCTCGTCAACGGGGTCGCGAAGACGTACGCGATGACCGGGTGGCGGGTGGGCTGGATGACCGCGCCGAAGGATGCCGTGAAGCTCGCCGCGAACCTGCAGTCGCACCTGACGAGCAACGTGAACAACATCGCCCAGCGCGCGGCGCTGGAGGCGCTCACCGGCCCGCAGGACGCGGCGGAGCGGATGCGTCAGGCGTTCGACCGGCGCCGACGGCTGATCGTCGCCGGACTCTCCGAGATCGAAGGGGTGACCGTCCCCAACCCGCTGGGCGCGTTCTACGTCTATCCGGACGTGCGAGGGCTCCTCGGCCGCGAGTGGCGGGGAACCCGGGTGGAGACGTCACTGGAGCTGGCCGACCTCATCCTCGACGAGGTCGAGGTGGCGGTCGTGCCCGGCGAGGCGTTCGGCCCCTCGGGCTACCTGCGGCTGTCGTACGCACTCGGCGACGAGCAGCTGCAGGAGGGCCTGCAGCGCCTCCAGTCCCTGTTCTCCTGACGCCGACCGCTCGCACACCGCCGAGGTGTCACGGGTCTTCCCGCTCACCCGCCCGGACGACCCCCGTCTCGTAGGCGAGCACGGCGATCTGCACCCGGTCGCGCAGTCCGAGCTTGGACAGCAGCCTCGACACGTACGACTTGACGGTCGCCTCGCTGAGGTGCAGCTGCGCCGCGATCTCGGAGTTGGCCATCCCGCGGGCGACGAGCTTGAGGACCTCCGTCTCGCGGTCGGTGAGCGCCTGCATCGCGGCGGGCACGTCGGCCTCCGGCTCGGCGATCGCATGCCGGGCGACGAGGCGGTCGATCACCGCCGGCGCCAGCATCGCCTCACCGGCGGCGATCACACGCACGCCCTGCACGAGCCCCGCCGGGGACACGTCCTTGAGGAGGAATCCCGAGGCGCCCGCGCGGATCGCGCCGTACACGTACTCGTCGAGGTCGAAGGTCGTCAGGGCCAGCACCTTGGGCGGGTCGGGCACGGCCACGACGCGCCGGGTGGCCTCGATGCCGTCCATCCGCGGCATCCGGATGTCCATGATGACGACGTCCGGGCGGTGCTCGCGTGCTCCCGCCACCGCCTCGACACCGTCCGCGGCCTCGGCCACGACGTCGATCCCGGCACGCTCCAGGATGAGCCGGAATCCCGTGCGCACGAGGTCCTGGTCATCGGCGACGAGGACGCGCAGTGCGTGCCCGGCATCCTCAGCCATGCGTCACCTCCGGCGTGGGGAGCACGGCCGTGACGCGGAAGCCGGCGTCGGTGCGCGCGGCCGTCACGTGACCGCCGTAGAGCGCTGCCCGCTCCCGCATCCCGATCAGGCCGTGACCGACCCGCCCGGGCCGCTCCGCCCGGATCGCCGTCCCGTTGTCCTGCACATCCACCTCGACCCGGTCATCGGCGGCCCGCACGATGACGTGCGCCTGCGAGGCATCCGAGTGCCTGCGCACATTCGTGAGCGCCTCCTGCACGATGCGGTAGACCGCCAGGCCGAGTCCCGGGGATACGGCGCCCAGATCCCCGGCGGTGTCGAGGGTCGTGCGCAGCGTCTGCGAATCGGATGACTCGACCAGTTCGCGCAGTGCGGCAAGACCCGGCTGCGGATCGAGCGAGACCGCGTCGCCCGGCCCGCGCAGCATCTCGACGACCCGCCTGACCTCGTCCAGCGATGCCGTCCCGACCGACCGGATGTCCCGGAGGGCGCGTGCGACGAAGGCGGGATCGTCCTCGACGACCTGCTCCGCGGCGCCCGCCTGCACCACGATGACGCTGACGGAGTGGGCCAGGCTGTCGTGCAGCTCGCGCGCGATGCGGGTGCGCTCGGCGGCGACCGCCGCGATGGTCGCCTCCCGCAGTTCGTGCTCGGCCGCGCTGAGCCGCAGCGCCGCGCTCACCGCGCGCTGCTCGGACAGCCGAAGGCCCCGCCCGACGGCGAACGCGATGACGCACATGGCCCAGTGGAAGACGATCTCGTCGAGCCCCTGCAGCGCCTCGATCACGAAGTCGCCCAAGAGCAGGGTGGCCGCCGCGACCGCGGCGCCCACCCACGGCAGGCGCCCGCTGCCGTGTCGCGCCAGCGAGTACAGAGCGAGCATGAAGGGCACGACCTGCCCGAAGAACAAGGCGTGCATGTGGCCGAGCGTCGCGATGCCGATCACGAGCCAGATCAGGAACACCGCGACGCACGCCTCGGTGCGCAGCCGCCGGAGTGCGAGTGCGCCTCCGGCGAGCACGACGCCGATCGAGCTGACGACCGGCGAGCCGTCGCCGTAGACCGACTCGAACGGCACCCACAGCTCGGCGAGCCCCAGGACGACGACGACCAGCGCGAGGCATGCATCCTGCAGGCCGATCCAGAGCTGCCGCCGCGACATGGCCGCACGCTACTGCGTCACAGGTCGCCGGTGATCCTCCTGCGGTCGATGGGCTGTCGACCGCGGTCTATCCGATCGCCGCCGAGGTCGACCCGGCGCAGACCGCAGGCCGATGGCGCCGCGGCGAATGCTCCGTAGCGTCGGCGGCACCGTGCGGACCTCCCGCACCTCGATGATCAAGGATCCGCCCATGTCGAACCTCGCCCGTCTCTACCGCCTCACGACCGTCATCGCCCTCGCGCTGTGGTCGGCGTCCGGCGTCGCGTTCATCGCGACGGCCCTGAACTCCGATCCAGACGCCGCGCCCGTCTCCGCGCTCGCCTTCCTGTGCGCTCAGGCCGCGCTCGGCGTCTCCGCGGTCGGACTCGGCCACCTGCTGCGCGATCGCACGCCCGTGCTGGCGCCCATCGCCTCCGGCCTCCTCTTCCTCAGCGCATTCGGGCACGCCGCCTTCGCCGGATCGATGCTGGTCGCCCCTGATCCCGATGCCGCATCCGCCCCGTGGGCGCTCGACCTCATCGCACCGCCGACGATGGTCGGCATCATCGGCGGGACGATCGTCCTGGCGATCGCGCTGTTCCGAGCCCGGCTCGGCGTCGCGTGGCTGTGGATCGTCCTGATCGGCTGGGTCGTCGTCGAGTTCTTCCTCTCCGGACTGGGCATCTGGGCGAGCCTCGCGTCGGCGGTCCTGCTGGTGGTGGGTTTCGGCGGACTCGCCGTGGTCACCGCTCGCAGCGACCTGCGCGACTGGACGACGGTGCGCGAGTGGACCGCGACCGATGCCGCCGAGCCGGCGCGGGCTGCTGCGGCGAACTGACCGCGCGGCGCGCGCCTACAGCTCGACGCCGATGAGCACGGGTTCGGGCTGGAGGATCAGCCCGAACTCCGCGGCGACGCGGCTCTGGATGTAGCGAGCCAGCTCGCTGATCTCGGCTGCCGTCGCTCCGCCGCGGTTGGTGAGCGCCAGCGCATGCTTCGACGACAGAGCGGCACGCGAACGCGGCAGCTTGAACCCCTTGCGGATGCCGGACTGCTCGATGAGCCAGGCGGCGCTGACCTTGACGTCGGGGGCCTCCCCCGACGGCCGCGGCACGTAGCCGTCGAACTCGGCGAGGGGGATGATCGTGACGGGGTCGAGGTCGGGGCGCACCGGCCAGCGCGGGCAGGCGGCGGGGAGGGTTCTGGCGAAGGATGCCGACACGATCGGATTCTGGAAGAACGAACCCGCGCTGTGCGTGTCGGGATCGTGGTCGTCGACGACCATCCCCTTGCCGCGGCGCGTGGCCAGCACGTGCTCGCGGATCCAGCGCAGCGACACGGCCTGCCCGCGCTCCAGGCCCAGGGCGCGGCGCAGCTGCTCGCCGGGAATGGGGCGCTCGGCATCGCCCACCTCGGCGAGCTCGAGGGTGGCGGAGACGATGACGGCGCGGCGGCGGGGCGCAGAGCCGTAGTGGTGCTTGAGCACGGAGGTGCGGAACCCGAACCCGAGTTCGGATGCCGGCACAGTCACCGGCTCGTCGGCGCCTTCGTCGAGCAGCCCCACCTCGACGAGGGTCTGCTCGATCTCCTGCCCGTAGGCGCCGACGTTCTGGACCGGAGCGCCGCCCACCGTGCCGGGGATCCCCGACATCGCCTCGATGCCGGCCAGCCCGTGGTCGACCGTCCAGGCGACGAGGTCGTCCCAGGAGTGCCCGGCCGCGACACGCAGTCGCACCGTGCCGGGCCGCGCCCCCGGCATCCGCTCCACTCCGCTGGTGAGCACGCGGATGACGGTTCCCTCCAGCGGCTCGTCGCCGACGAACAGGTTGGATCCGCCGCCCAGCACGAGCCAGGGCTCGTCGCCGCTCCAGGCCTCCCGCAGCGCCTCGACCAGCTCGTCGCGGGTGTGCGCGTCGATCATGCGCTGCGGGGCGGCGCCGGTGCGCAGCGTCGTCAGGCGTGCGAGCGGGATGGGGGTGACTTCGGCCATGTCGTGGATCGTCGTGTCAGCGCCGGACGCGGACCTGCGCCTTGCCGAGCACCGTGGTGTCGCCGTGCGCGACCGTCAGGTCGATGCGCGCGGTGTCGTCGTCGACGGCGCCGACCTTCGCGACGACGGTGACCTCGGCGCCGTCCTCGGCGTCGACGACGACCGGGCGTGTGAAGCGGACCCCGTATTCGACGATGCGGCCCGCATCGCCCAGCCACGGCACGATCGTCTCGACGGCGAGACCCATCGTGAGCATCCCGTGCGCGAGCACCCCGGGCAGGCCCACCCGTGCTGCGACGTCGTCGCGGTAGTGGATCGGGTTGAAGTCGCCCGACGCCCCCGCGTACCGCACCAGCGCCTCGCGGGTCAGGTGCACGGTGCGCTCGGCGACGACGTCTCCGATCTGCATCACTCCTCGCCTCCGATCAGCAGGACCGAGGTGGCCGTGACGACGTGGCTGCCGGCGGCATCCACGATCTCGGCCTCGCTGGTGACCATGGCCCCCTTGCCGACCGCACGCACGCCGCTGATGCTCAGCTGCGCGGTCAGCTCGTCGCCGGCGACGATCGGGCGGGTGTAGCGGAAACGCTGCTCGGCGTGGATGGTGCGCTCCAGCGCGATGCCCGAGTCGGGTTCGGCCAGCAGCTGCTGCAGGGTCAGATCCTGGATGACCATCGCGAACGTCGGCGGCGCGACGACATCGGGATAGCCCAGCACCTGTGCGGCGGCCGGATCGGTGTGCTGCGGGTCGGTCGCGAAGACGGCGCGGGCGAACTCCCGCACCTTCTCGCGCCCCACGAGGTAGGGGGCGGTCGGCGGAAAGGCGCGGCCGACCAGATCGGGATTCACGGGCACCCTGGCATCCTACCGGGGGCGCGCTCAGCGGCCGCGGCCCCGGACTGCGCGCACCGCCATCTGAACCGCGATGAACACGAGGAAGGCCGCGAAGAGGATGTTGCCCACGAGCGGGCTGATGAGCGTCGAGATCCAGGCTCCCAGGGCGGTGGTCGTGCAGGCCGAGGCGCCCACGAGCGCGGCGCCCAGCAGGTCGACGTTGTGCCGGCGCAGATTGCCGATCGTGCCCGAGATGGCCGTGGGGATCATCATGAGCAGCGACGTGCCCTTGGCGATGATGTCGCTGGTGCCGAACAGGAGCAGGAGTGCCGGCACGACGATCACGCCGCCCCCGACGCCGAGCAGTCCCGCGAGAAGACCCGTGATGACGCCGAGCACGACCAGTCCGGGCACCGTCACCCAGGTGAGCTCGAGGACCGCGTCGCGGGAGGGGACGACGACGAACAGTCCCACGATCACCACGACGAGGAATCCCACGAAGCACCAGCGCAGCACGGTCTGCGACATGCGCGGCAGCAGCCACGTGCCGACCTGGGCGCCGACCACCGCCCCGGCCGCGAGGATCAGACCCGGAATCCAGGCGACGCCGTCGTGCACGGCGTACGAGATCACGCCGATGGCCGCGGTGGGCACGATCGCCGCCAGCGACGTCCCCGCCGCGAGCCGCTGATCGAAATGGAGCACCATCACCAGCAGCGGGACGATGACGGTTCCGCCCCCCACGCCGAACAGGCCCGAGAGCAGACCGGCCGACAGCCCGATGCCGATGAAGGCGAGCACCGCACGCGCGCCGCGGGCCCGTGCCGCCTGCGATCCGTCCATCCGCTCCACCCTATCGATGCCACGCTCCGCTACAGTGTCGCGCATGAGCGGCATCGACCTCAGCGCGCTCGGAGCATCGGACATCAGCGGCTGGGATCTGCTGTGGGCGGTGCTGGCATCCTTGGCCGGCTGGATCGCATCGATCTTCGTGTTCCGGGGACTGCGCACCTTGATGCGCAGGACGCCGAACGTGACCGAGAGCATGGCGCTGCTGGTCGCCCGCATCGGGCGCTACCTCGTGATCCTGCTCGGGATCGGCGTGGGGCTCGCCTTTCTCGGGGTCGGCGTGCAGCCCCTCCTCGCGATCGTGATCATCCTCGGCATCGTCGCCGTGCTCGTGCTGCGCGGGTTCGCAGACAACTTCGCGGCCGGGGTGATGCTGCAGACGAGGCATCCGATCAAGCTCGGCGACGAGGTGCAGTCGGAGGGCGTCGTCGGCACGGTCGTCGAGCTCAACGGCCGGTCGGTTGTGCTGCACACCGTCGACGGCCGCTCGGTGCACATCCCCAACTCCACCATGCTCGGCGAGCCGATCGTCAATCATTCCGCACGCGGAATGCGCCGCAGCGAGGTGCAGGTGCGGATTCCGCGGACGGCCGGCACGGACATCCCCGCGACGCTCACGATGCTGACGGATGCCGCGAGCTCCGTCGACGGAGTCCACACGCGCGAGCACACCCGCTCGCTCGCCGTCACCGTCTCTCCGGACCGCCTCACCGCGCGCGTGCAGTTCTGGCACCATCCGCTCGAGTCGGTCACCGTCACCTCGGGCGTCGTCCTCGCCGTCTCGCAGGCCCTCGGCGCAGCCGGGCTCGACGGCACGGTCACCAGCACTCCGGGCGATCCTCCGCTGACGCCGCCCGATCCGGTCTGACCGCGCATGCTCTGAAGGCCAGTGGTGCCGGCGCCCGCCCGGCGCTAGATTCGGCGCGTGACCGACACTCCCGAGGGTGACCGCTCGCCTGAGCGGACCGGATCGCGGCGCGGGGAACGCGCGCTCGAGGTCGTCACCGTGCTCGTGCTGTCGATCACCGCGGTGCTGACGGCCTGGTGCGGCTTCGAGGCGTCCAAGTGGGGCGGCGAGATGTCGATCGCCTTCAGCCAGGCCTCCAGCGCGCGCATCCAGGCGGCGACCGCCGCGGGCGAAGCCCGCAGTGCGACGCAGTACGACCTCTCGCTGTACATCGAGTGGGTGCGCGCCGAGTTCGCCGGCGACGCCGAACTGGCCGAGTACGTCGAGGCGCGGTTCCCCCCGCATCTGCGCGTCGCCTTCGACGCGTGGACAGACGGCGGGCGTCAGGCGCACGGACCCTTCGCCATTGCGGAGTACGTGCCGCCCGGCACCGACGAGGCGGCCGAGCTGAACAAGCGCGCCGACACCAGATTCCAGGACGCGCTGACCTACAACCAGCGCGGCGACAACTACTCGCTGCTGACGGTGCTGTTCGCCCTGGTCCTCTTCCTCACCGCGCTGTCGCAGCGCGACATCACGCGGTGGGCACGGCACACGTTCCTCGGGCTCGCGATCGCGGTGGGCGTCGCCTGCGCGGTCATCGTGCTCACCTTCCCCATCAAGATCTGACGCGGTGCGATGTGAGCCACGACCCAGTGCCCGACGACATGGTGCCGATCCCCGGCGGCACCTTCCGCATGGGGTCGGAGGAGTTCTACCCCGACGAGCGCCCCGTGCACGAGCGCACCGTCGCCGGCTTCCTCCTCGATCGGCACGCGGTCACCAACGAGGACTTCGCCGCCTTCGTCGAGGCGACCGGCTACGTCACGGTGGCCGAGCGGCCCATGGATGCCGCCGACTATCCGGGCGTCGCCGCGGAGGACCTGGTCCCGGGTGCGCTCGTGTTCACCCCGACGCCCGGGCCGGTCGACCTCGCCGACTGGCGTCAGTGGTGGCGCTGGCAGCCGGGTGCCCAGTGGCGCCACCCGGAGGGCCCGGAGTCGACGATCGACGGTCGGATGCGGCATCCCGTCGTGCAGGTCGCGTTCGAGGATGCCGCGGCGTACGCGCGGTGGTCGGGCAAGCGCCTGCCCACTGAGGCCGAGCACGAATACGCCGCGCGCGGCGGAGGGGACGGCGCCCGCTTCGCCTGGGGCGACGAGCCCTACCCGGGGGACATCCCGCAGGCGAACACGTGGATCGGGCGGTTCCCCTACGACAACCGAGGGCGGTTCGGCGCGGGCACCGCCCCGGTCGGCTCGTATCCGGCGAACGGATACGGCCTGTTCGACATGATCGGGAACGTGTGGGAGTGGACCAGCGACTACTACACGACGCGCCACCTCGTTCCGGGGCGCGCGCCGGTGGACCAGGGCCGGCGCGCCGGGCTGCTCGCCACGGCGAGCGCCGAGCCCGGATCGCGGATTCCGCGGCGTGTGCTCAAGGGCGGCTCGTACCTGTGCTCGCCCGATTACTGCCTGCGCTTCCGCCCCGCGGCGCGCTCTCCCCAGGCCGACGACACCGCGGCGACCCACATCGGCTTCCGGTGCGCGCGGGACGCCTGAGGCGCCCGCCCGTGGCACAGCGGACGCGCGGGCTCGGCGCCACCAGCACCCCGCCACTAGCGCATCCGCCCGCGCCGCGTCTACTGTGAGCCGCGGAAGGCCTTGTGGATCGACGAGAGGAAACGTCCATGGCAGAGTTCCGTTACGGACCCGTCGAACTGTATCTGGTGGGATTCGAGGGCGAGCGGCCGGCTCCGGCCGTCGTCGACGCGCTCGCCGGCCTGCTGGAGAGCGGCCTCATGCGCCTGCTCGACTTCATCATCATCTCCCGCTCCGAGGACGGCGAGGTGACGGTCGTCGAGGTCGAGGAGGATGCCGACGAGTACGGACTCGGCGACCTCGAGCTGGCCGCCATCGGCATCGCCGGAGATGAGGACATCGACGAGCTCGCCGAGCTCGTGCCCCCGGGGCAGTCGGCCGCGCTGGTGGTGCTGGAGATGGCCTATGCACGCGACCTCGCCGAGAAGATCGCCGCCTCGGGTGCGGAGGTGCTCAGTGTGGAGCGCATCCCGGCGCCCGTCGTCAACGCCATCGTGGACGCCGTCGATGAGGTCGAGGCCGAGATCGAAGCAGAACTGGAAGACGAACTGGAGAGCTGAGGGAGATCGTCATGGTCATCAGGAGAGTGGGCCGTCCGGGCCTGATCGGGCTCGCCGCCCGCACCGCGGTCGTCGCGGGCACCGCCAGCGCCGTGACCGGCGCGATGTCGAACAAGCAGCAGAAGAAGGCGCAGGCCGAGCAGGAGCAGCAGCAGTACCAGGCCGCGCAGCAGCAGGCGCAGATCGACGCCGCGGCGAAGGCGGCGGTGGCCGAGCAGGCGGCACCGGCGGCGCCCGCAGCACCCGCCGGCGGAACGGACATCGTCGCCGAACTGCAGAAGCTCGCCGCATTGAAGGATGCCGGCGTGCTCAGCGACGCGGAGTTCGAGGCGGCGAAGGCGAAACTGCTCGGCTGACACCGGTCACGCCCGGCGGCGGGCCACCCACTTCTGCAGCTCGATGACGATCGGCACGATCACCGCCAGCCCGAGGCAGATGAGCCACTGCTCGCCGGTGAGCGAGGTCGTGCCCAGGAACCGCTGCAGGAAGCCGACCTCGACGGCTGCGACCGTGAGCGCCGCAGGGATCGCGAGCCACCCGATCGCGCTGAGGATCGGCGGCAGCAGCCCGGACGCCGGGTAGCGCCGGATCGCGAGGCCGCCCAGGAGCGACCCCAGGGCGGCGACCGTGAAGGCCATCGTCACGGGTGCGTTCGGCTGGGTGGAGCTGAGCTGATCCGGCCACAGCAAGAGCGGCACCAGGGTCGTCAGGAACATGAGCCCGCCGTAGAACATCCACAGGGCCACGGCGCCCGGCCGCGCGATGGTCTGCTTCGGATCGCGAGGCGGGTGGCGCATGACATCCGGCGGATCCTCGTCGCGCAGGATCACGATGAGCGGGAAGATCGTGATGAAGAAGTTCAGGAACAGCACCATGAGCGGCGTGAGCGGCACGCCGTCGTTGATGTCGAACACGCTGGCCACGAGAAACAGCAGGACCAGGCAGAACAGCAGCGACATCTGGAAGCGCACGTAGCTGACGATCTTCTCGTAGATGCTGCGGCCGAGCCGGATCGCGGTCACGAGCGTGCCGAAGTTGTCGTCGGTGAGGATCATCTTGCCGGCCTGCTTGGTGACCTCGCTGCCCGATCCCATGGCCACCCCGATGTCGGCCTGCTTGAGTGCCGCGGCGTCGTTGACGGCATCCCCGGTCATCGCCACGATCGCCCCGTCCTCCTGCATGAGGCGCGCGAGCCGGAGCTTGTCCTGCGGGGTGACGCGACCGAACACGTGGAGGTTCGGCAGCGCCGCCTTCAGCTCGTCGTCGCTCATCGCCTGGATCTCGGCGCCGCTGGCGGCGCCGGGACCGAGGCCGAGCTCGGCGCCGATGGCGCCCGCCGTGATGACGTGGTCACCGGTGATCATCCGCACCTCGATGCCCGCCTCGGAGGCCGTGCGCACCGCCTCGACCGAGGACGGCCGCAGCGGATCGATGATGCCGACCAGACCCGCGAACACGATGTCCTCGACCGCGCCCATCGGGTCGGCCGCGATCTCGTCCTCCCGCCCGTCGAGCAGCCGGAAGCCGAAGGCCAGCACCCGCAGCCCCTTCTCCGACAGCTCGCGATTCGCTTCCACGATCGCCGCCCGAGCCTGCTCGAGCGGAACGGTCTGGCCCGCGGCGGTCAGCGCGCTCCCGCATCGCGACAGGATGACGTCCGGCCCACCCTTGACGACGGCGAAGAAGTGGTCGGCGCCGGCGATGGGCGCGTGGTGGAAGGTCGCCATGAACTTGTACGCCGAGTCGAACGGCACCTCCGCGAAGCGCGGGTAGGTCCGTCGGCTCAGCTCGGCGTCGACCCCCATCTTCGCGGCCAGCACCACCAGCGCCGCCTCGGTCGGATCGCCCACCACGACCCCCGAGTCCGACACGGTGGCATCGCTGCACAGGCACAGCCCATAGGCGAGCGGGCCGAAGTTCGGCGGCTCGGTGCCGGCGATCCCTCGGATCTCGCCGGACTTCTCGTACCCGCTGCCGCTGACCGAGAACCACTCACCCCGGAAGAACAGCGACTGCACCGTCATCTGGTTCATCGTCAGCGTGCCGGTCTTGTCGGAGTTGATGGCGCTGGTCGCCCCCAGCGTCTCGACGTCGGCGAGGCTCTTGACCACCGCCTTGTGCTCGGTGAGCTGCTTCGACCCGTAGGCGAGCATGCCCTGCACGAAGGTGGGCATGCCGGTCGGGATGGCGGAGATGGCCATCGAGATGCCCAGCAGCACGACCGCGGCCACCGCCTGCCCGCGGGCGATGCCGATCACGACGATGATCAGGACCGCCCCCCAGGCGATGATGCTGAGCACGCGGGTCAGCCCGTCCAGCTCCTTCTGCAGCGGGGACTTCGAGGGCACGACCGCCGACAGCATCGCCGCGATGCGGCCCATCTCGGTCTGCATGCCGGTCTCGGTGACGACGATCGTGGCGGTGCCTCGGGTGACCTGCGTGTTCTGGAACACCATGTCGGTGCGATCGCCCAGACCCGTGGCCGGATCCGCGATGGCGGCGGCGTCCTTCGCGATGGGCGCGCTCTCACCGGTGAGCGCCGCCTCCTGCGTCTCCAGCGTCGCCGAGCGCAGGATGCGGCCGTCCGCGGGCACCAGGTCACCCGCCTCGAGGTTCACGATGTCGCCGGGCACCAGGTCGGTCGCCGGAATCTCGATCAGCGTTCCGTCGCGCACCACCCGGGCCTGCGGGATCTGGAGGTTGGCCAGCGCGTCCACCGAGGCCTTCGCCTTCAGCTCTTGGCGCGTGCCCAGCACGACATTCAGCACCACGAGGAGGCCGACCATGATCCCGACCGGGGTCTGTCCGATGATGAAGCTGATCACCGTCACCGCGACCAGCATGATGTTCATCGGGTCGACGAGCTGCTTGAGCGCGAGCTGCCACACCGACGGCGCCGGCTCGGCGGCGATCGCGTTGGGCCCGTGCGCGGCCAGGCGCGTCGCAGCCTCCGCGGAGGTCAGCCCGCTCTGCGCGTCCGATCCCAGGGCGGCGACCACCGCGTCGGGCTCGAGGGTGAACCACGGCGTCTGCGAGGGAGCCTCTGTCGTCGTCTCAGCCATGAGCACAACGTAGCGGGGCGAAACGGTCGCCGACAGGGGAATTCGTCACGCCTGCCGGGCGTCCTGCTGCAAGGCGGCGGCGCTGCGGAGGAAGAGGATGATCCAGGCGAAGACGAGGATCCCTCCCACCAGTTCGACGGCGGTGAGGGTGTAGTAGCCGACGGCGTAGAAGACCCCGAGGACCAGCAGCACGGCGAAGAACAGCCAGCCCACGGCATAGAAGCCGCGCGACATCCCGGGAACCCAGCGCGGCAGCAGGATCACCAGCACGCCGAAGGCCACTCCCATGCCCGAGGCGACACCGGTGTGGATCCAGAAGAAGTCGTCGACGTGGAAGATGCCCACGCACGCGAGGAAGACCCCGACGAGGATGAGGCAGGTGCGCACCTGTCCACGCCCGCCGCCGACCGCGGGGATGGCCCGGGTGGCGAATCGGGCGAGCGCGACGACGACGACGCCCGCCACGATGAGGGTGAGGTTGAACGCGAGGGCCGACAGGTCCTCGCTCACACCGAGCTGGCTGAGGTTCTCCTGCCACCAGTGCGGGTCGCTCGCGGTGAGCATGCTCGCCATGATCCCTTCGGCGAGGAACACGGCGAGCACGAGCGCGAGCAGCTGCAGGTCGAAGTGCGTCGCCGAGAAGAACACGATGTAGGCGGTCACCGCGGCGACCGCCCCGGCGACGACGATGATCGGCAGCGGATAGACCTCCGCGTCGATGAAGCCCTTCTCGAGGATGACCGCCAGCAGGGTCCAGGTCAGCAGCGCGATGACCGCGTGGGCGAACGCCAGCGCGGCGACGTCGACGACGTCGAGCACTCCGATCCGGTGGCCGGGCTCGCGCACGATGACCCGGCCCGCGACGAAGGCGAGGATCGCCGCCACGGCGGCGGCGATGGCCGAGAACTGGCCGACGGAGCCGGGTCCGGCGATCGGCGCCGCCTGCAGCCGGAAGACGAGGAGTGCCACCAGGGCTCCCCCGACGAACGCGGCCGCGCCCGCCGCGAGGGCCAGGGATTCGAGTGTGCGCTCGCTGGATGCCTCGATCGGACGCTGTCGACGGTCGGATGTCGTCACGTGCATGACAGTAGCGTGACCTGTGAACACCCTGAGCACTAGAGTGAGCGCACGGCGCACTCCGCGTCGGCCCCCCTCGAGAAAGGCACATCGTGCGACTCATCACCGCATCCGTGGAGTATCAGGGATTCTGGGGATCGTTCTGGGATCTCATCTGGTGGTTCCTTTGGGCGTTCATCTTCGTGGCGTACCTGTTCGCGCTGTTCGCGATCATCGCGGACCTGTTCCGCGACCGCCACCTGAACGGCTGGCTGAAGGCTGTCTGGATCTTCTTCCTGATCTTCTTCCCGATCATCACGGCGCTGATCTACCTGATCGCTCGTGGCAAGAGCATGGGCGAGCGCAGCGTGGCGGCGGCCCAGCAGCAGCAGGAGGCCGCGGATGCCTACATCCGGCAGGTCGCGAGCGCGAGCCCTGCCGAGGAGATCGCCAAGGCGCAGTCGCTGCTGGATGCGGGCACGATCACCCAGGCCGAGTTCGATCAGCTGAAGGCGCGCGCACTGGGTTGACCTCCCTCGATGCCGTCGTCGTCGGCTCGGGCCCGAACGGTCTGGCTGCGGCGGTCGCGCTCGCTCGCGCCGGCCTGCGCGTGCAGGTGCTCGAGCGCAGCGACGCACTCGGCGGCGGCGTCCGCACGGCCGAGCTCACTCTGCCGGGATTCCGGCACGACGTATGCTCGGCCGTGCATCCGCTCGCGCTGGCCTCGGAGTTCTTCCGCGGGTTCGCGCTGGAGCGCCGTGTGCGCTTCGCCGTGCCGGACGTCTCGTTCGGCCAGGCGCTCGACGGCGGCCGCGCGGCGATCGCCTACCGGTCCCTCCCCCGCACCGCGGCCGAGCTCGGACGCGACGGCGCCGCCTATGCGCGGCTGATCGGACCGCTCGCACGACGGGCCGACGCGGTGGCCGAGTTCACCGGTGCTCCGCTGCTGCCGATGCCGCGGCATCCACTCGCCTTCGCCCGGTTCGGGCTGGCGAGCCTCGAGCAGGCGGGCCCCTGGTGGGACGCCCGCTTCCACGGCGCGGCGGCGCCGGCGCTGCTGGGCGGCGTGATGGCCCACGCGATCCTCCCCCTGCCGAGCCTTGGCGCGGCGGGGGCGGGCCTCTCGCTGACCGCCTACGCCCATGCGCGCGGGTGGCCGATCCCGCTGGGCGGCTCGCAGGCGATCGCGGACGCGCTCGTCGCCGACCTTCTGGCCCACGGCGCCGAGGTGCACACGGGCGTCGAGGTGACCTCGCTGGCCGAGCTGCCACCCGCTCGGGCGGTGCTGCTGGATGTCACGCCGCGCGCGCTCATCCGTATGGCCGGGGAACGGATGCCGGCGGGCTACCGCCGCGCGCTCGAGCGATTCCGCTACGGCAACGGCGTCGCGAAGGTCGACGTCGCCCTCACCGATCCGGTGCCCTGGACAGACGACCGGCTGCGTCGAGCAGGCACCGTGCACCTGGGCGGCACCAGGGCCGAGATGGCGGCGGCCGAGAAGGAGGTGGCGCGGGGGCGGCATCCCGATTCGCCGTATGTGCTCGTCTCCCAGCCGTCGCTGTTCGATCCCTCGCGGGCGCCCGCAGACCGGCACACCCTGTGGGCGTACACCCACGTCCCGGCGGGTTCCCGGCTCGATCGCACCGAGGCGGTCGTGCGGCAGATCGAGCGGTTCGCGCCGGGATTCCGCGACACGATCCTGGCCACCTCGTCGATGGATGCCGCGGAGGTCGCCGCGTACAACCCGAACTACATCGGCGGGGACATCTCCGCCGGCGAGGCCTCGCTCGCGCAGCTGCTGAAGCGCCCCACCGTCTCGGCGGACCCGTGGCGCACCCCGCTGCCCGGGGTCTACCTCTGCTCGGCGTCGACGACTCCGGGCCCCGGCGTGCACGGCATGGCCGGCTGGCAGGCGGCTCTGAGCGCGCTGCGCCACGAGTTCGGGGAGCGCGAGGCGCCGTCGCTGGCACCCTGAGTCAGCCGCGCTCCCTCAGCGTGCACGTGACCTGGTTCGCGGTCTGCCCCGTGATGACGCTCGGCAGCTCGACGGCGTCGACGGGCGTCGCGGTGGGCGCGTCGGTGGGCGATGCTGTCGCCCCGGGGGTCGCGGTCGGCTGCGGCGTGGGCTGGATCTCGCCCTTGACCTCCTGCGAGTTCGAGGCGCCGGGACTCGTCTTGCCGGTGATCCTGATCGGCCTGTTGTCCCCCAGCGCGGTGAACAGCACGTCTGCCGCATCCCGCAGCGGGACGACCCGGTTGCCGTCCCCGTCCTGCACGTACCCGGTGGGGTACTGGATGAAGGTGATATCGCTGAACGGCACATCCTTGACCGCCATCGCGATCTGAACCATGCGCGTGGGGTTGGTCAGCCCGTTGCTGAGCGTGAGCTGCCGGTCGTTCATCTGCTGGATCGCGGTGTTGGCGAGGTTGAAGAGCGTGACGGGGTTCGACAGCACCTCCTCGGACTGGAGCTTGCGCACCATCGACGACATGAACTGCTGCTGGTTCGAGATGCGCGACAGGTCGGAGCCGTCGCCGATGCCGTGGCGGATGCGCAGGAACTGCAGCGCCTGCACGCCCTTGAGCGTCGGGGTGCCCGCCTTCAGGCTCAGCCCCGTGTGCCGATCGCGGATGTCCTCGGCGACGCACACCTGCACCCCGCCGATCGCGTCCGACATGTTGATCACCCCGGTCCAGCGGATCGCGGCGGCGAAGTCCACGTTGATGCCGGTGAGCGCCTCGATCGTGAGCACCGTGCACGGCAGTCCCCCGTACACGTACGTGGCGTTCATCATCGGCGAGCTCATCGCCGAGTAGTAGCCGCCCTCGCCGTCCGGGCACTGCGGGACCGGCACGAGCATGTCGCGTGGGAAGGACACGACCGTCACCCGCCGCGGGTCGTCGCCGATGTGCACGAGCATCGTCACGTCGTTGCGCTCGCCGCCCTGGTCGTGCCGGCACCGCGGGAACAGCGCGAGATCCTGACCCTCGCAGGAGTCGGTGCCCACGATCAGGAGGTTGACCCCGCCTTCATACTCACCGATCGTCGGCGGCAGCTGCTGCTCACCCTCGCCGATGTCGACGCCGCTGGCGGCGGCGGTCTCCACCGCGTTCCAGGCGTAGAACGCCGCCGTGCTCGCGCCGCTTACCAGGACCACCGCGAGCGCGATGGCCAGCAGCGTCGCCAGCTGACCGAACGGACTGGGCGAGCTCAGCCGGGCGTGCCGGGCGACGGTGCGCCGGCGCGGCGCGCGAGGAAGATCGCTCACCGGCTGCTCCGGCTACGTGGTCTCGACCACCTGAGGCGTGTGGTCGTCCACCTCGACCGGCTCGGTGTCGAAGTGCTCGGCCACCAGCTGGATGCCGCCGGACGAGTTGGCCGAGTTCGCCAGATCCTCCAGCCAGGCGCGGCTCAGCTCGGGCGGCTCCGGCTCGTCGAAGACGAACCGCAGCGGGATCGAGGGGTGCAGCCACAGTGTGCTGCGCCCCCGCGGCTGGTCGTCGGGGTGCGTCCACGACACCGTGAAGCTCTCCCCCCGCCGGAGTTTGGTGGCGATGACGACCTTGAGGTGCGCCAGCGCGCGGTCCTCGATGTGGATCGGGGTCGCCGATCCTCCGTAATAGACAGTGCCCACTCCTCAAAGCTACACGTCGAGAGGGTCGATCTGTAGCGCTCGCTCCGGGTATCCGCAAGCCCCTGCCCCCGCACGCGCGCGGGCTTCTACGGTGGGACACGATGTTTGTCCTGGAAGACGGTCCGCGTGGGGGGCAGCTCGTCGACGAGCTCCCTACCGGCTACGTGCCCATTTCCGCCGACGACGGCCACGCGCACGTCACGCTCTTCGAGGACTTCGCCGCGCGGAAGGCGCGGTGGTCGGGCGACGATCAGACCGCTCGCTGAGCGGCCGCGGCGCCCAGCAGCGCCGCGTTGCGGCGTGAGGCATCCCATCCCGTGGTTGTCAAGCCCCCTCGATCCGGCGCGCGCTCGGTGCTCAATAGAGGAAGTGGGGTGCGACGGTGGCGCCCCGCCGAAATCGAAAGGTGGCCCGCCATGGCGACGGACCTGATGTTCCCTGCAGATGCCGACGCGGACGAAGTGGAGGATCGCTACGACCCGGTGCGCAGCCGGCGGGACGACACGCGATTCGCGCTCTGCCGCGTGAGCTCGATCGAGTGGGTCATCGTCGACACCACCCTTCCCCCGGCCAACCCCTCGCGGGTGATCGGCTGCATCTACGAGTTCGACCGCCTCGAGTACGGCGTGGTGTGGCTGGGCGAGCTGCAGCTGCGCGACGTGTACGGATCTCCGCAGGATGCGCTGGACGACGCGCACCGCGCGATGGCGGCCGAGCCCCACAGCCGCTCCGAGCCGCCGATCAGGATCCGTCACCACCCGCCGGTGTCGGGCGGCTGACCCGCGCCGTCGAGATGGGGCGGGGCGTCACTCGCGGGAGAGGTCGCGCACGGCCGGGCCCTCGAGCAGCCGGCCCCGGCGGTCGAACCGCGACCCGTGCAGCGGGCAGTCCCACGTGCGCTCCGCATCGTTCCACTGCACGATGCCGCCCAGGTGGGTGCACACCGCAGACACCCGGCACACGACACCGTCGACGGTCGACTCCGCAATCGGACGCAGGCCGTCCGCGGTGACGCGGCCTGCACCCTCGGCCGGCTCTGCGGAGCCACGCGAGATCTGTGCGCCCGCCCATCCCTTGGCGAGCTCTCCGGCGACGGCCGCGTTCGCCGCGACGGCGGAGTCGCCCGCGGTGACCACCGGACGGGCCTGGGCGAGCTCTGCCGCCCACTCCGGCGTCTCGCCGGCGATCTCGCCGGCGATCGCGTGTGCGGCGGCGACGGAGCCGGTCATCCCCCACTTCGCGTAGCCGGTCGCCGCGTAGATGCGGTCGCCGCCGCGCGGCAGCCGGCCGGCGAACGGCAGGCGGTTCACCGAACGGTAGTCCTGCGCCGCCCACCAGGTGACCCGCCGCGCGCCGCGGAACCACCGCGCGACCCATTCGTCGAGTCCGTCCAGCACGGCACGGGTGCTGTCGGGCCGACCGGGTGTGAACCCCTCGGATCCGGCCAGCAGCAGAGTCTCGCCGTCGGCCGCCCGTGCGGTCCGCAGGGAGCGCGACTGCTCGTCGACGGACAGATGGATGCCTCGCGGCAGCTGGTCCGGGTCGCACGCGTAGGCGCCCACGAAGGCGCGGCTGGGCACCAGCTTCGCGAAGAAGAGGCCGCGGTCGAGGATCGGCGTGCCGGTGGCCAGCACCAGCGCCGCGCATTCGATGTCTCCGCGAGCGGTCTGCACGCGCACCGTGTGCTCCTGCACATCAGCCCCGGTGACCCGGCACCCCTCCACGACTCGACCGCCGCGCTCGCGAAGACGCTCGACCAGCCGGTGCAGCACCCGCATCGGATGCAGCTGCCACTGCCCCGGCATCGCGATGCCGCCCGTGACCGGGAACGGCAGCTCGTCGGACGGCAGGTCTCCGGTCTGCAGCCCGCACACCTGCATCGCCTCGCGCTCGCGCGCGATGGCCTGGTCGCCCTCCGGGGTGGTGGCGTACGTGCCCGCCGGCGCCTGCTGGGCGATCGCGGGGTCCGCACCGATCTCGTCCACCAGCCACGCCTGCGCGACCTGGCCGCCCTCGACGTAGGCGCGCAGCGCCCGGTCGCCGGCCTGATCCCGGATCGCCCCGAGGGTGGATCCCTGCAGCAGGCTCAGCTTCCCGGTCGTGCCGCCTGTGGTCACCGCCCCCACCCGCCGGGCCTCGACGACCGTGACGCGCATGCCTCGTCGGGCCAGCAGCAGCGCGGTGGCCACACCCGTCAGGCCCGCTCCGGCGACGACCACCTCGCTGCCCGGCGGCAGCTCGTCGTCTGTCGCGATGGGCGGCGCGGTCTGCATCCACAGGGATGCCGGCTCGTGCGGGCTGTCCGACATGGCGTCTCCTCCGGTCCAGGGATCCCAGCCTGCCGTGTCGGAGTCCGACCGACACGGGGATTGACCTGCCCCGCCCGCCCGTGTACCGGATCACCTTCGGCAGAGCACCCGCAGACGCGAAGAGGGCGGATGCCGAAGCATCCGCCCTCTCCTGCTCAGCGCGTCAGTTGATGCGCGTGTGCGTGTTGTCGGCTCCGTACTGGAAGATGCCGATGGTCGCCTCGGTCGGGTCGCCCGCGTCGTCGAACGCGACACCGCCGGAGTAGCCGTCGTAGTCGGCCACGCCGCCACCGAGGATGATGTCGGCGCACTCGGCGAACGACGTGCACGGCGTGCCGTCGCCGGAACCGCCGGAGACCTCCTGCAGCTTGCTGGCGATGTCGGCCGGCTCGGTCGAGTTGGCCGCCAGCGCCGCGAGAGCCAGGAGCACGACGGCGTCGTACGACTCAGCCGCGTAGTTGAAGTCGACGAGCTCTTCGCCCGACTGCTCCTGCCACTGCGCGATCAGGCGCTCCTGGAAGTCGTCCGCGAGGACGGGACCGGGCTGCGTGCCCTTCGAGCCCTCGATGGAGACCGGCATGTCGCTGCCCCACTGCGAGATGTTGCCATCCACGAAGTAGAAGTCCGACCCGGAGAACCCGCTGTTCACGAACGACGGGACGATGGTCGCCGTCTCCTCGAACCCGATGACCGCGATGGCGTCGGGGTTCTGCGCGAGGATCGCCGAGACCTGAGCGGAGAAGTTGGTGTCACCCGCGTTGTACGACTCGCTCGCAACGACCGTGCCACCGGTGCTCTCGAACGTCTCGGTCAGCGCGGCCTCCAGGCCGCTGCCGTAGGCGTCGTTGAGCCAGATGATGCCCAGCGCCTGGTGCCCGTCCTCGGCGATGAGGTTGCCGAGCACCTCGCCCTGGAGCAGGTCGCTCGGGGCGGTGCGCCAGTACAGGTTGTTGTCATCCCAGGTCGTGAAGTCCGGCGAGGTGTTCGCCGGCGAGAAGGTGATGACGCCCGCGCCGACCGCCTGGTCGAGGAAGAGCTTGGTCACACCGGACGACGCCGCGCCGATGAGCGCCTGGACACCGTCGCCCAGCAGCTTCGGAACGGTGGTCTCGTACGCCTTGTTGTCGGGGTCGCCCGAGTCGCCGTACGTGACGTCGATGGTGATGCCCTTGGCCGCCTCGTTGACCTCCGCGGTGGCGAGGCCGACACCGGCCTCCTCGGGCGGGCCGAGGTAGGCCAGCGCACCGGTCTGCGGAAGGACCGTGCCGACGCTGAGAGTGAGGTCGCGTGCCTCAGGTGCCTCGGTCGTCGGGGTGGTCCCCCCACCACCGGAGCATCCGGCGAGAACGAGTGCGCTCGCGCCGGCGATCGCGACGGCGCCGAGGATCCCGGCAGTGCGCGAGCGCTGTGCGCTGCCACGAGTGAAGACGCTCATGTTGCTCCTTGCTGTGAATGAACGCGGGCCGACTCGGGCGCCGACCCAGTTCCATAAACCTAATAGGCGACGGCGCGGGAGTGTGTTGCCGTTCGTTAACGATCCGTAACGCGACCGAATCGTTATATCGGCTCGACCACGTCCGACACCCCGCGCGCGCGGCGGGCGTGGGCGAACTGGTCGACGGTCAGCACGACCAGCGCCACCCAGACCAGGGCGAAGCCGATCCAGCGCTCCAGAGTCATCGTCTCGCCCAGCACCCACACCCCGATGATGAACTGCAGGATCGGCGCGACGAACTGCAGCAGACCGAGCACGCTCAGCGGGGCGCGCCGGGCGCCGGCGGCGAACAGCAGCAGCGGCACGGCGGTGACCGCCCCCGCGCACGCGAGCAGCAGCGCGTGGCCGATGCCCGCGGTGCCGAAGGTGACGCCCGTGGTCATGCCGACCCAGATCAGCAGCGCCGCGGCGAACGGGGTCAGCCACGCCGACTCCAGAGTCAGCCCGCTGACGGCGTCGACCGAAGGCCCGATCTGCTTCTTGACGAGACCGTAGAAGCCGAACGTGAACGCCAGCGTGAGGGCGATCCAGGGGAACGAGCCGTACCCGATCACGATCACCAGCACGGCGATGACGGCGATTCCGACGGCCACCCACTGCGCGGTGCGCAGCCGCTCGTGCAGCACGAGCACGGCCAGCAGCACCGTGACGATCGGGTTGATGAAGTAGCCGAGGCTCGCCTCGACCACGTGCCCGGTGAGCGTGCCGATGAGATAGACGGTCCAGTTCACGAAGATGAGCAGGCCCGCCAGGCCCGTCCAGGCGAGCAGGCGCGGCTGCCGCAGGATCACCCCGAACGCCTTCCAGCCGCGCATCACGGCGAGCGCGATGAGGCAGAACACCAGCGAGAGGATCACCCGCCACGACACGATCTCCCACGGGCCGCTGGGCAGCAACGCGAGGAAGTAGAGCGGCAGGAAGCCCCACAGCAGGTACGCGAGGAAGGCGAACATCGCGCCGAGCGCGGGTCCGGTGGGGCGGGTCACTGCACAAGCCTAGGACAGGGCCGGCACCACGAAAGCGAAGGACCCGGATGCCTGGGGCATCCGGGTCCTTCGTCGATCGCGTTCGTCAGCGCACGACCACAGCGAGCACGTCGCGGGCCGACAGGACGAGGTACTCGTCAGCGCCGAACTTCACTTCGGTGCCGCCGTACTTGCTGTAGAGCACGCGGTCGCCCACGGCCACGTCGAGCGGGACGCGGTTGCCGTTGTCGTCGATGCGACCCGGGCCCACCGCGACGACCTCGCCCTCCTGGGGCTTCTCCTTCGCGGTGTCGGGGATGACCAGACCGCTGGACGTGGTCTGCTCTGCGTCGACCTGCTTGATGACGATGCGGTCCTCGAGCGGCTTGATGGAAACCGACACGGTCTACCTCTTTCTTGGAACTGCTTGCGAATCAAGACTGGTTAGCACTCACACATCGAGAGTGCTGATCCCAGTCTATGCATTCGCTGGCACTCACGCAATGCGAGTGCCAATCGATGTATCACCATCCGCCTGGCCGGACTCCTGGTTGTCACAGCCCCGGGTTTGCGCAGCGCACTCGCTTTCGTCGGCGGGTGGTGCTACAAAGGCTTCTGGGGGGAGCGTCCAGAATCTGGGGGGATTTGGGACATGACGCTCAGCACGTATGTGCTTGCCGTCGACATCGGAACGAGCAGGACTGCGGCAGCGACCGCACGCCTGGAAGCGGACGGCAGCATCCGCACGACGCCGATCACGCTGGGGCGGCGCGGCGACAGTGTCGGCAGCGCGGTGTTCGTCTGCGATGACGGCGAGCTGCTCTTCGGTGATGCCGCCGAGCGGCGCGGCATCACGCAGCCCGAGCGGCTGATCCGCGAGTTCAAGCGCGGTGTCGGCGACGAGGTGCCGCACTCGGTCGGCGGACGGCGCCTGACCTCCGCGGAGCTGTACGCCCAGACGGTGGCGTCCGTCGTCGATGCGGCGACCGAGCGCGAGGGGCGCACCCCCGACATCCTGGCCGTCACCCACCCGACCGCGTGGGGACCGCACCGCATCGGCATGGTCGAGGCGGCGCTGGCGCGCCTGGGCATGACCGAGGTGATGATGATCACCGAGCCGGAGGCCGCGGCACGCCACTACGCGGCGGGCCATCCGCTCGCGGCCGGGCAGGCTCTGGCGGTGTACGACCTGGGCGGGGGGACCTTCGACACGATCATCCTGCGCGCGGAAGAGGACGGCGACTTCGCTCCCGCAGTCGCGCCGAGCGGCATCGACGACCTCGGTGGCGCCGACTTCGACGATGCGGTGCTCCGGCACGTGCTGGCGGTCGCCGGCGTGGATACGACCGCCCTCGCGCTCGACGACCCGGACATCTCCCTCGGGCTCGCTCAGCTGCGCCGCGAGTGCGTGGACGCGAAAGAGGCTCTCTCGTTCGACTCCGACGTGACGATCCCCGTGCTGATCGGCGCCGACCGCGCTACCGTGCGGCTGACGCGTGCGGAGTTCGAGGACATGATCGCACCGGCGCTCGATCGCACGGTGGACGCCCTCGATGCGGCCTGCGAGGAGGCCACCCTCGAGCCGCGCGAGCTCGAAGCGATCCTGCTGATCGGCGGCTCGTCTCGCATCCCGCTGGTCGCCCAGCGGCTGTCCGAGCGGTTCGACCGCCCGATCGCCGTCGACACCGACCCCAAGGCGTCCGTCGCCCTCGGTGCCGCACGCACCGCGCTGATCCGTGTCAACGACCAGCTCCTCGCCGCGCCGGTCGCGGCCGACGAGCCCGGCACCGCCCTGGCGCTGACCGGGGAGTCGGAGACCGCCGTGGCCGCGGCGGCGACGGCGGGCATGGCGGGGACGGCACTGGTGCGGCCGGACGCCCCGCGCCCGCACCGGCGCACCTCGCCGCTGCTGCTGGCCGCAGCCGCCACGATCGTCGCCGGCGCGATCGTCACCGCCAGCGCACTGACGGCGGGATCTCTGGCCGATCAGGGCATCGACGGCGTGGCGACCATGCAGATGACGCCGGTCTTCCAGCCCTCATCCTCGGACTCCTCGTCGCCCGAGGCACTCGCCCCGTCGCCCGAGACGGAGCCGGCATCGACCGCGGACGACACCGCGCCGTCCCCGCGCACGGCACCTGTCCAGCGGGTCGAACAACGAGGCGGCGAGCGCGAGGCCGTCGACCCCCGGTCGACTCCGCTGCGACCCACCCCCAAGCCGACCCCGAAGAAGACGACCACGAAGCCGCCGGCATCACCGGATCCGATCGTGACGCCGTCGCCGACCACGGAGCCCACGACACAGCCGACGACCGAGCCCACCACAGAGCCGAGCACCCCGCCCACCACCGAGCCCACCACGCCGCCGACCACCGAGCCCACCACGCCGCCGACGACCGAGCCCACGACGCCGCCGACGACCGAACCGGAGCCCGAGCCGGAACCCGAACCCGAGCCGACGTCGGAACCCGATCCGTCACCTGAGCCCTCGCCCACGGCGACCTGATCGGAACATGACGATGTCGATACTCCTGTCCACTCCGGATGCCGATGCGCGCATCGGGCGCGCGCTCGTGTCCGAGCGGCATCTGCGGTCTGCGCTGGCGGCGGTGTCGCCCTCCGCGGGCCTCGCCCCCCGGGCGATCGTGGTCGGCAACGCCGGCTCGGGCAAGACGGCGCTGCTGCGCCGGCTGCACCGCCACCTCACCGACGGCGACCAGCGGGTCACGGTGCTCTCCGGTCGCGAGTCGCGCGGCGTCAAGGTGCCGCGCGCAGAGGTGCTGCTCGTCGACGACCTGCATCTCATGTCCGGCGACCTCGTCGACCAGATCGGCCGTCGCGCCGCCGATCAGGACGCGGCGCTCGTCGTGGCGAGCCGGCCGTGGCCGCGCTCTGAGGCCCTGAGCAGCATCGCGACCCAGCTCGAGAGCGCACACCCCGCGATCGTCCTCGGCCACATCTCACGGTCCGACCTGCTCACGCACCTGGACGACGATCCGATCGCCGATTCGTGCGTCGAGCACATCCTCACGGTCACCGGCGGAGTGTCGTGGCTGGTCGCCGAGGCGCTGCAGGCGCACGACGAGCGCGACTGCGCCGACGACCCCGATCATCGCGAGCTGGCCAGGATGCTCGGAGAGCTGATCGCCTACCGCCTCGATCTGCTCGACGATCCGCTCCGGCAGGCCGTGGAGGCGCGGTGCCTCACCGCCGACCTGCACGCCCGCGCCCTCGCGGACGAGGGTCCCGACGACGATGCGATCCTGCGGGGCTACGCCGAGGGGCTGCTGCTGCGCACCGGGCAGCCGGTGCCGCTCGTGCGCACGACCGTGCGCGCGATGATCCCGTTCCACACCGCCGCGCAGCTCACCGTCGACATGTCGGGGGGCATCGCCCGGGCCGCGGCCGACGGCGACGCCGAGACGCGCGAGTGGCTGGGCTACGTCCACGACACGACGATCGCCGAGGCTCTGGCGCACGAGGGCGACCGGCTGGTCGACGAGCAGCCGTCGCACGCGGCGGAGCTGTACGACGCCGCCGTCGCCTGCGGCGGGAGCGCCGACGACCTGCGGCCGCGCCGTGCCCGTGCGGCCTTCGCGGCAGGCGACCTCGACGAGGCGGCTCGCGTCGTCGACGAGGTCGAGCCGGTGGCCGCGCTGGCAGATCTGTCCGCGGCCGTGTGGGCCGCCCGCGGTCAGATGGGCCACGCGCATTCGGTGTACACGACGCTGGACGCGTCGGCTCCGGGCGCCGTCATCGCGGCCTTCGCCGTCGGCGACACGAGCCCCGTCGAGGCGACGGAGCCGTCCGGCGCCCGGCGCACCGCACCCACGACCCTCGGCGTCGCGATGGATCTGCTGCGAGAGGGCCTGGCGGGCACGCTCGCGAAGGATCCGGGCGCAGCGGTGGCCGAGCTCGAACGGGCCGCCGAGCTGTACTCGGCCGCCCGCGCGACCGCGCCCATCCCCGAGCTGCCCGCGGTGATCGCCGCGAGCGCCGCCGTGGCGATGGGCGACCTGGATGCCGCGCACGCCGTGCTGGACGAGGCGATCGAAGCCGACCACGGTGGCCGCTGGGCCCAGCCGCGGCTCCTGCTGTGGCGCGCGTGGATCGCCGTCCTGCGCGCCCGCCCGCTGGACGCGCGCGCCGCACTGGAGGAAGCCGCCCAGGCGGCGCGGAACCGGTTCACCCCACGGGACGCGTTCCTCGCCGACACGGTGCGCATCGCGATCGCGCGTCGCTACGAGGACGACGCCGCGCTGGAGGCGGCGTGGTCGCGCGCACGTCGCGGGCTGCTGCGGGTCGATGTCGACCTGTTCCTGCTCTCGCCGCTGGCCGAGCTCGTCACGTCGGCGGCGAAGCTCGGCCAGTCCGGGATGCTGCGCGCGGCGCTGGCGGCCGCCGTGGAGCTCGTGGAGCGTCTCGGCTCGCCGCTGTGGGCGGCACATGTGCACTGGGCGGGCATCCAGCAGGGCATCCTGCTCTCGCGGCCCGACCAGCTGACCCCGCACGCCCGCGCACTCGTCGCAGCCGGCCGCACGAGCCGGGTCGCGGCGGCGATGGCGCGTGCGGGCCGCGTGTGGACCGCGGTGCTGGGAGGCACCGTCGACGCCGACGCCGTCGAGGCGGCCGCCGATGCACTGGCCGAGGTGGGCCTGGCGTGGGACGGCGCGCGTCTTGCCGGACACGGGGCAAGTCGCACCGAGGATCGGCGGATCGCGGCGAGGCTGCTCGCCCGGGCGCGCGAACTGCACCCCACCGACGCCGCCCGGCGGCCCGCCGGGGAGCAGTCGACGTCCGCGGCCGACGACCTGCTCAGCGAACGCGAGCTCGAGGTCGCACGGCTCGTCGTGCAGGGCCGGACCTACGCCGAGATCGGCGCGACCATCTTCATCTCGCCGCGCACCGCCGAGCACCACATCGCGCACATCCGCCGCCGGCTCGGCGCGACCTCGCGCTCTGATCTCATCGCCAAGCTTCGGGCGCTCCTCGCCGAGGAGCCCGACGGACGGGGGGCCGACGAGTGATCCCCCGTCCACCCCCCGTCCGGCATCGGGGCTCCCCCCGATGCCGACGGGAGTTCTGCCACCTAGATTCACAGTATTGACCACGACTATGACCACCGACGGGGGACACGAAAATGAGCACACCGGTAGAGACCATTGCTGATGCGCTGATCTCCTTCATCCTCAGCCTGCTGCGCGACCCCGACGCCGCGGCCGAGTTCCACGCCGCCCCGGAGGCGGCGATGGCAGCCGGCGGCGTCTCGGACGCGTGCCTGGCCGATGTGAAGACGGTCGCGCCGATCATCATCGATCACCACGACGTCCACCCGGTCACGCCGGTGAACCCCAACCCGCCCGAGCCGCCGGACGAGGTCATCAAGGAGATCACGCGCATCATCAACCAGTTCACGACGATCGAGAACCGCTCGACCATCATCGACCAGTCGACGAACCAGAACATCTGGACCGAGGGCGGCGACGTGACGCAGATCTTCGACCAGTCGGCCGTGGTCGCCTCCGGCGATCAGGCTGTGGCCGCCGGAGACGATGCCCTCGTCGACAACTCCTCCACCGATGTCACCGTCGGGGATGTGGCGGTCGGCAATACGACCGGCAGCCACAACACCGATGTGGACGCCGATGTCGACGCATCGGACACCACTACCGTCGAGGTCACCGACTCGACCGTCGAGGGCGACCTCGACGTCTCGAACGACACGGACAGCGGAGCCGGCACGGCGATGGCCGCGGTCGACTCCGCCCCGGTCACCGAGCCCGAGCCTCTGATGACCGACCTCACCACGGCGGAGGATCAGGGCGGTTACGCCGACACGCAGCCCGCGCTGCCCCCGGCACCTGAGACGCAGATCGACGAGACCTCAGAGGACATGTGAGCGGCGAAGACAAGCAGCCGGTGCCCTCGCACGGTCAGCACGGGGCGGGACGTACTGTCCCTGCCCCTGCTCCTCGACGCCCCAGTCAGGCCATCGGGCGGATCACGCCCGTGACGGTGCCCGCTCCCCCCCAAGCGGCACCGGGGCAGGCGCAGCCTCAGAAGGACTCCGCTCCAGCGGTGCTGCGCGTGCCCCCTCCCCGTCCGCCGGTGGTGCACCCCAGCACCGCGCCGGTGATCGCCACCATGCCGCCGCCGTTCGCGGTGCGATGCGCCCAGCTGCTCTGGGTGGTCGGCATCGCGCTCGGCGGCTTCATCGCGGTCTACCTCTTCGTCATCCGCGAGACGCAGCTGCCGCTGATCGCGGACGTCGTGCGGGCGGTCACCGAGGGCCGCCCCGAGGAGACGTACGAGTCGGCCGCCGACATCATCTTCTGGATCTTCTTCACCGCGATCGTCCTGGTCGTGCTCATGCAGATCACGCTGCTGGTGTCGTTCATGGGCCGGCGCCGGCGCATCCGCTGGTGGCAGCTGGCGACCTTCTTGATCATGGTGTGCCTGCTGCTGTTCTCGCGGGAGCTGGTCGCCGTCGGCGAGCGCGGTTCCGTGCTGTTCCCGCTGCTGGCGATCTGGTGCGGGATCGTGCTGCTGGCGCTGATCTGCAGCGTGCTTCCCCCAGCGATGACGTGGTCAGCCCGGCAGTACGACCTCCGCCCCGGTCCGACCGGTCCCCTGCACTCCGACCTCTGAGCGGATCTCCTCGAGACTGCGCAGCACGGTGCGGCAGGCCGCCACACCGGCGCGCTCGGTGAGCGGACTCTCGCTGAGGGTGCGCCAGCGCACGACGAGCGCGTCCACCCGCTCGCGGACGGCGTCGGCACCGGAGTCCTCGGCCAGCGCGAGCCGGTGGTGCACGGCGGTGCCCGCGCCGCCGAGGATGCGTTCGGCGTCGGCGATGTCGTCGGACGGCAGCGGAAGGCCGTCAGAGCGGAGGGTGGACAGCAGCGCGAGCTCGCGAAGGCCGTGCGTGGATGCCGAGATCCGCTCGATACCGGCCTCGACCTCTGCGGTGCCCTCGCGGGGCCGATCGCGCAGCAGCTGCTCGAGCCCCATCAGCACGCCGCGCAGCTTCAGCAGCGTCGCCCGAGTGCGGAACTGGTCGCGAATCGCCTGCTGCAGCTCGATCAGGCCGCTCTGCGCGATCAGCTGCTCGGACAGTGCCGACGAGGTCGGCGCGCCGCCGCGGATCAGCGCCGTCGCCAGGCGCACGCCGTACATGCCGAAGCGGTCGAGCAGCGCCGCGCGCTGGGCGCGGCTCAGCTCGACGGCGTCGTTGGGGCCGGCGAAGCGATCGGCCGACACGAGCAGCCGCTCGCGGTCGGCGCGGTCGAGGCCCGCCAGCGCGCGGAAGGCGGCGTATTCATCCTCGCGGAGCGTGCGCGCCCCCTGCGCGACGAGCCCGGCGACGGGCAGCACGCCGAGCACGAGCGAGGCCAGCTCCGGGTCGCGCTCGTAGCGGCTCGCCACCTTGCGCGACGACAGCAGCGAGTCGATGCGTCCGGAGCCGACTTCGTCCGCACGGGAGAGCACGCCCATCGCGCAGATGGTCTGCCACACACCTGCGGCGGTGTCGCGGAACGCCTCGAGGAAGTTGACGTCGGAGGGATGCAGGTGGCGGATCAGGTAGACGACGGCGTCCGCCGCCGACGTCGAGTGCTCCGGGGTGAGGAAGCCGGTGGTGCGCGCCGAGATGTCGGTGGACAGCGACGCGATGCCTGGCGTGTCGATGAGGATCATCGACTTCAGGGCGGGGAGCGGCCAGCCCACGTCGAGCTGTGCGACCTGCTCGGCCGGAAACCCGGCGAGGTCGAGCACCAGACGGCTGTCCGCACGCCGGACCGGCAGGCGGCGCTGCTCGCCGTCGATCGTGTGCAGGGTGATGGTCGGCGTGTGCGAGTACCGATACCAGGTCACCACGCGAGTGCACTCCCCCGCGTCGGTGGGCGCGATCTCCTCGCCGAGCATGGCGTTGAGCAGCGTCGACTTGCCGGCTTTCACCATGCCGGCGAGCGCGAGCCGGAGCGGCTCGGCCAGACGCCGCTCGAGCTCCTCGATGATCGCGAGCGCCTCCGCGTCGCCTTCATAGGCGCTGCGGGCCGCGGTCAGCAGCACCTCGGCGTCCTGACGATCGTTCACGCTCGCACGTCCTCGGAGGCGGGCACCGCCGGAAGCATCCGACGCAGGGACTCGAGCTGGCCGAGCTTTGCGCGAAGCTGGCCGACCCGCTCGTCCCGCTGCTCGGTGTACACGGTGGCTCCCTGGCGCGCCGCGTTCAGCGCCTGCGTCACCGAGACGTGCAGCTCCTCGGCGAGGGCTCCGAAGTGGTCGCGCGAGAGGCGCTGCACCAGCCGCAGCCGGTCCCGCAGCTGCTTGCCGACCTGGAAGATCACCTCGTCGATGTAGCGGCGCACCTGGTTCTTCGCCTCGTTCTGGCGTCGCGACAGCCGGGACGACATGTCCTCCCGGTAGGCGCGGCGGCCGACGAGCACGCCGGCGAGCAGAGACAGCGGGTTGATGAGCGAGAGCCCGATGAGCCCGGTGGCGAGCCCCACCATGAGCACGCCGCCGTACGAGCCGCGGACGCCGATGTAGATCTTCTCGGCCGCGCTGAGATTCCCGGCGTCGATGTCCGGCAGGGTGTCGATCGGATCGAGCACGCCCCGGGTGTCGCTCACGTCGATCGCGGGGATGCGCGAGCTGCCCTCCTCGAACATCTCGGCGACCGATTCGGCCAGCCACCGCGACCGCTCGTCGGTCCAGACGAAGTTCTCGGAGACGACGCTGACCACGCGCTGCTCGAGCCACTCCACGAACGTCCCCCAGATAGGACCCGGGTCGCCCTCGTCGATCGCGGCCTCGGCCTCACGCTGCACGGCGCGGAGCCGGTCGCGCAGGTCGTGCTCCATGTCGGCGATGAGGTCGGAGATCCCGTCGGAGAGGGTCACCTGCCACCGCGCGGACCGGCTGCGGAACTCGTCGGCCCGCGCCTTCGCCTCCTCGAGCTCGGCGATCATCCGCGGGGTGTCCTCGGGGTGGAGGATGCCGTTGAGCTCGGCGTTGAGCGTCATCTGGAGCTGCTCGGCGACCGAGCTGAGGTCGTGCGCGGCGGCGCGCTCCTGGATGAGCTCGGCGCGGCCGAGCACCTCGCGCCGCAGGTGGGCGACGAGCGCCGGGAAGCCCGACTCGTCGTTGAGCTCGGAGTCGCGCAGGTCGGCGGCCATGAGGCGCAGGTCGCTCGACACCGAGAACATCGGGACCTCCCCGATCTCGCCGAGGTGCCTGCGATCGATCGACTCGATCTCCCGCCAGGTCGGGTAGAGGTCGGTCTTCGACAGCACCGTCGCGACGTTCGGCGACATCCGCATGGCGTAGCGGATGAGCTGCACTTCGGGCTCGGTGTACTCCTGCGACGCGTCGGAGACCAGCAGCACCGCGTGCGCGGTCGACAGGATCGACAGCGTCTGCAGCGCATTGAACGACTCCAGTCCGCCCACGCCCGGAGAGTCGATGAGGGTCAGGCCGCCCTTGAGGATCTCGCGGGGCAGCAGCACCTGCGCCTCGACGATGTGGCGGGAGTTGCCCGGGTTGCCCCGCTCGGAGACGTACTCGGCGATCTCGTCGAGGGCGATCTCCTGGCGCTGCGGCTTGTCGGCGTCGTGCTCGGGCTTGACGAGCACGGCGGCGGAGGGTTCGGGCGCGTATCCGACCGAGGTCGCGACGCTGGTGGCGATGTCGTCGTCGACCGGACATGCCGGCGCATTGACGAGGGCGTTGATGAGCTTGCTCTTGCCCTGCTTGAACTCGCCGACCACCACGACCCGCACGTTGGGATCGCGCAGCCGGTCGTAGGTGCGATCGAGACGTTCCGCCAGGTCGGCACGGCCGGCTGCCTCGGCGAGAGCTCGTGTCTCCTGTACCACCCGTGCGATGGACTCGACGCGATCAGCCATTGTCGCCTCCCTCTCCCATCATGCCAGCACACGCGGCGGGAGATCCCCGCCGCGTGTGCTGAAGGAAGACATGTCAGACCGGGAGATCGAAGGCACCTCCGTCGTCTGCGGGGTCACCATCGTCCCCCCAGATGAGGTCGGTGTCGACGTCCCAGTCCGAGGCGTCGACGTTCGCGATCTCCGAGCTGAACATGTCGGCGCCGAGGTCGCCGGTCGCCCACGGATCCGCGACGGTCGGCGTCTCGCCGAGCCGGTCGAGGTGGGCGTCTTCCGGAAACATCCTGCACCGATCCTAGTCTTCTGGTTTCCTGCTGTTCAGTCCCCCGGATGGGGGCGTGCCCGGCCACCCCGCGAAGGGCGGCCGGGCTCTTGCACTGCGTGCGTGCCTCGACTCAGAAGTCGACGACGTCCCCGAAGGGGCTGCCGACGTTCGAGTCGTCGACGTCCACGTCCACGTCCAGGTTGTTCGAGTTGTCCTCGTAGCTGTACGTGTCGTTGAACGAGTCGTTGATCTTCGTCACCCAGGTGTCGGAGTTGTCGACCTTGGCGTCGATCTTCGCGTTGTACGAGTCGATCGTGTTGCCGATCGAGACGTCGCCGATGTTCATCTCGAACGAGGAGTTGTCGACGTACACGTCGTCGCCGGCCGCGATCGAGCCGTCACCGGAGGCGACGTTCGCGCTGTTGTTGTTGAACATCGTGACGTTGCCGCCACCGCCCCAGCCGCCGACTGCCGCTGCGTCGCCGCCGATGCCGCCGTCGCCGTCGGCCCCGCCGTAGCCGTTGCCGCCGTCGCCGGTCACGCCGACGCCCGTGCCGCCGTCACCGCCGTCAGGGCCGAAGAGGCCGAGACCGACGCCGTGGCCGCCGTCGCCGCCGACACCGACACCGCCGTTGCCGCCGTCGCCGCCGTCCGCACCGAAGCCGCCGTCGCCGCCGCCGGCGAGTCCGCCGATGGCCGCGGCCGCACCGCCGGCACCGCCGGCTGCCGAGATGTTGGCGTTGACCGACTGGTCGACCGTGGTCGGGCGGTTCTCGATGTTCACCGAGCCGCCACCGCCGCCGCCCCAGCCGTGTCCGCCGCCGCCGCCGGCGCCGTTGATGGCGTTGACGTCCTGCATGCCGGTGTTGTACTGGCGGATGCCCGCGTTCGTCGAGAAGTCGAACAGGGTGGTGTTGCCCGAGTCCTCGATGCGCGTGTTGCCCGAGTCCTCAATCGAGTTGTCGTTGTGCGAGTTGTGGTCCGACGCGTCGACATCCACGTTGGTGGAGTTGTCGTTGTACGAGTCGTTGGTGGAGTTGTCCGAGTTGTCGGAGTTGTCCGAGTTGTCCGAGTTGTCGGTGTTGTGCGACAGCAGGTCGTTGTACGAGTCGTCGGTCGAGTTGTCCGTGTTGTTCGACAGCAGGTCGTTGTTCGACAGCACGTCCGTGTCGTGCGTCGAGTTGTCCGAGTTGTCGCTGTTGTCCGTGTTGTGCGACAGCAGGTCGTTGTTCGACAGAACGTCGTCGACAACCGTCTGGATGCCGAGTGCGTTCGCGTTGATGTCGTCAGCCATCATCTTTCCTATCTCTTAAGAGCCCCTTGGCCTGTTGATGAAAGTCTCCGCCGCCGCGCCGTTGTGGGCATCGGGGGTCCCCCCGGAACCCCCCACCCCCAGATAGGGGGTTCTCAGGCCCCCGGGGGTGGCTCACCCCTCCCCGCCGAGATGGTGCCCCCGCGCCGAGATGGTGCGGCCGCGAGCCCGACCGTAGGCTCGGCGGATGGACATTTCCGAGCTCGAGGCGCTGCTGACCCCGGAGGGGCTGCGGCTGCTGGAGTCCGTGCCCGAGCCCGAGTCGACCGCCGATGTCGCGCGCGCGGTGTCGCGACTGCGGGCCGCGGGCCACTCCCCCGATCTCGTCTCGGCGGTGGTCGGCCAGGCGCGCCTGCGGGCGCGGGCACGGGCGAAGTTCGGCGCGTTCGCCGATCGGCTGCTGTTCACGAGGGCGGGGCTGGAGCAGGCGACGCGGATGCCGGTGGCCGCCCGGCACGCGGGACGATTCCGCTCCGCGGGCATCCGCAGGGTGGCCGACCTCGGCTGCGGCATCGGCGGCGATGCCCTGGCGTTCGCGGCCGCCGGGCTGCGGGTGCTGGCCGTGGACGCCGACGAGGTGACCGCAGCCCTGGCCGCCTACAACCTGGCGCCGTTCCGGGACGAGGCCGAGGTGCGGCACGGCCGCGCCGAGGACGTGGCGCTGGAGCCGGGCGACGGCGTCTGGCTCGATCCCGCCCGCCGCACGGCTGGACACACCGAGACGACGCGGGTCGGTCCCGGCGACTACGCCCCGCCGCTGGACTGGGGGCTGGCGCTCGCCCGGCAGCACCCGGCGGGCATCAAGCTCGGACCGGCCTTCGACCGCGCTGCGATCCCCGAAGACGCCGAGGCGCAGTGGGTGAGCGCCGACGGCACCGTGGTCGAGCTCGCGCTGTGGTCGGGCGTCCTGGCCCGTCCCGGGGTGCGGCGTGCGGCGCTGGTGCTGCGCGCCGGCTCCGCGTACGAGCTGACCGCTCCGGCTGACAGCACTGACGAGGCGGTGCGCGAACTGGGCGCGTTCGTGCACGAGCCCGACGGCGCGGTGATCCGTGCGCGTCTCATCGGCGACGTCGCGCGCTCGCTCCAGGCCGGGATGCTGGCGCCCCGCGTGGCCTACATGACCGGCGATGCGCCGCTGCACAGCCCCTTCGCGGCGACGTTCCGCGTGCGCGAGACCCTGCCGTTCGAGGTGAAGAAGCTCGGCCGCGCGCTGCGCGAGCGGGGCATCGGCACGCTGGAGATCAAGAAGCGCGGCGTCGACGTCGACCCCGCGGCACTGCGCAGCCGGCTCGGGCTGCGTGGCGACGATGCCGCGACGCTCATCCTCACGCGGGTCGGCGCGAAACGCGTGGCGGTCCTCGCCGACCGCGTCGGGGAATCACACGATGCCGAGGCGACTCGCCGCCCATAGCAGCCAGCCGGCGCTGTAGAGCACCGAGACCGCGCCGAGCACGAGGGCCCACACCGCCACCACCCGGCTCTCCCACGGCCGGCGCAGCGCCAGGATCGCCGTCACGATCGCCACGAGACCGAGCGGCATGCCCCACCCCACGAACAGCGACACGGCGAGACCTGCGACCGCGAAACCGAGGGCCCAGAGCGCGTACCCCCGGTGCGGCCGCGCCGGCTCGGGCGCCGGCAGCCACGACGGCAGCGCGGGCTCGCCGCTGCCGTCCTCGCCCGGCCCGCTCTGCGACTGGGCCGGAACCGGGGCCGTCGGCAGGCGATCGAATCCGGTCCGCGGCGCTCCCGGCAGACGTGGGGCGGAGGCGGCCGGGGCGACGAACGACTCCCCGTCGGGGTCGGGCGGCAGCGGCGGCGGTGGCGGCGGTGGGATCTGGCTCATGCCGCGACCTGGATGTCGGTGACGGGCAGAGTCGAGTCCGCGCCGAACGCCAGTGTCGACGGCGGCCTGCCCGCTGCGATGAGCTCGGCGGCGAGGACGGCGATCATGGCGCCGTTGTCCGTGCACAGCGACAGCGGTGGGATCCGCACCGTGACGCCGGCGGCCTCCGCACGTTCCAGGGTCACCTCGCGCAGGCGACGGTTCGCGATCACCCCTCCGCCCAGCAGGAGCCGGGGCACGCCTGTCTCGGCGCACGCCGCGAGCGCCTTGGTGACCAGCACGTCGACCACCGCCTCGCGGAAGCTCGCGGCGACGTCGGCGACGGGCACCTCGGCGCCGGCCGCCGACACCCACCGCGCGACCGCGGTCTTCAGCCCCGAGAACGAGAAGTCGTATCGATGTGCAGCCATGTCCGATGCGCGCGACAGTCCGCGCGGGAAGGCGATCGCCGCCGGGTCGCCCGCGGCCGCAGCGCGGTCGATCTCCGGACCGCCGGGGTAGGGCAGCCCGAGAAGCCGCGCGACCTTGTCGAAGGCCTCACCGGCGGCGTCGTCGATCGTCTCTCCCAGCAGCTCCACGTCGGACGTGAGGTCGCGCACGAGCAGGAGCGACGTATGGCCGCCGGAGACGAGCAGCGCGACGGTGGGGTATTCGAGGGGCGGGGCATCCGCGTCGAGCAGGTCGGCGGCGATGTGCCCGACCAGGTGGTTGACCGCGTACAGCGGCTTGTCGAGCGAGACCGCCAGCGCCTTCGCCGCCCCGATCCCGACCATCAGGGCACCGGCGAGCCCGGGGCCGGAGGTCACGGCGACGGCGTCGAGGTCGCCGAGGGAGACGGATGCCTCGCCGAGCGCGGCGGCGATCGCGGGCTGCAGCGCCTCCAGATGCGCCCGCGCGGCCACCTCGGGCACGACGCCGCCGTAGCGGGCGTGCTCCGTCATGCTGCTGGCGATCGTGTTCGACAGCAGCGTGCGTCCGCGGACGATGCCGATCCCGGTCTCGTCGCAGCTCGTCTCGATGCCCAGCACCAGCGGCTCGGTCATCCCGCGTCCTCCATCCGGGCGTCTGCCCATGCCGCGACATCGAGCCGCATGACGACGGCGTCGACGTCGTCGGGCTGGTAATAGCGGGGCCGCCGGCCGATCTCGGTGAAGCCCTCCGACTCGTAGAGCCGCTGTGCCACGGGGTTGTCGGCCCGCACGTCGAGGAAGATCTCCCGCACGGCGCGTGTGGATGCCTCCCGCAGCAGCGCCTCCAGCAGCGCCCGGCCGCGGCCGGTGCCCCGGGCCGCAGCGGCCACCGCGATGGTCTGCACGTCGGCGTCCCTCGCGCCGGCGGGCGCCCGCAGCCCGGCGTAGCCGATCAGCCGGCGCGCCTGCTCGTCGACGAAATAGGCACTGTGCGGGGACGAGAGCTCTTCGCGCATCATCGTCTCGCTCCAGGCGTCCGCGGGGAACGAGGCCCGCTCGAGCGCCATGATCGCGGGGAGGTCCTCAATCGTCGCGCGGCGGATCACGGCGCCACCGCCTGCTTCGGAGCAGTCACATCGGGCGAACGCAGGTAGAGGGCTTCGTCGCCGGCGATGCGGCGGCCGGCGACGGTCGCCCGGGCAGCGACGACTCCGAGCATCGCCGCGGAGACGCGGCCGGCGTCACGGCGCTCGGCGCCGAGGGCGGCGAGGATCGCGTCCAGCTCGTCGCGGGGCGCGAGCGCTGGATCGGCACGACGGACCGGAAGCCCCCACGCGTCGAGGTCGTCGTAGACGCTGTAGGCGAACTCGCGGCGGCGGGCGTCGGTGACGACGGCGAACCGCGGCGTGTCCAGGCCTCGCAGCGCGTCGCCGATCAGCTGGGTGGCCGCGATCGCGTCGTGGCTGACCACCGGAACGACCGGAACCGCCCGGCCCAGGGCGAACGCGCGGGCGGCGGCGATTCCCACCCGAAGGCCCGTGAAGGGACCGGGGCCCATGCCGGCGGCGACCTGGGTGATGTCGGTCGGCGAGACGGATGCCTCGGCCAGCGCCTGCGCGATGAGGGTCCCGATGACCTCGGCGTGGCCGCGCGGATCGGGGCTCTCGACCTCGGAGCGCACGGCGCCGTCGGGCTCGACCACCGCGACGGCGGTGCCGAGGGACGTGTCGATGCCGAGGATCACCTCTCCAGGGTAGTCAGCGGGTCGCTGCAGCGGCTTCGTGGCGGGTGATCGTCACCAGGCGCGGGGCCGCGGCATCCAGCTCGGCGGCTGCCGGGCCGCTGGTGCCGCAGGCCGAGTCGACACCGGTGCCGCCCCATTCCTGCTCGAGCTCGACCTCCCACCAGCGCTCGCGCAGTCCGTCGACCATCGCCCGACCCCACTCCACCACGACGACCGCGGAGTCGACGTCGATGTCGAGGTCGTCGAGCTCCGCCGCCGAGCCCAGCCGGTACGCGTCCACGTGCACGAGGGGCGGCCCGTCGCCCAGCGACGGGTGCGTCCGGGCGATGACGAACGTCGGACTCTGCACCGGTCCGCGCACGCCGAGCCCTCTTCCGATCCCCCGCGTGAGCGTCGTCTTGCCGGCGCCCAGGGCGCCGGTGAGCACGACGAGGTCGCCGGGGCGCAGCATCCGGCCCATCTGCTCGCCGAGCGCCTCCATGTCCGCAGGCGACGTGATCTCGCGCCGCCCGACCAGCGCGTCGAGCCCCGTCACTCGGTCACCCGGCGCACACGGTGGCCGATGCGCGTGACGATCTCGTAGTTGATGGTGCCGCAGGCATCCGCCCAGTCGTCGGCCGACGGCACCCCGAGGGTCGGGTCGCCGAACAGCACCGCCTCGTCGCCGACCGCGACCGGCGCATCACCGACGTCGACGACGAACTGGTCCATGGCGACGCGTCCGGCGACGGTGAAGCGGCGGCCGCCGATCACGACCGGCCCGCGTCCGCCGGCGGCACGCGAGACCCCGTCGCAATACCCCAGCGGCACGAGGGCGAGGGTCGTCTCCCGCGCCGTGCGGTGATCGTGCCCGTACGAGACCCCGGTATCGGCGGGCACGCGCCGCACGGCGGCGACCTCGCCGCGCAGGGTCATCGCCGGGCGCAGTCCGAGTTCGGCGGAGGAGCGGCCCTCGAACGGGGACAGTCCGTAGATGCCGAGCCCCACGCGCACGCAGTTCAGCCGCGCCTCGGGAAGCGCGATGGCCGCGTGCGTGGCGGCGATGTGACGCAGCGGCGGGTTGAGCCCGACCGCTGCCGCAGCGATCACGCCGCGCTCGAATGCCCGCACCGCCGCGAGGTCGGCCTCGGGACTCGCGTTGGCGAGGTGGCTGAACAGACCGAGCACGCGCAGCCGGCCGATCCGCTCGAGCCGGGCGGCCTCCGCGAAGACGACCCCCCAGTCGGCGGGTGCGATGCCGTTGCGCGAGAGGCCCGTCTCGAGTTTGAGATGCACGACGGTGGGGCGGGAGGCGGAGGCCGCGGCGGCGGCCTGCTGCAGCTGGTCGAAGCTCGAGATCCCCAGTTCCACGCCCGCCGCCGCGGGCTCGGCGAAGGACGCGCCCGGTTCGTGCAGCCATGCCATGAGGGGTGCGAAGATCCCCGCGCGGCGCAGGGCCATGGCCTCCTCGACGTCGGCGACGCCGAGCCGGTCGGCGCCTCCGGCGATCGCCGCGAGTGCGGCCCGCTCGGCGCCGTGCCCGTACCCGTCCGCCTTGACGACGGCGATGAGCTCGGTGCCGGTGAGCCGGCGCAGGTGCCGCACGTTCTCGGTGATCGCTGCGGTGTCGATGACCGCCTCGCGCAGGGTCATGCGCCGGCCTGCGCGATCACGTACGCGATGGCCAGGTGCGCGTCATGGCTCATCGACAGGTGCAGGGTGGTGATGCCCCGGGCCTGCACGGTGGCGGCGGTCGAGCCGGTGAGCGTGAACCAGGGCCGGCCGGATGCCTCGGGGGTCACCTCGATCTCGGTCCAGTACACATCGTCCGAGCCGCCCAGCGCCTTGATGAGCGCCTCCTTCGCGGCGTACCGGGCGGCGAGCGAGCGGGGCTTGAGCAGGCGCTCGGCGGGCGCGAACAGGCGCTCGAGCAGCTGCGGTGTGCGCGAGATGGAGCGCTCGAAGCGGGGGATGTCGACCAGGTCGACGCCGATCCCGACGATCATCGCGCTCCTCCGGGGCTGTGGGGCGGCGGCCTATTCGACCGTGACCGACTTCGCGAGGTTGCGGGGCTGATCCACGTCCAGCCCCTTGGCCGTGGCCAGGCCCATGGCGAAGATGTGCAGCGGCACGACCGCGAGCAGCGGCTCGAACAGGGGTGCGGCAAGCGGGATGCGCAGCACTTCGTCGGCGAACGGGAGCACCGCGGCATCCCCTTCTTCGGCCACGACGATGACGCGGGCTCCGCGCGCGCGGATCTCCTCGATGCTCGAGACGACCTTCTTGTGCATCTCGGCCGACCGGCGCGGCGACGGCACGATGACGAACACCGGCTGACCCGGCTCGATGAGCGCGATGGGGCCGTGCTTGAGCTCGCCGGCGGCGAAGCCTTCGGCGTGGATGTACGAGATCTCCTTGAGCTTGAGCGCGCCCTCCAGAGCGATCGGATACCCGACGTGGCGGCCGAGGAACAGCACCGAGCGGGTGTCGGCCATCCAGTGTGCGAACTGCTCGATGCGGGCCTGCTGGGTCTGGAGCACCTCGGCGATCTTGGCCGGGATCGCCTCCAGCTCGTGGACGGCGGCGGAGATCTCGGCGGGCGGCAGCGTCCCGCGCAGCCCCCCGATGTGCAGGCCGAGCAGGTACAGCGCGGTGATCTGCGCGACGAAGGCCTTCGTCGAGGCGACGGCGACCTCGGGGCCGGCGTGCGTGTAGACGATCGCATCGGACTCGCGGGGGATCGTCGCACCCTGGGTGTTGCAGATCGAGAGGGTCTTCGCGCCGCGCTCGCGCGCGTACTTGACGGCCATGAGCGTGTCCATGGTCTCGCCCGACTGGCTGATCGAGACGACGAGCGTGTCGGGTCCGATCACCGGGTCGCGGTAGCGGAACTCGTGTGCGAGCTCGACGTCGGTCGGGATGCGGGTCCACTGCTCGAGGGCGTACTTGCCGACCTGTCCGGCGTAGGCGGCGGTGCCGCACGCGATCACGATGATGCGCGAGATCCCGAGGAAGAGCTCGTCGAGGCCGTCCAGCTCGGGGATGGCGACGGCGCCGTCGCGGATGCGGCCACGCAGCGTGTTGGCGACCGCCTCCGGCTCTTCGGACACCTCCTTCGCCATGAAGGACGGCCAGCCGCCCTTCTCGGCGGCCGAGGCGTCCCAGGTGACCTCGAACGGCTCCGGCTCGACGGCGTTGCCCGCGAAGTCGGTGACCGTGACGCCCTCGGGGGTGATCGCGACGAGCTGGTCCTGTCCGATGGCCAGGGCGTGGCGGGTGTGCTCGACGAAGGCCGCGACGTCCGAGCCGAGGAAGTTCTCCCCCTCGCCGAGCCCGATCACCAGCGGTGAGTTGCGGCGCGCGCCGACCACGAGACCGGGGTGGTCGCGGTGCATGGCCAGCAGGGTGAACGCGCCCTCGAGTCGGCTCACGGTGGCGCGGAACGCGGCGACCAGATCGTTGCCGTTGGCACGGTACTCACGACCGAGCAGCACCGCGGCGACCTCGGTGTCGGTGTCGGAGCGGAAGGCGAACCCATCGGCGACGAGCTCGGCCTTCAGGTCGGCGAAGTTCTCGATGATGCCGTTGTGGATCACCGCGAGCCGGTCGTCGTCGGCCAGATGCGGGTGGGCGTTGGTGTCGTTGGGCGCGCCGTGGGTGGCCCAGCGGGTGTGGCCGATCCCGGTGGTGCCGTCGGCGAGCGCGTGCGCGGCGAGGTCGTCGCGCAGCACACTGAGCTTGCCGGCCCGCTTGCGCATGCCCAGGCCTCCGTCGCCGTCGATCACGGCCACGCCGGCGGAGTCGTACCCGCGGTACTCGAGCCGTGCGAGGCCCGCCATCAGAATGCCCTGGCTGGGGCGCGGGCCGACATAGCCGACGATTCCACACATGCGCTCAATCCTACGGTCGGGGTGGCTGAGTGGATGCCGCGACCGCATGCCGCCGGGGTTTCGACTCGCTGCGCGTCAGAGCTTGCGCAGCAGCACGCTCTCCACGGCGTGCGAAGCGCCCTTGCGCAGTACGAGGGTCGCCCGGTGCCGGGTCGGCGCGACGTTCTCCTCGAGGTTCGGGAGGTTGATGTTGTTCCAGTAGCCCAGTGCCGTCTCCACCGCCTCGTCGTCACTCAGCTTGGCGAACACATTGAAGAAGGAGTTCGGGTTCGCGAAGGCCGCCTGGCGCAGCGCGAGGAAGCGGTCGACGTACCACTGCGCGATGTGATCGGCATCCGCGTCGACGTAGACCGAGAAGTCGAACAGCTCGCTGACGGCCACGTCGTTCGGCGCCGGCGGGGGCTGGAGCACGTTGAGCCCCTCGACGATCACCACGTCGGGTCGGCGCACCGTGATCTGCGCGTCGGGCACGATGTCGTAGCGCATGTGCGAGTAGAAGGGCGCGCGCACCTCGGCCGCACCGCTTTTGACCTCGGTGAGGAAGTCCACGAGGGCCCGGCGGTCGTACGACTCCGGGAATCCCTTGCGGTCCATGAGCCCGCGGCGCTCGAGCTCGGCGTTGGGGTAGAGGAAGCCGTCGGTGGTGATCAGCTCGACGCGCGGCGTGTCCGCCCAGCGGCTGAGCAGCTCGCGCAGCAGGCGCGCGATGGTCGACTTGCCGACGGCGACCGATCCCGCGACCCCGATGACGAACGGCGTGGTCGGGTCCTTCTCCTGCAGGAACTCCGCCGTGGCCGCCCCCAGGCGCTTGGTCGCGTGCGCATACAGGCTCAGCAGCCGGCTGAGCGGAAGGTAGACCTCCCGCACCTCGGTCATGTCGAGGCGATCGCCGAGACCGCGGATCTGCACGACCTCGGTCTCGGTGAGCGGCTGGGCCATGCCCGCCGCCAGGCGCGCCCAGTCCGCACGTGCGATCTCTCGGTACAGCTGCGCCGTGCTCACGGCCTCCTCGGCAGACATCGCGCCAATATTATCGGTGCCACGGGGTCCCGGCGGCACTCGGCCCCGGCCGCGCGACGCCGACCCGATAACCTGAGTGCCGTGCGCCTGGGAGTTCTCGACATCGGCTCGAACACCGTCCATCTGCTGGTCGCCGACGTGTACCCGGGCGGCCGTCCCCTGGGGCGGACGAGTCAGCGGACGGTGCTGCGCCTGATGCGGTACCTCGGACCCGACGGCGAGATCACCGAGGAGGGCGTGCAGGCGCTCGAGGCAGCCGTCGCCGAGGCCCGGAGGATCGCCGCCGAAGAAGAGGTCGAAGAGCTGCTGGCCACCGCCACCAGCGCGGTGCGCGAGGCCGCGAACGGCAAGCAGGTCATCGCGCGCATCGAGGCATCGCTCGGCCAGGATCTGCAGGTGCTGGGCGGCGAGTCCGAAGCGCGGTACACGTTCCTCGCGGTCCGGCGCTGGTTCGGCTGGGCGGCGGGGCAGATCCTGCTGCTCGACATCGGCGGCGGGTCGCTCGAGATCGCGGCCGGGGGCGAGGAACTGCCGGATGCCGCAGCATCCGTCGCGCTCGGCGCCGGGCGCATGACCGTCCGCTTCCTGCCCGACGATCCGCCCGGGGAGGACGCGGTGGAGCGCCTGCGCGCACATGCCCGCGAGACGCTCGAGCCGGTCGCAGCGGCGTTCGCCGGGCTCCCCCGCCCCGACCTCGTGGTCGGCTCGTCGAAGGCGATCCGGTCGCTCGCGAAGCTCACCGGCTACTCCGACGGCGGGCCGGCCGGGGTGGAGCGTCAGCGGATGCCTCGCGCAGCGCTCGGCTCGTGGATCCCGCGGCTTGCCCGCCTTCCGGCGTCGGCCCGCAAGGAGCTGCCCGGGATCACCCCCGATCGCACGTTCCAGATCACGGCGGCCGCGGTGGTCGTGCACGAGGCGATGCGCGCCCTGCAGGTCGACGAGCTCGAGGTCGCGCCTTGGGCGCTGCGCGAGGGTGTGCTGCTGCGCTACATCGAGTCACTGCACTGGCAGTGACGCGCTCGCGCTTGACAGTGCTCTCGGCCGACTGGAATCATCCAAGAGGCAGGTGCGTCCGCGCGGACCCGCGCCGTCGACCTCTCTGACGGTGCCGCGCATCGCGTGCTGCTGGGGAATCACCAATTGCAACTGGGAGCAATCACACATGAACGACTCTGTCGAGCCTTCGTCGAGCCCGAATCCGGGCGTCAGCCGCCGCACCGTCGTGAAGGGGGCCGCCTGGGCGGCGCCCGTCATCGCGGTCGCCGCCACCGCACCGGTCGCCGCGGCGTCCATCCCTCCGTGCATCGTCGGACTCACCAACGATTCGCAGAACTGGGTCGTCGACAACGCCCGCTACGAGGAGCCCGGCCACACGTGCCGGACATACCGCGAGCACCGCGACGTCCGGCTGCGATTCCACGTCGCCGCGTGTGACACGCCCGTCACGATCCAGGTTCGCAACGTCCCCGGCAACTCGACGTGGTGCGGATGGAACAGCGTGCAGCTGTACCTGCTGAAGACAATCGCCGCGAATCAAGCGGGGGACCTGGTGTTCCCCTCGACCGGCGACCGGCCGGGGACGATCACCAATGGCTATTCGGCTCAGTCGTGTGACATCACGGCCTACGAGAGCGTCAACGACGGCCTGCACATCAATCCGTGTGCGCCGAACGGACCGTACTTCCAGTACCGAGTGAGCTACGACTACGCCGGAGACGTCAACACCGCCACCTGGACCCAATGGTTCAACTGGGGGAACTCGACGCTCGTTCCGCCGCCCCCGAACTGAACTCACCCGACCACCCGGGCTACCCTGAAGCGTGACCGACGAGCCCGACGCCACCGCGCCCACGCGTACGCGGCCGCGGTGGCGCCGCCTCACCGACAGCCCGTGGCTCCATCTCGCCGCGGCGGTGGTGGTCACCGGCCTCGTGCTCAGCCTGATCGCCAAGCCGTATCTGGTCCCCTCAGCTTCGATGGAGCAGACGCTGGGGCCGGGCGACCGCGTGCTCGTCTTCCGTCCCGCGTACCTCGGGGGCGGCCCGGCCACCGGCGACGTGATCGTGTTCGACGCCGACCAGTCTTGGGGTCCGCACAGCGACCGCGACGACGGCCCGCTGATCGGCCTCCTCCGCTGGATCGGCGAGTGGTCGGGCTTCGGGCCCTCGGGCGAACACACGCTGATCAAGCGCGTCATCGCCGGCCCGGGGCAGACCGCGGAATGCTGTACCGCCGACGGCCGCATCACGGTCGACGGGGTGCCGCTGGACGAGCCGTACGTGACGAATGACCTCGTCTTCGAGCCGGGTGCCGTCGACTGCGCGAGCTCACCGGCATCCCTGCGCTGCTTCGCCGCCGTCACCGTCCCCGCCGACTCCTACCTCGTCCTCGGCGACAACCGCGCGAACTCGTCGGACTCCGCATACCTGTGCCGCACGGCCGAGGAGGCGGAGGGATGCTGGCGCTGGGCGCACCGCGACGGCATCGTGGGCCGCGCGGTCGCCATCGTGTGGCCGGTCACCCGCTGGAGCGGCCTCTGACCGACGGCGGGCGCTACAGGACGAGGCGCTCGCGCACGACCTCGGCCAGCGCGCCGGCGTGGCGCTGCGCGGTGTCCTCGTCGGCGGCCTCGACCATGACGCGCACCACGGGCTCGGTGCCCGACGGGCGCAGCAGCACGCGGCCGGTGTCTCCCAGCTCGGCCGACACCGCGGCGACGGCGGCCTGCAACGGCGCGTCCGTGGCCGCGCGGTCGCGGTCGACGCCCTTGACGTTCAGCAGCACCTGGGGGAAGACCGTCATGATCGACGACAGCTCCGCGAGCGTCTTGCCCTGGCGCGCCATCTCGGACAGCAGGTGCAGACCCGTCAGCAGCCCGTCGCCGGTGGTGGCGTAGCGGCTCATGATGACGTGGCCGGACTGCTCGCCGCCCAGCGAGTACCCGCCCTTGTTCATGGCCTCGAGCACGTACCGGTCGCCCACCGCGGTCTGCACGAGGTCGATGCCGTGCTCGCGCATGGCGAGGCTGAGACCGAGGTTGCTCATGACGGTGGCCACGAGGGTGTCGTCGACGAGCTCGCCGCGCTCCTTCATCGCGACGGCGAGGATCGCCATGATCTGGTCGCCGTCGACGACGCGCCCGGTGGCGTCGACGGCCAGGCAGCGGTCGGCGTCGCCGTCGTGCGCGATCCCGACGTCCGCGCCCATCGCGCGCACCTTCGCGGCCAGCGCGTCCAGGTGCGTCGACCCGACGCCGTCGTTGATGTTGAGCCCGTCGGGATCAGCCCCGATCACCGTGACGCGGGCCCCGGCATCCCGGAACGTCTCCGGCGAGACGCCCGCCGCCGCGCCGTGGGCGCAGTCGATCACCGCGTGGATGCCGTCGAGCGGGTGCGGCAGCGAGCCGAGCAGGTGGAGGACGTAGCGGTCCTCGGCGTCGGCGAAGCGCTGGATGCGCCCCACGTCGCCTCCGGTGGGCTGCAGCTTGGGCCCGGCCATCGCGGCTTCGATGCGCCGCTCGACGATGTCGGGCAGCTTCACCCCGCCGCGCGCGAAGATCTTGATGCCGTTGTCGGGGGCGGGGTTGTGCGAGGCCGACACCATGACGCCGAAGTCGGCGTCTCGGTCGGCGACCAGGAACGCCGCGGCGGGGGTGGGCAGCACCCCCGCTTCGAGGACGTCGACACCGGACGAGGCGAGACCGGCAGCCACGGCTGCGGCGAGGAACTCGCCGGAGACGCGCGGATCGCGTGCCACCACCGCCGTGAGGCGGCGGCCGGCGGCGCGGCGCGCCTCGGCGGTGCGCCCCTGACCCAGGACGACGGCGGTCGCCTGGGCCAGGGTGAGCGCGAGATCGGCGGTGAGGTGGCCGTTGGCAAGGCCGCGCACACCGTCCGTGCCGAACAGCGGCATCGGAGCGCGGCCGATCAGCGCTTCGAGTACTGAGGCGCCTTGCGGGCCTTCTTCAGGCCTGCCTTCTTGCGCTCCTTGATACGGGCGTCGCGCGAGAGGAAGCCGGCCTTCTTGAGGGTCGGGCGGTTGTTCTCGGGGTCGATCTCGTTGAGCGCGCGGGCGATGCCCAGGCGCAGCGCGCCGGCCTGGCCCGAGTCGCCGCCGCCCGAGATGCGGGCGATGACGTCGTACGCGTCGTTGAGGCCGAGGACGGTGAACGGGTCGGTGACCAGCTGCTGGTGCAGCTTGTTCGGGAAGTAGTCCTCGAACGCGCGGCCGTTGACCGTGATGACGCCGGTGCCGGGCACGAGGCGCACGCGGGCGATGGCCTCCTTGCGGCGGCCGACGGCGGAGCCGGGCACGTTGAGCACGGGGCGCTCGGCGGCCACGGCCGCCTGGTCAACCGGGGTCTCGGTCGAGAAGTTCTGGGGCGTCTCTTCGATGGAGTCTGCGATCTTCGCCATCAGTGTGTCCTTAGGGATCGGGCGGCGCTTACTGGGCGACCTGGTCGAACGTGTAGGGGGTCGGCTTCTGCGCCGCGTGCGGGTGCTCGCCACCCGCGTAGACCTTGAGCTTGGTCAGCTGCTGGCGACCGAGCGAGTTCTTCGGAAGCATGCCCCGCACCGCCTTCTCCACCGCGCGGACGGGGTTGCGCTCGAGGAGCTCCTCGTACGGGACGGCCTTCAGGCCGCCCGGGTAGCCGGAGTGACGGTAGGCCAGCTTCTTCTGGAGCTTCTGGCCGGTGAGCGCCACCTTGGCGGCGTTGACGACGATGACGAAGTCGCCGGTGTCGACGTGCGGGGCGAACGTCGGCTTGTGCTTTCCGCGCAGGAGCGCGGCCGCGTGCGAGGCGAGGCGGCCGAGCACGACGTCGGTGGCGTCGATGACGACCCACTCGCGGGTCACTTCACCGGCCTTGGGGGTGTAGGTGCGCGTCACAGTGATGCTGCTTTCTGTTCGAACGGAGAGGTTCGTGAATCCCGCTCCGGGGCGCTTCGCTCGTCGTCAGTTCGGCGTTCGAAGGGCGCCAGTGGAGGGCTCACGTTCGTGGCAGGCGGGTCAGCAGAGCCGCGCGCCAAAGGACCATCCTACGGCACGGGGATGCCTGGGCCAAACGCGCGGCGTTTCGCTGGACCCGCACCCACACCCCTACGCCGCGACGGCGACATCACGCCTGCGCAGGAAGTCGAATCTCTTCCGTCCGCCGAGCCGGGGCGTGCGTGCCCGGTCGATGTGCGCGGGCGGGATGAACCAGACCGTCCCCGGCGGTGGCATCCCCTCTTGGCGGCGGGTCGATGCGGATCTCCCACCCCTCGTTGTGCACCAGATGGTGGCATCTCGTGCACAGGAGGATGCCGTTGCGCAGGTCGGTCGGGCCTTCGTGCCGGTCCCACCACCGCAGGTGATGGGCTTCGGTCATCCCGGGTGGCAGCCCGCACGATGCGCATCCTCCGTCGCGCTCGACCAGCGCCAGGCGCTGCGCGGGCGTGAAGAACCTCTTGGCACGGCCCCAGTCGAGGATCTCGCTGTCGGCCCCGAGCACGCACGGGATCACGTTGCCGTTCGCCGCCATCCGCCGCGCGGTGCCCGCGCCGATCGGCTGGGCGACACCGTCGATGGTCGCCACTCCGTCGCCGCTGAGGAGCGCCTCGATCGGGATCCGCACGACCACGGTCGTGGTGGCCAGCGGCAGCTCGGTCTCGTCGCAGGCGAGCGCGTGCCGGCAGATCGCCGTCAGCGCATCGGCGTTCATCTGCGGAATCGACCGCGTCTCGGCCAGCGCAGGCTCGGCATCCGGGCCGGTCAGCGCTTCGCAGCTCTCGACGTGGTACTCCTCGCACAGGCACTGCACGCCTGCCGCTGATCCGTCCCACAGCTGACCGTCACCATCCGGCTGGTTGTCCCCGCGGCTGGTGCGCAGCTCGTTGGTCACCATCGCCTCGATGGCCGTCTTCACCGGGGCTCCGTCTTCGGGCCCGAACACCCCGTTCATCACGATGCGGCCGTAGGGTCTTCACGGAATCGCAGCGACCGCTCGGCGCGCAGCTTCTCCACATGCTCGGCCAGTCCTTCCGGATCGAGCTCGGCCTCGGCGCGCCGCAGCACGGCGTGCAGTTCATCGAGCGACAGCACCGCGGCCTGCGTCACGAGCGCGGCCTCGGCCTCGGCAAGCGCCGCGGCCGCGGCGCGCACCTCGAGCTTGTCGAGCATCACCGCGATGGCCGCCGCCGCGGTCACACTCACCGTGCCCGCAGCGAGCGCCGCCGCCACGTGCGGCCGTTTCGGCGTCGTGCGCTCCCCGGTGAACGTCATCCGCCCCGACGTGGCCTCGCCCACCTGAAATCAGCTTCGCTGCATCCCCCGCGTGCCCGCCGGTGGTCGTGGCGATGAGCTTCACGGGGGTGCGATGCCCGTTCTTGAGAGAGAACCCCTCCGAGCCGCGCGCCGCTGCCGACCGGCCGGCGATCTCTGCCGCCACCGGGGCGTGCAGCGCATCCAGCCGACGTCGCGCTGCGGCGAGCGCCTCGTGCACGGCCATGAGACCGGCATCCGTCATCTGATCGATCTGTCCGCGGGCATCGCGGGCGGCATGCTGCTCGCTCGCCTCGCGAGCCGCGCCCCAGGCCGCGCGCAGGCGCACGAGCGCTGCGTCGATACAGGCGAGGGGATCATCCATACCATGATCCTACGGCGCAGCTACGACACTGACTCGGATCTTTCTACGATCCATGGACAAGATCAGCCCGCCCTTGCCGGCTTCGACCGCCAACAAGACGGCGGGGCGAGGGTCCCCCGACCCTCGCCCCGCCCAGGAGTCCCGGGCCAGATCCCGGACCCGAAAGGACCCCTACCCGACGCCGTCCAGCATCTCCGTGTGGGTCCGCCCGATCTGTGTGAGCACCTCGGGACGGTTCTTCGCGAGCCACCAGAAGCGCAGGAACGCAAGCACCATCGTCGCGA
>NZ_JBIQHX010000013.1:0-88988 GCF_044508325.1 Microbacterium sp. | reverse complement strand
TGTGGTCGCGGAAGATGTCGATGAGGATCCAGATGAAGATCCAGATGCAGACCACCACGAGCCACAGCCACAGCGCCCACAGCAGGAAGTCGACGAATCCCATATCCGGTCCTCTTTCTCGTGCTGCCGGGCTCCCGCCCGGCCCGGGTGCGCCCCGACGGCGCCCCACGTCGAGAGGCTAGGGCCGGCGTTTCCGGCACGCATCACGCAGATCACGTGAACCGGATCGATGCGGGAGGGGCTTCACTGGGGTGGTGGACTATCTCGACCATCTGCGTCGGCTCAGCATCGACGCGGAACCGCGCCCCGGGGCGCCCGAGAATGCGGATTCGCCCTCCGTCCTCGATGACAAGGAGAGGGCACTGCTGCGGCTGGCCGCCCTGGTCGCGGTCTCTGCGTCGGCGGCCTCGATACGCAAGGACGTCGACGCGGCGGTGAGTGCGGGGGCGGGGACCGCGGAGATCATCGACGTGCTGGATGTCGTGATGCCGCATGTGGGCCGTCCGCGCGTGGTGAAGGCGGCGCCGAGGTTCGCCGTCGCGCTGGGGATCGACCTCGATCTGCTGGCCGACGGGGCGTGAGCCGGCTCCGCGCCGTCAGCCGCCCAGCAGCCCGAGCTCCACGGCGCGCTCCACGGCGGCGCCGCGCGTGGTCGCCCCCAGCTTGCGGTAGATCGACCCCACCTCCGAGCTGACGGTGTTGCGCGAGACGAACAGGCGGCGGCCGATCTCCGCGATCGTCAGGTGCGTCTGCAGGTAGGGGAGCAGTCGCATCTCGGCCGGGGTGAGAGGCACGCTCGCGGTGCTGGTCGCCGAGCCGGCGAGAAGGTCGCGGAAGCGCTCGATCTCGTCGGCGAGCACCCCCATGTCGGGAGTGCGGCCGAGCAGGTCGTCGATCTCGTGCAGCAGATGCCTCGCGGCGGCGCGGTCGCCCTGCGCCGCATAGACGAGGGCGATCTGCAGCCGCGTGCGCAGGGCGAGGTAGGGGAGCACGTGCGTGCAGTGGACCCGGGCGCGCATCGCCCGGGTGACGAACCGCTCCGCGGCGGCGCCGTCGCCTCTGCGGAGGGCGAGCCGTGCCGCCACGGCGAGCGCGAGACCGGTGGTGGGATAGCCCTCCAGGTGGTTCTCGTCGATCGCGCGTACCGCGGTGTGCGCGTGCGCCTCCGCTTCGGCCGCCGCATCCTCCTCCATCGCCAGCAGCGCCAGCTCCGCCTCGCTCAGCAGCACCGAGTCGTGGTTTCCGACCAGCGCGGCGCTCGCCGACGAATCCAGGAAGGCGTCCTGCGCGGCCTGCCGATCGCCCGCCAGCAGCAGGCCGGAGCCGAGCAGGTGCAGCGCCTGGTCGCGCCACGGGCTCCACGCCGGTTCATGCGCGACGGCGTACTGCGCATCCGCGAGCACCTGCCGCCAGCCGTGCGGGCACATGGCCGCACGCACCATCGCCCTGGCCGATTCGAACGCGACCCGGTCATCCTCGGGGGCGTCGGTCACGTCGAAGGCCTCGAGCACGGCCGCCCAGCACTCGGCGTCCGGGGACTTGCCCTGCAGGATCGCGGCCCAGGCGGCGATCACAGCGAGCGCGGGCGACGAGGTGATGACCACATCGCCGACGCCGTGCAGCCAGCGCTCGACGACTGCGACATCTCCCCGCTGGTAGGTGGGCAGCGCCAGCTCGGTCACGAGCTCTCCCGCGCGGGCGACGTCGCCGGCGGCGAGCAGGTGCTCGACGGTGAGGTCGAGCAGGCCCTCGCCTTCGAGCCACTCCGCCGCCCGGGCGTGCAGCTCGGGCAGCATCGCACGGTCGTGACGGTGCAGCTCGGCCACGAGGAACTCGCGGAACAGCCCGTGGTACCGGTACCAGTGTCCATGCCGGTCGAGCGGGACGAGGAACAGGCCGCGCGCCTCGATGCGCCTCAGCATCTCCCCGGCGTCCTGGGTGCCGAGCACGGCGTCGCACAGCTCGGCGGACAGCTGGTCGAGCACAGCGGTGCGCCGGAGGAACCGCTGCATCTGCGCCGGAAGGCCCGCCATGCACTCGTGATACAGGTAGTCGGCGACGAACCGCTCGTCGCCGGACAGGCCCAGCACGGGTGTTCCCGACTTCAGGGCCAGGGCGCACAGCTGCAGGCCGGTGGGCCACCCTTCGCTGCGGGCGACGGCGACGGCGACGTCGTCCTCCGAGACGTCGACATCGTTCTCGGCGAAGATGGTGCGCGCCGCGGTGGCGTCCAGGCGCAGGTCGTCGGCGCCGATCTCCTGCAGCGGCAGGTCGATGCGCAGCCGCGCGAACCACGGCTGCTCGTGCCGCCCCGCCAGCACCACCTGGGAGCCGGCCGGCACGCCGCCGAGCACGATCTCCAGCGCATCCTGGCACTGCAGCGAGGCCGCGGCGTGGATGTCGTCGACGAGCAGGAGGAACGGGTCGGGGGCGCGCGCGAGCGCGGCCGCGAGCAGCGGCGCCGACCGGCCCAGCAGCGAGGTGCCGAGGCCTCTCATCTCGAAGATGACGTCGGCGGCGTATGGCGAGAGCCCGGCGCTCGCGGTGGCGAGCAGGGTCAGCAGCGCGGCGGGGCTGTCGTCGAAGCGGTCGAGGGATGCCCATCCGATCGCGCGGTCGTCGGTCGCCGCCCACTCGGCCAGCAGCGTCGACTTCCCGTATCCGGCCGGGGCTGTCACGCCCACGACGCGGGATCCGCTGGAGCGGGCCCCGTCGATCAGCGCGCGACGGCTCACGCCACCGGTCCGTGGCGGTCTGATCGCCACCTTCGCGTCGAGAAGGATCCCGCTCAGGTCTCGAGGTCCCCCAGCGGCATCTCGAGTCGCGTCGAGCATCTCTGAATACTATGGGCGCCCTCAACCGCCTCTCAATATGCGGGCTTCACAGCCGCGTGAGGCCGTTGCCGATCGCGACGATGCCCACGATCACGAGGACGGCCGCGCTGACGGCGCGGCCGTGCAGCCCGAGCCACTCCCGCGCCCGGATCAGCCGAGGCTCCATGCGCCCGGGGCTGATGAGGGTCATCGTGATCGGAACGACGACCGTCGATGCCGCGATGACGGTGTACACCGCGATGACGACCGCGGACTGACCGAGCGGAAGCGCGGCTGCGCGCAGCACCAGGCCCGCCGCGACCGCGAGGAGGATGGCCTTGGGGCGCAGGTTGAGCGCGAGGGCGACGCCGAACGACGACCAGCGGCCGAGCGAGCCGATGCCACCCAGCCAGCGCGGCAGCCCACTGGACTGTGCCGGCATGCGCCGTCGGACCAGGAGCGCGGCGGCCACGAGCGCGGCGCCGACGATGATCTCGGCGACCCCGAGCGCGGTGTCGTGCCGGCCGAACCGCGAGACGGGGACGGCCTGAGCGCCGAGCGCGCAGAGCGAGACGACCGTGGCCAGCCCCAGCACCCAGCCGACCAGGAACGGCACCGCCGACACGGTCCGCTTGGGCGAGAGCAGGATCATGATCATCGCGGTGATGGGCACCGAGCTGACCGCGCCCGCCGCCGCGATGGGAAGAAGCTGACCGACCGCCTGCAGCATGTCAGTCCGACCTCGATCCGGGCGTGGGCGCGGGGCTCATTCGGATGCCTTCGGGTGATGGATGCCGCGATGCAGCTCGAACACGCTCGCGTGGCCACGCGCGTCCCGCGGGTCGGCGATGGGCCGATCGGCCATGAAGAGCCGGATCAGGTGGGCGAGCTCGCGGGGATGGCTGAAGTTGATCGCGTGCGCGGCGCCTTCGAGGACGACGAGGAGGATGTGGTTCTCCTCGCGGGCGGCGATCTCGCGCACGCGGACGGCGTGGGGCATGAGCGGGTCGCGCGTCCCGATGACGGCCAGGGTCGGGATCCGCAGGGCGAGGAGGCGGTCGAGCGAGGGGAACTGCGTGAGCGCCCGGAACAGTCGGAACGTGCTGGGCACCCCGAACCGCAGGTAATCGGGAGCGGCGACCCCCACGAGCCGGCGGGGCTCACGCCCGCCGTCGCGGGCGAGCTGGCCGATCGCCCTCCGCAGGGGCTGGTTGTGCACACCGCCGGCCGGCGAGACGAGCACCGCCCGGTCGATGCGATCGGGGAAGCGGAAGGCGAACTCGACGATCACGGGGCACCCCATCGAATTGCCGACGAGCGTGGCCCGTTCGATTCCCCGGTCGTCGAGGAACCGCACGGCCGCCTCCGCGAGGTCGGGGATGTCGAGCCGCTCGCTCGCGCGTCCGCTGCGGCCGAAGCCGGGCAGATCAGGCACGAAGGTGTGGAAGTCGTCGCGCAGGAGCTCGGCCGTGGGCAGCAGGTAGCGCCCCGAGAGCCCGAACCCGTGCAGATGCACCATGACGGGTGCATCCTGCGGCGGGTCGGGCGACTCACGGTAGAAGACGGGGATGCCCTCGACCATCGTCCAGCGCTCGGCCAGGGCCGATGCGGGCCGGCGCGGGGTGCGCCGCGCGATGTGACGCTGGGGGTCCGTTCCCTGTCGTCGCATGTCGCCTCCCGGTGTCGCGTCTCAGTTCAGGGCCGAGGTCAGTCGCGCGAGCCCGTCGAGGAAGGTGGCCCGGGCGGGCTCGCGCCGCCACTCGGCGAGAGTGAGTTCGCGCCCGGCGTCGCGGTACCGCTGCTCGACAGCGCGCATCGCATCCACGAAGCGCTCGCCGCGCACGAGCATCGAGACCTCCATGTTGAGGCTGAAGGAGCGGATGTCCATGTTGCTCGAGCCGATGACGGCCAGGTCGTCGTCGATCGAGAAGTGCTTCGCGTGCAGGATGTACGGCGCCGGGTAGAGGAAGATCCGCACGCCGGCTTCCAGCAGCGCGTCGTAGTACGAGCGCTGGGCGTGGTAGACCAGCGCCTGGTCGCCGATCTCGGAGACGAACAGCTGCACGTCCACGCCGCGGTAGCAGGCGCTGGTGATCGCGTACACCATGGCTTCGTCCGGCACGAAATAGGGACTGGTGAGGATCACCCGCTCCGTCGCCCCGTGGATGAGCGCCAGGAACAGCCGCAGGTTGTTCTCGGTGGGGTAGCCGGGGCCGCTGGGCACCACCTGGCACACGACAGCGTCTTCGGTCGCGACCGGGATCGCGTCGGCGGGGACGAGCTCGGCATCCACTCGTTCGCCGGTCTCGATGAGCCAGTCGGTGAGGAACACGGCGTTCAGCTCGGCGGCGGCCGGGCCGTCCACCCGGGCGACCAGCTCCTGCCACTGCAGGCCGCGGGCGATGTTCTTGGCGGAGTCGTAGCTGCGGTCGATGAGGTTCTGCGACCCCGTGAACGCCGTGACGCCGTCGACGACGACGATCTTGCGGTGGTTGCGCAGGTCGGGCCGCTGGTAGCGGCCCTTGAACGGCTCGACCGGAAGCATCCACGCCCACTGGACCCCGATGCGGTCGAGCTCGGCGAAGGTGCGGGTGGAGTCGGCGATGCGGCGCGACGAGAACTGGTCTGCGAGCAGCCGGACGGTCACGCCCCGCGCGACGGCGTCGGCCATCGCGGTGAAGAACACGCGTGTGGTCTCGTCCCACGCGACGATGAAGAACTCCACGTGCACGAACCGCTGGGCGCGATCGATCGCGGCGGCCATCGCGGCGATCGACGCCGGGTAGTCCTCGTTCAGCGTGACGAGGTTGCCGCCCGTGGGCGGCAGGCTGGTGAGACGCTCGTTCTGGGTGACCACGCGCTGCAGCCAGCGCGGCCACGCGGCGGTGTCGGCACGGGCCGTCGACTGGTGGGCACGGGCGCGGATCACCTCGTCGATGCGCGCCTGCTCGTCGCGCCGGTGCCGGGGGAGGCGCGCGTTCCCGATCAGCAGGTACAGCAGGATCCCGACCACCGGCACGGCGAAGATGAGCAGCAGCCATGCCATCGCCGCGGTGGGCTTGCGTCCGCGCGGGATGACGATGAGCGCGATGACATCGACGACGACGATCGCTGCGATCACGACGATCCGCACGACGTCGCCGACGGTGGTGGGATCCATGAGGGAACGGTAGCGACGGGCCGTCGGGCCTGCATCGTGCGATCCGCGTGATGTCGGGCGGCTGTTCACGCGATTCACGTGACGCGGCCGGGCCCCGTGGTCAATACGCCGAACGCCGCAGATGCCCAGGCGCCGGGCACCTCGGCGCCGGAAGCGAGGACCGATGACCGACACCGACGCCGCCATGCCGATCCACGGGCGGCCCGCCTTCCGCACGCACATCGACCCGTTCACCTTCCCGGAGGATTCGCTCCCGCCGGACGAGGTGTACGAGCTGATCCACACCGGCCTCATGCTCGACGGCCGCGAGACCCTCAATCTCGCATCGTTCGTGACGACGTGGATGGAGCCGCAGGCCGAGAAGCTGATCCACGACTCGCTGCGCAAGAACCACATCGATCACGAGGAGTACCCGGCCGCATCGCTCATGGAGGAGGCGTGCGTGCACATGCTCGGCGACCTGTTCCATGCCCCCGACCCCGCCGAGGTCGTCGGCGTCGCCACGATCGGCTCGTCCGAGGCGATCATGCTGGGCCTGCTCGCCCACAAGCGCCGCTGGCGCGCCCGCAGGACCGCAGCCGGGCTGCCGGCGGACCGCCCCAACGTCGTGTTCGGCGCGGAGACCCATGTCGTCTGGGACAAGTTCGCCGACTACTTCGACGTCGAGATGCGCAAGATCCCCATGAAGCCGGACCGGTTCGTGGTGAGTGCCGACGACGTCGAGGCTCAGGTCGACGAGAACACGATCGCGGTGGGCCTGGTGCTGGGGACGACGCACATCGGGGAGTCCGACCCGATCGAGGAGATCAACGACCTCCTGCTGCAGATCAAGGCCGACAAGGGGTGGGACATCCCGATCCACGTCGACGGGGCCAGCTGCGCGTTCATCGCCCCGTTCGCCCATCCCGACTTCCTGTTCGACTTCCGGCTGGAACAGGTCGCATCGATCAACGCCTCCGGGCACAAGTACGGCCTCGTCTACCCCGGCGTCGGCTGGCTGGTGTTCCGCGATCGCTCGCAGCTGCCGGAGGAGCTGGTGTTCAGCGTGAACTATCTGGGCGGCGCGCAGCCCACCTACACGTTCAACTTCTCGCGCGGCTCGGCGATGATCGAGGCGCAGCTGTACAACTTCCTGCGCCTCGGGCGCGCGGGGTACGCCGCGATCGTGTCGAACATGCTCGCCAACGCGCAGCACCTCAACGAGAGGCTGTCCGAGAGCAAGTGGTTCGAGATCCTCAACCCCGGACTTGCCGAGCCGGTCGTCACCTTCCGGCTGACCGGCGACCCGGGCTTCGACGTCTACCACCTCTCCGGGCGGCTGCGCGAGCACGGCTGGATCGTGCCCGCGTACAGCCTCCCGCCCGACGCGGAGGACGTGCACCTCATGCGGATCGTGGTGCGCCGGGACCTCAGTCGCCAGATGATCGACGTCCTCCTGCGCGACCTGGACGACGCGTGCACGCACCTGGCCGCGGAGAAGCCGGGTGAGCGCACCGGCGTGGCGCCCGATCTGTGGACGGCGCCGGCCCTGATCGCGGCACACCAGAAGGCCCGCACCGGCCAGCGCCGGGAGTGACGTGCGCGGGGCTACGCCGGCGAGCTGGTGGATGGGATGCCTGTTCGCCGTCGGCTCCTTCTGCTTCGCGCTCGGCTCGCTCCCGCCGTTCTTCACGACGGTGCCGGCGACGGTCGTCGCCTGGGTGTTCTTCGTCGGCTCGATCTTCTTCACCACCGCTGCCCTGGTGCAGTTCCGCGAAGCCGTCGTCGCGGCGGCGGGGCGACGCACGCACGGCCCCGACTGGCGGGCCGGCGCCGTGCAGCTGGTGGGCACCGTGTTCTTCAACGTCAGCACCTTCGCCGCCACGCGGCAGGATCTCGCGTCCGATCAGGAGCGCCACCTCATCTGGGCGCCGGACCTGTGGGGCTCGGTGTGCTTCCTCGTGGCGAGCGTGATCGCCTTCGGCGCGGTGCTCCGGCGCGTGCCGGGGCGACCGCGGGACCGGATGGGCACGCGCATCGCCGCGCTCAACCTCATCGGCTCGATCGCCTTCGGGCTGGCGGCGATCGGCGCCCGCTACCTGCCCACGACGGGTGAGCCGGCGAACATCGGACTGGTGAACCTGGGAACGTTCGTCGGCGCGGTCTGCTTCTTCATCGGCGCAGTGCTCCTGCCGGTGCAGTCTGCCCGCGCGGAGGCGGCGGTCACGACCTGACCAGCCGCGCGATCGCGTCGGTCGCCTCCTTGATCTTGACCGCGGCCTCGTCGTCGCCGGCGCGCGCCGCGTCGACGACGCAGTGCGTGAGGTGGTCGTCGAGCAGCCCGATCGCCACCGCCTCCAGCGCGCTCTTGAGCGCACTGATCTGGGTGAGGATGTCGATGCAGTACTTCTCCTCGTCGACCATGCGCGAGATGCCGCGCGCCTGTCCCTCGATCCGCTTGAGGCGGTTGAGGTACGCGTCCTTGTCGGAGATGTAGCCGTGGGTGGCATGGTCGGTATGGGTCTGGATGCTTGTCATGACCGATCCTTCGGGTGTTCGTGCAGCACCGCTCGGGTGCTGGCGTCTGGGGTGAGGTCGATGCGCCGCAGCAGCTGCGCGTTGAGCGCGACGACGACCGTGGACAGCGACATGAGGATCGCGCCCACCGACATCGGCAGCACGAATCCGATCGGTGCGAGCACGCCTGCGGCCAGGGGCACCGAGAGGAGGTTGTAGCCGGCGGCCCACCACAGGTTCTGCTGCATCTTGCGGTAGGCCTGCCGCGACAGCTCGATGACCGAGAGCACGCTGCGCGGGTCGGAGCCGGCCAGCACCACGCCTGCGGACGCGATCGCGACGTCGGTGCCCGCGCCGATCGCGATGCCGACATCGGCCTGGGCGAGCGCGGGAGCGTCGTTGACGCCGTCGCCGACCATCGCGACCTTCCGGCCCTCGTGCTGCAGCTCGACGACGGTGCCGGCCTTGTCCTCGGGGTGCACGCCGGCGAAGACGCGGTCGATGCCGAGCTCGGCGGCCACCGCGCGGGCGACCGCCTCGGCGTCTCCGGTGATCATCACGACCTGGATGCCGAGGCGATGCAGGGCGTCGACGGCAGCGCGGGACTCAGGGCGGATCTCGTCGGCGAGCTTCAGCCCGCCGATGACGACGCCGTCGCGGGCGACGTGCAGGATGATCGCTCCCTCGCGCCGCCAGGCATCGGCCTCGGCGACCTCGCCTGCCCCGAGCTGGTCGAGCAGGCGCGGCCCGCCGACGCGGATCTGGTGACCGGTGACGGTGGCCGTCACGCCGACCGCGGGCGACGAGGCGAATCCGGATGCCGGGGGCACGTCGAGCCGCCGATCCGCTGCCGCGCGCACGATGGCCTGGGCGAGCGGGTGCTCGCTGTCGCGTTCGGCGGCGGCGGCGAGGGCGAGCACCGTGTCGGCGTCGACGCCGGCGACGGGCGCGATCGCCGAGACGACCGGCTCGCCCTTGGTGAGGGTGCCGGTCTTGTCGAACAGCACGGTGTCGACGGTGCGCATGCTCTCCAGGGCCAGGCGGTCCTTCACGAGCACGCCGCCGCGCGCAGCGCGCTCGGTCGCGATCGAGACCACGAGCGGTATCGCCAGGCCCAGCGCGTGCGGGCAGGCGATCACCAGCACGGTGATCGACCGGACCACAGCCTCGTCGGGCGAGCCGATGAGCGTCCATACGGCGGCCGTTGCGGCCGCGGCGACGAGGGCGAACCAGAACAGGAGCGCCGCGGCACGGTCGGCGATCCGCTGCGCGCGGGAGGTGGAGTTCTGCGCCTCGACCACGAGACGCTGGATGCCGGCGAGGGTCGTGTCGTCGCCCGCCGCCGTGATCTGCACGCGCAGAGCCGAGTCGGTCGCGACGGTGCCGGCGGTGACGGCATCGCCCGCACCGCGGGCGACCGGACGCGATTCGCCGGTGACCATCGACTCGTCGACGTCGGCGGCGCCGTCGACGATCGTGCCGTCGGCGGGGATGCTGCCCCCCGGCCGCACGATGACGACATCGCCGACGCGCAGCTCGGCGGGGGAGACGGTCTCGAAGGCGTCGCCGACGATGCGCTCGGCCTCATCGGGCAGGAGCGCCGCCAGGGAGTCGAGGGCGGAGCTGGTCTGGGCGAGGGAGCGCATCTCGATCCAGTGGCCCAGCAGCATGATCACGATCAGCAGCGCGAGCTCCCACCAGAACTCCAGCTCGTGGTGCAGGATTCCCAGCGTGGCGCCCCACGAGGCGAGGAAGGCGACGGTGATCGCCAGGCCGATCAGCAGCATCATCCCCGGCCGGCGCGCGCGCAGCTCGCTGATCGCGCCGGTGAGGAACGGCCATCCGCCCCACAGGTACATCACGGTGCCCAGCACCGGCGAGATCCACCGCGCCCATCCGGTGACCTCGTAGCCGAGGATCATCGCGAACATCGGCGACAGCGCCACGACGGGCACCGCGATGAGGAGGTTGATCCAGAACAGCCTGCGGAACCGGCCGATGTGGTCGCCGTGGTCGCTGTGGCCCGCGTGCCCGGCGGCATGCTCCGCGTGGCCGTGCCCGTGCTCGTCGTGCTCGAGCATCTGCTCGTGGTGGGCGCGGTGGTCGCTCATCGGCGCCCCGCAATGCTCTGGAATGCGCGCAGCCGCAGGCTGTTGCCCACGACGAACACACTCGACAGCGCCATCGCGGCGCCGGCCAGCATGGGGTTGAGCAGGCCGAGCGCGGCGATGGGGATGGCGGCCACGTTGTAGGCGAACGCCCAGAACAGGTTGCCCTTGATCGTGCCGAGGGTGCGGCGCGAGAGGCGGATCGCGTCGACGGCGCTGCGCAGATCGCCGCGCACGAGAGTGAGGTCGGATGCCTCGATCGCAGCGTCCGTGCCGGTGCCCATCGCCAGTCCCAGGTCGGCCTGGGCCAATGCCGGCGCGTCGTTGACGCCGTCGCCGACCATGGCCACGACCCTGCCTTCCTGCTGGAGGCGCGCCACCACCTCGACCTTCTCCTGCGGCAGCACCTCGGCGATGACCTCGTCGATGCCGACTTCGGCGGCGATGCGGCGTGCGACGGCGGCGTTGTCGCCGGTCAGCAGCACCGGGGTCAGCCCGAGCCCCGTCAGGCGGGCGACCGCCTCGGCGCTGGTCGGCTTGACCGTGTCGGCGACGATCAGGATCCCCCGGGCGGCGCCGTCCCATCCGACCGCGACGACGGTCCTGCCGTCGCGCTCGGCCTGCGCCTTGGCGGCGGCGACATCGGCGCTGAGTCGTTGCGACCATTCAGCGAGCAGCGTCTCCCGCCCCACGATGACCGCGTGTCCGTCGACGACCCCCTGCACCCCGAACCCCTCGAGGTTCGCGAACTCCTCGGCGGCCGGCAGGTCGCCCGCGCTCGCGACGGCGGCCTTCGCGACGGCCTGCGCGATCGGGTGCTCCGAGGCATCCTCGACCGCTCCCGCCAGCCGCAGCAGCTCGCCGGGGTCGGTGCCGGGCTCGGCGACGACGTCGACGAGGGTCATCCGCCCGGTGGTGACCGTGCCGGTCTTGTCGAGCACGATCGTGTCGACCGTGCGCGTGGACTCCAGCATCTCCGGGCCCTTGATCAGGATTCCCAGCTGCGCGCCGCGCCCGGTGCCCACCAGCAGTGCGGTCGGGGTGGCAAGGCCCAGCGCGCAGGGGCACGCGATCACGAGCACGGCGACCGCTGCGGTGAAGGCCGCGGACGCAGGGAAGCCGAGGATCAGCCATACGGCGAGCGTGACCACGGCGATCCCGATCGCGATGGGCACGAAGACGCCCGAGATGCGGTCGGCGAGGCGCTGCACCGGGGCCTTGCCGGCCTGGGCCTGCTCGACGAGCTTCGCCATCTGGGCCAGCTGGGTGTCGGTGCCCACGCGCGTGGCGCGCACGACGAGCCGGCCGCCCGCGTTGACGGTGGCGCCGGCGACCGCGTCGCCTTCGGCGACCTCGACGGGCACCGACTCGCCGGTGAGCATCGAGGCATCCACTGCCGACGTCCCCGAGACGACGACGCCGTCGGTCGCGATCTTCTCGCCGGGCCGCACCACGAACTCGTCGCCGACCCGCAGCTCGTCGACCGGGATCTTCGTCTCGACGCCGCCGCGGGACACCGAGACCTCTTTCGCGCCGAGCTGGAGCAGCGCCCGCAGCGCCGCGCCGGCCTGACGCTTGGATCGCTTCTCGAACCAGCGGCCGAGCAGGATGAACGTGGTCACCCCGGCCGCGACCTCGAGATAGATGTTCCCGGCGCCGTCCGAGGGCGCGATCGTGAACTCGAAGGCGTGGGTCATGCCGGGCATGCCCGCGGTGCCGAAGAACAGCGCGTACAGCGACCAGAGGAAGGCGGCGAGCGTGCCCATCGAGACGAGGGTGTCCATCGTCGCGGCACCGTGGCGCAGGTTGATCCATGCGGCCCGGTGGAACGGCCAGCCTCCCCACACGACCACCGGTGCGGCGAGGGTCAGCGACGCCCACTGCCAGGAGGTGAGCTGCAGGGCCGGGATCATCGCCATCGCGACGACCGGTGCGGTCAGGATCGCCGAGATGATCAGGCGCCGGCGCAGCGAGGTCAGCTCGGGGTCGTCGTCGTCATCGCGCTCGGGGGCGGTGCGGGCGGGCAGCGCGGCGGTGTAGCCCGTGCTCTCGACCTCGGCGATCAGCCGCGCCGGGTCGTACCCGGAGGGGACGGTGACCGATGCCTTCTCGGTCGCATAGTTGACCGTGGCCGTCACGCCGTCGAGCCTGTTGAGCTTGCGCTCGATGCGGTTCGCGCACGACGCGCAGGTCATCCCGCCGATCTCGAGCTCGACGCTGGAGAGCGGGAGGGGAGTGGATGCCGTCGTGCTCATCGCTCAGACGCGGACGGCCGAGTAGCCCGCCTCGTCGACCGCCGCCAGCACGGCCGCGTCGTCCAGCGGTGCAACTGAGGTGACGACCAGGCGTCCCGTCTTGGCGCTGACCTGGATGTCTTCGACGCCGGCGACCTGGCCGACCTCTTCGCGGACGGACATCTCGCAGTGTCCGCAGGACATGCCGGTCACCTGGTACTCGGTCGTGCTCATCATGCTCCTCACGTGATACCCCCTGTGGGTATGCCACCCAGAGTAACGCATACCGGCAGGGGGTATTCCGCTCCGAGCTCGCCGAGGAGTCAGCGGATGAGTCGCTCCCGCACGATGCGTGCGGTCGCCTCCGGGTCGGGCCGGTGCATGACCGACTCGGGCACGACGACGAGCTCGGCGGTATCCATCTCCCGCGCCAGCCTGTCGGCGGCATCCACAAGGAGGGGGAAGGTCTGCTCGCCGCGCAGGATCGTCACGGGCACGCCGACCGAGAGCATCTGGGCGGTAGGGGTCGAAACCTGGCGTGTGAGCTGCACGTCGTACACCGTGGACTGCGCGAGGGGAGCGAGGGGCGTCAGCTGGCTGGCGGCGCGCATGCCCTCGACCAGGTCGCGCGGCAGCTCGACGCCCTCGAGCTGGAAGGTCGCGACGGCGTCCTCGCCCCGCCCCTCGTCGACGAGGCGCTGCAGGCGGTCGGCGAGGTCGTCGGCCGGCTCGCCGATCCCGAAGCGGAACGGCGGCTCGGACAGGAAGAGGGCTCGCACGCGCGCGCCGGTCGAGGCGGCGAACAGGGCGAGGACAGCACCGGAGGAGTGGCCGAGGACGGATGCCTCGCCGGCGGGCGCGCCGGTCGCCGCGATGACCGCCGCGAGGTCTTCGGCCTCGTGCTGCGGCGTCGACCCGCGCGCGTCGCCGCTGGAGCCGCGTGCGCGGCGATCGTAGGTGACGGCGCGGATGCCGGAGGCGCCGAGCGCGCGGGCCAGCGGCGCCGCGTCGGCAGCGGTCGACAGGGCGCCGCCGACGATGACGACGACCGGTCCGTCGCCGGTGTGCTCGTAGGCGATCGGGGTGCCGTCTGCGGAGGTGGCGGTGTCCATGCGGTCAGCAAAGCACGCCGCCCCGACATCGCCGGCCGTCTCGCAGGCCCGTCGACGCCGGCGGCTAGGTGAACGCGGGCATGACGCGATCGTGCACGAGGCGCAGCTGCTCGTCGACGTCGGGGACGCCCGCGACCTCCCGTCCCATGAGGGCCTTGACGAGGGCGGCATCGGTGATCGCGAGGATCATGTGGTTGACGCCGGTGGGCTCGATCTCGCGCTTGATCTTCTCGACGCACTCCTCCGGGGTGCCCGCGATCGAGAGCCGCTCGGCGAGGTCTGGCGGGGTCAGGTCGATCGCTCCGCCGAGGTCTCCCGCTCCCAGCGCCGCGATGACCGGCTTCAGCTCCTCCGGATCGACGCCGTTGCGGCGCAGCTGCTCGTCTGGCATCGCCGATGCGTACAGCCCCACCATCGAGCGGGCCGCCTCCTTGGCGGCCGCCGAGTCCTCGCCCACCGAGAACACCACCCACGCGCCCAGGTCGAGATCGTGCACGTCCTTGCCCGCGCGCTCCGCGCCGATCCGGCAGTGCTCGACCATGTACTCGTACGCCTCGCGCGTGTAGCTGAGGGCGTGGTGGCAGCCGTCCGAGAACTCCGCGCTGGCCTCGAACGACCGCGGCCCGCGCATGGCGCCGATCTTGACCGGCATCCGCTCCTGCACCGGCCGGGCGAAGGTGAACAGCCCGGCGTACCGGAAGAACTCGCCGTCCATCGTGATCGCGCCGTCGTCCAGGAACGTGCGGATCACCTTCGCCCCCTCGAGCACGCGGGACAGCGGCTTGGTGTCGGTCCAGTCGATCTTGTACTGCGCGAGCAGGCCGAAGTTGCCGCTGCCGATCACGACCTCGGCGCGGCCGTTCGTCAGTTCGTCGAGGGTCGCGGCGGCCTGGGCGATGAGCGTCGGCTCACGCAGCACGACCCCGGACACGCTCGGCCCGAACCGGACGTTCTTCGTGCGATCGGCGGCGGCGGCGAACAGCAGCCAGAGGTCCTTGTGCCACGTCTCGTCGGCGGCGTACACGGCGTAGAAGCCGAGTTCGTCGGCGACTTCGATCGAGCGCAGCGACTGCTCCAGCGGGTAGTCGGGCAGCATCACGTAACTGAATTTCATCGTGGTCTCCTTTGACCTTCGGGTGGATCGGCTAGGTTGTGGCGTCCTTCTGTTCGATCTCCGCCAGAAGCTCCGAGCCGGCCACGACGCTGTGCGCGAAATGCGCGTGCATCCACGCGAGGTGGTCGCCGCGGGCGTTCATGATCCGCAGCGAGTCCCAGTTCGGGAACGTCTGCTGGAGCACCCAGCGCTCCATGAGGCGGGGATCGACCTCGAAGATGTGCTCGTGCGTGGTGATGGCGACGTCGGTGACGCGGCGGGCCGGCGGCGGCTGCATCTGCTCGTCGTACCGGTAGGCCATGTCAGTCCTCCGTCGCGTAGGCCCGGTCCAGCAGGTACTTGCCCGGGTTCATGATGTTGTTCGGGTCGAGCGTGCGCTTGATGTCGAGCATGACGTCGTAGCCGCGTCCGAGCTCCTCGGGCACGAGGTCGACCTCGCCCTCGCGGCAGGAGCCGTGGCAGGCGCTGATCGATCCGCCGTGATCCAGCGACACCCGCGCGATGGCGCGTTTCGCGTCGACCCACAGGGCCCAGGCGCGGTCGTCGAGCTGCTGCTCCCAGATGCCGATGTCGATCTCGGTGAGATAGTCGGCGCCGGTGCTGCCCTGCGTGTACGCGAACATCCCCCAGTCGTCGAAGACATCCGTGCGGCGCCGGAGGTCGGCGACGATCTCATGCCACTTGCGGGTCACCGCGGGCAGCTCGGAGTAGTTGATCGCGGCATCCTCGCAGTGCCAGCTCATCGGCACGACCTGGCCGTCCTTCGTGCGGCCGTGCAGCGGGGTCGCGTAGCGGTCGTGCCGCGCCGCCCAGTCGCCCTCTGAGATCTCGTCGCCGAGGTAGCGGGCGCCGTGCTCCTTCGCGATGCGGAACAGCCGCCGTCCGCCGGCGCGCACCTCGTCGTCCCAGCCGTACATCACCGCGCACACCAGCGCCCGCACATCGCCCGGCTGCGGGATGTAGGCCTCGTCGTCGCGGCGCAGGTAGGCGACCTTGTGCTCGTCGAAAAGGACCGCTCCCGCGAACGTCGCCACCCCGGCGCGGGCGAGCGCGCCCGTGCAGGCGTACGCGTCGTCGTAGTTGTCGAACGCCCAGAACGGGGAGAGCTCCGCCTCCGGCTTCGGGAAGAGCTTGAGCGTCGCGCGGGTCGCGATGCCCAGCGTGCCCTGGTGACCCATGAACAGGTGCTTGAGCTGGTAGCCGCTCGACGACTTGGTGACCTTGCGGCCGATGCCGTCGCCCACGTGCATGATGTCGCCGGTGGGCAGGACATGGTCGAAGCTCAGCACCAGGTCGCGGGTGTGCCCGTAGCGCGAGCCGATCAGCGACCAGCCGCTCGTGCCGATCCGTCCGCCCACGAGCGAGCACGGGTACGACGCCGGGTCGTCGGGATAGAACAGCCCGTAGGGCGCGAGGTGCTCATTGAGCTTGAGCATGTTGATGCCCGTGCCGACGGTGACCGTGCGGTTGACAAGGTCCAGCTCGTGGACCTGGTTCATGCGCTTGACGTCGACCAGGATGCCGCCGCGCAGCGGGACGGCCCCGTCGGTGAGGCCGGTGCCGCCGTCCCGGGGCACGACGGGGACCTTCAGGTCGTTGGCGATCCTGACCACGGCCGCCACCTGCTCGGTGGAGGTCGGCAGCACGACGAGGTCGGGCACGCGCTCGGCCCAGCGGTGCACGGGGAACGGCGCGGGGACGCGCGCGCGGTTGAACCGGTCGGCGCGCCCGGTGAGGATCTGCTCGTCGGCGAGCACGGTGCGCAGTGCGCGGACGACGGTGTCGACGTCCTCCATCAGCATCGTCATCGGTGCGCTCCCCTCACGCGTCGCCGGTGTCGCGGCGCGCTCTGCCGGACGCGCCCGTGCGTTCTCGGGCGAGGCGGCGGTCGCCGGTCTCGCCGCGCGTGCCGCCGACCTCGATTCCGAGCGAGGTCGCCAGCAGCTCGTGGATGTCGAGCACATCGATGTCGACATCGTCGCCCGCCTCGGTGAGAGGCCGCTCCGACCACGGGCACGCGCTCACGAGCGTGTCGACATCCAGCTTCTCGGCGTGCCCCAGGCGGCGGGCGCTGATCGCGGCGGTGAGCTCGGGCTTCTCGACGGCCAGGCCGCCGCCGGCTCCCGAGCAGTACGACCATTGGGTCACGCGGTCGACGTCCTCGAAGCGCAGACCCGGAATCGCACGCAGGATCTCGCGCGGCTCCTTCCAGATGCCCTTGCGCTTGTTGAGGCGGCAGGGGTCGTGGTAGGTGATCGCGCGATCCACGGGAACCTGCGGCACGAGGCGCCCGTCGCGGATCATCTCGGCGAACAGCTCGACCACGAGCACCACCTCGATGTCGAACCCGGCCCCGAAGTATTTCGGATAGTCCTCCGTGAAGGTGATGTAGTCGTGCGGGTCGAGCACCAGGACCCGTTTGGTGCCCGTGGCCCGCCACGACGCGAGGTTGTGCTCGGCGAACGCCCGCGCCTGGTCGACGTAGCCCATCTCGGCGGCAGGGCCGCCGCAGCACCACTGCTCGCCCATGAGCCCGAACTCGAAGCCGGCCTTCTGCAGCACCTGCGCGACCGCGCGCGGCACCGAGGTGCGGTAGAACGCCGCCTCGCAGTCGACGAAGAGGATCGTCTCGCCGCCGACCGGGAGATCCAGGCCCTCCGCCCAGTCCCGCACGGTGTCCTGCCCGACGGGCACCTCGCCCAGCACGGGCTCGTGGCTGCGCAGCGCCGTCCGCTCGTTCCACGAGCGGTAGCCGGGCTGGTGGATGCCGGAGTCGACGGCGAGTGCCCGCGCCGCTTTGACGACGTCGACCGTCCGGGTGCGGAACCGGTAGAAGTCACCGGTGAACAGCGTGTTCGGGCAGCGCAGCTCGCAGGCTCCGCACTGGGTGCAGTTGACGTAGTCGGCGGCGACGTCTTCGATCGTCAGCTCCCCGCGCTCCATCGCCACGACGTTGGCGTGGAACGCGGTCGGCGTCCACGATTCGTTGCGCGTCTCGGTCATGACCGGGCAGACCTCGCGGCAGAACTTGTGGCCCGACGAGTAGCAGTTGTACGACGCGTTGCGCCACTCCTCGACGAACTCACGCGTCTTGATGTCGCTCACCGGGATGACGACCTGCGGAACGATCTCATCGTTCGCGGTCAGCTCGGCCAGTTCGGGCGGGTTGGTCCGCATCCCGGGCGTGAACGGCTCGAGGAGCGGGTCTGCGGCGGGTTTGCCGCCTTCGGCGAGATCAGTCACGGGCGACCCCCTGGGCGTGGCGTCCGACCCCGGCGTGTCCCACGTCGGACTACGTTGACACACATATTGGCGGCCCGCCCGCGGGAGATCAAGGGTGCGCGGACCCGCCAGGGCCGCCGGTGCGCGCAATCGCGGGCCCCTGATGCCGCCTCCCGGCGGCTTCGCGACCGCACCGGCCCGCAGATCGCCGCGCGCGATGTATCTGGGAACGCCGAAGCCGCCTCTGTGCTGGGTGGCCGATGTCCGTCCCCCGGAGGAGAATGCCCGGCGCGGGCCGACCGCAATCACTGTGCGACACATCGCATCCCCCGTAGAGAGATGGAACACACCCATGACCCTGCACGATCTCGACGCGCGCGCGGACGACCTCCGGCGCGCCCTCGGCGACAAGGTCGTCCTTGCCGGCGACTCCGGCTACGACACCGCCCGCACCCCCTGGAACCTCGCGATCGACCAGCGCCCGTTCGCGGTCGCCCGACCCGACAGCGCCGACGACGTCGTCGCCGTCGTGCGCGCCGCCGTGTCCGCGGGTCTGCGCGTCGCGCCGCAGTCGACCGGCCACGGAGCCGGCGCGCTGTCGGGCACCGACCTGTCCGCCACGGTGCTCGTCAGCCTCGCCGGTCTGCGCGGTGTCACCGTCGATGAGCAGGCCCGCACCGCGCGCGTGCTCGGCGGGTCGCAGTGGCACGACGTGCTCGAGGCATCCACCCCGCACGGCCTGACCGCCATGCACGGCAGCGCCGGCGACGTGTCGGTGGCCGGCTACATCCTCTCCGGCGGCCTCTCGTTCTACGGCCGCCGTCACGGGCTCGCCGTGAACACGCTCCGCGAGGTGCAGCTGGTCACCGCAGACGGGTCGCTCGTGCGGGCGAGCGCCGACGAGAACCCCGACCTGTTCTGGGCGATCCGCGGCGGATCGGCCAACTTCGGCATCGTCGTCTCGCTCGAGATCGACCTGCTGCCCTACGCCGATGTGTTCGCCGGCATGCTCTTGTGGGATGCTGCGCGAGCGGAGGAGGTGATGGATGCCTGGACCCGCTGGACGGCCACGGCGCCCGAGTCGGCCACCACGACGCTGCGCGTCCTCCACCTGCCGCCGCTGCCGGAGCTGCCGCCGTTCCTCAGCGGCCGGTCTCTGGTCGTGATCGACGGGGCGATCCTGGAGACGGATGCCGCGGCATCCGCCCTGCTCGAGCCTCTGCGCGCGCTGGAACCCGAGATCGACACGTTCGCGCGCATGCCCGCCGCAGGATTGACCGCCGTGCACATGGATCCGCCCGAGCCGTCGCCCGCGTTCGCCCGCCACGCCGTGCTCGCGGGGCTCCCTGCCGGGGCGCGCGAGGCCGTGCTCGGCGCGCTGGGGCTGCCGGGTCTGTTCGTCGCCGAGGTGCGGCACGTCGGCGGCGCGTTCCGCCGGCGCAGCGAAGGGGCCGGCGCCGTGGGCTCGCTGACGGGAGAGTACGCCGTCAACCTGATCGCCATGGTTCCGGCTCCGGAGGCGGCTGCCGGCGCCGACGCCGCCGTCCGCGCGGGGATCGAGATGCTCCGGCCGTGGCACATCGACTCGCTGGTGCTGACGTTCATCGACGCCGGCGACGTCGACCGGGCGCTGGGGTTCGGCGCGGCGCTGGGGCGCCTGCGTGAGCTCAAGCAGGTCTACGACCCCGCCGGGGTGCTGGTGGCCGGCCAGCCGGTCTGAGTCGGGCCGGACGAGCGGCGGTGGGGTGGACCGCCGCTCGTCCGCGCTGAGTACGCTGGAGTCGTGAGCCGGATCGCCAGCCTGAAGGTCGCCGTCGTCTACCCGCTCTATGTGAGCAAGGTGGAGCGCAAGGGACGCGCGAGGGAAGAGCTCGACGAGGTGATCCGGTGGCTGACCGGCTTCGATGAGGCATCCGTGCAGCGGCAGATCGACGAGGGGGCGACCTTCGAGGAGTTCTTCGCGGACGCGGCGCTCAACCCGAACGCGTCGCTGATCACCGGCGTCATCTGCGGGGTGCGCGTGGAGGACATCGAAGACCCGCTCACTCAGAAGGTGCGCTATCTCGACAAGCTCGTCGACGAGCTCGCCAAGGGCAGGGCCATGGAGAAGGTGCTGCGAACCGGGTGACCGGGTGATGATGCCGAACCGATCTTCGATCGTTCCTAAGCCCAGTGTTGTACCTGTCTTCTACAATGAAGGCATGTTCCACCAGGTTGAGGCACCCCGGGTTCCGGACGCGCTCGACCTTGTGACCGACGTCGCCGACATGGAGGCGGCGTTCGCCGCTCAGCGGTTCCAGGCCGTCGACGCGATGCGCCGCGAGGCGCAGGCCGAGGCCGCGCGGCACGGCCGGCAGCTGACCGAGGTGATCGATCGGTCGATCCGGCTTGAGCTGGCGGCGGCGCTGCGGGTCACCGAGCACGCCGCCGGAATGATGCTCGCGCGGGCCGAGAGCCTCGTGCACCGCTACCCCGCCGTCCTCGAGTCCCTCAGCCGGGCCCGCATCACCGAGCGGCACGCCGAGATCCTCGCCGAGAGCATGGATGCCGAGGCCCCCGACGTCGCCGAGGCCTTGATGGCCGCAGCGATCGAGCTGGCCGAGCAGCACGCCGTCGGCACCTTCCGGCGGGCGCTGGGCAGACTCGTCGACTCCTTTCGCGCCGCGTCGCTCAGCGCACGGCACGAAGAGGCGGTGACGCACCGGCACGCGTCGGTGCAGGCCGGCGTCGACGGGATGGCAGAGCTGCTGCTGCATGTCCCTGCCGTCGAGGCGCACGCGATCTTCGCCCGTGCCACCGCGATCGCGAAGCAGCTCAGGAAGGTGGACGGCGAGACCCGCACGCTCGACCAGCTGCGCGCCGATGTGATGTGCGATCTGCTCATCGAGGGCGACACGACCGCGCACCCTGCGCAGGCGCGCGGCATCCGGCCCAGCGTTGTGATCACGGTGCCCGCGCTGTCGCTCCTCGACGACGAGAACGCGGCTCGTGAGCCGGCCACGGTGGAAGGAATCGGACCGATCCCGATCGAGCGGGCGCGCGAGCTGTGCGGGGGCGACAGGGGCTGGATGCGGGTGCTCACCCACCCCGAGACGGGGATGGTGCTCTCGGTCGGCCGGGACCGGTACGACGCCCCGCCCGCACTGCGAAAGCTCGTCAAGTGGCGTGCCGAACGGTGCATGGCGCCGGGATGCGGCGTTCCGGCATCCCGCTGCCAGATCGACCACAACCTCGCCTGGGAGCACGGCGGCCACACGGCGCTGTGGAACGAGAGTCCGTTCTGCCAGGGGCACCATACGGTAAAGCACCACGGCGGGTGGACGGTGCGCCAGATCCCCGGCAGCGGAGGCGCGATCGAGTGGGTCTCGCCTGCACGGAGGCGCTATGTCGTGCAGCCGGAGCGCCGGGTGCCGGTGTTCCGGCCCGCCGACCAGGGCGATCCACCCTTCTGAGCCTGTCCCGATCGTGAGCGACACGTCTGCATCGAGGTGCCCGGTGCGGACGGGTCCAAGGTCCCGGCGCTCGGCCGCCCGATCGGGTTGAATCGATGACATGAGCACACCGCTCGCGCGCCCTCTCGGCGTGATCGCGGCTGCCGCGGTCGTGGCCCTTGCCGGATGCGCGCCGACCGTCGCGAGCGGGCCCGTCACGTCGGAGGAACGCGACATCCCGGCGATCACGACGGTCGTGCTGCAGACCTCGGGCGACCTCTCGATCTCGGAGGGGGAGCCGCGGCTCGTGATCTCGGCGGCGAGCGACGCACTCGAGCACCTCACGTCGGAGGTCGACGGCGATGTGCTCGCGCTGGGCGTGACGACGGGGATCATGCTCAGGCTCGGAACCGTGCGGTATGAACTCACCGTGCCCGATCTTGAGGCGATCACGATGGACGGCTCCGGCGACGTCGTCGCAACAGTCTCGGCGGACGGCGACCTGCGCGTCGATGTCGACGGATCCGGCGACATCGAGTGGACGGGCTTGGCCGCGCGCAGGATCGAGATCTCCGTGGCGGGCTCCGGCGATGTCACGCTCTCCGGCACGGCGCAGGAGCTGGGGATCGAGATCGGCGGCAGCGGCAACGTCCACGGCGCCGACCTGCGCGCACAGGCCGTGGACGTCGTCGTCCGCGGTTCGGGCGACGTGGATGTGTCACCCGTCGGCAGCCTCTCCGTCGACATCCTCGGAAGCGGCACCGTGACCTACTCGGGTGAGCCGACCCTCGACACGACCATCGCCGGCTCAGGCGAGGTGGTCCGGCGCTGACCGCGCCGGCAGGCCGCCCTCAGCGCGTGCCGAGGATCTCCTCGAGCCGCTCGATCGGGTCGTAGAGCCCGGCATCGAGGATCCACGTCTGCAGCTGCTTGTCGAAACCGGTGATCACGGCGATGCCGACGAGGAGGAACAGCACTCCGATCGTGCGGCGGAACCAGCCGTGCGGGTCGGCGAGCCACCCCAGCCGCCGGACGAGCCCCCGACCGAGCAGCGCGATCAGCAGAAGCATCCCCGCCAGCCCGACCGCGTACGCGATGACGAATGTCACGCCCTCGGCGAAGGAGACCGGCAGGACTGCCGCGACGATCAGGGCATAGGTGGGGCTGCAGCTGGAGAACACGGGGCCCAGCGCGGCGCCGGTGAGGATGTCTCCGCCCCAGCTCCTGCGGGAGACGGAGCGGCTCAGCATCGCATCGCTGCGCGAGGGGAGATGCAGGGCCGCTGATACGCGATCCCACAGCGAAGGGACGAGCAGGCCCAGACCGAGGAGCATGACGATCACGCCCGAGACCACCCGCCATACCTGCGGGGGGATGCCCAGCAGTGCGGTGGTCGCCTTCAGCAGGAGGGTGAACACGACCACGCTCGCCGCGAGGGATCCCGCGATGACATACGGTCGCGCCCGCGAGCGCCGGTCGCCCTCGTCGCGGGCGATCGAGCCGCCCACGATCACCGGAAGCAGCGGCAGCACGCAGGGAGCCGCGACCGTCAGGATGCCGGCGGCGAAACTGAGCAGAAGTGTCGCTGTCACGCGGCTGTCACGGCATCGCGGCCACGAGCGATGCGACGGAGGGATCGTCGTAGAGCACCGAGCGGGAGATGAGCTCTCCGCTGTCGTCCACGAAGACCACGGTCGTCTGGATGGTCACGCCGTACTTCTGGCGGAGGTCGGTGCGGCTGTCGTAGTCGACCTTGAACACGGTCAGTCCGTCGGGGACGCCGCGCGCCCGCAGGTCTTCGTCCAACGCTCGGCACTGCGGGCACCAGCTCGCATGGAAGAACAGCACCTTCGGCCCCGGCGTGGCCACGATGGCGCCGTCCGAGTAGTCGACGTATGCGCCCGCGGTCGTGGTCGGCTCGTCGGTCGCCGGCGTCGGCGTCGACTCCGCGGCCGAGGGCGTGGCCGTTGCGGCCGGGGGCGAGGTGGACGGGGGCGCGGCATCCATTCCGCCGGGGGCGCACCCCGCGAAGACCGCCGTCATCGCCGTGACGGCGGCAGCGACCGCGATCCTCGGCGCTCTCATCCGGTCCTTCCCGCTTCGGGTGTGCTCGACGCCGCCACAGTATCTCTGCGACGCTGCGCGGTCACCGCCCGGACGGAACGTGTTCCCGGTTCGTAAGAACCGGGGAGGATGCGATCAGGAGCACCGCGAGGACGATCGCGGCGAGCAGCAGAGCCGCGACGTCGCCCCACAGGTGGGCGAGATGGCCTTCGCGAAACGACAGGACCGCCATGATCGCCGCGTGGACGACGCTCGACCACACGGTGAACCAGATGAGGCTGCGGTGGGCTTCCGGGGCGCGGGCGGCGACGATCAGGAACACGCCGAGCGTCGCGTAGATCCCGGCGATCATCAGGAAGTACTCCGACTCGTGGGGAGCGCCGTGGTGCCACACCCACCCGGAAGGCCAGACCAGCGCGATCGGATAGAAGAGCAGCATGACAGCGCCGACCACGACGAGGGCTATCTGGAGGAGCCGGCGGGTGCGCGGGCGGGTGACCGTGTCCATGTGTCGACGATGGCCACTGGCCGGTGTGTGCGCAAGAGCCCTTGGCATCCGAGAGCCCTCGGGGCCAGGATGAACCATGACGGCCGAGCCGAGCCGGACCGCTGTGCGGCCATGACCCGGCGATCACAGAGGAGATCGGGAGATGGGCGAAGTCATCGGTGAGATCCTGCCGCTCGCACTCGGCATCGCGATCAGCCCGGTCCCGATCATCGCGGCGATCCTCATGCTGCTCTCGCCCAAAGCCCGCGTGACCAGCGTCGGCTTCCTGCTCGGCTGGATCATCGGCATCGTGGTCGCCGTCACGGTGTTCACCCTGCTCTCGTCGCTGCTGCCCGAGCAGGATGCCGACGCGTCGAAGCCCATCCAAGGGATCATCCGCATCGTCCTCGGCGTGCTGCTGCTGCTGGTCGCCGTGAGGCAGTGGCGGAAGCGACCGCGCGATGGCGAGGAGCCGAAGCTGCCGAAATGGATGCAGGCGATCGACAAGCTCAGCTTCGTCGTCGCGTTCGGGCTGGGGTTCCTGCTGTCCGCGCTCAACCCGAAGAACCTGCTCATGGCCGCGGGGGCCGGCGTCGACATCGGCTCGGGCGACCTCGGCGTCGGCGGAATCGTCGGCGTCATCGCGATCTTCACGGTGATCGCCGCGTCCACGGTCCTTGTCCCCGTCGTCGGCTACCTCATCGCCGCGAGTTCCCTGCGCGGGCCCCTCGACCGTCTGCGGGTCTGGCTGGGCCATGAGAACCCCGTCATCATGGCGGTCCTCCTGCTCGTGATCGGCGTGGTGCTGATCGGCAAGGGCATCGCGGCGTTCTGAGGCGGGGGCGCCCAGGCATGCCGGCACGGTACCCGCAGCCTGTCTCGCGGTCGGAGGGGGCAGGGCGGGAATGAGCGGAGGATGGGGGATTCGAACCCCCGAGGGCTTGCACCCAACACGCTTTCCAAGCGTGCGCCATAGGCCACTAGGCGAATCCTCCTGGGCCCCGCAGGGCCGACGATCATCCTACCGTGCCCGTGCAGCCGCCGTTGCCGGGGCCGGCGCGATCACACCTTGAGCCGCACTCGCTCGCCGCCGGCGGAGAACGCCGAGCCCGGCCGCACGATCAGCGAGCGCGGCAGCACGAGAGCGACGATCCGGCGCGTGCGGGGCACGGCGGCGAGCATGGCCGCCCGCACCTCCGAGACCGTGTCGGCGAGGTCGGGGCCGAACTTGACGTCGCGGCCGGAGTAGCTGGCGCGCTCGATCGCACGGATGAGCACCCACGTCGGCGCCGACGGCGCCCCGTGCTCGGCCATCATCCGCATCCCGAACGCGCGCGGCGTCTCACCCGGCGGCAGCGGGATCATCAGGTCGATCGCGATGTCCTGCACACTGCGCCACGCCGCGGTCGCATCGCCCGTCCGGGCGGCGGTGAGCAGCTCGCGGCGACGGTACTCCCGGATCACTCCGGGAGCTGCGACCACGAGGATCAGCGCCAGCAGCGTCATCATCCAGGGCAGCGGCCGCACGAAGGTCGCCGAGGCGTCCGTCGAGGTCGGCTCGTTCCCGCGCAGGCCCGCCGGGTCGGTCGACGTCGTCGGGGTCGGCGTGCTCGTCGCCGCGGGCGTCGGCTCGATCTCGGTGCCGCCGGTGTCCGGCGGAACGGCCGACGCCGGCGGGAAGGTCGTCGGTGTGCCCAGGCTGTTGGTCGGCTCGAACGGCACCCAGCCGATGCCCGAGAAGTGCACCTCGGGCCAGGCGTGCAGCTGCGAGTTCATCACCGTGTACACCTTCTCGCCGGTGTCGGGATCGGTGCTGCTCAACCCGGGCAGGTACCCCACGACGATCCGGGTGGCCATGCCGAGCGAGCGCGCCATGAGCGCGAACGCGCCGGCGAAGTGGATGCAGTACCCCTCGCGCACCTCGAGGAACTCCGCCACCGCCTGCACCCCCGTGCCGTCGAAGCCGTCCGCCACCGGCGCATCCAGCGAGTAGGCGAACTCGCCGGAGCGGAACCAGGCCTGCAGGGCGGCCAGCCGGTCGAAGTCGTTCGTGGCGTTCGCGGTGACCTCGAGCGCGAGATCGCGGATGACGTCCGGCGTGCCGATCGGCAGCACGCGGGTCGAATCCTGGGGCCCCTGACCGCCCGCCGACGCGGCGCGGATCTTCTCCAGCGACGGCTTGGGCACATCCGCCGACACCTCGTAGACCTGCCCATTCGCCGAATCGGTGGAGCTCGCCAGCGTCCGGTTCATCGGCAGCAGGTTCCACTGCCCCTGAAGCCCCGTGACGGTCACCGCCGGATAGGGCACCGGCAGCCATCCGCTCAGCAGGTTCGTGACCTCGATGTCGGTGGTGTAGCGGGTGATGCGGACGTCCTCGTCGACCTCGACGCCGCCCAGCGACCCGCCGTCGCCGAGGGTTGCGACATGGCCCGAATCGGGTCGCCAGATCTGCCCGTCGAACGTGGTCAGCGTGGCAGCGCGCAGATACGGCGCCGACGTCGCGTCGGTGCGCAGATGCAGCACCTCGCCGTCCGCGGGCCGGCGCAGATCCTCGCCCAGCTGCAGGGTCGGATCGATGCTGTTCCAGCGGCCGTTGCCAGGACCTCCGCCCCCGGGCGTCGTCGCGGGGAACAGCGGAGCGGCCACCACCGTGATGATCACCGCGATCGCGCCGATGCCGGTGGCGGCAGCTGTCACCCCGCCGTTGCGCGGGTCGCGGCCGGCCTGCGCGGAGGAGCGCGACGCGAGGCGGGGGCCTGCGGCATCCCTCGTCCTGGTCTCTGCCCGCAGCAGGAACAGCAGCGTCGCGGCGAGCATGATGAACGCCGGCACGTCCACGTCGCTGGGCACGGCGATCGCCGGGATGAGCGAGACGACGATCAGCCCGATGGCGGCCAGCAGCGGCATCCGGGCCGTGAGCACCACGTGGTCGATGCCGACGGTGAGCAGCCCGATCGCCCCGACGATGAGGAAGGTCAGCGGCACCGCTGCATCCAGGGGAGCCGCGCCGGTGATGATGTGGTCCATCGCCTGGCGGATGAGATCGGATGCCTCGCCCACCGTCGCCGGAACGGGCAGCACCCCGAGGAAGGCCGTGTCGCGGAGGAAGACGACGGTCACCAGCACCATCCAGAGCACAGCCTCGATGAAGCTCACGCCCACCGCGGCGACGCGGAACCGGCGGGCGACGTAGCCGGCGCCCAGCAGGAGGGCCGGCAGCACGACCACCCCGAGGGTCCAGTAGCCGGGGCGCACGACCCGCAGCAGCGGGAACGCGGCGGCGAGGATCGCGACGTACACCGCCACCGTCAGCAGCAGGTCGGCGGGGCGGCGGCCCGAGACCTCGGGACGCTCGTCGCGCAGCCGTCCGCGCCCGGCGGGGATCGGCTGGGCGAGCCGGTCAACCGAAGACATGCGACACCCCCCGGTCCGACACGGAGTGCCAGGCCGCCGCGAGGTCGGCGTCGGGGTCGATGCGGGCGCACCGCCACCCGGCATCGGCCGCCAGCTGGAGCGCGTCCCCGACCGGGGCCACGGCCAGCAGCACCGGCAGCGACGAGTGGTGCGCGATCATCGCGAGCACGCCGACGTCGGCCGGGTCGAGCCGCCCCACGATGAGGACCACGGGGCCCGTCGTCGAGCCGGTGAACTGCGCCGGCAGATCGCCGAGGTGGTCGTCGCGGGTCGCGACGGTGCGGGCGAACGCGGCCAGCATCGCGTCGATCTCGCCCGCGTCGTCGCCGTCCAGCGGGGCGATCAGGGGCAGCCCGTCGGAGTCGATGACCTCGACCGTGTAACCCTCGCGCACGAGGCGCGCGGCGGCCGAGACGCACATCGTCACGGCCGTCTCGAACCCGGGGTCGACGCCCGGAGCCCGGATCGCCTCGGGCACGTAGCGCAGCACGCTGCGGTCGAGCACCACGGTCGCCTCGGGGGTGGACTCCTGCTCCTCCTGCCGCACCATGAGCTCGTCGCGGTGGGCCGTGGCCCGCCAGTGGATGCGTCGCATCGAATCGCCCGGCACGTACGGGCGCGCGATGAGGTTGTCGGCGCCCTGGCCGAGCTGCTCGGTGGTGGCCTGCAGGATGCCGCCGGTCGCCCCCGCGTAGCTGGAGATCGCCGGCAGATCGATGATCGTGGGCACCACCGTGACCGGCGTGCGCGCGCCGAGCACGTGCCGCCGCCGGGCGAGACCGAACGGATCCGTCGAGGTGATCCGCAGCGGGCCGATCGGCTCGACGCCGCGGTGCACGCCGGTGACCGGGTAGCTCAGGCGCACGATCCGCTCGTCGCCGCGCAGCCCCGACCCGAGTGCGGGGAAGACGCCGGACGCCTCGCCGGACAGTGTGTGCGGGAGCGCGTCGGCCCAGCGCCCCGGGGGAGTGGGCAGCACCGTGCGCACGCTCACCCGCACCTCGACCGTCGAGGGGCGTCCCACGCCCGCGACCTCGGTGCTCACCGTGCGCTCGACGGCGTCGGCGCGCCGGGTGAGGTAGAGCGAGGCGAGGCTGGTGGCCAGCGCCGCCAGCAGCAGCAGCCCGAAGTACACGAGCTCGCTCACTCCGAGCTGCCCCGCGAACACGAAGCACACCAGGGCCAGCAGCAGGGCGCCCGTGCCCCGCAGCGTCAGTGGCCAGATGTGGTTCACGGGGCGCCTCGGATCATGGTCTGGCGGCCAGCGGCACGCGTACGGCCGCCACCACGCGTTCGAGGATCGCATGGATGCTGTCGGCCGCCGTGCGCGCCCGTGAGCCCGTCGCGGAGCGGGTCGGAATGAGCCGGTGGGTGAAGACGGGTGCGACCAGCACGGCGACGTCGTCGGGGATGACGAAGTCGCGTCCCTCCAGTGCCGCCCACACCTTCGCGGCGCGCACGAGCTGCAGCGTCGCGCGCGGCGACGCGCCCAGCCGCAGGTCGGGGTGCGACCGGGTCGCCTGGGCGAGCGCGACCGCGTAGTCCTCGATCGCGGGGGCCACATGGACGCTGCGCGCCCACGCGATCAGGTCGCCCACGGTGTCGGCATCGACCACCGGCTCGATCTCGTCGAGCGGGTTGTCGATGTCGCGCTGGCGCAGCATGAGCGCCTCGGAACGGGCATCCGGATACCCCATCGAGATCCGCATCATGAACCGGTCCCGCTGCGCCTCCGGCAGGGCGTAGGTGCCCTCCATCTCCAGCGGGTTCTGCGTGGCCACCACCAGGAACGGGTCCGGCAGCACGTGGGTGCGGCCGTCCACGGTCACCTGCGCCTCCTCCATGGCCTCCAGCAGGGCGGACTGCGTCTTGGGGGAGGAGCGGTTGATCTCGTCGGCGATCACGATGTTCGCGAAGATCGCGCCCGGCTTGAACTCGAACTCCCGATCGACGGGATTGAACACGCTCACGCCGGTCACGTCGCCGGGGAGGAGGTCGGGGGTGAACTGGATGCGGCGCACCGTCGCGTCGACGGAGGCGGCCAGTGCCCGCGCGAGCATGGTCTTGCCGACGCCGGGGACGTCCTCGATGAGCAGATGCCCCTCGGCCAGCAGGCACACCAGGGCGCTGCGCACCGCCTCGGGCTTGCCGTCGATGACCTGGCCGATGGCGTCGAGGATGCCGGTGGTCGCCCGGGCGAACGCGTCCGCCGTCATGGTGCCGGTCGCGGCTGTGGCGTCGGTCATCCGGGTCCCCTCGATCGTGACGCCCGCGAGACGTCGTCGTCTCGTCCGATCTTAACCGCCGCGGTGGCAGTTCGACCCTGCTTCCCCGACTCCCAGCATCTTTTGCGGCATCATGACCCCATGACAGAAGACGCAGCACCGCAGCGGGAACCGGGCCGTGGTCCGCGGGTCGCGCTCATCGCGCTCATCGTCGTCGTCGCGGTGGTGGTGGTCGCGGCGCTCGTGGCCGTGCTGCTGCGCGGCGGCCCCGCGACGTTCGACCCCGACAGCCCCGAGGGCGTCGTGCAGCGCTACACCCAGTCGCTCATCGACGGAGACGTCACCGCCGCGCACGAGCTGCTCGCCCCGACCGCCTCCGACGAAGGGTGCGGCTACTTCCCTGGGGGCCTCGACGACTACCGCGTCACCCTCGTGGGCACCACCACGGACGGCGACTCCGCGCAGGTGCGCGTGCTCGTCACCACGATCTACCGGCAGGGCGTGTTCGGAGGAGGCGAATACCAGAGCGAGGAGGTGTTCCGCCTCGTGAAGCCGGGCGGCAGCTGGCTCATCGCCGCGGCGCCGTGGCAGTTCACCGTCTGCCCGGAGATCGTGCCGTGAGCCGCCCCGACGCGACAGCGCGCACGCCGGGCGTGGTGCGTCGCATCATCGTCCTCGTCGTCCTGTACGCGCTGGTCGTCATCGCGGCGATCGGGCTGAGCGGCCTGCTGGAGAGAGTGCTCGCCGGCACCGAAGCCGTGGTCGCCGAAGGGTCCGGCACGCTTCTGGCCCGCTCCCTGGCCTTCGCGCTCATCGCCGGTCCGCTGGCTGCGGCGCTGTGGTGGTGGGAGAGCCGTCGCCTCGCCGACCCCGACGACCCGAGCGAGCGGGACTCCGTCGCATGGGCCCTCTATCTGCTCGTCACGACCCTCACGGCTCTCATCACCGCGACGGTGGGGCTGGGCGGCGCGGCCACGGCGGGCATCGACGGCCGCTGGGATCCGGGGGCGCTGGCCTCCGGCATCGTGTGGGCCGCCGTCTGGGTGCTGCACGTGCTGCTGCGGCGCAGCACGCTGTTCGCGCCCGGGCGGCTGGCCACAGTGATCGTGGGGCTGTCCGCCGTGTGGGGCCTGGCGGTGGCCGCGTCCGGCGCCGTCACCGCGCTCGGCGTGCTGATCGGCGATGCGCTGGCGGCATCCGGTCCGCTGCTGGCGGGGTCGCAGCACCCGTCGGTGCCGATCCTGCAGGGCGTCGTGTGGGCGGTGATCGGCACCCTCATCTGGTGGTGGCACTGGCATGCCGAGCGCGGCCGACGCGCCGAGGGGGGCTTCGCCGCCGTGCTGCTGGTGGCGGTGACCTCGATCGCCGCGGCCGTCGCGCTGTTCGCGCTCGGCACGGTGCTGCACATCGTCCTCCGGCTCGTGTTCGGCACCGGACCCGCCGCCGAGGTGCTGGCCTCGCTCCACACCGCGATCGCCGTCGCCCTCGTGGTGGGCGTCATCTGGGTCTATCACGCGGGTCTCGTGCTGCAGGGCACGCCGCTCGTCCGACGCGCGGCGCGCCTCGCGCTGGCCGGAATCGGGCTCATCGGGGCCGCGAGCGGCTTCGGCGTCATCGTCAACGCGCTGCTGGCGACCGCGACCGCCACCCTCGCCCAGGACTCGCCGCTGACGCTGCTGCTGGGCGGACTGAGCGCGCTGATCGTCGGCGCGCCGGTCTGGTGGCTCGCGTGGCGCCCCGCCCACGCCGAGGCGGCCGGCGCCGACGAGCCCGCCGAGGACCGCGCGCGCCGCGTCTACCTCGTCGTCGTGTTCGGCGTGAGCGCGATCGTCGCGATCGTCGCGGTGCTCATCATCGCCTATCGCCTGTTCGAGTTCTGGATCGACCCGGCGGTGACCCAGGGCCTCGTCGACTACCTGCGCGCACCGCTCGGCGTGCTCGTGGCGACGGCCCTCGTGTTCGCCTACCACTTCGCGGTGTGGCGACGCACCCGCGGGCATGCCGTGGCCGGCGATCGCCCGGCGATCGGCCGCATCGTCCTGGTGGCGGGCGGCGACGCCGCCGACGCGCTGGCGGCGGCGGTGCGCGCCGAGACAGGGGTGCCGGTCGAGCTCTGGCCGACGACGGACGAGGGACTGCAGCCCGGCGAGCCGGACGCCGCAGCCCTCGTCGAGGCGCTGCGCACCGTGCGGGCCCGGCGCGTGCTGGTCATCGCCGACCCGTCCGGCCCACGGATCATCCCGGTCGAGGGCTGACGCGAACGCGGGCACGACAACCTCGCATCAGAACCTTGTAGACTGTCGGAAGCTCTCCGCGAGGCGGCATCCAGGCCAACTCCCCCAGGACGGAAACGTAGCAAGGGTAACCGGGCTCTGCCGGGTTCGCGGAGAGTCTTTCTGTGCCGTCTGTGCGCTCCGGACCCGCCCTGTGCCGGTCCCGGCCCGCTCTATAGGCTGACTGCGTGGCGCAGAGCATCTACATCACCTCGGCGGAGGGCCACTCGGGCAAGTCCACGGTCGCTCTCGGGGTGCTCGACGCGCTGAGCCACGCGACGCCGAAGGTGGGCGTCTTCCGCGCCATCGCGCGCTCCACCGACGAGCCCGACTACATCCTCGAGATGCTGCTCGCCCATGACGGCGTCGACCTCGACTATGACGAGTGCATCGGCGTGAGCTACGACGACGTCCGCCACGACCCCGAGGCGGCCCTTTCCACCATCGTCGAGCGGTACAAGGCCGTCGAGGCGCAGTGCGACGCGGTCGTCATCATCGGCAGTGACTTCACCGACGTGGCCAGCCCCGCCGAGCTGGGCTACAACGCCCGGATCGCCGCCAACCTCGGCGCCCCGGTCCTCCTCGTGCTCGGCGGCCGCTCGCAGCAGGGCGGCGGTGAGCAGCTCGGCGCGACCACAGCCCGAACGCCCGAGGAGATGGGCCAGATCGCCGCACTCTCCCTTCTCGAGCTCGCGCACGCCCGCACCACCGTCTTCGCGATCATCGCGAACCGCGCCGACCCCGACGCCCTCGACGAGACCGTGGCGGCGATCCGAGCCGTGGTCGACGCCGCCCCGGCATCCATCCGCCCCGTCGGCCGGCGCATCCCGGTGTGGGCGCTGCCCGAGGACCGCTTCCTCGTGGCCCCATCCGTGCGCGACGTGCTGCGCGCGGTCGACGGCACGCTCATCGACGGCGACCCGCAGCTGCTCACCCGCGAGGTGCTGCGGGTGGTCATGTCGGGGATGTCGATGGTCAACGTGCTGCCCCGCCTGCATGAGAGCGCGATCCTCGTCGTCGCCGCCGACCGCACCGAGGTGCTGCTGGCTGCGCTGCTGGCGAACTCCTCGGGCACCTTCCCGTCGCTGTCGGGCATCATCCTCAACGGACCGTTCCCGCTGCCCGAGCCGATCAGGCGGCTCATGGACGGCCTGGGCTCGACGCTGCCGATCATCGCCACCGATCTCGGCACCTACGACACCGCGGTGCGGATCATGAACACGCGGGGCAGGTTGGCGGCCGACTCGCAGCACCGCTACGACACCGCGCTCGCGATCTTCGAGCAGCACGTGGACGTCGACGAGCTGACCGTGGCCGTGGGCGTCGCCCGCGCGAACGTCGTCACCCCGCTCATGTTCGAATACAGCCTCATCGAGCGGGCGCGCGCCGACCGCAGGCACATCGTGCTGCCCGAAGGCGGCGACGATCGCATCCTGCGGGCGGCCGCCACCGTGCTCGCCCGCGGGATCGCCGACCTCACGATCCTGGGCGAGGAGATCGAGGTGCGCAGCCGTGCGCTGGAGCTGGGCATCGACATCGCCGCAGCCTCGGTGCTCTCGCCGTTCGACGCCGTGCACGTGGACAGGTTCGCCCGCGAGTACGAGCGGCTGCGCGCGCACAAGGGGGTCACCTTCGCGCAGGCGGCCGACACGGTGACGGATGTCTCGTACTTCGGCACCCTGATGGTGCATATGGGCTATGCGGACGGCATGGTCTCGGGCGCGGCGCACACGACGGCGCACACGATCCGGCCCGCGTTCGAGATCATCAAGACCAGGCCCGGGGTCTCGGTGGTCTCGTCGGTGTTCCTCATGGCGCTCGCCGACCGGGTGCTCGTGTACGGCGACTGCGCCGTGATCCCCGACCCGACCGCTGAGCAGCTCGCCGACATCGCGATCTCGTCGGCGGGGACCGCGCGCCAGTTCGGCATCGACCCGCGCGTGGCCATGCTGTCGTACTCCACGGGGGAGTCGGGGACCGGGGCGGACGTCGAGAAGGTGCGGCGGGCGACCGCCCTCGTGCGCGAGCGCGCGCCGGAGCTGCCCGTCGAAGGGCCCATCCAGTACGACGCGGCCGCGGATGCCGCGGTCGCCGCGACCAAGATGCCGGACTCCGCGGTCGCGGGGCGGGCGACCGTGTTCGTCTTCCCCGACCTGAACACCGGCAACAACACGTACAAGGCCGTGCAGCGATCGGCCGGCGCCGTGGCCATCGGGCCGGTGCTGCAGGGCCTGAACAAGCCGATCAACGACCTCTCGCGCGGCGCGCTCGTCGACGACATCGTCAACACGATCGCGATCACCGCGATCCAGGCGCAGGAGCGGGCGACGGCATGACGGCCGTCCTGGTGATCAACAGCGGCTCGTCGTCGTTCAAGTACCAGCTCGTCGACGTGGAGTCGCAGGTGGCGCTGGCCAGTGGCCTCGTCGAGCGCATCGGGCAGCCCGTCGGCGCCGCGTCGCACACCGTGCTCCTCGGCGCCCGCGCAGGGATCGGCACATCGGGCGAGCCGCCGGCATCCGTCACGGCCCTGGACGCGACCTACCGCGAAGAGCTGCCCATCCCGGATCACACCGTCGGCTTCCAGGTCATGCTGGACGCGTTCGCCGCGCACGGACCGTCGCTCGACGACGACGCGCCGGTCGCCGTCGGACACCGCGTCGTGCACGGCGGCGCGCGCTTCTTCGAGCCGACGCTGATCACGCCCCCGGTCGAGGAGGCCATCGACGAGCTGTCGCAGCTGGCGCCCCTGCACAACCCCGGGGCGCTGCAGGGGATCAAAGCGGCCCGCACGGCCTTCCCCGAGCTGCCCCATGTCGCCGTCTTCGACACCGCCTTCCACCAGACCCTGCCGCCCGCGGCATACACGTACGCGATCGATCGCTCGCTCGCGGCACAGCAGCGGGTGCGCCGCTACGGCTTCCACGGCACCTCGCACAAGTTCGTCAGCGAAGCGGCCGCCGCCTTCCTCGGCCGGCCTCTGGCAGATCTCCGGCAGATCGTCTTCCATCTCGGCAACGGCGCCTCGGCGACGGCGATCGACGGCGGTCGCTCGGTCGAGACCTCGATGGGCATGACGCCGCTGGAGGGCCTGGTGATGGGCACGCGGTCCGGCGACATGGACCCGGCGGTGATCTTCCACCTGCACCGGCACGCCGGCATGTCGGCGCCTGAGATCGACGACATGCTCAATCGGCGCAGCGGGCTGCTCGGGCTGGCCGGGGTCTCCGACATGCGCGACGTGCTGGCCGGGGTCGCCGCCGGCGACCCCGCCGCCACGCTCGCGTTCGACGTCTACATCCACCGGCTGCGCATGTATGCGGGGGCGTACCTCGCGCAGCTGGGCGGCGCCGACGTCATCTCGTTCACGGCAGGCGTCGGCGAGAACTCGCCCCCTGTGCGCGCCGCCGCCCTCGCGACGCTCGGCTTCGCGGGGATCGAGGTCGACCCGGTGCGCAACGAGGCCCGCGAGCGGGGCATCCGGGTGATCTCGACGGATGCCTCGCGCATCACCGTCCTGGTGGTGCCCACCAACGAGGAGCTCGAGATCGCGGAGCAGACGCTGCACGCCGCCCAGGCGCTCTGAGCGGGCCTGTGCTCCCGCACCGGGCGGGCTACGCTTTCCTGGTGGCCGAATCACCCGACCTCACCACGTACGCCGGCGTCCTGTTCGACCTGGACGGGGTGCTCACCCCGACTGCAGACGTCCACATGCACGCCTGGCAGGCGATGTTCGACGAGCTGTTCGCGCAATGGAGCATCGAGCCCCCGTACACCGACCGCGACTACTTCGACCACGTGGACGGGAAGAAGCGCTACGACGGCGTCGCGAGCGTGCTGCACAGCCGCAGCGTCGAGGTGCCGTGGGGAGACCCGTCCGATCCGCCGTCGGCCGACACCGTCTGCGGGATCGGCAACCGCAAGAACCTCGTGTTCGCCCGACTGCTGCGGGAGGAGGGCGTCGAGCCCTATCCCGGCAGCCTGCGTCTGCTGGACGTGCTCCGCGACGCCGGAACCCCGGTCGCGGTGGTGTCGAGCTCCAAGAACGCCCGTGAGGTGCTGACGGCTGCCGGCATCCTCGACCGCTTCCCGGTGATCGTCGACGGCCTGGTCGCCGAGCGCGACCACCTCGCCTCCAAGCCCGCGCCCGACGTCTTCGCCGAGGCGATCGGGATGCTGGGGGTCCCCGCAGAGCGCACGGCCGCCGTCGAGGACGCGATCAGCGGCGTCGCGTCGGCCGCCGCCGCCGGCTGCGGGCTCGTGATCGGGGTCGACCGCGGAGTGGGCGCGGAGGACCTCGCCGCCGCCGGCGCCGACTTCGTCGTGAACGACCTCGAGGAGCTCGTGCCATGATCGACCGCGACCGCTACCCCGTCGATCCCTGGCGGCTCATCGAGACGCGCATCGACCTCGAGGACTCGGGCGTGACCGAGACCCTCTTCGCGATCGGCAACGGATACCTGGGCATGCGCGGCAACCACCCCGAGGGTCGGCACGCCGAGGAGCACGGCACCTTCGTCAACGGGTTCCACGAGACGTTCCCCATCCGCCACGCCGAGCAGGCGTACGGCTTCGCCGAGGTCGGTCAGACGATCATCAACGCCCCCGACGCCAAGGTGATGCGCGTTTACGTCGACGACGAGCCGCTGTCGCTGGACATCGCCGACATCCGCTCCTACGAGCGGGTGCTCGACCTGCGCACCGGCGTCCTCACCCGCCGGATCCTCTGGGTCACCCCGTCGGGCAAGGAGGTGGAGATCGACTTCCGCCGGATGGCCTCCTTCGAGGAGAAGCACCTCGCCGTGATGGTGCTGGATGTGACCGTGCGCAACGCCGACGCCCCGGTGACGATCGACTGCCAGCTGATCAACCGCCAGGACGGCGAGGACGTCTACGGCGGAACGCCCAAGGTCTCCAAGAACGCGGGCTTCGACCCCCGCAAGGCCGAGCCGATCCAGGAGCGGGTGCTGCAGCCCCAGGAGTACTGGCAGGACGGCCTGCGCTCGGCGCTGAGCTACCGGGCGACCTCGTCCGGGATGACGATCGCGGTCGTGGCCGACCACATCATCGAGACGCGCAACGAGTACTCGGCGCGCCGCCTCGTCGAGCCCGACATCGCCAAGAACGTCTTCCGCGTGCAGGCGAAGGCGGGCGTGCCCACGCGCGTGGTCAAGCTCGCCAGCTACCACACCTCACGCGGCGTGCCCGCCCGCGAGCTGGTCGACCGCTGCCGGCGCACCCTCGACCGCGCCGGCGCCGAGGGCGTGGACGAGCTGTTCGCGGTGCAGCGCCGCTGGCTGGACGGGTTCTGGGAGCGGTCCGACGTGCGCATCGCCGGCCACGACGACCTGCAGCAGGCCACCCGCTGGTGCCTGTTCCAGCTCGCGCAGGCCGCGGCCCGCGCCGACGGCCGGGGCGTGCCCGCCAAGGGCGTGACCGGATCCGGCTACAGCGGCCACTACTTCTGGGACACCGAGATCTACGTCATCCCGTTCCTGACCTACACGACTCCGCTGTGGGCGCGCAACGCGCTGCGCATGCGCGCCCTCATGCTGCCGGCCGCGCGCCACCGCGCCAACCAGCTCAACGAGGCCGGGGCGCTGTTCCCGTGGCGGACGATCAGCGGCGAGGAGGCGTCTGCGTACTACGCCGCCGGCACCGCGCAGTACCACATCAACGCCGACGTCTGCTACGCGCTGGGCACCTATGTCCGCGCCACCGGCGACCACGGGTTCCTCTACCACGAGGGCGTCGACATCGCCGTGGAGACGGCGCGGCTGTGGGCCACGCTGGGCTTCTGGCGCGAGGCCGACGGCGAGGAGGTGTTCCACATCCACGGCGTCACCGGCCCCGACGAGTACACCACCGTGGTCAACGACAACCTCTTCACGAACGTGATGGCGCGGTTCAACCTGAGGTTCGCCGCGCGCACCGTGCGCGAGATGGAGGAGATCGGCGGAGAGGTCTACCGGCGGATGATCGAGCGTCTGCAGCTCGAGCCGGACGAGCCGGATGCCTGGGAGCGCGCCGCCGACGCGATGCACATCCCCTACAGCGACGCCCTCGGCATCCACCCGCAGGACGCGATGTTCCTGGAGCGCGAGCTGTGGGACCTGGAGCACACGCCGCCCGAGCAGCGCCCGCTGCTGCTGCACTTCCACCCGCTGGTGATCTACCGCTTCCAGGTGCTCAAGCAGGCGGACGTGGTGCTGGCGCTTTTCCTGCAGGGCAACCACTTCACCGACGAGGAGAAGCTCGCCGACTTCGAGTACTACGACCCGCTGACCACCGGCGACTCGACCCTGTCGGCGGTGGTGCAGGCGATCCTCGCCGCCGAGGTCGGGTACCAGGAGCTGGCGCTGGAGTACTTCCGGGAGTCGCTGTTCGTCGACCTCGCAAACCTGCACCACAACACCGCGGACGGCGTGCACGTCGCCTCGGCGGGCGGTGTGTGGACGGCGCTCGTGTCGGGCTTCGGCGGCATGCGCGACCACTTCGGCGAACTGACCTTCGACCCCCGCCTGCCGGCCGGCTGGCCGTCGCTGGAGTACGTGCTGCACTGGCACGGCACCCGGCTGGAGGTGACCCTGACCCGCGACCGGCTGCGCGTGCGCGCGGGGGAGGGCGATCCGGTGGCCTTCGCTGTGCGCGGGTCGCGGTTCACCGTCGCCGGCGGCGAGGTGGTCGTGGTGCCGCTCGAGGGGCAGGGCCCGATCATCGCCGGCCGGCCGTCGCTGCGGCAGTTCGCCGATGCCCGTCGCGAGGACGGCACGCTGCTGTCGGCGTCGGTGCCGGCGCTGACCACGACGATCCCGGTGCTGGGCAGCGAGGCGGACGGGATCGAGGAGCCTTCCGGCATCGATGCATAGGCGGGTCCGCAGAGGCGGCGTGGATGTCCGGGCCACACCGTAGGCTGGACGGGTGACGACCGCCCTGTACCGCCGCTACCGCCCGGAGACGTTCGCGGAGATGATCGGGCAGGCCCAGGTCACCGAGCCCCTCATGACCGCTCTGCGCGGCGATCGGGTCGGCCACGCGTACCTGTTCTCCGGCCCGCGCGGCTGCGGGAAGACGACGTCGGCGCGGATCCTGGCGCGGTGCCTGAACTGTGCGCAGGGCCCCACCGACACCCCGTGCGGGACGTGCGACAGCTGCATCGAGCTCGGCCGCGGCGGCGGCGGATCGCTCGATGTCGTCGAGATCGACGCCGCCTCGCACAACGGCGTCGACGACGCCCGCGATCTGCGCGAGCGGGCGATCTTCGCGCCGGCGCGCGACCGCTACAAGATCTTCATCCTCGACGAGGCGCACATGGTCACCCAGCAGGGCTTCAACGCCCTGCTCAAGCTCGTCGAAGAGCCGCCGGACCATGTGAAGTTCATCTTCGCGACGACCGAGCCCGAGAAGGTGCTCGGCACCATCCGGTCGCGCACGCACCACTATCCGTTCCGCCTCGTGCCCCCGGCGGCGATGCTCGAGTACGTCGAGCGGCTGTGCGGGCAGGAGGGCGTGCAGGTCGAGACCGGGGTGCTTCCGCTCGTGGTGCGCGCCGGCGGCGGCTCACCGCGCGACACCCTCTCTCTTCTCGACCAGCTCATCGCAGGCTCCGATGCCTCCGCGGGCCCCGATCAGGCGCAGGTGAAGTACGAGATGGCGGTCGCGCTGCTCGGCTACACCCACGCGGCGCTGCTCGACGAGGTGGTCGACGCGCTGGCTGCGGCCGACGCCGCCTCCGCGTTCTCGGCCGTCGATCGGGTGGTGCAGAGCGGGCAGGACCCGCGGCGCTTCGTCGACGACCTGCTCGAGCGCCTGCGCGACCTCATCATCGTCGAGGCGACGGGTTCCGGCGCCGCGGCGGTGCTGCGGGGCGTCTCGGCGGAGGAGCTGGAGCGGATGTCGGCGCAGGCCGCCGCGTTCGGGCCCGGCCGGCTGTCGCGCACAGCCGATCTGGTGGTCGCCGCCCTCGACGAGATGACGGGAGCGACCTCGCCCCGCCTGCAGCTCGAGCTCATGGTGGCGCGGGTGCTCACCCACGCCGCCCCGGCCGCAGCCCCGCCTGCGGCCGGGCGAGCCCCCGAGCGGTCCGATCCTGCCGCCCCGGCGGCACCGGTGGGCGAACGAGGCGCCGAGAGCGCCGGGCCGGCTCGCGCCGAACCGGCACACGCCGAACCGGCACGCGCCGAGCCGAGCCCGCCGCCCGCTCCGGTGACCCTGGACTCCCTGCGCACCGCCTGGCCGAGCGTGATCGACCGGCTCGAGACCATCCGGCGCGCCTCCTGGATGGTCGCGCTGCAGACGCGTCCGCTCCAGCTCGAGAAGTCCGACGACGGGCACGTGCTCACCCTCGGGTTCCCGAGCGAGAAGGAGATCGAGAAGTTCAAGCCCAAGGCACTCGGGGGCACCGACGCGCATGTCGACGTGCGCCAGGCGATCAAGGACGTCGTCGGCATCACCGTGCGCTTCCTGCCCCGCGTGGACGCGTCCGCCACCGGTGGCGGCGAGGCATCGGGCGCAGCAGACGCGCCCCGCGGAGGGGGCGGGAGCGCCGAGGCGGCGTCCCCGCCGGACGAGGAGCCTTCCTCGCCGGTGCGCGCCGCGCCGCACGCCGCCGCGCCCGTCACCGACTGGGCCGTGGCACCGATCCCCGACGCGGGATCCGACCCCGTCGCACCGGTCGCACAGCTGGCCGTCGACGATGAGCCCGAAGACGCAGCGGCCGCCGGCATCCGCGTCGCCACCCTCGCCCCCGCCCGCGAAGGCGAGGTCGTCCCCGATGCCGACGACCTCCCCGACGACCCCGACGATGCCGACGTCGACGTGCTCGGACCTGCCGCAGCCGCGCCGCCGCCGCCGGCGACGACGCTGCGCGGCAGCCCCGGCGTCCAGCGCTACGGGGAAGCCGTGATCCGGCAGGTGCTGGGCGCCCGCTTCGTCCGTGAGGAGCCGTACGAGCCGCCCACGAGGTTCGTGTAGCCATGTACGACGGAATCGTCCAGGAGCTGATCGACGAGTTCGGGCGCCTTCCCGGCATCGGCCCGAAATCGGCGCAGCGCATCGCCTTCCACATCCTGCAGACCCCCGGCTTCGACGTCTCGCGGCTGGCGGAGCTGCTCGTCGAGGTGCGCGAGAAGGTGCGGTTCTGCGAGGTCTGCGGCAACGTGTCCGAGCAGGATCGCTGCGGGATCTGCCGCGACCCCCGCCGCGACCTGTCGCTCATCTGCGTCGTCGAGGACGCCAAGGACGTCGCGGCGATCGAACGCACCCGCGAGTTCCGCGGGCTGTACCACGTGCTCGGAGGAGCGATCAATCCGATCGCCGGCGTGGGCCCCGACGACCTGCGCATCACCCAGCTGGTGCAGCGGCTCGCCGACGGCTCGGTGCAGGAGGTCATCCTCGCCACCAACCCGAACCTCGAGGGCGAGGCGACGGCGACCTATCTGAGCCGCTTGCTGACCACCCTCGACGTCCGGGTCACCCGGCTCGCGTCGGGGCTTCCCGTGGGCGGCGACCTGGAGTACGCCGACGAGGTCACCCTCGGCCGCGCGTTCGAGGGCAGGAGGACGCTCTGAGCGCGACGGTGACCGCGAAGGGCTGGTGGCTGTTCGCGGCGATGGCCCTGCTGTGGGGCGTTCCCTACCTCTTCATCAAAGAGGCGGTCGACTCGTACTCGCCCGCCGCCATCGTGGCGGGGCGCACGCTGCTGGGCGCGCTGGTGCTGCTGCCCATCGCGCTGCATCGCAGGGCGCTGGGCCCAGCCCTGCGGGTCTGGCCCTGGGTGCTCGCCTTCGGCGCGGTGGAGATGGCGGGGCCCTTCTTCCTGCTCAGCCACGCCGAGCAGACCCTTCCCTCCGGCCTGACCGGGCTGCTGGTCGCCACGGTGCCCCTGTTCGCCGCGATCATCGGCGTCATCGGCGGCGACCGCGCCGTGCTCAAGCCGCTGCGGATCGCCGGGCTCGTGATCGGGTTCGCCGGGGTGACCGTGATCGTCGCGGGCCCGGGCCTTGCCGACGGCGACGGACTCGGGGCGCTGGTGGCCGTGGGGGAGGTGCTGCTCGTCGCGCTGCTGTACGCCACCGCGCCGTTCATCATCGCCACGAAGCTGCGCGACGTGCCTTCGCTCGGCACGATCACCCTGTCGCTGACCGCCGTGGGTCTGTTCTACCTCCCGATCGGACTGCTCACCCAGCACGAGGTCCCCACCCTGCGCAGCACCGTCTCCCTCGGCCTGCTGGGCATCGTGTGCACGGCCGTCGCGTTCATCGCGTTCTTCGCGCTGATCCGCGAGGTCGGTCCGGTGCGGGCGCCGCTTTTCACCTACGTCAACCCGGTGGTGGCGATCGCGCTCGGAATCCTCATCCTCGGTGAGCAGCTGACCGTCGGTCTGCTGATCGGCTTCCCGCTCGTCCTGCTTGGATGCTGGCTGGCGGCCACCGGCGGCCGGCTCACCGCACGGCCGGTCGATCTGCCGTCGGCGCCGCGCTGAGCCGCCCGGTCAGCGCAGGATCTCGACGAGGGCGATCCACGCCATCATCACGCCCACGATGACCGACAGGATCGCGCCGGCAGCGACCCAGGCCACTCCGGCGCCGCCGACGAGCACCAGCAGAACGCCGCCGACGGTGAAGACCGCCGGCGGAAGGGCGAGGTAGACGACGCGGGGAAGTGCCGGCATGCCCGGGCGAGCGTCGGCGCGCGCATCGCGGACCGCGAAGCCCCACAGCACCCAGACCACCGCCGCACCAGCGAGCACCTCCAGCCCGAGCGCCCACAGGGGCTGATGGGGGATGAGGATCAGGCAGCTGCTCGCCACCGCCAGCACCAGCGCGCCGATCGCACTGAGGCTGCGCGCCGCGACGGACGGCGCCTTCAGGATCCGGTCGATGTTCACCGACATCGCCACGATGATGAGGCCGGCGAGGGCGGCGGCGGCGCCGGCCATGGCGACGGCGAACTCCGACCAGCCCGGTTCGGCGCCATCCATGCGCGCCACTCTAGCCCGTCGTCACACGCACAGGAGTGTGCGCCGCGCTCTCTAAGATTGATCGATGGGCGCGGCATCCGCCCCATCGATGGAGGTTCCACCCGTGGCGCTGATCGTGCAGAAGTACGGCGGTTCGTCGGTCGCCGACGCCGAGGGGATCAAGCGTGTCGCCAAGCGCATCGTCGACACCCGCCGCGCCGGGCACGACGTCGTCGTCGCCGTCAGCGCGATGGGCGACACCACCGACGAGCTGCTCGACCTCGCCGCGCAGATCGCGCCGATCCCCGCGCCGCGCGAGCTCGACATCCTCCTGTCGGCGGGCGAGCGCATCTCCATGGCGCTGCTGGCCCTCGCGATCCACTCCATGGGCTACGAGGCGCGGTCCTACACGGGCCTGCAGGCCGGAATGGTCACCGACGATCGCCACGGCGCCGCGCGCATCGTCGGCGTGACGCCGGTGCGGGTGCGCGACGCGCTCGACGAGGGCGCGATCGTGATCGTCGCGGGATTCCAAGGGTTCAACCCCGACACGCAGGATGTGACGACCCTCGGTCGCGGCGGGTCCGACACGACGGCGGTGGCCCTGGCATCCGCCCTCGACGCCGACGTGTGCGAGATCTACAGCGACGTGGACGGCATCTTCACGGCCGACCCGCGCGTGGTCCCGCATGCGCGCAAGCTCGACGCCATCGGCAGCGAGGAGATGCTCGAGCTGGCGGCCAACGGCGCCAAGGTGCTGTACATCCGCGCCGTGGAGTTCGCGCGCCGCCACGGCGTGCTCATCCACGCGCGCTCCACGTTCTCGTCCGGACCCGGCACCTATGTGCTGAGCCCGGGCATGACCCTGCCCGACACAGAGGGGGAAGCCATGGAAGAGCCCATCGTCGCCGGAGTCGCGACCGATCTCGGCCAGGCGAAGATCACGATCATCGGCGTGCCCGACGTACCGGGCAAGGCCGCGGAGATCTTCAAGATCGTGGCGAAGTCGGGCGCGAACGTCGACATGATCGTGCAGAACGTGTCGGCGGCGGCCACCGGCCGCACCGACATCTCGTTCACCCTCCCCAAGGCGGACGCGACGGCCGCCCTGCGGGCGCTCGCAGCCGAGCAGGCCGAGGTCGGGTTCGAGAGCCTCGTCCACGACGACCAGATCGGCAAGCTGTCGGTGGTCGGCGCCGGCATGCGCACCCATTCCGGGGTGTCGGCGACGCTGTTCGAGGCGTTGTCGATCGCCGGCATCAACATCGAGATGATCTCGACCTCCGAGATCCGCATCTCCGTCGTGCTGCGCGGCGACGATCTGGCCACCGCGGCGCGGGTCGTGCATTCGGCCTACGGCCTCGACGGCGAGATCGAGGCCGTCGTGCACGCCGGCACCGGTCGCTGACCCGACGCCTGCCGGCGGGCGCCGCGCCGAAAACACGGCGGTTTACCGAGAGCAGGGGGATGAGGGCGAAATCGGCGGGTTCTGGGTCACATGTCCTGTCGTCGGGACGCGCGGTGGACGGCGCCGAGCCGGTGAGGGGCACGGCGGTCCGGGCGCGATCCATGCTCGGGCGCTCGCGGCATCCGGCCGCCGGTAGAATCGGAGATTCACCGACGCAAGGATCCGCATGACCCGCATCTCCGATTCAGGCCTCAACGTCGCCATCGTCGGCGCCACCGGACAGGTGGGCACCGTGATGCTGGAGATCCTCGCGCAGCGGTCGTTCCCGATCCGCGAGCTGCGGCTGCTCGCCACGGCGCGCTCGGCGGGCACCGCGGTGGAGTTCGGCGGCCGCACGATCGTCGTCGAAGACGTCGCCGCCGCCGACCCCGCCGGCATCGACATCGCCCTCTTCTCAGCCGGGGCGACCGGCAGCCGTGCGCACGCCCCGCGCTTCGCCGAAGCGGGCGCCGTGGTCATCGACAACTCCAGCGCGTGGCGCATGGACCCCGAGGTGCCCCTCGTGGTCAGCGAGGTCAATCCGCACGCCACCGTGAACCCGCCCAAGGGGATCATCGCCAACCCGAACTGCACAACGATGGCGGCGATGCCGGTCCTGAAGGCGCTCGACGCCGAAGCGGGCCTGGAGCGTCTCATCGTCAGCACGTACCAGGCCGTCAGCGGCTCGGGCCTTGCCGGCGCGCAGGAGCTGCTCGGCCAGGTCGAGGCGGTCGTCGCGCAGGAGGGCGCCATCGATCTCGTGCGCGACGGGGGAGCGGTGCAGTTCCCGCAGCCCGAGAAGTACATCGCCCCCATCGCGTTCGACGTCATCCCGTTCGCCGGGAACCTCGTCGACGACGGCGACAACGAGACCGACGAAGAGAAGAAGCTCCGCAACGAGAGTCGAAAGATCCTCGAACTGCCCGACCTGCGGGTCGCCGGGACGTGCGTGCGGGTGCCGGTGTTCACCGGCCACTCGCTGAGCATCAACGCGGAGTTCGCGCGCGACATCACGCCCGCCCGCGCACGCGAGGTCCTCGCCGAGGCTCCCGGCGTCGTGCTCGACGAGGTGCCCACCCCGCTGCAGGCCGCCGGCAAAGACCCGAGCTTCGTCGGCCGCATCCGCGCCGACCAGTCCGCGCCCGAGAACCGCGGGCTCGTGCTGTTCATCTCGAACGACAACCTGCGCAAGGGCGCGGCGCTCAACGCCGTGCAGATCGCCGAGCTCGTCGCCGCACGCCTGGGCGCCCAGGTCTAGGCGCGGCTCCGCAGCAGATCCAGGACACGTCCAGGAGGAGCAATGACCGGCAAGACCGAACTGCAGAATCCGGCCGCGAAGCTCGTGCTCGGCGTCGTGGGCATCATCCAGGTCGCGTTCGCGTTCCTCGCCTTCTGGGACCTCGCCCACCGCGACTCCGCGGAGGTCAAGGGTCCGAAGCCTGCGTGGATCCCCGTCATCCTCGTGAACTGGATCGGCCCGGCGACGTACTTCCTGTTCGGCATCCGTCGCTGACGGCAGGGCCTGCCCGGCCCGGGCACAGGGCACCCTCGCGCGCGGCCTAGAATCGAGGGGTGACTGCAACCGTCGACGTCGTGCTGATCGGCGGCGGCATCATGAGCGCGACCCTGGGAACCCTCCTCAAAGAGCTGCAGCCCGACTGGTCGATCGTCGCCTTCGAGCGCCTCAGCGATGTCGCCCAGGAGAGCTCCAACGCGTGGAACAATGCGGGCACGGGGCATGCCGCCCTGTGCGAGCTGAACTACATGCCGCGGGGCGAGGACGGCTCGCTCGATCCCGCCAAGGCCGTGCAGATCAACGAGCAGTTCCAGCTCAGCCGCCAGTTCTGGTCGACGCTCGTCGAGCGCGGCGTTCTGGACGCGCCCGAGACGTTCATCAACCCGACCCCGCACATGACGTTCGTGCGCGGCGAAGAGGATGTCGCGTACCTCAAGGACCGGTACGAGGTGCTCAAGCAGCAGCCGCTGTTCTCCGGCATCGAGTACAGCGAGGACTCCCGGGTCATCAACCGGTGGGCGCCGCTGCTCATGCAGAAGCGACGCAAGGGCGAGCCGTTCGCCGCGACGCGCGTGCCGGCGGGCACCGACGTCGACTTCGGCGCGCTGACCCGGCAGCTCTTCGACGCCCTGCAGGATCGCGGGGTCGACGTGGTCACCGACACCGAGGTGCGCAGCCTCAAGCGCCAGGGCGACGGGACGTGGCTCGTGAACTACCGCCGGACCGTGGGCCGCACGCCCGGTCGCGTCAGGGCGCGCTTCGTGTTCGTCGGCGCCGGGGGCTGGGCGCTCAAGCTCCTGCAGTCCTCCGGCATCCCCGAGATCAAGGGATACGGCGTCTTCCCGATCGGGGGCCAGTTCCTCAAGACCACCGATCCCGCGATCGTGGCGCAGCACCAGGCGAAGGTGTACTCCAAGGCATCCGTCGGCGCACCGCCGATGTCCGTCCCGCACCTGGACACACGCGTCGTCGACGGCGAGTCGGCCCTCCTGTTCGGCCCCTTCGCGACCTTCAGCCCCAAGTTCCTCAAGCAGGGCCGCATCACCGACATCGTCGCGCAGGTGCGCCCGGGCAACATCGGGCCGATGCTGAAAGTCGCCCTCACGAACTTCGACCTCATCAAATACCTCGTCGGCGAACTCACCAAGACGCATCGGCGCAAGGTCGACAGCCTCCGCGTGTTCATGCCCACCGCGAAGGACGAGGACTGGACCCTCATCCAGGCCGGGCAGCGCGCCCAGGTGATGAAGAAGGACCCCGAGAAGGGCGGCGTGCTGCAGTTCGGCACCGAGGTGGTCGCCTCCGCCGACGGCACCATCGCCGGGCTGCTGGGCGCGTCACCGGGCGCCTCCACGGCTGTGGCGATCATGCTGAACCTGCTCGAGCGGTGCTTCCCTGACCGCTTCGCGCAGTGGAAGCCCGCACTGAAGGAACTCGTGCCCAGCTTCGGAGAGTCGCTCAACAGCGATCCCGCCGCCGCGCAGGAGACCCTCACCGAGACGGCAGAGGCGCTCGCCCTCAACGCATAGCGGTCCCGCCTCGTCCGGCGGGTGCCGTCCCCCTATCCTGGGGAGCATGAGTTGGATGCCGCGGCTCGCCGCAGCCCTCACGGCCGCCGCGGCACTCGTCCTGTCCGCGCCCGCGGCGGCGCCTGCAGCGGCGGCTCCGGTGCCGCAGGCCGCGCTCGCGGCATCCGTCGTCGCCGACGTCGACGATTTCTCGTTCGACTCTTTCGACGCCGACTACTACCTTGTGCGCGGCGCCGCCGGACGCCCCCTCCTGTACACGACCGAGACGCTCGTGGCGGCCTTCCCGGACTTCGATCAGAACAAGGGGATCGTGCGGCGGCTGCCGCGCACCGGCTCGGGCATCGACCTCGACCCGTGGGTCATCTCCGTCACGGGGGCGGACGGCGCCTTCATCCCCTGGTGGATCGAAGAGGACGACGAGTGGGTCTACGTGCTCACCGGGACCGACGACTACGTGCACGGGCGGCAGACGTACGTCATCTCGTACGTGATGAGCGACGTCGTGCTGCGCTATCCCGACGCCGGCGCCGACGAGTTCTACTGGGACACGGTGGGCACCGACCACGCGCAGCCGTTCGCGCGGGTCACCGCGCGCGTGCACGTCGCGCCCGATGCCACCGAGCGGCTGCTGCCGGGGCGCGCGTTCTGCTACGTCGGCGAAGCAGGCTCGACCGACCGCTGCACCATCGACGAGCAGCGCACCGCTGCGGCGTTGCCGCCGGAAGTCCGGGACTGGGCCGCCGCCGCCGGTGCCGACTGGGCCGCCGACGCGTCGGCCGAGGTCTCCACCGTGGTGTTCACGGCGACGGAGACCGACCTCGGGCCGGACGAGAACATCACGGTCGCCGTGGGCTTCGAGCAGGGCACGTTCGCCGCGCTCAGCGCGCCGCCGCCCCCGCCGTACCCGTGGTGGGAGTGGATCGTCCCCGTCATCGCGCTGGCCTTCGGCATCATCGGTCTGCCGATCGTGCTGGTGCTGCGCGCGTTCCTGAAGCGCAACCCCGACCGGTCGCCGGTCATCGTTCAGTACAGCCCGCCCGAGGATGAGTCGCCCACCCTGTCGGCCGGCGTGCTCGGCGTGCCGTCGCGCGCCCTGGCCGCGCACGTGGTCGACCTCGCGGTCCGCGACATCATCGAGCTGCGCGCGTCGGGTGCGCGCGAGGTCGCCGACGACTTCGATGTGGTGCTCGTCACGCGTGCCGGCCTCGACCCCGACGACCGCCGCGTGGTCGACACGCTCTTCGGACGCAAGGCCGAGCCCGGGGCCACCATGCGTCTGGGCGCGTTCGCCCGCAAGCCGCCGGGCCGCGCGGTGACCTACGTGCGGCGCATCGACGAGGCCACGGTGCAGCGCGGCTACCGCGTCAAGCGGCCGTCGTGGATCGGCGGCGTCAAGTCGATGCTGCAGTTCGGAGGCCTCCTCGTCGCGATCCTCCTGCTGTTCACGGGGCAGCCCGAGGTGCTCGCAGACCTCGGCACCGCCGGCGATGTCCTCTATGTGCTCGCGGCCGTCGCCGGATTCGGCACCTTCATCGTGCTTCCGTTCGTGCGTCTGCCCGAGACCACTCTCACGCTCGCCGGCGGAATGCATCGCACGTACCTGGAGGGGATCCGGGACTATCTCGCCCTCGCCGAGGAGGACCGGCTGCGCGCCGCGCAGTCGCCGCGGACGGCCGACCTGGTCAGCGCCGGGCGCCGGCCGTTCGGCGATGCGCCCAACGAGCCCGGGGCAGCGGTCGTCAACCTCTACGAGCGGCTCCTGCCGTACGCGGTGCTGTTCGGCATGGAGGATGAGTGGGTGCGCGTGATCAGGCAGGCGCAGCCGGCGGTCGCCGTGACGAGTCACGTCCTCCTGTTCCAGGCGCTGGAGAGCTCGAGCCTCATGGATGCCTCGTCCGCGGCCGGCCGCCTCGCGGCGACCCCGGTCTCCAGCGGCTCGTCGGGCAGCTCGTCGGGCAGTTCGTTCTCCAGCTCCTGGTCGTCGTCCGGCGGCTCCAGCGGCGGCGGGTTCTCCGGCGGGGGCGGAGGAGGCGGCGGCATCGGCGGCCGCTGAGCCCCGACCATCGCCGCCCTCTAGAATCAGCGGGTGGCCAAGCTCTACTTCCGCTACGGCGCGATGAACTCCGGCAAGTCCACCGCGCTGCTGCAGGCCGCGCACAACTACGAGGAGCGCGGTCAGCAGGTGCTGCTGGCCAAGCCCCGCATCGACACCAAGGGCGCCGACCAGATCGAGAGCAGGCTCGGGGTGACCCGCACCGTCGACTTCCTCATCGGAGGCGACGACGACCTGCGCGGGCTGTTCGCCGAGCACCGCTCCGCCGTGCAGCACCGGCACGACGAGCTGACCGGCCTGCACCGTCCGCCGGCCGACGTCGCCTGCCTCCTCATCGACGAGGCGCAGTTCCTCACCCGCGCGCAGGTCGACGATCTGCTGCGCATCGCGGTGCTGGACGGCGTGCCGGTGCTGGCCTACGGCATCCGCACCGACTTCCGCACGCAGGCCTTCCCCGGCTCGCGCCGGCTCCTCGACCTCGCCCACAGCCTGGAGGAGCTCAAGACCATCTGCCGCTGCGGGCGCAAGGCGCTGTTCAACGCGCGCCAGGCCGACGGCCGCTTCGTGTTCGAGGGCGACCAGGTCGCCATCGACGCCACCACGATGCTCAGCGAGGGCGGGGCGACCGAGGTCACGTACGAGTCGCTGTGCGCCGAGTGCTATCTGCGGGAGTCCGGCGGGCGCCTGGGCTGATCAGATCGTCGCCTCGGCACGCCGCCGCCGGCGCGGCAGTGGGACGATCATCGACGTCGTGCGCTGGTACTCGGCGTACGCGGGGTACTTGGACGCCGTGATGGATTCGGTGAAGATCGTCGAGCCGATGAACAGGGCGGTGAGCAGGACCGGTCCGGCGATCGACGCGTTCAGCGCCCCGCCCCACAGTCCTTCGCCCGCCGCCAGGGCGGCGACCGCCCCGATCACGTAGAAGACCCACCACTGCGCCTGCTCGAAGAAGAAGTTCGGATGCCGGCTGTACCGGAACATGCCGGTGGTCGCGAACCCCGGCGGCAGGTCGCCTCCGGCACGCCGCTTCGCCTGGTGGAAGTCCCACTGCTGCTGATCGGCGACGAACTCTCCGCCCAGCAGTGCGACGAACAGCACGGCGAGCACCGCGTCCCAGACGCCCACGGGGGCGGGATGCAGCCATGCGACATATGCCGGAAGCGTGATGAGCACCAGCAGGGCGTTCTGGAACAGCACGATGAACAGCACGTTGAACACCTGGAACTGCCACGGCTTCATGCGCGCGCGCAGGATCGCCCAGCGGTAGTCCTCCATGCCCGTGTAGCCGCCCTTGCGGGCGAAGTTGAACGTCAGCCTGGCCCCCCAGGCGGTGACGAGCCCCGCCATGAGCAGCAGGCGTGCGTCGGGCCGGCCGGCGATGACCGCTGCGAGGGCGAAGACCCACACGTAGACGACGGGCACGACCGACCATGCGCGGTCGACCCACGACGTGTCCTTCGTGAGGAGCGAGGCGATCCAGCACAAGGCGCACGTCACGCCCGCGACGATGAGGACGAGGGAGAGCGGATCCATGTGCATCAGATTAGTCTCGGGTAGGTGATGGTCCAGCGACGGCTGCCCGTGCCCTCCGAAGTCTTCCAGCTCCTGAAGTTCAGAAGGCCCGAGCTCAACGGCCGGAAGCGCCGCCTCTCCGGCGCTCTCACCATCGCCGATCTGCGGCGGATCGCGAAGCGACGCACACCGAGGGCGGCCTTCGACTACACGGACGGCGCCGCCGACGGCGAGGTGTCGCTGGCGCGGGCGCGGCAGGCCTTCGAGGACATCGAGTTCCACCCCGACATCCTCAAGCCCGCGACCGAGGTCGACACCTCCTGCCGGATCCTGGGCGCGCCCTCGGCGCTGCCGTTCGGCATCGCGCCGACCGGGTTCACGCGCCTCATGCACAGCGAGGGGGAGCGGGCCGGGGCGGCGGCGGCGGGGGCCGCAGGCATCCCGTTCACCCTCTCCACCCTCGGAACCACCTCGATCGAGGACGTCCGCAGCGCCGATCCGGACGGGCGGCTGTGGTTCCAGCTGTACGTCATGCGCGACCGCGAGATCTCCTACGACCTGGCGCGGCGGGCCGCCGCAGCGGGGTTCGACACGATCCTCTTCACCGTCGACACCCCGGTCGCAGGAGCGCGGCTGCGGGATCGGCGCAACGGCTTCTCGATCCCGCCGCAGCTGACCCTGCGGACCGTGCTGGACGCGATCCCGCGCCCGTGGTGGTGGTTCGACTTCCTCACCACGGCGCCGCTGGAGTTCGCGTCGCTGACCTCGACGGGCGGCACCGTGGGCGAACTGCTGGACGCGGCGATGGATCCGACGATCTCGTACGACGATCTCGATGTCATCCGCGAGCTGTGGCCGGGCAGGATCGTGGTCAAGGGAGTGCAGACCGTCGCCGACGCGCGACGTCTGGTCGACCGCGGCGTCGACGGCATCGTCCTGTCCAACCACGGCGGCCGACAGCTCGACCGCGCGCCCGTCCCGTTCCATCTCCTCCCCGACGTGGTCCGCGAGGTGGGGCCCGATGCCACGGTGATGATCGACACCGGCATCATGAACGGCGCCGACATCGTCGCGTCGATCGCGCTGGGCGCGAGCTTCACGCTGATCGGCCGCGCCTACCTCTACGGGCTCATGGCCGGCGGCCGCGCCGGGGTCGACCGCGCGATCCAGATCCTGCGCGGCGAGATCGAGCGCACGATGAAGCTGCTCGGCGTCTCGTCACTGGAGGAGCTCGAACCCCGCCACGTCACCCAGCTGCGGCGGCTGGTGCCCGCCTCGGCGGTCAGCGCCGCGGAAGCGTCGGGATGAGCTCGTCGAGGAAGGCGACGGTGTCCTCCCACCCGGTCACGGCGTGGCAGCGCACCCCGAGCGCGAGCACCGGATAGTCGTTTCCGTCGGGGTCGAGCCGATCGCCGACGAAGAGCATGTCCTCCAGCGGGATCCCCGTCTCGGCGGCGAGCTGCCGCATCCCGTACGCCTTGTCGATGCCCCGGTGCGTGATGTCCACGGAGGTGGAGCCGCCCGAGCGGACCTCGAGGTCGGGCAGACGCTCCGCCACTGCCGCGCGCAGCGTGTTCTTCTTGTGCCCCGTCGGGTCCCACGCGATCTTCGCGTCCAGCGGTGCTCGCTGGCCCAGCGCCGAGAAGGTGATCTGCGAGCCGCGGTCCTCGACGATGTCGCCCCAGGTCTGCGCCTCCCAGAACCCGAGCCGGCGCGCCTCGTCCTCGACCGCGGCCATGGCGCGGGCGCGCTCGTCGGCGCTGAGCTCGTGCGCGTACCGGGCGGTGAAGTCGGTGCCGTCGTAGCGGTAGTACTGGGTGCCGCAGGTGGGCATGAGGTGGATGCGCTCGAGGGCGGAATCGGATGCCGGCGGCAGCCGGTCGACGACCTGCGACCGGAACTGGGCGATCTGCCCGCCGGAGATGACGGCCACCTCGACGCGCTCTGCGAGCTCGATCAGCCGCTGGCCGATGCGGGCGGGGATCGGCGACTTCGAGGGCGCAAGCGTGTCGTCGAGGTCGAAGGCGACGAGGCGGGGGATGGCTGTGTCAGTCATGGTCCTGGCGCGAATCATCGCGTGGTCGGGGTGACAGGATTTGAACCTGCGGCCTCTTCGTCCCGAACGAAGCGCGCTACCAAGCTGCGCCACACCCCGTGGCAACCCCCCGAGTCTACCTGACTCTGCGGGCGGTCACGGACGCGGGCCGCGACCGGAACGGTCCGCGCGGCCGACCGTCCGCGGCCTCAGGCGGGCGTGAGGGTCAGGAGCGAGACCTCGGGCCGGCAGGCGAAGCGCACCGGCGCGTAGATCGAGTGGCCGAGGCCGGCGCTCACGTTCAGCGGCGCCGTGCGGCCCGAGCGCGTCCACGAGCTCAGTCCGCGCGCCTGCCGCAGCGGGATGTCGCAGTTGGCCACCAGGGCGCCGTAGCCGGGCACCCGCACCTGGCCGCCGTGGGTGTGGCCGGCGAAGATGAGGTCGGCGCCGTGCGTGGTGAAGACGTCGAGGACCCGCCGGTACGGCGCGTGCGTGACCCCGATGGTCAGCGGCTCCGGATCGGTGTGGCTGGAGCCGTCCGCTTCGCGGAGCTCGTCGACCATGCCGGGCACGAGGTCGAGACGGTCCAGCTCGCGGTGGGCGTCGCCCACCCCGAACGCGTCGATGCGGTGACCGCGCACCTCGAGCGAGACGGCCGCATTGTCGACGCTGTGCCAGCCGAGGCCGTCGAGGTAGGCGTCGAGCGCCTGCGTGTCGAGCTGCTGCACCGCGATGTGACGTCGGGACGGTCCGGAGAAGTATGTGAACGGGCTGCGCGGGGCCGGGGCGACCAGGTCGTTGGACCCGTGCACGTAGAGACCCGGGATGCCGCGCAGCGGCTCGAATGCGGCGCGCACGCCTTCCAGCCCGTCCCTGTGGCCGAGGTTGTCGCCGGTGCTGACGATCAGGTGCGGACGCAGTGCGGCCAGCGAAGCGATCCAGCGCTGCCTGCCGCGCTGCCAGGGCGCCATGTGCACGTCGGAGATGTGCAGGATCCGCAGCGTCTGGGTGCCCGGTTCGAGGATCGGCAGCGTGTGTCGACGCACCGTGTACAGGTGCCGTTCGATGCCGATGCCCCACACCGCCGCCGCCGAGCCGGCCGCCCCCACCGCTGCGAGAGCGGTGAGGGCGGTGCGGTGAGAGCGGCTGCCGGTCACGGGCGCTGGCCGCCGCCGCGGCAGCGCTCGTCGGTGAACACGAGCGTCACCCGCGTGTTGCGGTTCGTGACGGTGCCCTCGCCGGGGCTCACCGACACCACCAGGCCGGACCCGTCCTCCGCCTCCTGGCATTGGATGTCGACATTGCCGAAGCCGGCGCCCATCAGGGTGTTGCGGGCCTCCTGATACGGTGCGCCGATGAGCCCGCCGGGGATCGAGACGCCCTGCCCGTTGCTCGGGTGGATCGTGACGGTCGTGCCGCCGGCGACCCGGCCGGCGCCCGGACTCTGGTCGGCGACGATGCCCTTGCCCTCGGGGGAGTCGACGGCCGAGCCGACCTTGACCTCGAAGCCCGCGTTGTGCAGGGTCCGGGTGGCGTCGTCGACCGACATGCCGATCACGTTGGGCAGATCGCGGTAGATCGTGCGCGTCAGGTTCTTGTCGGGGCTCGGGAAGCTGTCGCCGCCGTACAGCGAGTTCGCCTTCCGCTGGATGTCGCGGGTCAGGTAGAACCGCATGTACGCGACGTTCGTGCCCTTCGCGGAGTTCGAGAAGACGTCGCCGTCGCCCTTCGCGTTGCCGACCCACACCGCGGTGGTCACCTTGGTGCTCGACTCGATGAGCCACGTCTGGGTCTTGTTGTGCGTACCGGTCTTGCCGATCACGGGCGTGTCGCCGCCGGGGTTCCCGGCGGTGCCGGTGCCGCCGGTCATGACCGTGCGAAGCGCGTAGGCGGTGGTCGCGGCGACCGCCGGGTCGAGCTTCTGCTCGCAGGAGCTCTTGGGCAGCTGCAGCTCGTTGCCTTCGGAGTCGGTGATGCGGTCGATGGCGCGCGGGGTGCACAGCACGCCCTTGTTGGCCACGGCCGAGTAGGCGCCGGCCATCGCGATGGGAGCGACGTTGTTCGAGCCGAGGATCGAGAACTGGGTGGTCATGTCGACCGGGCCGGTGCCGTCGGCCTTCTCGACGCCGAGCTTGGTGGCCACCTTCTTGATGTCGCAGAGGTCGAGCTCCTGCGCCATCGCGAAGAAGCCGGAGTTCATCGACGTGGTGGTGAACCGCAGCGGGGTGCCGACGAAGCCGGGGGCGTTCCCGGAGTTGGGCACCATCTTGTCCTTGGCCTGACGTACCCAGTCGCCCTCGCACGAGTTCGTGAAGCGATCGAAGTTGCGAGCGCGCCCGTTGAGCACCTCGTTGAGCGAGTGGTCCTTCTCCAGCCAGTCGACGAGCGTGAACAGCTTGAACGTCGAGCCCGAGGGGAACCCGATCGAGCCGCCGGTGTTCTTGTCGCCGGCGTAGACGAGCGAGGTGTACGACTTGTCCTTCTTGGCAAGTTCGGCGCTCTCGCTGAACTTCGTGTTCTGCGCGATGGCGAGGATGCGGCCGGTGTCGGCCTCGATGCTGGTGGCCGCGGAGCCGAAGTCACCGCCGGACTCCCCGCCGCGCAGCCGGAGCTTGGCCGGCGTGTACTTCTCCATCGTCTTGGCCGCGGTCTGCTGCAGCTCGAGGTCGAGAGTCGTGTAGATCTGCAGCCCGCCCTGCTTGAGCGTCTTCTGGCGGTCCTCCCACGTGTCGCCGAACGTCGGGTCGTTCGAGATGATCGACTTCACGTACTGGCAGAAGTACGGCGCCACGCTCACCGCACAGCCGGTCTTCGGCTCGGTGATGTTCGGGGTCAGCGGCTCGGCCTTGGCCTCGTCGTACTGCTCCTTGGTGATCTTGCCGTCGGCGAGCATGCGGTCGAGCACGTAGTTGCGGCGGACCGTCGTGTCGGCGTAGCCGTCCTCGGCGCTGTTCGTGTAGGTGTCGCTCGACGCGTGGTAGAACGAGCCCTCGGGCCGGTCGATGCGGAAGTTGTTCGGGTTCTGCACCATTCCGGCGAGCGTGGCCGCCTGGGAGAGGCTGAGGTTCGCGGCGGACACGCCGAAGTAGTACTTCGCGGCCGCGTCGATGCCGTAGTTGGTGCCGCCGAAGTTGGCGATGTTGAGGTAGCCGAGCAGGATGTCGTTCTTCGAGTAGCGCTGCTCCAGCGCGATCGCGTACCGCATCTCCTGCAGCTTGCGCTGGTAGCCCTCGGTGCCCACAGCCGTGGTCGCCTGGAGCCAGCAGCTCTGCTTCTCGTCCTCGGTGGTCGCGTTCCACTCGCACTTCTGCACGAGCACGTTCTTGACGTACTGCTGGCTGATCGACGATCCGCCCTGGGTCTCGCCGCCGCCCCGGAAGTTCTGCAGCAGGGCGCGGGCGGTGCCGATCATGTCGATGCCGCCGTGCTCGTAGAAGCGCGGGTCCTCGGAGGAGAGGATCGCATCGAACATCACCGGGGCCACCTCGTCGTATGTCACCGGCGATCGGTTCTGGTCGTAGAACTGCGTGTCGACGACGTACTCCTCGGTCTTCGGATCCATGTAGTACAGGGTCGTCGGAACCATCAGCGCGTCGATGTCGAGGTAGCTGGGCAGTCTGTTGAACAGGTTGATGGCGTTGTCGGCCGCGTTGCTCGTGAGGGCGATCGCCGGGGTGACCGTAGCGGTCACCAGAACACCGGCCACGGCGGCGAGACCGATCAGGCCTGCGAAGCCGCCGAGCACCCCCCTGGCTGTCCGTTTCGTTTCGGGCATAGGGTTGATCGTAGGGGAGTTAGCTGTGGGAAGCCTTGAGAACACAGGCATCCACAGCACTTTTCCGACATGGATCAGGCAGTTCTTGCACGGGAGAAACATGACCACCTGGGAGTACCTCACCACGCCGCTGATCGTCCACAACACCGCGGCGATCCTCAACAACTGGGGCAAGCAGGGGTGGGAGCTGGTGCAGGTGGTGCAGGGCCCGGAAGGCGGTCTGGTCGCGTACCTGAAGCGGCCGGTGGGCGAGTCCGGCGGGACGGCGAACACAGGATTGGATGCCGCGGCCGACGCGGCACGCAGGTTCGAGGACTGATTGGGGATCGACGTGGCAGTATCCGAGCGGCTGGCTGAGCTGGGCATCGAGCTTCCGGAGGTGGCGACACCCGCGGGCGCCTATGTTCCGGCGAAGGTCCATTCCGATCTTGTGTACACGTCGGGGCAGCTGCCACTGGTGGCCGGAGCGCTCTCGGCCACCGGGAAGGTGGGCGAGGGTGCCGGGCTCGTCTCCCCGGCGGACGCGAAGGACTGCGCCCGTCTGTGCGCGCTGAACGCCATCGCGGCCGCGGCTGCCGCGGTGGGCGGGGTGGACCGCCTCGACGGCGTGCTCAAGGTCACCGGGTTCGTGGCCTCGGTCCCCGAGTTCACCGGGCAGCCCGGCGTCATCAACGGCGCCAGCGAGCTGCTCGGCGACGTCTTCGGCGAGGCCGGCAGGCACGCGCGCTCGGCGGTGGCCGCGCCGGCGCTGCCGCTGGACACCCCGGTCGAGGTCGAGGTCGTCTTCACCTACTTCTGACCGGCCGGGCCCTGCCCGTCACTTCAGCTGGGCCGAGATCACGCTCATGACGGCGGTGTCGGCGAGGGTCGTCGTGTCGCCGACCTCGCGGCCCTCGGCGACGTCGCGCAGCAGACGCCGCATGATCTTCCCGGAGCGCGTCTTGGGCAGCTCGCTGACGATGTAGACGTCGCGGGGCCGGGCGATGGGCCCGATCTGCTGCCCCACCCACTGCCGGAGCGTGTCGGCGAGCCCCGCGGGCGAGTGCTCGGCGAGGAACGACTCCTTGATGATGACGAACGACACGACCGCCTGGCCGGTCGTCTCGTCCGATGCGCCCACCACGGCCGCCTCGGCGACGGCGTCGTTGCCGACCAGGGCCGATTCGATCTCGGCCGTCGAGAGCCGGTGGCCGGAGACGTTCATGACGTCGTCGACGCGTCCCATGAGCCAGATGTCGCCGTCCTCGTCCAGACGCGCGCCGTCGCCGGCGAAGTAGTAGCCCCGGTCCTCGAACTTCTCCCAGTAGGTCTCCCGGAACCGCTCCGGGTCGCCCCAGATGCCGCGCAGCATGCTGGGCCAGGGCCTGGTGACCACCAGCAGCCCGCCGTTGCCGCTGCCGACGTGCTGACCGGAGTCATCCACGACATCCACCGAGATCCCCGGCAGCGGAACCTGCGCCGCCCCGGGCTTGGTCTCGGTGATCCCCGGCAGCGCCGAGATCATGATCGCCCCGGTCTCGGTCTGCCACCAGGTGTCGACCACCGGGGCGGTCTTGCCGCCGATGATCTTGCGGTACCACATCCACGCCTCGGGGTTGATGGGCTCGCCCACCGAGCCGAGCAGGCGGATGGACGAGAGATCGAACTTCCGGGGCACCTTGCGGCCGATCTTCATGAACGACCGGATGGCGGTGGGCGCCGTGTAGAAGATGGTGACCCCGTACTTCTGGATCACCTCCCACCACCGGCCCGGGTGCGGGGTGTCGGGCGTGCCCTCGTACAGCACCTGGGTCGCCCCGTTGGCCAACGGCCCGTACACGACGTACGAGTGGCCGGTCACCCATCCGATGTCGGCGGTGCACCAGAACACGTCCGTCTCGGGGTGCAGGTCGTGCACGACCCGGTTGGTGAACGTGCACTGGACGAGGTAGCCGCCGGATGTGTGCAGGATCCCCTTGGGCTTGCCGGTGGTGCCCGACGTGTAGAGGATGTACAGCGGGTTCTCGGCGGGGAAGGGCTGCGCCTCGTGCTGGTCCGAGGCATTCGGCACGGCCTCGTGGTACCAGATGTCGCGACCGGGGGTCCAGTCGATGTCGTTCCCGCCGCGGCGGACCACGATCACGTGCTCCACCGTCTCCTGCGGACCCGACCCGCCGCGCTCGCCGAGGGCCAGGTCGACCGCGGGCTTGAGCGGCGACACCTTGCCCTTGCGATACCCGCCGTCGGCGGTGATGACCACCTTCGCGGCGGCATCGTCGATCCGCGAGCGCAGGCTGTCGGCCGAGAAGCCGCCGAACACGACCGAATGGATGGCACCTATCCGCGCGCAGGCGAGCATCGCCGCCACCGCCTCGGGGATCATCGGCAGATAGATCGCGACCCGGTCGCCGTGGCCGACGCCCAGCTCCTGCAGCACGTTCGCCAGGCGCTTGACCTCATCGGTGAGCTCGGCATAGGTGACGCGGCGCTCGTCGCCGTTCTCGCCCTCCCACAGCAGCGCCACCCGGTCGCCGATGCCCGCCTCCACGTGCCGATCGAGGCAGTTGTACGCGACGTTGAGCTCGCCGTCGGCGAACCACTTCGCGAACGGCGGATTGTTCCAGTCCAGCACCTCGGTGAACGGCGTGTGCCAGTGCACGAGCTCCCGCGCCCGCTCCGCCCAGAAGCCTTCGAGATCCTCAGCCGCCTGTTCGTAGAGCTCCGCGGTGGCCACCGCCTGGGCGGCGAACTCCGCGGGCGGCGCGAAGCGCCGCGTCTCGTTCAGGAGGTGATCGATCTGGCTGCTCGCTGTGCTCATCTGATGTGCGCTCCTTCGCGGACGGGACGGGCTGCCGACGCGTCGCCGGCCACTCGCCGACAATACCGCCGCAGGACCGACTCGTGCGGCTCGTCCGATATATCGGTTCCTGTGTTGGGTGCGGGCGGGCGAGTGCGTATGCTCGACAGCGGCCGAACATCGGTTCTGGCATTGCAGCCGCCCGAACGCCCCCCAACGGGCTGCTGCGTGTGGCGGCATCCAATTCCCCCCTGTTGGATGCCGCCCTTTCTGTTGCAGGCGTCCGTTCGCTCGTGCGGCCAGCGCCCCTCCCCAGGCCCATCCGCCCGCCTGTTGTCCACGGCCGCGGCGGCAGACGCCGCGTGCAGGTGCCTGCATCCGTACGGTCGCTGCATGCCCGAGCCGTTCGTCGTCCGCCCGCTGGCGAGCGCGGCGCCCGGCGCATCCGCCACCAGCGAGTCCGCGCCGGCCGCCGTCCGTGCCCCGGTGCTCCCGCCGCACCCCCTGCTGGACCGGCTCGCGCCGCACCTGGACGACCCGCGGATCACGGACGCCTTCCTCAACGGCGCCGACCGGCTGTACCTCGACCGCGGCGAGGGTGCGACGCGCGTCGAGGACTGGGAGGCGTCGGACGAGGAGGTGCGCGCGCTCGCCGTGGCGCTGATCGCCGCCGGCGGCAGGCACATCGACGACGCGACCCCCTGCGTGGACGTGCGGCTGGAATCCGGCGCGCGCGTGCACGCCGTGCTGCCGCCGGTGTCGACCGGCGGCACGCTCGTGTCGCTGCGGATCCCGCGTATGGACGCCCCGAGCCTGGACGATCTCGCCGCGCACGGGATGCTGTCCCCGCCGGTGCTGTCCTGGCTGGGCGAGATCGTCGCCGGGCGCGAGAACCTGCTGATCACGGGCGCGGCCGGCTCGGGCAAGACCACCCTCCTCTCGGCGCTGCTCGCGGCGGCGGCGCCCGCCGACCGCATCGTCACCATCGAGGACGTCGCCGAGCTGCGGCCGCGCCACCCGCACCACGTCGCGCTGGAGGCGCGGCAGCCGAACCTCGAGGGCGCGGGCGGCGTCGGCCTGGCGCGCCTGGTGCGCGAGGCGCTGCGGATGCGTCCGGACCGGATCGTGGTCGGCGAGTGCCGCGGCGACGAGGTGCGCGAGCTGCTGTCGGCGCTGAACACAGGCCACGACGGCGGCGCGGGCACCCTGCACGCGAACGGGCTGAGCGATGTGCCGGCGCGACTGGAGGCACTCGGCGCGCTCGCGGGCCTCGACGACCGCGCCCTCGCCCGGCAGGCGGTGAGCGCGATCGCGTGGGTGCTGCACCTGGCCCGGGACGCGTCCGGGGCGCGGCGGCTCGCCGGGGCCGGGCGCCTGATCCTCGACGGAGACCGGCTCGGCATCGCGGAGAGCACGCCGTGGGCCTGACCGGGCGAAGGCGGGATGCCGGTGCGCAGGCAGGGGCGCAGGCGCGGGATGCCGCGGCCACGGCGCTGCGCCTGGCAGTGTTGCTGCAGGCGGGGGTCGCCCCCGCGGCGGCGTGGGGCCACCTCGGCGCGGCAGGAGGGGACGACGGCACGTCCGTCGTCGACGCGCTGCGTGCACGCGGCGGACCGTGGGCGCAGGTGGCCGCGGCCTGGCAGGTCGCGACCACGGTCGGGGCGCCGCTCGCCGACAGCCTGCGCGCAGTCGCCGAAGCCCTGCGCGACGCCCACGAGGCCGCCGACGACGTGCGCATCGCGCTCGCGGAGCCTGCCGGCACCGCGCGGCTGATGCTGTGGCTGCCGCCGCTGGGCGCCGTCCTCGGCGTCGCCCTCGGGTTCGACACGGTCGGCGTGCTGTTCGGCTCGGTGGGAGGGGCGGCGTGCCTGCTCGGCGGGCTCGGATTGATCGTCGCCGCCCGCCGCTGGACCGCAGCGCTCGTGCGGCGGGCGCAGCCGCCGGAGGCGGTGCCCGGGCTGCACGCCGAACTCGTCGCCGTCGCCCTGAGCGGGGGCGTCTCGATCGACCGCGCCCGCGCGCTGGTCGCCGAGACCGGCATCCCGCCGGCGGACGGCATCGGCGACGTGCTCGAGCTGTCCCGCACCGCGGGCGTCCCGGCGGTGGAGCTGCTGCGTGCCGCTGCCGCACAGGAACGGCAGGCCGCCCGCACCGACGGAAGGCTGCGCGCGGCCGCCCTCGGCTCGCGGCTGCTCCTGCCGCTGGGCGTGTGCACACTGCCCGCCTTCCTGCTGCTCGGCGTGGCGCCGCTGATGATCAGCGTGCTCTCGAGCACGTCCCTGCCCCTCTGAGCCAGACCCCGTGCCCGCTTCTCCGAGCCCGTGCCCACCGACAGAAAGCGAGAGTCCCATGACCGTCCCACGCCTCACCCGTCGCCGCTCGGCGCGGCTGTTCACCGACGAGTCCGGAGCCGCCACCGCCGAGTACGCCATCGCCACGATGGCGGCGGTCGCCTTCGCCGGGCTGCTGGTGGTGATCATGCGCTCCGACGAGGTGCGCGGCATCCTCACCGATCTCGTCCGCCGCGCACTCACCGTGTCGTGAGCCGCCGGGCCGGAGACGATCGCGGCTCGGTCACAGCCGAGTTCGCGATCGTCCTGCCCGTGCTGGTGCTGCTGATCGCGTTCGGCGTCGGTGCCCTCGCGGCCACCTCGGCACGTGTGCGCCTGGAGGATGCGGCCGCCGACGCGGCCCGGCTGGTCGCGCGCGGCGACGACCGCGGCGCCGCGGCCGAGGCCGTGACGCGCGCCGTCGACGGCGCCCGGCTCGGGATCGATCGGCGCGACGGACTCGTGTGCGCCACGGCCTCCGCCTCGGCCCGCGTGCTGGGTGATGTCACGGTGCCGCTGTCGGCCACCTCGTGCGCCCTCGACGGGGGCCGGTGACCGATGCCCGGAGCCGCCGCCGCGACCGGACTCGCCGTCTGCGCCGCCACCCTCACGATCGGGCTCGCCGTGGTCGGCGGGGCTTCTGCCGCCGCCCAGCACGCCGCCGGCGGCGCCGATGCCGCGGCCCTCGCGGCTGCGGACGCGGCCTCGGGCGCCGTTCCGGGCGACCCCTGCGCGGTCGCCGCCGCGGTGGCGCGCGCCAACGGCGCGACGCTCACCGCGTGCCGCGTCGACGGGCTCGTGGCCACCGTGGGCGTCGCCGTCCCCTACGCGACGCTGCAGGCCCAGGCATCCGCCCGCGCCGGACCTGCACCCTGACCGGTGCGTGCAGGCGGGCCCCACTCCTTGGGAATCTTCACAGCATCCGCCCCGTTCTGCGGTGTGTATGGTGTGCAACGGAGAAAGGACGTCACGAACGTGCCAAAGGCTGCGCCACGAGGGAAGAAACTCGTCATCGTCGAGTCCCCGACGAAGATGAAGTCGATCCAGGGCTACCTCGGCGACGGCTACGAAGTGCTGAGCTCCGTCGGGCACATCCGCGACCTCGCCGACAAGAAGGACATCCCCGCCGACAAGAAGCAGGCGTACGGGAAGTACTCGATCGACATCGACAACGGCTTCACTCCCTACTACGTCGAGAGCGAGCGCGGTCGCAAGACCGTCAGCGAACTCAAGCGCGCCTTGAAGGACGCCGACGAGCTGCTGCTGGCCACGGATGAGGACCGCGAGGGTGAGGCGATCGCCTGGCACCTGCTGGAGACGCTCAAGCCGAAGGTGCCGGTGCGCCGCATGGTGTTCCACGAGATCACCGAGGACGCCATCCGCGCCGCCGTGGAGAACACCCGCGAGCTCGATCTCGCCCTCGTCGACGCGCAGGAGACGCGTCGCGTGCTCGACCGCCTCTACGGGTGGGACGTCTCGCCGGTGCTGTGGATGAAGGTGCAGCAGGGCACCTCCGCCGGCCGTGTGCAGTCCGCCGCGACCCGGCTGGTCGTCGACCGCGAGCGCGAGCGCATGGCCTTCGTGTCCGCCTCCTACTGGGATCTCGAGGCGCTCGCCGTCGCGAACGCGGGGGAGTCGTTCACCGCGCGACTCGCGCGCGTCGACGGCGCGCCGCTGGCCCGCGGCACCGACTTCGACGACCGCGGCGAGCTGAAGAAGGCCGTCATCGTCCTCGACGAGCAGGAGGCCGCCGACCTGGCGGCCGCGATCGAGGCGACCGGTCAGGCATCCGTCTCCGCCCTGGATGCCAAGCCCGGCACCCGGAGTCCCAAGCCGCCCTTCACGACCTCCACCATGCAGCAGGAGGCGGGCCGCAAGCTCTCGATGAGCGCCAAGCACGCGATGAGCGTCGCCCAGCGTCTCTACGAGAAGGGCTACATCACCTACATGCGCACCGACTCGCAGGCGCTGTCGACGCAGGCCGTGCAGGCGGCCCGCGCCCAGGCGGTCGCGCTGTACGGCGACAAGGCCGTGCCGCCGAACCCGCGCGTGTACAAGAGCAAGAGCCGCAACGCGCAGGAGGCGCACGAGGCGATCCGCCCGTCGGGCGAGTCCTTCCGCACCCCGGCGCAGGTCTCCGGTCAGCTCGACCGCGACGAGCTGCGGCTCTACGACCTCATCTGGAAGCGCACGATCGCCAGCCAGATGTCGGACGCGAAGTACGAGACGACGACGGTGACCCTGCTCGCCGACGCCGGCGGCCGCCGGGCGGAGCTGACCGCATCGGGCACCGTCTACACCTTCAAGGGCTTCATCGAGGCCTACCAGGAAGGCCGGGACGAGAAGCGCGGCGACGCCGACAAGGCCGACGACCAGTCGCTGCCGCCGATGGCCGTCGGCGACGTGCTGCGCCTGAAGGACATCGAGGCCAAGGGCCACTCCACGAGCCCCAAGCCGCGCTACACCGAGGCGAGCCTCGTGAAGGCGCTGGAGGAGAAGGGCATCGGGCGCCCGTCGACCTTCGCGAGCATCATCGACGTGATCCTCAACCGCGGGTACGTCACCAAGCGCGGCCAGGCTCTCGTGCCCAGCTGGCTGGCCTTCAGCGTCGTGCGGCTGCTCGAGCAGCACTTCCCGGACCTCGTCGACTACGACTTCACCGCCGCCCTGGAAGACGACCTCGACGCGATCGCCCGCGGCGAGCAGCAGCGCGCCGAATGGCTGAAGGGGTTCTACTTCGGATCCGATCAGCACGTCGGCCTGCGCAACATCGTCGACAATCTCGGCGAGATCGACGCACGTGAGATCAACGCCACACCCATCGCGGAGGGCGTCTCGCTGCGGCTGGGCAAGTACGGTCCGTACCTCGAGGTGACCGATCCCGCCCAGCCGGACGCGAAGCCGCGCATCGTGAACATCCCCGAGGGACTCGCTCCCGACGAGCTCACCGCGCAGAAGGCCCGCGAGCTCATCGAGGCGCCCGTCGCCGGCGACCGCGTGCTGGGGCAGAATCCGGCCAACGGCAAGACCATCGTCGTCAAGGACGGCCGGTTCGGCCCGTACGTGCAGGAGCTCGAGCCCGTCTCCGAGGAGACGGCGGACGCCGGCTCGGCGGACGCCGAGGCGGGCGAGGCGCCCACCACCGCGGCGAAGAAGACCACCGCGAAGAAGACTGCGAAGAAGGATGCCGCGCCCAAGCCGCGCACCGCGTCGCTGTTCAAGACGATGAGCGTCGACACGATCGACCTGGAGACGGCGCTGCGTCTGCTCGACCTGCCCCGCGTGGTGGGGGTCGACCCCGAGTCGGGGGAGACCATCACCGCGCAGAACGGGCGCTACGGCCCGTATCTGAAGAAGGGCACCGACTCGCGCACCCTGCAGAGCGAGCAGCAGCTGTTCGACATCACCCTGGAGGAGGCGCTCGCCGTCTACGCGCAGCCGAAGTACGGGGCCCGCGGCGCGTCCAGCGCGCTCAAGGAGTTCGACGCCGACCCGGTCAGCGGCAAGCCGATCAAGCTCAAGGACGGCCGATTCGGCCCCTACGTCACCGACGGCGAGACCAACGCGACGATTCCGCGCGGCGAGAGCGTCGACGACATCACGTTCGAGCGCGCGGTGCAGCTGATCGCCGAGAAGCGCGCGAAGGGCCCGGCGCCCAAGCGCACCCGCCGCGCCCCGGCGCGCAAGCCGGCGGCGAAGAAGAAGTGACCCCTCGGCGGGCTCGCGAGGGATCGGGCCTCTGGGTCACGTTCGAGGGCGGCGACGGCTCGGGGAAGACGACGCAGGCGGGCCTGCTGCAGCAGTGGCTGCAGGCATCCGGCCGCTCCGTCGTGCGCACGCGCGAGCCGGGCGGGACCGACGTCGGCCGGCTCGTGCGCGACATCGTGCTGCACCACCGCGGCGACATCGCGCCGCGCGCCGAGGCGCTGCTGTACGCCGCGGACCGCGCCCACCACATCGCCACCGTCGTGCGTCCGGCGCTGGAGCGCGGCGACGTGGTGATCCAGGACCGCTATCTCGACTCCTCGGTGGCCTACCAGGGTGCGGGGCGGGTCCTCGACCCGGCCGAGATCCGCGAGCTGTCGCTGTGGGCGACCGCCGGGGCACTGCCCGACCTCACGGTGCTTCTCGACCTCGACCCGCACAGCGCCCGCGCACGGCTGGATGCCGACGACAAGCCGTTCGACCGGCTCGAGGCCGAGCGCGGAGAGTTCCACGAGCGCGTCCGCGCGGCGTTCCTCGAGCTGGCCGCCGCCGAGCCGGACCGCTTCCTCGTGCTGGAGGCCGCGCGCCCCGTCGACGAGCTCGCCGCCGCGGTGCGCGCCCGCGTCGAGTCGCTGCTGGACGCGCAGGGGGCTGTCGGCCCGAACGCCTAGGCTGGACGGCATGCAGGCGACCGACACCGCGACGCCGCCCGGCACCGAGGCACCCCTTCCGTGGGGTTCCGTGTGGGGGCAGGATGCGGCGGTCGACGTGCTGCGGGACGCGGCATCCGATCCCTCCGCCATGACGCACGCCTGGCTCATCACCGGGCCGCCCGGCTCGGGCCGCTCGACCCTCGCGTACGCGTTCGCCGCAGCGCTGATCGCCGATCCGGCCGACGAGGCCGCCGAGCAGGTCATGCGGCAGGTGCTCGCGGGCACCCACCCCGACCTGACCGCACTGCGCACCGAGGGCGTCATCATCTCGATCAAGGACGCGCGCGCGCTCGTGGAGCGGTCGTACTTCGCCCCCTCGCTCGGGCGGTACCGCGTGATCGTCGTGGAAGACGCCGACCGCATGGTCGAGCGCACCTCCAACGTGCTGCTGAAGGCCCTCGAAGAGCCGCCGGAGCGCACCGTGTGGGTGCTCTGCGCACCCAGCGAGGCCGACCTGCTGCCCACGATCCGCTCACGGGTGCGCGCGCTGCGCCTGCGCGAGCCGGACGTCGACGACGTGGCCGCCCTCATCGCCCGGCGCACGGGCGTCGACCATGCCGTCGCCGAGCAGTCGGCGCGGCACGCCCAGCGGCACATCGGCATGGCGCAGCGGCTGGCGACGGATGCCGAGGCACGCCGTCGCCGCGATCAGACCCTGCGCGCCGTGCTCGGCGTGCGGGGCATCGGCGACGTGGTCGAGGTGGCCGGCGAGATCGTGCAGGCGGCCACCGAGGACGCCAAGGCCCTCACGGCCGAGCGCGACCAGGCCGAGCGCGCGAGTCTGCTGCGCACGGTCGGCGTCGCCGAGGGGGCCGCGGTGCCGCCCGCGGTGCGCGCGCAGCTGAACGCCCTGGAGGACGAGCAGAAGCGCCGCGCCACCCGGAGCCTGCGCGACGGCATCGACCGGGTGCTCACCGACCTGCAGTCGCTGTTCCGCGATGTCGTCCTGCTGCAGCACGGGCGCGCCGACGGGCTCATCAACCGCGAGCTCGAGCCGGATCTGCGCGCGCTCGCGGCGGCGTGGTCGCCGGCGCGCACCCTTTCTGTGCTCGACCGCATCGCCGAGACGCGGCGCAACCTCGAGCAGAACGTCGCCCCGGCCCTCGCGCTGGAGAGCATGCTCATCACCGTCTCCAGCGGAAGGACCCCGTGAAACGCACCGCCCGCCGCCTCATCGCCGCCGTCGGCGGCGTCGCCGCGGCATCCCTCGTCCTCTCGGGCTGCCTGGCTGCGCTGATCCCCGACGAGAAGCCCGCCGTCACGGCCGCACCCGACACCTCGGGGGTGCCCTCCGCGCTGATGCCGTACTACTCGCAGGTGCCGGAGTGGACCCGGTGCGAGGCCGACTTCGAGTGCACGACCGTGACCGTGCCCCTCGACTACGCGAACCCCGGCGCCGGCGACATCGAGCTCGCCGTGGTGCGGCATCGCGCGACCGGCGGCGCCCCGGTCGGATCGCTGCTGACCAACCCCGGCGGGCCCGGCGCCGGCGGCGTCGACTTCGTCATCGAGAGCCTGCAGTACGCGGTCGGCGCCCCGGTCCAGGAGAGCTTCGACGTCATCGGCTTCGATCCGCGCGGAGTGGGGGACTCCACCGCGGTCGCGTGCTACGACGCCGCCGAGATGGACGCCTACCTGTTCGACATCCCCGCCGAACCGCGCGGCTCGGCGGGCTGGGTCCGTGAGCTGGACGAGGCGAGCCGCGCATTCGCCGAGGCCTGCGACGCGAACAGCGGCGGCATCCTGCCCTTCATCACCACCGAGAACTCCGCGCGCGACATGGACGTGCTGCGCGCGGTGCTCGGCGACACGACGCTGAACTATCTCGGATTCTCCTATGGAACGTTCCTCGGGGCCACCTACGCCAAGCTCTTCCCCGAGCGGGTCGGCCGGCTCGTGCTCGACGGCGCCATCGACCCGTCGGTGTCGGGCCTCGAGGTCAGCACGACGCAGGGCCTGGGCTTCGAGTCCGCGCTGCGTGCGTACATGGCGTTCTGTCTCGACAATCGGGACTGCCCGTTCGCGGGGACCGTCGACGACGCCATGGCCGACCTCGCCACGCTGCTGGCAAGCGTGGACCGCCGCCCGCTCCAGGCGTCGGACGGTCGGATGCTCGGAGCCGACTCCCTGGTGACCGCCATCATCACGCCGCTGTACTCCGAGGCCAACTGGCCGGTGCTGACGACGATGCTCGCGGACGTGCTGGCCGGCAGCGCCGAGTACGCGTTCCTCATCGCGGACTTCTACTACAACCGCGAGGATGGGGTGTATCTGGACAATCAGTCCGAGGCCTTCCGCGCCTACAACTGCATGGACTATCCGGTCGACGACGACCCGGCCGACCTGGACGCGGCCTACGCGCTGCTGGACGAGAAGGCCCCCACCATCGCGCCGTACTGGAAGGGACCCGACCCGTGCGCGCAGTGGGTGTACCCGCCGACCGGCGTGCGCGAGCCGATCCTCGCCGAGGGTGCGGCGCCGATCGTCGTGGTGGGGACGACGAACGACCCGGCCACGCCGTACGAGTGGTCGGTGGCGCTTGCCGACCAGCTCGCGTCGGGAGTGCTCGTGTCGCGCTTCGGCGAGGGTCACACCGGCTACAACAAGGGCAGCGCGTGCGTCGACGACGCCGTCGAGTCGTACCTCGTCGACGGCGTCGTGCCCGCCGACGGACTGGAGTGCCGCTGACCCCGCCCGCGTTCGCAGCCGCTGTCGCGACCCTGTAAGATCGTTGATCGTGCATCGCGCAAGCGAGGCGCGCCGCCTTAGCTCAGTCGGCAGAGCGATTCACTCGTAATGAATAGGTCTGGGGTTCGATTCCCCAAGGCGGCTCCATGCAGAATCTCCCCTCGGTGCTCGGGTCTCTCGCCGACGTCTTCACCTGGGTGGGACTCCTCGGCGCGGGGGCCTTCGGCATCCTCGCCCTGATCCTCTGGGTCGCCGACGGCACCTGGCTGCCGGTGCGCGCCGTCGTCGAGCCGGCCGAGCGCGACGGGCAGGTCGTGCGCTGGATCGACGCGGACGGCGGCGTCAACGAGGCGCCCCTGTCGGACGCCGATCATGCGAGGCTCGGCGGCCGCGACATGGCCGACATCCACTACCGGCGCGGGTGGCGCAACCGGATGCGGGTGACCCGCGGGTCGCGCACGGTGCGCGTGTTCGCCTGGCTCGCCGTGGGCTTCGGCGCCCTCGGCGTGCTCGCCCTCATCGGGTCGTGGGTGCTCCTGGCGGCTGCCGGCTGACCCGCCTCACGCGAGGGCGAACATGGCGCCGGCCGCGAGGGCGAGTGCGAGCCCGACCCACTGCACGGCGGCGATGCGCTCGCGCAGCACGATGGCGGCGAGGATGATCGTCCCGGCCGGGTACATCGCCGTCAGCACCGACACGACGGACAGATCGCCCAGCCGCAGGGCGATCAGCATCACGGTGTTGGCCGCGGCATCCACCACTCCGCACGAGACGGCGAGCAGGATGCCGGTGCGCACGGCATCCGCTGACAGCACCCGCGGTGCGCGGTCGACCGCCTGCTCGAGGTCGGCGTGCCCGGTGGGGGTCGCGCCCACCCGCAGCTCGATCGCGGGGGCGATGCGCCGGCGCCGCGCGATCAGGATCGCGAGCACCGCGACGACCGTCCAGGCGATCGTGCCGTTGACGGCGCGGTTGACGATCAGCGGCACGAGGCCGCTCTCGTCGCCGGTCTGGTCGATCGACACCATGAATCCGCCGATCGCCAGGCCCGATCCGATCGCCATGACGATGCCGCGCAGGCTCGGCCGCACGACGGCGTCGCCGGGGATGAAGCCCACGAGCACCACCGCAGCCAGCGCCACGAGCAGCCCCGCGTATCCGAAGCCCGACAGCTGCTCGCCCTTGACCAGCAGCCCCCAGAGCATCGGAGCGATGGCGCTCACCACGGCCGTCAGCGGCGACAGGATGCTCATGGGTCCGATCGCCAGGCACGCGTACAGCAGCACGATCGCGATCACCCCGAAGACACCTGAGAGCGCGCCCCACGCGACATCGGCGGCCGTCCACGCGCCGCCCAGGAACGGATACGCGATGACGAGGCCGGCAAGACCCGCCGCCGCGGCGATCGCGGTGACGGTGATGGAGCGCAGACGCTTGGCCGCGAGGCCCCCGAGGAAGTCCGCGGCACCGAACACGACGGCGCCCACGACGCCCAGGACCGCGGAGATCACCCCGGGATTCTAGTCCCGCGGCGCGAGGAGCCCCTCGCGGCAGGACGCACCGCGTCGCATAGCCTTGTGAGGGTGACGGACCCCACCCGCCGATCCCTGCGCGAACAGCGCCGACGCCCGTCCGGGTGGCTGCGGATCGGCATCCCGGTCGTGCTGATCCTGGCCTGGCTGGCAGGTGCCGCCATCGGCGGCCCGTACTTCGGCAAGGTCGACGAGGTCTCCAGCAACGAGCAGTCCGCCTATCTGCCCGACAGCGCCGACGCCACGCGCGTGCAGGACCGGCTCGCCGACTTCACCGGGGGCGACACCATCCCCGCGGTCGTGGTCGTCACCGGCGATGGAGAGCTCACCGACGACCGGCTCGCCGAGCTGCAGGACCTCGCCGACGGGCTCGCGGGCGTCGACGGGGTCACCGAGGACGTGTCGCCGCCGGTGGCCTCAGACGACGGCGAGGCGGCGCAGATCTTCGTGCCCATCGACGCCGACGCGTCCATCGGCGATGCCGTCGATGCGCTGCGCGCCGAGATCGACGACACCCTGCCGACCGGCTTGCAGGCGTGGGTGACCGGGCCGGCCGGGTTCACCGCCGACCTGGTCGAAGGTTTCCTGGGCATCGACGGGCTGCTGCTGGCGGTCGCGCTGATCGCGGTGTTCATCATCCTCGTGATCGTGTACCGCTCGCCCCTGCTGCCGCTGCTCGTGCTGCTGACCTCCACGTTCGCACTGTGCGTGGCGCTTCTGACGGTGTGGTGGCTCGCCAAAGCCGAGATCTTCGTGCTCAACGGCCAGGTGCAGGGGATCCTGTTCATCCTGGTGATCGGCGCGGCCACCGACTACGCGCTGCTGTTCGTCGCGCGCTTCCGGGAGGCGGTCGCGGCGGGGGCGCGCCGGTGGGATGCCGTCACCGCCGCGTGGCGCGGGTCGTTCGAGGCGATCCTGGCCTCCGGCGGCACGGTGATCGCCGGCCTGCTCTGCCTGCTGCTGTCCGACCTCGCCACCAACCGGGCCCTGGGGCCCATCGCCTCCATCGGCATCGCCTTCGCGATGCTCTCCGCGCTCACATTCCTGCCCGCGCTGCTGGCCCTGGTGGGACCGGCTGCCTTCTGGCCGTTCCCGCCGAAGGCCGGGTCGGTCGCGATCCCGGACTCGTACGACGAGCCCGTGAAGGGCATCTGGCCGCGACAGGCGCGGTTCGTCGCGCGCCACGCCCGCGCGGTGTGGATCGTCGCCACGGTCGTGCTGCTTGCCGCATCCGTCGGCATCACGCAGCTGAAGGCGGACGGCGTGCCCTCCAGCGACCTCGTGCTCGGCGCCTCCGAGGCCCGCGACGGGCAGGAGGTGCTGGCCGAACACTTCGCGGGCGGCTCGGGCAGCCCCGTCTACGTCATCGCGCCCGAGGCCGACCTCGCCGAGGCGGCTGCCGTGCTGGACGCCGACGACGGGGTGGAGTCGGTGGCGGTGGCCTCCGCCGACTCGCCCACCGGGCAGGCCGCGGTCGAGCTCGACGGCGACCAGGTGGTGCGCACCGCACCCGGCCCGCCCGGCGCCGAGGCTCCGGCGGCGACCGTGTCCGATGGCGACGTGCTGCTGATCGCGACCCTCGCCGACACCGCCGACTCGCTGCCGGCCGAAGACACCGTGCGGGGCCTGCGCGCGGCGCTCGACGACGACCTCGGGGAGGGCGTGGCCGTGGTCGGCGGCGTCACCGCCACCGACATCGACACGAACGACACGTCGATCCACGACCGGGCCCTGATCATCCCGATCGTCCTGGTGGTGATCTTCGTCATCCTCACGCTGCTGCTGCGCGCGCTGCTGGCGCCCCTGCTGCTCGTGCTCACGGTCGTCCTGTCGTTCGGCGCGGCGATGGGGGTCTCGGCGCTCGTGTTCAACCACGTGCTCGACTTCCCCGGAGCCGACCCGGCGGTGCCGCTGTACGGGTTCGTGTTCCTCGTGGCGCTCGGGGTCGACTACAACATCTTCCTGATGACCCGCGTGCGCGAGGAGTCCACCCGGTTCGGCACTCGTCCCGGCATCCTGCGGGGCCTGGTGGCCACCGGCGGGGTCATCACGTCGGCGGGGCTCGTGCTCGCGGCCACGTTCGCGGCGCTGGGGGTCATCCCGATCCTGTTCCTCGCCCAGATCGCGTTCATCGTCGCGTTCGGCGTGCTGCTGGACACGTTCGTCGTCCGCTCGCTGCTGGTGCCGGCCCTGTCGTACGACATCGGCCGGGCGATCTGGTGGCCGTCCCGGCTCTGGCGGGCACAGGGCGACCCGGACCCTCGTGTCGAGCACCGGCGTACCCTCGATACATGAGCAAGGCACTGTTCATCGTCGATGTGCAGAACGACTTCACCGAGGGCGGAGCGCTCGGCGTCATCGGCGGAGACGAGGTGGCGTCGCGCATCTCGGCGCACCTGGCCGAGCACGCGGGGGAGTACACGATCATCGTCGCCTCCCGCGACTGGCACGACGCCGAGAACGACAACGGCGGCCACTTCGCCGCCGACGAGCCGGACTACGAGAGCACCTGGCCGGTGCACTGCGTCGCCGGCACCCCCGGCGCGGAGTACCACCCGGCCCTCGATCTGTCCGCGGTGACCCACCATGTCCGCAAGGGGCAGGGCGAGCCCGCCTATTCGCTCTTCGAGGGCGTCACCGACGAGGGGGCGACGGTGGCCGAGGTGCTCACCGAGCACGGCATCGTCGATGTCGACATCGCGGGTCTTGCGACCGACTACTGCGTGCGCGCGACGGGGCTGGACGCCATCGCGCACGGACGTCACGTGCGGGTGCTGACCGATCTGGTCGCCGGCGTCGCACAGGAGTCCAGTGACGCGGCGCTCGCCGAACTCGCCCACGCGGGCGCGGAGCTCGTGTCGTCGTGACGGGCGTGCCGGTGCGGCGCATCCGCGAGGACGAGTGGGATGCCGCGCGCACGCTGCGGCTGGAGGCGCTGCGCGACCCCGCGGCGCCGCTCGCGTTCCTGGACACCTACGCCGAGGCGGCCCTGCGGCCGGACGACCATTGGCGCACCCGGGCGGCGTCGGGCGCGCGGTCGGACGGCGTCGCCCAGTTCGTCGCCGTCGCCGAGGGCTCGTTCGTGGGGACGGCGACGGTGAAGATCCAGGATGCCTTCAGCGCCGACTACTTCGGACGCACCCGCGCGACCGACCGCGCGGTGATCGTGGCGGTGTACGTGTCACCCGCGGTGCGCGGATCCGGTGCCGTCGACCGGCTGCTTCAGGCGTGCGTGCAGTGGGCGGGCGAGCGCGGCGTCACGGAGGTGACCCTCGACGTGCACGGCGAGAACCCGCGCGCCGAAGCCGCCTACGCGCGATGCGGGTTCGTGCGGACGGGCGAGTTCGCCGACGGACCGCACGGACGCGAGTTCGAGCTGCGGTGGGCCCCGTGGGACTCGAACCCACGACCCGCGGATTAAAAGTCCGATGCTCTACCGACTGAGCTAGAGGCCCGCCCGTCCAGCCTACTTTCTCCGTGGCCCGCCCCCACGCAGTCGCGGTGACCTGCCGCCTGGGTAACGTGGGCTCGTGGCATCCGCTCCCCAGTCCCCGGAGTCGCTCGCGCACCTGCGCCGCGCGCGCGACCACATGGACCGCTTCTACGCGGAGCCGCTGGACGTGCCCACGATGGCGGCCCAGGCGTTCATGTCGCCCGCGCACTTCTCGCGCGAGTTCCGCCAGGCGTACGGCGAGACGCCGTACTCGTATCTCATGACCCGGCGCATCGAACGGGCGATGACCCTGCTGCGCGGCGGCATGAGCGTGACCGACGCCTGTGCCGCCGTCGGGGCCACGTCGCTCGGGTCGTTCTCGTCGACCTTCACGCGGCTGGTCGGCGAGACCCCGAGCGCCTACAGGGCCCGCCCGCACGACGCCGCCGAGGCGATGCCCCTGTGCATCGCGAAGATCCTCACCCGCCCTGCCCGGTTCGTCTGAACCGCCGGGATCCGAGCAGGATCGGAGAAGCGGAGCGGGATGCCGCGCCGTAGCGTGGCGTGCATGGCAACCATCTCACTGCAATATGCGCCCGTGACCGTCGACGACGTGGATGCGGCGGTGCCGTTCTACCGCGATGCGCTGGGTCTTCCGATCCTGCAGGACGTGAACTACGGCGAGCACCGCTGGGTGACCTTCGGCTTCGCCGACCAGCCCGGCGTGGCGATCGTGCTGTCCGACCCCGGCGCGGGGCGCTCGCCCGACGACGGGGACGCGCTGCACCGTCTCGTGGCCAAGGGCGTGGCGCCCGGTCCCCTGGTGTTCTCCACCGACGACCTCGATGCCGCCTTCGAGCAGATCCGCGAATGGGGCGCCGAGGTGCTTCAGGAGCCCATCCAGCAGGACTGGGGCCCGCGTGACTGCGCGTTCCGCGATCCGGCGGGAAACCACATCCGGCTCAACCAGGCCGGCTGAGCCGGACGCGGCCGGGAGCCGCCGAAGGCGACCCGGGTAGCCTGGAACGGTGAGCGACGAGTCCCGAGACTTCCACCGGCCGGTGCGGCGTCCCGCCGAGCTGTTCGACCGGCGGTTCGCGGCGAACGACCCGGCAGAGGTCTCCCGCGTCGCCCACAGCACCGCCGCGGCGCTCCTGAACCGGGTGCGGGCCGATCCCAACTCCGCGATCGTCGACCGGCTCATCGCGTTCACCGACGAGCACGGGATCGATGACATCGCCGAGCTGTGGTCGCGCTCGCCGTCGCGCACGCTGCCGGGGGCGCTGTGGCGCCTGTACCTCGTGCAGCGCATGATCCACGACGACCCGCACACGGCGGCGCTGCTGTACGAGCGGGGGCGCGTCGAGATCTCGTCGGCCGATCCCGTCGTGGCGGGTGCACCGAGTCCGGCAGGTCCGGCAGAGCTCGTCGCGCTCGTCGACGAGATCCTGCGGGGGCTGTTCCAGGGCGATTTCGCCATCGCGCTCGAGCGGGCGGCGGCGTTCTGCCGGGTGCAGGCGTCCGGCGCGACGCACCTCGCCGACGACTACGAGGTCACCGAGCCCGAACGCGCCTCGGCGCTGACGAAGCGGGCGCTGCGGCTGTCGACCTACGCGAGCGACCTCGCCGCGTGCGCGCGCCTGTGGCGCATGGAATCCCTGTCCTGAACCCTGCCCGACTCGGTCTGCCGGGGAGGCGCCCGGGGACGGCATCTGCCGGCGCAAGGGACGCAAGTGCCGGGCCGCAGAACGCCTCTCGGCGCGAGGCCGCTCGAAGCGGCAGAAGTTGGAGCCCGGGGTTACTGCGGCCCGGCCGATCAAGTGTAACCGAGGCGCCGCGCGCGGCATTCCCGAGCGCTTAGGCTCGGTGCATGACCTGGCGCTTCTGCCTGATGCTCGAGCCCGCGGCATCCGATTCCCCGCTCACCGACTTCTCTGCGACCTTCACCGTCGTCGACCCCGCTGCCCCGGCGCTCAGCGTCGGCGAGCTCAGCACGCAGCGCGGCGACGGGATCTTCGAGTCGATCGGCGTGGTCGACGGGCACGCGCAGGAGGTCGCGGCGCACGTCGAGCGCCTCGCGCACTCGGCGCGGCTGTGCGACCTGCCCGCACCGCACCTCGGACAGTGGCACCAGGCTGTGCAGCGCGCCGCGGCGGAGTGCGGCCCGGGGGAGGCGGTGATCAAGCTGATCCTCAGCCGCGGCGTCGAGCACGGGCCGGCGCCGACCGCATGGGTGACGGCGGCGACCGCTCCGGACAACTCGCGGGCCCGCACCGAGGGCGTGCGTGTCGTCACGCTGGACCGCGGCTTCGACAGCGGGGCGCCGGCGCGCGCGCCGTGGCTGCTGCTGGGCGCGAAGACCCTCTCGTACGCGGTGAATATGGCCGCGATCCGCGAGGCCAGGCGCCGCGGGGCCGATGACGCGATCTTCGTGTCGTCGGACGGCATCGCGCTGGAGGGGCCCACCTCGTCGGTGATCCTGCGGCACGGCGATCGCTTCACGACGCCCGCCCCCGGGGCGGGGATCCTGCACGGCACCACCCAGCTGAGCGTCTTCGCCCACCTCGAGGCCCAGGGCTTGGAGACGGCGTACGAGCAGCTCCCGGTCGACGCGCTGCGGACGGCGGATGCCGCCTGGCTCGTCTCGAGCGTGCGCCTGGCCGCTCCGGTGACCGCCGTGGACGGCCTCGAGCTCGCGGTGGACCGGGAGCTGACGGCATCCCTCAACCGCTACCTGCTCTCTCCCCGCAACTGAGCCCCGGGGCGTGCCGCTGTATCCGATCGCGCCGGCTGCGGCCCTGCACAACCGCGGGCACGACTGCGGGCACAATCCGTGACACGCCGTCGGCGCGCGATGTTCGGCGGCGTGTCGTCGGTCTTGCCCGCGCTTGTGCCCGCAGCTGCCGGCAGTTGTGCCCGCGGCTGTGCCCGCAGTTGTGCCCGCGACTGTGCCGCAGTCAAGCGGCACGGCCTGGGATCGGATGCCTACGGCGTCGGCGGGAGGCGAAGGTGTCGCTTCGCGGCGACCTGGACCCGGATCGCCTCCTCGACCGAATCCCAATCGTGCACGACCTGGGCATAGTCGAATCGGAGCGTCACGTAGTCCCAGGCGGCCGCCGCGGCGTCACGGACGAGGTCCCTGTGGCGTTCACCCTCGCCGTCGTGGTTCTCACGACCGTCGACCTCGACGATCAGGCGGTCCCCGATCAGGAAGTCGACGCGGCCGACGCCGACGATCGTCACCTGGGTGCGGATCCGGAGCCCGAGCCCGCGCAGCCGCCATCGGAAGAGCGACTCCAGCCCGCTGTCGGCGTCGCTGCGCGCGTAGGCGATCGCTTCGCGCGCAGCATCGTTGGAGTGGGTCCGCAGCCACGCCAGGCCGGCCTTCGAGATCAGTCCCTTGCGCAGCGCCGACTCGAGGGCGACGAAGAAGTCGACGATGCCGCGGCAGGTGAGTATCTGCCGCAGGATGCGGGGTACGCCAGGCTGTTCGAACGCGCCGCGAGGCGCGCCGTCGTCCCAGTGCTCGACGCATCCGCAGCCGTCCTCGTGATACGCGTGACCGTGTCCGCCGAGCCAGACGTGCACGTCGGCATCGGCATCCAGCACCCACAGGCCGAGGTGACGGGCGGCGCTGACGCACGCCAGGACGCCGCCGTGCGTCGCCGCCGCGCGGACCGGATCGCAGGCGTCTGCGCCGGCGTACACGCCCCTCCGCAGGGAGACGAGTTCACCGGATCGCGTCGCGCGCTCGATGCGCCCCCTGCTCTGGCCCGCGTCGCGCAGCTGCCGGTAGGTCCAGACGGGAGGATTCGTGGTGCACATGGATCGATCGTGGACCGCGCACCCGCGGCATCCCGGCCCTCATGGCGTCTGTGCGCACGTGGGTGCGTTTCCGGCTCTGTGGAGGGGCATCGGCGGCGGAAACCCGTGTGCACAGAGGCGGGCATGGCAGCGGGCGTGGTCGGCGACACGCGGATCAGGGATGCCGCAACCGGCGTGTCGCGGATTGTGCCCGCGGTCGTGCCCGGGGCCGCGCAGCTTCCCGGAGCCTGAGGCCGTCGGCCCCAGCGGCCGCCGGCCCGCGCGGCCGCCGCCCGCGGGCCCTACCCGAAGCGTCCCGAGACGTAGTCCTCGGTGGCCTGCACGCTGGGCGTGGTGAAGATGGTCGCGGTGTCGTCGTACTCGATGAGGCGTCCCGGCTTGCCGGTGCCGGCGATGTTGAAGAACGCGGTCTTCTCGCTCACCCGCGACGCCTGCTGCATGTTGTGGGTGACGATGACGATCGTGTACTCCTTCTTCAGCTCGCCGATCAGCTCCTCGATGGCATAGGTGGAGATCGGGTCGAGGGCCGAGCAGGGCTCGTCCATCAGCAGCACCTGCGGCGACACCGCGATCGCCCGGGCGATGCACAGGCGCTGCTGCTGACCGCCGGACAGGCCCGACGCCGGCCGGTCGAGGCGGTCCTTGACCTCGTCCCACAGGTTGGCACCGCGCAGCGACCGCTCGGCGAGGTCGTCGGCGTCGGCCTTCGAGATGCGCCTGTTGTTGAGCCTCACCCCGGCCAGCACGTTCTCGCGGATCGACATGGTCGGGAACGGGTTCGGCCGCTGGAACACCATGCCGACCTGACGCCGCACGTTCACGGGGTCGACGCCCGGCCCGTACAGATCGTCGCCGTCCAGCAGCACCTGACCTTTCACCGAGGCGCCGGGGATCACCTCGTGCATGCGGTTGAGGGTGCGGATGAACGTCGACTTGCCGCAGCCGGAGGGACCGATGAGCGCGGTGACGGTGCGCGGCTCGATCTCCAGCGTCACGCCCTCCACGGCGAGGAAGTCGCCGTAGTAGACGTTGAGATCGTTGACTTCGATGCGCTTGGACACGTTCTTCCTTCGGGTTTCGGGCGGTCAGCGACCGGACTTCGGCGCCAGGCGGCGGCCGATCGCCCGGGCGAGCAGATTGAGCAGCATGACGACGAGGATGAGGACGAGGGCGGCCGTCCAGGCGCGGTCGAGGTACGCGTGCTGGGGGATGCCCTGCTGCGTGTACTGCGTGTACACGAACAGCGGCAGTGAGTTCATCGGCCCCTCGAACAGGTTGTAGTTCATGCTGGCGGTGAAGCCGGCTGCCACCAGCAGCGGTGCGGTCTCGCCGATGACGCGCGCGATCGCCAGCGTCACACCGGTCATGATGCCCGCGATCGAGGTGGGCAGCACGACCTTCACGATGGTGAGCCATTTGGGCACGCCGAGCGCGTACGACGCCTCGCGCAGCTCGTTGGGCACCAGGCGCAGCATCTCCTCGCTGGAGCGGACCACGACCGGGATCATCAGCACCGACAGTGCGACGGCGCCGGCGATGCCGGTGCGGGTGCCGGCGCCCCAGAAGATGGCGAACAGGGCGTAGGCGAACAGGCCGGCGACGATCGAGGGGATGCCGGTCATCACGTCGACGAGGAACGTGATGCCGCGCGCCAGCGCGCCGCGGCCGTACTCCACGAGGTAGATCGCGGTCATGAGCCCGATCGGGATGGAGATCACGGCGGCGGCGAGGGTGATCAGCAGCGTCCCCACGATCGCGTGCAGCGCGCCGCCGCCCTCGCCGGTGACGTTGCGCATCGACTCGGTGAAGAACTGCACATCGAGCCGCGCCAGACCGCCGACGACGACCGTCACACCGACCGAGATCAGCGGGATCATGGCGATCACGAACGCCCCGGTCACGAGGGCCGTGACGAGCCGGTCGGTCGCGCGGCGCGCGCCCTCCACGATGCGCGAGAGCAGCCAGATCGCGAACACGGAGAGCAGGGCGCCGACCACGAGCCACCCGCCCCAGTCGAATCCGCCGGATGCGAGGGCGAGGATGCCGAACAGCGCCGCCGAGACGACCAGACTGCCGCCCAGCACGATCCAGGGGGCACCCTTGGGGAGGTGTCCGGCGGTGAGCGGCACGGATGTCGGCCGGGACACCTGCGGTGCGATCTGCGTGGTCATCAGTTCGCCCCCGAGAATTCCCTGCGCCGCGACACGATCCAGCGCGCGAACGCGTTGACCGCGAACGTCACGACGAACAGGATCAGGCCGGTCGCGATCAGCACGTTGATGTTGACGCCGTACGCCTCCGGGAACGACAGCGCGATGTTGGCGGCGATCGTCTGCGGGTTGGCGGACTGCAGCAGGGCGAACGAGACCAGGCCCGGTGTGGCCGAGAGGACCATCGCGACGGCCATCGTCTCGCCGAGCGCGCGGCCGAGCCCGAGCACCCCGGCGGAGATGATCCCGGAGCGGCCGAACGGGAGGACGGCGGTGCGGATCATCTCCCACCGGGTGGCGCCCAGCGCGAGCGCCGCCTCCTCGTGGAGCACCGGCGTCTGCAGGAAGACCTCGCGGCAGATCGCGGTCATGATGGGCAGGATCATGACCGCGAGCACGATCGCGGCGGTGAGGATCGTGCGTCCCGTGGCCGAGACCGGGCCGGCGAACAGCGGGAACCATCCCGCGTTCTCGACGAGCCAGGAGTAGATCGGCTGTACGGCGGGCGCGAGGACGAGGATGCCCCACAGCCCGAACACGACGGAGGGCACGGCGGCCAGCAGGTCGACGATGTACCCCAGCGTCGACGCGAGCCGTCGGGGCGCGTAGTGGGAGATGAACAGCGCGATCCCGATCGACAGCGGCGTGGCGATGACCAGTGCCAGCGCGGCCGCCCAGACCGTGCCGAACACCAGCGGCCACACATAGCCCCAGAAGTTCTCGCCGGCCGGGAGGATCGACGCGTCCTCGCTCGTCGCGCCGAAGGCGGGGATCGAGCGCAGGATGAGGAAGATCGCGACCGCCGCCAAGGTCACGAGGATCATCAGCCCGGCGGCGACCGCGGTGCGCGAGAACACCCTGTCGCCCAGCCGGAGGGTCGCCTTCGGCTGGGATCTGGCGGGTGCGGTCGTGGTCATGCAGCTCCCTCTCGTGCTCGTCGGCAGGTACGGATCAGGTCCCGGTTCCGCCACAAGTGTGGCGGAACCGGGAACGGGAGGCATCAGGAGATCAGCGCGATCGCGGCGTCGACCTTGCTGCGCAGCTCATCCGAGATCGGAGCGGAGCCGGCGCCGGCGGCCGCCGCGTCCTGGCCGGCCGGGCTCGAGATGTACTCGAGGTACGGCGTGACCAGCGCGGCGGCTGCCGCATCCGCGTACGTCTCGCAGGCGATCGTGTAGCTGATCAGGACGATCGGGTACACCCCCTGCGCCTCCGACGTGCGGTCCAGCTCCACCGCGATGTCGTACGACTCACGGCCCGACTCCAGCGGCGACGCATCGACGATCGCGGCGGCCGCCTCGGGGGTGAAGGGCACGTACTCGGACCCGACCTTCAGCGCCACGGTGCCCAGGTCGCCCGCGCGCGAGGCGTCGGCGTAGCCGATGGTGCCGTTGCCGCCGCTCACGGCGGCGACCACGCCCGAGGTCTGGGCGGCCGCCTCACCGGGCACCGGGGTGGCCGGCCAGTTGCCGTCCGGCTCCCAGGTCCACACGCTCGGCGCGGCCTGGAACAGATAGTCGGTGAAGTTCTCGGTCGTGCCCGAGTCGTCCGAGCGGTGCACGGCCGTGATGCCCAGGTCGGGCAGCTCCACATCCGGGTTCTGCTCGGCGATCCTCGGGTCGCTCCAGTTCGTGATCGTGCCGGCGAAGATCGCGGCGATCGTGTCGGCGTCGAGGTTGAGCGAGTCGATCCCCTCGAGGTTGAAGATGACGGCGATCGGCGAGATGTACAGCGGCAGCTGCAGGATGCCGCTGTCGGCGGCGCACCCGTCGAAGGGACCGGCGGCGATCTCATCCAGGGTGAACGCGCGGTCGGAGCCGGCGAAGTCGGCCGCGCCCGCCTGGAAGCCCTCCCGGCCCGCGCCGGAGCCCTCCGCAGCGTAGTTGACGGTGACATCGGGGTTGTCGGTCTGGAAGGCGGCGATCCAGGCCTCCTGGGCGGCCCCCATGCTCGACGCGCCGATGCCGGAGAGCGTGCCCGAGAGGGCGGGGCCGGTGTCAGGTGCGGAGGTCTGGCCTGCGGTGGACTCGTTGGCGGCGCATCCGGCGAGAGCCAGAGCCGCGACGGCGGTGACGGCGCCCAGCTGGGCGATGCGGGTGAGCTTCACTGTGTGAATCCTTCACGTGTCGGGAAACGCCCGGTGCAGGGCGCATCACGAAGATAGGCAGGCGGTGTGAATGGAATCCGCAGTGCGAGTGAACGGCCGGTGAACGACGCAGACCGCAGAGTGAACGTCAGGCCTTCGGGATGTGCGTCTCGATGGCCACGATGCCCGATCCGGGGTTCGTGGCCGAGAGGTGGACGACCGAGAACGCGCCGAACTCGAGGTTGGAGGCGCTGCCGAGGTAGGACCCCCGCAGGGTGCCGGTCGCCAGGGCCAGCTCGTGCAGGATGTCGGGCAGCACGGGTCCGTGACTGCACAGCACGGCCGGCTTGCGGGCGCGCACGCGCTGACCGATGACGGTGCGGGCATCCGCCTTCCCGTCGTCCCACGCGTCCTGGCTGATCCGCCGCGTGGTGTCGATCGGACGATCGATCGCCTTGGCCAGCGGCGCCACCGTCTTCACGCAGCGCACCGCGGGGCTGGAGATGATCTTGCGCACGCCGAACGCGCGCAGCGGACCCACGATCGCCCGCGCCTGGCGGCGGCCACGCGAGGTGAGCGGCCGATCGGCATCCTCTCCGTCCCAGTCCTCCCTCACGACCGCCTTCGCGTGGCGGAGCACGACGATCGGGAAGGTGCGCAGCACGCCTTCGTCGACCAGGCGCACGAAGCTGTCCAGGATCTCGACGTCGACCGGGTAGCTCAGGCGCGACCGCGCCTTCTTCACGCCGACCCACTCCAGCGCGGCGATCTCGCCATTGGGCACGAACGCCGACGCGGCGATGGCGGTGTCGGTGGCCTCGGCCGCCCAGTAGTGGACGATCTTGGTGCGCTTGCTGGGCAGGCGGTAGCGGGAGACGCCGACGGCGACCCCGAGGCAGACGCGGATGCCGGTCTCCTCGTGGATCTCGCGCACGGCGGTCTCGGCGAGCATCTCGCCGGGGTCGACCTTGCCCTTGGGCAGCGTGACGTCGCGGTAGCGCGTGCGGTGGATGAGCAGCACCTTCAGCTTGTCGCCCGCCAGGCGCCACACGACGCCGCCGGCCGCGTAGACGGCCGTCTCGCTCATCGCACCGCCCGCGCCCGGCGACGGCGCTGCACATTCGCCATGGTGCGATCCTGCAGGTCGACCAGGCGCCGCCCGTCGGCGTCGACGGCGTGCCGGATCCACTCGCCGTCCGGGCCCAGGTGCCACGTGCTGGTGCCGTCGCTCATCGCGAGGTCGAACAGACTCTCCAGCTCCGTGATGTGCGCGGGCGCGGTGACCCGCACGAGGGCCTCCACCCGGCGGTCGAGGTTGCGGTGCATCATGTCGGCGCTGCCGATGTAGACCTGCGGGTCGCCGGCGTTCAGGAACGAGAAGATGCGCGAGTGCTCGAGGTAGCGGCCGAGCACCGAGCGCACCGTGATGTTCTCGCTCATGCCCTCGACGCCCGGCTTGAGGCTGCAGATGCCGCGCACCCAGATCTCCACGGGCACGCCGGCCTGGCTCGCACGGTAGAGCGCGTCGATGATCTGCTCGTCGACCATCGAGTTCACCTTGATGCGGATCCGCGCGGGCTTGCCGGCCGCCGCATTGCGGCGCTCCTTGTCGATGAGCCGCAGCAGGCCCTTGCGCAGATGCAGGGGAGCCACCAGCAGCCGCTTGAACTTCTTCTCGATCGCGTAGCCGCTGAGCTCGTTGAACAGGCGCGTCAGGTCGCGGCCGACCTGATCGTCGACGGTGAACAGCCCCAGGTCCTCGTAGATGCGGCTCGTCTTGGGGTTGTAGTTGCCCGTGCCGATGTGCGAGTAGGAGCGCAGCACGCCGTCCTCCTCCCGGATGACGTTGACGAGCTTGCAGTGGGTCTTCAGGCCCACGAGTCCGTACACGACGTGCACGCCGGCCTTCTCGAGCTTGCGGGCCCACACGATGTTGTTCGCCTCGTCGAAGCGCGCCTTCACCTCGACCAGTGCGAGCACCTGCTTGCCCGCCTCGGCGGCGTCGATGAGCGCCTGCACGATCGGACTGTCGCCGGAGGTGCGGTACAGGGTCTGCTTGATGGCCAGCACGTGCGGGTCGCGCGCCGCCTGCTCGAGGAACGCCTGCACGCTGGTCGTGAACGACTCGTAGGGATGGTGCACCAGCACGTCGGCCTTGCGGATCGCGGCGAAGATGTCGGCGCGCTCGTTGTTGTCGCCCGGCTGGAACGCGATCGCCGTGGTCGGCACGTGCGGCGGATAGCGCAGGTCGGGGCGGTCGATGCGCGAGAGCTCGAACAGACCGCGCAGGTCGAGCGGACCGGGCAGCCGGTAGACCTGCTGCTCGGTGATGTCGAGCTCCTTCAGGAGCAGGTCGAGGGTCACGTCGTCCATGTCGTCGGTGATCTCGAGCCGGATCGGCGGCCCGAACCGGCGGCGCAGCAGCTCGGCCTCCAGCGCCTGGATGAGGTTCTCGGTCTCGTCCTCCTCGATCTCCACATCCTCATTGCGCGTCAGGCGGAAGGCGTGATGGTCGAGCACCTCCATCCCCGGGAAGAGATCGCCCAGGTGGTTGGCGATGAGCTCCTCCAGCGGCAGGTACCGGAGCCGCTCGCCGTCGCCGGGGAGCTCGACCAGGCGCGGCAGCATGGCGGGCACCTTGAGCCGGGCGAACTCCTGCCGGCCGGTGCGGGCGTTGCGGATGCGGATCGCGAGGTTCAGCGACAGCCCCGAGATGTACGGGAAGGGATGCGCAGGGTCGACGGCCAGGGGCATCAGCACCGGGAAGACCTGCTTCTGGAAGTAGTCGTAGAGGAACGCCTGCTCGCCCTCGTCCAGGTCGCCCCACGTGAGCACGTCGATGCCCGCCTCGGTGAGCGCCGGACGCACCTGCGAGGTCCAGGCCTCGGCGTGGCGCAGCTGCAGGCGGTGCGCCTCGTCCGAGATGTCGGCGAGCACGTCGGCCGGCGCCCGGCCGACGTTGGTGGGCACCGCGAGCCCGGTGACGATGCGTCGCCGCAGGCCCGCGACGCGCACCATGAAGAACTCGTCGAGGTTGCTCGCGAAGATGGCGAGGAAGTTCGACCGCTCCAGCAGCGGGAGGTCGGGGTCCTCGGCGAGCTCGAGCACGCGCTGGTTGAACGCGAGCCAGCTCAGCTCGCGGTCGAGGTAGCGGTTCTCCGGCAGCTGCTCGTCGAAGACCTCGACGGCTCCGTCGAAGTCGTCGTCGTCCGCGTCACCGAGTCCGGCATCCAGGATCGGAGTCTCCAGCATCCCTTCATCATTGCAGGGCGGGGTGCCGCGCGGGTGGACTCAGTGCGCGGTGGGCGCCGGCTGCGGCTCGTCCTCCGGGACCTCGAAGCGGTACCCGACATTGCGCACCGTCCCGATGAGCTGCTCCAGGTCGCCGAGCTTGGCCCGCAGGCGCCGCACGTGCACGTCGACCGTGCGGGTGCCGCCGAAGTAGTCGTAACCCCACACCTCGCTGAGCAGCTGCTCGCGCGTGAAGACCCGCGACGGATGCGTGGCGAAGAAGTGCAGCAGCAGGAATTCCTTGTAGGTCAGGTCGAGGGGCCGGCCGTTGGCCTTCGCGGAGTAGGAGGCCTCGTCGATCGTGATCCCGGAGGTCTGGATGCGGGTGGATGCCGGCTGCTCGGCGCTGCGGCGGCCGATCGCCAGCCGCAGCCGGGCGTCGATCTCGGCCGGCCCTGCGCCGGTGAGCACCACCTCGTCGAAACCCCAGTCCGCCGAGACGGCGGCCATCCCGCCCTCGGTCACCACGAGCACCAGCGGCGCCTCCAGTCCCGTGGCCGTCAGCACCTTGCACAGCGACTTCGCGGCGGCGAGATCCTGGCGCCCGTCGACGATGACGGCGTCCGCGGTCGGCGCGCTCACCAGCGCCGCCGGCTCGGCGGGGATCACGATCACCCGGTGGCTGAGCAGTTCGAGCGCGGGCAGGGCGGAGGCGTCCGCCGCAGCGGAGCTCAAGACGAGGATCTGTGCCAAAGGCCGTCCTTCCGGGGTCGGGCCGGGCCCGCGCCCTTCCATGATAAAGGCGTGTTTCCGCGGCACGCGTGCGTCGCGGGGCGGGGTGCGCGATGATGGAGCCGATGGACGAGCAGCCGATGTCGGACCTCGCCCCCCGCAGCACCATCGGTGCCGTGGTGGGCGTGTGGATCGCGGCCGCTTTCATCGGCGTGGCGGTGGGTCTGCTGGCCCCGGCCGAATGGCGGATGGCCTGGATGACCGTCGGGCTCGGCGGCTGCATCGTCCTCACCTTCGCGGTGCAGCTGTGGCTCGGTCGCGCCAAGGGCTTCATCGACCGCGTCGCGCTCACCGCGGGCGGGGCGACGCTGGTGATGGGCGTGATCTCCGCCGTCTTCGGCGTCGTGGCGCTCATCCCCGGGTAGTCCCGCGCCGCGAGCCCCGGGTGGCCTAAGCTGGGAACATGGATCTCGTCGCCCTCGAACTCTTCTTCGTCGGGTTGCTCGGTCTCGCGTCGCTGGCGATCGTGTTCGTCTCGGGTGCGGTGATCGTCAACCTGTATCGCGGCCAGCGCTGACGTCGTGTTCGAGCTGCCGACCGACCTGCCCGCCGATCTCGCCCCGCTGTCCTGGCTGATCGGCGTGTGGGAGGGCACGGGCGTGATCGACTACGAGGCCGGCGGCACCCGCTTCACGGGGGAGTTCGCGCACCGGGTCAGCTTCAGCCATGACGGCGAGCCGTACCTCAACTACGCCGCGAACGCGTGGCTGGCCGGCGCGGACGGCGCGCAGGGCACGCCGCTGGTCGCCGAGACCGGCTTCTGGCGCCTGGCGCGCCCGGCCACCGACGGCGACGCGGGTCCCGGCCTGCTCCCGCCGCGGGAGGCGGCGCCGGCCCGGACGGTCGACGACGTCGAGCGGCTGCGCACGGCGGAGGGCGGCTTCGACATCGAGGTCGCACTTGTCCACTCCGACGGCGTCAGCGAGGTGTACCTCGGTCAGGTGAACGGGCCCCGCATCGACATCGCCACCGACATGGTGGTGCGCACCGCCGGTTCCAAGGAGTACTCCGCGGCCACGCGCATGTACGGGCTCGTGGACGGCCACCTGCTGTGGGCGTGGGACATCGCGGCGCTCGGGCGCGACATCGCCTCGCACGCCTCCGCCCGGCTGGCGAGGGCGGACTGACATGTCCGCAGCGACACCCCTTTTCACCGCGGTGCCCGGAGCGGTCGCCGATTCCGCCGGCATCCTGCACTTCGGCAATCCGCTCGCCGAGCAGCGTGCGCTCGCGGCCGGGCGCGCCATCGTTCCGCTCGACGACCGCCGGGTGCTCGCGGCGACCGGTGCCGAGCGGCTGAGCTGGCTCGACTCGATCACCTCGCAGGCGCTGACCGCCCTCGCGCCGGGCGAGAGCACCGAGCTGCTGGTGCTCGACCCGCAGGGCCGCGTCGAGCACGTCGCGGCGGTCGTCGACGACGGTGCCACGGCCTGGCTGATCGTGGACGCGGACGATGCCGAGCCGCTGCTGACCTGGCTCATGCGCATGCGATTCCGGGCCGCCGTCGAGCTGCGCATGGCCGACGAGTACGCCGTGCTCGGCGCCGTCGCGCCCGAGGGCCTCGGGCCGGTGCCGGGGCACGTCGTGGCCACACCCGGCGGCATGGCGCTGGTCTGGCGCGACCGCTGGCCGGAGGTCGCACCGGGCGGCTGGGGCTACGCCACCGCCGACCCGCACCCAGGGGCGCAGCGGCACTGGATCGAGGTCATCGTGCCCGTCGGCGCGCTCGACGAGGTCGCCGCCGAAGCGACCGCGGGAACGATCGAGGCGGCCGGGCTGCTCGCCGCCGAGGCTCTGCGCGTCGCCGCGTGGCGCCCGCGCCTGGCGACCGAGGTGGACGAGCGCTCGATCCCGCACGAGACGGACTGGCTGCGCACGGCGGTGCACCTGAGCAAGGGCTGCTACCGAGGACAGGAGACTGTCGCCAAGGTGCACAACCTCGGGCACCCGCCGCGGCGGCTCGTGCTGCTGCACCTGGACGGGTCGGACAGCGTCCTGCCCGAGCACGGGGCTGCCGTGCGCCTGGGCGACAAGGTCGTCGGGGCGGTCACATCAGCGGCGATGCACTACGAGGAGGGGCCGATCGCGCTCGCTGTCGTGAAGCGCTCGACACCCGCCGACGCCGACCTCGTCGTCGAGGCCGGGGAGGTCGAGATCGCCGCCGCCCAGGAGGTCATCGTCCCGGCAGACGCCGGCGCGACGGCATCCATTCCCCGCATCCCGCGGCTGGGACGGCGGCCCGCGGCGGGCTGATCCGGCCCCGGGCCGCTCGGATCAGGCGAGCGGGGCGACCGCCGACCAGGGCACCGTGAGCTCGCCCAGCCGCCAGCGGGATCGCCCGCGCAGGGGCCAGCCGGCATCCGCCATCGCCTGCAGCGCCGCGCGCCAGCGCTGGACCGCGCCGAAGGGGGTCATGCCGGCCGCGCGCTCCCACTCGCGGTCCAGGGCCGCCAGCAGCGCGTGCACGGGCTCTCCGGGCACGTTGCGGTGGATGAGCGCCTTGGGCAGGCGCTCGGCGGCGATGGAGGGATGCCACGGCTCGCCGTCCGTGGCGACCCCCGAGCCCGTCGCCCCCGAGCTTGTCGCCCCCGAGCTTGTCGCCCCCGAGCTTGTCGCCCCCGAGCTTGTCGCCCCCGAGCTTGTCGAGGGGCGCACCGAGATCGTCAGCGACGCGGGCACGG
>NZ_JBIQHX010000012.1:0-90436 GCF_044508325.1 Microbacterium sp. | reverse complement strand
CCAAGAAGGTCACGCCCGACGAGCACGACGCGAAGGTCGATGACATCCGGGACAATCTCGACAAGGCCATCGGCAACGAGTGAGCCGGTGCGCGAGGGGCGGATGCCTGAGGCATCCGCCCCTCTTCGCCGCCCCACCCCGGTCGTTGAGCGAGCCGCCGGTCCCACCCCGGTCGTCGAGCGAGCCGCCGGTCCCACCCCGGTCGTTGAGCGAGCCCACGGTCGCGCCCCCGGTCGTTGAGCGAGCCGCAGGCGAGACGAAACGCCCCGACCTTCAGCGACTCATATGCTCCGCGATGACTTCCCGGACTCGCGCGGCGAATTGTTCGCCCGAGAAGCGCGCGGCGTTGCGGCGGATGGCATCGCGGTCCCATCCGCCCGGGAACGACCGCACCCCGCGGATGATCGTGTCGCGGGCATCGTCGTCGAGGAACAGCCCCGATTCGCCCTCGGCCGTCGAGTCGAGGAATCCTCCGGCACGGACCACGAGCGCGGGGCACCCGAACGCGTTCGCCTCGACCGGAGTGAGGCCGAAGTCCTCGCGCGAGACCGACACCAGGGCGCGCGCGTGGGCGTAGAGCCATCGCAGCTGCTCCTCCGGCACCCGGCCCACCGTCGAGACGTTGGACGGAAGCCGGTCGCCGGGCGCTGAGCCGACGACGACGAGACGATGCTCGGGCATCCCCGCGAACGCGTCGATGAGGGCGTCCGCGCCCTTGTATCCGCGCGGGCGGCTCACCGTGAGGAAGTAGCCGGGTTCGACGCCGGGCACCGGGTCCTGCGGGCCGTCGGTGTCGACCGCGACCGGCGGCGGCAGCACCTCGGCCTCGATCCCGTACGCGCGGCGGATGCGCTCGGCGACGCTGCGCGAGTTCGCCAGGTACGCGTCGGCGCTCGCGGCCGCGCGCCGATCCCATCGGCGCAGGCCGGGGGAGAGCGCCGCCAGAGCCGCCCGCACCAGGGGCGAATGACCCTGCACGTAATCCCCCGGCTGATACAGCCAGCGCGCGGGGTTGTGGCAGTAGACGATCTTCGCGGTGCCCGCGGCCACGGGCATCGCGTGCGCCCAGCCCGACGAGCTGCACACGACCGCGTCGGCGGTCACCGGCTCCATGCGCGACCAGGCGCGACGCAGCACCGGCAGCGCGCGACGCATGTCGTCCGCGAACAGGTGCACGAGACGCGAGGGGCTCTGCCGGATCACGAGGTCGCGGAAGCCGTCGAAGGTGAGCTCGGGCGAATAGACCGAGGTCACGACCTCGCGGGCCTGGAGGCGGGTGGCCAGCTCCAGCGCGACGCGCTCGGCCCCGCCGCGCTGGGTCAGGTAGTCATGGGCGACGACGACGTCAGGGCGAGAACCGGATGCTTCGGGCCCGCTGGCTGCGCCGGTCACCTCCTGTCGCCGTTCACATCATCACTGTACCGACGGCCTCAGGGACGCCCCGGTGTGCGAGCCAACCACCCAGGCTGGGCGCCGGCTTGCGGGGGTCAGCCGCCGTCCTGGCCCGTGCCGTCGCCAGAGCCCCCGGTCGACCCATCCGAGCCGCCGGTGGAACCGCTGGAGCCGCCGGTCCCGTCGGACGCGTCACCCGAGCCGCCCGAGATATCACTTGAGCCGCCGGTTGAGCCGGCTGAGCCGCCGGAGGAATCCGACGAATCGCCGGCACCGTCCGAGCCGCCTGTCGAGTCGCTCGAGCCTGCGGTCGACCTTGACGACTGGGTCGTCGACCTGGAGCTGGCGGCGTTCGACTCTGTCGAGCCTTCGGTCGTGCTCTCAGTGGAGGCGTTGTTCGTGCTCTGGAGGTTTTCCGTGCAGGCGGTGTTGTTGGTGGGGACGCGGATGATGCTCGTGTTGGCGCCGTTGTCGGTCGTGAACGAGATCCATAGCTGGCCGCCGCTGTTGCCGGCAACATCCATGTCGATGCTGGTGCCGCCGCCGACGACCTGGTTGCCCGTCCAGACCGTGTCGCCGTCGTTCGGGAAGTTCGTGTCGTTGTTGCGCTGAATCCTCGTGACCCTGAAGTCGGAGTTCGAAATGCCGGGGCAGGTGGTCAGCACGGAGACGTGGACTCGATAGCGATCGTTGCCTGTCGTGTCGAACCGGCAGACGCTGTCCACCGTGATCATCGGGATGCAGGGGTTGATGTTGCCGATCCCGCCCAACTGGGTGTAGACGCCGTTCTTCTTGCAGTCGACCCGGTAGAAAGCGTAGGGACCGGACGCCCCGCACGGGATGCCGCCGCCCGGCGTATAGAGGGCGTGGACCGAGTCGTCTGCCGTGCCCGGAGCGGTGATGGTCAGGTTGAAAGTGCCCGGAAAGTCGTAGCCGTCCCATGGGGAGGCCCCGGCCACGCGGTAGACCTGGTCATTGGTCGCAGGGAAGGTGGCGGTGCCACCGGGTGGGAGCTCCTTCTGGATGTACATCCGCGGGTCGGGTTGGGTGCGGGTTCCCCAGTCGTCGAAGACGGCACCGCCCTGGATGCCCAATCGCGACCGCGGGGGGTTGTCGTACAGGGTGACGCGGAACGCGTCGCAGTCACAGTCGGTGCCGTTCTGCTCGGCAACCGTGATCTTGAAGTTGAAGTCCCAGTGGTTCGGGTTGGCCACGCTGTTGGTGCAGCCGCTCAGGTTGACCGTGACCGGATAGGTGCCGCCGACGGGAGCGAGGTCGGCGACGCACGGCAACAGTGATGCGGCCGCTGTCGGCGCAGTGCCCGCGACCGCGATCACCGGCACCGACCATGCCATCGCCTTGGTGACGGTGCGCCGGCTGACGCCTTGCCGTTCGGGTGCGGCGGGCTGCTCGATCTCACTCATGTCGGCCTCCAGACGAGCCAGCCGCGGACATCGTCGCAGAGTGGTCGGGTTTGTCCACTCCCCTGGGACACTCTTCTGCGATCTACCCCAGCATTCCGCAGCGGGGTGAGTCTAGCCGACCGATGCCAGCCACGTCGATAGGTCACGAGGAAAAATTGCCGATCGTCGTCTACGCAACGGGTCGCTCGCCATGCAGGCTCTCATAGATGTCGCCGACGAACGCCTCCACCGCGTCAGGCCCGCTCTCCGGGCCGCCGGCGAGAAGTCCATCGGCGCCGAGCAGCACAGCGGTGGGCACACCCCAGTCCGCAATCGACGCACGGACGTATCCGCCCGGGTCGTGAAGCGACTGCGGCTCGGCGATCTCGGTGATACCGCTCTCCTCGGGCTTCGCGGTGATGAGCAGCCGCACATCCACCTCGGGCAGCAGGCGACGATATTCGGGCACCCGCTCGCGGGTGGTCGCGCACGCTCCGCACGTCTCGGAGACCGCAAGCAGCAGCATCGGCTTCTGGAGGGCCAGATCGCGCAGATTTGCGGGAGTTCCGTCGCCCAACGTCACGGACACGGCGGGAATACGCGTGCGCAGGTACTCGAACATGCCGTCGTCATCGGCGACCTCGCCCAGACGGGGCGCCGGCATGAGGGATGCCACCGGCTCGGCCGCCGGCGCCTGCTCGGCGCGGGTGATCAGCAGTGCTGTGACGGCGGCCACAAGCGCAGCCACGACCCACAGCCATGCGTCCTGCACGATGACCGCCGCAGCCGCACCGCCCCAAAGCGGATTCGCCCAGATGGTCGCAACACCGGCGAGCGCAAGGGTGGTCAGCCAGAGGTTGCGCGCAAGCGTTCGCCCGGTGATGGGTGCCGCTGCACCGAAGCACGAGCACGACGCATCTCCGTCGCGACGAAATGCACGCCACACGAGCACCGTGTAGGCCACCATGAGGGCCAGGCACACCACGGCTGCGGCGAATCCGAGCCCTCCGCCGAGCACGGCGAGCGCGACACCCAGCGCGATCTCGCCCCACGGGTGCAGTCGCAGCAGCCACTGCCGTCGCAGGGCCGCCGGCACGCCCAGGCTCTCCCAGCCGGCGAGGTCGTCCGCGGTGCGCAGTTTCGCGACCCCGCTGGCGATCAGCACGACGGCCATGACAAGGGCGAATGCGATCGACAGCGCAACGGGCATGACCATGATCGTACTGTTTGCGAAGGCTCCTCAGCGTTGCGCCCCGGATCGTATGCGCTTGTAGAAATCCGCGTGCCGCGCAGCCACGTCCGCATCGTCGAGCAGGCCCGGTGTCGCCGCGGCTTGCGCCCCGAGGCGCGCACGCAGATCGGCATCTGCACCCAGTCGGCGCAGAGCCGCACCGAGCGCCGGCACGTTGCGCGGTGCGATGCGCAGACCGTTCTCCCCGTCCGCAACCCACTCGGCGGGCCCGGCCTCGTCCGCGACGATCGTCGCCGCACCGGACGCGAGGTACTGGAGCACGTTCTGGCCGAGCGGCTCGGGGCGGGTGGAGTATTGAACCGCGACATCCCACGTCTCGAGCACCGCATCGATGTCGTCGACGTGACCGAGGAAGTCCACACGGCCGCCGACGCCGGCCTCGGTCGCCACCGTGCGCAGCACCGCCTCGTAGTCATCGTGTCCGAACAGGGGCGCCCCGGCGAACTGAAGGCGCACGTCGCCCTCGGGAAACGCCGCGATGAAGGCATCCAGAAGCTCCCGCTGTCCCTTCCACGGGTCGATCCGCGCGAGCATGCCGATGTGGAGCGGACGTCCGGGCTCGCGAGCCCGGCGCGGGTGGGGACGCGGCCGCAGCCCTGACGCACTCGGAATCACCGCCGTCGCCGCCCCGGCGCGCAGATACGGCTGCGCGGAGTCGAGGGTCGTCTGCGAGTTGGCGATCACCCCCTGCGCACGCGGCAGGGCGATGCCGGTCATGACGCGATGGCCGAGCGAACCGAGCGACTCCGCGTCGATGATGTCCCGCAGATGGATCACGAGCGGCACCCGGGAAGTCTGCGCGGCCAGAGACGCATAGGCGGCAGCGCGGGTCGTGTTCGCGTCGACGATGTCGGCGGTGCGGAAGCCGGGATGTAGGCGCAACGCCGCGGCCTGAGCGACGAGGCGGATGCCGGCAGCCAGCGTGCGGCGCGGTCCACCGGCGCCGACCCCGGCCGGCTGCGCGAAACCCGCGGTTCGCACCGGCACGCGGCCGGTCAGCGGCTCATAGACCGGTCCCGCCGCACCGCGGGGGAGCAGCACAGCGGGCTGCCAAGCGGGGTCTGCGCACAGCATGCGGACCAGCGCGTACTCGGCGCCTCCGGCACTGGCCGTGTGATCGAGGTGCAGCACGCGGGGCGCGTTCACTGCGCAGCCTCGTGCTGGGCGGCGGCGATGAGGGCGCGCAGCATGTCTGAGTCGGCTGTCGCCGTGATATAGGCGTCCGCGGCGTGCCCGGGCATGCCCAGAAGGGCCTGGGCGACCACCGCGAGCGCCGGCACCAGGTCGGCTGTCATCTGCAGCGCTGCCTCTTCGGGTTCGCCGTGCGGGTCGATCACGTCGTCGTCGCCTGCCGAGCGGAAGAGGGCCAGCTGCTGCGCACGCGCGGTGATCTCGTCGCGCGTCTGCGGCACGGCGAGTGCCTCTCCGGCAAGCAGCTGTGCGGCGGCGCGGCCGGCCTCGCGCACAGTGAAGGTGCGCCGCAGCGCTCGCGGCGCACGCGCCACGATGGCGTCGCGGTGGCTCACCTCCGCGGTCAGGATCAGGTCGGCGTTCTCGATGGCCTCGTCGGACAGCGCGCGGGCACGGTGCAGCGAGCCGTCGGCCTTGAGCGCCCGTGCGATCGTCTGCGTTCCGACGGGCATCGGGGCACCGACCACGGCGAACAGGCCGGCGCTGGCGATCTCGACGTCGGCGGCCAGGTCGCCGAGGTACCAGTCGGCCCAGGTGCGCAAGAGGGCCGCGGCGAGCGGGCTGCGATGGATGTTGCCGGTGCACACGACGAGGATGCGCACCGGTCGGTCCTTCGACATCGCACCCCTCCTGTCACGGCCGCGACTCGTTTGGGTTGGCCGCGCTCGCCGCACCGGCGAGAATGGGATACATCGATCGTACCGGGAGGGGCCGTGCGGGTACTTCGGGTGTCCCATAGCGCGACCGTGAGCGCCTGGCGCGGTCGAGAGCGGGGTCTGCGCGCACTCGGGGTCGAACTCACGCTGCTCGCCGCGCGCAGTTGGCACGCGGGCGGCGCTGAGGTCTCGCTCGGCGCAGAGGAAGAACCGGCTACCGTTCCCGTCGGCACCGTCGGCCGGCATCCCGCCCTGTTCCTCTTCGATCCGCGACCGGTGTGGCGTGCGCTCGGTGAGCAGTGGGACGTCATCGACATCCATGAAGAGCCGTTCTCGCTCGCCGCCGCCGAGATACTGCTGCTGCGGAAATTGCGGCGCAATCGCGCTCCGGTGGTGCTGTACACGGCGCAGAACATCGCGAAGCGGTATCCGGTTCCGTTCCGGTGGTTCGAGCGCGCGGCACTGCGCGCGGCGAGCGGCATCTCTGCCTGCAACTCCGAGGCCGCGACGATCACGGTCGCGAAGGGCTTCGCGGGACGCCCGCGGGTGGTTCCGCTGGGAGTCGATCTCGCGGCGTTCTCGCCCGGGGCGTCGTCGCGGGCGACGACAGAGGATGCCGTCATCACGGTCGGCTTCGTCGGCCGTCTCGTGCCCGAGAAGGGTGTTCCCCTTCTGCTGGAGGCTGTGGCGGGCGATGCGAGGCTGCGGCTGCGCTTGGCCGGCGCCGGCCCGCTGGCCCACGAGATCGGCCGCCGCGCAGCGAGCTTCGGCATCGCCGAGCGTGTGGAGCTGCTCGGCTCGGTGCCGCCCGAGCAGATCGCCGACTTCTACCGGTCTGTCGACGTTCTGGCCGTGCCCTCGGTGGCGACGCCGCGTTGGACCGAGCAGTTCGGGCGCGTCGCTGTCGAGGCCATGGCGTGCGGGGTGCCGGTCGTCTCCAGCGACGCCGGTGCGCTGCCGGAGGTCGTGGGCGGGGCGGGGATCGTCGTTCCGGCGGGTGATGCCGCTGCGCTCAGTGATGCGCTGGTCGAGGCGGCCGGGCCGCGGCGCGCGGAGCTGGTCGCCGCCGGCTTCGTGCGCGCCGGCGAGTGCAGCTGGGACGCTGTGGCCCGCGACTATCTCGCGCTCTACCGCTCCGTGCTCCGTGCGCCGGCTCCCGGCGACGAGCTGCCGCCGCTCGAGGTGATCGTGGTTGCATACGGTACCCCTGATCTGCTGCGGAGCGCACTGGAGCCGATCGCGCACCTGCCGGTCACCGTCGTGGACAACTCGTCCTTGCCCGAGATCGCCGGGTTGTGCGACGAACTCGGCGTGCGATACATCGACCCCGGCCGCAACGGTGGGTTCGGCGCGGGCGTGAACGTCGCGCTGACTGACCGGCTGGTGCCTGACGGCGACGTGCTGCTGCTCAATCCCGATGCCCGTATCAGCGCGGATCAGCTGGACGTGCTGCGCGCCGCGTTACGGGGAGAACCCGACCTCGCCTCTGTCGCACCGGCGCAGGTCGACGCGTCAGGTCGGCGCGCACGTGTGCGGTGGCCGTTCCCCTCGCCACTCAACGCCGTGCTCGAAGCGGTCGGTCTCGCTGGTCTGCGGGCCGGACCGCGGTACGTCATCGGCTCGGTGCTGGTGCTGCGCCGCGAGGCGCTCGATCAGGTCGGCGGATTCGACGAGAGCTTCTTCCTCTACGCCGAAGAGACCGACTGGGAGTACCGCGCACATCGTCTTGGCTGGCGGCACGCCCTCGTCGAAGACGCTGAAGCCCGGCATGAGGGCGCGGCGACGAGCACCGACTCGCGCCGCCGCGACCTGCACTTCCACGGCTCGCAGGAGCGCTACTACCGCAAGCACTTCGGTGCTTTCGGGTGGCAGGTGACGCGCGCGGCGATCGTCGCCGGCGCAGTGGCCCGCGGCATCCTCTCCCGTTCTGCAGACAAGCGCGACCTGGCGTGGCGTCGCGCGGCCCTCTACCTGCGGGGGCCGTTGCGTGCCGAAGCCGTGCTCGTCGGGCGACCGGCGTCTGCCAGGGTGGACTGATGCGCATCGTGCAGATCGCCCCGGTGATCGGCCCGGGCTCGGGAGTCGGCGGCGTTGCATACAACCTCGAGCGTGAGTTCACCGCCATGGGGCATCAGGTCGAGCAGTTCACCCTGCTGACCGCGGGGCGCAGGCGGCGTCCGTGGCCGAAGACCCTCTTCTTTCGCGCGCTGGCGCTGTTCCGTCAGATGGTCTGGTTCTCCACCGTGGGCACGGCGCGCGCGCGGAGTTTTCTGCGCGAGCGGCCGGATGCCGTGGCGATCTGCCACAACAACATCATGACCGGCGACGTATATGTCAACCATGGGGTGGTGACCGCGGCGATGCAGGCTCGCGGGGGTGCGGCGCGGCACATGCTGCGCAATCCCACGCATGTCTTCACGTATCTGCGTGACGTCGTCCGCTACCGCAGTCGGGCGCACCGTGCGGTCGTCGCGCTGTCGGCATCCGACGCCGAGGCGCTCCGCCGCACCTACGGACGCGTGCGTCCCGAGGTCATCGTCATCCCCAACGGCGTCGATCTGGAGCGCTTCCGTCCGCCCACTCCCGAACGCAGAGCGCACGCGCGCGCACAGTTTCGCCTCGGCGACGACGACCGCGTCGCGCTGTTCGTCGGGCACGAGTTCCCGCGCAAGGGACTCGACATCGCGATCGCCGCTCTGGTCGACGCACCGACCGTGCTGCTGCTCGTAGCCGGCGGCAAGACGCAGACGGTCGCCGAGGCGCGCCGTCAGGCCGAGCAGCTCGGTGTCGCTGAGCGCGTCCTGTTCATGGGACCGCGACGCGGAGACCTGCCGCTCTTCTTCGATGCAGCCGACATGTTCGTGCTGCCGAGTGCGTACGAGGCCAACGCGCTTGTGGTGCTGGAGGCGCTGGCCGCGGGACTGCCGGTCATCGCGACGCGGGTCGGCTATGCGCCCGAGGTCGTCGTCGACGGCGTCAACGGCTTCCTCGTCGATCGCGATCCGGCGGAAGTGGCCGATCGGATGGAGCGCCTCGCCGAGGATGGGCGGGATGTCTATCGTGCCCCGGCCCGTGCGTCGGTCGAGGGACACGGGTGGCGCGCGACGGCGGAAGCCTACGTCGCGTTGCTGCAGCGCATCGCGCCCGAGCGCGCAGGGGTGGATGCCTGATGCGGCCCCTGCGCATCCTGCACGCCGTGCGCTCCGACAGCTTCGCCGGGGTGGAGCAGTTCGTGCGCCGTCTCGCGCTCGCCCAGCGCGCGTCGGGTCACGAGGTGTCGGTGATCGGCGGTGCTCCGGTGCAGCTGGCGGATGAACTGCGTGCCGCCGGGGTGGGATATCAGCCGGGAGTGCGGACAGTCGAGGTCACGCGAAGGGTGCGCCGGCTCGCGGGCCAGGTCGACGTGGTGAACACGCATATGACCGCCGCCGACGGGGCGGCCGCGATCGGTCTGCTCGGCGTGCGGGATCGTCCGGCTCTCGTGTCCACTCGCCACTTCGCACAGCACCGTGGCTCGCACTGGCCGGCGTTCGTCTATCGGGCGATCGAAGCTCGGATCGACGCCGAGATCTCGGTCAGCCGCACCGTCGCGGCAGCGATTGGACGACCGAGCGCCGTCGTGTACCCCGGAATCGAGAGCCGCACCGGCGCGATCGCAGCACGGTCTCGGGTGGTGCTCGCGGCGCAGCGCCTGCAACCCGAGAAGCGCACCGACATCGCGGTGCGCGCCTTCGCGGCATCCGGCCTTGCGGACGAGGGGTGGCTGCTGCAGATCGCCGGCGACGGCGCCGAACGCTCGGCGCTCGAGGATGTCGCCGCCCGGCTCGGCATGGCCGGCAGTGTGAGGTTCCTGGGGTTCCGCAGGGACATCCCCGAACTGATGGCGCGCGCCGCCCTCCTCATCGCCCCCTGCCCCCGCGAACATCTCGGTCTGACGATCCTCGAGGCGATGGATGCCGGTCTCCCGGTCGTCGCCGCGGACGCGGCGGGGCATCGCGAGCTGCTCGAGGGCGTGGATCCGCGAGCGCGGTTCCCGGCTGACGACATGGATGCCGCGGCATCTGCTCTGCGCCTGTTCGCCCACGATCAGGGCGCTCGCGAGGCGTTGGCGGAGCAGCAGCGCCAGCGGCAGCGTGCAACGTTCACCGTCGACGCGCAGGTGGCGGGAACGGATGCGGCATACCTCGCGGCCCTGACTCGGCGAGGGCGCGCATGACCGATCTCGTCGTGATCTCGCTTGAGCCCTGGGACGGCGTGTGGCGCCGCAACCAGCATCTCGTCTCGCGGCTTCTTACCTTGGATCCGGGGTTGCGGGTGCTGTTCGTCGAGCCTCGTGCCGATCCGCTGCATGACGTGCGTTCGGGCCGCCGGCCGCAGTTCGGGCGTCGAGTGCGCAAGCGTGCAAACGTGCAGCCGGGCCTGTGGACCCTGAGACCGGTGAAACTCCTCCCGCGTCGGATCGACCGCGGGGCCGACCGGCGGTTCGCCCGTGGGGTGGTCCGGAGTGCGCGCCGTCTGGGTATGACTGACCCGGTCCTGTGGATCAACGACCCGGCGGCGGCCGAGCTGTCAGGCATGACCGGCTGGGCGACCCTCTACGACATCACCGACGACTGGGCGGCCGCCGACCGAGCGGCGCCCGAGCGGGCGCGCATCGTGGACGGCGAGCAGCAGCTGCTGCGCAGCGCAGACCAGGTGGTGGCGTGCTCCGCTGAGCTCGTGCGCCGCAAGTCACCCGCGCGCGGTGCCGATAGAGCTCCCATCGTGTTGATCCCCAATGGGGTCGACACGGCGGCATATCAGCATCGGCACCCGCGACCGCCCGATCTGCCGGCGCGGAAGGTCGCTCTGTACGCCGGGACGCTGCACGCCGACCGGTTCGATGTCCCTCTATGCATCGCGACGGCGCGTGAACTGAGCACGTCGGCGACCGTCGTGCTCCTCGGCCCGAATTCTCTCGGCGACGCAGATACGACAGCACTCGCCGAGTCGGGCGTCGTCCTGCTCGGACCGAAGCCGTACACCGAGGTTCCGGCCTTCCTGCAGCACGCAGACGTGCTGCTTGTGCCGCACGTGGTCGACGAATTCACCGACAGCCTCGACCCGATCAAACTCTACGAGTATCAGGCGGCGGGCAGGCCGGTGGTGTCGACGCCGGTGGCCGGGTTCCGCGATGCCGATGGCGTCACGGTCGCCGAGCCGCAGACGTTCGCGCACGCTGTGGTGGCGGCGATGAGCTCATACGGTCGCGATGAGCGACACCCGGCGCATGCGGCCGATTGGAACGATCGAGCGCGTGCGTTCGCAGATGTGGTGTGGGGGCTCGGTGGCCAGCCATCCCCGCCGGCCCGCGGCCGCGCCGAGTGAACTGCGATCACGCCCGCGGCGGCCGCGACTGCGTCCCGTCGCCGCCGAGGAGCAGATCCTCGAAGGCGCGCAGCGCGTCGTCAGCATCCCGCGCATCGGCCGCACTGGGTGTGGCCGCGGCTTCTGCGCCGCGCTTCGCGGCGGATGCTCGCTTCGCGGCCCGTCGCGGCTGGTGATGGGATGCCTGTGGAGCCTCGGCGACGACCGGGGGAGTCTCGACGACCGGATCGGGGACGACCGGTATGGGATTCTCGGTGCGGCGCGGCGGCGAGGTCATTCCACGCTCACCGGCCGCCTTCCCGGACGGGCCTTTGCTGGCGTATTCGTACCGATAGGCGTGTGCATAAGGCGACGCATCGACGCCTCGCATGGGCACGCGGTTGAGAACAACCCCCAGAGCGCGACCGTGCACCTGCTCGAGTGAGCTGAGGGCCTTCTCGGCGAGGTCGTAGGTGGTCTTGCCGACCCGGACAACGAGCAGCGCCCCGTCGGCCTGATGTGTGAGCACCGCGCCGTCGGTGACCGGAAGCAGCGGGGGCGCGTCGACGATGACCATGGCTGCGGAAGACAGATCTTCCAGCAGGGCACGCATGCGCGTGGATCCGAGCACCTCGCTCGGATTGGGGGGGATGCTGCCCGCCGTGAGCACGAGCAGGCTCGCCGTCCCGGGCGCCTTCTGGAGGACGTCATGGAGGCTCGCGCGTCCGGCCAGGACGTCCGTGAGACCGGCGCCGCCGGGCAGGCCCATGTTCTTGGCGACTTTCGACCGGCGCAGGTCGCCGTCGACGAGGATCACCGGTGCGCCCGAGGCCGCGAGAGTGCGTGCAAGCTCGCACGCGGTGAGCGACTTTCCGTCGCTGGGCATCGGGCTCGTGATCACGATGACCCGCGGCGGGTTGTCGACGTCCATGAACTGCAGGTTGGTGCGCAGTGCGCGCAACGCCTCTTCGTAGGCGAATCGCTCATTGCGGCCGGTCTTGCCACCGCTCTTGCCACCGCCCTTGCCATCGGCGTCGACGCCGTCGGTGAGCGGCAGCATGCCGACAACCGGAATCCCGAGCTTCTCGTGGACCGCATCGCCGGGACGGATGCGACGGTCGAAGGCCGTGCGAACGAGAGCGAACGCGAGCCCGAAGCCGAGCCCAAGGACTCCGCCGATGAGCAGCGCCGTGCGCACGTCCGGATACACCGCGCTGGTCGGTGCCGCAGCGGGGTCGCCGAGGAAGACGTTCATGGGCGCGGAACCGGGAGTGCCGTTGCCCTCGACCTGATCGATCGTCGTCTGCATGCCGCGGACCCAGGCGCCCGCCAGTGCGACAGACGCCTCGGGCGACTCGGCGCGCGCCTGGACTTTGAGGATCGCAGTGTCTTCCGGATTGCTGATCGTGATGTCGTTGATGAGCTGCTCCGGTGTGGTGCTCAGCCCCAGCTCTTCGATCGCGTAGTCGGCGACTGAGCGCCATGTCGCAAGGTCAAGGAACGAGGCGACGTAGGAACGCGCATAAGCGTTCCCTGCTCCGGGCGCGACCGACTGGGTGTTCTCCGCTGCGGAGATATATGCCGAGGCGGAGGCCTCGTATACGGGCTTCTGCGTGAGAGTCCACCCCCAGGCGACGGCGACCCCGATCGCTGTGATGAGCAGGACCGCGAGCCAATGCCGACGCAGACCGTGCAAGTAGTCGCGGAGCTCCATGATCCCCCAGTGTGACGCCCGCTGCCCTGTGCGCGAACGACCACACAATGGTACGGCATACCTCCGCGACGCCGCCTGGGGCAGCTGGGAGGGCAGGTTTTGGGAGTGGGCCCGTTCCGGCAAGGATGGTCTCGTGTCCACCTCATTCTCTGTCCGTGTACTCGGGAGCGTGTTCGCCGTGGAAGTGGACGCTTCCGTGCCGGCCGAGGTCCAATCGGCGATCCCGGCACAGTGGGCGGGGTTGGTGACCGTTGATGCCCCAGACGAGGCAACGCGCTATCGACTCACGCTCGACGCGGCAAGTGAGGCGGAGCCTGGCGCGCAGACGATTCTCGCGTCATCCGCCGATGAGGCGCCCGATCGGCTTGCTGGAGCGTTGACGGTTGCGGGTTTGCACCGACTGGCGGGCGAAGCACTCATGTTCCATGCGGCCGGTCTTGCCTACGACGACGGCGGCGTGATCGCGCTCGTCGGCCCGTCGGGCCGCGGCAAGACGACTGCATGTCAGCGCCTCGGTCACGTGCTGGGGTACGTTACGGACGAGACGGTCGCTGTGCGGCCCGACTTGAGCGTCATCCCCTATCCGAAGCCGCTGTCGGTAGGGTCGCGGCCCGGTACGAAAGAACTCCACGCCCCGGCGGACATCGGGATGAGGCCCGCCCCGGAAAACCTGCGTCTTGCCGCGATCGTGCTGCTGGATCGTGACCAGGCCGTCATCTCTCCGGGGATCGAACCGGTGTCAGCGATCGACGCGATCGGCGACCTCGTGGCCCAGACCAGCTCGCTCAGCCGGCTGCCGCGTCCTCTGCAGACGCTGCTCGAGATCATCGACGTGACCGGTGGCGTCCGACGGATGCGCTACGCCGACGGTCACGAACTCGAGACCCTGGTCGGGCGCGTACTGCACGTGCGTGGGGAGGTCGCGCAATGGAGTGCCGTGGATGTCGAGCGTCCGCAGGGCGAGTTGACAGCCGGCTTCGTCGCACGCACCGAGTTCGATGACGCCGTGTTCCTCGACGGCCGGCTCGTCGTGCTCGCCGGACGGCGCCTGCATGTGCTGGACGGCATCGGGCCCGAGGTATGGCTCGGCGCGGATGGCGTCGAGTCCGGTGCGCTCCGCGAGCGGGTCATCGCCGTGCACGGCGACGCCCCGTCCGATGTCGACATCGATCAGTTCCTCGCGCAGACTCTTGATCAGCTGATCGACGTCGGCCTCTTGCGGCGCGGCTGACCTTCGCCGGCGCGCGATTCCGCAGGTGCGGGATCGGCCTCGGCGAGCGCTTTCGCGCCGAGGCAGATGCCGGCGATGACGAACGGAATCGAAACCTGGGCGGTCACCCAGAACAGATCGAACTGCGCCTGCACCAGGCGGCTCAGCACGACGACGGCCGCGAGCGTGCCGTACGCCGGGTCCATGCGCCACAGCACGACCAGTACTCCGATCCACATGATGGCGAACGCCGCGAGCCCGACGAGTCCCGCGGAGGCGGCGACTTCGAGTTCCGCCTGCGGCGGCTGGTAGGGAACGGTGTCATCGACATACCAGAAGCGCAGGCCGTGGCCGAAGATCGGCGCATGCTTCCAGTAGGCGTAGACCTCGCGGAACCAGTCCAGTCGCTGGAAGAGCGAGTTGAACCTGTTCTGTGACTCGATCTGATCATGGATGGTCAGATAGATGAGCCACGCGGCCGGTATCAAGAGCAGAAGTGCCAGGCGCGAGTGGCCGAACAGCTTGCGCCGTGACACGACGAAGACGACCGCGACCAACAGACCGATGAGCGCCTGCCGCGACTGAGTGACCAGGATCCCGGACCCGAGGATGACGAGGAGCAGACGGGCGGTGTTCTTGTTCAGTGCGGCCCACGCCGGGTTCACGTAGACGATCAAGGCGACGAACGCCATGACGTCGCCCGCGAAATTCTTGTTCATCGGGTAGGGCCACTCCGGCGCGGCCGGGCCGAAGTCCTCCTGCGTGTAGTTGAGGAGGGCCGTGAACAGTGAGCTCAGGGCGATGATGGTCGCTGCGGCGATCATCAGGCGGAACGCCAGCCGGGCATATCCTGCTCGCCCCACGCCCCAGCCGACGACGAGCGCGCCCGAGATGAGAAGCCATGCGTGGAACCACTCGATCACGTTCTGCGAGTAGGGGTTGATGATGACCGTGATGAGTGTCGCGAACTGGTAGATCGCGTTGAGCCACAGCAGCCAGCGCAGTTCCGGGCTGAATGGACGCTGGGCGAGCAGGACAGCGGTGCCGAACGCGGCGGCGAGTGCCGCATCAGAGATCGTGAGGTCCGTCCCGCCGAGCCCGATGCGCTCGACGATGAACAAGGCGGGCATCGCCATGAGGGCGATGGCCATCGGCTTGGATGCGGTGAGGGCCGCGCCCACGACGAGTACCGCGATCACGAGTGCGATGGTCAGGCTCGCTGAGCCCGATCGCAGCAGGAACCACGTCGCCACCATTGCGCCCAGCGCGGCCAGGACCCACCGCCACGAGTGCGCCCACATGGGAGCGAGTCGCTCGCGGAGGCGCTCTCCGCGGAAGCGTGGCGTCGTCATCGGGTCTCCTCCGCGGTCAAGTATCACAGCAACGCCTGGGAGCCGCGACGCGGAGGCGGCGGCGCAGTCACGACGCGGACGAGTCGGTGCGGGCGAGCCAGCCCGCGGCGAGAAGCTCGGCGGTGAACGCGTCGATCTGCTCGCTGAGGTCGACGGGCGCGTCGTGGAGGCGTGCCCGTACGCGCTCCGTCAGGCCGGTGACATCATCGGTCGCGACGAGTTCCTCCCAGATCAGGCCGGCGGCACCCTCAAGCACGATGACAGGGCCCTGCGGAAGGCGCGCAAGGTATGCAGCATCGTCGTGCATCACCCATGCGACACCGGGGGACGGCTTCATGGCCGCTGCCGTTCGCGGAACTGCCGCACCGCGGTCAGCGGCCGGGCGAAGAACTCCCGCACGATCTCGCTCCGCGTCGGTGGGCGCCCCAGCCGATGCGAAAGGACGTCGATGTTCACGAGCGGCGCGCGCAGCACGACGAGGATGGCGTCGCGAAACGTGGGGGCGGCCCACACCCGTGCACGCCATTCCTGCGCACGCGTGCCCCCGTTGACGATCACGTTCCAGAGCGCATAGGTGCGGCGGCCACGTGCCCGATCGAGGTGGCCCGTCGCAGCGGCGAGGGCGACCTCGGCGCGCAGAGCGATCGCGAGGCGGTTCACCTCGGCGCGGTGCTGAGGCGAGGCATCCGTCCACTGGCTGACGAGATCCTCGTGAACCGGCGTGCGTGCGCAGTTGAGCAGCATGATCAGCGACTGGGCGGTGAGCGAGGGCACCGCGCAGCCCACCTGGCCGAAGGAGCGCTCCGATCTCGTCGCCCACAGCATGTCGAACGCGGCCGCGGGGTGAAGCTCGATCCCCGGGAAGTGCCGGTGCACATCGAGGTAGCCCCACACGTCATGCTGGTAGGTCTGCGCGTGCCCGAATGGCGAGCCGAACACGAAGGTGCTGTAGACGGTCCAGCCGAGGAGGCGCAGGCGTGCGTCGAACCGTTCGATGTCCTGTGGTCGGATGAGGACGTCGATGTCGGTACCTGGGCGCTCGGTGGACCGAAGCGCGGGATCGACGGCGTTTCCTTTGATGTGGAGCAGGTCTGCGCCGGCATCGTCGGCGATGGTCTGAACGGCCGCACGGGCGAGTGTGAGGTGCACCGCGCGAGGTGTGATCACCGCCATGGCGTTCAGCCTATCCGGAGCGGAAATGCGGTTGAGACGCACCCGACTCGATGGAGGAGGCGAAATTCGCGGGTCTGCGGTAGTATCCAGTACCGCATCTACGTGGATGACGGGGCGTTGCGCTGGGGGGCGACCGCCGATCGAATGGATCACGTGAGGCTGGGCGCACGTGATCGACCTCGGCACAGCTCACAACGGAGGGGACCCACCATGAGCAACAAGGACAACCCGCAGCAGTCGGGGATCAGTCGGCGCACCGTCGCCAAGGCGATGGCATGGTCGGTTCCTGTCATCGCGGTAGCCGGCACGGCGCCTGCGGTGGCCGCGTCGCCGCCGCCCGTCGTGCCTGAATTCAATGCGGGGACTTTCTGCAAGCACCCGGGCAATCCGAAGTACTACCACGTGCTGATCGACTTCACGAACAACACGGGCGCCCCCATCGAGATCACCCTCGGCGACTTCACCGTCGGGGCAACGGCGCGTCAGGCGTATTTCTCCATGGGGGGTGCGTTCAGTACAACCGCCACGATCCCTGTAGGCACCAGTTGCCTCTACGTGGACGCAGGGTTGTTCGACAACTCGGCCAACGGAAGTGCTTCGATCGGATTCACGTATCCGGGATCGGGCGGAACCGTGCCGATCACGCTTGGAACGGCAGCGGACAATGACCTGCCTCCGTGCGGAACGGGCGCCGACCCGTCGGACCCCAAGCAGCCGAGCGCCGACCCCGCACACGCCGCTGCCGGAGCGTGCCAGATCTGACGCGGAGGCGATACACCGCCCCCGCGGAGTGAGCGATCGGGCCATCGAGGAGCTCCATCGCGATCCGACAAGGCCTCGCTCGCCATTTCGCAAGCAATTCTTCAGGAACCCTGGCCGTCGGTCGCGGACTCCGCTACCGTAGAGCAACGTCGATACTGGGTCGGTGTGGGGTGTGCTCACTGGGGAGTTGAGCTGTGCGGCCGCTGCTGCAGTGATCACCATCATGGGGAGATGAGTGATGACCACATTGGGGAAGAACGCCTTCTTCGGCGGCGCGCTGGCGATCGCGCTCGTGCTGACGTCCGTCGGCAGCGCCTTCGCGGATGCTGCCGACCCCGCCGACTCGGCGGTCGGCGAGCCGGCGACATCGAGCGAGGTGCAGCAGTCGTCGGTGCCGGCGACCGCGAAGGACCGCGATGACGGGAAACGCGACGACGACAAGAAGCACGACGACGACGGGTACGACGACGACGACAAGTACGACGACGACGACGAGAAGAAGCACGACAAGAAGAAGCACGACAAGAAGAAGCACGACAAGAAGAAGCACGACAGGGCGAAGCTGAAGCTCGTCAAGGTCGTCGAGAACGAGCATGGCGGCACGGCGGAGCCTGAGCAGTTCACGCTGCAGGCGCGCAACGGCACGGGCCCATGGAAGACGTACGCGCAGAACACGTGGCTGGTGGTGAAGCCGGGGTCGTACGAACTGCGGGAGTCGGGGCCGGACGGGTACCGGCTGGTCAGCCTGACGTGCACGGACAGCCCCAAGACCAGCGCCGACAAGCCGACGGTGAAGCTGTCGAAGGGAGACAGGGTCACGTGCACCTTCACGAACCGCGACACCAAGAACCCGCCGCGGGACGGCGAGGTCAAGCTCATGAAGGTCGTCGACAGCCCGTATGGCGGCACCGCGGCGCCCGGTGACTGGGAGCTCGTGCTGCGCGAGTCCGGCGGCAGCGGCTCGGTGCTGCCGCAGAACACGTGGGTGACGGTGTCGCCCGGCGACTACGACGTCTACGAGCAGGGCGGTCCGGCCGGGTACACGCAGACCGGCCTGTCGTGCGAGAACCTGGCCGACCCGACCGCCGACGCGCAGAGCACGGCATCCTTCACCGTCGCCGCCGGCGACCGCTGGGCCTGCACGTTCACGAACACCCAGGATGCGCCGCCGCCTCCGACGGTGGATGTCGGCATCGAGAAGACGCATTCCACACTCGACGGCGGTGCGGTCGAACCGGGGCAGACCTACTCGTACTTCCTCACCGTGACCAACCACGGCACGGGCACCGCCTACGACACGGTCGTGACGGATCTGATCCCCGCCCCGCTCGTCGTCGACGACGTCATCGCGCCGGTGGGCTGGACGGTCGACGACGTGGACGGCCTCCTGATCGTGACCGTCCCGGAACTGGCCGCGGGCGGTTCCGGCGCGATCGAGGTCGTCGTCACGGTGGTCGATCCCGGCTCCGAGCTCATCGGCTCGATCGCGAACGAGGCCTGCGTGGAGGCGGAGGGCGACACGCATCCGCTGAACGACTGCTCCACCGTGACCATCCCCGTCGACCAGCTCATCGCCGACGTGTGGGTGACGTGCGTGAACGACGCGCCGTACCTGCACTACTCGGTGCTCACGAGCGAGAGCCTGCAGGGCCGGCCGATCACGCTGACCTGGACGCCGGACACCGACGTGCCCACGCCCGTGCCGGCGAGCGTCCAGCGCACGCTGCAGTCCGGCGACACCGGCCGGATCGCCTGGCCGGGGGTGGCGTTCGCCTCGAACGGCGTCAGCATCGACTGGCCGGGGTACCGGCCGCTCGCGGAGCCGGACTACGACCCGGTGACCGGCGCGCTGCTGGTGGACTCCTCGCTGGTCTACAACGGCATGGTGCTGGACACCTCCGACGCCACCTTCCCGTGGCGTCTGGGCACCACGGTGACGATCTCGGTCAACCCGACGGCGGTCTTCCAGGTGGAGTACCCGCCGCCCAGTGAGAACTGCGAGGTGCCGCGCAACGCGGGGCTCGAGATCACCAAGACGGCGAGCGTGACGACCACGGCGCCCGGCGAGTCGTTCACCTACGGCATCGCGGTGCGCAACGTGTCGGTCGACTCGGCCGCCGACCCGGTGACGCTGACCGATCCGATCCCGGCGAGCCTGCGCGTCGACTCGATCACGACGAGCACGGGCGCGTTCCCGCGGTGGCGTGACTGCGAAGTGACGGGAACGGATGCCGCGGGCTACGGCGGCACGCTCACGTGCACGCTCCTGGGCCCGCTGATGATGGGCCAGTCCGCGCCGGCGGTGACGCTCGGCGTGACGGTCGACGAGAAGACGACGGCGTCGCAGATCGTCAACGTCGCCGAGGTCTGCTGGGGCGACGCACCGGGCGGCGAGCTGATCGGCTGCAACGACGACGACGTCACCGTCTCGGTGGCGGGCTTGCTGGCGGTGACCGGCAGCGACGACAACGGCATCGCGGGCGTCCTGCTGGGTGTGCTCACGATCCTCGGCGGTGCCCTGCTGATGGCCTACGGGCCGCTGCGCAGGCGCCGCGGAGGCATCCCCGACCGGGTCGTCTGAATCCGGGGAGAGGGCGGGGAGGCCTCGGGGTCTCCCCGCCCTCAAGCGTCCGCGCGCCGGGGGCATGCCGGCATCCTGAGAAGTCCCCGCCCCGGTTTGCGACACGCCCGGGATGCACGTAGACTGTTCAGGTTCCACATTCCTGTGCGCGCCCGAGCGCGCCGGGATCACTGCCAGGGCAGTGCATAGGCGATGCGAGAGCAGTCGGCCTAGGCCGCGGGCAGCAGAACGACGACATCCCCACACCATGCGCGTGAAGGCGTGCCTTCCGCGTGGGCGGGCGGATGCCCCGGTGCCAGCGCCGGGGATTGACACCAGAACAGCGGTGCCCTTCGACAAGCGAGGGACCGGCCCTGCGGGGCAGGACCCGTGCCCGAAGAAGAAGTGCCAGGCGCGCGAGCGCCATCGTGCGTCCGCTGCCACTGTGCCCGAAACGGCCCAGGGGTAAGACGCGAGAAAGAGAGTGAGCAGACAGATGGCGGGACAGAAGATCCGCATTCGCCTGAAGTCGTACGATCACGCCGGGCTGGACAGCTCCGCGCGCAAGATCGTCGACACCGTGGTCCGGGCCGGCGCCACCGTGGTGGGCCCCGTTCCCCTTCCCACTGAGAAGAACGTGGTGTGCGTCATCCGTTCGCCCCACAAGTACAAGGACAGCCGCGAGCACTTCGAGATGCGCACCCACAAGCGTCTGATCGACATCATCGACCCGACGCCCAAGGCCGTCGACTCGCTGATGCGCCTTGACCTCCCGGCCGACGTCAACATCGAGATCAAGCTCTGAGGACGACGGCCATGACACACATCACCGAAAAGGTCTCCAAGGGACTGCTGGGCACCAAGCTCGGCATGACCCAGGTCTGGGACGACAGCGGCAAGCTCGTCCCCGTCACCGTGATCGAGATCGCTCCGAACGTCGTGACCCAGGTCCGCACACCGGAGAAGGACGGCTACAGCGCCGTGCAGATCGCGTACGGGCAGATCGACCCCCGCAAGGTCAACAAGCCCGCCACAGCCCACTTCGAGGCCGCAGGCGTGACTCCGCGTCGTCACCTCACCGAGATCCGCACCGCGGACGCTGCTGACTACTCACTCGGTCAGGAGCTCACCGTGGACGGCGTCTTCGAGGCCGGCCAGCTGGTCGACGTGGTCGGCACCAGCAAGGGCAAGGGCACCGCGGGCGTCATGAAGCGCCACAACTTCAAGGGCGTCAGCGCCAGCCACGGTGCGCACCGCAACCACCGCAAGCCCGGCTCGATCGGCGCCTCGGCGACGCCGAGCCGCGTCTTCAAGGGCATGCGCATGGCCGGCCGCATGGGCGGCGAGCGTGTGACCGTCCTCAACCTCACGGTGCACGCCGTCGACGCCGAGAAGGGTCTGCTGCTCGTCAAGGGCGCCGTCCCCGGTGCCCGCGGCCGCATCGTCTACGTCCGCAACGCCGTGAAGGGGGCCTGAGTCAAATGGCTGACTCCACTCTCGCGCTCGACGTCGTCGGTGCAGACGGCAAGAAGGCCGGCTCGGTCGAGCTGCCCGCTGCGCTGTTCGATGTCAAGACGAACATCCCGCTGATCCACCAGGTCGTCGTCGCCCAGCGCGCCGCCGCCCGCCAGGGCACCCACGCCACCAAGACGCGCGGCGACGTGTCCGGCTCGGGCCGCAAGCCCTTCAAGCAGAAGGGCACGGGCAACGCCCGTCAGGGCTCGATCCGGATGCCGCAGCACCGCGGCGGCGGGACGGTCCACGGGCCGCAGCCCCGCGACTACGCGCAGCGCACCCCGAAGAAGATGATCGCCGCCGCCCTCCTGGGCGCGCTGAGCGACCGTGCCCGGGGCGAGCGTCTGCACGTCGTCGACGGCTTCGGCATCGACGGCGCGCCGTCGACGAAGGCCGCGGCCGCCGTGCTGACCGCGCTGACCCCCGCCAAGAACGTGCTGGTCGTCCTCGAGCGGGATGACGAGCTCACGGCCAAGAGCGTGCGCAACCTCGCATACGTCCACACCCTGAGCTTCGACCAGCTCAACGCCTACGACGTGCTCGTCTCGGACGACATCGTCTTCACCAAGGCTGCCTACGACGCGTTCGTCGCGTCGAAGACGGGCGCCGTGCAGGAGGTCTCGGCATGAGCGCCGACAAGATCGCAGTGAACAAGGACCCGCGCGACATCATCCTGAAGCCGGTCGTGTCCGAGAAGAGCTACGGGCTCATCGACGAGGGCAAGTACACGTTCCTCGTCGACCCGCGCGCCTCGAAGACCGAGATCAAGCTCGCGATCGAGAAGATCTTCGGCGTCAAGGTGGCAGGGGTCAACACGCTCAACCGCGTCGGCAAGGCCCGCCGCACCCGCTTCGGCACCGGCAAGCGCAAGGACACCAAGCGCGCCATCGTGACGCTGAAGTCGGGCACCATCGACATCTTCACGGCCGTCGGCTGACGGATAGAGGACCAGAGAACATGGCTATTCGCAAGTACAAGCCCACGACCCCGGGTCGCCGCGGCGCGTCGGTGGCCGACTTCGCCGAGATCACCCGATCGACGCCGGAGAAGTCGCTGCTGCGCCCCATCGCCAAGACCGGCGGTCGCAACAACCAGGGCCGGATCACCTCGCGCCACATCGGCGGCGGGCACAAGCGCCAGTACCGCGTCATCGACTTCAAGCGCAACGACAAGGACGGCGTCAACGCCCGGGTCGCGCACATCGAGTACGACCCGAACCGCACCGCGCGCATCGCGCTGCTGCACTACTTCGACGGCGAGAAGCGCTACATCCTCGCGCCCGAGAAGCTGAAGCAGGGCGACATCGTCGAGTCCGGTGCGTCGGCCGACATCAAGCCGGGCAACAACCTGCCGCTGCGCAACATCCCCACCGGCACCGTGGTGCACGCGATCGAGCTGCGCCCCGGCGGCGGCGCCAAGCTGGCCCGCTCGGCCGGCGCAGGCGTGCGCCTCGTGGCGAAGGACGGCCCGTACGCGCAGCTGCGCCTGCCCTCCGGCGAGATCCGCAACGTCGACGCGCGCTGCCGCGCCACCATCGGCGAGGTCGGCAACGCCGAGCAGGCGAACATCAACTGGGGCAAGGCCGGCCGCAGCCGCTGGAAGGGCGTGCGCCCGACCGTCCGCGGCGTCGCGATGAACCCGGTGGACCACCCGCACGGCGGTGGCGAGGGCAAGACGTCCGGCGGACGTCACCCCGTCACTCCCTGGGGTCAGGCGGAGGGTCGCACCCGTCACGCCAACAAGGAGAGCGACAAGTACATCGTCCGCCGTCGCAACGCCGGCAAGAAGCGCAAGTAGGAGTAGAGGAAGATGCCTCGCAGCCTTAAGAAGGGCCCCTTCGTCGACGAGCACCTGCTTCGCAAGGTCGTCTCGCAGAACGAAGCCGGCACCAAGAACGTCATCAAGACCTGGTCCCGTCGCTCGATGATCGTCCCCGCCATGCTCGGGCACACGATCGCCGTGCACGACGGTCGCAAGCACATCCCCGTGTTCGTGACCGAGACCATGGTCGGCCACAAGCTGGGCGAGTTCGCGCCCACCCGCACCTTCCGCGGCCACGAGAAGGACGACAAGAAGGGCCGCCGCCGCTGAGGCGGGGCGCTCGTGAAGAGATAGGAGGAGGAGAGACATGGTGGAATCCATCGCACGCGTCAAGCACATCCGCGTGACCCCTCAGAAGGCTCGTCGTGTCGTCGCTCTCATCAAGGGCAAGCAGGCCCAGGAGGCGCTGGCGATCCTGAAGTTCGCCCCGCAGGGTGCGAGCGAGCCGATCTACAAGCTCGTCGCGTCCGCGATCGCGAACGCGCGGGTCAAGGCCGACAAGGACGGCGAGTACCTGGACGAGCAGGACCTGTACGTCAGCAACGCCTACGTGGACGAGGGGACGACGCTCAAGCGCTTCCAGCCCCGTGCCCAGGGCCGCGCGTACCAGATCAAGAAGCGCACCAGCCACATCACCGTCGAGCTGGCGACCCCGCAGGTCGCCGACGCCGGTGCAGGCTCCGCAAGCAACAAGAAGGCGAGCAAGTAATGGGACAGAAGGTCAACCCGTACGGCTTCCGCCTCGGCATCACCACGGACCACGTGTCGCGGTGGTTCACCGACTCGACGAAGCCGGGCCAGCGCTACGCCGACTACGTGGCCGAGGACATCAGGATCCGCAAGCTCCTGCAGAAGCAGCTGGACCGCGCGGGCGTCAGCAACATCGAGATCGAGCGCACGCGCGACCGCGTCCGCGTCGACATCCACACCGCCCGCCCGGGCATCGTGATCGGCCGCCGCGGCGCCGAGGCCGAGCGCATCCGCGCCGACCTCGAGAAGCTGACCGGCAAGCAGATCCAGCTCAACATCCTCGAGGTGCGCAACCCCGAGGCAGACGCCCAGCTCGTCGCGCAGGGCATCGCCGAGCAGCTGAGCGCCCGCGTGGCCTTCCGCCGCGCGATGCGCAAGGGGCTGCAGGGCGCGCTGCGTGCCGGCGCCAAGGGCGTTCGCGTCCAGGTCTCGGGCCGCCTCGGCGGCGCCGAGATGAGCCGCTCGGAGTTCTACCGCGAGGGTCGTGTGCCGCTGCACACGCTGCGCGCGAACATCGACTACGGCTTCTACGAGGCGCGCACCACCTTCGGCCGCATCGGCGTGAAGGTCTGGATCTACAAGGGCGATCTCACCAACAAGGAACTCGCGCGCGAGCAGGCGAACATGAAGCCGGCCCGCGAGCGCGGCGACCGCCGGCGCGGTCCGCGCTCCGCTGACAACGCAGCGGCCCCCGTCGCAGAAGGAGCGTCGGCGTAATGCTCATCCCACGCAAGGTCAAGCACCGCAAGCAGCACCACCCCAAGCGCACCGGCCAGGCCTCCGGCGGCACCAAGGTCGCCTTCGGCGAGTTCGGGATCCAGGCGCTCACGCCCGCGTACCTGACCAACCGTCAGATCGAGTCCGCTCGTATCGCGATGACCCGTCACATCAAGCGTGGCGGCAAGGTGTGGATCAACGTGTTCCCCGACCGTCCGCTCACGAAGAAGCCCGCCGAGACCCGCATGGGCTCGGGCAAGGGCTCGCCGGAGTGGTGGGTCGCCAATGTCAAGCCGGGTCGCGTCCTCTTCGAGGTCGCCGGCGTCAACGAGCAGCTCGCTCGCGAGGCGCTGACCCGTGCCATCCACAAGCTGCCCCTGAAGGCACGCATCATCAAGCGCGAGGAGGGCGACGCGTAATGGCTGTCGGCACCAAGACGCTCGCTCCCAGCGAGCTCGACACGTTCGAAGACCAGCGCCTCGTCGAGGAGCTGCGCAAGGCCAAGGAAGAGCTGTTCAACCTGCGCTTCCAGTCGGCCACCGGCCAGCTCGAGAGCCACGGCCGCATCCGTGCGGTCAAGCGCGACATCGCGCGGCTGTACACCGTGATCCGCGAGCGCGAGCTCGGCATCCGTGCCACGCCCGCGCCCGTCGAGACGACGAAGGCGAAGAAGAGGGCCAAGAAGGCGGACGCCGCCGACACCAAGGCGGACGCCGCCGATGAGGCCGGGCGTCGCACCGAGCCGGCCGAAGCGAAGGAAGAGGCCGAGTGATGGCTGAGACCACCGAGAACACCGGACACGAGTCCGCCGAGCACGACGTGCGCGACGCGTCGGCCCGTGGATACCGCAAGACGCAGCGCGGCTACGTCGTCAGCGACAAGATGGACAAGACCATCGTCGTCGAGGTCGAGGACCGCGTGAAGCACCCCCTGTACGGCAAGGTCATGCGCCGCACCGAGAAGCGCAAGGTGCACGACGAGGGCAACACCGCCGGCGTCGGCGACCTCGTCGTCATCAGTGAGACCCGTCCCCTGTCCGCCACCAAGCGGTGGCGCCTGGTCGAGATCCTCGAGAAGGCGAAGTAAGAGATGATTCAGAACGAATCCCGCCTGAAGGTCGCCGACAACACCGGCGCGAAGGAGCTGCTCACCATCCGCGTGCTCGGTGGCTCCGCCCGCCGTTACGCGGGTCTGGGTGACGTGGTGGTCGCGACCGTGAAGGACGCGATCCCCGGCGGCAACGTGAAGAAGGGCGATGTGGTCAAGGCCGTCATCGTCCGCAGCAAGAAGCAGACGCGCCGTGCCGACGGCTCGTACATCAAGTTCGACGAGAACGCCGCCGTGATCCTGAAGAACGACGGGGAGCCCCGCGGCACCCGCATCTTCGGGCCGGTCGGCCGTGAGCTTCGCGACAAGAAGTTCATGAAGATCGTCTCGCTGGCCCCGGAGGTCATCTGAAAATGGCGAAGATCAAGAAGGGCGACCTGGTCCAGGTCATCTCGGGCAGTCGCGCCGAGCGCGGCAAGCAGGGCAAGGTCCTCGACGTGCTCGTGGACCAGGACCGCGTGCTCGTGCAGGGCGTGAACTACGTCACCAAGCACACCCGCGTGGGGCAGTCGCAGCGCGGCACCAAGACGGGTGGCATCGAGACCATGGAAGCCCCCATCCACATCTCCAACGTCGCACTCGTCGACCCCTCGACCAAGAAGCCCACCCGCGTGGGCCACCGCGTCGAGGAGCAGACGAAGGACGGCGTCAAGCGCACGGTCCGCGTGCGCTACGCGAAGAAGTCAGGCAAGGACCTCTGAGAATGAGCACCACCACTGCCGCGGAGACTGGCCGAATCCAGCCCCGCCTGAAGCAGAAGTACCAGACCGAGATCAAGAAGGCACTGCAGGAGCAGTTCGGCTACGCGAACGTCATGCAGATCCCCGGGATCGTCAAGGTCGTCGTCAACACGGGCGTCGGCGAGGCCGCTCGCGACAGCAAGGTCATCGAGGGCGCGGTCAACGACCTCACCCTCATCACCGGCCAGAAGCCGGTCATCACGAAGGCCCGCAAGTCGATCGCGCAGTTCAAGCTGCGCGAGGGGCAGCCCATCGGCGCGCACGTCACGCTGCGCGGCGACCGGGCGTGGGAGTTCATCGACCGGCTCGTCAACCTCGCGCTGCCGCGCATCCGCGACTTCCGCGGACTGTCGCCCAAGCAGTTCGACGGCCACGGCAACTACACCTTCGGCCTCCAGGAGCAGTCCGTGTTCCACGAGATCGATCAGGACCGCATCGACCGCGTCCGCGGATTCGACATCACCGTCGTCACCAGCGCCAAGACGGACGACGAGGGACGCGCCCTGCTGCGCGCCCTCGGCTTCCCCCTCAAGGCCGAGGACTGACGCACGCGCCCCGAGCCCGTCGAGGGGCACCGATCAGGAAGGTCGTCAGTCGTGTAACGGCTGCCGAAACCCCATGAGCAAAGGAACCAAGAAATGACGATGACAGACCCGGTCGCTGACATGCTGACCCGTCTGCGCAACGCGAACTCGGCGCATCACGAGACCGTGACGCTGCCGAGCTCGAAGCTGAAGACCCACATCGCCGAGATCCTCAAGCAGGAGGGCTACATCGCGGACTGGTCCGTGTCGGACGCCCGCATCGGCCAGAACCTGACGCTGACCCTGAAGTACGGCCCGAACCGCGAGCGGTCGATCGCCGGCATCAAGCGCGTCTCGAAGCCGGGGCTTCGCGTCTACGCGAAGTCGACCGAGCTGCCCACCGTCCTCGGCGGGCTGGGCGTGGCCATCCTGTCCACCTCCTCTGGCCTCCTGACGGACCGCCAGGCCGAGAAGAAGGGCGTGGGTGGGGAAGTCCTCGCCTACGTGTGGTGACCTGACATGTCTCGTATCGGACGTCTTCCCATCGACATCCCCGCCGGCGTGACCGTCTCGGTCGACGGCCGGCAGGTCGCCGTCAAGGGTCCCAAGGGCGAGCTCACCCTCGCCGTCGCCGCCCCCATCGAGGTCAGCGTCGACGACGGCCAGGTCGTCGTCACCCGACCTGACGACGAGCGCGAGTCGCGTTCGCTGCACGGCCTGACCCGGACGCTGATCAACAACAACATCATCGGTGTCACCCAGGGCTACTCCAAGGGCCTCGAGGTGGTCGGCACGGGCTACCGCGTGCAGCAGAAGGGCGGCTCGGTCGAGTTCGCGCTCGGCTTCTCGCACCCCGTGCTCGTCGACCCGCCCGCGGGCATCACGTTCACGGTCGAGGGCAACAACAAGCTCACGGTGAGCGGCATCGACAAGCAGGCCGTCGGCGAGGCGGCCGCCAACCTCCGCAAGATCCGCAAGCCCGAGCCGTACAAGGGCAAGGGCATCCGCTACGCCGGCGAAGTCGTGCGTCGCAAGGCCGGAAAGGCTGGTAAGTAACAATGGCTGTGAAGTCGAAGTCCGACGCGCGTTCGCGTCGTCACGCGCGTCTTCGCAAGAAGATCGTCGGCACCGCCGAGCGCCCGCGCCTGGTCGTGACCCGGTCGTCGCGCCACGTGTTCGTGCAGCTCGTCGACGACAGCAAGGGCCGCACCGTGGCCTCCGCGTCGACGCTCGAAGCCGATCTGCGCGCCCTCGAGGGCGACAAGACCGCCAAGGCCCGGAAGGTCGGCGAGCTGGTCGCCGAGCGCGCCAAGGCCGCCGGCATCGAGGACGTCGTGTTCGATCGCGGCGGCAACCGCTACGCCGGGCGCGTCGCGGCCATCGCCGACGGCGCCCGCGAGGGAGGCCTGAACCTGTGAGCGATGCAGTGAACACCAATGGAGAGAACAAAGTGACCGACGCCACCGCGCCCGACACTGCCGCCGCCGAGGCGACCCAGCCGGAGCGGGAGCGCGAGCCCCGCCGCGGCGGCCGCGAGCGCAACCCCAACCGCGACCGGAACTCCCGCGACCGCGGTGACAGTCAGTTCCTCGAGCGCGTCGTGACCATCAACCGCGTCTCCAAGGTCGTCAAGGGCGGCCGCCGGTTCAGCTTCACGGCCCTCGTGGTCGTGGGCGACGGCAACGGCGTCGTGGGCGTGGGCTACGGCAAGGCGCGCGAGGTGCCGCTGGCGATCTCGAAGGGCGTCGAAGAGGCCAAGCGCAACTTCTTCCGCGTGCCGCGTGTGGGCAACACCATCCCGCACCCGGTGCAGGGGGAGGCCGCCGCAGGCGTGGTCCTGCTCCGCCCGGCTGCCGCCGGTACCGGCGTCATCGCCGGTGGCCCGGTCCGCGCCGTGCTCGAGTGCGCCGGCATCCACGATGTGCTGTCGAAGTCGCTCGGCTCGTCGAACACGATCAACATCGTGCACGCGACGGTCGAGGCGCTCAAGCAGCTCGAGGAGCCCCGCGCGGTCGCCGCACGTCGTGGTCTCGACTACGACGAGGTCGTGCCCGCGATCATCATCCGCAACGAGGCGAAGGCCGCAGCCGCCGCCCGCGAGCAGAAGGTCGGTGCATGATGGCCGCCCGTCTCAAAGTGACCCAGGTCAAGTCCAAGGTGAGTGAGAAGCAGAACCAGCGCGACACGCTGCGTTCGCTCGGTCTGAAGCGGATCGGCGACTCGGTCGTCCGCCCCGACGACGCGCAGACGCGCGGCTACGTCAAGGCCGTCGCGCACCTCGTGAAGGTTGAGGAGATCGACTGATGGCTGAGAAGGCCGAGAAGGCGACCGACGAGGTCGTCGAGAAGAAGTCCGCGCCGAAGGCGGATGCCGCCAAGAAGGCGGCGCCCGAGAAGGACGCCGACAGGGCCCCGGCGAAGAAGGCCGCTGCCAAGAAGGACGCAGACAAGGCCGCGCCCAAGAAGGACGCCGAGAAGGCGAAGGCTGCACCCAAGAAGGATGTCGCGGCCTCCCGCCCCGGAGTGCTCAAGGTGCACCACCTCCGCCCCGTCCCGGGCGCCAACACCGCGAAGACCCGTGTGGGTCGCGGTGAGGGCTCGAAGGGCAAGACGGCCGGTCGCGGCACCAAGGGCACGAAGGCCCGCGGCCAGGTGCGCGCCGGCTTCGAGGGCGGCCAGATGCCCCTGCACATGCGCACTCCGAAGCTGCGCGGGTTCAAGAACCCGTTCCGCGTGGAGTACCAGGTGGTCAACCTCGCCAAGCTCGCCGAGCTGTACCCCAGCGGCGGCGACGTCACCGTCAGCGACCTCGTCGCCAAGGGCGCGGTGCGCAAGAACGAGAAGGTCAAGGTGCTGGGCGACGGCGACATCGCCGTGAAGCTCAACGTGGCCGTCGACAAGGTCTCCGGCTCTGCCGAGCAGAAGATCGTCGCGGCGGGCGGCACCGTCAAGTAGCCACTCGGGCGGGGTCGGAGCATGCTCCGGCCCCGCTCCCGTTCCGGCCCGGATGCGGCCTCGTAGCGGCGCCCGCCGACCGCTGGGCTACGCTGGTTGTCTGTGCACTTCGTGCGCCGGAACCCTTTTCAGGAGGCAAGTCCTTGTTCAGCGCCATCGCGCGAATCTTCCGCACCCCCGACCTGCGGCGGAAGATCGGCTTCACCCTGGGGATCATCGCCCTGTATCGTCTGGGCGCGCACGTGCCCACGCCATTCGTCGACTTCCCGAACGTCCAGGCGTGTCTGCGCGACTCCGCCGGCACCGAGGGCCTGCTGGGCCTGGTCAACCTCTTCTCCGGCGGGGCGCTGCTCCAGCTGTCCATCTTCGCGCTCGGCGTCATGCCGTACATCACGGCGGCGATCATCGTGCAGCTGCTGCGCGTGGTCATCCCGCACTTCGAGACCCTCTACAAGGAGGGCCAGGCGGGGCAGTCCAAGCTGACGCAGTACACCCGCTACATCACCATCGCCCTCGCGCTGCTGCAGTCCACCACGCTGGTGACCGTCGCGCGCAGCGGCACCCTCTTCGGCACGGGCGGCCCGGCATCCTGCCAGCAGCTGCTCACGAACGACGCGTGGTGGGCCCAGCTGCTCATGATCGTCACGATGACCGCCGGCACCGGCCTCATCATGTGGTTCGCCGAGCTGGTGACCGAGAAGGGCATCGGCAACGGCATGTCGATCCTGATCTTCACCTCGATCGCGGCGACCTTCCCGTCGGCGATGTGGGCGATCTGGGTGGCGCGCGGCTTCGAGGTCTTCCTCCTGGTGCTGGCGATCGGGCTCGTGGTGCTCGCCCTCATCGTGTTCGTCGAACAATCGCAGCGCCGTGTGCCCGTGCAGTACGCGAAGCGCATGGTGGGCAGACGCACGTACGGCGGCACGAACACGTACATCCCGATCAAGGTCAACATGGCGGGCGTGATCCCGATCATCTTCGCCTCGTCGCTGCTGTACATCCCCGTGCTGTTCGCGCAGTTCAACCAGCCTGCCGCCGGTGAGGAGCCGGCCGGCTGGGTGGTCTGGATCAACAACAACCTGACCACCGGCGACAGCCCGTTCTACATGCTGGTGTACTTCCTGCTGGTCATCGGCTTCACGTACTTCTACGTCGCGATCACGTTCAACCCGGTCGAGGTCGCCGACAACATGAAGAAGTACGGCGGGTTCATCCCCGGCATCCGCGCCGGCCGCCCCACCGCCGAGTACCTCGACTACGTGCTCACCCGCATCACCCTGCCGGGCTCGCTGTATCTGGGTCTGGTCGCGCTCATCCCGCTGTTCGCACTGGCCACCGTCAACGCCAACCAGAACTTCCCGTTCGGCGGCGCGTCGATCCTCATCATCGTGGGTGTCGGTCTCGAGACGGTGAAGCAGATCGACGCCCAGCTGCAGCAGCGCCACTACGAAGGACTCCTGCGATGACGAGCTCCCCGCACGACACGACGACCGCTGCACGCCTGCTCATCGTCGGGCCGCAGGGCTCGGGCAAGGGGACCCAGGGGGAGCGCATCGCGGATGCCTTCGGCATCCCCGCGATCTCCACCGGCGACCTGTTCCGCGCGGCGATCGCGGCGGACTCCGACCTGGGCGCACAGGTCAAGGCGGTCATCGAGGCCGGCGACCTCGTCTCGGACGAGCTGACCTTCGAGGTCGTGCGCGAGCGGCTGGAGGATGCGGGCGGCGGGTTCCTGCTCGACGGGTTCCCGCGCAACCTCAGCCAGGTCGAACTCCTCGACGACTACCTCGCCGAGCGCGACGAGCCGCTCACCGGGGTCATCGAGCTCGGCGTGCCCCGCGCGGTCAGCATCGAGCGCCTCACCGAGCGCGCGCGCCAGCAGGGGCGGACCGACGACACCGAAGAGGTCATCGCGAACCGCCTGGCGATCTACGAGCGCGAGACCGCGCCCATCCTCGAGGTGTACGGCCGGCGGGGCCTGGTCGACACCGTCGACGGCGTCGGATCGATCGACGCGATCACCGGCCGGATCCTCGAAGCACTGCAGCGACGCGGGATCGCGCCGCGGGCGGCCGCCTGACGTGGCGTTCGGACGCGGGATCTACAAATCGCCCGCGCAGCTGCGCGCGATGGTCGAGCCCGGCCTGATCACTGCCGCCGCGCTGGATGCGGTGCGCGAGCTCGTCGCGCCGGGGGTGACGACCGAGGAGCTGGATGCCGCGGCATCCCGTGTCATCGTCGATCGCGGTGCGCGGTCGAACTTCCAGCTGGTCCGCGGCTACCGCCACACGGTGTGCACGTCGGTGAACGAGCAGGTCGTGCACGGCATCCCCGGGCCGCGCCGGCTCGAGGCGGGAGACATCGTGTCGATCGACGCGGGCGCCGAGTTCCGCGGCTGGAACGGCGACGCGGCGATCACGGTCGTGCTGCCCGACCCCGCACGCCCCGAGGTCGTCAGCGCGCGCGAGGAGCTGTCCCGGGTGACGGAGCGGTCGCTGTGGGCCGGCATCGCGGCGCTGCAGACCGCGAAGCACCTGAACGAGGTGGGCGCGGCGATCCAGGACTCGATCGAGGAGTCCGGCCGCGAGTACGGCATCCTGCGCGAGTACGTCGGGCACGGCATCGGACGCAAGATGCACGAGTCGCCGTCGGTGTTCAACTACCGCGTGACCGACCCCGGTCCCGAGGTGCGGCCGGGACTGGTGCTCGCGATCGAGCCGATGGTCGTCATCGGCAGCGAGTCCACGTTCGTGGAGGACGACGGGTGGACCGTCTCGACAGTCGACGGCACCGCCGGTTCACATTGGGAACATAGCGTCGCCGTGCATGATGGAGGCGTCTGGGTGCTGACTGCCCCGGACGGAGGAGCAGCAGGACTGGCGCCGTTCGGCGTGACGCCGGTTCCGATCGGATAGGGGCAGAAGAGTGGCAACAGCAGTGCGCAGGACGAACTGGTTCGCGATCTGGGTGAGCGTCGCCGTGGTGGTGGTGCTGCTGGTCGTGGGCGGCCTGGTCGTGTGGATGAACAACCAGGCCGGCGGCCCCGGCGCCACGCCGCAGGGTGCGACGGTCAACACCGAGACCGGTGCGATCGCCGTCGGCGGCGGGCCGGACACGGTGACCACCTGGTTCGATTTCTACTGCCCCCACTGCCAGGACTTCGAGGCCGTGTACGGCCCGACGATCGACGGCCTCGTCGAGGACGGATCGATCACCCTCGAGCTGCAGCCGGTGGCCCTGGCCGGCTTGAACGCGGCATCCGGAACCGACTTCTCCGCGCGCGCGGGCAGTGCGCTGTACTGCGTCGCAGACGACAACGGCGAGGCCGTGCTGCCGTTCTTCAACGCGCTGTTCGCCACGAACCCCACCGGTCCCGGGCAGAACAACGACGAGCTCGCGCAGATGGCGGCGGATGCCGGCGCGCCCGGCGCCGCCGACTGCATCGCCGAGAACCGGTACAGCAAGTACGTGCTGGCGCAGGCCGCGAAGCTCCCGCCGAACCCGACCACCGGTCAGGCGGGCACCCCGACGCTGCTGATCAACGGCGAGTATGTTCCCGTGACGGGCGACGTCAACGCCGACCTGACCGCGCGACTGGGCTGAGCGGGGTCGGCTGCCCGGCGGCGGCCTCAGCCGCCGTCCTGCAGTCCGACCCGGTCGGGGATGTCGAACGGCAGGTTCGGCAGCCAGGACTCCGGCTCGGGCCACGGCCGCGAGGTCGGCAGCGCCTTCAGCAGGTTCCGCAGCTCCCCGCCGGCGGCGACCGGGTGGATGCGGCGCGGTGCCCGGTGCCCGAGCGCGCCGCACCACCAGTGCCGCCACATGGCGTCGGCGCTGTCGGGGTCGAGCACGATGTAGTAGTCGGGCATGATCGCCTCGCCGCGGCGGAATGCCTCGAGCGCTGTCTCCACCTCGAGTTCGAGGGTGCCGAGTGTCGCGCGCTCCTCGTACAGCTCGACCCAGGCCGCCGCGACGTGCACGAGCGGATCGGCGTCATGGACGATCCACGGCTTGGCGGTGGCGGCGATGCGCCGTGCGGCCAGCGCCGGCTCCGTGTCGCCGAGCGCAAGGGTCTCCACGCCCGGGAGCCGGTCGAAGAGCTCGAGGGCGTCCGCCGCATCGTCGCCGACCACGGCGACGATGGTTCCGCCGGCTGGATCACTCGTCGAGTGGGCCATACGTCAGCATAAGCAGGTTCCGGCGGGGCAGGGCGCGCGCACCGCGCACTGCCCCGAAACCACGCGCACCTCCGGGGTGAGACACAGTTTCTGCGTGAGACACACCGCGTGACGGTGTGTCTCGGCGGGCGTGGTGTGTCTCGCGGGGGCGCGGCCTGAGGAAGCGTGCCTCAGGGGCGGGGCGACCGGCGGCGCATCGCGCCGCCGGTCGCCGAGCGTGGCGAGCATCGCCGCTTCACGGGGGCGCACCCGCGGCACGCCGGAAGCCGCGAGGGCCACCTCCAGCGGCCGCACCCGCACAGCGTCGGCGAGATCCCAGCGGGCGAAGCCGTGGCCATGCCGGCGGAGGCGGTCTTCGCGGCGCTTCTCGGCAGCAAGCATCCGGGCCGCTGTCTGGGGGTCGTGAAGCTGGTACTTGCCCCAGCCGTCCGACTCGCCGACCGCGTTCGCCGCGGGGAAGTAGAAGTCTCCCCGGTCGATGTGCCCCTCGTAGCGGAACACGCGCTGCAGCTCCGGCCGCTCGTAGCCGCACCACTCGATGACTGCCCGGCTCACGCTCTCGCCGACCGACTCGGCATCGCCATCGGCGCGGTCCAGGGCCCATGCCGCACGCGCGCGCCCGCGGCGGCTGCGGCGCTGCGCATTGCGCGCGGTGAGCTCGTCCAAGACCAGCGTGCCACCGCGCCGTGCTGAGATCCCGGCATCCGCCACCGCCAGCGCCCGCGCCGGGGGATGTGCCCGCGCAAGGTCGACCACGGTGTCGAGCAGCGAGGTGACCAGCGCACCCTCGATCCGTGTGATCTCGCGATCGTCGTCGCTGGTGTGGAGCACGACGTCGCCGAAGCGGCGTGACGTGCGTGCGCCGGGAGCGGAGACAGGGATGTCTCGCGGCTCGCCGAACAACGGCAGCCCCAGCACGACCGCCGCCGACTCCAGGCACAGCACTGCATCCGGACGGCACCGCAGATAGGCGTGCACGCGCACGCAGTACCGCTGCCAGGGCGCGAGGCGCCGCCACGGCGCGGCATCGACGTAGACCCCGGGGCGGACGCGGTGGTGGGCAGGCGAGGGGACGCGGATGCCGAGCACCCGCGCGTCAGCCGCGGTGACCAACGCCAGGGGGGAGCGGGTGACCGCAGCTTGTGCGAGGGTGCTCGGCATGCTCCAGTCTCCGGCGGCGCAGGCATCCCCTCGTCTTGGTCCCCCCTGACTGGGGAGGACTCGTCCGTGACGTACGGTGTGCAGGAGCCCCGCCGCAGCGATTCGTGCTCACCGGGTCCGAAGGTCTTCACACCTCCTTCACCGTGTCATCGGCCCTCGCGCCCGGCTCCGCGCAGTAGCATTCCCATGACGGCGACCCGAGACCGAGGAACGAGGAGATGCGCCGCGCCGAGTACCCGGAACCCGACCGGATCCTGCTGCACATCAGCGACACGCACCTGCGCGCCGCCGGCTCGCGGCTGTTCGATGTCATCGACGCCGCGGAGCGCCTGGGCACGACGCTGCGGGTGATCGAGGCATCCGGCATCCGCCCGGACGCCCTCGTCTTCACCGGCGATCTCGCCGATCTGGGAGAGCCCGACGCATACGCCCAGCTGCGTGCGCAGGTCGAGCCGCTGGCTGCGCGCATCGGCGCCCGCATCCTGTGGGTCATGGGCAACCACGACGACCGCATCGCCTTCCGGCGGGGCCTGTTCGACGATGCGGAGGCCGCCGGTGCGGATGCCCCGTTCGACCGCGTCGACGAGCTCAACGGGCTCCGGGTGATCACGCTGGATTCGACGGTGCCGGGGCAGCACCACGGCGAGCTGAGCGATGCGCAGCTGCGATGGCTGCACGCAGAGCTTGCGACGCCGGCGCCGCTGGGCACCATCCTCGCGATGCACCATCCGCCCGTGCCGAGCGTCCTGCCGCTGGCGTCGAGCGTGGAGCTGCGGGATCAGTGGCGGCTGCGGGGTGTCCTCCGCGGCAGCGACGTGCGGGCGATCATCGCCGGTCACCTGCACTACTCGACGTTCGCGACCTTCGCCGGCATCCCGGTGTCGGTCGCCTCGTCGACCTGCTACGCCCAGGATCTCACCGTGCCCACCGGCGGAACGCGTCCTCAGGACGGAGCCCAGGCGTTCAATCTCGTGCACGTGTACGACGACACCGTCGTGCACTCCGTGGTGCCCATCGACGTCCCGCACACGCTCGAGCACATCGACGCTGCGGAGGCCCGGCGCCGGCTCGCGCTCGCGGGGGTGGGCGAGATCAGCTCACGATCGGCTGGCGCCCCTCCGACAGAGCCGCTGACGCTGGTGCGCTGAACCCCGGCTCGATCGGCCGCAGCGTGGTGTCCGGCCGCTCCCACGGCGGCAGGATCGGGAAGAGCTTGGCGAGGGTGTCGGTGACCACGGCCGCGCGCAGGTCCTCCGGCACCTCGGTCTCCGCCCCGTCGTTGAGGCAGAACATGTCGAGATCGTGTCCTTCGACCATCCGCTCCACGCGACGCAGCGACGCCGCCAGCGTCGTGTGGATGTAGCGGGTCCGCGGGCGGCGGGTCGCCACCGCGCGACCCGTCATGAGTGCGTAGTAGTGATAGAGGCTGTTGGTGACCGAGATGTCGGTGGCGGAGCGGAAGCGCGACGCCGCGGTGCGGGCGAAGTCCTCCGGGAACTCCCGCTCGAGCTCGGCCATGATGCTGCGGCGCAGCGGCGTCGCGCAGTGCTCGAGGTCGCGCACGATCATGCGCCCGAATCGCTCCTGAAGCAGGTCGCGGTTCAGCCGCAGGGCGTTGTCGTGACCGCTGCGATGCGGTCGGCGCGCACCGGGGCCGATGCGCACCTCGGATTCGACGAACTTCGTCACCCCCGCCGCGGTGAAGAACAGCTCGGGCTCGACCGGACGTCCGAAGAACATGTCGTCGTTGGCGTACAGGAAGTGCTCGGCCAATCCGGGGATGCGGTGCAGCTGTGCCTCGACCGCGTGCGAATTGTGCGTGGGCAGCACCGTCGGGTCGGCGAAGAACTCCTCGCTGCGCACGAGCGTCACCTTCGGGTGATCGAGCAGCCAGGCGGGGGCCGGGGAGTCGGTCGCGATGAAGATCCGTCGCACCCACGGCGCGTACATGTGGGTGCTGCGGAGTGCGTAACGCAGCTCGTCGACGTGGCGGTAGCGCGCCGGGCTGTCGTCCCCCTCGCCGACGACGTGCCCCGACATGCGGGCGGCGCGCTGGCGCTGGAACTCGCTGGAGCTGCCGTCCACCCACGAGAACACGAGGTCCACGTCGTGGGTGAACTCATGGGGGAGTGGCGTGAACATCCCCTCGATCGTGCGCCACGAGCGGCCGTAGCGCTCGATGGCTGCCGGGCGCAGATCCGCGCGCGGGGTCATCCGCCGCATGAGCACGTTGTCGGCAGGGGCTTCCACGATGTCGTCGCCGAAGCGCCAGAACTCCAGCCGCACGGCCTGCCGCGCTCCGTAGCGCAGGGTGCCTCCGGGGGTGATGCGGGGGCGGAAGACCCGCAGCGCGACCGGCTCGTCCGGCAGCGGAGGAAGATCGGAGGCGAGCTGGGGCCGCGCCCGCTTCGCTTTGACGTAGACGGGATGCTGCGTGCACAGCTGCGCGAGAGCGTCGCTGACGAGGTCGCGCGACCCGAGGTCGACGGCGAGGGCGGGCACGCCGGGGTCGGTGCGCAGGAGCCACACCTCGATGCCGGCTGACTCCAGCGCGGAGGAGACGAAGAGCAGATCGTCCACGCGCGCCTGATGCGGCGTGACGGTCTCGTGGATCAGGTGGAGCATCCCGTCTTCGGGCGTGATGTCCTCACGGGCCAGGAGACCGGACCACGAGCCAGGGTGCGCGGTGATGGCCGAGAGTGCCGGCATCGAAACCTCCTTCAACGCAGAGCCGACAAAGGCGGAGACGTATGTCGTCGACGGGGCCACGGAAGAAGGTGGCGTCCCAGGACCAACTCTCAGGGACAACGCGGATTCCCGCTGTGCCATTCCCTCTGCGACCTGCCATGGTGTATAAGGGCGTGCTGTCCTCGCGAAGTTGCCGAGGCATCCTCTATCACCTATGATTGATCCTTGGTGCGTTGCGCCCTTGTCGGCGTGTCTTCGCACCGCACATCCCATCCACCCCGCAGACCGGCCGGTCTGCACAAGCGATAGCGAGGCTATGGCGAAGAAAGACGGTGTCATCGAGATCGAGGGCACGGTGTCCGAGGCGCTGCCGAACGCGATGTTCCGCGTGGAGCTGACCAACGGGCACAAGGTGCTTGCCACGATCTCCGGAAAGATGCGGCAGAACTACATCCGCATCATCCCGGAGGACCGCGTGGTCGTGGAGCTCAGCCCCTACGACCTCACCCGTGGCCGCATCGTCTACCGCTACCGCTAGACCGGCCGAGAAGTAACGGCTTCATCCCCGACCTGCTCGGGAGAAGTACGAAGACAGCGAACAGGAACATCATGAAGGTCAACCCTTCTGTCAAGCCCATCTGCGATCACTGCAAGGTGATCCGCCGTCATGGGCGCGTCATGGTCATCTGCAAGTCGAACCCGCGTCACAAGCAGCGCCAGGGCTGACGCGAGTCGGATCACCGCCGTGAAGCGGCGCTGATGTGACCCGCGCAGGATCGAGCGAGGCGGCGACGCCGAGTCACGATCCACAACTCCATAGCCGACCGGCGACGGTCGAACACGACGGCAGGATCAGAACCCGCAAGGGGGACACCTCGGGGCGGAGGCCCGGGCACCGATTCTGCTCCATACCTCCACAACACTCCTAGGAGAGCCGCATGGCACGTCTCGCCGGCGTCGACATCCCGCGCGACAAGCGCGTGGTCATCGCCCTGACCTACATCTACGGCATCGGGCGCACCCGCTCGAACGAGATCCTCAAAGAGACCGGGATCGACGAGAACATCCGCGTCAAGGATCTGAGCGACGAGCAGCTGATCGCTCTGCGCGACACGATCGACGCGAACTACAAGGTCGAGGGCGACCTCCGCCGCGAGGTGGCCGCCGACATCCGCCGCAAGGTCGAGATCGGCTCGTACGAGGGCCTGCGTCACCGTCGCGGCCTGCCCGTGCGCGGCCAGCGCACCAAGACGAACGCCCGCACGCGCAAGGGCCCGAAGCGCACCGTCGCCGGCAAGAAGAAGGCGCGCTGAGTCGCGGCCCCGGAAGGTTTAGGAGAACACGCACATGGCACAGGCCAAGACCGCCGCGCGCAAGCCGCGTCGCAAGGAGAAGAAGAACATCGCGCTGGGCCACGCCCACATCAAGTCGACGTTCAACAACACGATCGTCTCGATCACCGACCCGTCGGGCGCCGTCATCAGCTGGGCGTCCTCGGGCGGCGTGGGCTTCAAGGGCTCGCGCAAGTCCACCCCGTACGCCGCCGGCATGGCCGCGGAGTCCGCTGCCCGCCAGGCCCAGGAGCACGGTGTCAAGAAGGTCGACGTGTTCGTCAAGGGCCCGGGCTCGGGCCGCGAGACCGCGATCCGCTCGCTGCAGGCCGCCGGCCTCGAGGTGGGCTCGATCCAGGACGTGACGCCGCAGGCGCACAACGGCTGCCGCCCGCCCAAGCGCCGCCGCGTCTGAAGCACGCACGCAGAAGCTGGATGCCGCGGCCCGGCGTGGACCGCAGACATCCCCGAAGACAACTCAACAACTCTCCACAAACGCACGTGTCATATAGCGGGCACGTGATCGAAAGGAACACATAGTGCTCATCGCACAGCGTCCCACCCTGACCGAGGAGAAGATCTCGGAGTTCCGCAGCCGGTTCGTCATCGAGCCGCTGGAGCCCGGCTTCGGCTACACGATCGGCAACGCGCTGCGCCGCAGCCTGCTGTCGTCGATCCCCGGCGCGGCTGTCACCAGCATCCGCATCGACGGAGTCCTCCACGAGTTCAGCACCATCCCCGGTGTCAAGGAGGATGTCACCGAGATCATCCTCAACATCAAGCAGCTGGTCGTCTCCAGCGAGCGTGACGAGCCGATCACCGCGTACCTGCGCAAGACCGGTGCGGGCGAGGTCACCGCGGCCGACATCTCCGCCCCCGCCGGCGTCGAGGTGCACAACCCGGAGCTGGTCATCGCGACCCTCAACGACACCGCCAAGTTCGAGCTAGAGCTCACCATCGAGCGCGGCCGCGGCTACGTGTCGGCGACGCAGAACCGCAACGAGTACGCCGAGGCCGGCCAGATCCCGGTCGACTCGATCTACTCGCCGGTGCTCAAGGTCAGCTACCGCGTCGACGCCACGCGTGCCGGTGAGCGCACCGACTTCGACAAGCTCGTGCTGGACGTCGAGACCAAGCCCTCGATCGCGCCGCGCGACGCCGTCGCCTCGGCGGGACGCACCCTCACTGAGCTGTTCGGACTCGCCCGCGAGCTGAACGTCGAGGCCGAGGGCATCGAGATCGGCCCGGCGCCGGTCGAGACCGTGCTCTCGAACGAGCTGTCGATGCCGATCGAAGACCTCGACCTCTCGGTCCGGTCGTACAACTGCCTCAAGCGCGAGGGCATCAACACGGTCAGCGAGCTCGTCGCCCTGTCGGAGACGCAGCTCATGAACATCCGCAACTTCGGTCAGAAGTCGGTCGACGAGGTGCGCGACAAGCTCGTCTCGCTCGGACTGTCGCTGAAGGACTCGGTGCCCGGCTTCGACGGCGCCCACTTCTACGGCGGCTACGACGACGAGGCCAACTGATCCTTCTGAACTGAACCCCTGGAGTAACACGAATGCCCAAGCCCACCAAGGGTCCCCGCCTCGGAGGCGGTCCCGCACACGAGCGCCTGCTCCTCGCGAACCTCGCCGCGGCGCTGTTCACGCACAACTCGATCAAGACGACGGAGACCAAGGCCAAGCGCCTGCGTCCGCTCGCCGAGCGCCTCATCACCTTCGCGAAGCGGGGCGACCTGCACGCCCGTCGCCGTGTGCTGTCGGTCATCGGCGACAAGGAGGTCGTGCACGTCCTGTTCACCGAGATCGCGCCGCAGATGGCCGACCGTGAGGGCGGATACACCCGCATCACGAAGGTCGGCAACCGCAAGGGCGACAACGCGCCGATGGCCGTCATCGAACTCGTGCTCGAGCCGGTGAACCCGAAGCCGAAGTCGAAGGCGAAGCGCGGCACGGAGTCTGCCGAGGCGAAGGATGCTCCCGCTGAGGAGACCGCCGCCGACGCGGAGGCCGCCGTCGAGGAGCCGGAGACGGCTGCCCCGGACGCGCCTGAGGAAGCAGACGAGCCGCAGGACGCCGCCGCCGAGGACAACGAGGCCGCGGATGCCGGTGCCGAGTCGCCCGAGGAGGGCGCCGCCGCCGAGGCCGCTGCCGAGGAAGCCGTCGAGGAGGGCTCCGAGGAGAAATCCGCGTAGCATGCCCTTCCCGCAGAGGACCCGCGCACCGCAAAGGTGCGCGGGTCTTCTGCGTCCGCCCGCTGTGTCGCACTCCCGCTGCGCGGGCGGCTTCACAGCGAGACACACTTTCTGCGCGCGTACACACCGTGTGCCGGTGTGTCTGTGCGCCGAAGATGTGTCTCGCGGACCGCGCGCAGCCGCGCGCGAGACGCGGAGACCAGGGGGTCAGTGCATGCCGAGGCGCTCGCGATAGGTCTCCAGCTGCGCATAGCGCCACTCCAGCAGCGCCTGGCGGTAGATCTCGTCGACGCGGCTCTGCTCGGCGGCATCCAGCGCCTCGCCGACGGTGTCGGCGAACAGGCGGCCCCCGGACTGCCCGGGATGGATGCGGTCGCCGGCCAGCAGGTCGGTGTGGGACCCGGCAGCGTCCGACCACGAGGCGATCGAGACGTTGTCGTGAGCGGCGGCGAACGAGCGCAGGTCGCGGTTGACGCCGGGGATCCAGCTGCGCGGGGCGTAGGCATCCACGAGGATCAGCTGCCGGTCGGGTCCGATGATCTCCAGCGTCTCGCGCATCGGCTGCGCCGCCACGGGTCCGTTCGTGCCCAGGGCGAGGACGACGTAGGGTCGCAGCTTTCCGGCGCGCTCGAGCTTGCCGAGGATCGTGGGAGCCGCCCACATCGAGCGCGAGACGGCGGCGTCGACCGAGATCCCGGGGAACCGGTCCAGCAGCGCCTTCGCCGAGGCGAGCATGACCGAGTCGCCGATCGCGGTGACCTCGTCGCCGGCGATGGGGGTGGGGTCGGGCGGAACGGGCTTGTCGGTGGCGTCGGGATCGACCACCGGGTCGGTCACGACCGGCGACGGCGGCGGGGCGGATGCCTCCGGCTCCGGCGTCGCGGGTGCGCTCGAAGCATCCCCCGCCTCGTCCAGCGCGTCCTGTCCCGCCGCGACCACCGCCTCGGCGCTGGTCATCTGCGGAGCGGCCGCGATCGCCGCGGTGGTCCCACCGATCACGAGCACCCATGCCGCCAGCCCTGCCAACGCGCCGACCCGTGCGGCGGGGGCGCCCGCCAGTCGCCTGCCCAGCAGAGCGAACGACCCGCGGAAGCCGAGCCTGCGCACCGGCTGCTCGATGAAGCGATACGACAGCTCGGCCGCCGTCAGGGTCAGTGCGAGGGCGACGACTCCGATCGCGGGCGGCACGAAGAAGCCCGGCCCGGTGCCCTGCAGCCAGGCCATCAGCAGCACGATCAGCGGCCAGTGCCACAGGTAGAGGCCGTACGAGCGGTCGCCGATCCAGCGCAGCGGCTGCACGTCGATCGCCGCGCCGAACCACGATCGCGGCCACACGCCGGCGATGATGGCGACGGCGCTGAGCAGGCTCGCCGCAGCGAGCTCGCCGGGGAAGGTGGCGACCTCGTCGCCGGCGGGGATCGTGCCCACGACGACGAGCCCGGCCACGGCGGCGATGCCCACGATCAGAGTGATGATCCGGGCGGCGGGCCGCAGCATCCACCCCGCCGGCCTGCGCACGACCGTCCGCAGCGCGAAGGCCACCGAGACTCCGAGCAGGATGCCGAACGCGTGCGAGTCGGTGCCGAAGTACACCCGGGTCATCTCGGCGCCGCCGAGGACCAGCACGGCCATCCACACCGCGGAGGCGCCGGCAGCGACGACCGCGACCGCCGCGCGCAGCCACGCCCACGGCAGCAGCAGGAACAGCGGCAGCAGGAGCGGCCACAGCACGTAGAACTGCTCCTCGACGGCGAGCGACCACAGGTTGCGGAACAGCTCCGGTGTGTCCTGCGTGAAGTAGCTCGTGCCCGCCGCGAGCGAGATCCAGTTGTAGCTGAAGGTCGCGGCGCCCAGGATCTGGGCACCCATCTTCACGAGCACGTCGCCGCCGATCAGCCACGCCGCGCTCGCGCAGACGGTCACCAGCACCGCGAGGGCGGGCAGGAGGCGCCGGGCGCGACGCTGCCAGAACGGCACCAGCCGGATGGTGCCCGTCCTGTCGTTCTCGTCGAGCAGGAGCGTGGTGATCAGGAACCCGCTGATCACGAAGAAGACGTCGACCCCGATGAAGCCTCCGTGCATGGCCCACTGCGGGAACAGGTGATAGACGACGACGAGCGAGACGGCGACCGCCCGCAGCCCGTCCAGGCCGGACAGGCGTGAGGAGCGGGGGGCAGGAGAGTCGATCATCGTGAGGATTCGGCGAACCGGATGCGCAGCCTCTCCGATTGTAAGCGCCGCGTAGGCTGGGAGCCGTGCGCATCCGGCTTGACATCGCCTACGACGGCTCGCACTTCCGCGGCTGGGCGCGACAACCGGACCTGCGCACGGTGCAGGGCACGCTCGAAGACGCGATGCAGCGCATCCTCCGCTCCGAGGCGCGGCTGGTCGTCGCAGGCCGCACCGACACCGGGGTCCACGCCACCGGGCAGGTCGCGCACGTCGACATCGACGACGAGGTGTGGGCAGCGGCGACCAGGCCGCGGCGAGGCCACGAGGCATCCGATCCCGTCGATGTCTTCGCACGCCGCATCATGGGCGTCCTCGGGGGCTACTCCGACGTCGCGGTGCGGCGCACCTCGCTCGCGCCGGAGGGGTTCGACGCGCGCTTCTCGGCGGTCTGGCGCCGGTACGAGTACCGCGTCGCCGACCTCGTGGCCGGGTACGACCCCCTCGAGCGCCATCGGACGACCAGCGTGCGCGCCGAACTCGACGTCGACCAGATGGATGCCGCGGCCCGCTCGCTCATCGGGCTGCACGATTTCGCCGCGTACTGCAAGGCGCGTGAGGACGCCACCACGATCCGCACCCTGCTGGAGTTCGACTGGCGACGTGACGGCGACGGTGTGCTGGTCGCCAACATCAAGGCGGATGCCTTCTGCCACAGCATGGTGCGGGCACTCGTCGGGGCGTGCGTCGCCGTCGGCGAGGGGCGGCTGGACGAGGAGGACCTGGTCGCACTGCGCGATGCGGGCACGCGCACGAGCGAGTTCAAGGTGCTCGCCGCCCGCGGACTCACCCTCACCGAGGTGGGGTACCCGGCTCCCGAGCTGCTCGCGCAACGCGCCGAGCAGACCCGCGCCCGGCGAGTGCTGGGCTGACGTTCAGGCCACTCATCGCCTGCGGGCATACGCTGGAAATCGACATGAAGGTGATCTCCTACAACCTGCGCAAGCACCGCGCGGCCGCCGAGCTCGCGGGGCTCGTCGAGCGCCACGGCGCCGATGTGCTGTGCCTGCAGGAGGCGGACACCACCGACATCCCGGACGAGCTCAACGGGCTGCGGCTGGCCGGGTCGACCCGGAACAACCGCCTGGGGCTGGCCGTGTACTACCGCGACAACACGTTCCGCGCAGTCGATGTGCGCTCGCTCGCACTGAAGAAGTCGCTGCACGATCGAGTGCTCAAGCCCGCGGAGGAGCGGATGCTGGGCGTCCGCCTGCACGATATCGACCACGGGCACGAGCTCATCGTGGCCTCGTTCCACGCCGCGCCGCTCACGGCTCTGAATCGGCTGCGCCGCCACCAGATCCGCACCGCGCTGGAGGAGCTGTCGGCGCTGGGCGACGGGCTGCCGACGCTCATGGTGGGGGACTACAACTATCCGGTGTTCAAGGAGAACCTCGGTCAGAAGGTCCGGGAGCACGGGTACGAGCTGTCTCTGAGCGACGCCCGCACGTACACGCGGTACCGGTTCTCGCGCGGGCACTACGACTTCGCGACGTCGATCGGGTTCGAGATCGAGCGCGTGCACACGCTGCCCCAGGGGCGCAGCGACCACCTGCCGATCCTGGTGACCGCGCGGGTCGCCGCGCGGCGCGCGGCCGCGTAGGCCTGCCGCGTAGGCCCGCCGCCCGCGGCACGCGCGTTCGCGCGCGCAGGAGGATCGGCGCAATGTCGGAGGATCTGCGCCGAATCCTCCGACGTTCCGCCGATCCTCCTGCAATGACGGCGGGATGCCGCGGGCCTACCCGCGTCAGAAGGCGGCCGCGCCTGCTTCAGCGACCGTCTGATCCTGCTCACCGGAGCCGCCGCTGACTCCGACGGCGCCGACGACCTTGCCGTCCCGCGAGAGCGGGACGCCCCCGGCGAAGATGGCGACCTTGCCCCCGTTGGTGGCGTGGATGCCGTAGAACTGCTGGGTCGGCTGCGAGTTGTCGCCCAGATCCTTCGTGGCGATGTCGAACGCGCGGGAAGTCCAGGCCTTGTTGATCGAGATGTTCACGCTGCCGATCCACGCGCCGTCCTGCCGGACGTGGGCGACGAGGTTGCCGCCCGCGTCCACGACGGCGATGTTCATCGGCTGGCCGACCTCGTCGGCGCGCTTCTCGGCGGCGGCGATGACGCGGCGCGCGTCTTCCAGAGTGACAGTCATTGCGGTTGTTCCTTCCGTTGCGGTTCAGCGGTTCAGGCTGTGATGTAGCCGTTGGGGTTGAGGACGTACTTGCGTGCGGCGCCTTCGTCGAATTCGGCGTAGCCGCGGGGGGCGTCGTCCAGGGGGATGGGGGTGGCGTTGACGGCCTTGGCGATCTGGACCTTGTCGTGCAGGATCGCCATCATCAGCTGCCGGTTGTAGCGCATGACCGGGCACTGTCCGGTTGTGAACGACAGCGACTTCGCCCAGCCCAGACCCAGTCGCAGCGACAGCGACCCGACCTTCGCGGCCTCGTCGATGCCGCCCGGGTCGCCGGTGACGTACAGGCCGGGGATGCCGAGTGCCCCGCCTGCCGCGGTCAGGTCCATCAGTGAGTTCAGGACCGTGGCCGGTGCCTCGTGCGCGGCGTCGGCTCCGTGGCCGCGGGCCTCGAAGCCGACCGCGTCGACTGCGGCATCCACCTCGGGTACCCCGAGGATCTGCTCGATCTGGTCTTTCGGGTCGCCCTGGGAGACGTCGACGGTCTCGCAGCCGAACGAGCGGGCCTGCGCGAGCCGATCGGCGTTGAGGTCGCCGACGATGACAACCGCCGCGCCCAGCAGCTGCGCGCCCACGGCCGCGGCAAGCCCCACCGGCCCCGCCCCGGCGATGTACACCGTCGAACCCGGCCCCACGCGCGCGGTGTAGGCACCGTGGAACCCGGTCGGGAAGATGTCGGAGAGCATGGTGAGGTCGAGGATCCTCTCCAGCGCCTGATCCCGGTCCGGGAACTTGAGCAGGTTCCAGTCCGCGTACGGCACCAGCACGTACTCGGCCTGACCACCGACCCACCCGCCCATGTCGACGTATCCGTACGCGCTGCCCGGACGGTCCGGGTTCACGTTCAGGCAGATCCCGGTCTTGCCCTCCTTGCAATTCCGGCAGCGGCCGCACGCGATGTTGAAGGGCACCGACACGATGTCGCCGACCTTGATGAACTCCACATCCGGACCGGTCTCGACGACCTCGCCGGTGATCTCATGCCCCAGCACCAGGCCCGCCGGCGCGGTCGTGCGGCCCCGGACCATGTGCTGATCCGACCCGCAGATGTTCGTCGCCACCGTGCGCAGGATCACCCCGTGCGGCACCTTCCGCCCCACGTTCGCAGGGTTCACCCCCGGCCCGTCCTTCAACTCGAACTCCGGGTACGGAGTATCGACGACCTCGACGACTCCCGGACCCTTATAGGCGACTGCGCGGTTGCCAGGCATCTTCGCTCCATTCCCGGGCGTCGTCGCCCGAAATCCGCCGGGGGACCGGTGCGGCCCCGGGCCTCAGCCTCCTCCTTCCGTTCGAGTGGCGCGATCGCTCCGCAGGACCGTCTTGCCCACCCCAATGGGTGGGTGGCATCGTGGGGGGCATGCCCGACGGCGGACCCGACTGCACGAGAACGACTCTGCGCGAACTCGCCGAGACGGTCAGCGCGCCCGCTGCCGATCTGCCGGCGCGCCTGTCGCAGCTGCTGTCCCCGTTCGTCGCGCACAGCGCGCTGCTTCTGCTGGCCGCCGACGCATCGGGCGGGCACCGTCGCGGAGTGGGCGACCGCGGGTTCGTCGACGACGTCCCGCTGATCGAACTCGACGAGCTGCGCCGCTCCGCGCAGCCGGGCACGTCACGGCGCATCGAGCTGACCGTCGCGGACGAACCCCGCGGCGCGCTGCAGTTCACCTCCCGCAACGGTGCGCTGCTGCTGCTGGCCGATCCGCGTGTCGGCCATGACGGCGGGTCGACGGCGCTCGATCTGTGGGACATCGTGGCGCTGCGGGTGCAGGAGCTCGCGGATGCGGCGCCACCGGGTTACCTGAAGCTGGCCCGCGCCGCATCCGGCGAGCGCATGGGCGCTCTCACCGAGCTGGCGGACGAGTACTCCACGACCTTGGAGTCGGTGCTCGCCGCCCTGCGATCGACGCGGCTCGACGACGCCGCCGCGCGGGCATCGGCGACCGCGGTGGCAGCCGAAGGTCTGGTGCATCTGCGCACCGCCAGTGACCGGGTGCGCACCTTCACCGAGGAGCCGGTCACCACCGCGTTCCAGCGGCTGCGCGAGGACCTGCGGCCGCTCGTGCGCTACCGCGAGCTGGAGGTGCAGTTCGTGGAGCCGCCCGCTGACGGGCGGCCGCTGCCCAGCGAGGTCGCGCACGGGGCGCGCGCGGTCGTGCGCGGGTCGATCCTCGCGCTCATCGATACGCAGGGCGTCAGCCGAGTGCGCGTGCAGTGGGACTGCGACGGCGAGAACCTGCTGATCGACCTGCGCGACGACGGCCCGGGCGACCTCGGTGCGGCATCGATCCAGCTCGAACTCGTGCGGCACCGGGTCAGCGCGCTGGGCGGCCGGCTGGTCACGCACGCCACGCCCGGCTGGGGCACCGAGATGTCGATCGTGATCCCGCTCGACCCGCCGCAGTCGGCGCACGAGGCGACCGCGGTGTGGAGCTTGCGACCGCGCGAAGCGGACGTGCTGCAGCGGCTGGCTGCCGGGCGCCGGAACCGGGAGATCGCGGCAGACCTGTCGATCAGCGAGAACACCGTGAAGTTCCACGTCGCGAGCATCTACCGCAAGCTCGGCGTACGCACCCGCGCGGAGGCGACCGCCGTGTACCACTCTCGGCTGGGGGCGTCGGCCGCCGGCTAGCTCTCGCCCATGCCCCTGACGGTGTCCACCATCAGATCGACCATGATGCGCTGGCGCTGCGGGGTCCAGTGGTCGGGATGCTCGACGGTCGAGAGCGTGATGCCGTTGACTCCTGCTCGGCAGTAGTCGATCGCGTCCTCGAGGCGCCGCTCCGGCACGAGCGGGGCCAGCGCATCGCGCAGAAGTCGCCGGGCACGCTCCTCCATCCCGTCGGCGAAGATCTTCGCGCTCGCCTGATCCTTGTCGCCGATGAGCGCGACGCGGCCGCGCTCCTGCAGCCGGCGGTTCTCGCTCTGCGGGATCATGTCGAGCAGCATCGCGCGCAGGTGCTCGAGGGGTCCGGATACTCCGTCCGGCGACACCGGCGGCGGCGTCAGCTCGATGTAGCGCTCGACCGTTCCGCGCATCAGGTCGGCCCGCGTCCGGTAGATGTGGGTGACCTTGGTCACCGATCCGCCCAGCTCGGCCGCGACGGCCTGCAGGGTGAGCCCCCGCGGGCCGCCGCGCGCGAGGATCTCGAAGGCGATCCGGGCGATGTCCGACTTGCGCTTCTCCACATCGAGCGGCCGTGGCACAGTCTGCACTCCCCTCTGAGCCCACCCGCCCCCAGGACGGCGAGCCGTCTACCGGCTCTCGTCCTTGACCGGAAGCCAGTAGACGAGCCACCGGGCGGCGAACGCGGGTCGTTCGCTGCCGCTGTGGTCGACGACGGAATCGAACGTGAGGACGTACCCCTCGTCCTTCTCCCGCACCTGGGCGACGGTGAGATTGAGCCGGATCTTGTCATCGGATGTTACCGGGGTGATGAAGCGGGCGCGCTCCATCCCGTAGTTCCAGCCGGTGCAGGAGGTCGGATCGGTGCGCAGGACCGCGTTCGTGAGATGGTCGAGCAGGCCGAGCAGGTGGAAGCCTTCGATGAGGCCGTCCGGATACAGGGACTGTCCGAAGGATGCCTCGTTCTGGTCGGTGTACGTCGCGAAGTCGAAGGCGGGGCGGCGGTCGGGGGCGACCGAGAACCAATCCCCCTGGAAGGTCTGTCCCTCCAGGGAGGGGATCTCGTCGAAGGTGACGTTCGTGCGAGCGGTGGTGGCCATGCGGTTCCTTTCGTTGGACATTCAGGCGAGGACGGGGGCGGGCTCGTCGCTCGCGACGATGAGCGCGTCGACGATGCGCGCCGCGCCGGTCGCCGGCGTGACGAGCACGGGGTTGAGGTCCATCTCGGCCACGAGCCCGCGCAAGTCCTCGGCGAGCACCGAGACCCGGGCGGCGACGTCGGCGAGCGGGCCCGAGTCGGTGGGCGGCACGATCCCGCGGTACCCACCCAGCAGCCGCGCGAACCGGGTCTGACCGATGAGCTCGGCGGCCCGCTCCGCGCTGAACGGCGCCAGCGCGCCGGCGACGTCGTCGAGGACCTCCACGAGCACGCCGCCGCTGCCGACGATCACGTAGGCTCCGTGCGGCTCGCTCGAGGTGAAGCCGACCACCGCCTGCAGCGTCGTGTCCACCTGCTCCTGGATCTCGATCCCCTCGACGGCGTCGGCGCCGACGGCATCCGTCGCGCGGTGGAGGATCGTGTTCACCGCATCGCGCAGGGCGGTCTCGTCGGCGATGTCGGTGATGACGCAGCCGGCCTCGGTGCGGTGCGGGATCGCGGCGGAGACGACCTTCGCGACGAGGGGGAACGGGATGCCTCGACTCACCGCGACGGCCTGGTCGGCGTCGGCCGCCTGCACCGAGCGCACCCGGGTGATGCCGTAGGCGTCCAGGAGCTTCTCGGTCAGCGCGGCCGGGAGCGCGCCGCGATGCTCGGCGACTTCGGTCCGCAGCTGCTGGACCGTGGCGGCGTCGGGGGTGCCCGTCGGACGGGCTCCCGGTTCGCGGATCGGACGCCTGTTGGCGGCGATGGCCCGCACGGCGGCGAGGGCGGGGGCGAAGCCGCGCACGATCGGCACGGGCACGACGACCTCGTCGCGGAAGTGCCGGCTGATGCTCTGTCCGGTGCTGGAGGCCATCAGGATCGGCTTGTCGACCGTCCCGTACACGGCGTTGACGGCATCCCACGCGCGGCCTTCGACCTCGTACTCGACGAGGGTCAGCGTGTCTTGCGCGTCGACGACGACGACCACCGCGTCGACGGTCTCGTCGGCGGCGAGGGTGGCGAGCACCTCCGGGTACGAGACATCGTCCGAAGTGCCGCCGCCGGTGTCGACCGGGACGGTGGGGCTGCCGCCGGGGATCAGCTCGACCAGGCGGGCCCGGGTGGCATCGGTCAGCGGCGCCATCTCCACCCCGGCGTGCTCGGCGAGGTCGGCCAGCAGCGCCGACTGACCGCCCGAGATCGTGGTGGCGGCGATCCGCGTGCCGCGCGACGACCGCGTGGACGGGCGGGACATCAGCTCGAGGGCGGCGGCCAGTTCGTCGTAGTCGTCGAGCAGGGGCACGTCGAGGTCGTCGAACAGCGCGCGATAGGCGTCGTCTGCCGCAGACAGGGCGCCGGTGTGGGCGGTGGTCGCTCGCTGTCCGGCCTCGGTGCGGCCCACCTTGAGCACCGCGAGCGGCTTGCCGGCGGCGCGGGCGGTCGCCACCGCCGCCCGGAAGCGGTCGGGGTCGGAGATCGACTCCAGCACCAGTCCGATCGCCTCGGTCGCGTCGTCGTGTGCGAGCCATTCGATGTAGTCCGCAGAGGTGAGCTGCCATTCGCTGCCGCTGGAGATCACCTTCGAGTACATGCCCTCCCGAGAGGCGCGCGGCAGGAAGATCGCGGCAGAGCCGGACTGTGCGACGATCGCCACATTCCCGGCGGCGATCCGCGACACGCCCCGCTGCTGGATCCACAGCGGGATGCGGTCGGTGACGTTGATCAGACCCATGTTGTTCGGGCCGTGCACCAGCATGCGCGACGAGTCGACGAAGCTCTTGAACTCCTCCTCGAGCGCGCCGGAGAAGCCGGTGGAGGGGACCAGCGCCGTCTGGCATCCGATCTCCTCGAGTTCGCGCAGCACCCCCACCACGGCAGGTGCCGGCAGGGACACGACCGCACTGTCCAGGCCCTCGGGCAGGGCGCTGACGGAGGTGACCGCGCCGCGGCCGTCGATCTCGCCGCCGCTGGGATGGACGAGATGGATGTCGCCGGGGAAGCGCTCTTCGCGGAGGTTCGCGAGCACCTCGTTGCCGGCTGCCGTCTTGCGGGTCGAGGCGCCGATGATGGCGACGGAGGCGGGGCGGAGCAGTCGCGTCAGCTGAGAGGTCCGGAATGTCATGGGCAGCCTTTCGTCTGGGGCGAACCGCCTCTTGCGTTCGTAGTGTGTGCCTCGTTATATTACTTCGCACACACTACGTCGAAGTCAAGCCCGACTTGCAGAGAGGTGGCGAGGATGCCCCAGACCCTTCCCCGATGGAAGCGGATCGGGCGCGGCGCCCTGCAGATGCTCGTGCTCATGCTCGGCTGCACCTTCCTCGTGTTCCTGCTGCAGTCGCTCTCGGGCCGTGACCCCGGACGGGCCATCCTGGGGCAGTACGCCACGCAGGAGGCCGTCGACGAGCTGAACGCCAAGCTCGGGGCGGATCAGCCGTTCTTCATCCAGTACGTCGACTTCCTGGGGCGGCTGCTGCAGGGGGATCTCGGGATCTCGTACTACAGCGCGACACCGGTCTCGGAGATCCTGGCGGGACGGATCGCGGCGACCGGGCTGCTCCTGCTGATGGGCTTCGTGCTGTCTCTGCTGATCTCCCTCCCGCTGACGATGGCGGCCGTGCGCCGACCGGGCGGGATCGCCGACTCCCTGGTGCGGCTGTTCACCCTCGCGGGGACCGTGATGCCGGCGTTCTGGCTCGGCATCCTGCTCATCCTGCTGATCGCGCTGCCGACCGGATGGTTCCCCGTCGGCGGGTACGGCGACACCTTCGCCGAGCATCTGCGTGGGCTGTTCCTTCCCGCGCTGACAGTCGCCATCGGGCTGGCGCCGGTGCAGATCCGCACGCTGCGCACGTCGTGGCTGCGCTCGATGGGCTCGCCGTATGTCGAGGCGGCCCGCTCGCGGGGGGTCACCCAGAACCGACTGATGGTCGCGCACGCCCTGCCCAACAGCGCGGTCCCGCTCATCGCGATCGTCGCCGTGCAGGCGGGCTGGTCGATCTTCACCGCGGTGATCGTGGAGAACACCTTCCGGATCCCGGGGCTCGGTCAGGGCCTCATCCTCGCCGCGAACCAGTCCGACTTCCCCGTCGTCAACGCGACGACCCTGCTGATGGCCTTCGCCGTGGTGATCATCAGCTTCGTCGCCGACTGGATGAGCACCCTCTTCGACCCGAGACTGAGGACGTCGCGATGACCGCCGCCGCCCCTCCCGCCACCGTCACCCTCGCCCTGCGCCGTCGCAGGGCCCGCAGTCGCAGGAGCATCTCGTGGCTCGGCGTGGGGATCATCGTCGCCTTCGTGCTGCTCGCGCTCGTCGGGCCTCTCATCGCGCCGGCGGACCCGCTCGCGCAGAACCTCGCGGATCGGCTTCAGCCGCCCTCCGCCGAGCACCTGCTGGGCACCGACGCGCTGGGCCGCGACCTCCTCTCCCGCGTCATCTACGCCGCCCGCATCGACCTGCCGATCGGCCTTGCCGCAGCGCTCATCTCCGCGACCGTGGGGATCGTCCTGGGCGCTGCGGGCGGGTTCATCGGTCGCTGGGTCGACACGGTGCTGATGCGGCTCGGCGACCTCGTGATGGCCTTCCCCACCTATGTGCTGGTGATCGCCCTGATCGCGATCATGGGCGCCGGGGTGCCGGCGATCCTCGTCTCGTTCGCCCTGCTGGGCTGGGTGCCCTACGCCCGCCTGCTGCGATCCGAGATCCGCCGCGTCAACCAGGAGGAGTACGTCGCCGCCGCGTGGCTTGCCGCGATCGCGCGGATGAAAGTGCTGCTGGTCCACATCCTGCCCAACGCGATGCGCCCGGTGCTGTCGTACTTCGTGATCGACATCATGATGGCGATCCTGACCCTGGCCTCGCTCTCTTACCTGGGGCTCGGGGTCCAGCCGCCCGCCCCCGAGTGGGGCGCCATGGTCGCCGAGGGTCAGCCGTATCTGCAGACCAACTGGTGGCTCACCGCGGCGCCGGGTCTGACGATCGCCGTGCTCGGACTCGGCTTCCTGCTGCTGGGCGAATCACTGGAGAAGAGGCTGCGCGCATGACCGCCGACGAGATCCTGTCGATGGAGCACGTGAGCGTGACCCTCGATGACGACCTCGCGACTCCCGTCGTCGACGACGTGTCGCTCAGCGTGCTGCGCGGGGAGTGCCTGGGCCTGGTCGGCGAGTCGGGTTCGGGCAAGTCGCTGCTGCTGCGCAGCATCCTCGACATGGTGCCGCCGCCGCTGGAGATGACCGGTTCGGTGCGGTGGCGCAGTGCTCCCGGCGAGCCGCTGCTGGACATGGACCGCCGCGCCGCCCGTGGCCGGGACGTGAGCATGATCTTCCAGGAGCCGATGCGGTCGCTCAACCCCGCGCGCCGCGTCGAGTGGACCATCGCCGAGCCGCTTCGGATGCGTCGCGGGCTGCGCGGCAAGGCGCTGCGCGAGAACATCCTCACCCTGCTGGAGGACGTCGGCATCAAAGACCCGCACCGTGTCGCGCGCGCCTATCCGCATGAGCTGTCCGGCGGGCTGCAGCAGCGCGTGATGATCGCGGCGGCGCTGTCGACCCAGCCGCAGCTGCTGCTGTGCGACGAGCCGACCACGGCGCTGGACGTGACCACGCAGGCGACGATCCTCGAGCTCCTGCAGAGCCTGCAGGCATCCCGAGGTCTCTCGCTCGTGTTCGTCTCGCACGACCTCGCTGTCATCTCGGAGATCGCCGACCGCGTCGCGGTGCTGTACTCCGGTCAGCTCATGGAGGTCGGCGCCACCGACGATGTGATCCACGACCCGCGCAACGGGTACACGCAGATGCTCGTGGGCTCGATCCCGAGCCGGCGTGCAGGGGAGGCAGGTCGATGACCGCGCTGCTGAGTGTGGAGTCGCTGTCCGTCACCTACGGGCGCAAGCGCTCGCGGCGGCACGAGACGCCGCCCACCGTGTCCGGCGTGTCGTTCGAGGTGGACGCCGGTGCGGCCGTGGGCATCGTGGGGGAGTCCGGAAGCGGCAAGTCGACCACGGCCCGCGCCATCGTGGGGCTGCTGCCCTCCGACGGCGAGATCCGCCTCAACGGCGAGCTGCTCTCCAGCCCGCGGCCGGCAGCGGTGCGCCGGAAGATGCAGATGGTCTTCCAGGACCCCACATCGTCGCTGAACCCCTCCATCCGCTGCGATCGCGCGCTGATGCAGGTGCTCCCGGACAGCTTCGCCGATGCGGATGCGCGCCGGGCCCGCGCCCACGAGCTGCTCGAGCAGGTGCGCCTGCCGTCTCGCCTGTTCTCGGCCTGGCCGTCCGAGCTGTCGGGCGGTCAGCGCCAGCGGGTCGCGATCGCCCGGGCGCTGGCCACCGACCCCGAGGTGCTCGTCGCTGACGAGGCGACCTCTGCGCTCGACGTCTCGGTGCAGGCCACGATCCTCGACCTCCTCACCACGCTGCGCGCCGAGACCGGCATCGGCCTCGTCTTCATCTCGCACGACCTCGCTGTCGTGCGAGCGACCTGCGACGACGTGCTCGTCATGAAAGACGGACTCGTCGTCGAGCAGGGCGATGTCGAGACCGTGTACGGGTCGCCGGCGCAGCCGTACACCCGCCAGCTGATCGACGCCGTCCCCACCGTGGACGACGCCCGCCCCCGAAGACTCCGTCACAAGCAGGAGACCGTCCCTCGCTGGGTGCGGCCGGACTCAGGCACAGAGCCCGTCACCGCCACCAGCATCACACAGTAAGGAAACCCATGAAGAAAACCTGGCGCGCCGCAACCGCAGCGCTCGCCGCCGTCGCGCTGTTCGCGATGGCGGCATGCTCCTCGGGATCGACCGGAACCGATGACGACGGCGAGGCGGTGACCGGCGGCATCCTCAACATCGGCGTCTCCGCCGACATCGTCGAGACGATCCCGTCGGCCATCGCGCAGTTCAACACCCGGGCGATCATGTCGAACATGTACGACCAGCTGCTGCGCGAGCCGGTCACCGGCACGACGCCCGAGCCGTGGCTGGCGAAGGACTTCGAGGTCTCGGACGACCGCCTCACGTACACCTTCACGCTGCGCGACGACGTGGTCTTCCACAACGGCGAGGCGATGACGGCCGATGACGTGGTGTGGACGCTCGAGTACGCCCGCACCGATCCGAACACCGAGGGTGAGCTCGTCAACATCGACACGGTCACGGCGACCGACGAGCACACCGTCACGGTGACCATGGTGCGGCCGCAGCCCGACCTCCTCATGGCGCTGACCGACCCGGCCATGGCGATCCTGCCCGCGGACTTCGGCGGCATGAGCGCCGACGAGTTCCGGGCCGCACCGATCGGCACCGGCCCGTTCACCTTCGGCGACCGCACCATCGGCACCGACGTGCGCTTCGACCGGTTCGACGACTACTGGGGCGAGGTCGCCCTCGTGGACGGCCTGCACTTCAAGGTCTTCCCCGACGTGAACGCGGAGGCGGTCGCGCTGCAGTCCGGCGAGATCGACATCGCGAGCAACGTTCCGCTCGACTCGGTCAACCTGCTGCAGGGTGAGGTCATCGAGACCGCGCAGCAGATCGTCGAGGTGCTGCAGCTGAACTCCAACACCCCGATCATCGACAACCCCGACTTCCGCCGTGCGCTCTCGCTGGGCATGGACCGTCAGGCGCTGGTCGACTCGCTGCTGGGCGGATTCGGCACCCCTGCCGACACGCTTCTGAGCATCACCTCGTTCCCCGAGGGCGTGCCGTCGCTTCCGGACACCCCGTACCAGTACGACCCGGAGGCGGCTGCCGACCTGGTGGCGGCGTCGGGCTATGACGGCTCGCCGCTGCGGCTCATCTACTCGACCGGCATCCCCACCGACGTCTCGCTTGCCGCCGCGCTGCAGGCGCAGTGGAAGGAGGTCGGCATCGAGGTGGAGCTGAACCCGCTCGAGTCGGGCGAGTGGCTCAAGGCGGTCACCGCAGCACCCCCGCACGACAACTACGACATGTCGATCAGCCGTGTCGGCGGCGCCACCGCCACCCCGCAGTGGGGCTTCGCCGCGGTGTCGCAGTACTTCGGCGGCGGCTGGCCGACCGACGACGTCGACACCGCCGTGCAGGCGTATGCCGAGGCGACCTCGACTGCTGAGGAGCAGCAGGCGCTGGTCGACTACGAGCTCAACATGGCCGAGACCCTGCCGACGGTCTCGATCGCGTACATGAGCGTGGTCTGGGTCGTCAGCGACAAGGTCTCGGGCCTGGAGCCGCGCGCGTCGCAGTTCATGGCGCTGAACACCGTGTCGCTCGGCTGATCCCGTTCGCGACACACCCGGGCCGGTCCTCCTCGTGGGGGCCGGCCCGGTTCGTGTCGGCACACCAGGATGGGAGCATGGGGGCGTGGGGGATGCATGAAGATCGTCGTGGCGCCCGACTCGTTCAAGGGCACCGTCGATGCCGCCGTCGCGGCCGAGCGCATCGCGGCGGGGTGGCGTGCGCAGCGGCCGGCAGACGAGATCGTGCTGCGCCCGCAGGCGGATGGGGGAGAGGGGACGCTGGCGGCGCTCGCCGCGGCGATCCCGGATGCCCATTGGATCGACACCGGGCCGGTGACCGGCCCCGAGGGCGGGCCGACGCCGGGCGGCTACCTGAGGCTTGCCGACGGCACCGCCTGCGTCGAACTCGCCCTCACCTCCGGCCTTCCCCTGATGCACGCGCCCGATGCCCTCGGCGCGACGACCCGCGGCGTGGGGGAGGTCATCGCGCACGCCCTCGCCGACGGCGCCACCGGCATTCTGGCCGCGCTCGGGGGATCGGCCTCCACCGACGGCGGCGCCGGCGCGCTGGCCGCGCTCGGCCTGCGCCTGCTCGATGAGCGCGGCGCGACCGTCGACGACGGCGGGGGTGGACTGCTCGAGGTGGCGACCGTGGATCGGAGCCGGCTCGTCGCGCCGCCGCCGGGCGGCGTCCGCCTCCTGTGCGATGTCACCGCGCCGCTGCTGGGCCCGCGCGGTGCCGCGGCGACCTTCGGTCCGCAGAAGGGCGCGTCGCCGAGCGACGTCGCGGTGCTCGAGCAGGGACTGAGGAGATTCGCGGATGCCGTCGGCGCACCCGAGTCGGTGCGTTCGCTGCCGGGCGTGGGAGCCGCGGGCGGCACTGCGTTCGGATTCGTCGCCGAGTGGGGAGCGACGATCGAGCCCGGCGCGCAGACGATCGCCGAGGTCACCGGGCTCGGCGATGCGCTGCGCGACGCCGACGCCGTGATCACGGGCGAGGGCCGGTTCGACGCCACGAGCCTCACCGGCAAGGTGGTCGGGAGCATCCTGGCTGCCGCCGCGGCGGCGCGCGTCCGGGCGATCGTGATCGCCGGCCAGGTCGCGGGCGGACACGACGCCGAGGCGCTCACGCTCGCCGACCTCGCCGGCACCGCCGATGCCGCGATGGCCGACCCGGAGCACTGGCTCTTCGCCGCCGGCTCCGAGGCGGGGCGCCGTGCCGCAGGGTGACGCCACCGGCGGCCCTCGATTCACGCGCCGCGCGAGTCGCCGTGCAGGAAGAGCTCGAACGGGCCCATCTCGAAGTCGTCGGCGGCAGCATCCGTGATGCCGGGGTCGCGGTCGCTCTCGCCATAGGGTGTGTCGGCCGTCGTCGTGTGTCGTCGTGTCGGGTTGTCCTGTGACCAGCGCATGCTGACCTCCTCGTGTCGCGCCCCGGTCGAGCGCGCCTACAAGATCGACCGCATACGATGCCGTCCTGTGACCCAGATTTCGCGGTTTTTCCACAGCGTTTCCCCCTACGCTCGATGACGATGGCCGACGAAGATTCACCCGACCTGCCGGTCGCTGCCGACGGCGAGCCCGAAGAGCTCTCCCGCGCTGAGCGCCGCGCCGCCGTCGCGCGCGCGATGGCGGCCGCGCAGTCCGGGGAATCCCGCACGGACTCCTTCTCCCAGCCGACCATCGACGACCTCTTCGCCCCTGAGCCGACCACGCCCCGCAAGACCAAGCGCCGCCGTCGCGGCCTGGGCTGGATCATCGCCGCCTGCATCGTCATTCCGCTGGCGGCGATCGTCGTCTTCGGCGTGCTGCTCGGTCTTCGGGCCCTCGAGGTGAGGGACGAGCTCACGGCGGCGCAGAAGCTCGTGCCGGGCGCCGCCGCCGCGGCGAAGAGCCTCGACGTCGACAAGGCCACCGCCGACTTCGATCAGATCTCGGTGCACACCGAGAAGGCCGTCGAGCTCACTGGCGACCCGCTGTGGGGCATCGCCGAGCAGCTGCCGTGGATCGGCACGTCGGCCAAGGCGGTGACCGAGATCACCGCTGTCACCGACGACACGGTCACCGCTGTGCGGCCCCTGCTGGCGATCGCTCCGAACCTGCTCCCCGAGAAGCTCGTGCCCGTGGACGGCGAGTTCCCCGTCGAGACGCTCGTGGAGGCGGGGCCGATCGTGCAGACCCTCGCGACCGACATCACGCAGCTGCAGTCGCGCCTCGCGAAGGTCGACGTTGAGGGCACGCCCGATGTGCTCGTGGAGGGCAAGGCCAGGCTCACCGATGCGCTCACCCAGGCCGGTGCCGCGCTCGAGACCGCAGACACCCTGCTGGCCGTCGCGCCCGACCTGCTGGGCGCCGACGGCGAACGGCGCTACCTGCTCGTGTTCCAGAACAATGCCGAGGCGCTGAACCTCGGCGGCAGCGCAGCATCCCAGACGCTGGTGGGAGCGACCGACGGCAAGCTCGCCGTGCTCGAGCAGGCCGGCAGCGGCGACTTCGACAACGGCAACGAGGTCGACGTCGAGATCCCCGATGCGCAGCGCGCCCTCTACGGCAACCGGTACGGATCCTGGGTCAATCTCCTCTCTTCGGTGCCGGACTGGCCGACCGCGGCCCAGCAGGCCAAGGCCTTCTGGCAGCGTGACATCGACGGCGGCGCGGTCGATGGTGTCGCCTCGATCGATCCGCTGGCGCTGCAGCGCATCCTCGGCGCGACCGGCCCGATCACGGTCGACGGTCGCGAGATCAACGAGGGCAACGCGGTCAAGCTGCTCCTGCACGACGTCTACACCTGGTGGTCCGACCCCGTCGAGATGGCCGAGAAGTCGGACGAGTTCTTCGCCGATGTCGCGACCGCCGTCTTCAACAAGGTGGCCGGCGGCCAGTTCGACTTCAGCAAGATGATGACCGCGATCGAGCAGAGCATCGATGCCGGCAGCATCATGTACTGGACCGACAACGAGGCGGTGGCGGCCATCTTCGACGGTCTGCCGATCACCGGCGCGATGCCGGCCGACAACGCGGACTCGACCACGGTGGGCGTCTTCTTCCGCGACACGAGCGCGTCGAAGATCGACTACTTCGTGGATACGACGGTGGATGCCGCGGCCACCTGCTCCGACGGGGCGATGACGCTCACGACCTCGGCGTCCGTGACGTACAGCGCGACGGCAGACCAGTTGCGCGGGCTGCCGCGATACATCGTCGGCAACTGGAACGGAACGCAGATCCGCACCCAGGTGTTCATGTACGCGCCGCCGGGCATGACGGTCGAGAGTGTGAGCGTCGATGGTCGCGAGGTGCGGCCGTTCCGTCAGGGCCACAGCGATCTCGGTCGCGTCGTCGTGCCGTTCGAGATGTATCTGCGCCCCGGGGAGACGGCGACGGTGACGGCAACCCTCTCGGGCGCAGGCGACTTCGGACCCGTCGCGGTGCGCACGACCCCGATGATCCGCCCCACGACGGTCACCGTCGACGACCAGTGCGGCTGATCAGGACGCGAAGCTGCGCAGGGCGGCGCGGATCGTGCGCCACATGATCACGACGTCGGCGGTCAGCGACCAGTTCTGCACGTAGTGCAGGTCGAGGCGGACCCGGTCCTCCCAGGGGAGGTCGCCGTGTCCGCTCAGGTGCGACAGGCCGGTCATCCCGGGCTTGATCGCCAGCACGCTGCGCCGGCGGCGCTCGTCGAGGGAGACGTCGCCGACAGTCTTCGGCCGCGGCCCGACGAGGCTCATCGAACCCGTCAGCACGGTGAACAGCTGAGGCAGCTCGCGCAGCGGCGCGCGGGCGCGGAACCTCCACAGGGTGAAGGGCGCGCCGTCCCGGCCGATCCGCTCCTCCCGCTCGAGGACCGGGCCGTGCGTGCCGCCTCGGATCATGATCGCGACGGCGAGCATGATCGGGGCCGCGAGAAGGAGCATCACGAGGGCTCCGAACACGTCGAACAAGCGCTTGAGCAGGCGGTCGAGCGTGCTGAGACGAGGGCTGTCGACCTTCAGGAGGGCGGCCTCGGCGGCGCGCTCGGCGCGGATCGCCGGTCCGGCGATGTCCGTCAGCGCCGGGGTCACGATCAGCGTCGCACGGCGCCGGTCGAGCTCCCCGCCGAGCTCACGCAGCTGGTCGGGTCCGAGCACGTCCTCCGCGGCGAGGATCACCGTGTCGGCTGCGAGCTCGTCCACACGCCGCAGGAGATCTCCGACGTCGCGACCGGACGCGTCCGTGTCCGGGACCACACCCACGATGCGGATTCCGAGTGACCGGTCACGCTCGATCCTCTCCGCGATCGACGTCGTCCCCGCCTGCTCGCCGACCAGCACGGCATGTGTCAGAAAGCGACCACGTCGGCGGTGTCCGTGCAGCCATCGGCGCCAGAGCGATCGGCTCACCAGCAGCAGCACCCAGCCGATCGCCAGCGACATGAACAGATACCCGCGGGACACGGGAATCTGGAGCGAGAAGACGACGATCGCGAGCAGGGCGAAGAACGCGAAGGTCGCGTGCGTGACGCGCCGGTATTCGTCAAGCCCGGCACCGACGACACTCCGATGGCGGGTCGCGAAGGCTTGGAGGCTCAACGCCCAGCCGAGCACGAGCGCAGCCGAGACCACCAGGTAGGCGAGACGGAGATCGCCTCCGGTCGGCGCCGGAATCGACACCGTCTGGGGATCGCTTCCGAACCGGAGCAGGTGCGCCGCGGAGACGGCGAGGAGCATGACCGCGAGATCGGTGCCCGCGAGGATCAGGCCGACGAGCCGCTGCCACCGGCGCACTCGCGCGGCCGGCGCCTGGAGGGTCCGGTCACGTGCGGTCTTCCCCTTCAGGGAAGCCCGCTGAGTCGATGCCGGATGCCCGCCGATCGTCACGATCCGTGTTCTACCTCGCAAGCCCAGCGCGCCGGAGGCGCGTGCTGTCTCATCCGCGATCCAAAGCAAAGGGGCGCCGCGCGCCCCTTCGTGTCATGCCGGACGCATGACTTCATGCACAAGAATACCTTGGGCGTTGCGACCGAGTCTGCCAGGTCGCTCCCGGTGGATGGGTCAGTACGCTCCGTCTGACCGGATGACCGCGCGGACCGTGCGCCACATGATGACGAGGTCGGCGGTCATCGACCAGTTCTCGACGTAATAGAGGTCGAGCCGCACGCTGTCGTCCCAGGAGAGGTTGCTGCGCCCGCTGACCTGCCACAGGCCGGTGATGCCGGGCTTGACGAGCAGGCGCCGATGCACCCAGCGATCGTAGGACCGCACCTCGCTCGCGAGCGGCGGACGGGGGCCGACGAGCGACATGTCGCCCTTGATGACGTTCCACAGCTGCGGCAGCTCGTCGATGCTGTACCGCCGCAGGAAGCGGCCGATACGGGTGATGCGCGGGTCGTTGCGGATCTTGAAGAGCACGCCGTTCCCCTCGGATGCATCCAGCAGCGACGAGAGCTGCTGCTCGGCATCCTCCACCATCGTCCGGAATTTCAGCATCCGGAAGGTCTTGCCGTGCATCCCCACCCGCTCCTGGCGATAGATGGCGGGACCTGGGCTGGTCGCCCGGATGACGAGCGCGATGATCAGCATCGCCGGAGACAGGATGATCAGCCCGAGGATGCTCGTCACCAGGTCGGAGCTGCGCTTGAGGGTGGCCTTGACGCCCGTGAACTCGGGGTAGTCGACGTGGATCAGCGGCAGGCCCGCGACCGGCGTGGAGTGGATCCGGGGGCCGGCGATGTCGGTCAGCGCCGGTGCCACGATGAGGTTCGCCTTGCGCTCCTCCAGCCCCCAGCCGAGCTCGCGCAGCTGACGCGGGCTGAGCGGGTGATTGCCGGTGACGATGACGGTGTCGGCGCCCGATCGGTCGATGTGGCCGAAGATGTCGGACCACTCGCCGAGGACCGGGATGCCGTCCAGCAGCTTCTCTCCCGGTGCGGCGTCGCCCGTCACCGCTCCGATGATCGCGATGCCGCAGCCGGTGTCGCCGCGGATCTGGGCGGCGACGTGTGCCGCGCTGGCGAGGTCCCCCAGGACGACCGCGCGGTTCATGAGGCGCCCCTGCCGGCGCTGCCGCATCAGCCAGTGGCGCCAGAGCCACCGGCTGAGCATCAGCAGCGCCCAGCCGAGGGGGAGGGCCACGAGCAGATACGAGCGGCCGACCTGCGCCTGGGTCGCGAAGGCGACGATCGCGAACACCCCGAAGAACGCGAGGGTGGCGTTGGTCAGTCGCTTGTACTCGAGCAGCCCGGTGCCGATGATCTTCGGGTCGCGCGAGTCGAACAGCCGCAGCGTGAGCGCCCACCCGGCGATCATCACTGCTGACACCACGGTGTAGGTGATGGTGACATCGAGCGTGCCGCCGCCCGGGAACACGAGGGTGTCATCGCTGCCGAAACCGAACCGCAGCACCTGCGCGGTCACGACCGCGACGGCGATCACGAGGAGATCGGTGATGGAGATGGCGCCGGCCAGGAGGCGCTGCCATCTCCGGACGTGAGCGACTGCGCTCGGCAGGCCCGGTTCGGGCCCGACCCATTTCTCCAGCGGTGTGCGGATGCCTGCGGCAGGAAATTCGTCGACAGCCACGTCGCTACCTCGTCGCGGCGCTCACTTGAATCCTGCTCTGGTCGACTTCCCCGATTTGAGCCTGCATGCGTTCAACTCCCCAATGCGCGTGCGTCGACACCGCCTTGTTCGGGTTGCGATGTCGCTCGCGTGCGGCTCCCCCAGAAGCCACGTACAGCAGGCTACCAGCGGAGGACGCGATCTGTACCTGGGAATCCGCCGCCGTGACCTGGTCGATACAGTGTGTCTGCGGCAGGGGACGTCCGCAGAGGGGAATCGGCATGCGGCTTTCGGTGATCGGCTGCGGATATCTGGGCGCGGTGCACGCGGCCGCGATGGCATCGCTGGGTCATGAGGTGGTCGGCGTCGACACCGACGGCAAGAAGGTGGACCGGCTCGCCGCCGGGAAGGCACCGTTCTTCGAGCCCGGACTCGACGAGCTCCTGGCCGACGCCGTCGCCTCCGGCCGGCTGCGCTTCACCACCGACATCGCGGAGGCGGCGCAGGCATCCCTGCACTTCCTGGCGGTGGGCACCCCGCCCAGCGAGGGCGCGGACGCGGCCGACGTGAGCTTCGTGGATGCCGCGGTCGCCGCGCTCGTGCCGCACCTGAAGCCCGGCGACGTCGTCGCCGGGAAGTCGACCGTGCCCGTCGGCACGGCGGCCCGGCTCTCCCCGCAGATCGAGGCGACCGGTGCCGCGCTCGTGTGGAATCCCGAGTTCCTGCGCGAGGGCTGGGCGGTCAACGACACGGTCGAGCCGGATCGGATCGTCGTGGGGGTCTCCGGCCCGGGCGCCGACGCCGCGGTCGAGGTGATGCGGGAGGTGTACCGCTCCGCGCTCTCGCGCGGCTGCCCCCTCCTCGTGACCGACTGGCCGACCGCCGAGCTCGTGAAGGTGGCGGCCAATGCGTTCCTGGCGACGAAGATCTCGTTCATCAATGCGATGGCCGAGATCGCGGAGGTCGTCGGCGCCGACGTCACCCAGCTGGCGGACGCGCTCGGACACGACGACCGGATCGGGCGACGGTTCCTGGGAGCGGGGATCGGGTTCGGCGGCGGTTGCCTGCCCAAGGACATCCGCGCGTTCGCGGCCCGCGCCGAGGAACTGGGGCGGACCGAGTCGGTCGCGTTCCTGCGCGAGGTGGATGCCATCAACCTGCGGCGCCGGCAGCGGGCGGTCGACCTCGTGGTCGACGCGCTCGGCGGCGACCTCGTCGGCAGACGTGTCGCGGTGCTCGGAGCGGCGTTCAAGCCGCATTCGGACGACGTGCGCGACTCACCGGGTCTTGCGGTCGCCGTGATGCTGCGCGGGCTGGGCGCCGAGGTGGTCGTGACCGACCCGGCGGCGCTGGAGAACGCACGCCGGATCCACCCTCAGCTCGAGTACGCGACAGCGGCGGAGGACGCGCTCGCCGGCGCGTCGGCGGTCGTTCTGGTCACCGAGTGGGATCAGTACCGCCGCGAGCTGTCGCCCAGCGACGCCGGGGCGCTGGTGGCGCGCCGGCTGATCGTCGACGGACGCAACTGCCTCGATGCGCAGGTCTGGCGCGACGCCGGGTGGGAGTACCACGGGATGGGAAGGCGCTAGCGGAGGCGCCGGATCGCTGAGCTATTTCAGCGAGCCTGCGGTGATGCCTTCGGTGACCTGACGGTTGAAGACGATGTAGATCACGACCATGGGGATCGTGATGATCGACAGCGCCGCGAACAGCATCCCGTAGTCGGTGACGTACCGCGACGAGAAGGCGAGCAGGCCCGTCGGGATCGTCTTGAGCGAGTCGTCCTGGATGTACAGCAGCGCCAGCAGGAACTCGTTCCAGGTGTTCAGGGCCGAGAAGATCGCCACCGTCGCCAGCCCCGGGCGCAGCAGCGGCAGGGCGATCACGGCGAACATGCGCAGGTCTCCCGCGCCGTCCACCCGCGCGGCCTCGAAGAGCTCCTCCGGGATGCCGTCGAGGAACGTCTTCAGCAGGAAGGTCGCCAGCGGGATGCCCATCGCCGTGTACGGGATGATCAGCGCCAGCCGGGTGTCGAGGATGTCGAGATCGCGGAACAGCGTCGACTGCGCGATGAAGTACGACTGCACCGGAAGCAGCAGCCCCAGCGCCAGCAGCCCCATCAGCCACTTGTCGCCGCGGAACCGGTACCGACTGAACGCATACGCCGCCGCCGCCGAGAAAATCAGGATCAACAGCACCGAGGTGCCAGTGGTGATCACGCTGTTGAGCGCGTACTGGCCGATGTTGCCGACATCCCACGCCCGCACCCACTGCTCGAAGTCGATCGACGACGGCGGCGCGAATGGGGTGCGGAAGATCTCGCTGTTCGTCTTGAAGCTGGACGCCACCATCCACACGAGCGGGAAGAAGAACACCGCCGCGATGAGCACGAGCAGGACGGTGACCAGCACTCGTCCCGCCGCGAGCCTCACGATGCCACCGCCGTCGACTCGGGCATCGCCGCGGCCGCCGGCTCCGCCGTCTCGCCGCGCGGACGCTGGGCCCGCTCGGTCGCCGCCCGCCGCAGCCGCATGAAGACCACCCCGCACACGACGACGACCGCCGTCAGAGCGACCGCCATCGCCGAGCCGTACCCGACGTCGCCGTTGTGGAACACCGTGCGCACCAGGTACGTCGTGGGGATCTCGGTGCTGTAGTACGGACCCCCGTTGGTGAGCACGTAGAACAGGTCGAAGCCCTGGAAGCCGCCGGTCACGCACAGCAGCACCGCGACCTCGATCGAGCCGCGGATCATGGGCACCTTGACGCGCCAGAAGATGTGCCACTCGTTGGCGCCGTCCAGCCGGGCCGCCTCCACGACCTCCTGCGGCACCTGGGTGAGCGCGGCCACGAAGATCGTCATGTAGAACCCGGCGAACACCCACCCCGACACGACGCAGATCGCGAGCAGCGCCGTGGAGGTGTCGCCCAGCCACAGGCGGGTGAACTCGTCCAGCCCCAGGGCGCGCAGGGTCGCATTGATCAACCCGAAGTCGGGGTTGTAGATGAACGACCACAGGACCGCCACGACCACCATCGGCAGCAGCACCGGCGTGAACACCGCCGTGCGGAACCACACCCCCCGGCCGCGCCGCGAGGTCACGAGCCCGGCGAGCATCAGCCCCACCAGCACCTCGAGCACGAGCGTCGCCAGGATGTACAGCGTGATGTGCAGGAACGACCGGGCGAACAGCTGATCACCCAGCAGCTCGACGTAGTTCGCGATCCCGACGAACAGCTGCTCGCCGTACCCGTTCCACTCGGTCAGGCTGTAGCCGGCGGTCATCCCCACGGGCAGCAGCACCGCGAACGCGAAGACCAGCAGCGCCGGGAGCAGGAAGACGTAGGGGATCCAGCGACGCGCAGGCGTCATCCTCTCCTCCTCCTGCTCCCGGTGCGCCGCGCGGTCAGCCGACCGCGCCGGCGAGCGTGGCGACCGCCTCTTCCGGCGTGGACTGGCCGCCGATCACTGCCGCCAATGCACTGTAGAACGCCTCAGCCGTGCCGAGGTCGTAGCCGGTGTCCGGCGGGTTGATCACGACGCCCGACTCCGACAGCAGGGCGTTCAGGCGCAGGGTGCGCTCGTCGATCTCGGCGTTGTCGCCGGCGCTCAGGGCCATGGGCACCGCCTCGGCCGCGATGAACTCGTCGACGACCGTGTCGGAGTTCAGCAGGGTGAGGAACTCGATCGCCGCCTCCTGGTGCGCCGCGTCGCTCTCGGCGTTGACCACGTACCCGGTGACCACGCCGATGACCGAGCCCTGATCGCCGGCGCCGTCCATCTCGGGCCAGTTCACGAAGTCGAAGTTCAGGTCGGGCGCCTCATCGATCGCCCAGCTGACCAGCCATGATCCGATCGCGTGCATGGCCGCCTCACCCTGGAAGAACAGCTGCGCGCCCTCGTTGTCGTTGATCGCGTTGATCGACTCGTTCACGCAGTTGTGGTCGGCCAGCTCCTTGACCTTCTCGAACGCCGCCACCCACTCGGGGGTGTCGAACGAGGTCTCGCCCTTGAGCGCCGAGTCGTAGACATCCTCTCCCACGACCCGTGACGTGACGTGACCCAGCCAGTTGCCGGCCGCCCACAGGTCCTTGTTGCCGGACGCGATGGGCGGGATGCCTTCTGCCGACAGCGTGTCGCAGATGGACAGCAGCTCATCCCACGTCGCGGGCGGGGTGAGGCCATGCTCGGCGAAGATGTCGGTGTTGTACCACAGCACGTTGGTGACGTCGGCGATGTGCGGAACCATCACCACCTTGCCGTCGATCGTGCCTGGGCCGAACGCCTCGGGGTCGAACAGCTCGCCCAGCGGCCCCTGCACGGCCTCGGTCAGGTCGGCGGCGAACCCGTCGGCGTACCGGGTCTCGAGGCGGCTTCCCACCCACTCGAAGTAGATGTCCGGGGCGTTGCGTCCGGCCAGCAGGTTCGGCAGCCCGATCGTCTGGTACTGGTCGTCGTCCATGAAGTTGAACTCGACAGTCCAGCCTTCGTGGGTCTTCTGGAACTCGGCGCCGGCGGCCTCCCAGACGCGGATCTGGGCCTCGCCGGGCGAGCCCATGGCGATGCGCAGAGTCTGGTCTCCGCCGTCGTCGCCGCTGCCGCCGCCGGCGCAGCCGGTGATGATGACGGCGCCGGCGCCGAGCATCGCGCCCACGGCGAGCATGCGTGATCGTGACGTTCTCATGATGCACTCCTTCTGGTGTCGGGACTGGTGTGGGGGTCGGGCCTGGTGTAATGCCCTGATTGCAGGTCGGTGATGGCCATGTCCAGCGTGTCGCCGAACACGCGCCGTCCGCCTGCGCGCAGCGCGTCGCGCGTGCGCACGAGGGCCGCAAGGCGGGGGTCGGCGGGGTCCAGGCCCGCGCGGATGTGCTCCGCCATCTCGGCGATGGCGCCGGCGCCGACCCGGAACGCCTCGATCCACGGGCGCGTCTCGTCGCGCAGCGCCGGTGCGCTGAAGCCGGGTGCGTCCAGCAGCGTCGCCGCAGCGGCGAGGTACTCGCCGGCGAGCCCGCTCAGCGCGTCGGCTGCGGCATCCGTCTCTCCCTGCGATACGAGGAACAGCGCGCGCGCGAGCACCGCGGAGAAGTCGGGTGCGTCGTCCGGGTTCAGGCAGGATCCGAGGCTCGTGCGGGCGAACAGACGGAACGCCGCGCGGTCGGCGCGGTCGGGCACCAGCACCTCCAGCGCGGCGTCCCAGCTCGCGTCGGGGTCGTAGGAGGCAGGGTCGGCGAGGTAGCGCGCGATCGTGAACAGGGCGATCTTGGATGCCTCGGGCCGTTCCATCGGGTTGGCGATCACCCCTGCCGCGGCCTCCGCGAGATCGGCGCTGCGGCCGCGGTACGGTCCGATGTGCAGCTCGGCGGTCATCGCCACGTCGTTGACGGGGTAGTTGTCCCAGAACACCGGACGATGGCCGGTGGCGGCGAGGAAGCGGCGGGCGTCGTCGGCGTCGATCGTGGTGGAGCAGATCTGGCGACCGGTCCACAGCAGACCGACCTCGGCCGGCAGCCCGCGGCCGAGGCGCCTGATGTGATCTTCGTCGCCGTAGCCGAAGTACGTCGTCGGGCAGATGACCAATGAGCCGGGTGCGCGCGCGGCGACGCGGCCGATGAGGTCGAGCTGCGCGGCGATCAGGTCGGGATAGCGCTCTCGGTCGGCATCGTGCTGCAGGTCGGCCGGGATGTCGTCGAAGAACAGCCCGAAATCGGCCACGCCGTCTTCGGCGACCGCTGTGAATCGGTCGAGGATCGCCTGCTCGTCGGCCGGGTCGCCGTACCGCACGGTGAGGCCGGGGGAGAGGGCGTACACGAAGCGCAGGCCGGCGCGCTGTGCGGCGGAGATGAGCTCGCGCAGTCGGTCGCGCTCGGCGGCGGTGTACGGGGTGCGCCAGGTGAACCGCACGCCGGGATCGTCCTTGGGCGAGTACACGTAGGTGTTCATGCCCAAACCGGCCAGGAACGAGATCATGTCGAGGCGCTGGGCGTGCGTCCAGGGCCTCCCGTAGAAGCCCTCGACGATGCCGCGGATCTCGAACCCCGTCATGCCGGCGTGCCGTTCCCGTGCAGCAGCGATGCATTGATGGCGTCGCCGCCGGCCGTGTTGCTGCTGGCGAAGACAGCCGGGGTGACCCCGGTGGCCACCAGGCGTCCGACCGCCTCGGCGACGATCGCGTTGAGCGCCGCGGCGCCCACGACCGTCGAGGTGGGGGCGACCCGCCGGTCCAGGCCCGGGACGGCGATCGCCGCATCGCCGACGATGCCGCCGTTGTCGATCGTCACGGTCGCCACCTCGTGCAGCTTCGGACGGCCGGTCAGGCGTGCCTGGCCCGAGGTCGCGTGCGCGATGCTCGTGATCGCGATCGTGGCGGCTCCGCGGCGCTGCACCTCGGCGACGAGCTCGACCGTGACCGCATTGCTGCCGGAGTTGGACGCCACCACCACCACGTCGCCGGCCGCCACCTCGTGGTCGTCGACGAGCGCGGCCGCAAGACCCGACAGCCGCTCGAGCGCCGTGGACAAGGGGGCGCTGGCGTGCAGCATCAGCCCCTCGAACAGGATGGGCCGCACATTCACGAGGCCACCGGCCCGGTAGAAGAGCTCTTCGGCGAGCATGTGCGAGTGGCCGGTGCCGAAGGCGTGGATGCTGCGCCCTGCGCGCACCGCGTCTGCCACCAGGTCGGCGGCGGCGGCGAGCTCGCGGCTCTGGGTGGCGGCGAGGTGGCCGAGCAGGCCCGCGGCCGTGGCCAGGTACTCGAGCGCGTACGCCGGGCTGTCATCGCTCATGGGGCACCACCGTTCTCGTGTAGGTGTGCACATGCGGCGCGAACGCGTCGGGCAGCCCGGCGGTCAGGCGCCGGGCGCCGTCCAGCGGTGTGCCCGCGGCATCCACCGTCGTGAACCCGCTCGCGGCGAGCTGCGCTCGCGTGGCGGCGTGCAGCGGTCCGCCGGCGGTGAGGGCGCGGCCGCCCAGGGAGACGACCGTTGCCTGGGTGCGGCGGGCGGCCGCCTCGGCGGACTCGCGCAGGGCCGCGGCCGCGCGGCCGACGATGTCGGCGGCGACCGGGTCGGCGGCCAGCTGCTGGACGTCGACCGCGAAGCCCGCAATGGTCTCGGCGGGGCGCGCGTCCTCGTGGAGCCGGTCGGGCAGCCCGGCGAGGGAGCCGAACCGCGCCTCCGCGGCCGCGGTGAGCGCGGTGGCAGGGCCTCGGCCGTCGTGGGCGCGCACGGCCGCGCGCAGGCCCTCGCGGCCGATCCAGAATCCGCCGCCCTCGTCGCCGAGCAGGAATCCGGCCCCGTCGACGACGGCGACCGGGTGACCCGGCATGAACCCCGTGCAGGCGACACCGGTTCCGGCGGTCACCGAGATGCCCTCCAGATCGGGCAGGGCGCCCAGGTGGGCGGTGATCCCGTCGTCGGCCATGATCACGGTAGCGGCGGCGGTCTGGCGCTGCAGGTGCTCGGCGACCTCCACGCGGTCGCCGGGCGCCGCCGGCAGCATCGACAGGCCGAGCGCGATCGTGTCCACGTGCGGGCGGTCCAGTCGGCGCCACAGCGCGATGACGGCGTCTGCGAGCGTCGCGGGGTCGTCGGTGCGGCGCGGACCCGGACTCTCGGCCCGAAGGTCGCCGGCGCCCGCGCGGAGGGTGGTCTGGCCGCCGTCGACTGCGAGCAGACCGCTCACGAGTCGGCTCCGGGGGCACGGGTGAACGCACCCGCGGTGACATCGGCGACGAGATGGTACTTGTCGCCGCGGTACACGCAGTTGGCGACCATGATGACCCTCCCGCGCCGGTCGGAATCGATCATCCGCAGGCGCAGACAGGCCTGGTCGGCGGGGATGTCGAGCAGTTCGCGCACCGAGGGGTCGGGCAGCACGGGCTCGATCGCCACGCGTGCGTTCCCGGTCGTGATGCCGTAGCGCGTGGCCAGCACGTCGTAGAGCGACCCTTCGAGGTCGGCGTCGCAGAGCCCCGGCGCATAGCGGGCGGCGAGCCATGTGGTCTCCACGGCCATGGCGATGCCGCTGCCCAGCCGCAGGCGGGTGAAGCTGAGAACCTCGTCGCCGACGGGGATGTCGAGCTGGCCGGCCAGGGTGGGATCGGCGGTGATGCTGCGGAACGACACGAGGCGGCTCCCGGGCACGAGTCCGCGGCTGCGCATGTCCTGGGAGAAGGACGTCAGACCGAGCGCGCGCACCAGGGGTCGGGGAGTGACGTACGTCCCCGACCCCTGGCGGCGCTCGAGCAGCCCCTCTCGAACAAGCGCGTCCTCGGCGTGGCGCACAGTCATGCGCGCCACGCCGAGGCTCGCAGCGAGGTCTCTCTCCCCAGGGAGACGCTCGCCGACCGACAACTGTGAGACCAGGGCACGGATGTGCGCGCGCACGTCTTCCCGCGTCATGCCCCGGGAGATGTCGATCATGACCGCATGCTAGCCCTCTCGGCGCGCCGACGAGAGGCCCGATGTAGACCACTTCTGATGCACAAACCGCGGAATTCCGCGGTTTCACGGGGGTGCCATGAGCCACTCTCTTGAAAATGAGCGTAGACCACTTCGAGCGGTCTGGTCCACGGCCCCGCTACGGTGCGGTCATGCACGAGATCCGCGACGCGCAGGCCTTCGACCTGCCGGGCGTGTACCGAGTCTGCCTGCTCGCCGACGACCCGGGCTGGCCGGGGGGAAATGCCCGCCGCAACCCGGATCTGGTCGGGCATGTCTACGCCGGTGCGTACGTCGTCGGCCCTGGCACGCTCGCACGCGTGGTCGTCGACGAGGAGGGGGTCGCCGGGTACGTCCTGGCGGCGATCGACACCGCCGCATTCGAGCTCTGGCGAGAGGCTGAGTGGTGGCCGGTGCTGCGCCGCCAGTATCCGATCGGCGCGGGCGCTGCCGAGGACAGGTGGCTCATCGAGCGCATCCACGCGCCCGAGAAGCCGCCGCACGAGCTGCTCGGCCAGCACCCCGCGCATCTGCACATCGACCTGCTGCCGCGCGTGCGGGGCACCGGGGTGGGCGGCCGGCTCATGCGCTGGCTGCTCGCCGAGCTCGCCCGCCGCGGTGCGCCCGGCGTGCATCTGGGCGTCGGGTCGGACAACGCGAACGCCATCGCGTTCTATGAGCACCTCGGCTTCACGACGGTCGCCGACGACGGCGACACCCGCTGGATGGTCAGAGCACTGCCGTGACCTGGAGCTGCCGGCGCGCCTCGTCGATCGTCTCGAGGACCCCGATCGAGGCGGTGAGCGCGATCTCGGCGGTGCGGCCGGCATGGATGTCGGCCGCTGCGGCGACTGCGGTGTGACAGAGCCCGTCACGCCCGGCGATGGCCGGGTCGGGGTGCCACGTGCGGGTGCGCCCGTCGGCGACCAGATCGAAGCTCGCGGGGCAGTAGAAGTCGGTGCGCACATCGATGCGACCCCGCGATCCGACGATCGTCGCCAGGTTCGGGCGGTCGATGTCCAGCGCCGTGGTCGAGATCGACAGCGCATCGTCGGCGTGCCGCGACACGACGACCGCCCGGCGGTCCACGCCCTGATCGGTGAGGGCCCCGACCGTGCGCGTTTCGAGCGGCGGGCCCACGAGGCGCTGGGCGAACGAGAGCGGATAGATGCCGACATCCAGCAGCGCCCCGGCGCCGATGGAGGGGGCGAACACCCGCGCCGACTCGATCGGGTCGAACGCGACGCTGAAATCAGCCTCGACCACCTGCACCTCGCCGATGGCGCCGTCGCCGATGACACGTTCGATGACGCGCGTGTGCGGCAGGTCGAGCGTCCATATGTTCTCGCGGGCATATACACCGCTCTGCCGGGCGGCGGCGGCGATCTGGCGTGCTTCGGCCGCGGTGCAGCCCAGCGGCTTCTCGACGAGCACGTGCTTGCCGGCCGCGATGAGCTGCAGGGCAGTACCGAGGTGATGCTCGGTGGTCGTGGCGACGTACACGATGTCGACGGCGGCATCGTCCGCGAGCGCGGCGTACGACCCGTAGGAGCGAGGGATGCCGTGAGCCCCCGCGAAGGCGGCGGCACGCGCCGAATCGCGCGCGGCCACCGCGTGCACCCGCTGGCTCGTGTGCGCGTGCAGCGCCCGGACCCAGTCGTGCGCGATCGCGCCCGCCCCAGCGATGCCCCAGCGCAGCGGCGGAGTGTCGCGCAGGTCGGGGAGCGCGGGCGAGGGCCAGGTGGCAGTGCTCACGGCTGAACGCTACCGGATGTTCATACCGGCCGGATGGTCGTACGGTAGCGCTCACGATACGCGCCCGGGGGCATGTGCTTTGCCTTCCGGAAGTCGTTGCTCATGTGGCTCTGGTCGTAATATCCGCACTCGTGTGCGATCTCCTTCAGGGAGAGGTCGGTCGACGTGAGCAGATCAGCAGCGGCATCCATCCGCAGACGTCGAAGGTACTGGTGCGGCGTCACGCCGAAGCGATCCTGGAACACCCGGCTGAACTGACTGGGGGACAATGACACGGACGCGGCGAGCTCGGCAAGGGACACATTGCGGCCGAGGTTCTTCACCATCAGCTCCGCGGCCGGCTGGAGCATGAGGTAGCGATCTTCGCTGTCGCGGTGCTGCTGAAGGCGGCGGGTCACCCCGCCCACGGCGACGATCTCGCCTGACGAGCGGTCGTGGATCGGCCACTTCGATGTGATGTTCCACGCGTAACCGCCCCCGGGCTCGCTCACCAGTTCGACGATGCTCGTCAACTCGATGCCCGACGTCAGGACGGCGTTGTCATCCGACCGGTAATGCTCGACCAGGTGCTCGGGCGAGATGTCCTCGTCGCGGGCACCGATCAACTCGCGGGCGGTGCGGTCGAGCAGTGCCGGAAAGTTTGCGCTGAAGTACACGAACCGGCGATCGCGATCCTTGATGAACAGATAGACATCCGGTATCCACCGGAACGCCTCCAGACCGGGCTGGATCGAGATCTTCTCCCTCATCTTCTCCCACGGCTCGAAGTCGCGCAGGCGGGTCCGATACGGGTTGGGGGGTACAGAGCGTGGACGGGAATGCCGATTTTTTCCAATAGTGTGCACGCGATCTCCAAGGCAGTCGATGAATCGTCTTCGTATGGTAAGTCTCCAACGAGGTGAGAACTCAACGAAGAGGAGGCCGAACGTGGCCCGTAATTCCGCGGTTTCTGCTGGGCAAGACACAGGCAGGGGCGAGAAGCCCGCGCCGAAGGTGTCTTTCGGCAGCTGGGCATTCGCCTTCGGGCCGTACTCGTCCGACCCGTGGTCTTTCCAACGCGTATGCCAATATGTTGCAGAAGCCGGTTACGACGGAATCGAGATCAACGGCTTTCGACCGCATCCGCACCAGGACGACTTCAACTCCGATGTCAAGTGCCAGAAGCTGCGCCAGCAGATCGAATCCTTCGGCCTTGGCATCTCCGGATTCGCCCCGGACATGACGCCCGCACCGCCCACCGTGAGTTCTGAAGCGAGCTACCTGCGGCTCATCGATGCCGCTCGAGCCTTCTGCGAGCGTCTGGGAATCACGACGCTGCGCGTCGACTCGGTCTCCGGCCCGGCCACGCTGGGCGAGGCGGAGTACGAGGCGCAGTTCACGCGGCTGCGCAACAACTTCACCGCGGCCGCCGAGCGACTCGCTCGTTCGGGCGTGCAGCTGGTGTGGGAATTCGAGCCCGGGTTCTGGCTCAACGGTCCGAGCGAGGTGCTTCGGCTGCTCAAGGAGGTGGAGAGCGACAACTTCGGCGTGCTCTTCGACACGAGTCACGCATTGACCAGTGCTCGCGGTCAGCGGCAGACCGAGCCCGTCGAGCTACTCGAGGGAGGAGAGGTCGAGTACGCCCGTCTGCTCAAGCCGTATGTGCGGCACCTCCACCTGATCGACTCGGTCGGCGAGCTCCACGATGATGAGACCAGCGAGCATCTCCCCTTCGGCACCGGCTCGGTCGACTTCGACGCCGTCATCGAGACGCTCGGAACGGCGGCCACCGATCTCGAGTGGTGGACCGTCGACTACTGCTTCTGGCCGAACACCGAGCGCGATGGGGCTGCCGGTGCCCCGTTCGTGCATGACTTGATCGCTCGGCACCGCCATGCGTGAGATCACCACCAGCGACGGGGTCCGGATCGCGTGGGAAGAGCGCGGATCCGGGAAGCCGCTGCTCCTTCTCATGGGCCTGGGGGCCGACCATTCCGCCTGGGAGCCGCACGTCGAATCATGGGAACGCACGTTCCGTTGCATCCTGATCGACAATCGGGGAGCCGGTGCCAGCGATGCTCCGGATGGGCCGTACACGACCGCCCGCATGGCAGACGACGCGGCAGAGGTCCTCCGCGAGGTCAGTGCGGCGCCTGCCGGTGTCGTCGGGATCTCGATGGGCGGGGCGATCGCGCAGCAGCTCGCGCTCCGCCACTCCGAGCTCGTCGACCGCATTGTGATCACCGCGAGCTGGGCTGGGATGAACCCCGTCAGTGAGGACGTGTTCGACGAGCTGCGCGACGCACGGACGGCCTTCAGCCCCGAGGCGTTCCTTCGCCGGCTCCAGCTGCTCATCTGGAGCCCGCCCGCGTACGCCGAGCGGGTGGCGCAGCTGCGTGCAGACCGCGAGACGAATGCCGCCGGAGGCATGTCCGATGCAGCGTTCGCAGCGCAGGTGGATGCGTGTGTGGGCCACGACGTGCGCGCATCCCTGACCGAGCTCACCGCGCCGGTTCTCATCACATGCGGGCGGGCGGATGTGTTCACCCCGATCGCGGCGAGCGAGGAACTCGCCCAGCTCATTCCCGATTCGACGACCGAGGTCTTCGCCGGCGGCCATGCCCACCACTGGGAGGAACTCGATCGCTTCAACCGACTGTGCGAGGAGTTCCTCCGATGACCATCAGATTTGCCTCCCAGACCTACGCCTGGCAGATGAGCGGCGCCTGGAGGGGCCGCCTCGGCGAGATCGCCGAGGTGGTGGGCCGCAACGGCTTCGAGGGGATCGAGTTCGAGGTCGTCATGTCCGAGGGCTACGAGACAGCCGACGCCGTTTCGCGTCTGCTCACCGGGAACGACCTGTCGCTGGCTGCGATCACCCTTGTGCTGCCGTGGCGGCACACCGAGGAAACACCTGAGGAGCGCGCGGAGGCCGACCGGATCATCGATGTGCTCCGCCACTTCCCAGGCGCGAAGCTCGCGCTCGTCCAATGGCCGTTCGACGAACCGCCCGCGGAGCGGGAAGCGGCGCAGGATCGCCTTCTCTCGTGTCTGACAGCGATCACCGCGCGCGCTCTCGCCGCGGGGGTCTCACCCACCTATCACCCGAACTCGCCAGCCGGATCGATCGTTCGCGACAGCGACGATTACGAGCGCGTTCTCCCTCGGCTTCCCCAGGGTCTCGGCTGGACCCCCGACACCGGCCACATCGCCCTCGGCGGCATGGACTGCGTGGAGGTCATCCGCCGATATCGCGACCGCGTCGATCACATCCACCTCAAGGACGCCGACGCGGCGGGTCAGTGGGTGCCGAACGGCAGCGGTGTGATCGACATGCCCGGCGCGGTGCGACTGCTCGCCGAGACCGGCTACTCCGGGTGGATCGTCGTCGAGGACGAGTCGCCCGACGCAGAGCGCGATCCCCACGCGAGTGCCGCTGCCAACAGCGAGTACGTCCGCGACGTCCTCAAGCCCATCACCGAACGAGAGGCTCAGCCATGACCGCAACAATCGGAGTCAACACCTTCGTCTGGTACTCCCCCCTGACCGATGAAGACCTCCGCGTCGTCATCCCGAAGGTCGCAGGATGGGGGTTCGAGACGATCGAACTCGTGCTCGAGAATCCGGGTGACTGGACACCGGAACTGGCTGCCGAGCTCGTGCGCGAGCACGGCATCCAGCCCGCCGTGTCCGCGGTGGTCCCGCCCGGGCGGAACATCGTGGCGGCCAGCGACGAGGAGATCGCCCGCACGCAGGACTTCTACCGGCACTGCGTGGACGTCGCCGGCATCGTCGGCGCACGCATCGTCGGCGGCCCCATGTACACGGCTGTCGGTCGCACGTGGCGTCTGACCGCCGATGAACGCCGCCAGTTGCTGCGGGAGTACGCCGAGAACATGAAGCCCGTCGCAGATGCCGCCGGCGAGGTCGGTGTCGTCCTCGCGGTGGAAGCGCTCAATCGGTACGAGACGTCGTTCATCAATACGGTCGAGCAGCTCCTGGAGGCGATCGACCCGCTTCCCCCGGAGTCGGTCGGTCTGCTTTTCGACACGTATCACGCGAACATCGAGGAGAAGGATCCCGCGGCAGCGCTTCGCGCAGCCGCACCGCGGCTGCGGGCCATGCAGGTGTGCGCCAACGACCGCGGAACCCCGGGCGATGATCACATCGATTGGGGCGCCTATGGCACCGTGCTGCGCGAGATCGGCTACGAGGGTGCGATGTCGATCGAGACCTTCACCCCGGACAACGAGATCATCGCGACCGCCGCCTCCATCTGGCGGGAGCTCGCCCCCTCTCCGGACGCGCTCGCTCGCGATGGACTGGCGTTCCTGCAGGGGTGGCGGTCCTCATGGACGGGATGACCGAGTCCGACCCACAGCCCCTGGTCCACATCGAAGGCGTCGTCAAGCGGTTCCCGGGAGTCGTCGCGCTCGCCGAGGCGAGGCTGGATCTGTACGCGGGTGAGGTCCATGGACTCATCGGAGAGAACGGTGCCGGCAAGTCGTCGCTGATCAAGGTTCTCTCGGGGTATTACACACCAGATTCCGGCGTAGTGGAGATCGGCGGGGAGCCGCTCCACGACTCGGTCGCCGGAGCCCGCAGGCAAGGAATCGCGACGATCCACCAGGAGCGACAGCTGATCCCCGACCTGAGTGTCGCGGAAAACGTCGTCCTCCCGGACTGGACGCCGGGCGGACCTTGGGTCCGCCGTCGCGAGATGCAGCGGAGAGCGTCCAAGGTCCTCGACACGCTGGTCACGGGCGTCGACCTCCGCCAGCCCGCGCGGATGCTCTCGCCCGGCGTCGGGCAGCTGGTCGAGATCGCCCGAGGCCTCGCCCAGAACGCGCGCGTACTCATCTTCGACGAGCCGACGACGGCACTCTCGCTCGCTGAGCGTGAGCGGCTGTTCGAGACGATCGAGAAGCTGCGCGCCGCGGGGCTGGCGATCCTCTACGTCTCGCACAACCTGGACGAGGTCCAGCGCCTTGCGGATCGGATCACGGTCATGCGTAACGGCAGGACCGTGGAGTCGGCTCCGGCGAAGGGCTTCACCATCCAACGGATGGTCCGGTCGATGGTGGGACGCGATGTGCGGGCGCTGCCGTCGGTCAACGAGCAGCTCGGCGACACCGTGATCTCCGTCCGCGGCATCACCCGAGGCCGCCGCGTGCGCGATGTCAGCTTCGACGTGCGAGCCGGAGAGATTTTCGCGCTCGTCGGGCTCGAGGGCTCAGGGCGCACCGAGGTGGCGCGGAGCATCTTCGGCATCGACCGCCTCGAATCCGGGGAGGTCTGGGTGCATGGCCGGAAGGTCGAGCTGAAGAGTGCGGTGTCCGGCATCGAGGCCGGCATCGGGCTCGTTCCTGAAGAGCGCAAGAGGGACGGCATCTTCCCCATCCTCACGGTCCGCGAGAACATCTCCATCTCGCTGCTGGACCGCATCAGCCGACTCGGGATGCTGAGCCTGCGCAGGGACCGTGGGATGGCGCGCACCTCGTTCCAGACCCTCGATATCCGAGCCGGGTCCACGGAGACCGAGATCGGGACCCTGTCGGGGGGAAATCAGCAGAAGGCGATCCTCGCGCGCTGGATGAACCGCGAGTGCTCGGTGCTCATCCTCGATGAGCCGACCAAAGGCGTCGACGTCGGCGCCAAGGCGGAGATCTACGCGCTCATCAAGCGAATCGCCGAGAGCGGTGCCGCCATCATCTTGATCTCGAGCGATCTCGACGAATGTCTCCCGGTCGCCAACCGCTTCGGCGTGATGCGGGCCGGGTCGCTCGCGGCGGTGTTGGACCGCGCCAACGCGACGAAGAACATCATCATCGCCATCGCCACAGGTGATCACGAGAGGAGTGTGGCGTGAATCCGATCACCGATTCCCCGCCCGCCGAGCCCGGCGTCGCCGACGCCAGGGCGCGCCGTCGGTTCGATCCGACGCGATTGCTGCAGGACCAGGGGCTGATCATCGTCGTGGTGATCTTCGGCATCATCATGACCCTGCTGAGCCCGACGTTCCTCACGCCGATCAACCTGATGAACCTGCTGCTGCAGGCGTCGACTCTCGGGATCATGGCGCTCGGCATGACCTTCGTCATCATCGGCGCCGGGATCGATCTATCCGTCGGGGGCATACCTGCGATTGTGTCGGTGCTCACCATCGGTCTCGTGGTGCGCCAGGAGCTGCCGGTGTGGCTCGCCTTGGTGGTGGCGCTCCTCGTCGGGATCGCGGTCGGCGGGGTCAACGGCTTCGCCATCACCCGTTTGCGGATCGCCCCGCTCATCGCGACGTTGGGCACGCTCTCCATCGCCATCGGCCTCGCATTCGCCTATTCGGGAGGCACGAGCATCGTGCCGGTGCCCGACCTCTACAACGTCCTGCGGCGCGCCGATCTGTTCGGCATCCCGATCAACATCGTGCTGTTGGTCGTCCTCGCGGTGATCGCTCACCTGGTGCTGACGCGGACGGCTTTCGGCCGCAGCCTGTATGCCGTCGGCGGCAACCCGCAGGCGGCGGAGATGGCGGGCATCCGTGTGAACCGCATCATCTTCTACACGTACGTCATCAGCGCGGCAGCCGCAGCGATCGCGGGGGTCCTGTTCACCGCTCGTCTTGCCGCCGGCTCGCCGCAGACGGCCTCCGGCATCGAGCTGACCGTGATCGCGGCCGTCGTCATCGGCGGGACGAGTCTGTTCGGCGGGCGAGGGAACATCCTGGGCACCCTGCTCGGCGCCCTGCTCATCACGATGGTCACCAACGCGATCAACCTCCTCGGCGTACCCACCGCGTGGGATCGCGTCCTCCTCGGCGTGGTCATCCTCATCGCCGCACTCATCGACGTCTTCAGGCTCCGTCTCCACGAGCGATGGATGAGCCGGAAGGCATCCTGACCCCGTCCCGGGGTCCGCTCACCACCAAACAAACGAAAGAAGGCAGGCACTCATGAAAAACACAGCAAAGCTGCTGGCAATCGGCGCCGTCGCCGCGATGGCCCTCACGGGTTGCGCCGGGGGCTCCGGTGATGCGACGCCGACGGACGGATCGTCGGGCGAGCTCGGCGACGTCGCGTTCCTCTACCATACGCTCGAGTTCGAGTTCATGGTCGGCATTCAGCAGGGTACCGAGGAGTGCGCCGCGGAGCTTCCCTTCAGCAAGGTGACAGTCTTGAGCGCCCAGGCGAACTCTGACACCCAGCTCGGGCAGTTCCAGGATCAGCTCGCCGCGGGCGCGGCAGGGATCGTCTTCAGCCCGAACGTCTCGGCGGAGCTGGTGCCGGCTGTCGAGTCCGCCAACGACGCGGGAGTTCCCGTGGTCACCGTCGACTCGCTGGTCGCCGGCGGCGAGTTGGCCGGCAGCGTGACATTCGACAACGTGGCCGGTGGCGGCGTCGCCGCCGACTTCATCGCCGAGACGCTCGGCAACAAGGGCAAGGTGCTCGAACTGACCGGCCCCCAGGGTGCTTTCCACGCCGAGCTGCGTCACGAAGGGTTCATCGACCAGATCGGCACCTACCCCGACATCACCGTCGAGACGCGTGACGCGCACTTCAGCGCGGACGAGGCGCTTGCGATCACCGTCGACGTGCTGACAGATGACCCCGACTACCAGGCCGTCTTCGTCCACACCGACGGCATGCTTCGCGGGGTGCTCTCTGCGCTGGAACAGCTCGGACTCACCCCGGGTGAGGACATCATCGTCGTCGGTCTGGACGGAACGCCCGAAGCACTCGACCTCATCCGTCAGGGAAGCGTGGCGGCCACCGTCTCCGCAGACCCGATCGCCATGGGCTGCGAAGCGGCCCAGATGATGGCGAAGGTGCTCGAGGGCGGTCAGGGCAGTGACGTGCTGGTTCCTCCGACGCTCGTGACTCCCGCGAACGTCGACGCCGATGAGCTGTGGGGCAATCAGCCTCTCGGTTGAGAAACGAGCCCGGGTGGAGGCGCGTCCCCGACGCGCCTCCACCTGCGGAAAGGAGTCAATGTGGACGAGATCGGACTGATCCAGGTTGGAGCGGGTGTCTGGGGTACCAGCTGGGCTGCCAAGATTGCGGCGATGCCAGGCGTCCGGCTGGACGCCGTCGTCGATGTGCAGGAAGAGGCTGCGCGAAGCATCGCCGAGGAGTCGGGTCTGGGCTCGGATCGCGCGTTCGCCTCGCTGACGGATGCGCTCGCGAGCACGGATGCCGCAGGGGTCGTCGTCGTCTCACCGCCGCCGACCCACACGCCGCTGGCGCTGGAGGCGATCGCCGCCGGCAAGCACGTGCTCATCGAGAAGCCGCTTGCCCAGAGCGTGGCCGATGCGCGTCGCGTCGTCGACGCAGCTCGGTCAGCCGGCATCCAGGCCATGGTCTCGCAGAACTACCGCTTCAAGCGGGGGCCGCGGACCGTGCAGCGACTCATCCGATCAGGAGTGATCGGCCGGGTCGAACAGGTGACCATCGCGTACCGAAAGAACCCTCCGTTCTTCGGCTTCCGTGCGGAGATGGAAGAGCCGCTTCTCATCGACATGTCCATCCACCATCTCGATGCCCTGCGTGGGATCGTCGGCGTCGAACCGGCGACCGTGCGGGCTCGATCCTGGAACCCGTCCTGGTCGATCTTCACGAGCAATTCCGCCGCGTTGGTCGAGATCGAAGGAACCCGAGGAGAGCAGGTCCTGTACACCGGCAGCTGGTCCAGTCACGGCGCGCACACCTCGTGGGATGGCGCTTGGCAGATCGAGGGCGAACGCGGGGGGATCGTCTGGGACCAGAACCGTGTGACCGTCCACTTCCCCTCGGCGTTCGACACCGTGTTCATGCCTGGGGCGCTGGAGCGCGACGGCGTGATGGAAGTCGATCTGGACCAGCTGGAGCACGAGGAGCGCGCCGGGACTCTGAACGAGTTCCGCAGAGCCATCGTCGAGGGCACTCCCGCGGAGACATCCGTCGACGACAATCTGGCCAGCATCTCCCTCGTGCTCGCCGCCGTCGAATCCGCCCGTGGTGGCGGCACCACCATCGCGCTTGCGAACGCTGAGAAAGGAAACCAGTCATGAAGCGACCCATCACCCTGTTCACTGCCCAATTCACTGACATGCCACTCGCTCGGATGGCCGAGAAAGCAGCGGAGTGGGGCTATGACGGCCTCGAGCTGGCCTGCTGGGGAGACCACTTCGATGTCGGCCGGGTGCTGGAGGATCCCGACTACGTGAAGGAGAATCGCCGGATCCTGGAGGCCAACGGGCTGGAGGTGCATACCGTCAGCACCCACCTCATCTCGCAGGCGGTCTGCGACATCGTGGATGAGCGGCACAAGGGCGTGCTTCCTGCGGCCATCTGGGGCGACGGCGAGACGAGCGGCGTCCAGGCTCGCGCGGAGGAGGAGGTCAAGCGCACGGCGCGTGCGGCAGCCGCCTACGGAGTAGGCACCGTCGTCGGTTTCACCGGGTCGAGCATCTTCCACATGTTCGCGGGCTGGCCCCCGGTATCAGAGGAGATGATCGACCGCGGTTTCGACGACTTCGCGGAGCGGTGGAACCGCATCATCGACGTGTTCGATGCCGAAGGCGTCAAATTCGCATTCGAGGTTCACCCCGGCGAGATCGCGTTCGACTTCTGGTCCACCAAGCGCACTCTCGACGCCATCGGGCATCGCGACGGATTCGGTCTCAACTTCGATCCCAGCCACCTCCAGTGGCAGGGAATCGACTCGGTGGCATTCCTCGACGAGTTCCGTGACCGGATCTATCACGTGCATCTGAAGGACACCCACGTCAACCTCGACGGACGGAACGGCGTCCTCAACAGCCACCTGCTGGACGGCAACATGCGACGCGGATGGGACTTCGTCTCGCTCGGGCACGGGGACGTCCCGTTCGAGCAGATCGTCCGCAAGCTCAATGAGATCGGGTACTCCGGGCCGCTGTCGGTCGAGTGGGAGGACAACGGAATGGACCGCGAGCACGGCGCCGTCGATGCGCTGGAGGTGGCGCGCAAGCTGAACTTCCAGCCGGCCGCCGCAGCCTGGCACAGCACCTTCGGCGAATGAGTGCGGAGGCGATCGCGCGCGCCCGCGATGAGGTCGCGAAGCTGCACGGCGAGCTGGTGCGGTACGGGCTGGTCGTGTGGACGGGGGGCAACGTCTCGGGCCGGGTGGAGGGGACCGACCTGTTCGTCATCAAGCCGTCCGGGGTGTCCTACGACGCCCTCACTCCGGACGACCTGGTGCTGTGCGACCTCGACGGCGCCGTCGTACCGGGGACACCGGGCAGCGAGCGTGCCCCTTCCTCGGACACGGCGGCACACGCCTACGTGTACCGGCACATGCCGGAGGTGGGGGGAGTGGTTCATACGCATTCGCCGTACGCGACGGCCTGGGCGGCTCGGGGTGAGGCGATCCCCTGTGTCATCACGAGCATGGCGGATGAGTTCGGCGGCCCGATTCCGATCGGTCCGTTCGCCATCATCGGGGACGACTCCATCGGCCGAGGGATCGTCGAGACGCTCCGAGGTCACCGTTCGCGTGCCGTGCTGATGCGCAACCACGGACCGTTCACGATCGGAGTCACCGCCGAGGACGCCGTCAAGGCGGCGGTCATGTGCGAGGATGCCGCACGGAGCGTCTTCCTCGCGACACAGGCGGGGCCGGTGGCGCCGCTGCCGCAGCGTGTGGTCGATCAACTCCATGCGCGGTACCAGACGGTCTACGGGCAAGCCCATGATGACCGCCGCGCGTCGCAGACCGCATCATGAGCGTCACGGCCATCGCCCAAGGGCACACGGCGCTGGGGATCGAGCTCGGCTCGACCCGCATCAAAGCCTGCCTCGTCGACCTCGACGACCCGGCCTCCGTGCTGGCGACCGGCAGCCACCAGTGGGCGAACGAGCTCGTGGACGGGCACTGGACCTACGCTCTCGGAGACGCCTGGGCCGGAGTCCAGGCGGCGTTCGCCGAACTGTCGGCCGACGCAGAGATCAGGCACGGCGTCCGCCCCCTCCGGATTGCCCGGATGGGGGTCTCGGCGATGATGCACGGCTACCTCGCTTTCGACGCGGACGGCGAACTGCTCGTTCCGTTTCGGACATGGCGCGACACGCACACCACGGCTGCGGCGGCGGAGCTCAGCGAGCTGTTCGGCACCAACATCCCGCTGCGCTGGTCGATCGCCCACCTGCGGCAGGCGATGCTCGACGGCGAGGAGCATGTGCCTCGCATCCAGTCGCTCACGACCTTGGCGGGATACGTGCATCGGTCGCTGACCGGGCGCGATGTCCTGGGCGTCGGAGAGGCATCGGGCATGTTTCCCATCGACCCCGCGACGGGGGACTTCGACGCCGCGGCATTGGCGCGGTTCGATGACCTGGCGCCAGGGTTCGCCCTGCGTGCGAAGCTTCCCGCCGTGCTTCCGGCGGGGGCGGACGCCGGGGCTCTGACGCCGGAAGGAGCGCGACTCATCGACCCCGACGGTCAGCTCCAGGCCGGCGCGCGACTGTGCCCGCCTGAGGGCGACGCCGGGACGGGGATGGTCGCGACCAACGCGGTCGCACCCCGGACCGGGAACATCAGTGTGGGCACAAGCGTGTTCGCGATGGTCGTGCTGGACTCTCCGATCCCGAACACGAGTGCCGAGATCGATGTGGTCTGCACGCCGGCCGGGGATCCGGTGGCGATGGTGCACTGCAACAACGGCGCGAGCGAACTCGGCGAGTGGGCGGGCGTCTTCGCGCGTTTCGCCGAGGCATCCGGTCATCCCACCAGCGCGGATGCGGTGTTCCGCACCCTGCTCGACGAAGCGGTGCGCGGCGATCCGGACGCCGGCGGCATCCTCGCGTTCAACCAGCTTTCCGGTGAGCCGGTGCTGGACCTGTCACGCGGGCATCCCATGATCATCCGGCATCCCGCAGGGGAACTGACACTCGCGAACTTGATGCAGGCGCAACTTTACGGTGTCTTCGCCGCGGTTGCTCTCGGGCTTGAGATCCTGACCGCCCAGGGGGTGCGCCTCGACCGCCTCAGCGCGCATGGCGGCCTCTTCCGCACCGCCCGCGTTGCGCAACAGCAGCTGGCGAGCATGCTGGATGTGCCGGTGAGCGTCGGAGCGCTCGCCGCCGAGGGCGGAGCGTGGGGGATGGCGGTGCTCGCCGCCTATGATGCCCACATCGCTGACCTGAGGAGCTTCCTGGAGGGCGGCGTCTTCCGCGAGGGCTCATCGGTGACGGTCGCGCCCGAGCCCGAACGGACCGCGGGATTCCAGCGGTATCTCGAGCGTTACCGTTCCGCTCTGGTCGTTGCGAGGGTTGCGGAAGACGCACTCTGAGCGCGCGGTGCTCGTCACTTCGACGATGTGCTCCTGTGGGCACTTGTGCGATCACAGTCCCGACGCGCGCAGTCCCAGCCAGGCGGCGGTGCGATCATCGGCGCGACTCATCGAGAGCCCGGTGAGCCGCTCAGCCCGCTGGATCCGCGACACCAGAGTCTGCCGGTGGATGCCCAGGCGGCGGGCGCTCGCGCGGTGGGCGCCGTGCTCGCTCAGGAACACGCGGAGGGTCTCGGTGAGCTCGCCGTGCGAGCCGTCGGGTTCGCGCAGCGGGTCGAGCACCGCGGCCAGCTCAGCCGTCGCCTCAGCCGAAAGCGCGTCGAACACGAGGTCGACGGTGGGCAGCTCGCTGTAGCGCACGACCGCCTGCGCAGTCTCCAGCGCCGTGTGCAGCGCCTGCCGCGCCTGGATCGCGCTGCGCTCGAGCACCCCGATCGGCGCGGGCGCGCCCAGGCCGAGGTGCACTCGTCCGGCGCCGATCGGCCGGTACGCCTCGACGCGGGCGGCAAGCTCGGCCGACAGCTCGTCGCGGACGAACCCGTTGATGCGTCCGGCGCCGGCGAACACGTGCTCGGCGCCCAGCTCGTCGAGCCAGCGCACGGTGAGCCGCTCCAGATCGATGGTCCGTGTACGTGCGGTGAGGGCGAAGCCGGTGAGGCTCGCCTCGTGCACTCCCCAACGGCGGAGAAGGCGCTCGGCCGCGGGTCCGCCGGCCAGGATCGTGCCGAGCAGCGCCTCCCTGCCCAGGGTGCTCGTCAGCGAGGGGTTGTGGCTGCGCAGCAGCAGGTCGAACAGGGCAGACGCCTGCTGCGCGAGGTCGCGGCTCAAGCTGAGGGTGCTCGATCGCGATGAGACGACGAGGAAGCCGACCAGATCGCGGTCGGAGCCGACCTGATGCACCTGGAGTTCACGGTGCCGGACCCGTACGGGACGCCCCAGCGCGAAGGCGACGGCGTCTTCGATGTGCAGGCGCCCTGCGCCCGCGCTCGCGATGAGCTGTCCGTTCGCATCGAGCAGCACCGCCCAGCCGTCTATCTGGCGGACGAGTTCAGCGGTCACCGCGCTCACGCCGCCGCGACGGGCGACCTGGGTCAGCAGCTTCATGCCGGCCGTGATGAGCCGATCGGCTGCCGCCTGCTCATCGGCCAGGAGCGCACCCAGCCGCGCGTGGAGCGCCTCGCCCGACAGCCCTGCGCTGACGAGCACAGTGACCCCGTGGTGCTCGAGCGCCGCGAGCAGGGCATCGTCCTCGCAGGCGGTGGCGTACACGGCGCCGCGCAGTGCGGCTGCCCGCTGCTGGCTCGCCTCCAGTTCGGCGATCAGTTCGGCCGGCGGACCGGTCACCAGGGTGGCGAAGTGGGGACTGCCGGCGACCACATAGTCGCGCAGCTGCGCGAGCCCATCCACGCGGATGCTGGCCGGAACGCCGAAGGCGAGACACCGACCGTCGACGCGGCGAGCGATCTCCGCCAGTCCGAGCGCCATGTTCCCGAGCGTACCAAGTGACGGTCTGAATGCTGAGAATTCAACTGCTGGCACAGTGACGGCGCAGTTCGTGCTCGCCTAGCATCCCTAGCGATCCGTCATCGAAGGAGCACCTGTTGAAGGCCACGATCTTCCGCGACCCCGTCACACCTGTCGAGTACGCCGACGTCGACCTGGCCGGCCCCAAGGCCGGTGAGGTGCGTGTGAAGATCGCCGCGGCCGGGGTATGCCACTCCGACCTGCATGTCAAGCGCGGCGAGTGGGATGCCCCGGCGCCGATGGTCATGGGGCACGAGGGATCCGGTGTCGTCGCTGAGCTCGGGGAGGGGGTGACGTCCCTCGCCGTCGGCGACCACGTGGTGCTGAGCTGGGTGCCGCCGTGCGGCGAGTGCCGCCACTGCCTGCAGGGCCACGAGGCCCGCTGTCAGAAGGTGGCCACCGTCGTCGCCGCCGACGGCGTCCTCTTCGACGGCACGTCGCGCCTCAGTCGTGACGGTGAGGCGCTGCACCACTACCTCGGTGTCTCGTCGTTCGCCGAAGAGGTGGTGGTCCCGGCATCCGGCGCGATCAAGGTGCGCGACGACGCCCCGCTGGATCTCATAGCCGTCGTGGGCTGCGCGGTCGCCACCGGTGTTGGCGCGGTGCTGAACACGGCGGCGGTCGAGCCCGGCTCGACCGTGGCGGTGATCGGCTGCGGCGGGGTGGGCCTGAACGTCGTGCAGGGCGCACGCCTGGCGGGTGCCGAACGCATCATCGCGATCGATGTCGTGCCTGAGAAGACCGCGCTCGCCCTGCAGTTCGGCGCAACCGACCGCATCGACGCCTCGGAGCGCGACGCCGTGGAGCAGCTGCTCGACCTCATGCCCGACGGCGTCGACTACGCGTTCGACGCGATCGGCCGCACATCGACCACCGAGCAGGCGATCCGCATGCTCGGGCTCGGCGGCGCCGCGGTGATAGTGGGACTGCCCCCGACCGGGGCGAAGGCGTCGTTCGAGCCGCTCGTGCTGGCCGAGGCCGACCAGCGGATCCTCGGCTCGAACTACGGTTCGATCCGGCCGTCGATCGACATCCCCGCGCTGGTCGACCGTTACATGGACGGCCAGCTCAAGCTCGACCCGCTCATCTCCGGCCGTCGCCCGCTGTCCGAGGCGGCTGCGGCACTCGACGACCTCGAGGGCGGTGCCGTCCTGCGCACCCTCCTCATCCCCTGAGCCCCGGACGTCTCGTCCACCCACCCGACACCACCCAACTCGAAGGAGAGTCATGGCCACGACAGCGACGAAGAATCCCCGCGACGCCGGACTTCGCGAGGGGGTGATGACAGGCCCCGAGCTTGCCGCTCAGGCCATCGCCAGCATCGCCCCCAGCGCCGTCATCGCCTTCACCGCCGCCGCGATCTTCATCGGCGCCGGCAGCGGCACGATGTACGCCTTCCTCCTGGCGACGATCGTGATCCTGTGCGTCGGATACATCGTGTCGGTGTTCGCCCGGCGCCACCCGTCCGCCGGCTCGCTGTACACCTACGTCTCGAAGGGCCTGGGCCCCACCGGCGCTTTCGCCGCCGGCGTCGCGCTCCTCATCGGATCCTGGGGAATCGCGGCGGGCTCGCTCGGCGGCGCCGTGTCGTACTTCTCCGACCTGCTCCAGATCTTCGGCATCCCCGCGACGGGCACCGTCTGGCTGGTCGGGCTGACCATCGTGCTCGGCGGCCTGGCGATCACCTTCACGATCGTCGGCATCCGCACCTCGGCGCGAGTGTCGCTCGTGCTCGAACTGGTGTCGATCGTCATCATCGTCGTCCTGCTGGTCTCGGCGCTCATCTGGCTCGGGCCGGAGGCGTGGGATCCGAGCCAGTTCTCGTTCGCCGACGTGCCGTTCCAGGGAGTCGCCGCAGGCATGGTGCTCGGCATCCTCGGTTTCGTCGGATTCTCGTCTGCCGATGCCCTCGGCCGCGAAGCGCGCAACCCGCGGACGGCAATCCCGCGCGCGATCATGTGGAGCGCCGTCGTCGTCGGCGTGCTGTACGTCTTCGCCGCCTACACGCAGATCGCCGTGCTCGGTGACGAGCTCGCCGAGGTCGCCAGCCCGCTGGCCGCCATCGACGAGCGCATCGGGATGCCGGGATGGTTCGAGGCCGTGCTCGTGTTCGGTGTCGCCGCGTCGTTCTTCGCGGTCGTGGTCGCGCCGCTGAACGTGGTGGGCCGCATCATCTACGTGATGGGCAAGGAGGGCGTCGCCCCGGAGCGTTTCGGTCGCACGCACGAGAACTACCTCACCCCCCACCGAGTGCTGCTGACGGCCGGCATCGCCGCCATCGCTCTGGACGTCATCCTCCTGCTGCTGGGCACCCACCCCATGGACATCGTGGTGTGGGTCGACACGTACGGCACCTACGGCTACATGGTCGCGTACGCGCTGGTGGCGATCGCGGGCATCATCTTCACGAAGCGCCTGGGCATCCCGAACCGGCTCGTCTGGGTCTGCGCGGTGGTCGCGGTCGTCGCCATGGCGTACGTCTTCTTCGCGAACGTCTGGCCGGTCCCGGCGTTCCCGTTCAACGTGATCCCGTACATCTTCCTCGCGACGATGGTGCTTGCGTTCCTGCGCTTCTGGTGGCTCGCGAAGAACCGTCCTGAGGTGCTCACGCAGATCGGGCGGACCCACACGGAGATGCTGGACGGCGTCGGGTAGTGGTCCTTTCGGGTCCCGGGCTCTGGCCGGGGCTCCTGGGCGGGGCGAGGGTCGGGGGACCCTCGCCCCGCCGTCTTGGTGGCGGTCGAGGCCGGTCTCATGGCCGTGCACGAGGCGCTCGCCGCAGCGCGACGTCGGCTGGATG
>NZ_JBIQHX010000043.1:0-4528 GCF_044508325.1 Microbacterium sp. | reverse complement strand
AGCGCGACCGAGACGAAACGCGGTACCCCGGTTCGGGGCGTTTCGTCTCGCCCTTCGGGCTCGCTCAACGGCCGCTCCGTACTTGGCGCGCGCGGGGAACGCCCAATAGCATCGGCGTCAAGCGCGCGCACGCGCGCGACGGCGTCATTGGGGACATGAAGGGCGTCACGGGGAGATGACCACGGGGACGACGGCTCCGCCGAGCAAGGCGGAGCTCGAGCGGCTGCTGCTGCAGACGCAGCTCGAGACGGCTCAGTTCGAGCTGAAACAGCTCAAGGCCGCGGCCGCCGCAGAGGCGAAGGCGGCGGCCGAAGCCGCGGCGAAGGAAGCGAAGAGCAGAGCCGAGGCCGAGGCCCGCGAGAAAGAGGCCGAAGACAAGGCCCGCGAGAAGGCGCGCGAAACCCGCCGCGCCGCCGCGGTCGCCGACCTCAAGGGCGTGACCGCCGGCATCGACGCCATCAAGGGCGCCACACTCGTGCTGCCCGAGAAGACGGTCTTCCGCGAGTCGCTCGTGGCGCGCAGCGCGCTCGAGCAGGCCGCGGCGGCGGCGGCGACCACGATTCAGGATGCCGCGGGCACAGGCCCTGTGCTGCTCACCTCGCGCGCCGACCAGGCCGAGATCGCGCTGGCGGCCATCGTCTTCCGAGAGCTCATCAGGCAGTGCCATGACGCGGCGTCGAAGCTGCTGCCCCCGCCGGTCGCCGAGACCGGCGGAGAGGTCGAGACCCACGCCGAGGGCGAAGAGACGACAGAGGCCGCGCCGACCCCCGACTCGGTCTTCGGAGCGGTCCTCGGCATCGGCGTGGCCGCCCTCAACGCGCTCTCGGTCGAGACGGCCGTCGACGCGAACTCGGGCACGGTCTCCGAGCTCGAGACGCACATCGCGGTCACCTCCCGCCTGCTGTCCGACAAGGATGCCCACGGCAAGCCGAAAGCCCACGTCCTGCACGATTCGATCGGCCTCCCCTCGCCCGACAGCGCGCTGCTCACCGAGTTCGGGCAGCTGCAGGCCGACCTGCTCGCCCTTGAGGGCGAGGCGGCGACGCGGCAGAGCCAGATCGACCGGCTCGACCCCAAGAAGCCCGCCCAGAAGGCGCAGATCGACGTGCTCGCGGCCGAGAAGGCGAAGCTGACCGCCCTCGCCGAGCGGATCGCCGCCGTCATCGAGGCGGCGGACACCGTGGATGCCGCGACCGGCACCACCCCGCTGCACACGGCGCTGCGCGCCCATGCCGCCGTGAGCGGCGACCCGCGGTACATCGCGGTCGTGCCGCCCGCGCGGCTGCACTCGCACCAGATCACGCTGAAGCGGCGCCTGTTCGCCCCGCGGCTGGTCGTCTCCGCGTCGGCCGAGGTCGATGTCGTCGTGCTCGACGCCAACGCGCGGCGCATCGTCGCGGCGGCGACGCACACCGGCGAAGCGGCCTTCCAGGTGCGGTTCCCGATGTGGTGGTGGCGCGGCGACGACGCGCTGGCACCGAAGTACACGGCGCTCACCGGCGCGGTGGGAGTGTGACGCAGCACACCATGCCCGACACGCCCGCCACACCAGGACCGCCGCCAGGCTGGTACGCCGATTCACCCGGGGCCGCGCGACTGCGCTGGTGGAACGGCTCGACCTGGACCGATCACTACACCGAGCGCACGCCCGCACCCACCGCGCCTCCGGCGCCGGCGGCGAAGCCCGAGCCCGAGCCGACGGAGTGGATGCCCGACCTCGTCCTCACCCGCGAGCCACGGGGGGCGGATCGGATGCCGCGGCCCGTCACGTTCACGCCGAACACGTCGACGGGGTCGTCTCCGTGGAGCCCGGCGCCGCAGGGCACGTTCCCCGCCTCACGCGGCAACCCCGCGGCGACGCTGTCGCTCGCGCTCATCGTGCTGGCGCTGGTCGGCGGCATCGCCACGTTCTGGTGGCTCGACGCCGCCTATCCGCGCATCGCCGAGCTCACGCGCGTCGCGGTGGCGGTCGTCGCGATCGCCGCGATGCTGCTGGCGGTGGTCGCCGTGGCGGTGGCGCCGCGCCGCAACGCCCACCTCGCGCCGGCGGTCATCGCCCTCGTGGTGTCGGTGCTGCTCGTCGTGGCGCTCATCGCGTGGTTCGTGCTGCGGCTGCTCGGTCCCGGCCGGATCACGTGAGAAACCCGATGATGCGACTCACTTGCCCTGAGTGTGGCCTGAGGGTGCGGGCCACGCGCGATGGATGGATTCAAGTGCACCGTACCGGCACCGGCAAACGTTGCGCCTTCACTCGAACCACGGCCGAGGCCGTAAGACAACTACGTCGAACCGGCGATCATGAGCCAAGACCCGCACCGAGCAGGCCATCCTCGTCGAAGCGCCGATGCGGTGTGTGCGGCCGTGTTGTCCCAAAGGGGCCCAAGGGCGAGGGTCTGATGAGTCACGCGCCAGATGGAGAGAGCAAAGGTTGGTGCCCGGGAGGCTTCATACCGAAAGCAAGGACAATGGGCCGGGACGAGTTCTCGCACCGAACTGTGTCCGGAGGACTGCCGGGGCTCGGCAAGCGGAAGTGAGCGGCGCAGAGAGATCGAAGGTGCGGGCTGTTCCTGCCGTATGTGATGATCGCCGCGAGAACCGTTTCTATCCGCGCGGACGAAACGTTGTCTGCCTCGATGAGGACGGCGAGGAGATCACTGGGTTGGGCCAGGCGAACAGCAGGCCAAGCGCAAGGCGACGGCTACTGCCAGATCTCCAGCTCTCCTGGACTGCCCAGCTCAACCTGGGCGACCCCGCCATAGAGATAGATCTCTCCCACAGCGCAGATGACGGCATCGGAGGGGAGAGGATCGAGCCACCAGTCCCCCCAGATCACGAACGTGAAGCGATCGGGTGAGGGGTAGTCGCGCCCGATGTTGACGAAGACGCCGTCGTCGGTTCCTCGCACACTTGCGAGCGGCCCGCACACGCGTTGGCTGGTCCCCGCGAGGTCTCGTGCCTCGTTCCACCCCAGCCCGCCCTCGGGCCAGCTCGACTCGGCGGGAGCGCCGGCGCCATCTGTGCAGAGACCGTCTTCACGAAGCAGTTCGATCGCCTCGGGCCTGATGTCGTACTCGCGCCACGACTCGCACGTGTCTGGGCCGAACTGGCGGGCGCTTCCGGAGGTAGAGAAGTAATCGGTGGCAATGTCGTACTCGACGGAGCAGTTTCTGCTCAGTGCGTCCAGCTCAGCGTTGATAAGCCCCGCCGTGTCACCGGTGCGCGCTCGTTGGATCACGTTCGCCAGCAGGGCGCTGCAGCTCGCCGAAGCATCTGACCCGGCGCTACTTGCACGGGGCACTCGCGTGCAGGCAGAGAGCAGGCCTGAAGCGATCACCGCAACGACCACAATCGCGGCTGCGAATGTCTTGGCCCGTATGCTCACATCGTCCGCTCCCCGTGGCACTCGGCGAAGCCACATCGAGCCCCGCGCGGCGGCACCGACGGCGTCGTCACGTCAGTCCTCGGCAGTGTCGAGAACGCCGCGTAGCACGTCGAGCTGCGCACGCGCCGCCTCGATCTCGGCACGCAGGTCGTCAGTGCGGTCGTCGGTGATCGCATCGTCTATTGCGGTGATCCGATCGTCCAGTGCGTCAAGCTGCGTCTTCCACTCGGCCGCGATGGGCGCGGGCGCCTCGCGGCCGGATAGTTGCCCGTAGTTGAAGGACAGCTCGACCGAATTGCTGAGAAGGCGCCAGAACCCGCCCTCGTCGATGGTGACGATCATGTCGTCGAGATCCTTCTCAAAGTCGGCGAGGTCGCCCCGCGACGCGGCAACGAACGACGCCGTGTCGACCTGCGGTACAGCCTCTTCCTCCGGTTCCGCCGCCGGCTCATCTGCGGGAGTCGCGGCTTCGGGATCCGTGGCGGCGGGCGTCTCGATCCCTGGTGCTGATCCCGCGTCGAATCCGCTCCTAGCTGCTGTCGCTCCGACGATGAGTGCGACGGAGATTACCAAGCCGAGAAGAGTGGCGATGGCGCCGACGATCGTGCCGGTCAGCGCCAACCCCAACCCTTGACGAGTGTGACGCGCGCGCAGGAGTCCGGCGATCCCCAGGCCGAGTGCCGCGGCTCCCAGAGCGAGGCCCAGGAGGGGAATCCAGAACGCGACGATCGCACAGACGGCGAGGATGAGAGCCCAGAGCGCCAGGTCGTTGCGCTGCGATCGCGACGGGGGAGTCGCAGGCGAGGGCAATGGTGCCGGCGGAGGAGCGAGTGTGTAGGGACTGGTCGGCTGGGCTTGCGGCGGTGCAGGTTCGACAGCTTGAACGGCGTCAGTCCAGCGGACGCCGTCCCACCACCGATGTGTGCCGGGTTGCTGGGGGTCGGGGTACCAGCCGGCAGGCGCGGCAGGCGCTCCGCCGGTTCCGGTGGTCACGCCGTGCCTCCTGCTAACAGGATGGGAAATCGGGCATCGATGGTGGTCATGCGCAGAACCATATTGGCGACGTCCGAGGTGAAATCCCCGCACGCAAGATTCCTGAGCGAATCCTGAGCCGCCGTGACTTGCCCTTTTCGTTGGGGTGCCTCC
>NZ_JBIQHX010000028.1:19008-29760 GCF_044508325.1 Microbacterium sp. | reverse complement strand
GCTCCCCGAGCCTGTCGCGCTCCCCGAGCCTGTCGCGCTCCCCGAGCCTGTCGCGATCCCCGAGCCTGTCGCCCTCCCCGAGCCTGTCGCGCTCCCCGAGCCTGTCGCGCTCCCCGAGCCTGTCGCGATCCCCGAGCCTGTCGAGGGGCCGCCGCAGTGGATCGCCGAGCGGACCTGGTCGCCGCGGGCGATGACACCTTCGGCCACCAGGAATCCCGCGGCCAGCTCGACGTCGCTGCCGGGGGTGCGCATCGTCACCGCGAGCGGCACGCCCCCGACGCGGATCTCCAGGGGCTCCTCGACGGCCAGCGTGTCGGCGCGGCGGGACGCCCCCGTGCCGAGGGAGATCTTGACGACGGGACGTCGTGTCGTGATCCTGCCCACCGCTATCCCCCGATCGCGTTCATCCCGCGCGCCGGCTGGAGGAACGACGGGTCGTTGATCGCGTGCCCGGGGAGCTTGCGGTGCACGCAGGTGCGAAGCATCCGCTCGATCCCGGCGTCCATCTCGTCCACCCCCGCTTCCCCGGTTCCCGAGCCTGTCCCGGTTCCCGAGCCTGTCCCGGTTCCCGAGCCTGTCGAGGGACGCAGGATGGGCATGAGGTCGAACTCCGTCGTGGAGAACAGGCAGTTGCGCAGCTGCCCGTCCGCCGTGAGCCGCAGCCGGTCGCAGTCGCCGCAGAACGGCGCGGTCACCGAGGCGATCACGCCCACCGTCGCAGGCCCCCCGTCGAGCAGGAAGCGCTCGGCGGGCGCGCCGCCGCGCCCCGGCAGCGGGGTCAGGCTCCACCGCGTGGCGAGGGTCTCGAGGATCTCCTCCCGCGTGACCATGTGCTCGCGGCTCCAGGTGTGCCCGGCGTCGAGCGGCATCTGCTCGATGAAGCGCAGCTCGGCGTCGTGGTCGAGGGCGAACGACACGAGATCGACGAGCTCGTCCTCGTTGACGCCTCGCATCGCGACGGCGTTGAGTTTGAGCGGACGCAGGTCGGATGCCGCGGCGGCGGCGATCCCGGCGAGCACGTCGTCCAGACGGTCACGACGCGTGAGCTCGCGGAACCGGTCGGGTCGCAGCGTGTCGATCGAGATGTTGAGGCGGTCCAGTCCGGCATCGATCATCCCGGGGAGGAAGTCGGGCAGGCGGATGCCGTTGGTCGTCATGGCGAGTTCGACCGGGCCCCGCGGCCCCTCGATCGTGGCGAGCCGGCGCACCACGTCGACGATGTCGGGCCGCAGCAGCGGCTCGCCGCCGGTGAGGCGGAAGGTCGAGATGCCGATCGAGGCCGCCACCCGCGCGACCCGCTCGATCTCGTCGAGCGTGAGGATGCTCGCACGTGCCAGCCATTCGTTCCCCTGCTCGGGCATGCAGTAGGTGCAGCGCAGCGAGCAGCGGTCGGTGAGCGAGATGCGCAGGTCGCGATGCACCCGGCCGTGGGTGTCGATCAGCGGGCCGGATGCCGGGACCGCCTCGTCCGACGCCGCGTCGGGGCGCCGCGTGGCGAGCATGACGGGAACGGCGGCCATGTTCAGAGGCTACCCCGCGCACGTCACCGCGGGGCCAGTCCGGACAAGAAGCGCACTTCTTTCAGAAACCGACAGGAACCGGCGACGTTTACGCCGCGGATCCCGGAAAACCGCCCCGACCATGTCCGAGAGTGGAGTCAGACCTGGAGGCATGCGTGCCTCCGCGAGCGAAAGACCGTCCATGCGCAACAACGAGATCCACGACACCGACGCCTTCGACTTCCTGCACGTGCCCGTCTGGTATGACCGGCACCCGTCCCAGGCCGAGGGCGAGGACTACTGACCGCCGGGCGCTGACGCCCCGGAAGCGGTCGGCAGCAGACGGACATCGGCAGGGTCGACACGCAGGCGCACAGGAGCGCCGGTCACCAGGCCCAGCGCTGCGACCGCGTCGGCGGGGATGTCGACAGCGACCGCGGGCTCCGCGGTGTGGACGCGGGCGCCGGCGGGCGTCTGCTCGAGCCGCACGACGCGCGCGAGCCATGATCCCGTCTCCGGCTCGACGGCAAGACGCAGTGCGCCGGTCCAGGTGTCGCCGACCGCGCGGGACAGGTGCACCGACCCCGGCCGCACGAGGGCGGCCAGCGGCGTGCCGTCGCGCGCGGCGGCCGCGCGCGACTGCGGATCGGCCGCGGCGAGCCGCACGGTCGCATCACCGGCGCGCATCGTCCACGTGCCGTCGTGCGCGACGCCGACGAGCCGATTCGTACCGGCGATGGCGGCGGCGAAACGCGTGGCGGGAAGAGTCAGCACTTCGGCCACCCCGCCCTCCTGGGTGACCGCGCCGTCCTCGACGACGATGATGCGGCGAGCCAGTGCCGCGGCGTCGACGGCGTTGTGGGTCACGATGAGGGCTGTGGACACGGTCGCCTCGAGCTGCTCCCGCAGCACTGCCCGCAGCTCGCCCGCCGTCTCGGGGTCGAGGCCGGTGAACGGCTCGTCGAGCAGCAGCACCCTCGGCGCGACCGCGAGCGCCCGGGCCAGCGCGACGCGCTGCTGCTGACCGCCCGACAGCCGCGCGGGGTGCTCACCGCCCAGGCCAGGCAGCCCCACGCGCCACATCCATTCGTCGGCGTCCTGACGCGCGACGTCCCGGGTGACCCCGTGCGCGCGCGGACCGAACGCCACGTTCTCGCGCGCCGTCAGATGCGGGAACAGGCGCGGCTCCTGCCCGAGCATCACCACGCTGCGCTGGGCGGACGGCACATGCCGGCGCGGCGAGGCCGACGACATTGCGTCGCCATCCACCCGGACGAAGCCGTCGTCGATGCGCACGAGCCCCGCGATCGCCGCCAGCAGCGTCGACTTGCCTGCGCCGCTGGGGCCCATCACCGCCACCGTCTCTCCGGGCTCGGCGGTCACGGCCGCGTCGAGCCGGAAACCCTCCCGGCGACGCACCACCACGCGGGCCTGGAGCGATCCCCCCGTCATCGCGGGGCCCCCGGTCGCCAGGCGCGCACGAGCAGCAGCACGGCGATCGCGGTCACCAGCAGCAGCAGCGAGAGGGCGACCGCCGTCCCCTGGTCGACTCCCGAGCCGTTGAACGCGGTGTAGATCGCCAGCGGCATCGTCTGGGTCACCCCGGGCGCGTTGCCGGCGAACAGGGCCGTCGCGCCGAACTCGCCGATCGCCCGCGCGAAGCACAGGATGACCCCGGCCACGAGCCCCGGCATCGCCAGCGGAAGAGTCACCCGCCTCAGGATCGTCCAGCGCCGGGCGCCCAAGGTCGCCGCGGTGCGCTCGTAGTCGACACCGGCGGTGCGCATGGAGCCCTCGAGCGCGAGCACGAGGAACGGCAGCGCGACGAAGATCTGCGCCAGCACGACGGCCGGAGTGGTGAACGGGATCCGCAGACCCCACCACTGATCGAGGAGCGTGCCGAGCGGTCCGCTGCGCCCGAGCAGGAACAGCAGGGCGACACCGCCGACCATCGGCGGCAGCACGAGCGGGATCGTCACGATCGCCCGCAGCACGGCGGAGGCACGAGGGCCGGAACGTGCGATCACCAGGGCGAGCGGCACCCCGAGCACGACGCAGCACGCCGTTGCGACGAGCCCCGTGCCGAGGGAGAGGCCCAGTGCGCTCAGTGCCGCCGGCGCGGTGATGTCGGCCCACAGTGTCGTCCAGTCCACCCGCCCGATGAGGGCGAGCAACGGCAGCACCAGCAGCGCCAGCCCGAGCACGGCCGGCAGCGCGAGGATCGGCGGCACGAAGCCGCCGGCCTCCCGCGACCCGATCACGGCGCCTCGAACCCGTGGGCGCGCAGCACGGCCCGGCCCTCGGGGCCGAGCACAAAGTCGACGAACGCGTGGGCGGCCTCCGGGTTCCGCGCGTCCTGCAGCGCCGCGATCGGGTACCGGTTGACCACGGCGCCCGCGCCTTCGGGAGCGAAGCCTGCGACACCCTCCTGGCCGATCACGTCGGTGGCGTAGACGAGGCCGGCGTCGGCCTCGCCCGCGGCGACCTTCGTGAGCACGGCCGTCACGTTCTGCTCGTAGCTGGCGGCGGCGACCACGACACCCTGGTTCGCCAGCAGCGTCTGGGACGCGTCGCCGCACGGGACCTCGGCCGCGCACAGGACGACGGTCACGCCCGGGTCCGCGAGATCGGCGAGCGCGGCGACTCCGGCGGGATTGCCGGCGGGCACGACGACGACCAGCGTGTTCGCGGCGAACAGCCGGGGATCGGCGGCGCCGCCCGCATCGATCACCTTCGCCATCGTCTCCTCGTTGGCGGCGGCGAACACATCGGCCGGTGCGCCCTCGATGATCTGCGTGGCCAGGGCGCTCGAGCCGTCGTACACGACCGGAGCGAGGGCGACGGCGGGATGCGCGGCGCGGAACGCTTCGGCCAGTTCGTCGAACGATGCCTTCAGTGACGCCGCCGCGAACACGCGCAGCTCACCACTCAGCCCCGCACCGGCCGGCGCTCCGGTGCCGGTGGCCGCAGAGCTCTGGCCCGGGGCGCAGCCGACGAGGGCGAGCACGAGGGATGCCGCGGCCGCCGCCGCGAGCAGAGCTCGGCGCTTTCTCACCCGTCACTCCTTGGCGCCCTTGGGCGTTTCGACGATGACGGTGGTCGCCTTCACAACGGCTACGGCGAGTGAGCCCGGCTCGAGGCCGAGGTCATGCACGGCCTCGGCCGACATCAGCGAGACGACCCGGTGCGGACCGGCCTGGATGTCGACCTGGGCCATGACCTCGTCGATCCGCACCCGGGTCACCAGGCCCACGAACCGGTTCCGCGCGCTGGAGAGCAGATCGCCCGGGTCGCGCGGCGCGTGCGCCAGTTCGACGGCGCGGGCCGCGAGGGCCGCACCGTCGATCTCAGCCGGGCTCGCGTCGGTCGCAGGAAGCGCGCCCTGATCGATCCAGCGGCGGACCGTGTCGTCGCTGACACCGAGCAGCCGCGCCGCCTCAGCGATCTTGTAGCGGGCCATGGCCTCACAATATCCGCATCTGCGGATGAATGGGGGTCATGGCTCCGCATCTGAGATATGCGTCGGATATTTCTTCGCTAGAGATATCACATGATCTTGTGTAGATCCACATATAACTGCTATGATTGCGCTGTATCCCAAGTCGCGCCACATGCAAACTGAGCTGCGCAGCCACCCGAAGTCGGACTCACAGGATGAGCCGCATAGCCCCTTTCAGGACTTGTCGTGGCAGACGCACTCGGGCACGACGCCCCCACCAGCTGGAGTGAGCTGAGCACGCTGGTCGACGACGTTCAGAGAGCTCGGGCCGCGGTGGCGGCGGCACAGTCAGCGGAAGCCGAGGTGCTCGCCCGCGCCGTGGAGATCATCCAGAAGCGGGGCGACGAGCGGCGGTCGCTGGGCCAGTCGACCGCGAACGACCTCCCGCTGCGGGAGGTGGCCGCCGAGCTCGGGTGCGCGATGCGGGTCAGCGATCGCACCGCACAGCGGCGCATCGACGACGCGTACGCCCTCGTGATCCGCTACCCGGTCACGTTCGAGTCCTGGAAAGCGGGGCGGATCGAGCGGGCGCACGCCACCGTCATCGCCGACGAGGGCGACATCATCGGCGACGACGCCCTGCGCCTCGAGTACGAACAGCTGATCGTCCCGGTGGCGGAGATCGAGTCAGCAGCCCGGCTTCGGGAGATCGCCCGTGCCATCGCCGCACAGCTGGACCCGGAAGGCGCGCGGGAACGCCTCGCCGCCGCGAGGAAGTCCTGCGACGTGCGCGCCTACGACCTGGGCGACGGACTCGGGCGGCTGATCGCCGACCTGCCCGCACCGCTGGCCTTCGCGATCATGGACCGGCTCACCGAACAGGCGAAGCTGATCAAGACCGTCGACGACGAAGACGCCGTCGCGGCGGCCGGCACCGAGTCCGAAACCGGGACGGAGGTCGTCGATGCAGGCGAGCCCGCTGCGCAGGTCGAATCCCGAACGCTCGGGCAGATCCGCGCCGACATCCTCGCTGACACCCTGCTCACCGCCGCCCCCACCGCCCACGTCGACGATCCTCGGCTGACCGGCCTCGCCGCGATCCGCGGCACCGTGCGAGTCACGATTCCTCTGGCCACGCTCGCCGGCGTGGGCGAGGAGCCCGCTCTGCTGGACGGCATCGGACCGATCGACCCCGATCTCGTCCGTCGCGTCGCAGCCATCGAGCCCGGGTGGGACGTGGTCTTCACGCACGGATGCACGGGGCTCCCGGTCGCCGTGGACCGGTACCGGCCCTCCGCCGAGTTGAAGCGCTTCCTGCGCGCCCGCGATGAACGCTGCCGGTTCCCCGGCTGCCGCCGCCACGCCGAACACTGCGACCTCGACCACACGATCGACGCCGCCCACGGCGGACAGACCAGCACCGGCAACCTCGGCGGCTTCTGCCGCCGGCACCACACCCTCAAACACGCCACCCCATGGAGGGTCGAGCAGATCTCACACGGCCGGTTCCGGTGGACCAGCCCCACCGGCGGTGTCTACGACGACCACGCCCCGTCGACGCTCAGATTCATCCCTCGCACAGGACCCGCCGACGTCAGATTCAACGACCCGCCGCCCTACTGACCCCGCCCCCGGGACGATCGGGGCATTCACCCGAGACGCCACAAGGCCGCAGAAGCTAGCCTGTGAGCATGCCACTGCCCGCGCTCGTCGAACCCGTCGAGGCCCTGTCCGACGCGGAGCGCGCGCGCACCGCGCGGCACCGCAGTCTCGTCCCGCTCGGCGAGCTCGGGCAGCGCCGGCTCCGCGCCGCGCACGTCGCCGTCATGGGAGCGGGCGGGCTCGGGTCTCCGGTGATCCTGGCGCTCGCGGCCGCGGGCGTCGGCACCCTGACCGTCATCGACGACGACGTCGTCGAGGCGACCAACCTGCAGCGCCAGATCGTGCACCGCCGCGCCGACCTCGGTGCGCCCAAGACGGCCAGCGCGGTGCGCGCGGCATCCGATCTCTCCCCCGAGACCCGCGTGATCGAGGTGCGCGAGCGCCTGCACGCCGGCAACGCCGCCGACCTGCTGGCCGGCGCCGACCTCGTCATCGACGGGACGGACACGATCGACACCCGGCAGGACGTCGCCCGGGCGTGCGAGCAGCTGGGCGTGCCGCTGGTGTGGGGCGTCGTGCAGGAGTTCCACGCCCAGGTCACCGTGTTCTGGTCGGCGCCGCCGCCCGGCCACGCTCCGGTGCGCCTGGCCGACCTCTATCCGCCCGGAAGCGCCGGCGAGCTGCCCACCTGCGCGATGGTCGGCGTCCTCGGTGCGCTGTGCATGCAGGTCGGCGCGCTGCTGGCGACCGAGGCGGTCAAGCTCATCACCGGCATCGGCGACCCCCTGCTGGGTCGCGTGCTGCTCATCGACGGGCTGAGCGCGCGTCAGCGCGAGGTGCCCCTGCGCGGATCCGGCGTGACGCACCCGGCACCAGCGGCACCGGCGGCACCGCCGCCGATCACCGTCGTCGGTCCGAGCGCGCTGGGCGATACGCCTGTCATCGACGTGCGCGAAGACCACGAGGTGGCCCGGGGCATGATCCCCGGTGCCCTGCACATTCCCCTCGGCGAGCTGCTCGAGCGGCTGCAGGGCGACCACGCCGACATCACCGGGCCGGTGGTGGTCGTGTGCCAGACCGCGGTGCGCTCGCGCCGCGCCGCGGAGGCGCTTCGCGCCGCGGGCGTGGAGGCTGCGATCCTGGCGGGCGGCATGGAGGCGTGGACCGCGCCCACCGTCGCACCGGCGGGCGCCTCGTGAGCGGCCTGCGGTCGGTCGAAGATCATCGGGCCGAGATCCTCGCCGCCGTGCGGATTCTCGGAAGCGAGCGGATGCCGGTGGCCACGGCTGCAGGACGCACGCTGCGCGAGCCGCTGCGCGCACGGGTCGACATCCCCGTGTTCGACAACTCCGCGATGGACGGCTTCGCCGTGCGCTTCGCCGACGTCGCGGCCGCGGGGCCCGACAGCCCCGTGACGCTCCAGGTGGTCGGGGACCTGCCCGCCGGCTCGCCGCTGGATCCCCCGCTCGCGCCGGGCGAGGCCATCCGGATCATGACCGGATCCGCGGTGCCGACCGGCGCCGACGGCATCGTCCCCTTCGAAGACACCGCCGGCGGCCTCGACGACTCCCTCGGCCGGATCACGGTCGTGCGGGCGCCGGCGCGCGCGGGCATGCACATCCGCCGCCGCGGGGAGGATCTCGTGGCCGGCGACGAGCTGCTGCCGGCCGGTGTCGAGCTGGGCGCCTTCCAGCTCAGCGCGGCGGCCGCCGCCGGCATCCCGGATCTCCTCGTCAGCCGCCGCCCGCGGGTCGCCGTCGTCTCCACCGGCAGTGAGCTCGTGCCGCCCGGGCAGCCGCTGGTGCGCGGGCAGATCCCCGAGTCCAACAGCGAGCTGCTGGCGGGGCTCGCCGCCGCAGCGGGGGCGGACGTCGTGCGGCGCACCTCGGTGTCGGACGACGAGGGCGGCCTTGCGGCGCTGATGAGCGAACTCGCCGGCCACGTCGACGCCGTGGTGTTCTCGGGCGGGGTGAGCGCCGGGGCGTACGAGGTCGTGAAGAACACGCTCGCGGGCACGATGTCCTTCTCGAAGGTGGCGATGCAGCCGGGCAAGCCGCAGGGCTTCGGCGTGGCCGCCGACGGCGCGCTGCTGTTCGGGCTGCCCGGGAACCCGGTGAGCGCCGCGGTGTCGTTCGAGGTGTTCGCCCGACCCGCCCTGCTGGCCCTGCAAGGGCGCACGCAGCTGTCGCGCCCGGTGCTGCGGCTGCCCGCCGCGTCCGGCTGGCGCACCCCGCCCGCGCGGCGGCAGTACCTTCCTGCGGCACTGGACCGCACCGATCCCGGGCGGTGGACGGTGCAGCCGGCCACGGCGGGCGGGTCGGGGTCGCACCTGGCCGGAGGGCTCGCACTGGCCGAGGCATACGCGATCGTGCCCGCCGACCTCGGCGCCGTCGAGCCCGGCGACCTCGTCGATGTCATGCTGATCTCATGACGTTCACCCATCTCGACGACGCCGGCCATGCCCGCATGGTCGATGTCACAGCGAAGTCCCCGACGGTGCGCGCGGCCACCGCGCGCGGGTCTGTCCGCTGCTCGCCCGAGGTCGTCGCGGCGCTGCGCGACGGCACGGTGCCCAAGGGCGACGTGCTGGCGGTCGCCAGGATCGCCGGGATCCAGGCCGCCAAGCGCACCCCCGATCTGCTGCCGCTGGCGCACGTGATCGGCGTGCACGGGTGCTCCGTCGACCTCGAGGTCGTCGACGACGGCGTCGAGATCGAAGCGACTGTGCGCACCGCCGATCGCACGGGCGTGGAGATGGAGGCGCTCACCGCCGCCTCGGTCGCCGCCCTCGCGGTCGTCGACATGGTCAAGGGCCTCGATCGGGGCACCACGATCGAGCACGTGCGCATCACCGCGAAGGAGGGCGGCCGGTCGGGCACCTGGACGCGACCCGGCGAGCCGGCGTGAGCGGGCTCGGCGCGATCCTGCTCGCGGGCGGTCGTGCCACGCGCGTGGGCGGGGCGGTCAAGCCGCTGTTCGAGGTCGGCGGGCGGTCGCTGCTGCAGGTCGCCGTCGAGGCGGTGCGGGATGCCGGTGCCCACCCGATCACGGTGGCCGCGCCGGTGCTCGACCCGACGGCCGACGTGGACTGGGTGCGCGAGGACCCGCCCTTCGGTGGGCCCGTCGCGGGGATCGTCGCGGCCCTGGGCTCGTGGACCGACGACCCGGAGTGGACGTTCGTGCTCGCCTGCGACCTGCCGCGCGCAGACCTGGCCGTCGAGCGCCTCGTCGAGGCGAAGAGCCTGCAGCCGGTCGACGTGGAGGGCGTGTGCCTGGCCGACGGGTCGGGCCGCCCGCAGTGGCTCACGGGCGTGTACCGGACCGGGGCGCTGCGGCAGGCGGCATCCGGTCTCCCCGATCGCGGACGCGATCTTCCGGTGCGGGCACTGCTGGCCGACCTCGCTGTCGCCGTCGTCGCGGCCCCGGACGCGACCGACGATGTGGATACATGGGAGGATCTAGGGCGAGCGAAGGAGCGTTTCGATGGCTGAGCATCTGCCCCCTGAGGCACTCGACGCGTGGGCCGCCGCGCTGCGCGAGCGGTTCGGACTGGGGCCCGACGATGTGCCGATCTCGATGATCCTGGATCTTGCGCGCGACGTGTCGGTGCACGTGGCCCGGCCGGCCGCGCCGTTCAGCGCATACGTCGCAGGCCTGGTCGCCGGGCGCGCCGGCGGCACGCCGGAGGACGTGCGCGAAGCCGTCGCGGCGGTCCGCGAGCTGGCCGAGGGGTGGCAGGCGTGAAGGTCAGGTACTTCGCCGCCGCCGAGGAGGCCGCCGGGGTCGCCGAGGAGACGCGCTCCGAGCAGACTCTGGGCGGCCTGCGGGCAGCGCTCGTGGCGGATCACCCGGGTCTTGCCGGCATCCTCCCCCGCTGCGCCGTGCTCGTCGACGGCGCCCGCCTCGGCGACGACGCCCTGCTCGCCGACGCGGCCACCGTCGACATCCTGCCGCCGTTCGCCGGCGGCTGACGCTCGCTACCCGGCTGTCGCCCTCGCCCCGAACCCATCGCTTCTGAGCGAGCCCATCGCTTCAGAGCGCACGATTCGGCTGGGCTGGATTCGAAGCGATGGGTTCGCGGATTCGAAGCGATGGGTTCGCGGGAGGGGATGAGGGATGCCGGGGGTCAGCCGCCGAGACCCTTCCAGGCGGTGGTGCCGTCGGCCTCGACCTGGCGCTTCCAGATCGGGAGCCCGTGCTTGATCGACTCGA
>NZ_JBIQHX010000028.1:0-18908 GCF_044508325.1 Microbacterium sp. | reverse complement strand
CCGTCGGCCTCGACCTGGCGCTTCCAGATCGGGAGCCCGTGCTTGATCGACTCGATGAGCGCCCGGCACACCGTGAAAGCGTCGCCGCGATGCGCGGCGGCCACGCACACGATCACCGCGGCGTCCCCCACCGCGAGCCTGCCCACGCGGTGACTGACGGCGACGATCGCGTCGGTGCCGCCGACAGCCTCCTCGGCGAGGCGGCGCAACGTCGCCTCGGCGTCGGGGTGCGAGCTGTACTCCAGCGCCACGACGGTGCCCGCGGCATCCGGGTCGTGGTCACGCACCCGCCCCACGAACGTGCACTCCGCCCCCATCGTCGGGTCGTCGACGAGTGCGAGGTGCTCGTCGAGCACCAGCGGCTCACTGCTGATCGCGGCGCGACGGACGGTGGTCATGGGTGGTCCTCCCCGCTGAGCTGGTCGACCACGTGCTGGGCGACCGACACGATGACCGGCATGCCCGAGACCACGGCCTTCGGCGACCCGGGAAGGTTCACGATCAGTGCGTCGCCGGCGACCCCGGCGAGGCCGCGCGACAGCATCCCGGCGGGCTTCTCCGCCGCGCTGCGGCGACGCAGCTCCTCGGCGATGCCGGGCAGGTCGCGGTCGAGCACGGCGGCCGTGCCCTCGGGGGTGCGGTCGAAGGGGCCGACGCCGGTGCCTCCGGTGGTCACGACCACCCGCACCCCGGCGGCGAGCAGGCCGCGCAGCGCCTCGGCCACGCGCTCGGCCCCGTCCGGGATGATGAGCGCATCGTCGCACGCGAATCCGGCCGCGCGCAGCGCCTCGACGGCGACCGGACCGCCCGTGTCGGCGCGCGTGCCGGCCGCCGACCGGTTCGAGACGGTCACCACGGCGGCCTTGACGGACATGAGGCCAGTCTAGGGATGCCGCGGACCGGCGGCCCGCGGGGCTCAGCGCAGCGCGGTCAGCTCTTCGGACGGGCGTCGCGCAGCATCCCCGCCACCACGAGCGCCGCCGCGCCCACGAGCACGAGCAGCCACAGGCCGAGCGCGTACGAATTGGTCTCGGCGTGGTAGGTGGCTCCCATGACCAGGGGCGGGAAGTAGCCGCCCAGGCCGCCCGCCGCGGCGACCACGCCCGTGACGGCGCCGACCTTGTCGGGCGGGGTGGAGGGCCCGATCCAGGCGAACACGGCGCCCATGCCGAGGCCCATCGCGGCGGCCATGAGCAGGAACACGACGCCGGTCAGCACGCCCTCGGGAGGCTGCTGGCCGACGACGTAGGCGGCGGCGACGATGCCGGCGAGGGAGATGAGGGAGATCACCTTCGGCCCGAAGCGGTCGGCCAGCACGCCGCCGATGGGGCGCGCGATCACGGCCGCGGCGGCGAACATGGCGGTGCGCGTGCCGGCGCCGACGGCGTCGACCTCGCCCGGATAGATCGTCAGCAGGTACTTGGGCAGGTAGGTCGAGAACGCCACGAATCCGCCGAAGACGATCGCGTAGAGGAAGGACATCTGCCAGGTGATGATGAGCCTCAGCGCTCCCATCACCTTCGGCACGAGCTTCTGACGACTCGGGGTCCACACCGGCGACTCCCGCATGACGAACCACACCAGCAGGGCCCAGAACACCATGATCCCGGCGATCACCAGGTGCGTCGGCCAGTACCCGATCCACTCCACGAGCCGAGGGGTGAAGAACGCCGAGACCGCGGTGCCGATCATGCCCATGCCGAACACGCCGGTGGCGAACCCGCGTCGCTGCGGCGGGAACCAGGCGCTGGAGAACGGGATGCCGACGGCGAAGATCGTGCCGGGGATGCCGAGGATGAGGCCGGCGAGAAGCAGCAGCGGGTAGCTGCCGATGCTCCCGGCGACGGCCACCAGCAGCACGGCGGGAACCCCCAGCAGCAGCAGCGCGGCGAACATCGTGCGCCCGCCGAACCGGTCGGTCATCGCGCCCACGACGATGCGGCCGAGGGCGCCGACGAGCACCGGCATCGCCAGCATGATCGAGATCTGCCCTTGATCGAGCCCCATCGTCTCGCCGTAGATGTTCTGCAGCGGGGCGATCGCCATCCACGCCCAGAACCCCACCGTGGAGGCGAGCGTGGCGATGACGACCTGGATCATGCCTCCGCGCAGATCCGGTGCTGCGGCGGTCTCCGCTGCGGGGGCGCTCGTCGACATCGCCGGCTCCGATCGTCAGAACGTCAAGGGCGTCACCGGTCACGCTAGCGGCGCGGATGCCTCGGCGTCACCCTTTCGGTGCGGACTCGATGTGGAACACGCCGCGCGCGCCCTTCTCGGCGTCGCTCATGCGGTGCGTCACGAACGGATAGTCGCCTGCCTCCGGGAACGCGAGCTCGACGAATCCGCCCTGCGCCGGCTGCAGCGCGAGCGCCTGGGCCCCGCCGGGCCCGCCCGGCTCGAGCGTGAAGGCGCCCTCGAGGTAGACGGTGTCGAACTGGCCTCCGACGACGTGGAACGACGAGGCCACGTTGGGTCCGGCATCCAGCACCCAGATCCGCACCCGTTCGCCGACGGATGCCGCCAGCGGACGGTGCACGTACTGATCGGCGTAGCCGTTGAAGGCCACCAGGTCGGGGGCGACGACGGCGAGCTTGTCGGCGTCGGCCGGCTGCTCCTGCGGGCCGAGGTACAGCTCGCCCTGCACGAGCAGATACTCCCGGTCGACGGAGGCGAGGTCGGGCGGGTCGATGATCACCGCGCCGTACATGCCGTTGGCGATATGCATCGACATCGGCATCGTCGAGCAGTGATACATCCAGATGCCGGCCTTCGTCGCGGTGAAGGTATAGGTGAGCGTCTCCCCGGGCTGGATGGTCCGCATGGGCTCGTTCGGCGCGAGCGACCCGGCGTGGAAGTCGATGGAGTGGCCGATCGTGCCGTCGTTGACGAGCGTGATCTCGAACGTGTCGCCGACCTTCCCCCGCAGCACGGGCCCTGGAGCGGTGCCGCCGAAGGTCCATCGCTCCTGGCGGATGCCGGGGGCCACCTCCTGGACGATCTCCTGCGCCTCCAGGGTGATGCGGTGCAGCGTCCCCTCACCTGCCGGGGCGAGGGAAGCCGGCCACGGCTCGAAGCCGGGGGCGGGCTCGGCGCCGTCGAGGTCGATGTCGTCTGCGGCGCTGGGCGCGCCCGGGTCCGCGCCATGGGCGTGGCCGTCCGATCCGGCGGACGAGCCGGCATCCGCGGCCGCACCGACGGCGACCACGGTGAGCTCCATGCCCATCTGCCGGTGCCCTGCGATCGAGCACCACCCGGCCATGTCCGCCCCGATCACGCCCACGTCCACGGTCTCCGACGCGCCGGGGGCGAGCCGGGCGGTGCGCACGCCGTTGGCGAAGGTCAGGTCGTGCACGTCGGTGCCGGTGTTCTCGAAGGTGACCTCGAGGGTGTTGCCGACCGGCACCTCGATGACGTCCGGTGTGAAGTGCATGCCCTGCACCTGCACGGTCACGTGGGTGGTCTCACCGGTGGCGACGACGTCCGCGGCGGGCGCGGCGACCGCGATGCCCGCGGCGGCGGGATCGGCGGCGACTCCCCCGGCCACGCACAGCGCGAGCACCGCGAAGCCGGCGACGAGTCCGCCCGCGCGGCGGGGCGGCGGCGGGGCCGCGGGAGCCGGCATCCCGATCCCCACCCGCCCGCTGCGGTCGGGACTGCTGCCCTCGCCGCGACGCACGCGCCGCCCGACGACCAGCGCGCGGATCACGAGCACCAGGAAGGCGACGACCACGCCCGCCGCGACGAACGAGAGCAGCACGCGGGCCAGGCTCGGCATCGGCAGCAGGTACAGCAGGATCGAGCCGTTGAACGCGACCACGCGGAACGCCCAGCCCCGATCGAGCACCTCCGCGCCCGCCTTCGCCGCCTTCGGGCTGCCCATCGCGACCACCGGGAGCAGGTAGCTCATGGCGCCGCTGACCAGCTGCACGGCGAAGCCCGCCACGAGCGGCCCCAGCACGACGAGGTACGCGTCGCGCAGTTCGGCCCAGCCGGGCAGCAGCACCGCCTGCACGGCGAGGGTGGCTGCGGCCCCGATCACCCACGCGAAGGCGCAGGCGAGGCTCCAGCCGGCGAAGGTGCCCGGCGGCATGGTGCGCGCCTGGCGCCAGCCCTCCCGGGCGATCAGAAGGGCACCGGCCAGCCACACGGCCATGCCCACCGCCACGAGCGCCTGCACGCCCACGAGCGGGCCTGCCGCCGCGATCGCGAGCCCGGCCAGCAGGATCCACAGGGCGCGGCGGCCGGCGGCATCCGCCGACTGCTGGATGCGGGCGTGCAGCACCGTCGGCCACAGCAGCACGAGGGTGCCCAGAGCAGTCAGACCGATCCAGCCGTAGGCGTTGAGCACGATGTGCGCGGTCACGAGCCGGTCGGTGAGAGCCGGGTCGCCGGCCATGACGACCCCGATCGCGATGCCCCCGAGGAAGACGACCGCCGCGGCGACGTAGTAGCGCACCAGCGGTGCGAACCGCGCGGGCAGGGCGCCGCGGGACTGGATGCCGAGCAGCACCGCGTGCACGACGATCGCCGCCCCCACGACGACGGCACCGGCCACGACGAGCGGGAGGGAGCCGGTCACCACCCCCGCGACGACCGTCAGGGCCCCGACGGTGTGCCCGCCCAGGCGGATGCCCAGACCGACCCGTCCGCCGGGCGCCGCGCGGCGCAGCAGGGTGTCGGCGAAGTGCTGCGACCAGATGAGGATCGCCGCGGTCGCCGCGCCCAGCAGCGGCAGGTGCACCATGAGCCACAGCGGCTGGTCGACGAATCGGTGCACCCCGACGGCGACGACCGTCAGCACGATCCACCCCAGCACCACCGCGTTGGTGACCAGGTACCAGTCACGCCGTGACACGGGCCTCGTCCTCCTTCATCCCGCGGGCACGCTCACGCGCCCGGTCGCGCAGCGACAGCGTCACCGCGGCGACGCCGAACAGCACCATGGCCGCCGCGGCGCCGATGCCGCTGAGCTGCAGCCCCGGCACGCTCCCCCAGGCATCCCCCACCACCACCCGCACCAGCAGCGACGCCTGCAGCAGGGCCACCGGCAGGTACAGCACGGGGTGGAAGGGAATGCGCACCCGCAGCACCGCGGGCAGGATGATCGGCGCGTGCGCCATGATCATCGTGATCACGAAGCCGAGGAACACCGCATGGGTGGTCGCGTCGTACAGGGGCCCCTCGGTCTGCGGCCCGCCCAGCAGCCAGCCGACGCCGGCGACGGCCAGCCACGCATACCCCGCGAACAGGCACACCGCGACGTACTTCGGCAGGCCCCGCTGGCGGATCGTCGCCCGTGCGACGTCGTACCGCACGAGCCACGCCACGATCGCGAGCAGGGCGAGGCCGGCGAGCGGGACGGCCACCACCGGCATGGTGAGCGAGAGCAGGGCGGATGCCGCAAGCCCGACGCCCAGCCAGAGCAGCAGCGTCTCGGCGAAGCGCCCGGGCGCGGCCAGTCGCGCCAGCTCGAGGCGCTCGCCGGCGATGGTGAGCACGAGGAATGCGCCCAGCTGCGGCACGAGCCACGCCGGGGGCACACCGCCGCACCACGCGACGGCGGCGGCGACGGCGATGACCGCGCCGGTTCCCTGCACGGCGGTGGCGGTCATGGGCTGGCGGCGCCAGATGGCGACGTACTGCGCGCAGTGCCCGATGGCGGCGGCGGTGATCAGCGCCTGGCCGATGCTCAGCGGCAGCGGCAGCAGGGTGGCGATCGCCCCCGTCGCGAAGAGGATCGGGGCGGCGTACGCCCACGCGGCACGCAGGGCGACAGCCCGCTCGAGGCTGATCAGGGTGCCGACGAAGCCGAAGACCAGCAGCGGCGCGTGCATGTCGGGCAGGCGCGCGGCAGGCATGGGCAGCGGCACGCCCATGAGCAGCAGCCCGGCGTTCAACCCCAGCAGGAGGAGCACAGCCGCGGGGGCCACGATGAACAGACGGGATCCCGGGCCGCTCCGCGGCGAGTGGTCCACACCTCCACGCTACGCGAGGTGGCGACAGGGAGGATCGGCGTCTCCCTCTCAGCGGTGCTCGAGCCGGATCACCACCGACTTCGAGGTCGGCGTGCCCGAGACATCCGCCATCGAATCCAGCGGCACCAGCACGTTGGCTTCGGGGAAGTACGCCGCCGCGTTGCCGCGCGGGGTGTCGTAGGCGACGATGCGGAACTGCTCGGCCCGACGCTCCTCGACACCGCCGTCGGCCCCCGAGCCCGTCGAGGGGCGGCGCCACTCCGAAACGAGGTCGACGATCTCGCCGTCGGCGAATCCCAGCTCGACGATGTCCTTCGGGTTCACCATGACGACGCGGCGGCCGCCGGTGATGCCGCGGTAGCGGTCGTCCTTGCCGTAGATGGTGGTGTTGTACTGATCGTGCGAGCGCAGCGTCTGCAGCAGCAGGCGTCCGTGCGGGATGAACGGGTACACGAGCGGGTTCACCGTGAACATCGCCCGCCCGGTCGCCGTGGCGAACCTGCGCGCGTCGCGCGGGCCGTTGGGCAGATGCAGCGTGCGTCCCTTGTCGATCTTCTGCTCGTAGTCGGCGAAGCCCGGCACGACGCGGGCGATGTGCTGCCGGATGAGCGCATAGTCCGCCTCCAGCGCGGCCCAGTCCGCCTGCGGCGCGCTGCGGTCGCCGGTGGCGGAGCCAGCGGAGACGCCTTCGACCGGTCCGCCGGGTTCCGTCTCGGCGCCCCGGTCGAACAGCAGCGCGCACAGGCGGGCGATGATCGCGACCTCGCTGAGCATGTCCTCCGCGGGCGGGGCGAGCCGGCCGCGTGAGGCGTGCACGGCGCCCATCGAGTCCTCGACGGTGATCTTCTGCTCGGCGAAGGATCCGTCCGTGCCGCGCCGCCGGTCACGGTCGGTGCGGCCGAGCGTCGGGATGATCAGCGCGCGCCGGCCGGTGACCACGTGCGACCGGTTGAGCTTGGTCGACACGTGCACCGTGAGGTCGAGGTTGCGCATCCCCTGCTCGACCACGGCGGTGTCGGGCGTGGCCGACACGAAGTTGCCGCCCATGCTCATGAAGAACTTCGCCTTGCCGTCGCGCATAGCGCGGATCGCCTCGACGGTGTCGTACCCGTGCGGCCGGGGCGCCGTGAAGCCGAACTCCTCGTCGAGGGCCGACAGGAACGCCTCGGACGGCTTCTCGTAGATCCCCATCGTGCGATCGCCCTGCACGTTCGAGTGGCCGCGCACCGGGCACACGCCGGCCCCGGGCCTGCCCATGTTCCCCTGCAGGAGCAGCACGTTGACGATGTCGCGCAGCATCGGCACCGAGTGCTTGTGCTGCGTCAGGCCCATCGCCCAGCACACGATCGTCGCCGGGGACGTCCGCACCAGGTCGGCGACGCGCCGCAGCGTGTTCTCGGGCACGCCGGTCGCGGCCACCAGCTCGCGCCACGGCACGTCGGCCATGGCCTGCCGGTAGGCCTCGAAGCCGCTCGTGTGGTCGGCGATGAAGGCGGTGTCGAGCACACCGCCGTGCTCGGCCTCGTACTCGAGCAGATGCTTGCCGATCGCCTGGAACAGCGCCTGATCGCCGCCGAGGCGGATCTGCACGAACTCGTCGGCCATCTTGGTGCCGCCGAGGATCACGCCCTTGACGGTCTGGGGGTTCTCGAAGCGCACGAGCCCCGCCTCGGGAAGCGGATTGACCGCGACGATCGTGGCGCCGTTGCGCTTGGCCTTCTCGAGCGCGCTGAGCATGCGGGGGTGGTTCGTGCCCGGGTTCTGCCCCGCGATGATGATGAGGTCGGCCCGGTGCACGTCGTCGATCGACACCGTGCCCTTGCCGATGCCGAGCGTCTCGGTCAGCGCCGACCCCGACGACTCGTGGCACATGTTCGAGCAGTCCGGCAGGTTGTTCGTGCCGAACCCGCGCACGAGCAGCTGATACAGGAACGCCGCTTCGTTCGAGGTGCGGCCGGACGTATAGAAGATCGCCTCGTTCGGGTCGTCGAGCCCGCGCAGCTCGTCGGCGATGGTCTGCAGCGCGTCGTCCCACGAGATCGGGCGATAGTGGGTGGCGCCCTCGTCGAGGATCATCGGATGCGTCAGCCGTCCCTGCTGCCCGAGCCACCAGTCGTCGTGGCCGGCGAGTTCTTCGAGGGAGTGCTGCGCGAAGAACTCGGGCGTGACACGGCGCACCGTCGCCTCCTCGGCGACCGCCTTGGCCCCGTTCTCGCAGAACTCGGCGACGTGCCTCTTGTCCTCCTCGGGCCACGCGCACCCGGGGCAGTCGAAGCCGTCCTTCTGGTTGACCTTCAGGAGCGTCTGGACGCTGCGGGTGATCCCCATCTGCTCGTACGAGATCTGCAGCGCGTGCAGGACCGCCGGCACCCCGACCGCCCTCTTCTTCCGGTCGCCGACCCTCACTCTGCTCTCGTCGATGTCCTCACGGGGTGCCTTCGTCGCCATGACCCCATGCTAGGCCGGACGCCGAGCACCCGGCGCCGCGACCGGCGCCCGCTCCTGGTGGGTCAGCGGCGGCCGGTGCCGAAGATGCCGCGGATCACGCCGCCCAGGATCGTCTGCGTCGTCTTGGAGTTGAGCACCTCTTCCAAGGGCGAGGTCGGCGTCTTGCGCGACGCGGTGCGGGAGCTGCCGGAGGTCTTCTTCAGAAGTCGCTCGTACTCGGCCTGTGCCTTCTTCTCGGCGGCGGCCTGAGCCTTGTCGATGGCCGCCTTCTGCTTGGCGTACTCGGCATCCGCCTTCGCCTTCTCCAGCGCCGCCTGCTCGGCCCTGGCCGCCTCTTCGGCCGCGTTCATCTTGGCAGCGAGCAGCTCGCGGGCCGACTCGCGGTCGATCGCGGTGCCGTACCGGGCCAGCAGCGGGGATGCCTTGACCGCCCGCTCGATCTCGGGGTCGGGCGTCGGCGACATGAGGCCCTGCGGCGCGCGCATGCGCGTCCACGCGACGGGCGTGGGAGCGCCCTTCTCGCTCATGACGGTGACGATCGCCTCCCCGGTGCCCAGCTCCTGCAGCACGCGTTCGAGGTCGTAGCCGGACACGGGGTAGGTGCCCACCGTGGCGCGCAGGGCCTTCGCGTCGTCGGGGGTGAAGGCGCGCAGCGCATGCTGCACCCGCGAGCCGAGCTGGCCGAGCACATCGGAGGGCACGTCCTTCGGCGTCTGCGTCACGAAGAACACGCCCACGCCCTTCGAGCGGATCAGGCGCACGGTCTGCACGATCGCGGAGAGGAAGTCCTTCGAGGCGTCCTTGAACAGCAGATGCGCCTCGTCGAAGAAGAACACCAGCTTGGGCTTGTCGAGATCGCCCACCTCGGGGAGGATCTCGAACAGCTCGGCCAGCAGGTACATGAGGAACGTGGAGAAGAGCGCCGGCTTGTCGGCGACCCCGGGCACCTCCAGCAGAGAGATGATGCCGCGCCCGTCGGCGGCGGTGCGCAGGAAGTCGTTCACGTCGAACTCGGGCTCGCCGAAGAAGACATCCGCCCCGTCGTCCGCGAAGGTGATGAGCTCGCGCAGGATGACTCCGGCCGTCGCCGACGACAGGCCGCCCAGGTTCTTCAGCTCGGCCTTGCCCTCATCGCTGGTCAGGTAGCTGAGCACCGCCCGCAGGTCACTGAGGTCGACCAGGGCCAGGCCGTTCTCGTCGGCGTAGTGGAAGACCAGGCCGAGGCTCGACTCCTGCGTCTCGTTGAGCCCGAGCACCTTGCTCAGCAGCAGCGGCCCGAATCCGCTGACGGTCGCACGCACCGGCACGCCCTTGCCGATGCCGCCGAGGGCGAAGTACTCGGTGGCGGAGGCCTCCGGCTTCCAGTCCTGCCCGATGGCGCGGGTGCGGGCCAGCAGCTTGTCGCTGGATTCACCCGGCGTCGCCACGCCGGACAGGTCGCCTTTGATGTCGGCGGCGAACACGGGCACTCCCTTGGCCGCCAGCTGCTCGGCCAGTCCCTGCAGGGTCCGGGTCTTGCCGGTGCCGGTGGCGCCGGCGACGAGGCCGTGCCGGTTCATCATGGCCAGCGGGATGCGGATCTGCGCCTCCGGGACCGCCTCCGTGTTCACCAGCGCCCCGAGGTCGAGGGTCTCGGCCTCGAAGGTGTATCCCTTGATCACGGCGGCGACCTCGTCGGCGTCGAGCGGGCCGGAGCCCGCGCCGCCGGCATCCCCTTCCGCCGCCCCCGCGCCGCCCGTGTCCGGGACTGCGTCTGGGACCGGGACTGCCTCTGGGTCCGGGCCTGCGCCTGCGTCCTGCCCCTCCGCCGATCCCGCCGCCTGCGCGGCCGCCGCGGCGGCTTCGGCGGCGGCGAGCGCCGCCTTGGCCTGCGCGGCCTTGGCGGCCGCTTCTGCGGCTTCGGCTTCTGCGCGCAGGCGCGCGAGTTCGGCGGCGGCGACGGCGTCGGGCTCAGTCATGGCGTCAGCCTACCGACGCCGCGGCACCGCTTCGCAGGGCGGTGCCGCCCGATACAGTGAACGCGTGCCGTCGACTCCGTCCCGCGCCTCGATCGTCGTCGTGACGATCGCGATCGTCCTGGTGTACCTGAGCGCGCTCAGCAGCGTCGCCCTGGGCATCCTCATCATGCTCAGCCGCTACCGCGTGCCGGACGATCTCGTGCTGGTGGTGACCCTCGTCGGTGCCGCGACCATCCTGCTCGGCCTGCTCATGATCGCGGTCGCCTCGGGGCTCTCCCGGGGCAGCCGGTTCGCACGCGTGCTCATCACCGTGTACTTCGGTCTCCTCGTCGTGCTCAACGTCATCACGATCGTGAGCTCGGACGACTGGGATGCCTTCAGCGTCGTGCAGACGATCGTGCAGGCACTCGTGGTCGCGGCGCTGTGGGTCCGGCCCGGCTCGCTGCGGTTCCCGCCCCGATCAGCGTCCGCCGAACCGGCGGGACCCGGGTCGGAAGCCGTCGCCGCCTGACTCAGGCGAGCTGGCGCGCCACGTACCGGCGGTGGAAGAAGCGCACCACCTCGATCAGCCCGATCGCGAGGATCGTGATGCCGGTGAGCAGCCAGGCCGCCTCCTCGCCCGGGTCGACGAGCTGGAAGAACTGCGTCGCGAGCGGGATCGTGAACAGGCCGATGAGGGCGATGAACATCGCACCGATGACGAGCACCTTGAAGCGGGTGACCGGCCGCGACAGGACCGTGAGCACCCAGATGCCCACGATCGCGAGGATGATCGTCGCGCCGGTTCGCAGCTCGGGTTCGTCGATGCCGAGCCTCATCGCCCCGAGCGTGTACAGCAGCAGCGAGACGGCGATGACGACGCCGGCGGGGATCGCGAAGCTGAGCGACCGTCGCAGGAACCCGGGCACGTAGCGCTGCTTGTTGGGCATCAGTGCGAGGAAGAACGCCGGGATGCCGATGGTCAGCCCGTCGGTGATCGACAGCTGCCGCGGCAGGAAGGGGAATTCCAGCACGAAGAATCCGAACAGGAGGGCGAGTCCGGTCGCGTAGGCGGTCTTGGTGAGGAACAGCATCGAGACCCGCTCGATGTTCGCGATCACCTGCCGGCCCTCCGCGACCACGTCAGGCAGGTGCGAGAAGCGGCCGTCGAGAAGCACGAGCCGGGCCACCGCCTTGGTCGCCGCCGCACCGGAGTTCATCGCGATGCCCAGGTCGGCGGTCTTGATCGCCAGCGCGTCGTTGACCCCGTCACCGGTCATCGCCACGACGTGCCCGCGACCCTGCAGGGCGATCACGAGTCGTTTCTTCTGCTCGGGGGTGACCCGGCCGAACACGAGGTGCTCGTCGAGCACCTCGCCCAGGGCGGCGTCGTCGTCCGGGAGCTTGCGGGCATCGAAGCCGTCCGCGGCGTCCAGGCCGACCTCCCGCGCGATGGCGGCGACGGTGCGGGGGTTGTCGCCCGAGATGATGCGGATGCCGACGTCCTGCGCGCGGAAGTACTCCAGCGTCTGCGCGGCATCCGGCCGCACCTGCTCGCGGAAGGTGAGCACGAGCACGGGGGTGACGCCTGCGGGCAGCCGCTCGGCGTCGACGTCGGCGTCGGTGAGAGCCGTGTCGGTGTGCGCGAGCACGAGGGTGCGCCGGCCCGTGGCGGCGAGCTCCGTCACGGCGCGGCCGAGGTCGCTGGACGGATCGGATGCCTCGTCCCCGAAGACCATCTCCGGAGCGCCCATGACCCAGGTGCCCCCGGGGGCGCCGGCGAAGGAGACGGCGTTCCACTTGCGTGCCGACGAGAACGGGATGGTGCGGGCGACGTCCAGCGGCCGCTCGACCGGGTACGGCCCCTGCAGGCAGCGCGCCGTGGCGTTGGCGTCAGGGGCGGCCCCGTACCAGGCGAGGACGGCGGCGGCGTCGGGAGCCTCCGCGCCGAGCGGGTGCACGGCGTCGAAATCGATGTCGCCGGCGGTGAGGGTTCCGGTCTTGTCGAGGCAGATCACATCGACCCGGGCGAGCCCCTCCACCGCCGGCAGCTCGTTGACGAGCACCTGCCGGCGGGCGAGCTTGGCCGCGCCGACGGCGAACGCGATCGACGTCATCAGCACCAGGCCGAGCGGGATCATCGCCGTCAGCGCCGCGATCGTGTTGACCACCGCCTGCACCCAGCCGCCCGTCTCCCAGGCCGTCGCCCAGCCGCCGGCGACCATCACCTGCGCGTTGAGCACGAGCAGTCCGATCGGGCCGATCGCCCACGCCATGAACTTCAGCACCCGGTCGATCGAGGTGCGCAGCTCGGAGGCGACCAGCGAGAAGCGCTTCGCCTCGTCGGCGAACCGGTTGGCGTACGAGTCCGCGCCGACCCGGTCGACCTGCGCATCGCCTTCGCCGGCGACCACGATCGAGCCGGAGAGGGCCTCGTCGCCGGGGCGCTTGTCGACGGCATCCGACTCGCCGGTCAGCATCGACTCGTCGATCTGCAGGGCTCGGGAGGCCACCACCACCGCGTCGGCCGGCACCTGATCGCCTGCCCGCAGCACCAGGATGTCGTCCATCACGACGTCGATCGGAGCGATCTCGACCTCCGCGCCGTCGCGGCGCACCCGGGCGCGGGGTGCGTTCAGCAGGGCGAGACGGTCGAGCGCCGCCTTGGCGCGGAACTCCTGCCAGCAGCCGATGATCGAGTTCATCAGCGCGGCGAAGCCGAACAGTGCGTCCTGCCAGCGGCCGAGCAGGAACAGCACGAAGAAGCACGCGAAGATGATGCCGTTGAACAGGGTGAACACGTTCGCCCTGATGATCGTCCAGACGCTGCGGCTGGTGTCGGGTCGGAAGTCGTTCGTGCGCCCCGCGGCGACGCGCTCGGCGACGTCGGCGGCGGTCAGACCGGTCGCGGGGTCGGTCCGCACCCGCACCGCGGAATCGGCGGTGTCGTGCGTCGAGGCGGGGGGCGCGGCATCCGTCATGCCGTCACTTTATCGAGAGCCTCTCGCCGCAGCGGCTTGGCGAACGCCGCCGCGACCAGAAGCGCCGCCGCGGCGCCGATCAGGGCGCCTCCGACCGTGTCGCTGAGCCAGTGCGCGCCGAGGTAGGTGCGCGAGAAGGCCATGAGCACGACCCAGGCGGCGCCGGCGACCGCTGTCCACACCCGTGGGAACAGCACGAACAGGGCCATCGCGACCGTCGCGGCGTTCGCGACGTGACCGGACGGGAACGAGCCGAAGTCTGAGAGCACCAGGATGTCTTCCGGCCGGGCACGGCCGACCAGGTGCTTGAGCACCTGGACGAAGGCGACGCTGGCCACCTCGGCGACGAGGAAGTACGCCGCGCCCCACGGCCGGCGCAGTGCGAACAGCAGCGCCGCCCCTCCCAGCGGCACCACGAGGATCGCCATCCAGCCGCCGCCGACCACGTCCATGGCGAACGAGAACCACAGCAGCACGGGTCCGCGCAGCGGCACCAGGAAGTCCTGCCACGCCCGGTCGATCGGCAGCGGCCCGTCGTCGACGCCGATCAGGATGCCGACGGTGAGCATGGCGGCTGCGGCCAGCAGCGCGGCTCCGGCCCACAGACTCGCTCGTGCACGCGGCATCCGCCCATCCTGCCAAACCCGGACGCGCCATGATGGGAGGTGTGACCGTCACCGATGTCGTTCGGGCCTGCATCGCCCCATTCACCCGCACCCGCGCCTTCCGTGCCGCGGGGCCGAGGCTGCTGCCGCCGCTGGAGCGTCTGCTGGCGCGCCTGACCGGTGGCCGGGTGCAGCTGAGCGCGCTGCTGGTGCCCTCGCTCGTCCTGCACACGACGGGGGCGAAGTCGGGCACGCCACGCGAGGCTCCGCTCATGTACACGCCGGACGGCCACGGCCGTGCGATCGTGGCCGGGACGAACTTCGCCGGGGCGCGGCATCCGGCCTGGACGACGAACCTGCTCGCCCACCCGGACGCCTGGATCACCGTCCGGGGCCGCCGGATGCCGGTGCATGCCACCCCGATCCCCGCCGAGGAGCGCGACGCGGCGTGGGCGCGCATCGAGCGGCAGTGGCCCGGATACCGCTCGTACGAGCGCGAGTCCGGGCGCACGGTGCGCCTGTTCCGGCTGCAGCCGGTGCGCGCGCACTCGTCGCGCGACGGCTAGGGCCGCTCGGCCCCGTCCAGGCGCGCCTCCGGCTGCGCGGGCTCGAACAGCTCGACCGGATTGCCGGCAGGATCCTCGATGAGCACCTGCCGACCGCCCACGCCGGTGACGATGTCGTTGCGGAACCGCACTCCGGCCGCCCGCAGCGACGCCGTCAGCCCGTCGAGGTCGTCGACCTCGAGGGCGAAGCGGTTCCAGCCTCCCGGCTGCGGGACGGCTCCGTCGGGCATCGCCTGACCGCCGCCGCCGGGGCCGCCCGGAGCACTGAGGTTCAGGCGCAGATCGCCGCGAGCGACCATCGCGAACGACGGGGCGGGATGCATCACCTCTGCGAAGCCGAGAAGCCCGGTGTAGAACTCCAGTGCCCGGTCGACGTCGTCGACGATGTAGCGCACGCTGACTGTCGGCATCGCGACCGCCTCCTGGGTTCGCCGGCTGAGGTCCGACGTTACTCCGTCGGGCGGGAGCGGCGGCGATCGCCCAGCGAACTCGGAGCGATCAGATGCGCCCCAGCGCCTCCTCGAGGTCGGCGATGAGGTCGCCGGCATCCTCGATCCCCACCGACAGGCGCACGACGTTCTCGGGCACCGCCAGGGCTGTGCCCCGCAGGGAGGCGTGGGTCATCTCGGGCGGGTAGCCGATGAGCGACTCGACGCCCCCGAGCGACTCGGCCAGCTGGAACAGCCGCGTCGACTCCGCATATGCGCGCGCGGCGGCGGGTCCGCCCGCAAGGCCCAGGGCGAGCATGCCGCCGAACGCCGTCATCTGCTTCGCGGCGATCTCGTGGCCGGGGTGCGAGGCGAGTCCCGGGTAGTAGACGGTCTCGATCTCGGGGCGCCGCGCCGCCCATTCGGCGATCGCCTGCGCGTTCTCGGAATGCCGCTGCATCCGCACGGCGAGGGTCTTGATGCCGCGCGAGGTGAGCCACGCGTCCAGCGGCGCCGAGACCGCCCCGACGGCGAACTGCTGGAAGGAGAGCGCCTCCAGCAGCGTGTCGTCGCGGAGCACGACCGCACCGCCGAGGACGTCGGAGTGCCCGCCGAGGTACTTGGTGGTCGAGTGGACGACGGCGTCCGCGCCGAGCTCGAAGGGCCTTTGCAGCGCGGGCGAGGCGAACGTGTTGTCGACCACGAGAAGCGCGCCGGCGCCGTGGGCGATCTCGGCCAGAGCGGGGATGTCGGTGATCTTCAGGAGCGGATTGCTCGGGGTCTCGGCCCACACGATCCGGGTGGTGGGGCGGATGCCGGCGCGCACCGCGTCGAGGTCGGAGAGCTCGAGCGTCGTGGTCTCCACGCCCCAGGGCCCCAGGACGCTGGTCAGGAGCCGATAGGTGCCGCCGTAGACGTCGTTGCCGAGGATGACATGGTCGCCGGGCCCCAGGGTCCCGCGCAGCAGCGCGTCCTCCGCGGCCAGGCCCGACGCGAACGATCGGGCGTGGGCGCCGCCCTCGAGGGCGGCCAGCTGCGTCTCCAGCGCCGTCCGCGTGGGATTGCCCGCGCGGTTGTACTCGTAGCCGCCGCGGAAGCCGCCGATGCCGTCCTGCACGAAGGTGGAGGTCTGATAGATCGGCGGGATGATCGCGCCCGTCGTGGGGTCGAACGCCTGGCCGGCGTGGATCGCGCGCGTGTCGAAGTGCTGCTCGTTGCTCACCTTTCGAGCCTAGGACGCCGCCGCGGCGCGCGCTGCGGACGTTACGCCCGGTGACCTCCCGACGCCTCGGCCCCTGCACCGGCCCCGCTGAACGCCTGGAGTGGTGCACCGGCGAGCGCCCTCAGTCGCGCGGGCCGCCGCCGCGCCCGAGATACGCCAGCAGGTCCTGACGCGTCACGACGGTGTACGGCTTGCCGTCGCGGGTCACCAGCAGCGCGTCGGCGGTCGCGAGGGCGTCGCGGGCCTGGGCGACGGAATCGTGCACGCCGATGAGCGGCAGGCGATCGCCCACGTGCTGGGAGACGGCATCCGTCGTCTTCGCCTCGCCGCGGAAGACCTTGTCCAGCAGGCTCTTCTCGTCGATGGCGCCGACGACCTCGCCCATGACCACCGGCGGCGGCGCGCTCAGCACGAGCAGCTGCGAGACCCCGTACTCGCGCATCAGCCCGATCGCGTCGAGCACGGTGTCGGTGGGTCGGGCATGGACCAGATCCGGGATGCCTGCGGCACGGGTGGCCACGACATCGGCCACCTTGTCGACCCCGTCGCCCTCGGTGAAGCCGTACTCGCGCATCCACTGCTCGTTGAAGATCTTGCCGAGGTAGCCGCGGCCGCCGTCGGGCAGCAGCACCACGACGACGGCGTCGGAGGGCAGGTCGCGGGCGATGCGCAGGGCGCCGACCACCGCCATCCCGCTCGACCCGCCCACCAGCAGGCCCTCTTCGCGGGCGAGCCGGCGGGTCATCGCGAACGACTCCGCATCGCCGACGGCGACGATCTCGTGCGGCACCTGCGGATCGTAGGCGCCCGGCCAGATGTCTTCGCCGACCCCCTCGACGAGGTACGGGCGGCCTGTTCCGCCGCTGTACACGCTTCCTTCGGGATCGACACCGACGATGCGGACGGTGTCGGACTGCTCGCGCAGATAGCGCCCGGTCCCCGAGATCGTGCCGCCGGTGCCGATGCCGGCGACGAAGTGCGTCACCTTCCCCTCGGTGTCGCGCCAGATCTCGGGTCCGGTGGTCTCGTAGTGGCTGCGCGGGCCGTTGGGGTTCTCGTACTGGTTGGGCTTGAACGCTCCCGCGATCTCGCGGGCGAGCCGGTCGCTCACGCTGTAGTACGACTCGGGCGAGTCCGCAGGCACCGAGGTGGGCGCGACGACGACCTCGGCGCCGTAGGCGGTGAGGACGTCGATCTTGTCCTGCCCCACCTTGTCGGGCACGACGAAGACGCAGCGGTAGCCGCGCTGCTGGGCGACCAGGGCCAGTCCCACGCCGGTGTTGCCGCTGGTGGGCTCGACGATCGTGCCGCCGGGCTGCAGCTGCCCGGACGCCTCCGCGGCGTCGATGATGCGTGCGGCGATGCGGTCCTTGCTCGAGCCGCCCGGGTTCAGGTACTCGAGCTTGGCGAGCACCGTGGCGGCGATGCCGTCGGTGACCCGGCCCAGTCGGACCAGCGGCGTATCGCCGACCAGATCGAGGACGGATGCGGCGAACTTCATGCCTTCACGCTAGCGGGGCGCCGCGGCGCCCACAGCCCGGGTTACGCGGAGACGACGAACGCCCCGGGGGTGTGCCCCGGGGGCGTTCGCGTCACACGCGTGTTGCAGCGCGACTCACTTGAGGGTGACGGTGGCGCCGGCCTCCTCGAGGGCGGCCTTGGCCTTGTCGGCCGTCTCCTTGTTCGCGCCCTCGAGCACCGGCTTCGGCGCGGCGTCGACGACGGCCTTGGCCTCGCCGAGGCCGAGCGAGGTGAGCTCGCGGACGACCTTGATGACCTGGATCTTCTTGTCGCCGGCAGCCTCGAGGATGACGTCGAACGAGTCCTTCTCCTCGGCGGCCTCGGCCTCGCCACCGGCACCGCCGGCGGCCGGCGCGCCAGCGGCGGCGACGGCGACGGGGGCGGCAGCGGTGACCTCGAAGGTCTCCTCGAACTTCTTCACGAACTCGCTGAGCTCGATCAGCGAGAGCTCCTTGAAGGCGTCGAGCAGCTCGTCAGTGGTGAGCTTTGCCATGATGATTCTCCTTGTTTCTGGTTTCGTGTTCGCCGGACCTGCGTCAGGCCGCGGTCTCCTGCTTCGCACGCAGCGCATCGACCGTGCGGACGGCCTTCGACAGCGGGGCGTTGAAGACGTATGCCGCCTGGAACAGCGAGGCCTTCATCGCGCCGGCGAGCTTCGCCAGCAGGACTTCACGGCTCTCGAGGTCGGCGAGCTTGTTGACCTCATCCGCGCTCAGGGGTGCTCCGTCGAAGAAGCCGCCCTTGATCACGAGAAGAGGGTGTGCCTTGGCGAAGGCGCGCAGGCCCTTCGCGACGGCGACCGGGTCGCCGTGCACGAACGCGATGGCCGACGGACCCTTGAGGTCGTCGTCCAGCGACGAGATCCCGGCATTGTTCGCCGCGATCTTGGTCAGCGTGTTCTTCACCACGGCGTACTCCGCGTCCTGACGGATGCTGTTGCGGAGCTCTTTGAGCTCGGCAACCGTCAGGCCGCGGTACTCGGTCAGCAGAACGGCGGTCGAGTCCTCGAAGTTCTTCGTGAGCTCGGCAACCGTGGCTTCCTTCTGCGCCATGGCCACTCCTTGTCTGTACGAGACGCACCGCGGTGGCGGGGCGCCGGCCTCGGCGCCGGCCAGCTCTGGACAAAGAGAAGAGCTCCGGCGCAAGCGCACGGAGCTCGAGGGATCGATTTCGTGTCACCTGCGCGGGCCCCTGCTCAGCAGTGCTTCGATCCTCGCGCTTGCGC
>NZ_JBIQHX010000042.1:0-4553 GCF_044508325.1 Microbacterium sp. | reverse complement strand
CCGCGCACGAGTTCGGCCGGTTCTTCACGGGGCAGGTGACCGCGGCCGGCAAGGTTCCGCCCGCCAAGGTGCTGGTGGCGGGCGCCGGCGTCGCCGGCCTTGCGGCGATCGGCGCGGCATCCAGCCTCGGCGCCATCGTCCGCGCGACCGACCCACGGCCCGAGGTCGCCGACCAGGTCAAGTCCATCGGCGGTGAGTACCTCAAGGTCGACGTCGAGGTCGAGCAGTCCACCGACGGGTACGCGAAGGCGACGAGCGAGGACTACGACCGCCGCGCCGCCGAGATCTACTCCGAGCAGGCCGCCGACGTCGACATCATCATCACCACCGCGCAGATCCCGGGCCGGCCCGCACCGCGGCTGATCACCGCGGCCGACGTGGCGAGCATGAAGCCCGGCAGCGTCATCGTCGACATGGCCGCCGGCACGGGCGGCAACGTCGAGGGCTCGGTCGCCGGCGAGAAGATCGTCACCGACAACGGTGTCACGATCCTCGGGTACACGGATCTTCCGTCACGGCTCCCGACCCAGGCATCCCAGCTCTACGGCACGAACCTCGTCAACCTCCTGACGCTGCTCACCCCCGGCAAGGACGGGCAGCTCACCCTCGATTTCGACGACGTCGTGCAGCGCTCGGTGACCGTCGTGCGCGACGGCGCGTCGACCTGGCCGCCGCCGCCCGTGCAGGTCGCGGCCGCGCCGACTCCCGCCGCGCCAGCCGCCCCGGCCGAGCCGGCCAAGGTCAAGAAGCCCATGAGCCGGGTCACCAAGGTCGCTCTCGCCGCGGCCGGTGCGGCCGTGCTCTTCGCGCTGACGGCGATCGCCCCCGACCCGCTGCCACGGCACCTGTGGGTGCTCGCCCTGTCGGTGATCGTCGGGTTCTACGTGATCGGCAACGTCGCCCACGCCCTGCACACGCCGCTCATGAGCGTCACCAACGCGATCTCGGGCATCATCATCGTCGGCGCGATGCTGCAGCTCGCGGTGCCCGACCTCACCGTGCAGATCCTCGCCGGCATCGGCGTGCTCATCGCCAGCATCAACATCTTCGGCGGCTTCGCGGTGACCCGCCGAATGCTCCGCATGTTCTCGAAGGGAGACGCCCGATGATCGCCGAGGGCACGCTCATCGCCCAGGGCATCGCGGGCGCCGCCTATCTCATCGCCGCGATCCTGTTCATCCTGAGCCTCGCCGGGCTGTCCAAGCACGAGTCCGCCCGCTCGGGCGTGACCTACGGCATCATCGGCATGGTCATCGCCCTGGCCGCGACCGCGTGGCTCATGGTCGAAGACGCGCTCGCGACGCCGGCGGGCACCATCGGCCTGGTCTTCTTCGTCGCGGCGATGCTCATCGGCGCCGCCATCGGACTGTGGCGGGCGCGTGTGGTCGAGATGACCGGGATCCCCGAGCTGATCGCGCTGCTGCACAGCTTCGTCGGTGCGGCCGCCGTCCTGGTCGGCTGGAACGGCGCGCTCTTCGACGTGGGTCTCACCGGCACGCTGCGCGACATCCACCACGCCGAGGTCTTCATCGGCGTGTTCATCGGTGGGGTGACCCTCACCGGCTCCATCGTCGCGTTCCTCAAGCTCTCCGGGCGGATGTCGTCGCGCCCGCTGACGCTGCCGGGCAAGAACATCATGAACCTCGGCGCGCTCATCGTGTTCGCCGGGCTGACCGTCTGGTACGTCATCGACCCGCAGCTGTGGCTGCTGATCGTCGTGACCGTCCTCTCGCTCGCGCTCGGGTGGCACCTGGTCGCCTCGATCGGCGGCGGCGACATGCCCGTGGTGATCTCGATGCTCAACAGCTATTCGGGATGGGCGGCGGCCGCGGCGGGCTTCCTGCTCAACAACGACCTGCTCATCGTCACCGGTGCGCTCGTCGGCTCGTCCGGTGCGTACCTCAGCTACATCATGTGCAAGGCGATGAACCGGTCGTTCATCTCGGTCATCGCCGGCGGCTTCGGCATCGAGGCGCCCAAGAAGGACGACGTCGACCACGGTGAGCACCGCGAGACCGACGCCGAGTCCGTCGCGAACCTGCTCGCGAACGCGTCCAGCGTCGTGATCACCCCGGGGTACGGGATGGCGGTCGCCCAGGCGCAGTACCCGGTCGCCGAGCTCACCGACAAGCTGCGTGCCAAGGGCGTCGACGTGCGGTTCGGCATCCACCCGGTCGCCGGTCGCCTCCCCGGGCACATGAACGTGCTGCTCGCCGAGGCGAAGGTCCCGTACGACATCGTGCTCGAGATGGACGAGATCAACGACGACCTGGCCGAGACCGACGTGGTGCTCGTCATCGGCGCCAACGACACCGTCAACCCGGCGGCCGCCGAAGACCCGGGCTCGCCCATCGCCGGCATGCCCGTGCTGCGGGTGTGGGAGTCGAAGAACATCGTCGTCTTCAAGCGATCGATGGCCACCGGCTACGCGGGCGTGCAGAATCCGCTGTTCTTCCGCGAGAACGCGCAGATGCTGTTCGGTGACGCCAAGGAGCGCGTCAACGACATCCTCGGTGCGCTGTAGCCGCGGCGCTGCCGTTCGGGGCTCAGTGCCCCATGGACACGCCGCCGTCGACGGGAATCCATGCCCCGGTGATGTAGCCGCTCTCCGGGCCCGCAAGCCAGGCCACGGCGGCGGCGATCTCCTCCGAGGTTCCGGCCCGGGCGGCAGGGACCCGCGCGAGGATGGCCTCCCTGCGCTCGGGCGTGAGCGCCGCGGTCATGTCGGTCTCCACGAAGCCGGGGGCGACCACATTCGCCGTGACGCCCGCGTGCGAGTACTCACCGGCGATGGCGCGCGCCATCCCGAGCAGCCCGGCCTTCGATGACGCGTAGTTCACCTGACCGAAGGAAGGCATGACCGCCCCGACGCTCGAGATGAACACGATCCGGCCGTAACCGGTCTTCACCATTTCGTCGATCACGAGGCGGCTGAGCCGGAACGCGCCGGTCAGGTTCACGTCGATCACCTCGGCGAACTCGGCCTCGTCCATCCGGGTGAGTCGGCGGTCCCGCGTGATGCCCGCGTTGGCGACGGCCACGTCGATCGCGCCCAGATCGTCGCGCACGTGATCGAGCGCGCGCTGCAGGGACGCCATGTCGGCGACATCGGCCGTGTACCCCCGGGCTCCGGTGGGCGCGGAGCCGTCCCGGGTCAGCACCGCGGTCCGGTGCCCCGAGGCGACGAACCGCTCCGCGATGGCCTTGCCCAGACCCCGATTGCCGCCCGTGATGACGACCGTGTGCGTGCGGTCCCCCATGAACCCCTCCATGCTGCGCGGTGACAGCCCCGGAGCCTATCAGCGAGGCGACTGTCGGCCGTGCGCTCGTCCGGAGATGAGAGGATCGGACCATGGTCCGCAACGCCGTCATCGTCGATGTGATCCGCACGCCCTCCGGCCGCGGCAAGCCCGGAGGCGCCCTCAGCGACGTGCACCCGGTCGACCTGGCCGCGCACGTGCTGCGCACGATCCTCGAGCGCAGCGGACTCGAATCCACCCAGGTCGACGACGTGATCATGGGGTGCGTCAGTCAGATCGGCGATCAGGCGATGAACATCGGGCGGATGGCGATGCTCGCCGCCGGCTTCGACGAGACCGTGCCCGCGGTCACCATCGACCGCCAGTGCGGGTCGAGCCAGCAGGCCGCCCACTTCGCGGCGCAGGGAGTCATGGCGGGGGCGTACGACATCGTCATCGCCGCGGGCGTCGAGTCGATGAGCCGGGTGCCGCTCGGCTCGTCGCGGGCCGGCGGATCGACGGCCCCAGGCATCCGCGCCCGCTACCCCGACGGCCTCGTCAACCAGGGCGTCTCCGCCGAGCTGATCGCCGCGAAGTGGGGCTTCACCCGCGAGGAGCTGGATGCCTTCTCGGCGGAGTCGCACAGAAGGGCGGCGGATGCCTGGGCCCGCGGTGACTTCGCATCCCAGGTCGTGCCGGTCGACGGGGTCGAGGGGGACGAGACGATCCGCGCCGGGACCACCGCTGAGGGCCTCGCCGGGCTGAACCCGGCGTTCCGCACCGATGAGCTCGCGGCGCGCTTTCCCGAGCTCGAGTGGATGATCACGCCGGGTAACTCGTCGCCGCTGACCGACGCCGCCTCCGCCGCGCTCATCATGTCGGAGGAGAAGGCCGCCGAGCTGGGGCTGACGCCCCGCGCACGGTTCCACGCGTTCGCCGTGGTCGGCGACGACCCGATGCTCATGCTGACCGGCCCGATCCCGGCGACCCGACGCATCCTCGACCGCTCCGGACTCGCCATCGACGACCTCGACGTCTACGAGGTGAACGAGGCCTTCGCCTCCGTGCCGCTGGCGTGGCAGGCCGAACTGCACGCCGATCCGGCGAAGCTGAACCCCTGGGGCGGGGCGATCGCGCTCGGCCACGCGGTCGGCGCCTCCGGCACGCGTCTGCTGGGCACGCTGCTGGCGGCGCTCGAGGCCACCGGTGGGCGATACGGCCTGCAGACGATGTGCGAGGGCGGCGGCATGGCCAACGCCACGATCATCGAGCGGCTCTGAGCGCACCGCTGAGTGGCACGGGGTGACCTCGATT
>NZ_JBIQHX010000027.1:6306-30509 GCF_044508325.1 Microbacterium sp. | reverse complement strand
GCCTCGCCCTCGATGTCGAAGTGGGGGAGGATGCGGTCGAGCCAGCGCGGCATCCACCACGCCTTCTCGCCCAGCAGCGTCATCACGGCGGGAGTCAGGGTCATGCGCACGAGGAACGCGTCGACGGCGATGCCGACGGCCAGGCCCAGGGCGATCGGCTTGATGGAGGAGTCGCCCTCGGGCACGAAGGCGGCGAAGACGGCGAACATGATGACGGCGGCGGCGGTGACCACGCGCGCGGATGCCGTGAAGCCGCTGCGCACGGCGGCGATCGCCGTGGCCCGGTCGGCACGCCCGCGGCGGGCGCGGCGGGCGTGCACGTAGTCCTCTCGCATGCGGGAGACCAGGAACACTTCGTAATCCATCGCGAGCCCGAACAGGACGCCCATGAGGATGATCGGCATGAAGCTGATCACCGGGCCGGTGCGGGTGACGTGCAGGAGGTCGGACAGCCAGCCCCACTCGTAGACGGCGGCGACCACGCCGAACGCGGCGAAGATCGACAGCAGGTAGCCGAGCGTCGCCTTCAGCGGCACCCAGATCGAGCGGAACACGATCATCAGCAGGAGGAACGACAGTCCGACCACGAACAGCCCGAACGGCAGCAGTGCCGCCCCCAGCCGGTCCGAGATGTCGATGCCGACCGCGGTGAAGCCGGTCACCTTCAAGTCGACGCCGTACTCGTCCAGCAGCCGGTCGTGCTGGGCGCGCAGCGTGCGCACGAGCTCGGCGGTGGCGGCGTCGTCGGGGGCGGTCTCGGGCGTGATCTGGATGAGGCCGGTGTCGATCGCCTCGTTGGGGGTCGCCAGGCCCACCTCCTTCACCCCCGGGATCTTCTCGATCTCGGCCTTGAGGTCGGCCATGAGCCCGAGCGGATCGTCGGAGGTGACGATGGTGCCCGTCATGATGAGCGGGCCGTTCGCACCCGGACCGAAGTGCTCGGCGGTGAGGTCGTAGGCCTGGCGCGCCTCGCTGGCGATCGGCTGCACGCCGGCGTTGGGAAGCGCCAGGCGCAGGCTCGCAGCGGGGATCGCGACGACGGCGAGACCGACCACGACGGCGACGGTCGTGAGGACAGGATGCCGGGTGACCAGCATGACCCATCTGTTGTGCTTCCCGCCCAGCCGCACACCGCGGCCCAGGCGCCGCCGCCAGCCGGCGACGCGGTGCTTCGCGAACCCCAGCAGCGCCGGGGTGAGGGTGACGGCCACGAGCACGGCGATCGCGACCGCGACGGCGGCGGCGATGCCCATTGTGGTCAGGAACGGGATGCCGGCGAAGCTCAGGCCGATGAGGGCGATGAGCACCGTGACCCCGGCGAAGACCACGGCCGACCCTGCGGTGCCGGTGGCGCGGGCCGTGGACTGCTCTGGGTCCATGCCGGCGCGCACCTGGTCCTGGTGCCGCGCGACGATGAACAGGGCGTAGTCGATGCCGACGGCGAGCCCGAGCATGAGGGCGAGCATCGGCGTCACCGATGAGATCGGCGACACCACGGTCGACAGGAAGATCAGGGCGATGGCGAGACCGACGCCGATGAGCGCGCTCGCCAGCGGGAACCACGCCACGACGAACGACCGGAAGGTGGCGATCAGGACGAACAGCGCGATGAGCACACCGACGGCCTCGACGGGGGAGAGCGCGGGCATCGAGGTCGAGAACAGGTCGCCGCCGAGCGCCACCTGCGCGTCGGGGACCGCGTCGCTCAGGCCGTCGGCGACAGCCGACAGGGCGCTCTTGGTCTCGTCGGTGACCTCGGTGGACTGGCCGTCGAACTGGACCCGCACGATCGCGGCACGCTCGTCGTCGGAGACGACGCCGCTGACCTGATCGTCGAACGGATCGGTCACCGCGAGGATGCCGTCGACGGCTCCGAACCCGGTGACCGCGTCGTCGATGGCCTCGCGATAGCGACCCTCGGCGACCGTCGCACCCTCCGGCGCGACGACGACCACCTGCGCGCTCGTGCCGCTGGCCTGCGGGAAGGTGCGCTCGAGCAGGGCGATGCCTTCCTGGGCCTCGGTGCCGGGGATCGAGAACGCGTTGTCGGTGCCCTTCATGAACACGACGGCGCCGCCGCCGGCGATCGCCAGGAGCAGCAGCCAGCCGACGAGGACGCGCCACGGGTGCCGATACGACCAGCGGCCGAGACTGTAGAGAAGTGTGGACACGGTGCCCCCGTGGAGAATGCGGACGAACGATACACCGATGTATCCGATACAACAGTGTATCGTAGGGGAGTGTCGAGGCTTCAACCCGAGAGCTTCGTGTGAGAATCGCCCCACGACCGCAGAGAGGAGCGAGCGTGACCGACACCACGATGACGCCGCCGGCCGTGCGCGGCCGCGAGCGCACGCGCGCCCTGCTGCTCGAGGCGGCGAGCGAGGTGTTCGCCGAGGTCGGGCTGGACGCCGCATCCGTCGAGGCCATCTGCGAGCGCGCCGGCTTCACGCGCGGCGCCTTCTACTCGAACTTCGAGTCGAAGGAAGAGCTCATGCTCGCCCTCACGACCCAGATCGCCGAGCAGAAGATGGCGCTCGTGACCCAGCGGGCCCGCGAGCTTCAGGAGGCGGGGGTGCAGCTGGCGCCGTCCGAGCTCGTCGAGCGGATGCTGGATGTCGCGATCGACCGGCGCGCCGGCATCCTGCTCACCAGTGAGATCCGCACCCGCGCGCTGCGGGATCCGCGCCTGGCTGAGACGTACCTCGCCTGGCAGGCCGGCATCGTGGAGCGGATCGGCGTCGTGGTCGCCGAGCTCGGTCGTGTCTACGGGCTCAAGCCCCGGATCCCCGAGCCCGAGTTCGCGCGCGTGATCATGCAGACCTGGGAGGACACGGCCGCCACCGCCCACATGGAGGGCCTGGACTTCGCCGCGATGTGCGCGCTGGTCAACGAGCGCACCGGGCGCCTGGCCGCCGCGCTCATCGACCCGGCCTGAGCCCTCCGTCGCGCTCGAGCAGCGCGTGGCAGCGTGCGAGCCGGTCGAGCCACCACGAACGACGGTCTGCGGACGCGGCGAGTTCGTCCAGGCGCGCGGGATCGGGCGTGACGCGGGTGACCGGAAGCATCCCCGCCCGGGGGGCGAGCGGCGGATCGGCGACGTCGGCGGTGAACAGCGAGGCGGTGCCCAGTCCGCAGTCGTGCTCGAGCTCCGGCAGCGCGGCGGCGAGGGCCACGCCCATCGCCAGCCCCACACTCGTGTCGAGGGCGCTGGAGACCACGGCGGGCAGTCCCGCCTGCCGCACGATCCTCAGAGCGCGGCCGACTCCGCCGAGGGGCTGCGCCTTGACGACGAGCACATCGGCGGCCCCGGACCGGGCGACCGCGAGCGGGTCGGCTGCCTTGCGGACGCTCTCGTCTGCCGCGATCGGGATCCCCATGTGCTTCACGCGCCGACGCAGCTCGGCGAGCTCCGCGACGCTCTCGCACGGCTGCTCGACGTACTCGAGATCGAACTGTGCGAGGGCGTGCACCGCGCGCTCGGCCTCGTCGACGTTCCAGCCTCCGTTGGCGTCGATGCGCACGCGGCCCTCCGGGCCGAGCACGTCCCGCACCGCGCGCACGCGGGCCACATCGTCGGCGAGCACCTGGCCCCGCTGCGCGGTCTTGACCTTGGCCGTGCGGCAGCCGTCGTAGCGGGCCAGCACGCCCGGCACCTCCGCGGCTGCGACCGCGGGCACGGTCGCGTTCACCGGCACCTGGTCGCGCAGCGGCGCCGGCGGCGCGTTCCACCCGAAGTCGATCGCCGCGGCGAGCCAGGTGGCGGCCTCGGCGTCGTCGTACTCGGCGAACGGGGAGAACTCGCTCCAGCCTCGCGGCCCTTCGAACAGCAGCGCCTCGCGCACGTCCACTCCCCGGAATCGCGTGGCCAGGGGCAGCGCCACGACACGTGCGGTGGCGGTCAGATCAGCGAGCGGGGGCGGCTTCACGCCCCCATCCTTGCGCACGTCCCGGGGCGCCGTCCCGGGGCGAGGACTTCTCTCCCCGGCCGATCTCCTTCCGGAGACATCGATGTGCCCTTGACGATAGTGTGTGACACACAGTAATGTGATCCGCGTGAGCGAAGACGAGATCCTCGAGACCCATCTGCAGGAGCTGCGGCGCGGCACCGTGGTGCTTGCCTGCCTGCGCCTGCTCGTGACACCCGGCTACGGGTACGGCCTCCTCGAGGAGCTCGACGGGCGCGGGTTCGCGACCGACGCCAACACGCTCTATCCCCTCCTCCGCCGGCTGGAGAAGCAGGGGTTCCTCACCAGCGAGTGGAACACAGACGAGGCCCGGCCCCGCAAGTTCTATCGCACGTCGGCCGCAGGCATCCGTCTCGCCGACTCCCTGACCCGAGACTGGCTCGCGCTCACCCGCGCGATCGCCGACCTGACCGATCCGGAGACCTGACATGACCCGCACCAGCCTGACCGAGCGATACATCGCCGCCACGATCCGCAGCCTGCCGCCGGACGCGCAGGCAGACGTCCGCGCCGAGCTGCAGGCATCCATCGACGACGCCGTCGAGGCGCGCGTCGACCAGGGCGAAGGGCGAGAGGATGCCGAGCGCGACGTTCTGAACGGGCTCGGCGATCCGGCGGCCCTCGCCGCCGGCTACACCGATCGCCCCCTGCACCTGATCGGGCCGCGCTACTTCCTCACCTGGTGGCGGCTGCTCAAGCTGCTGCTCCTCATCGTGCCGGCGTGCGCCGCCCTCGGTGTCGCCATCGGCCAGGCGGTCGCCGAGGCGTCGCCGGGCGAGATCGTCGGCCAGGCCGTCAGCGTCGCCCTGGCGGCCATCGTGCATCTCTCGTTCTGGGTCACGCTGGTGTTCGCGATCCTGGAGCGCACGACCGGCGGCAACCCGATGCCGGCCTGGAACGTCGACCACCTGCCCGAGCCGCAGGCCAAGGGGGCCGGGCTCTCGGAGCTGGTCGGCTCGCTCGTGTTCCTCGGGCTCGCTGCGGCGGCCATCGTGTGGGATCACTTCCGCGGGTTCGCCTTTGCGGGCGACCAGTGGATGTCGGTGCTCGACCCGCGCATGTGGCCGTGGGCCGTCACCGCCCTGTTCGTCCTCATGGCCGCCGAGGCGGCGCTGGCGATCGCGGTCTACGCCTACGGTCGCTGGACGCGGTGGTTCGCCGTCGCGAACACCGTCCTCGCCGTCCTCACCGCAGGACTGCTGCTGAGTCTGCTCGCCCGTGGCGAGCTCGTGAATCCCGCGTTCCTCGAGGCGGTGTTCCTGGACAACGGCGTGGGGCAGGAGGTGCTTCGCATCCTGGCCGTGCTCATGGCGTTCGGCATCGCGGCCATCGCGGTGTGGGACGTCATCGACGGCTGGCTGAAGGCTCGCCGCGGCCGTCGATAGGCTCGGAGCATGACGGTCTCCGAGCTGTTCGACCCCGCTGAGTGGGATGCCGTGGGGGAGTACACCGACATCACCGCGCACCTGTCGAAGGACGGGCGCATCGCCCGCATCGCGTTCGATCGGCCCGAGGTGCGCAACGCGTTCCGCCCGCACACGGTCGACGAGCTGTATCGCGCGCTCGACGCCGCGCGGCAGGACCCGAGGGTCGGAGTCATCCTGCTCACCGGCAACGGGCCGAGCCCGAAGGACGGCGGATGGGCGTTCTGCTCGGGCGGCGACCAGCGCATCCGTGGGCGCGACGGGTACAAGTACTCCGAGACGGACGTCGTCACCGATCCCGCCCGTGCGGGCCGGCTCCACATCCTCGAGGTGCAGCGGCTGATCCGGTTCATGCCGAAGGTCGTCATCGCGGTGGTGCCCGGGTGGGCCGCCGGCGGCGGGCACTCGCTGCACGTCGTCTGCGACCTCACGATCGCCTCGGCGGAGCACGGCCGGTTCAAGCAGACGGATGCGGATGTCGGATCCTTCGACGCGGGCTACGGCTCGGCGTACTTCGCGCGGCAGATCGGCCAGAAGTTCGCCCGGGAGGTGTTCTTCCTTGCCGAGGAGTACTCGGCGCAGCGCGCGTACGAGATGGGCGCGGTCAACCGGGTCGTGCCGCACGCCGACCTCGAGCGGGAGGCGCTCGCGATGGCCCGCACGATCCTGACCAAGTCGCCCACGGCCATCCGCATGCTGAAGTTCGCCTTCAACGCCGTCGACGACGGCATGGTCGGCCAGCAGGTGTTCGCCGGCGAGGCGACCCGCCTCGCCTACGGCACGGATGAGGCGGTCGAGGGGCGGGATGCCTTCCTCGAGAAGCGCGATCCGGACTGGTCGCCCTTCCCCTGGCACTTCTGACGCTCACGCCCTGCGGGCCCCGAGCGCCATACTCTGCCGGTCGGCGCTCGTGTCGTCGGGGATGAACCGCACGGTCGGTGGTGCCCGGTCTGGGTAGGCGCGGCCGGTGGGGCTGGTCCAGACCATGACGCCGTCGTCACGCTGTTCGACGGTCCAGTGGGTGTGGTGTTTGAGGGTGTGGTGGTAGCGGCACAGGTGCGCGAGGTTGCACGGGGTGGTCGCCCCGCCGTGGGCGTGGTCGATGGTGTGGTCGACGTCGCACCGCCAGACGGGCATCCGGCAGCCGGGGAACCGGCAGTGCTCGTCCCGCGCCTGCAGGTGCCGGCGTTGCGCTTCGGTGGGGAATCGGCGGTCGGTGGCGACCACGCCCCCGGTGACCGGGTCGGTCAGCACCCGCTCCCACAGGGATGCGGCCCCGGCGAGGTGCCGGGCGGTGCCCGCATCGACCGGGCACCGCCCGGCCAGGGTCGCCGGGGTGCGGGACTCCTCCCCGATGAGGGTCAGCATCGGGATGGTGATCTGCACGATCCCGCGCAGCGCACCCAGCCCGTTCCCCCCGTCCCGGTCCGCGGCTTCTGCGGTGGGGTGTCCGGTCAGCAGCAGATCGGCGAACAGGTCCGCCCGCAGCTGATCCGATGTGCGCGGCTGCGGTGACGTCTCGTCCGCGGGAATGGTGCGTGCCATCTGGGTGAGCCGGTCGTGGATCCCGAACGCCAACGCCGCGGGCAGGTAGGCGGTCACCGTCCCCATCCCGTCGTCTCCGGCGCGCACCTCCACCCGCCGGTCCGCCCGGGCGGTCTGGTGCCGTTCGGCCAACGGGACGGGGTGGAGCTGTTCCGCGATCGCTTTGGCGTGCGCCCGCAACCTTCCGGTCGTGGTCGGCCCGGCCGCCACATCCAGCACCAGCGACTCGTACTCGGCCCGTGCCGCCGCGTCGTCCAGCCCGCGCCCTTCGTCGACGATCACCGTCGCCTGGGCGCGGGAGACCCGGCCCGCCGCGAACACGTCATAGGTGGACGGGAACCGGTTCCGCAGATCCTGGGCGTCCGCCATCTGCCCGGCGATCGTCCGATCCGACATCCCGGCCGCGCAGGCCAGTTCCGCCGCCATCGACCGCACCTGCAGATCCGGGGTCGCCCCGTGACTCCCGTCCGCCAGCGCGTAATCGAGGGACTCGGCCAGCACGCGCTGCTTGACCGCTTCCCACCGGGCGACCTGGGCCACCGCGTGCTCCCACTGCGATACCAGATGCTCCCGGTGCAGCAGATCGGCTTCCAGCACCGGGGTCGGGACCGTCAGGGACTCGACCGTGTCCGGCTCGACCCACGCCTCCGCGCGGGCCGCCCGCTCCGCCCACAGCACCGCCGCAACCTCCGCGGGAAGAGCAGCGACCTCGGACATAGCACCATTGTGACAGTGGCCTCAGACATTGCTTCGATAGCATAGGCGGGATGTGGTCCATCTTATGAGTACATGTGCACGATGCGCCTTCGCGGCCCCTCGACAAGCTCGGGGAGCGGCATGGCAATAGGATTCGGTGCGTGGCAGGAACCCCGAGGAAGCATCGCAAGCGTCACACCGTCACGCACAAGCCGCGCGGCGATCCGCACAAGCCCCACGTGTCAGGCGACCCGCGCGTCGCCGCGAAGGCGACCTTCGGCGACTGGGTCGGCGCCGCGCGCCTGCGCACGCTTCCGCTCGCGATCACGCCGGTGCTGATCGGCACCGGCGCCGCCCATCTCGTCGACCGGAAGCTGCACTGGGTGCTCGCGCTCGCGTGCCTGGTCGTCGCGATGTCGCTGCAGATCGGCGTCAACTACGCCAACGACTACAGCGACGGCATCCGCGGCACCGACGACCACCGCGCCGGCCCCGCCCGCCTCACCGGCTCGCGCCGCGCGCAGCCGCGCGCCGTGCTCACCGTGGCCCTCGTCTTCTTCGCGATCGCCGCCGCGGTCGGGATCGCCGTGGTCATCCGCACCCAGCAGTGGTGGATGCTGATCGTCGGCGCCGCCTGCATCGTCGCCGCGTGGTTCTACACCGGCGGCAGGCGTCCCTACGGCTACCACGCTCTGGGCGAGGTCTTCGTGTTCGTCTTCTTCGGCCTGGTGGCCACCCTCGGCACCACCTGGGTGCAGGTGCAGCACCTGCCGCAGGAGGCCTGGTTCGGGGCGGTGGGCGCGGGGCTGCTCGCCTGCGCGGTGCTCCTGGCGAACAATCTGCGCGACATCCCGCAGGACCGCGCGGCCGGCAAGCGCACGCTGTCCGTGCTCATCGGGAAGACCGCCTCCCAGGTGCTGTTCACCCTCTTCGTGCTCGCCGCGTTCCTCATCGCGTGCTTCATCGCACTGTTCTATCCGATCGCCTGGCTGACGCTGCTGGCCCTGCTCGCCGGCCTGCCGGCGATCGTCATCGTCTGGTTCTACCGCGATCCTCGTGAGCTGGTGACGGCCCTCGCGCTCACGTCGCTCACCTCGGTGGCGTACGGCGCGTTCCTGTTCTGGGCGTTCGTGGGCTGAGTTCAGCGGTCGTCGTCGACCGCGGCGTCCTCGGCCTCCTCGTCGACGGTCGCGGCCCGGCGCCGCTCGCGGCGGGCGGCGAGATCGCTCGTCACCTCGTCCAGCGGACGACGCAGGAACAGCAGCGAGAGGCTCAGTCCGATGAGTGCGGCGAAGAGCGCGGCGAGCCAGTACAGGTCGCGGAAGATCGGGAACAGCATGAGGATGCCGAAGGGCACCAGGAAGGCCAGGATCCGCAGCACGGAGTACACGACGGCGGACTTGACGTTCACCCCGACAGTCTAATCGGCGAGGCGGGTGCCCTCCCGGCTGTGGGGTGTCTCACAGTTCTGTCAAGACCCGAGCCGCCACGCGGCGGCCAGCCTAGGATGGAGGCGTGGCACGGCTGCTTTTCATCCTGGTCCCAGTGGCGATCGCCTTCTGGGTCTACAGCATCGTGGACTGCGCGATGCAGCCGCCGACGCGCCACCGCGGAGTCTCCAAGCCGGCCTGGCTGGTGATCACCATCCTGCTTCCGGTCCTCGGCGGCATCCTCTGGTTCCTGATCGGCCGCGGCCGGGGCTCGACCACGGCGCCGGTGCGCGCCCCGGACGACGACCCTGCGTTCCTGCGGGGCCTGGGCAGCCAGAGCGAGCAGGACGAGCGGATCCGCCGGCTGGAGGAAGAGCTCGCACAGCTCGACGCAGAGGACGACGACCCGCGCTGGAAGCGCCACGAACGGCACAGCGGCGACACCGACGGCGACGACCTGCGCGGGCAGCGCGGCGCCCTGGGCTGACCTCAGCCGACGTGGAAGAGCCCGCGCGCGCCGACGCCTCGCCGGCGACGGACGCAGCCGCCGCACTCCTGGACCAGCTCGCCCGGCGCGGGGTGCGCGATCTCGTCCTGAGCCCCGGCTCGCGCTCGCAGTCGCTTGCCCTCGTGGCGGCGGCGCTCGAGGCGGCGGGCCGCGTCCGCCTGCACGTGCGCATCGACGAGCGCGTCGCCGGCTTCACGGCGCTCGGGATCGCCCGCGAGACCGCGACGCCGGCCGCCGTGATCTGCACCTCCGGCACCGCGGCGGCGAACCTGCTTCCGGCGGCGCTCGAGGCGCACCACTCGGGCGTCCCCCTGCTGCTGCTGACCGCCGATCGTCCGCCCGAGCTGCGCGGGGTCGGCGCCAACCAGACCACCCGCCAGCCGGGCATCTTCGGATCGAGCGTGCGGTTCGAGCAGGACGTCCCGACGCCGGAGGAGCTGGATGCCGCGGGCACCGGCCCGCAGACGCTCCGCATGCGGCGGCTCGCCGCCGACGCGTACGCCGCGGCCACCGCCGCGCGCAGGGCGGGGCCGGTGCATCTCAATCTGCCGTTCCGCGAGCCGCTGGCCGGGACGCTGCCGGCATGGCTCGCCGACGCCGCCGACGTCGTCCTCGACGACCCGGCTGTCCCCGCCGAGCCGGCGCCGCTCGTGCTCGAGCGCGGGCCGCGCACCGTCGTCGTCGCGGGCGCCGACGCCGGCGCCGCGGCCGAGGCCCTCGCGTACGAGGGCGGCTGGCCGCTCATTGCTGAGATCGTCAGCGGCGCCCGATTCGGCCGTCACGCGGTCCGCTCATATCGCACCCTGCTGCGCGACGCCGCCCTGGGCGGTCGCGTCGAGCGCGCGGTCGTCTTCGGGCATCCCACCCTCTCCCGCGAGCTGGTGGGCCTGCTGTCGCGTCGTGATGTCGAGGTCGTCGCCGTGCGCGGACCCGGCGAGCCGCTCGGCCTCAACGGCGCCACGGTCGCCGCCGACGCGGTCGCTGTGGCCCCCGGCGACGCCGACCGCGAGTGGCTCGGGGCGTGGCTGCGCGCCGGGCAGGAGGCATCCATCGATCTCGACCCACCGGCCCCGGATCTGGAGGGCCTGTCCTCGACGGTGCCGCATGACCGGCTCGAGGCCGTCGCCGCAGAGCTGGCGGCGGTGCGTGCGCCGCTCGACCGGGCCGGCCTCGTCGACGCGGTGTGGCGGGCGACCTGGCCGCACGACCGGCTCGTGTTCGGCTCGTCCCGGCTCGTGCGCGTCGCCGACGAGGTGCTCGCGGGCAAGAAGGTGACCGTGCACGCCAACCGCGGGCTCGCCGGCATCGACGGCACGATCGCGACCGCCATGGGCATCGCCCTGAGCAGCCAGGCCGGCGGTCGCCCCGGCGTCACGCGCGTGCTGCTGGGAGACCTCGCGCTGCTCCACGACGTGGGCGCGCTGTACCTTCCGCCCGAGGAGGACGAGCCGCGCATCCAGGTGATCGTCGGCAACGACGGCGGCGGCACGATCTTCGACACGCTCGAGGTCGCGCAGCTGGCCGCCCGGAACGAGTTCGACCGCGTGCTCTACACGCCGCACACAGTGCGGATCGAGCAGCTGGCGACCGCGTACGGCTGGGAGTACACGCGGGTGACCTCGCGTGCGGCCCTCGACCAGGTGCTCGTCGCGCCGGTCGGCGGACGTCAGCTGATAGAGGTGCCCTTGGGGCGTTGAACAGGCCAAGATGGGGAGCATGACCGCGAAGAGCCAGAAGCACTGGTCCGGCGACGTCCGGGCACTCCTGCGCGTCGGGAAGGGGTTCCGGCTGTCGAAGGTCGATCCCGCCGCCACGCCGGCGTACGGGCGCAGCAAGAAGCACGCCGCCGACGACCTCATCGCCGGCTCCGACGAGCTGGATGAGCTGCAGGAGCGGCTCTACGCGCAGAGCCGCATGCCCGCCGACGAGGGTCAGGAGCCCCCCTCGGTCCTGCTCGTGCTGCAGGCGATGGACACGGCCGGAAAGGGCGGGATCATCCGGCACGTCGTCGGGTCGGTGGACCCGCAGGGCGTGGAGCTCGCGGCGTTCAAGAAGCCCACGCCCGAAGAGCTCGAGCACGACTTCCTCTGGCGCATCGAGAAGCGCCTGCCCGCGCCGGGCATGATCGGGGTGTTCGACCGGTCGCACTACGAGGACGTGCTGATCGGGCGCGTGCGCGAACTCGCCCCGGCAGACGAGATCGAGCGGCGCTACGGCGCGATCAACGACTTCGAGAAGAAGCTCACCGACAGCGGCACGCGCATCGTCAAGGTCATGCTGCACATCTCGCCCGACGAGCAGAAGGCGCGGCTCATGGAGCGGCTCGAGCGCCCCGACAAGCACTGGAAGTACAACCCCGGCGACGTGGACGAGCGCGAGCTGTGGCCGGCGTACATGGACGCCTATCAGACCGTCTTCGAGCGCACCTCGACCGACTGGGCCCCGTGGTACGTGGTGCCGGCGAACCGCAAGTGGTACGCGCGCCTGGCCGTGCAGCACCTGCTCCTGAACACCCTGGAGGAGCTCGACCCGCAGTGGCCGCCGGCAGACTACGACGTCGCCGCCGAGAAGGAGCGCCTGGCCGCGACCTGAGCGCGCGGGTCCGCGCGGGCGCTCACGCCAGCGCGTCGACGATCGGCCGGAACTTCACCCGCGTCTCGAGCAGCTCGGCCTCGGGGTCGCTGCCGGCGACGATCCCGGCGCCGGCATGCGCGGTGACCGGGATCGTCTCGTCGCCGGCGGCGGGGCGGCCGGTCGGCGGCGCGCCGAACTGCGCGCAGCGCAGGGCGATCGCCCACTCGCCGTCGCCGTGGGCGTCGATCCAGCCGACCGGTCCCGCGTAGCGGCCGCGGTCGAACGGCTCGAGCCGCCCGATGACCTCCAGCGCGGCGGCGGTGGGCGTCCCCGCCACGGCCGCGGTCGGATGCACGGCCGCGACCAGATCGAGGGCCGAGGCGCCGTTGCCGAGCTCAGCCTCGACGTCGGTGGCGAGATGCCACAGGTTCGGGAGCTTCAGGGTGAAGGGCTGCTCGGCCGCCGCGATCGCGGTGCTCAGCGGGCGCAGCGCCGACAGCACGCTCTGGACCGCGTACTGGTGTTCGTCGAGGTCCTTCGCGCTCGTGGCGAGGGAGAGGGATGCCGCGGCGTCGCCGTCCGCGTCCGCTCCCCGCGGCGCGGTTCCGGCGAGCACCCGGGCGGTCGCGGTGCCGCCGTGCACAGTGACCAGCGTCTCCGGGCTCGCGCCGATGATGCCGTCGACGGCATACGTCCAGGTGTCCGGGTAGCCGGTGCTCAGCGACCGGGCGAGGCGCCGCAGGTCGGCGCCGGCGGGCACCGAGCCGACGAGATCGCGCGCCAGCACGACCTTGCCCACCTCGCCGGCGGCGATCGCGGCGAGGCCTCGGCGCACGGCATCCTGATACCCGTCCGGGTCGAGCGCGCCCGGACCGAGCGTTCCCGACCAGTACGGGCCAAACGCGATCGGCTCGACCGCCGCCTCGGGCAGGTCGGCCCCTTCCGTGCGGACGCGGGTGATCCAGGAGCGGCCGCCACGACGGCCGACGACGGCCTGCGGCACGACGATGCGGCTCGACCAGACCGACCGCTCGTCGAAGACGAGCGCGCCGAAGCCCACGAGACCGGTGCCCGGCAGGCGGAGCGGGTCGTCGATCTCGGCCGTCGCCACCAGGGTGCGCCAGGCCTCGGCCAGCGAGCCGCCCGGCCCGGAGCCGCGCGGAATGTCCTGCCCGCCGTGCGTGATCGCGGTGACCTCGGCGCCCACGCCCACGATGCCGTCACCGCGGCGCAGCCACGCCAGGGGCCGGTCGGGAGCGGTGTACGGCAGCAGGTCGTCGATCGGGTCGACCTCCCGGGTCTCCACGAGCAGACGGGGGGATCGGGTCACCCCTCCAGCCTAGACTTGGCGGGTGACCGCCCTGCCCCGCCCCGCGCCCGGAACCCGGCTCGTCTTCCGGTGGCGCAAGTGGGACGGCTCGCCGCACTGGCAGCACGAATGCCTGTACCTCGGGTCGGACGAGCACGGCGACTGGTTCGGGCAGCCGGCCGGCTGGCCGAGTTCGCGGCCGGGCCGCGAGATCCTGCCCACCGAGCCGTGCGTGACGCTGGTCCCGCCCAGCGGCGACTACACCTTCACGCACAACGCACCGCCTCATCGCACATCCGTGTACATCGACCTCGCGTGGGACGTCGGGTTCGCCGCGGACGGGATGCCCGTCGGCATCGACATGGACCTCGACGTGGTGCGCCGAGAGCCCGCCGAGCCGTATGTCGACCGCGAGGGCGTGCGGCGCATGCCCGGCGAGGCCTACATCGAAGACCGCGACGAGTGGGACGAGCACCGCGTCGCGATGGGCTACCCGGTCGAGATCGTCGCACGGCTCGAGGACCGCGCGGCCGACCTGCTGCAGCGGGTGCGCGCCGCCGAGGCGCCGTTCGACGGACCCACCGCCGATCGGTGGCTCGAGCGCCTCGCCCGCCTGCAGCCCGGGGAGGGCGCGTGACAGAGCCCAACCGCGCCGACCTCGGCAAGGACCCGCAGCGCGTCAGCGGCATGTTCGACCAGGTGGCACGCCGGTACGACCTGACCAATGACGTGCTGAGCCTGGGCAACGACCGCCTGTGGCGGGTCGCCACTCGTCGCGCCATCGCCCCTCGGGCCGGTGAGCGGATCCTCGATCTCGCCGCCGGCACCGGCGCGAGCAGCGCCGCGCTCGCCGGCAGCGGCGCCGAGATCGTGGCGGCCGACTTCTCTCCGGGCATGATCGCCGAGGGGCGCCGCCGGTACGGCCCCGAGGCGGCGGGCGGAGGCATCCCGAATCTCTCCTTCGTCGAGGCCGACGCCACCGACCTGCCGTTCGCCGACGACGAGTTCGACGCCGTCACCATGTCGTTCGGCCTGCGCAACGTCAACGAGCCGAAGAAGGGGCTCGCCGAGCTGCTGCGGGTGACCAGGCCCGGCGGACGAGTCGTCATCTGCGAGTTCTCGCATCCGCCGTCGCCGGTGTTCGGCGGCCTCTACCGGTTCTACAACCGCCGGGTCCTGCCCGCGGTCGCGCGGGTGATCAGCTCGAACGCCGACGCGTACGAGTACCTGAACGAATCGATCGCCGACTGGCCGGATCAGCCGACCCTCGCCGCCTGGCTGCGCGAGGCCGGATGGGTGGATGTCGCCTACCGGAACCTGTCGCTCGGCATCGTCGCCCTCCACCGCGGCCGTAAGGCTGCCGCCAGGCTCGCTGGGTAGGCTGTCAGGGTGACTTCCAGCCGCTCCGCACCGCGCCTGGCGAGCCGTCTCGGGCTGACCGAGCGCGTGTTCGCCGGGGCGCGCTCGCGCGAGCTGATGCGCACCGTGGAGGCAGGGCTCGCCCTCGTCGAGGCCAAGCTCGCCGCCGAGCTCTCGTTCGCGGACGGACTGGCCGACACGACCTCGCGCTACCTGTACGAGGCGGGCGGCAAGCGTGTGCGCCCCATGCTCGTGCTGCTGACCGCCCAGCTGGGCGAGGGCACCGGAGACGAGGTCATCGAGGCCGCCACGGCCCTCGAGCTCACCCACCTCGGATCGCTGTACCACGACGACGTCATGGACGACGCCGACGTGCGCCGCGGCGTGCCCAGCGCGCACGCGGTGTGGGGCAACAACGTCGCCATCCTCACCGGCGACCTGCTCTTCTCGCGGGCCAGCCAGCTGATGGCCCGCCGCGGCGAGCGGGCGATGCGCCTGCAGGCCGACACCTTCGAGCGCCTCGTGCTCGGCCAGCTGCACGAGACGGTGGGGCCGCAGGCCGGCGACGACCCGGTCGCGTTCTATCTGCAGGTCCTGGCCGACAAGACCGGTTCGCTCATCTCGGCGGCGGCCGAGGCGGGCATCGTCTTCGCCAACGGTCCCGAGGAGTACGTCCCGGCGATGGTGGCGTTCGGCGAGCGGGCGGGCATCGCCTTCCAGCTGCTCGACGACGTGATCGACCTGTCGCCCGACCCGGACCAGACCGGGAAGGTGCCCGGCACCGACCTGCGGGCCGGGGTGCCCACCATGCCGTACCTGCTGCTCGGGCAGCGCGATGACGCCGGGTCCGCCGACCTGCGCCGACGCATCGACGACGGCGTCGCGCGCGTGGCCGAGGACGCAGACCCGGCTCTGCTGGACGGTCCGCTGGCCGAGCTGCGTGAGCACGAGGCGACGGATGCCACGCGGCGGCTGGCCAGGGACTGGTCGCTGCAGGCCATCGCCGCCCTGGATCCGCTGCCGGACGGCGCGGTGCGCGAGGCCCTCACGCGGTTCGCGCAGGCGGTCGCGGATCGGTCGAGCTGACGGATCACCCAGACGAAGAGGAGCACATGACCAAGCTCAGGCTTGCCATCGTCGGCGCAGGACCGGCGGGGATCTATGCCGCCGACATCCTGCTGAAGGCGGAGCGCCGCTTCGCGGTGTCGATCGACCTGTTCGAGCAGCTGCCGGCGCCGTACGGTCTCGTCCGCTACGGCGTCGCGCCCGACCACCCGCGCATCAAGGGGATCATCACCGCGCTGCGCGACGTCCTCGACCGCGGCGACATCCGGGTCTTCGGAAACGTCCACTACGGCACCGACATCACCCTCGACGACTTGAAGCGCCACTACAACGCCGTGATCTTCGCGACCGGCGCGGTCCGCGACTCCAGCCTCGACATCCCGGGCAGCGACGCGGAGGGCTCGTTCGGCGCGGCCGATTTCGTGAGCTGGTACGACGGGCACCCCGACGTGCCCCGCACCTGGCCGCTGACCGCGCAGTCGGTCGCCGTGATCGGCAACGGCAACGTCGCACTCGACGTGGCGCGGATGCTCTCCAAGCATCCCGAGGATCTGCTGCCCACCGATGTCCCGCAGAACGTCCACGACGCGCTCGCGGCCAGCCCCGTGACCGACGTGCACATCTTCGGCCGGCGCGGGCCCGCGAACGTGAAGTTCACGCCCCTCGAGCTGCGCGAGCTCGGCGAGATGCGCGATGTCGACATGGTGGTCTACGACGAGGACTTCGACTACGACCAGGCCTCGCTCGACGCCATCGCCTCGAACAAGCAGGTGATGGTGATCGACCGCGTGCTGCAGTCGTGGCGCAAGCGCCCGACCGCCAACGACGCGCCGGGCGAGGCATCCCGCCGTCTGCACCTGCACTTCTACGCGAGGCCCCACGAGATCGTCGCCGACGAGGAGGGCCGTGTCGCCGCGTTCCGCTGGGAGCGCACCCGGCCGGACGGCGCGGGCGGCGTCGTCGGCACCGGCGAGATCCGCGAGCTCCCCGTGCAGGCGGTGTACCGGGCCGTCGGCTACTTCGGCTCGCCGCTGCCGGGGGTCCCCTTTGACAAGCGGCACGGCGTCATCCCGAACCGCGAGGGCAAGGTGCTCGCGAAGAGCTCGAACGAGCGCGTGCCGGGCGTGTACGCGACCGGCTGGATCAAGCGCGGCCCGGTCGGGCTGATCGGACACACCAAGTCCGACGCCATGGAGACCGTCCGCCACCTGATCAACGACCAGGGCACCTGGTGGCAGCCGGAGGACCCTTCGGAGGAGGCGATTCCGGCGCTGCTCGCCTCGCGCGGCGTGCGCTGGACCGACCTCGACGGCTGGCACCGCCTCGACGCGCACGAGATCGCCCTGGGCGAGCCGCACGGCCGGGCCCGCATCAAGGTGGTGCCCCGCGAAGAGATGGTCGACATCTCCCGCGACGAGTGACCCACCGTCCCCGCAGCGCCACGCTCTTCGGCGGGGCGGGTAACCTGTCCGCACAACCGCGGGCACAACTGCGGGCATGATGGGGGACACGCCGGCCCGCGGCATCCATCCTCGGGGTGTCGTCACTTGTGCCCGCGGTCATGCCCGCCGTTGTGCGATAGGCGGTGTGGGCGCGATGGTCCTCGGCCGGGGCGGAACGCTCGGCCTGCCTAGGATGAGGGCGTGGACAGGTGGGTGCCCGACATCCTGGGGGAGGGGTTCGAACAGCTGACCCTGCCCCTCGGCGAGGACCATGAGGGGCCCGTCGCCGCGACGCTCGTGCGCCGGCTGCCGCGCCGTCTGCACCTCGCGCCGCCGCCTCTCGAGGACGTCGACGTGCTGTACGTGCACGGCTGGTCGGACTACTTCTTCAACCGCCGCTTCGCCCGCTTCTGGACCGACCGCGGCGCGCGGTTCCACGCCCTCGACCTGCGCAAGTACGGACGCAGCCTGCGCGACGGACAGACGCCCGGGTACATCTCCGACCTGAGCGAGTACGACGCCGACATCGGCGCGGCGATGGAGGCGATGGGAAGGGATGCCGACGGCACCGGCCCGCGCCGGCTCGTCCTGGTCGGACACTCCACCGGTGGGCTCATCCTGTCGCTGTGGGCAGACCGGCACCCGGGCGCGGCAGCGGCGGTCGTGCTGAACAGCCCGTGGCTGGAATTCCAGCTCACCGCGATCACCCGCGCGGCGATCGCACCGGTGCTCGAGCTGCACTCCCGGCTGCGCCCCTTCGACAACTGGCCCCAGGTCGACTTCGGGTACTACGCCAGGGCGCAGGCCGAGGTGGCCGACCCGGCCGACCCCATGGACATCGTCGCCGAGTGGCGGCCCGAGCGCTCGATGGTGGTCCACGTCGGCTGGATCCATGCGATCGTCGCCGGCCACACCCGCGTCGCGGCGGGCCTGGCGATCGATGCGCCGGTCTGCGTGCTGCTGTCGACGCGCACGGTCGTCCCGACGAAGTGGAGCGAGGCCCTCACCAGCGCCGACACGGTGCTCGTGGTCGACGACATCGCCCGGTCGTCGCTCAAGCTCGGCCCGTCGGTGACCGTCGAGCGCATCGACGGCGCGCTCCACGACGTGTTCCTGTCCCGCCGCGAGGCCCGCGAGCTCGCCTACGCGCGGCTGGGCCGCTGGGTGGATGCGATGATCGGGGTCTGATGGACGATGAGCTGGAGCGCCTGCGCGCCCGCGCCTACGGCCCGGACGCCGACATCTCCGACGACCCCGCCGCGATGCGGCGTCTGGCCGAGCTCGAGGCTCAGCGGCGCGAGGCCCCGACGGCGGGCGCCGCAGATGGCGCGTCTGCCGACGCGGCCACGGGATCGGGCGATCGGGAGGATGCCGCTGGGGAGTCCGCCCCGCAGGAGTCTGCTGTCGCGGAGTCAGCCCCGGCGCGGGCGGATGCTGCGCGGCCGCCGAGCCGGATCGCCCGGTGGCTGCCGGCCCTCTGGGCCCTCTCGCTCCTGGTGGTCGCCGCGGTCGCGGCGGCGATGACGTTCACGACGACGGCCGGCCTGCTGCAGGCCGTGCCCCAGGGCGATGCGCGGCAGATCGCGACGGTCGAGCTGGGGTCGAACATCCTCGCGCCCAGGTACCTCGGACTCGAGCAGCGCGCCGACTCGCGGGGCCACCGCGACTGGTACGGTCTGACGATCCTCGTGGTGCGCGGCACCTGGTACGGCGACACCGAGGACGAGTGCCTCGTGATCATGCGACGGGCCGACGTCGATCCGAACGCGGAGTCCCTCTCCGGGCCGGTGTTCACCGGGTGCTCGGCCGGGGGCCTGCCGGCGATGCTGCAGCTGCGGGTAAACAGCGCGATGCCCGACGAGCTGCTCGAGCAGTTTCCGGCCGGTACGGGTCTGCGGTTCGTGCTCGACGGTTCCCGCGTCGGCGTCTTCGTCGCGAACGAGTGACTCGCCCGCTCAGGTCGGCGGTGGCGGCGTCGTGGGGTGCGAGCGCAGGAAGGCCTCGCGCAGGCTGTCGTAGACCGGCGGCGACTTCACCAGCATCGCCGTCACGACCGCGGCGCCGGCGGCCAGCAGCATCGGCACCGTCACGGTGGTGACGGCGGTCATCTCGATGATGAGCGCGATGCCCGTCAGGGGTGCGCGCACCGACGCGGCGAACAGCGCCGACATCCCCACGATCGCCATCGCGATGAGGAAGTCGGTGTCCAGCTGCGGGGCGAGCAGCTGCACGAGCTGACCGAAGGCCGTGCCCGCGAGCGCGCCGAGGGCCAGCATCGGCGCGAACAGCCCGCCCGGCGTGCCTGCGGCGTACGAGATGGGGCCGACGACGAAGCGCACCGCGAAGTAGAGCACGAGCAGCGGCAGGGCGAAGCTGCGGCCCGCGAGCAGGAGCTGCGCGACGGCGTCGCCTCCGCCGACCATGAGCGGATCGGCGTAGAGGAGGATGCCGATGAGCCCGCCCAACGCGCCCGCGCGCACCGGCGTCGGCACCCGCGACATCCGCCCGTGCACCGCCACGAGCCGAAGGACGAGCCAGTTGTAAAGGGCACCGGCGAGCCCGATGACGACCCCGAAGACCAGGAACATCGGAAGCGTGTACAGCGGCGGGTCGGGCACGTGGCCGACCGCGAAGTCGGGGTGGTCGCCGAGCACGATGCGCGAGCACACGATCGCGGCCGCGACCCCGAACACCGTCGGCACGATGAGGCGGAAGCGCGCTGTCTTGGCCACCTCCTCGAGCACGAAGACCGCTCCGCCGACCGGCGCGTTGAACGCGACGGCCAGTCCGGCTCCCGACATCGAGGTGTGCAGTCCCCGCACGTCGTCGTCCTGCAGCCGCGCGATGCGTGCCGCGGAGGCGCCGAGGGCGGCGCCCATGTGCACCGTCGGCCCTTCCCGCCCGAGCACCATGCCCGATCCGATGGAGGCGAGGCCCCCGAAGAAGCGCACCGGGATGACCGAGGGCGGGGGCAGCGGCAGTCGGCCGCCGTGAACGGCCTCGACGTCCTGGATGCCGCTGCCGGCCGAGCGCGGCGAGAACAGCACGAGCGCCGCGGCGAACGCGGCCCCCGCAACCCCGAAGGCGATCATCAGAATCCAGCCGAACGGAACCGTGTGCGCCCACGTCGCCAAGGCGTCACGGACGATGACGGCCTGCACGAGCAGCCAGCGGAAGACGCCCCCGATGAAGCCGATGGCCACTCCGGCGGCGATCGCGAGCAGGCCGAGCACATACAGCGGGGCGGGTCGCGGCCGGGACCACATGCCCCACACTCTATTCAGGCGACGCCCGCCGGCGTCACCCTCATGTCAGCGGTAGTTGACGAACTGGAGGTCGACGTCGAGGTCGGCGGCCTTCAGCATCCGCTGCACCTCCTGGAGGTCGTCGCGCGACTTCGACTGCACCCGCAGCTCGTCGCCCTGGATCTGCGCCTTCACCGACCGGGGGCCCTCGTCGCGGATGAGCTTGGAGATCTTCTTCGCATTCTCCTGCGAGATGCCGTTCTTCAGCGTCGAGGTGATGCGGTACTCCTTGCCGCTGGCGACCGGGTCGCCGGACTCGAGCGACTTGAGCGAGATGCCCCGCTTGATGAGCTTGGACTGGAAGACGTCGAGCACCGCCTTCGCGCGCTCCTCGGTGCCGGCCTTGATGAGGATCGCCTCGCCGCTCCACTCGATGGACGCGCCGGTGCCCTTGAAGTCGTAGCGCTGCTCCACCTCCTTGCGGGCCTGGTTCAGCGCGTTGTCGGCCTCTTGCTGGTCCACCTTGGAGACGATGTCGAAACTCGAGTCAGCCATGCGGGCGAGTCTACGCGAGCCGCCGTCACGCCGACCTTCCGACCAGACGCGCGGTCCGCACTGCGTCCGGTGCGCGGTTGCTGCGGCACGGGGAGCGGCCTATGGTCTCGTCGACGGCGAGTGGAGGGCACCGTGAACGCAGATTGGGTGGACGTGAGGGGCGCGCCGTCCGTCGAGGCTGTGCAGCAGGCGATCGCGGCTGTGCCCGTGCCCACGGGCTCGGTCCTGGTGGACTCGCTCGAACCCCTGCACCCCGGCCTGATCGTCGTCTTCGTCTACAGTCGCGCCGACCACCCCACGGGGCAGCGCGCGCTCTCGCGCGCCCTCTACGAGCACCTGGTCGCGACGACGACGTGGGACGTGGAGGTGACGGACGGGGAGACGGATGCCGTGGTCGCGGCCCGCCGCACGACCTGACCCTCCGTCCTCCCCGCCCGGTCACCGCCTGCAAGCGGTTGCACGAACCTGACATGCTGTGCGCGAGGGCCGAGGATCGGGCACACTGTCTGGATGGGATCAGCGTTGACCACCATCGGATTGCCCGTCGCCCTCGGCATCATCATGTTCGGGCTGGGGCTGAGCCTCACCCTCCGCGACTTCGCCCGCGTGGCCAAGCAGCCCAAGGCGGTCGTGATCGCCCTGGCCTGTCAGCTCATCGTGCTGCCGGTGATCTGCTTCGGCCTGGTCGTGCTGTTCCGGCTGCCCCCGATCCTGGCGGTGGGCATGATGATGCTCGCCGCCTCGCCCGGCGGCACCACCGCGAACCTCTACAGTCACCTGTTCCGCGGCGACATCGCGTTGAACATCTCGCTGACCGCGGTGAACTCGGTGATCGCCGTCTTCACGCTGCCGCTGATCACGAACCTCGCCATCGCCTACTTCGACCCCTTCGACGGGGCCCTGGGCATGCAGTGGGCCAAGACCCTCGAGGTGTTCGCGATCGTGCTCCTCCCGGTGGCCCTCGGGATGCTCGTGCGCCACTTCTGGCCGGGCTTCGCCAAGCGCATGGACAAGCCGGTGCGCATCGTCTCGGTGATCGTGCTCGTCGTGGTGATCGGCGGCGCGGTGGCCTCGAACTGGCAGCTGCTGATCGACAACTTCGGGCGCCTGGCCGCCATCACGATCCTGTTCTGCCTCATCAGCCTCGCCGTCGGGTACTGGGTGCCGCGCCTGTTCCGCGTGGGCAGGCGGCAGGCGGTCGCCTCGTCGTTCGAGATCGGCATCCACAACGCCACCCTGGCGATCGTGATCGCGCAGACGGTGATGGGCTCTGTCGAGCTCAGCCTCCCGGCGGCGGTGTACGGCGTGCTCATGTTCTTCGTCGCATTCGCGTTCGGGTTCGTCATCCGCGGTAAGGCCGGAGTCGAAGAGAGGGAGGAGGACGGGGATGCTGCGCCCGACGCCGAGCCGGAGGCATCCGCGTCCCGCGCCTGAGATGAGGCCGCTCACCGAACAGGACGTGCTGGCGTCGTTCGTCAACGCCGGCCCCGACGAGCTGCGGCTCGTGGAGCTGCCGCACGACTTCCCGCTGGTGGACTGGGACCACCTCGACTTCTTCGCGTGGCGCAACCCGCACACGCGCGGGCGGGGCTATCTCATCGCCGAGCACGACGGGGCGCCCGCCGGCGTCGTGCTGCGCGCCGCCGAAGGCTCGTCGCAGGCACGCTCGGCGATGTGCAACATCTGCCACACCATGCAGCCGGGCGAGCAGGTGGCGCTGTTCACCGCGCGACGCGCCGGCCGCGCCGGTGAGCGCGGCGGCAGCATCGGCACCTACATCTGCGCCGACCTGTCGTGCCATGAGAACGTGCGGCTGGCGGCCCCGCTCGCGCCGTCCGAGATGCGCGCCGATGTCGACCGCCGCATCGACGGGGCGCGCCGGCGCAGCGAGGCGTTCGTCGCCGAGGTGCTGGCCGGGTGACGCGGGTCGTCGTCATCGGCGACGCGCTCATCGACGAGCTGCGCGACGAGCGGGGAGTGCGCGAGCTCATCGGCGGGGCAGCGCTGAACGTCGCCGTCGGGCTGGTCCGGCTGGGGGTGCCCGCGACCCTCATCGCCATGGTCGGCGACGACGAGGCCGGCGCGCACATCCGCGCGTACCTGCGCGACTACGGGGTGGAGCTGCGCGCGACGCCGGCGCCGGTCACTGCGCGTGCCGTGAGCGTGCGCTCGGGCGCAGAGCCGACCTACGCCTTCAGCGACGCGGCGCGGGCGCGGCGGGTGCGGTTCGGCGACGCCGAGCGCGCGGCCATCGCGGCCGCGCCCCTGACCGTGGTGAGCGGATTCCCCTTCGATGACCGAGATCAGAGCGAGCAGCTCGCCGACGCGGTCTCGGGGCGCCGACTGGCGATCGACCCGAACCCGCGCGCCGGGCTGCTGCAGGATGCGGAGGCGTTCGTGCGCGGCTTCGAGCTGCTTGCAGCAGGCGCCGAGCTGGTGAAGGTGAGCGACGAGGACGCGACGCTGCTGTACGGGTCGCCGCTGGACGCGCTGCGCACGCGCCTCATCGGCGTCGGCGCGCGGGCGGTGCTCGCGACAGCGGGTGCGCAGGGCGCCGTGCTGGAATGCGGCCCGGTCGTCGTCTCCCGGCCGGCGTCGCCGATGCCCGGGCGGGTCGTCGACACCATGGGGGCGGGGGATGCCGCGCTCGCCGCCGCGGTGGCGGTGCTCGTGTCGGGGCCGCCGGCCGATGAGGCCGGATGGGCGGCGCTGCTGCAGTCGGCGATGGATGTCGCGGCGGCGACGTGCCGCTTCGAAGGCGGGCTGCTGAGGCATCCCTCATCCTTGGCGGGAGACGACTTCGATCGCATCGGCACCTGATTTTCGAGCGCGTGTCACACAGAGTAAGCTTGTGACTCGCGCCTCCGGTCGTCTGCACAAGTCGGGTGGATGCGCACCTGGCGAGTTACCCAAGCGGCCAAAGGGATCTGACTGTAAATCAGACGGCTCAGCCTACGGGGGTTCGAATCCCTCACTCGCCACTGACCGAATGAGGGCTCCGCGCAGCGGGGCCCTCGTTCGGTCTCTGGAGCGGAGCGGGATTCGAACAGCGCGCGGAGCGCGCGAGTTCGATGGGCCCACCG
>NZ_JBIQHX010000027.1:0-6206 GCF_044508325.1 Microbacterium sp. | reverse complement strand
GAGCGGAGCGGGATTCGAACAGCGCGCGGAGCGCGCGAGTTCGATGGGCCCACCGGCGCGGAGGCTCCGCGTCCCGCACAGCGGGGCGTGGAGAGCGCCGGGGGACCCTCACTCGCCACTGACCGAATGAGGGCTCCGCGCAGCGGGGCCCTCGTTCGGTCTCTGGAGCGGAGCGGGATTCGAACAGCGCGCGGAGCGCGCGAGTTCGATGGGCCCACCGACGTAACGAGCAGTAACGGTCGCCCGGTGCCAGGTGCGCCGTGGCTACCCTCGGCGCATGACTTACTTTCCTGAGATGCAGTCCGCGACGCTCGCGGAGATCGATCCCGCTGTGCATGGCCGGATCCTGAAGCGGTCGGCTTCGCTGAACGGCGTGGACGTGACCGAGGTGACGTTCCGCGTGGGCGCGAAATGGTCGGAGGATCTGAAGGAGTACGCGGGCACCGAGCTGTGCGAGCTTCCGCATGTCGCCGTGGTGACCGCGGGGACGCTTGCGGTGCAGATGCGCGACGGATCCCTGGTGGAGTTCTCCGAGGGGGACGCCATGCTCCTGCCGCCGGGCCACGATGCGTGGACGGTCGGAGACGAGGACTGCACCTTCGTGGAGTTCTCGCGGGGGAACGACTACTACGTCGCGTAGCTGCCGCTGATCTCTCGCGACCGGTTCCTGCACAACCGGGGTGGTCGGTGCGGTTTCCTCAGCGGGCGGGTGGCAGAGGCATCCGTCGCACCCTGCGTGTCAGGATGAAGGGGCAACGAGAGAGGACCGCCCATGAACGAGCCGCCTTCCGTCCCGCCCACCACCGAGCCGCCGGGGCCCTCGCTGCTCAAGTCCGCGGTCTGGGTGGCCATCGGAGCCCTCATCGCCGCTGCGATCGTGTGCGTGATCTGGGTGCTGGTAGGTCCGCAGAACGACATCATCGGGCGCGCGTTCCTGACGATCCTGCTGCTGGCGGGCTTCGCCGGCGCCGCCATCTTCGACGCGCAGGTGGCACCGCGGCGCCCCTCCTGGTACGTGCTCGCGAGCATGGTCGGCTGGGTCGTGGCGCTGCTGGCCGGAGCCTTCAAGATCTGGCTGCCCGCCGACGGCATGTGGGGGATCGGCTTCTCGCGCTTCGCGCAGTTCGTCGCGATCGTGCTCGTGATCCGCCTCGCGCTGCTGCACGTATCGCTGTACATGAAGTCCTACCGGCGGAACGTCACCACCTTCACGAGCGTGATCGCCGTGGTCACGATCGCACTCGTGGCGATCCTCGCGGTGATGCTGATCATCCCGCTCACGTTCACCCGCGCCTACGAGTATCCCGAGCTGTACTGGCGGTTCGTCGTGGCGATCACGATCCTCGCGGCCGTCGGCACCGCGCTCGTGCCGCTGATCAATGCCCTGAACTCTCCGCGCGTGACGCGCCGGCCCGCACTGCCGCAGGCGCAGCCGGCGCCCGTCGCGCAGCAGCCGTGGCCGACCTACGTCGACGGGACGACGCCGCTGCCGTACTTCCCCGACGGCTCGCCCGACTGGAACGCCTACTACACGGGGTATCCGAGCCCCGGGGCGCAGGCGTTCGCGCCGATCGGCCAGCAGCCCCACCTGCAGCAGGGGATGCCTCCGGCGCAGGCGCCGCATCCGGCTCAGCCCGCGCCGCCGCCGGCGCAGCCGGCGCCGCCCGCACCGCCGCAGGGCGCGTATCCGCCGCCCCCGCCCCCGCCGCCGCTGCCGCACCAGCCGCCGGAGTAGCCCGTCAGCCCAGCAGCTCAAGCGCCGCCATCGCTGCGTTGTGGCCGCCGATACCGCTCACCGCGCCGCCCCGGCGCGCCGACGAGCCGCAGACGAGCACGCGGTCCACAGGTGTCTCCACGCCCCAGCGCCGGGCAGGCGTGTCGAGCGCGTCGCCGTCTTCTGCCCAGGGCCACGACAGCGGGCCGTGGAAGATGTCGCCTCCGGCCATGCCCAGTGAGTCCTCGAGGTCGGCGGTGGTCCGCGCCTCGATGCAGGGTGCGCCGTCCGGAGCCTCGTGCACAAGCGGGCGCAGCGGCTCGCCGAGCACCGAGTCCAGGCTCCGCTCGGCGGCGGCGAGCAGGTCGTCGCGGCCGATCCCGCCGGCGACGAGCCGGTGCGGCACCTGCAGTCCGAAGAGGGTGATCGTCTGCGCCCCCGACGCCTGCAGCTCCGGCCCGAGGATCGACGGGTCGGTGAGCGAGTGGCAGTAGATCTCGGCGGGCAGGGGAGAGGGGATGCCTCCGGCCGCCGCCGTCGCGTGCGCATCGTCGAGCTGCGACATCGTCTCGTTGATGTGGAACGTGCCGGCGAACGCCGCCTCAGGCGGCACGTGCCCGTCCCGAAGGCGCGGGAGCCGGCGCAGCAGCAGGTTGGCCTTGAGCTGCGCCCCCTCCGGCCGCGGGGCATCGGCGACGTCCGCGCCGCCCGCACGCAGCAGGTCGCGCAGCACCGCGGCCCCCACGCCGCTGAGCACGAGGCGCCCACGCAGGGCCGACGAACCCTCCACGGTCACCTCGCCGTCGGGCGAGACGGCCGTCACCGTCTGTCTCGTGCGCAGCTCGGCACCCGCCGCGCGCGCGGCGCGCTCCAATTCGGCGGTCACCTGCCCCATGCCGCCGACCGGGACGTCCCAGTCCCCGGTTCCCCCGCCGATGACGTGATACAGGAAGCAGCGGTTCTGCCGCAGGCTCGGATCGTCGGCATACGAGAACGTGCCGATGAGACCGTCGGTGAGGGCGATGCCGCGGGCGATGTCGGAGTCGAGCGAGGCGCGCAGCAGATCGCCCAGCGGAGCCTCGACGACGCCGTGCCACAGCGCGTCATCGCCCACGCGCCGCCGCAGTTCGCGTGGGTCCGGAAGCGGTTCGGTCATGGACGGGAACACGGCGCGCGCGAGCGGGGCGAGCCGCTCGGAGAAGGCGGCGAACCGATCCGCCTCGCCGTCGGAGACCACCCGGGCGAACGCCGCGCGGGTGGCCGCGGCATCCATCGTGTCGACGAGGATCCCGCGGGACGGGTCGTGCGGATCAGGCGTATAGGAGGAGTATCGGCGCCGGCGCAGCTCGAGCCGCAGCCCCAGGTCGTCGACGATGCGCCCGGGCAGCAGGCTCACCAGGTACGAGTAGCGTGACAGCCGGGCGTCGACGCCGTGCCACGGGCGCTCCGAGACGGCGGCGCCGCCGAGGTGGTCGAGCCGTTCGAGCACGACGACGCTGCGGCCCGCGAGGGCGAGATACGCGGCGGCGACGAGGGCATTGTGACCCCCGCCGACGATGACGACGTCGTGGGTGGCGGCTGCGGCATCCATCCCCCCACGCTAGACGGGTAGCGTGGCGAGCATGAGCCAGGAGACCGAGCTGCTCGAACTCGCCGTCGACATCGCATGCGAGGCGGGGCAGCTCGCGCATCGCCGCCGCTCCGAGGGGGTGGCGATCGCGGCCACGAAGTCCGCGCTGGCCGACATCGTCACCGACGCCGATCGCGAGGTCGAGCTGCTCATCCGGCAGCGGCTCAGCAGGGAGCGCCCCGACGACGGCTTCCTCGGCGAAGAGTCGGGAGCCGAGGGCGGGGCGTCGGGCATCACCTGGGTCGTCGACCCGATCGACGGCACCGTGAACTACGCGTACGGGATCCCGGTGTACGCCGTGAGCATCGCGGCGGTGAGCGGGCAGCCCGACCCCGAGCACTGGACGGCGCTGGCCGGCGCGGTGTTCGCCCCGGCGCTCGGTGAGCTGTTCACGGCGGCCCGCGGGGAAGGCTCCCACCTCGGCCGCGAGCGGCTCGCCGTGCAGGAGCCGACCGGAGGCGCAGGCGCCCTGCTCGCCACCGGGTTCGGCTACGACCCCGCCACCCACGCCGGCGACCTGGCGCGATTGGCCCGGGTCATGCCGCTCGCCCGCGACATCCGGCGGATCGGGTCTGCCGCCATCGACATCTCGTATGTCGCAGCCGGGCGGCTCGACGGGTACTTCGAACGCGGCATCAACCCGTGGGACCACGCGGCGGCGGGCCTTGTCCTCCAGGAGGCGGGCGGCCGCATCGGGGGCCCCGGCGGACGCGCGCCGAGCACCACGATGACCATCGCCGCCGCGCCGGAGCTGTTCGCCGCGATCGAGCGCGCGCTCGAGGCCGATACCGGAGTGTGAGAGAAAACTCACCGACATACGGGTTTCGCACATGGCATTCCCAGAGTGACCGCGATAGTGTTTATGCGTTCGTTACCTTTGCCCGCCCGAACGGCAAGGGTCATCGAAGCCATTGACCGCCCGTTGCCCCCCGCGTGCGACAAGACCCGAAAGCCTGGCGCTTGCAGTTCGAGACCCCCCAGGACGCGACCGCGCCCTTGCGCCGATCGCGCCGCATCTCCGACGCGCCTGCGGCGGGCCTCGCGGGCTCCTCGGGCGGTCGGGCCGAGCAGCGTCGACGGGTCGTCGACGGGTCGATGCGACCGGCGGTCGTGTGGGCCAAGTCCGGTCCTGCGCCGGTCGCCGAGACGGCGGATGCCGCTCCCGCCGTCGCACTGACGGCCGCTGCTTCCACGGTTTCCGCGCCTCCTGCTTCCCCGCCGGCTGCTTCCCCGCCGGCTGCCGAACGCCCGCTGACGCGCCGCGAGGCGCGAGCCCGCGCCGCAGCCGCTGCGGCTGCCGCGACGCCGGTTCCGGCGCCGGTCGCGCAGGTTCCGGCCGTTGCCGCGCCGGCTCCTGCCGAGGTCATCGAGGAGATCGTCGAGCCCGCGCCGGTCGAGCTCACCGTCGTCGAGGCGCCCGCACGGAGCCTCCTGATCGTCGACGCTCTCCCCGTCACCGAGCCCTTCGAGCTGATCGAGCCGGTCGACATCCCCGCTTCCGAGTCGGCCGATGCCGACGCGCCGGAGGTCGGCGACGGCGAGCCGTCGCAGCCCGCCGAGTCCGAGGCATCCACACTCTTCGCCGACTTCGACGGCGACGAGTTCGAGGCCGCCGCCCGGCTCTTCAGCTTCACGGGCGAGACTCCCGTGCAGCCCGCGGCCCCTGGGGACGACGCGGAGGGGCCGGCCGACGACGCCGCACCCGCCGAGCACACCGCGCCGCGCAAGAAGAAGCCGCGCCGGGTGATGCCGGCGGGTTCGTCGTTCAAGCGCATGGCGACGGCGTCCTTCTCGGTCGGCGCGATGGCCATCGCCGGCCTGCTCGCGGTCGGGATGACCACCCCCGCCGGCGCCGTCGCTTCGGCCGCCGCCAGCCCGCAGAACCCGGCGACCTCGGTGCTCGCGAGCGAGTCCGCGATCGAAGCGGAGGACATCCAGGCGTACGTTGCGCCCGCCGAGGTGGAGAACGCCGAGCTCGAGCGCGAAGAAAGCTACGAGATCGCGTCGCTCGCCGACATCGCGAAGGCCGACGGCATCAACCACACCTCGTCGCTGTACTGGAACGACCCGACCGCGGCGATCCAGTGGCCGTTCCCGGTCGGTGTTCCGATGAGCTACGGCTACGGCATGCGCTGGGGCCGGATGCACACCGGCATCGACCTGACGCCCGGCAACGGCGCGAAGATCCAGGCGATCGCCGACGGCGTCGTGCGCTCGGCGAGCAACGCGACCGGCGGCTACGGCGTCAACATCTACATCGACCACATCATCGACGGCAAGGTCATCACCAGCCACTACGCGCACATGCAGTACGGCTCGATGCGCGTGCAGGCGGGCGACCACGTCAAGGTCGGCGACATCATCGGCGTCGTCGGCAACACGGGCCACTCGTTCGGCGCGCACCTGCACTTCGAGATCCTGGTGCAGGGCACCCTCGTCGATCCGCTGGCGTGGATGCGCAAGAACGCCAACCGCGCGTCCCTCGGCTGAGCCGCGAGATTCAGAGGGATGCCTCGGCTCTGATATTCTTTTCTGGTTGCCCGCGCGCGGGTGACACGCCCCGATAGCTCAGTGGCAGAGCACTTCCATGGTAAGGAAGGGGTCGTCAGTTCAATCCTGACTCGGGGCTCGCAACCTCCTCTCGGAGGATCGCGGCAGGGTAGCTCAGTTGGTGAGAGCGCACGACTCATAATCGTGAGGTCGCGGGTTCGAGCCCCGCTCCTGCTACAGATCGGAATCCCCGGTTTTCGGCGGTTCTGTCGTCACCCCGCCCCGCGCGAGCGGCTGCGCCGGATGAGCACGTCGGCCGACACCGCCAGCAGCACGATCACTCCCTTCGCGACGAGCTGCCACTGCTGACTG
>NZ_JBIQHX010000026.1:0-30857 GCF_044508325.1 Microbacterium sp. | reverse complement strand
GTTCAAGTCCCCCCTCGCGCACAGAAGACCACTTCGACGAAAAGGGCCCTGATGAGGGGCCCTTTTCTGTTGCGTGCGCGCGGTCACGGCGCACCCGGTAGCCTGGAGCCCATGCCCACGCCTGCCGACGACCTGCCCGAGGTCGCCCGCATCGCCCGCGACCTCATCCGCATCGACACCACCAACTGGGGCGAGGGCAGGGCCCGCGGCGAGCGTGAGGCCGCCGAATACGTGGGCGCCTTCCTGGAAGGGCTGGGCCTGACGCCCGAGTACCACGAGCCGGTGCCGCGGCGCACGAATGTGATGGCGCGCGTCCCGGGCCGCGATCGCGACCGGCCCGCGCTGGTCCTGCACGGCCACCTCGACGTCGTTCCGGCGATCGCCGACGACTGGTCGGTCGACCCGTTCGAGGGCGTCGTGCGCGACGGCATGCTGTGGGGCCGCGGCGCCGTGGACATGAAGGACATGGATGCCATGATCCTCACCGCCACCGCCGACCTCCTGCGCTCGGGTGAGCAGCCCGCGCGCGACCTCGTCCTCGCGTTCTTCGCCGACGAGGAGGCCGGCGGCGTCGAAGGGTCTGCTCTGGTCGTCCGGGATCGCCCCGAGTGGTTCGCCGGGGCCACCGAGGCCATCAGCGAGGTCGGCGGCTACTCGATCGCCGTCGGCGATCGACGGGCGTACCTGCTGCAGGTGGGCGAGAAGGCCCTCGCGTGGATCCGCCTCATCGCCCGAGGCGTCGCCGCGCACGGGTCGTCGCAGCACCGCGAGAACGCCGTCACGCGCCTCGCCGAGGCTGTGGCCGCCCTCGGACGCACCGAGTGGCCCATCGCACTCACCCCCGCCACCGAGCGGATGCTCGCCGACCTCGCCGCGCTCTCCGGCGCCGACCCCGCCGACGCCGATGCCGTCGTGGCCGCCGCCGGCCCGGCATCCCGCTTCCTGGGCGCGACCCTGCGCACGACCAGCAACCCGACGGGGCTGACCGCCGGCTACAAGCACAACGTGATCCCCGACCGCGCCGAGGCGCTCATCGATGTGCGCACGCTGCCGGGCACCGAGGACGCGGTGCTCGCCGATATCCGGCGCATCGTCGGCGACGGCGTCACCGTCGAGGTCGCCCACCAGGACATCGGCCTCGAGGTGCCGTTCGCCGGGTCGCTCGTGGACGCGATGGTCGCCGCACTGGACCGCCACGACCCGGGAGCACCCGTCATCCCGTACCTCATGGGCGGGGGCACCGACAACAAGGCCCTCGCAGCCCTGGGCATCGACGGCTACGGGTTCGCGCCGCTGCGGCTGCCGCCCGGGCTGGACTTCACGGGCATGTTCCACGGCGTCGACGAGCGGGTGCCGATCGACGCACTGGAGTTCGGTCGCGACGTGCTCGCCGACCTGCTGCGGACCTGCTGACACACACGGAAAGACGTCGATGCACTTCATCGAGGCGATCATCCTGGGCCTCGTCCAGGGCCTGACCGAGTTCCTCCCGATCTCGTCGAGCGCGCACCTGCGCATCCTCGGCGAGTTCCTGCCCAGCGCGCAGGATCCGGGGGCCGCGTTCACCGCCATCACGCAGATCGGCACCGAGGCGGCCGTGGTGGTCTTCTTCTGGCGGGACATCGTCCGCATCATCGGACACTGGTTCCGCGCGCTGTTCGGCCGCATCCCGCGCGACGACCCCGACGCGCGCATGGGCTGGCTCATCATCGTGGGCACCATCCCGATCGTGGTGCTGGGGCTGCTGTTCCAGGATCAGATCGAGACGGTGTTCCGGTCGATGTGGCTCATCGCGGGGATGCTCATCGTGTTCGGGGTGCTGCTGGGCATAGCCGACATGATCGGAGCCAAGCGCCGAAAGCTCGAGGACATCACCGTCGGGCAGGGCGTGATCTTCGGATTCGCGCAGGCGCTCGCGCTGATCCCCGGGGTGTCGCGCTCGGGTGGCACGATCACGGCGGGGCTGCTCATGGGCTTCGAGCGGGCGGCGGCGGCGCGCTACGCCTTCCTGCTCGCGATCCCCGCGGTGTTCGGCAGCGGCTTCTACCAGCTGTTCAAGAGCGCGGGGGAGCAGGGCCCGTTCACCCTCGCCGAGACGGGCGTGGCCACCCTCGTGGCCTTCGGCGTCGCGCTCGGGGTGATCGCGCTGTTCATGAAGTGGATCTCGCGGCGCAGCTTCATGCCGTTCGTGGTCTACCGGGTGGCGCTGGGCTCGACGCTGCTCGTGCTGCTCTCGCTCGGGGTCATCCAGCCCTGAGCGCGTACGCCGGTCAGCGGCTTCCGCGCGGGTCGTCGCGGCCGGGTTTGCCCTGGTCGCCGTCACGGCGCAGGTAGCGCTCGAAGGCCTGGGCGATCGCGTCGCCGGACGCCTCCGGATCGTCCCACGTGTCGCGGGTGCGCTCGAGCTGATGGATGTACTCCGTCATCTCGTCGTCCTCCGCCGCGGCGGCGTCGATCGTGGCCTCCCACTGGGCGGCCTGCGCGGCGAGATCGGCGCGCGGCACCGCGGCGCCGGTGAGGTCTTCGAGGCGGTCTAGGAGAGCGAGGGATGCCTTCGGCGACGGCGTGTGGCCGGCGACGTAGTGCGGCACGCTCGCCCACAGCCCGACCGTGGGGATCCCGGCCCGCTCGGCGGCGACCGACAGTGCGCTGAGGATGCCGACCGGCCCTTCATACGTGCTGCGCTCCAGTCCGAGCCCGCGCCGGAGCGCCTCGTTGTCGCTGCCGGCGAACACCGTGATCGGCCGTGTGTGCGGCACGTCCGACATCATCGAGCCGAGCGCGACGAATCCCGTGATGTCCTCGCGGAGGGCGACATCGACGATCTCGTTGGAGAACGCCTGCCAGGCCCTCGCCGGCTCGACCCCGGTGAGCAGCCACAGCTGCGTGCCGCGGCGGGTGCGCGCCGGCCGGAGCATCGTCGTGCTCGGCCAGGACAGCATCCGGTGCCCCTCGCCGTCGAGCGAGACGGACGGACGGGTGTACTGGTAGTCGAAGTACAGCTCCGGGTCGACGGCGTAGACCTCCTCGTAGGTGCTCTCGGCGCGCAGCACGCCGACCGCGGTGGTGGCGGCCTCGCCGGCATCGTTCCAGCCGTCGAAAGCCGCTACGAGCACCCGTCGCCCGAGACCGTCCATTCCACCTCCCGACCCGCTTGCGCGGTCCCTCCAGGGTAGTCGCTGCGTCCGCCACGGGCCTCGGGGTGCGCGTCGACGCCCGGCATCGCCTCCAGGCCCGCTCGGTAGGCTGGACGGGTGACCGCCCTTCTTCGCGCCGTGCTCTGGGACATGGACGGCACCCTCGTCGACACCGAGCCGTACTGGATGGCCGCCGAGACCCCGCTCGTGGAGCGGTTCGGCGGCAGCTGGACGCACGAGCAGTCCCTGAAGCTCATCGGTCTCGGCCTCGACGACGCCGCCCGCCTGTTCCAGGACGCGGGGGTGCGGATGACCGTGCCGGACATCGTGGACCATCTCACCGACGACGTCATGCGCCAGCTGGCGACCGAGGGGGTGCCCTTCCGGCCCGGAGCGCGCGATCTGCTGGCGGGCCTGCGCGAAGCCGGGATCAAGACCGCGCTGGTGACCATGTCGATGCGCCGTATGGCACGCAGCGTCGTCGACCTCATCGACTTCGATGCGTTCGACGTGGTCGTCGCCGGCGATGACGTGACCCGGCCCAAGCCCTTCCCCGACCCGTATCTGCAGGCGTGCGAGCTGCTGGGCGTCCACCCGGGGGAGACCGTGGCGATCGAGGACTCGCCGAACGGGCTGCGCAGTGCGGTCGCGGCCGGAACCGTGGCCCTCGGCGTGCCGAACATCATCTCGCTCGAGGGCGTCGGGGCGCGGGGCATCTGGCCGACGCTCGCAGGGCGCACCGCCGGCGATGTGCAGGCGTTCCACGCCGACCACGCGGCAGGAGCGAGGCGATGACCGGCGGCGCCGTGCGCGGCCCCTTCCGCTTCGGCGATCGCGTGCAGCTGACCGATTCCAAGGGGCGCCTTCGCACCATCATGCTGAAGGAGGGGGGCGAGCTCCACACGCACCACGGCGTGCTGCGGCACTCACAGCTGGTCGGACTGCCGGACGGATCGGTCGTCGAGAACAGCGCCGGCCACGAGTACCTCGCGCTGCGCCCGCTGCTGAGCGACTTCGTGATGTCGATGCCCCGCGGAGCCGCCATCGTCTACCCCAAGGACGCCGCGCAGATCATCGCGCAGGCAGACGTCTTCCCGGGTGCGACGGTCGTCGAAGCCGGCCTCGGCTCGGGAGCCCTGGCCCTGTGGCTGCTGCGGGCGATCGGCCCCGCCGGCCGGCTGGTCTCCTTCGAGCGGCGTGCCGAGTTCGCCGACGTCGCCCGGGCCAACATCGCCACCTTCCTCGGCGAGGACCCCGGAAACCACGAGATCGTGGTCGGCGATCTCGTCGACGAGCTGCCCGCGGTCCTCGCCGCCGGCGCCGTCGACCGCGTCGTCCTCGACATGCTCGCACCGTGGGACTGCATCGATGCCGTCTCCGACGCGCTGACCCCCGGCGGCGTCGTGCTGTGCTACGTCGCGACGGCCACGCAGCTGAGCCGCGTCGCCGAGTACATCCGGGGCACGGAGCGGTTCACCGAGCCGATCGCCAACGAGACGATGGTGCGCGGATGGCACGTGCAGGGCCTGGCCGTGCGGCCGGATCATCGCATGGTCGCGCATACGGGGTTCCTGCTCACCGCACGTCGCCTCGCCCCCGGAACCGTGCCCCCGGAGCGCCGACGACGGGGGAACAAGACCTCGTACAGCGACGACGACCTCGAGCTGTGGACGCCCGGCGCGGTCGGAGATCGGGAGATCACCGACCGCAATCTGCGCAAGCGCGTCCGCGAGGCCGAGCGCGCCGCCGAGGGGGCGCGCCGGGCGTCGGGGACCGGGGACGAGAACGCGTAGACTCGTCCGGTGCGCAAGTTCCCGGCTCTCCTCACAGTCCTCGGCCTCGCCACCCTGACCCTCGCAGGCTGCGCCTCCGTCGGCGCGCCGGACTGCACGCGGCCCGCGCCCGCAGACGCCGCCCTGCAGGGGCAGTTCGACATCGCCGGTGAGCCGGGCTCGTCGCCGTCCGTGTCGTTCGACACGCCGTTCCACGTCGACGAGGCGGCCACCTGGGAGACGGTCGACGGTGCCGGCACGCCCATCACCTCCGAGAGTCAGCTCGTCGCCCTCGATGTCGCGCTCTACGACGGCACCACCGGCCGTCAGCTCGTGGCCACTGCGTTCGACGGCGATCAGTCGCGCGTGTTCACGATCACCGACTGGTCTGCGACCTTCCCGGACTTCGCCACCCTCCTGAACTGCGCATCCGAAGGATCGCGGGTGGCCATCGCACTGCCGTACGACGGTCTCGCCGCGGAGACCGCCGAAGCACTCGGCATGGGCGAGGGCGATGCCGCGCTCGCCGTGGTCGACGTCAACAAGGTCTTCCTCGCCCGCGCCACCGGGACAACGGTGTTCAACGACGCGCACAACCTGCCCACCGTGGTGCGTGCCCCGAACGGCCAGCCCGGCATCATCGTCCCGGATGCGCCGGCGCCGACGGACATCGTCGTGCAGACCCTCATCCGCGGCGACGGCCCGGCCCTCACCGCCGACGACACGGTGCGGGTCAACTACACGAGCGTGCCGTTCGAGGTCGCCGGCGACGTCCTCGACACCACCTGGGGGAGGGCGCCCGCGTCGGTTTCCGTGGGCACGGCCGCCACGCCCGGCTTCACCGAGGCGCTCACCGGCCAGACCGTCGGCTCGCAGGTGCTGCTCGTCGTCCCCGCCGATCAGTCCGGCTCGGACGAGGCCGTCGTCTACGTCATCGACATCCTCGGCGTCGACGTCGTCGCACCGGCTGCGCAGTGACGCTTCGGTGAGCACCGCCCGGCGTCGATCTAGGATGGGGGCGTGCCCGCCAAGATCACGCCTCAGGAGCGCCTGCTCAGTCTGATCGTGGCGCTCATGGCGAGCGAGCGGGGGCTGACGAAGGAGCAGGTGCTCTCCACGGTGTCCGGGTACCGCGAGGCCCGCGATGAGGGACGCTCGCAGGATGCCCTCGAGCGGATGTTCGAGCGCGACAAGGAGGAGCTGCGCACCCTCGGCGTCCCGCTGCACACGGTCGGAGACCCGGCGGACCCGGACGACCTGCGTGAAGCCCGCTACCGCATCCCCAAGACCGAGTACGTCCTGCCCGAGGACCTGACCTTCACGGCGGCCGAGATCGCGGTGCTCAATCTCGCCGGTGCGGTGTGGAGCGAGGAGTCCGTCTCCGCGGACGCGCAGAGCGCGCTGCGCAAGATCCGGGCGCTCGGCCTCGAGATCGACGAGCCGATCATCGGCTTCGCGCCGCGCGTCAGCCTGCGCGACCCCGCCTTCCCCGCCCTGCGACGCGCCAACGAGGAGGGCAAGGTGGTGCGATTCGCGTATGTCAAGCCGGGCGACGAGATCTCCCGCGTGCGTCGCGTGTCGCCGCTGGCGATCTTCGAGTACGAAGGTCGGTGGCATGTCTACGGCATCGATCTGGACATCGACGAGGAGCGGACCTTCCTGCTCTCGCGCATCGTCGGCCCGGTCGAGCTGACCCGCGAGACGTTCGACACCGCCGAGCGGGAGGGTGCGGGTGCCCGCGCGCTGGAGCAGCTCGCCGAGGTCGCCGCGCGCAATGTGGCTGTCATCGCGGTCATGCCCGAGACCGAAGCGGCGCTGCGGCTGCGTCGACGCGGCACAGCAGACGGCGACCCGCAGCAGGAGCACCGCCTCCACGTCCACTACGTCGACATCCACATCCTCGCCGACGAGCTGGCATCGTACGGCCCGGAGGTGCGCGTCCTCGCACCGGAGGAGCTTCGCGACGAGGTGGTGGCGCGACTGGAGCGCGTCGTGGCGCTGCACGGTTCCAAGGCGGGGGTCGCATGAACGCCGATCCCGTCCGCCGGAATCCCGTCGCCGCCGACCGCGTCGCGATCGTGATGACACTCGTGCCGTACGTGATCGAGCACGGGCCGACGAAGGTCGAGGACGCCGCGCGGCTGTTCGGGGTGACCCCCGCGGTCATGCGGGAGATGGTCGAGAACCTCAACGTCATCGGCCTTCCCGGCGGCATGGACAACGAGCTCTTCTCGATCGACTGGGACGCGTTCGACGAGCAGGACGAGATCGTCCTGGTGAACGTCGTCGCGTTCGAGCGCGCCCCGCGGCTGTCGTCGCGGGAGGCGGCGGCCCTGCTCGCCGGGCTGCAGTACGCGCAGGCGGTCCCCGCCGTCGCGGAGCAGGGCGTGGTCGCCGGCCTGCTCGCCAAGCTCGCCCGCGGCGCCGGGGCCCCGCCCGGCGAGCTGGTCTTCGCGCCCGACCCCGTCGACGACGTGCGGGCGACCGTGTCGGAGGCGATGACGAGGCGGCGGGCGGTGTCGTTCACCTACCGTCCCATCGACGCCGAGGTGATGACGCGCACCGTCGACCCGATCCGCATCCTCGCGATCGACGCGCAGTGGTATCTGCGCGGCTGGTGCCACCTGCGCAGGGCGGTGCGCACGTTCCACCTGGAGCGGGTCAGCGACCTGGTGGTCACCGACATCCCCGCCGGCGAGCACGACGACCGCGAGACGGAGCTGTTCGCAGGACCCAGCGGCGAGACGGTGGCACGCATCGCGTACGCCGACCACGTCGCGCCGCTGCTCGGGCAGTACCTGGATCATGCGGACGTGTCCGAGGACCCGGATGCCGCGGACCGGTCGATCGCGACGCTGCACGTGAGCGACCCGCGCGTGCTGAAGCGCCTCGCGACCCGACGCGGGGGAGCGGTGGAGGTGCTCGAGCCCGCCGAGGCGCGTCAGGCCGCGGTCGAGTGGGCCGCGGCCGGGCTCGATCGATATCGGGAGTGACACGCGGCGCGGACTCGCACGTGCACCGGGTTAGACTGTACGCGCACCGCACCTACTGAGGGAGCTTCACATGGGCGCATTCGGGTGGCCGCACCTTCTGATCATCCTCGCGGTGATCCTCCTGCTCTTCGGCGCGGCGAAGCTGCCGGCGCTGGCGAAGAGCCTCGGGCAGTCCGCTCGCGTGTTCAAGGGCGAGATGAAGGCCATGAAGAGCGAGGATGCCGCCGCCGAGCCGGCTGACGGCAAGGTCGCCAGCGAGGCCGACTCGTCGACGACGACCGATGCGGGCGCCGCACCTGATCCAAAATCCTGACCGGACGTGGTGACGACGGAACCGCCGCGCGTCGAGGAACCTGATTCGCCGAAGCGCGACAAGCGGATGTCGCTTGCGCAGCATCTGCTGGAGCTGCGCAAGCGACTCGTGATCGCCGCGGCCGCACTGATCGTCGGGATGATCGTGGCGGCGATCATCACCAACCCCATCATCGACCTGCTCACCGAGCCGATCCGCATGGTGGCCGACAACCGCGGCGACGACTTCGCCCGGCTCAACTTCGACACGATCACGTCGGGGTTCGACCTGCGCGTGCGCATCGCCTTCGCGATCGGCATCATCCTCTCGGCGCCGGTGTGGCTGTGGCAGATCTGGGCCTTCGTCATGCCGGGGCTGACCCGCAAGGAGATCCGGTACACCGTCGGATTCATGGCGGCCGCGATCCCGCTGTTCTTCGCCGGCACGTTCGTGGGCTGGTACATCATGCCGCACATCATCGAGGTGATGGCCTCGCTCGTGCCGGAGCAGGGTTCGCTGTTCTACAAGTACGACTACTACTACGACTTCATCTTCAAGCTGCTGCTGGTCGTCGGCATCTCGTTCGTCATGCCGGTCTTCCTCGTCGCGCTGAACCTCGGCGGCGTCATCTCCGGCCGCGGGATCCTCAAGGGCTGGCGGATCGCCATCCTGGTGGCCACCATCTTCGCCGCCGTGGCCACCCCCGCCTACGAGGTGACCTCGATGCTGCTGCTGGCCGGCATCCTCGTCGTCCTGTACTTCGGGGCGGCGGGGGTCTCGCTCCTGTTCGACCGCCGCCGCAGCAGACGCGAGGCGCGGCTGCTCCCGCCCGACCCGCCCGCCGAGGCCACGGGGTGAGCTCGCCCGCGGAGGACTACATGGCCGCGCAGGAGGCGGCCCGACATCCCGTCACCGCGGAGTTCGCCGCCGCACAGCGATTCCGGCTCGATCCGTTCCAGATCGCGGGCTGCCACGCCCTCGAGGACGGGCGCAGCGTGCTCGTCGCGGCGCCGACCGGTGCCGGCAAGACCATCGTCGGCGAGTTCGCCGTGCACTTGGCGATGCGCGACCGCGACGACCCGCGGCATCCCGCCAAGGCGTTCTACACCACGCCGATGAAGGCCCTGTCGAATCAGAAGTTCCGCGAGCTCCAGGCGGTCTACGGCGCCGACGACGTCGGCCTGCTCACGGGCGACACGAACATCAACGGGAACGCGCGCGTGGTCGTGATGACCACCGAGGTGCTCCGCAACATGCTCTACGCGGGCTCGCCCGCGCTGCGCGGTCTGCGCTACGTCGTGATGGACGAGGTGCACTACCTCGCCGACCGCTTCCGCGGCGCGGTGTGGGAGGAGGTCATCATCCATCTGCCCGCGGACGTGCGGCTGGTTTCGCTGTCGGCGACGGTGTCCAACGCCGAGGAGTTCGGCGACTGGCTCGACACGGTCCGCGGCGACACCGAGGTCATCGTCTCGGAGACACGGCCGGTTCCCCTCGAGCAGCATGTGCTCGTCCGCGGCGACCTGCTCCCGCTGTTCGACGATCGGGCGGGCGTGGCGACCGCACAGGTCAATCAGGAGCTCATGCGGATCCGGTCGTTCAAGGGCGTGACCTTCGCGCCCGGTGCGCAGACCGGATCTCGGCGCGGAGACGAGGCGATGCGCAGGCGACCCCACAAGGGCGGCCGTCGTCCGGTGCGCCCCGGCAATGCGCGACGCATAGAGCGGCTGGACCGGCCGGACGTGGTGCGGCTCCTCCAGCGCGCGAACCTCCTCCCGGCGATCTTCTTCATCTTCAGCCGCGCCGGATGCGACGGCGCGGTGCAGCAGGTGCGCCGCTCGGGGCTGCGCCTGACCACCCACGAGGAGCGCGCCGAGATCCGCGCGATCGTCGAGGAGCGCACCCGCACCCTGCTGGACGAGGATCTCGCCGTCCTCGGCTACTGGGAGTGGCTGGAGAACCTCCAGCGCGGGGTCGCCGCCCACCATGCAGGACTGCTGCCCGCGTTCAAGGAGGTCGTCGAGGAACTGTTCCAGCGCAAGCTCATCAAGGCCGTCTTCGCCACCGAGACCCTGGCGCTCGGCATCAACATGCCGGCGCGGACCGTCGTGCTCGAGAAGCTCGAGAAGTTCAACGGCGAAGCGCGCGTGGCGATCACGTCGGGGGAGTACACCCAGCTCACCGGCCGCGCGGGTCGCCGCGGCATCGACGTCGAGGGCCACGCGGTCGTGCAGTGGACGGAGGGCATGGATCCGCAGGCGGTCGCCGCGCTCGCCTCCCGCCGCACCTACCCATTGAACTCGAGCTTCCGGCCCACCTACAACATGGCGGTGAACCTCATCGACCAGTTCGGGCGGGCGAAGGCGCGCGAGATCCTGGAGTCGTCGTTCGCGCAGTTCCAGGCCGACCGGGCCGTCGTGGGGCTCGCCCGCCAGGTGCGGGAGTCGGAGGAGTCGCTCGCCGGGTACCGGGAGGCGATGACGTGCGATCGCGGGGACTTCCTCGACTACGCGCACATCCGCCGCGAGCTGAGCGATCTCGAGAAGCTCAACCGCAAGGACGCCAACGCGAGTCGCTCCACGCGCGACCGGCGTCTGCGGCAGATCGCGGATCTGCGCAAGCGCATGCAGCGGCACTCCTGCCACGCGTGCCCCGATCGAGAGCATCATGCCCGCTGGGCCGAGCGCTACTTCACGCTCAAGCGCACGACCGACGGCCTGCGCCGGCAGATCGAGTCGCGCACAGGGACCGTGGCGCGGATCTTCGACCGCGTGGTCGACGTGCTGCGCGAACTGGACTACGTGCGCGTCGAGGGGGAGCGCACCGTGCTCACCGACGCCGGCCGCACCATGCGGCGCATCTACGGCGAGCGCGATCTCCTCGTCGCCGAGGCGCTGCGACAGGGGCTGTGGAGCAAGCTGGATGCCGCGTCCCTGGCCGCCCTGGCCTGCTGCCTGGTGTACGAGCCCCGCCGCGATGAAGAGGAATCGCGGGACAGGCGGCTGCCGAGGGGGCCCTTCCGTGCGGCGCTGAGTGAGACCGAGGCGCTGTGGTCGCGGCTGGACGACCTCGAGAAGGAGCACAAGCTGGCCGGGTCGGAGCCGATCTCGGCGATCCTGGCGTCGGCGATGCACTCCTGGGCACGCGGCATGCCGCTGGACACCGTCCTCAGGGACGCCGACATGGCGGCGGGGGACTTCGTGCGCTGGGCGAAGCAGACGATCGACCTGCTCGATCAGCTCTCCATCGTCGCCGAGCCCGACGTCGCGGTGACCGCTCGCGCTGCGCTGGACGCGGTCCGCCGCGGCATCGTCGCGTACAGCTCGGTCTAGGCTCGAGAGGTGCCCGAACGCCCCGGCCCGCCGCGCCCGATCCTGCCGCCGTGGGCCGCCGTGGCGGCGTCGGTCGCCGGGGGGCTCCTGTTCACGTCGGCGTACCCGGCGCTGGGCTGGTGGCCCGCGGTGTTCGCCGCGGTTCCCCTGGGGCTGATCGGCCTGATCGGGCGCAGCATCCCCGCATCGCTGCTGGTCGGTCTCGCGTTCGGAGCGTCGTTCACCCTGACGAACCTCGCCTTCACCGCGCGCTACCTCGGTCCGGTGCCGTGGCTGGCGCTGTCGATCCTCGAGGCGTTGCTGATGACGGCGTTCGCCGTGCCGATCACGCTGGCGTACCGCTGGCTTCCGGCCCTCCTTCCGGGGCGCTGGTGGCGGCTGGTGGCCCTCCCGGCGCTCGTGGCCGCGCTCTGGATCCTGCGCGAGCTCGTGCAGGGCACGTTCCCCTACGGCGGATTCCCCTGGGGGCGCGTGGGCGTCACCCAGTCGAACGGCCCCCTCGCCGATATCGCGTCCTGGGCCGGGATGTCCGGCCTGGGCTTCCTGATCGTCTTCGCCTGCGCGGCGGCGATCGAGTATGTCCGGGATCGAAGGCTGCGAGACCTTCGCGCCGCGCTTCCCGCGGTGGTCACCCTCGGCCTGCTCCTGGCGCTCCCGCAGTTCCCGACGACGGATGCCGGGACCCTCCGCGTCGGCGCCGCACAGGGCAACGGCCCGTCGGGCTACTTCGACGCCCGTGCCGCCGACGACGTGCTCAACGCCCAGCTGCAGGCCACCGCCCCGATGATCGGCGAGCCGATGGACGTGCTCGTGTGGCCGGAGGGCGGTGTGGACTCCGACCCGACGCGGAACGAGGTGACCGCGGCGGTGCTCGATTCGCTCTCCGAGCGGATCGGCGCGCCGATCGTGCTGGCGGCGGTGACCAAGCGCGGGCCCGACTACTTCAACTCATCGCTGCTGTGGGAAGCAGGGGCCGACAACCCCGTGCAGACCTATGACAAGCGCCACCCTGTGCCGTTCGGCGAGTACGTGCCGGACCGCTGGCTGTGGCGGCAGTTCGCCCCCGAGCTGATCGACCTCATCCAGCGTGAGTACACACCGGGGACCGCTCCTCCGCTCTTCGACGTCGACGGTGTCGGCGTGGGGCTCGCGATCTGCTTCGACGTGATCTACGACGACGTCGTGTGGGACGGCGCGAACGGCGGCGCGGAGGTCTACTTCTTCCAGACCAACAACGCCGACTTCCGCGGCACGTCCGAGAACCTCCAGCAGCTGGCGTTCGCACGCATGCGCGCGATCGAGACCGGACGCGCCGTCGTGAACATCTCGACGGTGGGGACCAGTCAGTACATCGCGCCGGACGGATCCGAGATCGCCGGGCTCGGGGCCGATGTCGCCGGACACCTGCTCGCCGATGTGCCGCTGCGCACCGGGCTCACGCCGGCGGTGGTGCTGGGCCCCTGGATCCACGGCGTGCTCGCGGGGGGCAGTGCCGCGGCCGTCGTCGCGCTGGGACTGTGGGCGGGCATCCGCCGCAGACGCGAGAAGACGCCGGCCCCGTAGGGCGGCGTCCTCGTGGCGCAGCGAGCGGTCAGGCGCTCAGCTTGCTGTCGGCATCCCCGGCGCCGCGGCGGGCGCGCAGGAGTGCCAGGCGCTCCTCCAGGAGCTCCTCCAGCTCGGGGATCGTGCGACGCTCCAGCAGCATGTCCCAGTGCGAACGGGGCGCCTTCTCACCGGAGCGGTCGACCTCGACGGTCTTCTCCCCGATGCGCAGAATGGCCTCGGCGCCGCAGGTGCGGCACTCCCAGGTCTGGGGCGCCTCGGCGTCGTGCGCGAACATCAGCTTCGTGTCGCGCCCGCACTCGGTGCAGCGGTAGATGTGCTCGTTGCGCTCCTCGAACACGACGCCCTCTTCGCTCTGTAGGCTCTGGGCGCCGAGTCGGATGCCGCGCAGGCTGCGGTCTGCCATTGTGTGGTCCTCTCGTCGCTCTGTCAGGTATAACGAACCAGCCTGTGCGGATACTCCGAGCGGACGACTTCGGGGCGGCTTTCCCAGTCAACGCTCAGGCTGTCGGCGGCGTCTCACCCGTCCAGGGCGGCGAGGGCCAGATCGGCGCGGTCGGTGACGATCCCGTCCACGCCGCGGGCGACGAGCGACCGCATCTCGTCGACGTCGTTGACCGTCCACACGTGCACTTCGACGCCGGCGTCATGAGCGCGCCGGATGAGGCGATCGGTCAGCACCCGCACCGCGCCCTGCCGCTGCGGGATCTGCAGGACGTCGACGCCGCGCAGCAGCCGGCGCAGGACGGATGCCGGCGCCGCCGCTGCCGCTCCCAGCACGCGCGCGATCGTGGCGCTTCCCGCTGAGGTGGCCGGGCGCACCGCCGCGCCCGCCGCCGCCGCTGCCGCCAGCGCCGCCCGGCGGCGGGCGTCGGAGAAGGATGCCAGCAGCACCCGCTCCGCGTGGGGTGCGACCAGGCGCCCCATCTCGGCCGCGGCGGCCGCGGCCTTGACGTCGAGGTTCCACCGGGTCTCCGGGAAGCCCTCGAGGGCGTCACGCAGCGTGAGCAGCCCGCCGCGGTCGGCCATGAGCGCCTCGAGGTCACGCAGCCGGAGGTCGGCCACGAGCCGCGGATCGCCGGTCACGCGCTCGACGTTGTCGTCGTGGAACAGCACGATCTCGCCGTCCCGCGTCAGATGGCAGTCCGATTCGACATACGTCGCGCCCGCCGACACGGCCTCGGCGACGGCCGCCAGCGAGTTCTCGACGTGCGAGTCGCCGGGGACCGTCAGGCCGCGGTGCGCGAGCACGCGCGGTGCGGGCGCATCGAAGTACGGGTGGGCCAACGGACTACGGCACGGCGGGCGGCAGATGCTTGTCCGTCGCGGGAGCGGCAGCATCCGTCTTCATCGCGAACGCGCCGGACAGCCCCTTGAGCGCGTCCGTGAACTCGCTCGGCACGATCCACAGCTTGCTGGAGGCGCTGTCGGCGATCTTCGGAAGCGTCTGAAGGTACTGGTACGCCAGCAGCTTGTCGTCGGGGTTTCCCGCATGGATCGACTCGAACACGGTGCGGATGGCCTCCGCCTCGCCCTGCGCACGCAGGATCTGCGCCTGCTGGTCGCCCTCGGCCTTGAGGATCTCGGCCTGTCGCCGGCCCTCGGCCTCCAGGATCTGCGACTGCTTGGACCCCTCCGCGGTGAGGATCGCGGCGCGGCGGTCGCGCTCGGCGCGCATCTGCTTCTCCATCGAGTCCTGGATCGAGTGCGGCGGGTCGATGGCCTTCAGCTCGACCCGGGAGACACGCAGCCCCCACTTGCCGGTCGCCTCGTCGAGCACGATGCGCAGCTTGCTGTTGATCTCGTCGCGACTGGTCAGCGCCTCCTCGAGGTTGAGCCCGCCGACGACGTTGCGCAGGGTCGTGGTGGTGAGCTGCTCGACCGCGCTCAGGTAGTTCGCGATCTCGTAGGTCGCCGCACGGGCGTCGGTGACCTGGAAGTAGACGACGGTGTCGATCGAGACGACGAGGTTGTCTTCGGTGATGACCGGCTGCGGCGGGAACGACACCACCTGCTCGCGCATGTCGATGAGCGGACGGAGCCGATCGATGAAGGGGATCAGGAGATTCAACCCCGGGCTGAGGGTCTTGTGGTACCGGCCCAGCCGCTCGACGATGCCCGCGGTCGCCTGCGGGATGATCCGGATCGAGCGGACCACCACGACCAGTGCGAAGATGACGACCGCGGCGGCGAGGGCCCATCCGATCGCCTGGGGGATGATGTCGTTCACGCGTTGAGTTCCTCATTCAGCTCGGGACGGGGGGTGGCCACGAACGCGGTGGCGCCGTCGATGCGGGTCACGGTCACGGTGGTTCCCGGGGGCAGCTCCCCGGCGGCGGTGCGGGCGGTCCAGACATCCCCGTTCGACAGCTTCACCTGGCCGGACGTCGTCGAGACGGTCGCGATCACCTGCCCGGCCAGTCCGATGAGGGCGGCGACGTTGGACGGGGTCGGATCCTCGCCGCGATGCAGGCGGCGCAGCAGCGGCGGTCTCAGGACCAGGATGAGCAGGATCGCCACCACTGCCGCGATGATCACCTGCAGCCACAACGGCGCGCCCAGCAGGTCGGAAGCGAGCCCGGCGACGCCGCCGATGCCGAGCATGAGGAAGGTGAAGTCGAGGGTCAGCGCCTCGATGGTCAGGAAGATCAGGATGAGCACCAGCCATCCGATCCAGGCGAACTGTTCGATCATCTCCACGGCGGCCTCCAGTGCCTTGAACCTAACACGCAGGCGGGGTCTGCAGACGAGGTTGTGACCGACTCGTCGCCTGGGTGCGCTTGATAGTGTCGATGCCGTGACCGAGACCCCTTCTGCTCTTCCCGCCGGCGTCCTGGCCGGCAGATCCGCGCTCGTCACCGGCTCGTCGCGCGGCATCGGCGCCGACACGGTGCGGTACTTCGCCGAGGCGGGAGCGGACGTCGTCATCAACTTCCGCAACAAGGCACCCCGGGCCGAGAAGCTCGCCGCACAGCTGCGGGAGCTCGGCGCGCAGGCGCTCGTGGTCGGTGCCGACCTCACCGACAAGGATGCGGTCGCCGAGATGATGGATGCGGTCCAGCGCGCGTACGGCGGGCTCGACATCCTCGTCCTCAACGCGTCCGGCGGCATGGAGGCGGGCATGGCGGAGGATTACGCGCTGAGCCTCAACCGCGACGCCCAGGTGACCGTGCTGCGCGCCGCGCTGCCCATCCTGCGCGACGGGGCCAGGGTCGTGTTCGTCACGAGCCATCAGGCCCACTTCATCCGCACGACCCCGACCATGCCCGAGTACGAGCCGGTCGCACTGTCCAAGCGCGCCGGGGAGGATGCCCTGCGCGATCTCATCCCCGAACTGGAGTCACGGGGGGTCGGCTTCGTCGTCGTCTCGGGCGACATGATCGAAGGCACGATCACGGCCACGCTGCTTGAGCGGGCGAACCCCGGCGCGATCGCCTCGCGGCGCGAGTCTGCCGGGCGCCTGTACAACGTGGCGGAGTTCGCCGCCGAGGTCGCGCGTGCGGCCGTGGATCCCGTCCCACCGGACCACACCCGGCTCGTGGGCGACACCGGCTCGTTCGCGGGGGAGTGAGCGGGTGCGCGCGGAGGACATCGACAAGCTCGTGTCGGTGGGCCGGCCCGAGATCGCGCCGGACGGATCGTTCGCGGTGTTCGCGACGTCCCGCCCGGACCTGACTGCGAACCGAGGCGTCGGACAGCTGTGGCGTGTCGACCTGCCGGACGCCGCGCCGCGGCGGATCACCCGGGGCGTCGCCGACGCGGCTCCGCGGCTGTCGCCGGACGGGGGCCGCATCGGGTTCCTGCGCGCAGATGCGAAGGACAGGCCGCAGCTGTTCGTGATGGACGCCGGGGGAGGCGAGCCGGTCCAGGCCACCGACGCCCCGCTCGGGGTGAGCGAGTTCGCATGGGCGCCCGACGGACGATCGCTCGCGTTCGTCGCGCGGATCCCCGAGAAGGGTCGTTACGGCACGGTGGAGGGCCTGGATGCCTCGGCCGAGGCGCCGCGGCACATCACCGGCATCCGCTGGCACGCGAACGGGCTCGGATACCTCGCCGACCGACCTGCGCAGCTGTTCGTCGTCGAGGCGCCCGATCCCGGTGCAGAGCCCTGCTACGAGCCCGCGCCCGCCGTGCACCCCGAAGGCGCCGAGCTGCCGGAGCGGACGGTCATCCCCGCCGAGCCGCGGCAGCTGACGGACGGCCCGGCATCGTACGCGGGCATCGTCTTCAGCGCCGACGGGACGGAGGTGATCGCGGCGGTGGACGAGATCGAGTCAGAGCGCCGCGACCTGCGCACCCGGGTGGTGGCGGTCACGGTGGACGGCTCGGGCGAGCGTGAGCTGCTGGGCCGTGAGGCGCGCCTGTCGGTGTCGGGCCTGCACGTCGCCGCGGACGGCACGCTCGCGCTGCTCGCCTTCGATGCGGGGGAGCACGGGATCGACTTCGTGGCGCCGGGGGTGGCGCTCTGGGTGGTCGAACCGGGCGGACCGCGTCGGCTCACCGACGCCGAGACGATCGATCTCGGCGAAGTGGGCAGCCACCTCGACGACGACGGGGACGACTTCCTCGTCCAGGACCGCACGCGCGGTCGGGTGCGCCTGCTGCGTGTGTCACGCAGCGGCGGCGTCACGGAAGTGCTCGGCGGCGACGTGGAGGTGGTCGGTCATGCGACCTCGGCCGGGCGCACGGTGGCGGCACTGGCCGCACCCGACTCGTTCGGCGAGCTCGTGCTCGTCGAGGGGGGCGGCCGCCGCCGGGTGCTGACCGCGTTCGGCGAGACGCTGCGTGCGGCCGGAATCGTCGCCCCGCGCGAGCTGACGGTCACCGGACGCGACGGTCACCCGGTGCACGGGTGGATCGCCCGACCCGCCGGCGACGGACCGTTCCCGGTGATCCTGCAGATCCACGGCGGACCCTACGCCGCGTACGGCGTGCACGTCTTCGACGAGACGCAGGTGCTCGTCGACGCGGGCTACGCGGTGGTCTACTGCAATCCGCGCGGATCGGCCGGGTACGGTCGCGAGCACGGCCGCACCATCCGGCAGCGCATGGGGACCGTCGACTTCCACGACGTCGTGGACTTCCTCGAGGGTGCGATCGCCGCCGACCCCGCGCTGGACGGCTCGCGCGTCGGAGTGCAGGGCGGATCCTACGGCGGCTACCTGACGGCATGGGTGATCGCCCACGATCACCGGTTCGCGGGGGCCATCGTGGAGCGCGGATTCCTCGATCCGGTGAGCTTCCAGGGCACGAGCGACATCGGCTCGTTCTTCGGCGACGAGTATGTCGGCACCGATCCGACCGCGATCGCCGCGCAGAGTCCGATGGCCGTCGTCGGCCAGGTGCGCACGCCGACGTTCGTCGTGCACTCCGAACTCGACTTCCGCTGCCCGCTGGAGCAGGCGACCCGCTACTACCTGGCACTGAAGCGCAACGGCGTCGATGCCGAGCTGCTCGTCTTCCCGGGGGAGGATCACGAGCTCACCCGGGGCGGTCGGCCACGCCACCGCGTCGAGCGGTTCCGGGCGATCCTGGACTGGTGGCAGCGGAGGCTCCCCGCGACCGCGTGATGAGATGGGCAAGGGCCCGGGATCTCTCCCGGGCCCTTCCCCCTCTCATGGCTCACTCAGACCGTGCCGCCCTTGAACGTGAAGGCGCGCACGATGTTGATGATCCCGATCACGATGAGCGCGATGCCCAGGATCAGCCACAGCGCCACCGCCGACCAGAACGGCGAGAACACCAGGTAGAGACCCGCGATGATGCTGATGATCGCGAAGAAGATCGTCCATCCCTTGGAGGCGGCGTCGCCGAGGGTGGTCAGGGAGACGATGCCCTCGACGATCCACGCGATTCCCACCATGATCGCCACGATCACCGCGAGCCACGCCGTGGTCGACTGCAGGTTCATGAACGCGATGATGCCCGCGATGATGAAGATGATGCCGAGCACGATGTGCCCGACCCGTGCCCAGCCGCCCATCGACTTCGAGAAGATCCCGAGACCGGCGTAGACCAAGCCGGCGGCGATCGCGTAGATCGCGAGGACCGCGGTGACGAAGAATGCGGCGCCGGCTGGCTGCCAGATGATGATCACACCGGCGATGAGGGCGAGCAGTCCGCCGAGCCCGAGTGCGGTCCGTACGCCGTTGACGGCGCCCTTCTCCGCTGCGGTTTCACTGGTCATGTGGTTTCCTTTCTGGGAGAAACCTGTGAGTGGTGTGTCTCAGGCTAGCGCCGCGCGGCGCTGTGGCATAGGAACCGCGCCGCACATGTTCGCGAGAACCTGCCCGTCACGCACGTGGGCTCTGGACGAGATCGCGCACGGTTGAGGCCGCCTTCAGCCCTGCGCCGGTCAGCACCACCACCGCGGTCTCCGAGGCACCGATCGTGCCGTCGCCCACGCGGGCGGCGTACGCGGCGGCGGCGGTGGCGCTGGTCGGCTCGACGAACAGCCCCTGGGCGCACAGGGTCCGCAGCGCGTCGACGATCGCGTCCTCGGGCACCGCGGTCGTCGTGCCGGCTGTGTCCCGCAGCGCCGCGATGATCTGCCGCAGGCGCAGCGGGCGGGCGATCGCGGTGCCCTCGGCCACGGTCGCCGAGACGGGGCGATCGACCGGCGTGTCGACGCCGGCTGTGAAACTGGCGTCGACCGGGGAGCAGTGGAGCGGCTGCGCGGCGTGCAGCCGAGGCATCCGCTCGATCTGCCCGGCGTGCAGCAGCTCGCGGAACCCGATCCAGCAGCCCAGGAGGCTGCTGCCCGCGCCGACCGGGACGATGATGTGATCGGGTGCACGGAACCCGAGGTCCTCCCAGAGCTCGTAGGCGAGCGTCTTCGTGCCCTGGAGGAAGAAGGCCTGCCAGTTGTGGCTCGCGTAGAAGGCCGGGCCCTCGGCTTCGCGGATGGCGGCGTGCTGCGACGCGTCCCGTGGCCCCGGGACCAGCTGCACCTCGGCGCCGTAGGCGAGCACCTGGGCGATCTTCGCCGGCGACGTCGACTCCGGCGCGAAGATCTTCACACGCAGCCCTCCTGCGGCGCCGTAGCCGGCGACCGACGATCCGCCGTTGCCGGAGCTGTCCTCGAGGACGGCCGCGACGCCGTGGGCACGCAGGTACGACAGCATCGCCGAGGTGCCGCGGTCTTTGAAGCTGCCGGTCGGATTGAGCCATTCCGCCTTGAAGAGCGGCCGGCCACCGCCCGGCCACGATCCCTCCAGCAGCGGCGTCAGGCCTTCTCCGAGCGAGATCGGTGCGTCCACCTCGACCGGCAGCGCCGCCCGATACCGCCAGATGGAGCGGACGGACGCGTCGATGTCCTCGCGGCCGAGCCCGCTGCCGGGCGCGATCCACAGCGGCCGCCCGGCATCCGATCGCCACCGCGGCTCGTCGAGCGGGTAGGTGCTGCCGTCGACCGGGTCCTGGTAGTACTCCACCTCGGAAGTCTATGGATCGTCGGGCGGCTGCTCATCGCGCGACGGTGCGATGCAGCGTGTCCACCCGGCGCGTCCAGCCGCGGGCGTCGAGATGCTCCAGCAGCGGTATCGCGACCCGACGCGTCGTGTCCAGCGCCTGCCGGGCCTGGCTGGTGGTGAACGGCTGCGGGAGGGCGGCCAGGTGCCGCATCGCAAGAGCCGGGGCCTGGGGGAGCAGAACCACCCCGGCGTCCAGGCGCAGCAGCCGGCCCGCGCGCTCGGCGGCGGCGAGCTCACGGGTCCCGAGTCGGAGGGCGGCGAGATCGCCCGCTTCGGGTGCGGCGAAGGGGTGTGCGCGCAGCCGCTGCTCGAGGTGGGCGACGCCGGCCTCCGCCTCGCCCAGATCCGTGCCGTGTCCGGGAGGCCGGAGCACGCCGCGGTGGGCCTCCAGTCGCGCGGCATCCACCACGAGGGGGAGCAGGACGGGATCCGGCAGCGGGGGCGCCGCCTGGCGGAGGATGCCGTCCGCGGCTCCTTCGGTCAGTCCGGGGGCGAGCGGGTCGTCGCGCAGCTTCCGCTCGACGGCCGCCCGCAGTGCGCGCGCCCATTCGTGCAGCGCGGGCGGATGCACCCACCAGGTGCCGCCCCTGTGCACGGACGCCACGCCGTCGGGAACCGTGTCGAGCGGGCGGATGCCGAAGCGGCGCAGCTGTTCGGGCCGCACGGCGCCGCGTCGGGCCACCTCGGCTGCGGGATCGCCCGAGGCGGGGCGCCCGGTCAGTTCCGCCTCCCGGCGCGCGCCGTCGCCGCGGCGGCGCAGCGGTGGGGGGTCGACGTCGAGGACGAGCGCGCCGGCGAACACCGAGCGCCCGCCAGGACTGCGCAGCACGAGTCGGTCGCGCACCTCCAGCGGAACGCCCCGCGCCAGGGACAGCCGCGCATGGTCGTCCCCGAACGGGCGCAGACGGGCCGGGATCGCCGCGGTCCCGACGTGGGCGACGAACTGCTGCGGTGCGTCACGGAAGCTGTCGCCCATCGTGCGGCGGACATCGGCCGTCTGGACCAGAGGCCAGGCGTCGGGGGTGACGAGCGCATCGCCGCGATGGATCGCGTCGGCGGGGATCTCGCGCACATTCACGGCGACGCGGGCCTCGGGGGTGGCGATCTCGACTGCCGTGTTCCGGCTGTGCAGTCCGCGGATGCTCACGGCACGGGGGCCGTCGGCGCTGACGAGCTCCACCTGGTCGCCGCGTCGGAGCGTTCCCGCCGTGAGGGACCCGGTGACGACCGTTCCCGTGCCGCGCAGGGTGAACGAGCGGTCGATCCAGAGCCGCACCCGCGCCGCCGGGTCGGGGGGCGCCATCCGGCTCAGCATCTCATCGAGCCGCCGCACGAGCTCTTCCAGACCCGTGCGCTCCGATGCCGAGACCGTGACGATCGGCGCGTGCGCCAGAGGCGTTCCGGCGAGGCGTCCGCGCGTCTGCGCGGCGGTGTCGGCGCGTTGCCGCGGCGAGGCCAGGTCGGCGCGGGTGATCACCACGATCCCGTGCTCGATGCCCAGCGCCGCGATCGCGTCACGATGATCGCTGGACTGCGCCTGCCAGCCCTGATCGGCAGCCACCACGAAGCACACGGCGGGGGAGGGGCCGACGCCGGCGAGCATGTTTCCGAGGAATCGCTCATGACCGGGCACGTCGACGAAGGCGACCCCGCGTCCGGAAGGCAGCGTCGTCCACACGAAGCCGAGATCGATCGTCAGGCCGCGCCGCTTCTCCTCGGCGAGCCGGTCCGGCTCCATCCCGGTGAGGGTGCGGACCAGAGTCGACTTGCCGTGGTCGACATGACCCGCCGTCGCGATGACGTGCATGTCAGTCGTCCCGCTCCGGCCCGCGCGCCGCGGCCTCCTTCGCCGTCTGCACCGCGACGGCGAGTCGCTCGTCGTCCTCCTCCGCAACGCAGCGCAGGTCGATCAGGCACCTGCCGGCGTGCACCCGTGCCAGGACGGCCGGATCGCCCCGGCGGAGGGGCTCTGCGACATCCTCGGGCAGGGCGACCGCCCAGCCCGGGAGCGGAACCCCGGCGCCGCCGCCGCCGCCCACGCGCCCGTCGTGCGGCACGACGGCGGCGCCGACCCGCGCGGCGAGCTGCTCTGTACGGCCCCGCAGCCGCACAGGATCGACGTGGAGCGCGGCGTGCACGGGCGTCCTGCCGCCGCGCAGAGTCGCCTCGATCGCGGCCAGGGTGAGCTTGTCGCTGCGGACCGCACGCGCCAGCGGATGCCGCGCCAGCGACCTGACGGCCTCGTGCCGGCCCAGCACCAGGCCCGCCTGCGGTCCGCCCAGCAGCTTGTCGCCGCTGGCGATGACCAGGTCGGCGCCTGCTGTCAGCGCACCGTCCACGTCCGGCTCGTCAGGAAGGAGCGGGTCCGGCCGCAGCAGTCCGCTGCCCAGATCGACGATGAGCGGCAGCCGGTGCTCGTCGGCGAGCGTGCGCAGTGCGGCGATCCCGACGTCCGATGTGAAGCCCTGCACCCGGAAGTTGCTGGGATGGATCTTCACGATGCATCGCGTGCGCTCGGTGATCGCTCGTGCGTAGTCGTCGAGATGGGTGCGGTTGGTCGTGCCGACCTCTCGCACCCGTGCGCCGGTGGACTCCATCAGATCGGGCAGCCGGAATCCGGCGCCGATCTCGATGAGCTCGCCGCGGCTGACGACGATCTCGCCGGGCGGCGAGTCCGCGCCCGGGGGGCGGCCGCAGGCGGTGACGGCGAGCACGAGCGCGGCGGCGCCGTTGTTCACGATGAGCGCGTCCTCGGCGGCGGGGCAGGCTTCCAGGAGCGCCTCGCGGGCCGCCGAGCCGCGGGAACTGCGCCGTCCGGTCTCCAGATCCAGTTCGACGTCGACGTAGCCGGACGCCGCCTCCAGCGCGGCGCGCGCAGCGGCCGACAGGGGCGCCCGGCCGAGGTTCGTGTGGACCACGACGCCGGTCGCGTTCAGCACCGGGCGCAGGGTGAGTGGCAGGCGTTCCCGAACCGCCTCTTCGACGGCGCGCTCGACGTCGTCGACGGCGAGATCGCCGTCTCGCGCCGCGGACTGCGCTGCGCTGATGATCGCGCGGACCGCGGCGTCGCTCAGCCGTTCCCGGGCGCGGATGACGGCGGGGAGGGCGAGCAGCGTGTCGGTGCCGGGAACGCGGCGCCGCTGATCGTCGTCGTTCATCACGCCCCCCGCTGTGCACCCGCCCGCTGGCGGAGGCGGACGGGAATCGAACCCGCCAGACCGAGATGCTCGGCCTCACCGGTTTTGAAGACCGGGGGGCCCACCAGGAACCCAGACGCCTCCGCCTCGAACCTACACTCTTCTGCCGGGGTACCCTCGGGGCATGGTCATGCAGCAGCGGACGACTCGGCTCACGGGGTACGCCCACGGCGGGGGATGCGCCTGCAAGATCCCTCCGGGCGAGCTCGAGGACGCGGTCCGAGGGCTGGTCGGTCAGGCGGCTCCGGGGGTCCTGGTCGGGCTGGACGACGGCGACGATGCCGCCGCCGTGCTCGTGCGGGACGATCTGGCCGTACTCGCCACCGCGGACTTCTTCACGCCGGTGGTCGACGACCCCTACGACTGGGGCCGGATCGCCGCCGCCAACGCGCTGTCCGACATCTATGCGATGGGCGGGCGTCCCATCGTCGCAGTCAACCTGGTCGGGTGGCCCCGCGAGGTCCTCCCGATGGAGCTGCTCACCGAAGTGCTGCGCGGCGGACTGGATGTCGCCACCCAGGCGGGCTGTCCGGTGATCGGCGGGCACACGGTCGACGATCCGGAACCCAAGTACGGGATGGCGGTCACCGGCGTCGCCGGTCCGGACGAGCTGCTGCGTAACGACGCGGCGCAGCCCGGGCTGCCGCTGACGCTCACCAAGCCGATCGGCACCGGGATCCTCAACAACCGGCACAAGCGCACGGGGGAGGTGTTCGAGCAGGCCGTGGCTGTGATGACCGAGCTCAACGCGGACGCGGCGGATGCGGCGAAGGCCGCCGGCGCCAGGGCGGCGACCGACGTGACCGGGTTCGGCCTGCTCGGCCACCTGTTCAAGCTGTGCCGGGCCTCGGGGGTCGGCGCGACGATCGACGCCGGTGCGGTGCCGGTCCTCGACGGCGTGCGCGAGTCGCTCGAGGACGGCTACGTCTCGGGCGGAACGCGCCGCAACCTGTCGTGGGTGCGACCGCACCTGGAGCCCGATGCCGGGATCACGAAGGAGGACCTGCTGCTTCTGGCGGACGCGCAGACCTCGGGCGGTCTGCTCGTGGTGGGCGAGGTTCCCGGCTACCCGGTGATCGGGAAGACGACCGCCGGGTCCGGCATCCGGATCCGCTGATCGGTTCAGCCGGCGGTGGTGATCGAGTCGTGCGTGATTCCCCGGCGCTGCCGCTCCTGGAGCCGCCGCTTCTGGGGCTCGATCGTGTAGCGCGGGTCTTCGACTGACTCCAGCCCCGCGTGCAGCACGCCGAAGCGGGTGAGCGCGGACGCGACGAGCAGCGCGACGCCGGACACTGCGGCGATCACCCGATTCCGTCCGCCCAGCAGCGCCCCGACGCCGCCCAGCGCCGCCAGGCCCTTGCTCCAGGCGAGCATCGCTCCGGGTCGGCCCTGGCGCAGCGGCTCGGCCGCGACCGGGTCCATGCGCTCTTCCATCGCCTTCGCCGCCGCCAGTTCGGCGGCCGCACCGATGACGGCCAGCGCCCGGGCGGGGCGGGCGTGCCGGGTCGGGGTGGTGACGAGCCCGAGACCCCCGGCAGCCATGCTCGCCGACCCGACGAACACGAACGACAGGTCGTCTCTCGCGGCGCTCCAGGTCGGGTTCGCCGTGTCGCCGAGGAGGACGCCGGTGTAGGCCGCCAGCGGTGCCGCCAGCGCGCCGGCAGCGACGCCGCCGACGGGTTCGGCGACTCTCAGCAGCGATCGCAGCGGTCCGAGCGGAAGCCTCCGGCGCGTCATGCGATCGACTTCGCCGGCCGCGGCCACCCCGGCGCCGGCACTGAACGCGGCGAGGATCCACGAGCCGACGCTCATCGGGGAGGTGACCTTGAACGTGCGGAACATGTTCAGGAACCGCTCCGGCCGGCCGAGGTCCGCGATGAGGGCGAGAGCCCCGGCCCCGGCCGCGGCGATCGCGGCGATGCGACTGTTGCGCCGGAGCACCGCATTGCCGGTGAACTGGGCCCCTGCGGCCAGCAGCGAGGAGCCGCCGGCCACCCCGCCCAGGAACAGGTAGACGCCGATCGGCGCCTCCCACGGCGGCGCCTTCACGACGGGGCGGTCGTAGTAGGTCGTGAAATCGACCTCGGGCACCATCGGCATCTCGCGGGAGCCGTCCGTGCGTCCGGGACCGCCACGGCGGCGCCGTCGGCCCCTGGGGCCACGCCGCGGCGGCTCCGGGGGGCGATAGCTGTCGAAGTCGGATGTGGTCACCGACGTCCCCCGAGGAAGGCGATCGCGACAGCGGCGAGCATCCCCAGCGCAGCGGTGGCCGCGCGCTTGTACATGCGGGGCAGGTCTGCGGTGGGCACCCTCGGATCCGGCGGCAGTCCGTAGACCTCGGGCTCGTCCAGCAGCAGGAAGATCGATCCGGTCCCGCCGACTCCGTCCTGCGGGTTGGCGCCGTACAGGCGGGCCTCGGTGAGGCCCTGCTTGTGGAGCTCGCGCACGCGCGCGCGGGCGATCTTGGCGAGCTCCTCATGGCTGCCGAACCTGATCGAGGTGGTCGGGCACGCCTGTGCGCACGCGGGCGTCTGCCCGTCGGTGAGCCGGTCGTAGCACAGGGTGCACTTCTGCGCGACGCCGACGTTCGGGGTCGGCAGGTCCCGATCGGTCTTGGGAGCGGCGATCCCGTCGCTGCGGCGCTCGATGACGCCGAACGGGCAGCCCGCGACGCACGTGCCGCAGCCGTTGCAGATGTCCTCCTGCACCACGACCGTCCCGAACTCGGTGCGGAACAGGGCTCCCGTCGGGCAGACGTCCAGGCATCCCGCGTTCGTGCAGTGCTTGCAGACATCCGACGACATGAGCCAGCGGAAGTCGGGGGTGTCCGGGGGAGTGGTGTCCACGCCCGACAGGTCGGCCTCGCCGTCCGCGGCCGCACGGGCCTGCGGCGGGCCGATGGTGGGCATGCCCAGGCTGACCAGCCGCCGGCCGCTCTCGCGCGCCCGCTCGATCTGCTCACTGCCCTGCTCGATGAACGCCACGTGTCGCCATGTGTCGGCGCCGAGCTCGCCGGTGTTGTCGTAGGAGGAGTCCCGCAGCTCCCAATCGGAGTCCGTGGGGATGTGGTTCCACTCCTTGCAGGCCACCTCGCATGCCTTGCAGCCGATGCAGATCGACGTGTCCGTGAAGAAGCCCTTCCGCTCCCGGCCGTCGCGAGTGAGGTGCTCGTGCGACTCGGTGAGGCTCATGCGCCCCCTCCTTCCTCGGCGGGTGCCCAGATGTCTTCGGGGTCCGCCGTCCGGATCGCCCCTGCGCGGCGGGCGTCGGCCGGCCGCAGCCCGGTCTCCACCGTAACCCCGGCCCGGCGCTGATAATCGGCCACCAGGTCCAGCAGCGCCTGTCCGCGCGGCCTCCGACCGGGGATGATCGCGCACGACCCCGCCTTGGACTCCTGGATCAGCACGTTGGGGTCCATCACGACGCCCAGCAGGTCGTTCGCGGCGTCACCGGTGACGACGGCGTCGCCTCCGACGCCCCAGTGATACGGCAGACCGATCTGATGCACCGTCCTCCCGTCCACGCGCAGCGGCCGCACGCGGTCCGTGACGAGCACCTTCGCCTCGATCGCGGCGCGCGGCGAGATGATCGTCGCCCAGCCGTACGGCTCGAGCCTCGCCTCTTCGGCGAGCTCGGGGGAGACCTCGCAGAACATCTCCGGCTGCAGTTCGGCCAGGTACGGCAGCCATCGGCTCATGCCGCCCGCGGTGTGGTGCTCGGTGAGGCGATAGGTGGTGAACATGTGCGGATACACGTCGGCGCCCCGCTCCTGGTCGCTGGGTGCGCTGAGGTTGTAGGGCCGGCCGATGGTGACCCGGGTGGGGGAGCGCTGCTGGCTGTAGACCGGATTGCGGACCGGCGACTCCTGCGGCTCGTAATGCGCAGGCAGCGGTCCGTCGACCATGCCTTTCGGGGCATACAGCCAGCCTTTGCCGTCGGACTGCATGATGAACGGGTCGATGCCGGAGAGAGCGGCAGGCCCGCTCGCCTCCGGTCCCGGGCGGGTGTCGGGGGAGAGGGTGACCGGGAAGTCGGGCACGTCGTCGCCCACCCAGCGGCCGGAGGACTCGTCCCACCAGACGTACTTCTTGCGCTCGCTCCACGGACGCCCGTGCGGGTCTGCGGAGGCGCGGTTGTAGAGGATGCGCCGGTTCGCCGGCCACACCCATGCCCAGTCCGGATTGACCGGCGCCTGCTCGGCGCGGGGCGGGCGCTGCGCCGCGCGGTTCACACCGTCCGCGTAGACGCCCGTGTAGATCCAGCACCCGCCGTCGGTCGACCCGTCCGCGCGCATCTCGGTGAACGCGGACAGGGGACGGCCGGCCTTGTCGCCGGTGAGGAAGCGCCCGTTGATCTCGGCCAGGACCGCCTCCGCATCGACACCGCCGTGCTCGTCCAGCGGGTAGTCCCACGTCAGGTCGAGCAGCGGCCGGTCGCGAGGGTCGTCCGAGTCGGCGAGCTTCTCACGGATGCGCGCGCCGAGTGCGTAGAAGAAGTCGAGCTCGCTCTGGCAGTCGCCCGGAGGCTGCACCGCCTGATGGCGCCACTGCAGCATGCGCTGGGTCTGGGTGAACGATCCCGACTTCTCGACGTGATTCGCGGCCGGCAGGAAGAACACCTCGGTGGCGATCTCCTCGGTGCGCAGCTCACCGGTCTCGATCTCGGGGCCGTCCCTCCACCAGGTCGCCGACTCGATCAGGCTGAAGTCCCGCACCACCAGCCACTTCAGGCGCGACATGCCCATCCGCTGCATCCGCCCGTGCGCGGATCCGACCGCGGGGTTCTGGCCGAAGACGAAGTACCCGTCGACCTTGTCGTCGAGCATCCGTGCGACCGTCTGGTAGGTGCCGTGCGGGCCGTTGAGACGGGGCAGATAGTCGTACGCCCAGTCGTTGTCCTCGCGGGCGGCGTCACCCCACCACGCTTTGAGCAGGCTCACCGTGTAGGCGTCGGCGTGCGCCCAGAAGCCCTTCTGGCCGGGGGCGGCGATGCCCCCGAGGTAGTCCTCGAGCGTGTCGGCCTCGACCGTGGGCATCGGCAGATAGCCCGGCAGCAGGTTGAACAGGGTCGGGATGTCGGTGGAGCCCTGGATGCTGGCGTGGCCGCGCAGAGCCATGATGCCTCCGCCCGGGCGCCCCATGTTGCCCAGGAGCAGCTGCAGGATGGCTGCGGTGCGGATGAACTGCGCGCCCATCGTGTGCTGGGTCCACCCGACGGCGTACGCGAAGCACGTCGTGCGCTCCCGGCCGGAGTTCTCCGTGACCGAGCGGGCGAGATACGCGAAGTCGGCTTCGGAGATGCCGCAGGTGTCGCGGACGAGCTCGGGCGTGTAGCGCGAGAAGTGGCGCTTGAGGATCTGGAACACGGTGTACGGGTGCTGGAGCGTCTCGTCGGTGAGGATGGGGGGCGACACCGACGGGCCGCCCTGCCCGTACTGGTCGCCCATGCCGCGCGACTCCTGCAGGCTTTCCGCGCCGTCGCCGAGGGGAGTGGTCGACCCCCGACGATAGGCCCAGGTGGCCGGGTCGTAGGTGCCGGTATCGGGGTCGTACCCGGAGAACAGGCCGTCGAGGTCTTCGGTGTCGCGGAACTCCTCGCGGACGATCGTGGCGGCGTTGGTGTAGGCGAGCACGTACTCGGTGAACCAGAGGTCGTTGCTGAGAACGTGGTTGATGAGAGCGCCCAGCAGCGCGATGTCCGAACCGGCGCGGATCGGGATGTGCTTGTCGGCGACCGCGGAGGTGCGGGTGAAGCGGGGATCGATGTGGATGACTCGCGCTCCGCGCGCCTTGGCCTCGGTGACCCACTGGTAGCCCACCGGGTGGCACTCGGCCATGTTGGAGCCTTGGATGACGATGCAGTCGGCGTTCGCCAGGTCCTGCAGGGTCTGCGTGGCTCCGCCTCGCCCGAACGATGTTCCCAGACTGGGAACGGTGGCGGAGTGTCAGATGCGCGCCTGATTCTCTATCTGTATCGCGCCGGCGGCGGTGAACAGCTTCTTGATGAGGTAGTTCTCCTCATTGTCGAGCGTCGCGCCGCCCAGGGCCGCGACGCCCATGGTGCGACGCAGCGGCCGACCGTGCTCGTCGGTGTCCTGCCACCAGTGCCGGCGGGCCTCGATGAAGCGGTCGGCGATCATGTCGATCGCGGAGTCGAGGGTCAGCTTCTGCCAGTCGGTCGCGTAGGGGGCGCGATAGAGGATCTCGGTCTGCCGGCCCGGGGCGTTGACGAGCTGCTCGCTGGCGGCGCCCTTCGGGCACAGCCGGCCGCGGGAGATCGGCGAGTCGGGGTCACCCTCGATCTGGACGACCCGCTCGTCCTTGACGAACACGCGCTGGCCGCATCCCACCGCGCAGTAGGGGCAGACGCTCTGCACGACGCGATCCGCGGTGGAGGTGCGGGGAGCGATCTCACGGGTCTTGCGCGAGGTCACCGCCTCGCCGCGACCGAATCCGTCTGCCGAGGTGAACTGCCGGAAGACCGGCCACTCCAGCGGGCTGAACCGTGCCATGTGCCCGACCATAGCCCTTATCCGCGCCCACCGCGATCCTGCGCGCCGAAGCCGGCCGCTAGCATGGCCGCTGTGATCGAGGAGGCTGATTCGACCGCCGGATGCGTGTTCTGCGGGATCGTCGCGGGAACGGTTTCGTGCGCGAAAGTGGCGGAGGATGCCGACACGCTCGCCTTCATGGACATCGATCCCGGCTCGGACGGCCATCTGCTGGTGATTCCGAAGCGGCACAGCGCGGGCCTCGTGGAGATCTCCGCCGACGATCTGGTCGCGACCACGCTGACCGCGCAGCGGATCGCCGAGGTCGTGCTCTCCGCACTGGGCGCTGACGGGGTCAACCTGCTCAACTGCAGCGGCGCTGAAGCGTGGCAGACGGTGTTCCACTTCCATCTGCATGTCATCCCGCGCTATCGGGACAAGAGCAAGGACCGGCTCGAGCTGCCCTTCGAGCCGGGGATGCCCGCCGACGCGGACGCGATCGCCGAGCGCGCGAGGGTGCTGGCGGCCGCTCTCGCGAAGGACTCGATCACCCGGCATCCATGAGCTCTTCGCCGAGTGGGCTTAACGCCGATAATGCACATTATGTCA
>NZ_JBIQHX010000004.1:225322-241247 GCF_044508325.1 Microbacterium sp. | reverse complement strand
TTCGATTGGCGCATCCCGCATGAATTGCGTATGCTTGAGCGTCGGTAAGCGTGCCGTCGGCTTCGGCCAGGGAAGTGCATCCGGCCCCATCGTCTAGCGGCCTAGGACGCCGCCCTTTCACGGCGGTAGCACGGGTTCGAATCCCGTTGGGGTCACCCGTACAATTGAATAAGCATGGCCCTGTAGCGCAGTTGGTTAGCGTGCCGCCCTGTCACGGCGGAGGTCGCGGGTTCAAGTCCCGTCAGGGTCGCTCCAGCGACAGGCCCTTTCCAGAGGGCCTTTCGTCTCGGACACGGCGTTCTCGGATGCCGTGCGGCTCTGTAGCTCAGTTGGTAGAGCGTTCGACTGAAAATCGAAAGGTCACCGGATCGATGCCGGTCGGAGCCACTGAGACCCCCGCGTAGCTTCTACATCGCGGGGGTTTCGCCATTTCCGGTCAGTTGAGAGAGCTGCACCGCAGCAAGGCGGACCGCCCGGGCACACGCCCCGCCCTGGTGCCCCACCGCCGCCGCGTCGTACGATCCCGTGAGTCGGTTCGTCCACGAGGAGACCCATGACCCAGCACACTCTCGCACTGCCGGAGGTGGATCTGGTCTACGACGTGCACGGGCCGCTGCCGACCGCCGACGGCAGGCCCCCGCTCATGATGATCGGCCAGCCGATGGATGCCAGCGGCTTCCAGGCCCAGGTGGCGCTGTTCCCCGACCGCACGATCGTGACCTACGACCCCCGCGGGCTCGGCCGCAGCAGGCGCAAGGACGGCGGGATCACGAACGAGCCGGAGACGCAGGCCGAGGACATCCACGCGCTCATCGCGGCCCTCGGCGCCGGCCCGGTGGACATGCTCGCCAGCAGCGGGGGCGCGGTGACCGCGCTGGCGCTGGTGACCGCCCATCCGGACGACGTGGCGACTCTCGTCGCCCACGAGCCGCCCATCGACTGCGTGCTGCCGGACGCGGAGACGGTGCAGCGTGCCCGGGAGGCGATCACCCGCGCCTATCAGGAGAAGGGGTGGGGTGCCGGGATGGCGGCGTTCATCCAGATGACCTCCTGGGAGGGCGAGATCACCGACGAGCATCTCGCCGAGCCTGCGCCCGACCCGAGCGCGTTCGGGATGCCGGCCGAGGACGACGGGACCCGGGACGACCCGCTGCTGTCCGACCGCTCCTGGGCGGTCACCCACTACCGGCCCGACATCGAGGCTCTGAAGGCGGCGCCGACGCGGATCGTGGTCGCGGTCGGGGAGGAGTCGATGAAGGTCTACACCGGTCGCACCGCGATCGCGCTGGCCGAGCAGCTGGGACAGGAGGCGACGGTCTTCCCCAGCCACCACGGCGGCTTCATGGGCGGCGAATTCGGCTCTGCCGGTCAGCCCGAGGCCTTCGCCGCGAGACTGCGCGACGTGCTCGACCGGGTGTGACCCGGCTCGGGAGCCTCCGCTCCCGAGCCGGGGTGGTCGGTTCAGGCCTTCGCGAAGAAGGCGCGCGTGCGCTCGCCGACCCAGAGCAGCACCAGGATCAGCACCGGGATGATGAGGTTCGCCAGCCCCTGCCAGAGCTGCTGACCGCCGGACACCAGGCTGTAGATGCCGCCGGCGATCGAGAGCAGCTGGAGGATGGTGACGATCCACCGTGCGACGTTCGACCCGCGCAGCACACCGATCGCGAAGATCAGGTTCAGTACGCCGACGACGAGGATGAAGCCGCCGACGATGGCGATCGCACCGGCGATGCCGCCGTTCGTGTCGTTCATGCTCGCGGCGACCGCACCGCCGCCGACCAGGGCGAGGATGCCCATGAGGATCTGCAGTGCGGCGAAGATGATCAGCAGGACGCCCGCGACGGTGACGTTTGCGGGGCGTGCGACGGTGGTTTGGTTCATGGTCACTCCTTCATTGGGTGATACCTGTGAGATAGCTGTGAACGCACAGCGAGGCTCACAATAGCGCTCCGCGTGCCCCACCGCTACGGGCGGAGTACGGTGGCCGGATGGCCGATGACCTCACCCGCACCCTCGCCACCGCGTCGGAGTGGCCCGTCGACAACGCCTCCGTCGTCGCGGTGGCCGCCGACGGGCGGACCATCGCCGAATACGGCGATCAGCAGCGCGCCTACCGCCTCGCCTCGGTCACCAAGCCCCTGAGCGCATACGCCTTGCTCATCGCCGCGGAGGAGGGGGCGCTCGAGCTCGACCAGCCCGCCGGGCCCGAAGGCGCCACGGTGCGGCACCTGCTTGCGCACACGGGCGGCTACGACTTCGGCACCCGCACGGTGCGAGCGGCCCCCGGCACCCGCCGCATCTACTCCAATGCCGGGTTCGACGTGCTGGGGGAGCTCCTGCACGCCGAGACCGGCATCCCCTTCCCCGACTACCTGCATGAAGCCGTGTTCGAACCCCTCGGGATGACCTCGTCACGTCTGGAGGGCTCACCCGGCGCGGGCGGGGTCTCGACGGCATCCGATCTCGCGCGCTTCGCGGCCGAACTGCAGGAGCCCACGCTGCTCTCGCACGAGGCGCTCGCCGAGGCGACGCAGGTGGTCCATCCGGGACTGCGCGGCGTGCTCCCCGGCTACGGATCGCAACGGCACAACGACTGGGGCCTCGGGTTCGAGATCCGCGACGAGAAGTCGCCCCATTGGACGGGTTCGCGCAACTCCCCCGCGACGTTCGGCCACTTCGGCCAGTCGGGGACGTTCCTGTGGGTCGATCCCGCCGCACAGCTCGCCCTGGTGGCCCTCGCCGACCGCGACTTCGGGCCGTGGGCGATCGAGGCGTGGCCGGCGTTCAGCGACCGTGTGCTCGCCGCCGCGCGGGGCTAGAGCTCCCCCGGCCGCACCGCCTGCTCGTCGAGCTCGTCCAGGAACTGGCGCGCAGGCGACGGCTTCCCCTGCGTGCGCGGCGCGTAGACCACGAGCGAGTGGAACACGAACCGCACGATGAACGCGAGCGCCAGGGTGACCGCGGTGGCCAGCACCGCCGTGAAGTTCCACGTCGAGACCATGAACGCCATCACCGGGATGCGGACGACGAGCTCGGCGTTGTTGAACGTGAATGACTTCGCGAAGCGCCACCAGACATTGGATGCCTCGGCCCGCATGTCTTGGAAGACGAAGCGCTCGATCAGGAGGAAGTTGCCGATGATCGTCGCCTCCGCCGCGATGATCGCGGCGACCACATAGTTCACTCCCAGTGCGGTGAGCGCCCACACGATGCCGACGTTCGCGATCGCGCCGAGCCCTCCGATCACCGCGAAGACCGACATCTTCCCGAATCGCAGCTGCCACAGCTGGGCGAGGAAGTGCATGCCCTGCCGGAACGTCGCCTTCGAGTAGCCGCCGTGGCGGTCGTCGAAGACGAACGGCACCTCGGCGGCGCGGAGGGTCTTGCGGGCCAGGATCTCGAGCAGGATCTTGTACCCCCGCGGGCGCAGCGCCGCGACGTTCAACGCCCGCCGGTCGACGAGGAAGAAGCCGGTCATCGGGTCGGAGACATCCCGCAGGCGGATGGGGAACATGGCTTTGGTGAGCAGCGTCGACAGCCGCGACACCCACACCCGGCGCTGATCGGCCAGGCCGCCGCTGGAGCCGCCGGAGCGATAGCGCGAGGCCACGACGACGTCGACGTCTCCCTCCCCGTGACGCTCGAGCAGAGCGGGGATCGTCTCGGGAGGATGCTGCAGGTCGCCGTCCATCACGATGCACACATCGGCGCTCGCCAGCCCCAGCCCCTCGAGCACCGCGCCGCCCAGACCCCCCTCGGCGTGCTCTCGATGGACCACCCGCACCGGCAGCGGGGCGGTCTCCGCCGCGGCCCGGACGCGATCCGGCGTGTCGTCGGTGCTGTCGTCGACGAAGAGCAGCTCGGCGTCGACGCCCTGCACCGCCGCGGCGGTGCGCGTGACGAGCTCGGCCACATTGGGCGCCTCGTTGAACGTCGGCACGATGATCGTGAGCTGCACGGATACATCGTGCCACGGGCACCTGGGCCCGAAGAGTGGGAGTCCGGAGTCTTCCCCGAGAATGCATCCACGAGAATGGATGCATGACGTCATCCGAATCCTCCACGATCACCATGTTCGGCGCGGACTGGTGCGGCGACTGCCGCCGCACCAAGAAGCAGCTCGACGACCTCGGCATCCCGTACCGGTACGTCGACCTGGTCGCCGAGCCGGCCGCCGCCGACGTGGCGCGCGAGATCTCGGGCCGGACGAACATCCCGGTGGTGCTGTACCCGGATGCCTCTCACCACGTCGAGCCCTCCAACGCCGATGTCGAGGCCAAGCTCCGCGAGCTGTCGCTGATCTAGGCTGGAGGCCGTGGACAACGGCGTCGAGCGCAACACCCGCACGATCGAAGAGACGGTCGTCACCGACTTCGAAGACCGGATGAGCTACGGCGGCTATCTCGATCTCGCCACTCTGCTGTCCGCCCAGCGCCCGCTCAGCGACCCCGAGCACCACGACGAGCTGCTGTTCATCGTGCAGCACCAGACCACCGAGCTGTGGCTCAAGCTCATGCTGCACGAACTCGGCGCCGCCTGCCGCCTCCTGCGCGGCGACGCGCTGGCCCCCGCCCTGAAGTGCATCGCACGGGTCAAGCACATCCAGCAGACGATCACCGAGCAGTGGTCGGTGCTGGCGACCCTCACCCCCGCGGAGTATGCGCAGTTCCGCGGCGTGCTGGGCAACGCCAGCGGCTTCCAGTCCGCGCAATATCGTGCGGTGGAGTTCACGCTGGGGAACAAGAACCGGGGGATGCTGCGGGTCTTCGCCGCGGAACCTGCGAACCTGGCCCTGGTGCAGTCGGCGCTGGAGGCGCCGAGCCTGTACGACGAGTTCCTGCGACTGCTCGCCCGCAGCGGCTACGGCATCCCGGAGGAGGTGCTCGAGCGCGACGTCACCCGGGCGTGGGAGTACCACCCCGAGCTGGTGCCGGTGTTCGCCGCGATCTACCGGGACCCCGGGCACAACTGGGCCGCCTACGAGACCTGCGAGGAGCTGGTCGACCTGGAGGACAACTTCCAGCTGTGGCGCTTCCGCCACCTGAAGACGGTGGAGCGCATCATCGGCCTCAAGCGCGGCACGGGCGGATCCAGCGGCGTGCCCTTCCTGCGCCGGGCGCTCGAGCTGACCTTCTTCCCCGAGCTGTACGCGGTGCGCACAGAGCTCGGATGACACTGCGGGCCGGGGATCGCTCCCCGGCCCGCAGCGCTGCTCACCCGATCAGCGGACCGTGACGACCGAGAAGTCGTTCTCGGCCGCGCTCTGGTGCAGCAGGAGCAGACCAGTCTGGGTCGACTCCCCCTCAGCGCCGGTCGCCGTGATCCCGAGGGACGCGCGTCCCTTGGCGTCGACTTCCACGTAGTCGTCCGCGGCGTACACCTGCTCACCGGCGGTGAACACCTGGCCTTCGATGGCGTCGGTCAGGTTCCCGGTGAAGTAGTTGTCGTACGCGTACACGCTGTACGAGAACGTCTGGCCCTCCGTGATCCCGAGCACCGACAGAGGTGCCGCGAGGACCATGGTCGACGAGTCGAATCCGCCGATGGCGTAGTAGTACGCGCCGCCGGCACCCGTCTCGAGGTCCACGACGTACACCACGGTCTGCCCGGTCGCGGCGAACCCGCCGAGCTCCGCGTTGTACATCACGAAGTCCTCGGTTCCGTCGTTGTCGGAATCGATGTAGATGTCGAACTCGGCAGGGTACGGCAGCACGGTGCGACGATCGTAGGTCGCCACCGCGAACGCCGCGATGTCGCTGGCGACATACGTGGTGACGCCGGTGGCGGCCAGGTCGATCACCGCGGCGTTGCTGCCCGGCGTGCCCGGGTCGCCCGCGGCGGGCTCGGGCATCCGCGGGCTGGTGCCCGTCAGCGCGTAGACATCGGTCCCGCCCGCGGCCACCTTCGACGCGTTGCGCAGCTTCACCGTGCCGTTGCCGTTCCGGGCGATCTTCACTGTGTCGGCCGTGCTGACGTCGGCGGCCTTCCGGGGCAGCACCGTCCAGCCCACGTGCAGTTGCTCGCTGCCGGCGGTCGCCGTGATCCAGCCGTCGAACTCCGGCCCGTTCAGCGCGGCACCCGCTCCCGCGTCGCCCGCGAAGTCGAACGGCCAGGCATCCAGCTTGGAGCCGTCGATCGTCACGTTCACCTTGACCGTGCGCGACTTTCCAGGCTGCAGCACCACCTTGTCCGGCGCGATCTTCAGCGCCACCGCACCCGACTGCGCGTCGGCGGTGTCACGGAAGCCCGCGGCCAGGTTGTACGTCTTCCGCTCGTCCGACGAGTTCGTCAGCGTCAATTCGACCTGCTCACGGTAGGTGTCGGTGACCGAGGGGATGCCGAGTCCGACGTTCCCACGGTTCCCGGCGACGGCCAGCACACCGGCCGAGTCCGCCGCAGCGCCGGCGCGCACCTCGCCCGAGCCGATCCGCGAGATCGGCGTCGTGATGAAGCCGTTCGCGGTCGGCGTGCGGTTGGTGCTGTCGGCGCCGTTGAGCAGGCGCGCCTTGATCGTGTCCGGCGTCGCGCCCTCGAACTTGTCGATGAGCAGGGCCGCGACACCGGTGACCACCGGAGCAGCACCCGACGTGCCGCCGAAGTTCGTCTCCTCGGTGGCGGTGCCGGTCTCGGCCGACAGCCACGCGCCGGGGGCGCCGATGTCGGGCTTCGCCCGGTGTCCGCTCACCGTGACGCCACGGCTCGAGGTGCCCACCGTCGTGTTGGTCAGCGGGATCGCCGCAGCCGGGTCGATGGTGACCGTGACCGTGCCGGAGTCCATCGCATCGGCGAGCGCCACCCCGTCGGACTGGCTGATCACGAAGGTCGGGATGGTGACCGGCTCCGTGCTGCCGAAGCTGAACGACGGCGGGTCACCCGGAGCGTTGTTGAAGATGATCGCCGCGACCGCGCCCTGCTTCTGGGCGAACAGCGCCTTGTCCGACACGTTGCACGTGCCGCGCTGGATGAGCGCGACCTTGCCGGCGGTCGAAGCCGGGAACGCGGCTTCGGTGCAGCCGATGCCTCCGGCATCGGTCGGACGGATCAGCTCCGTGGCGGTGAGCCCCGAGCCCGTCAGCGTCGGCGACCACGACTGGTGCACCGCGTTCGAGATCGGGCTGGTCGCGCTCGACTCGATGACCCACTGCAGGTCATCGGGCAGCGCGGTCTGCGCCACGCTGATGACGCCCTGGGCCGACGAGGGCGATCCGACGATGAACGGCCGGTCGGCGTCGTTGCCCGCCGAGGCCACGACGACGATGCCGGCGCGGACGAGATTGTCCGATGCGAAGGACGAGTCGTCCTGGTCCTGGCCGTACGACGAGCCGAGCGACATGTTGACGACGTCGACGGCATCCGAGATGTCGCCGTCGCCGTTCGGGTCGAGGGCCCAGTCGAGGCCTTGCAGCATGGCCACGCCGCTGCACGCGGTCGACACGGCCGAGCAGACCTTCACGGCGTACAGCGCGACGCCGGGTGCGATGCCCTTGTGCGTGCCGTCAGCCGAGTGGCCGCCGATGATGTCGCCGACGTGCGTGCCGTGGCCGCCCTCGGGGCCGCTGTCGATCGGGTTCGGGTCGGGGGCGAGGGCCGAGTTCGGCCACCCGTCGCCGACGAAGTCGAAGCCGCCCTTCACCTTCGGAGCGTCCGGCCCGAACAGGTCGGCGCAGTCGCCGGTGGGGGCCGCAGCGGCGCCGGCCATGCACGCGTCGGTCACCGACTGGTCGCCGGGGCCGCCGAGGTTGACGTGCGTGTAGTCGATGCCGGAGTCGAGCACGGCGACGCGGACGCCTTCCCCGTCGAAGCCGGCGTCGTGCAGTCCGCGGGCGTCGACGTAGTCGATCGCCTGGGCGAGGCTGCCGGAGACGACCTCGTCGCTCTCGTGCTTCTCGTACCGGTTCAGGGGGTTCACCGAGACGACGTTGTCGAGCGCGGCGATGTCATCGAGCTTCGACGCGTCGACCTCGATGACGACGAGGTTCGCGGCGAGCTGAGTGCTGCCGAGCTTCTTCGCCCCGAGCTTGCGGGCGCTGCTGACGAAGCTCTCCTGCTGCGCCTCGACCTTGGCGGTCTTGCCGCGCTGCGCCGACTTCGACGGCAACGTCGACTCGGCGACCGCCCCTTCGGGGACGACCTCGGCGATCGCGGGCTCGGCGAGCCGGACGGTGACCTCCACAGCCCCCTCGGTGCCCTTCAGACCGGACGAGACGCCGAGCGGAACCGGCGTCTCATAGGTGTCGGACAGGATCTCGTCCGGAATGGGCTGGGGGCCCGGGGATGTCGCTGCGAAGGCGGCTGGTGCCGCCCCCAGAGCGAAGACGGGGCCGGCCGCGATAGCGACCACCCCCGCGATGAACCTGCGTCGCCGGTGACTCATGACTCTCCTCGCGAAGGGACTTCCCGTGGCTTGTGGCCGACGGAAGACCGCGCCTCGTCACGCGGTCGCCCACCACACTATGGGCGCACCCCAGGTCGGTAAAGAGGTGCGGGCAACTCTCCTCGTCTTTTCATCCGCGGAGCCGTCTCAACATCCCCACCTACACTGATGCCGTGCGAGAGGGGATCCTGGGTGCGGCGGCGGCGCGCTGCCGTCGAGCGCTCACCGCGGAGGCCGGCACGGCGGTTCCTGCGCTGTTCGACGCCCACGTGCACCTGCATCTCATCGATGAGACGCGCCTCGCGGCCGGCGGAATCGCCGGCGTGCTCGACCTCGGCGGCGATCCGGTGACGCTCGCGCGCCGAGCGCGGAACGCACTTCCGCGGGTCGCGTATGCCGGGGCGATGCTCACCGCACCCGGCGGATACCCGTCCGACCGGCCGTGGGCGCCGCCGGCGATCTGGCGCGCGGTGTCGAGCCCCTCGCTGCACCCCGGCGCACCCGGCGGGGCGGCGACCCTCGTCGACGAGCAGGCGTCCTTCGGCGCCGCGGTGGTGAAGGTCGCGCTCAACTCCGCCGCCGGACCGGTGCCCGATGCCGACACACTCGAGGCGATCGTCGCCGCCGCCCGCGGTCGCGGGCTCCCGGTGGTCGCGCACGCCGAGGGCGCCGGCATGACCCGGCTCGCCCTTGACGCCGGCGTCGACGTGCTCGCCCATGTGCCGTTCACCGAACGGGTCGATGATGCCGACCTCGCGCGGGCGGTGGCCGGCCAGCACTGGATCACGACCCTCGACATCCACACCGGCGCGGATCGCGAGCGCGCGACCGACAACCTCGCCCGCTTCGCCGCGGCGGGCGGCCGGGTCCGCTATGGCACCGATCTCGGAAACGGCGAGCGGACCGCCGGCATCCAGCGCGGCGAACTGGAGGCCATGGATGCCGCCGGCATCCGTGGTGGCGCACTGATCGCCTCGCTCACCGACCCGTGGCCGCTGCCGCCGCTGACCGGAGTCGCCACCTTCATCCCGGGGGAGGCCCCGGACTCACTCGACGACGTTCCGGCGTGGCTCTCCCGCGCGACCGTCGTCCCCGACGAGGAGCTGATCCGCGATGACGACTGACGACCGGGATGCCGAGGCATCCGCTCTCGACGCCGCCGACCCGCTGCGCACGTACCGCGACCGCTACGTCGGTGCGGAGACGCCGCTGGTGTACTTCGACGGCAACTCGCTCGGGCGCCCGCTGCGGGTGACGGCCGAGCGGATCGCGTCGTTCGTCGCCGACGAGTGGGGCGGCAGGCTCATCCGCGCGTGGGACGAGACGTGGATGCAGCTGCCGTACACGCTCGGCGACGCGCTCGGCGCGGCGGTGCTCGGAGCCGGCCCCGGCCAGACGGTCGTCGGCGACTCCACGACGGTGCTCCTGTACAAGCTCGTGCGCGCGGCGCTCGACGCCCAGCAGGCGCGCGATCCGAGCCGCGTCGAACTGGTGGTCGACACCGGCAACTTCCCCACCGACCGCTATGTGGTCGAGGGCATCGCCGCCGAGCGCGGCGGTCGCGTGCGCTGGATCGAGGTCGACCGGGCGGCGGGCGTGGAGGCCGGCCTGCTCGCTGCCGCCGTCGGGCCCGAGACGGCCGTCGTCGTGCTCAGCCACGTCGCATACCGCTCCGGGTATATGGCGGACGGGGCGGCTCTCACCGCGATCGCGCGCGACGCCGGCGCGCTCATGCTGTGGGATCTGTGCCACTCGGCCGGGTCGGTTCCCGTGCACCTGGACGCGTGGGGCGCCGACCTCGCCGTCGGCTGCACGTACAAGTACCTGGGCGGCGGCCCCGGATCCCCGGCGTTCGCCTATGTCGCCGAGCGGCACCAGCACGCGCTGACCCAGCCGATCCAGGGGTGGATGGGCACAGCCGAGGTCTTCGCCATGGGGCCGGAGTACGTGCCGGGGCCGGGAATGCAGCGCTTCCTTTCCGGGACCCCGCCGATCCTGGCGATGCAGCCCCTCCGCGACTCGGTCGCGGTGATCGCCGAGGCAGGTATCGACGCCATCCGGGCCAAGTCGATCGCGCTGACGCAGTACGCCGCGAGCCTCGCCGACGAGCTCCTCGCTCCGTTCGGGGTGACGCTCGCCTCGCCCGCCGATCCTGCGCTGCGGGGCGGCCACCTCACCATGTCCCACCCCGCGATGCGTGCTGTGACTGCGCGCCTGTGGGATCAGGACGTGATCCCGGACTACCGCGATCCCGACGGGCTGCGGATCGGCCTGGCGCCGCTCTCGGTGAGCTTTGCGGAGGTGCTGCGCGGCATGCGCGCCGTCGCGGAGGCGGTGCGCGACACCACCTGAGGCTGCCCCTACACTTGCCACGCATGGGCACCGACGCTCCCGCACTCCCTCGCCGCATCGTCGCGCAGTACGCCGCCGGGTCGCTCGGCACCGGCGGGTTCGGCACGCTGCCGGGCCTCGTGCTGACCTACTACCTCACCGACAGCCTCGGAGTGACCGCGCTGCTGGCCGGGGTCATCGTCACGGTCGCGAAGGTGTGGGATGTCGTCATCGACCCCGTCATCGGCGCGCTCACCGACCGCGACCTGGCACGGCGCGGAAGCCGACGACGGCTCATGCTCATCGGCTCGCTCGCCCTGCCGGTGTTCTTCGCCCTCACCTTCGCGGCGCCGCCGTCGCTCGGACCGGCGATCGGCGCGGTCTGGGTGCTGGTCGCGTTCCTGCTGACGGCGACGGCGTTCAGCCTGTTCCAGGTGCCGTACATCGCCCTTCCCGCCGAGCTCACCGACAGCTATGACGAGCGCACCACGCTGCTGACCTGGCGGGTGGTGGTGCTCACCGTGGCGATCCTGCTGTTCGGCGCGGGCGGGCCGCTGCTGCGCGGGCTCACCGGCGACCCCACCACGGGGTATCTGCTCATGGGCGTCGTGGCCGGCGTCGTCATCGGTCTCGGCCTCCTGGTGGCGACCGGATCGGCCGCGCACGCACGGGCGAGAAGGCCCGCGATGTCGGCGGCCGGGGTGGCCGTCGCGACGGATGCCGAGATCGTCGCCGACGAGGTGGACGGCGCCCGCGACGGCGTGCTCGACGCCCCGCCGTCCGCGTATCGCACCGGCATCGCGGAGAACTTCCGGGCCGCGTTCGACGCCCTGCGGCGCAGTCAGCCGTTCCGGGTGCTGCTGGCCACCTTCCTGCTCCAGGCGCTGGCGACCGGGCTCATGCTCGCCGGCGCCCAGTACCTGGCGACCTGGGTTCTGCGCGACGAGGATGCCGTCACCCTGCTGTTCGTCGCGCTGATCGCCCCGGCGCTCCTGGCAGCGCCGGGGTGGGGATGGCTCGCCCGTCGGCAGGGCAAGGAGCGTGTCTTCGCCTGGGCGAGCATCCTGTTCGGCGTCGCGGCCCTGTCCACCCTCGGCGTCGAGTGGGCGCCCGGCGCGTGGATCTACGTGCCCGTCGGGCTCGCCGGCATCGCGTACGCCGGCATGCAGTCGCTGCCGATGGCGATGCTGCCGGACGTCATCGCGCACGACGCGGCCCGCCACGGCCCCGGGCGGGCAGGGGCGTTCGGCGGCGTGTGGACCGCCGGCGAGACCACGGGCCTCGCGCTCGGGGCGACCGTGCTTTCGATCGTGCTCGCCGCGACCGGATACATCTCGACGGTGGGCGCCGTCACCACGGTGCAGCCGGATGCCGCGGTGAGCGGCATCGTGGTGAGCTTCAGCGTCATCCCGGCGGCGCTGATCGCCCTGAGCCTGGTGACCCTTCGGCGCTACCGGCTGCGGCGCGCCGACATCGACGGCTGAGGCGCAGACGCACAACCCCTGACCCCTGCCGCCGAGAGCGACGTAAGGTGGAGGGAGAGTTCCAGCGCGCACGATGTCGTGCCCGATGACCCCGCACGAAGGAGTGAAACCCGTGCCCTCTGCCGCGAACGCCGTCCCGACGGCCGCGAAGAAGCCCGCTGCCCCTGCCAAGTCCACGGCCGCGCGCCGGCGACCGCCGGCCGAGGCGAAGCGCGGCGCGCCACAGGCATCCACCCCCTCGCTCCCGGAGGAGGTGCGCGCCCGCCTCGACGACGACATCGCCGCGCTGCGGACCGGATCCAGGAGCTGGGCGCAGCTGACCCTCGACCAGCGCGCCCGGCTGCTCGCCAGGGTGCGCGACGAGGTCACGAGGGTCGCCGAGGAGTGGGCCGACACCGCCTCGACCGCCAAGGGCATCGAACCGGGCCATCCGCTGCGGGGCGAGGAATGGCTGGCCGGCCCGTACGCCGCACTGGTCGCGCTGGATGCGTACATCGGCTCGCTGCGGGCGCTCGCCAAGGGCGAGAGCCCTCTGGCCGGAGTGAAGGCCACGCCGGCGCCGGGCGGCCGGGTCGCGCTGCACACCTTCCCGATGACGGCGACCGACGGACTGCTGCTTTCGGGCTACACCGGCGAACTGTGGCTGCGCGCCGGGGTCAGCGAGGACCAGGCCCGCGCCGACGCCGGCCTCGCCCAGCTCGCCCCCACCGTGTCGGGCGGCGTCGGGCTCGTGCTCGGGGCGGGCAACGTTCCCGCGATCCCCGTGCTCGACGTGCTGTACGAGCTGCTCGCCCACAATCGGGTGGCCCTGCTCAAGCTCAACCCGACGATGGACGCCCTTCTGCCGGTGTTCGAACGCGCCCTCGCGCCGCTCATCGAGCCGGGATTCCTGCGGATCGTCACCGGCGGCGCCGACGTCGGCACCCACCTGACCCGGCACGACGGCATCGACCACGTGCACATCACCGGGGCCGAGGCGACCTTCGACGCGATCGTGTGGGGCGCGGGCGGAAAGACCCCGCAGGCGCGGGCCGCGGCACGGCGCCGCAAGCGCGAGGGGCGCCCCTTGCTGCGCAAGCCGATCACCGCCGAGCTGGGCGGCGTCTCGCCGATCATCGTCGTCCCCGGCCGCTGGACCGAGGCCGACCTGCGCTACCAGGCCGAGCACATCGTCACGATGCGCCTGCACAACAGCGGGCACAACTGCATCGCCGGGCAGGTGGTGCTGATGAGCCGCGACTGGGCGCAGCGCGACGCCTTCCTCGAGGCGCTGCGCACCGCGTACGCGAGCGCTCCGGAGCGACCCGTCTGGTACCCGAACAGCGACGACAAGCTCGCCGCGGCCGCCGACGCCTACCCGGACGCGGAGTGGCTCGCGGGGCGCACGCGCGCGCTGATCGCGGTCGACGGGGCGGATGCCTCGGCTCTGCAGACGACGGAGTACTTCGCTCCGGTGCTGGGCGTGGTCGAGCTGCCGGGGCTCGGGCAGGAGTTCCTGGATGCCGCGGTGCGCCACGCGAACGACCAGCTCGCCGGCACGCTCGGCGCCAACATCCTCATCGACCCCGAGACGCAGAAGGCCCTCGGTGACGGCTTCGAGCGCGCGCTCGCAGACCTGCGCTACGGCGCGATCGCCGTCAACGCGTGGACAGCCTTCGTGTTCCTGACGCCCACGCTCAGCTGGGGCGCCTTCCCGGGCAACACCCTCGATGCGATCGGCAGCGGCGTGGGCGTCGTCCACAACGCCCTGCTCGTCGACGCGACCGAGCGATCGGTGGTGCGCGGTCCGTTCCGCCCGTTCCCCCGCGCGATCACCGGCGGCGAGCGCACCGTCCTGCCGAAGCCACCGTGGTTCGTCACGTCACGCACCGGCGCGACGGTGAGCGAGGGCTTCACGCGTTTCCGGATGGACGGCAGCTGGGCACGCCTGCTGGGCACGCTCGCCGCGGCGTTCCGGGCATGAGCCCGCGCGCCGCCGACCTGGCCGCCGACTACGTCGTCGTCGGTGCCGGGTCTGCCGGTGCTGCGCTGGCGGCGCGCCTCAGCGAGAATCCGTCGGCGAGCGTGCTGCTGCTGGAGGCGGGCGGACCCGACAAGGCGGTCGAGCTGCATGTGCCCGCCGCGTTCTCGAAGCTCTTCCGCGGCGCGTACGACTGGAGCTACGACACCGTCCCGCAGCCCGAGCTCGAAGGCCGCACGATCTTCTGGCCGCGGGGCCGCACCCTCGGCGGCTCGTCGTCGCTCAACGCCATGATGTGGGTGCGCGGCTTCGCGGCGGACTACGACGAGTGGGCGGATGCCGCGGGCCCGCGCTGGTCGTGGGAGGCCCTGCTGCCGTACTTCGACCGTGTCGAGTCCACCCAGCCGATCGAGCAGCAGCGCGACCCGCGCCCGCACACGGCGGCGTTCCTGGAAGCGGTGCCCCAGGCCGGATGGGAGGTCACCCCGGCGAACCTCGCCGAGGGCCAGGGCTTCTCGCAGACGATGGTCACCCAGCGGCGGGGGGCCCGGGCATCCACCGCCGACACCTACCTGCGACCCGCGCGCCGCCGCGCCAACCTGCGCGTGCGCACCGATGCGCATGTGCGTCGGGTGACGTTCTCGCCGGACGCCGACGGTGCGTCCCGCGCCACCGGCGTCTACGTGGACATCGGCGGCATCCCCCGCCATGCCCTCGCCTGGCGCGAGGTGATCCTCGCCGGCGGAGCGATCAACACACCGCAGCTGCTCATGCTCAGCGGCATCGGCCCTGCCGACCATCTCTCCGAGCACGGCGTATCCGTGGTCGTCGATGCGCCCGGAGTGGGGGCGAACCTCCAGGACCACCTCGTCGCCGGGCTCGCGCCGGGTGCACGCGGGGGCACCCTGTACGGCGCCGAGCGGCCCGCCGAGCTCGTCCGATACCTGTCGCGGCGCACGGGCATGCTCACCTCCAACGTCGCCGAGGCGTACGGATTCATCCGGACCGGGGAGGCCGACGCGGCGGGCGTCCCCGACGGCATGCCCGACATCGAGATCATCTTCGCCGCCGCACCCTACGTCGGCGAGGGTCTCGTGCCGCTGCCGGCAGAGGGGCTCACCGTCGGGGCGATCCTGCTGCGGCCGCGGTCGCGCGGCAGTATCCGGCTCGCCTCCGCCGACCCCGCCGACAAGCCGCTCATCGATCCCGGGTACCTCACCGACCCGGTCGACGCGGCGACGCTGCGCGCGGGCCTGGCCGCCTGCCAGCGGATCATCGCCACCCCCGCGATGCAGGCCGTGACCACGGGGACCTGGGTGCAGCCGGTCGGAGGCGAGAGCATGAGCGAGCAGGAACGCGCCGAGCTGTCGCTGCGCCGCTACTCGCACACGCTCTACCACCCGGTCGGCACGGCGCGGATGGGCACGGACGAGGGCTCGGTGGTCGATCCCGAGCTGCGCGTGCGCGGTGTCCACGGCCTGCGCGTCGCGGACGCGTCGGTCATTCCCACCATCATCCGCGGGCACACGAACGCGCCCGCGATCGTCATCGGGGAGGTCGCCGCGGACCTGATCCAGGGTCGCTGAGGAGCGCCTGCGGCGGGAGGTCAGGGCGTTTCGTCTCGGTCGCCTTCGGCGTCCTCGCTCAACGACCGGGGGGAGTCGCCCTCGGCGTCCTCGCTCAACGACCGGGGGGAGTCGCCCTCGGCGCCCACACCGGGGGAGTCGCCCGCATCCGCGAAGCGGTCGGTCGCCGCACGCAGCGCCCGGGCGATCC
>NZ_JBIQHX010000004.1:168112-225222 GCF_044508325.1 Microbacterium sp. | reverse complement strand
GAGTCGCCCGCATCCGCGAAGCGGTCGGTCGCCGCACGCAGCGCCCGGGCGATCCCGGGCTCCGATGCCGCATGGCCCGCGTCGTCGACGACCACGAACTGGGCTTCGGGCCACGCCCGGTGCAGGTCCCACGCCGTCATCATCGGCGTGCACACGTCGTACCGCCCCTGCACGATGACACCGGGGATCCCGCGCAGGGCGGAGGCATCCTCGATCAGTTGCTCCCGCCGGAACCAGCCGTCGTGCATGAAGTAGTGGTTCTCGATCCGCGCGAACGCGGTCGCGGCGGCGGGCTCCGACATCCGCTCGACCGTCTCGGGGTCGCGGCGCAGGCTGATGGTCGCCGCCTCCCAGCGCGACCACGCGATCGCCGCCGGAACGTGCACGGCCGGATCGGGGTCGCTGAGCCTGCGGTGGTACGCCTCGACGAGCCGGGTGCGCTCCAGCACCGGAATGGGTGCGATGAACTCCTCCCACAGGTCGGGGAAGATCGCCGATGCACCGCCCTCGTAGAACCACTCGATCTCGTGCCGCCGCAGCGTGAAGATCCCGCGCAGCACCAGCTCGGTGACCGCCTCGGGGTGGCATTGCGCGTAGGCGAGCGCCAGTGCACTGCCCCACGACCCCCCGAACACCTGCCACCGCGAGATGCCGAGGTTCTTGCGCAGCAGCTCGAGGTCGGCCACCAGGTGCCAGGTCGTGTTGTGGCGCAGGTCGGCATCCGGCTCGCTCGCGTGTGGCGTGCTGTGCCCCGACCCGCGCTGGTCGAGCAGGACGATGCGATACCGCTCAGGGTCGAAGAAGCGGCGATGCCACGGTGAGGTGCCCCCGCCCGGCCCGCCGTGGAGGAACACGACCGGCTTGCCGTCGGGGTTGCCGCTCTGCTCCCAATAGACCCGGTGTCCGTCGCCGACGAGGAGCAGTCCGCTGTCGTAGGGCTCGATGGGCGGGTAGAGGATGTCGTCGAGCTCGGCGACGCTCACAGCTGCCCCCCACTCACGGCGAACGTGTCGCACGAGCCCGGCCCGTCCTGATAGCCGGTCGCGAACCAGCGCTGGCGCTGCTCGCTGGAGCCGTGGGTCCAGCTCTCCGGGTTCACGAATCCGCCGGACTGCTGCTGGATGTGGTCGTCGCCCACCGTCGCGGCGGCGTCGAGCGCGTCGCGGATCTGCGCCTCGGTCGGCGTCTGCAGGTAGCGGTTTCCGTCTTCGTCGGTGAGGGTGGCCATGTCGGCGATGAACGCGCCGGCGAAGCAGTCGGCCTGCAGCTCGGTGCGCACGCCGTTGCTCGTCGGCCCGCTCCCGCTGTTCGGGTACTGGTCCATGACGCCGATGAGGTGCTGCACATGGTGTCCGTACTCGTGGGCGAGCACGTACATCTGCGCGAGGCTGCCCGCCGAGGTGTCGAACTGCGAGCGCAGCAGGCCGAAGAACGTGGGGTCGATGTACACGGTCTCATCCGCCGGGCAGTAGAAGGGACCGGTGGCATTGGATGCCGTGCCGCACGGCGAGCCGGCCTGCTGGTCGACGATGATCAGCTGCGGCTCGCGGTAGCCGTCGACGGTGGCGGTCCAGTAGTCGTCGAGCACGACGGAGGTCGCCACCAGCCGGCAGGTGTCGTCGGCGTTGGCCTGCGCCCCGGTCTCGCAGTCGGTGATGGCCTGATCGCCGGAGCCCTGCGGTGCCGTGCCGGCACCGCCGCCCAGCAGGGAGGAGAGGTCGAACGAGCCACCTGTCAGCAACGCGAAGATCAGCACCGCGATGCCCCCGAGGCCCGCGACGCCGCCACCGGCGACAGCGGCCGTGCGGCCGCGGCGTCGCGCGTTGCTCCCCCCGACGTTCGCGTTGTCGTTGAAGGTCATGGGTTCACGGTAGCGCGCCGGGTGTCCTGCGACGACAAGGACCGGCATCCCTGTTCATCCGCCGTCGATCGCTGTATTCTGCCCGGGATGCCCCACGGCGAGGATGCCGCGGCCACAGGCGCGGGAATAGGGTGAAGCGCATGGCCCACGCACCCACGACCGTGACCGTGACCGGCGCCGGCGGCCAGATCGGATACGCGCTGCTCTTCCGGATCGCGGGCGGCGACCTGCTCGGACCGGATCGGCCGGTGCGATTGCACCTGCTGGAGGTCCCTCAGGGCATGCGCGCGGCGGAGGGGGCGGCCCTCGAGCTGCAGGACTGCGCGTTCCCGCTGCTGGATTCGGTCGACCTCACCGACGACGCGAACCGCGCGTTCGACGGCAGCAGCGTCGCGCTGCTGGTCGGGTCGCGCCCCCGCGGCCCCGGCATGGAGCGCGCCGAGCTCCTGCAGGCCAACGCCGGCATCTTCGGACCCCAGGGGGCCGCGATCTCCGCACATGCCGCGAGCGACATACGAGTCGTCGCGGTCGGCAACCCCGCCAACACGAACGCCCTCATCGCCCGGGCCGCGGCCCCCGGCATCCCCTCGGACCGGTTCACCGCGCTCACGCGGCTCGACCACAACCGGGCGCTGGGGCGGCTCAGCGAGGCGTTGGGGGTGCGGCCCGACGCGATCCGCGATGTGACGGTGTGGGGCAACCATTCGGCGACGCAGTTCCCCGACGTCTCCCACGCCACCGTCGACGGCGTGCCGGTGACGGCGCTGCTGGCCGAGCGCATGGGCGGAGAGGATGCCGCGGCCCGCTGGCTCGACGACGTCTTCGTTCCGGGCGTCGCCCGTCGCGGGGCGGAGATCATCGAGGTGCGCGGGTCGTCGTCGGCCGCCTCGGCGGCCAGCGCCACCATCGACCACGTGCGCGACTGGGTGCGCGGCACGCACCCCGACCACGGCTGGACCTCGGCGGCCGTCGTCTCGCACGGCGAGTACGGGGTTCCCGAGGGGCTGGTCTCGTCGTTCCCGGTCACCTCGGACGGCCAGGCGTACCGGGTCGTCGAGGGGCTGGAGCTCGAACCCCGGGCCCGGGCCCGCATCGACAGGTCGGTCGCCGAGCTCGTCGCCGAGCGCGAGACCGTGGAGGCGCTCGGCCTCCTGTGATGCCGGGCGGACGCGCATGGAGCTGTCGCTGGTCATCGTGATCGCAGTCGTCGCGATCGTCGTGGTCACCACGCTCGCGCAGCGGCTCGGAGTCGCCGGCCCGCTGCTGCTGGTGGCACTCGGGATCGTGGTCAGTCTGATGCCCTTCGTGCACATCCCCGAGATCGATCCGGAGTGGATCCTCGTGGGGGTGCTCCCGCCGCTGCTGTACTCCGCGGCGGTCAATCTGCCCGCGCTCGAGTTCCGCCGCGACTTCCGGCCGATCGCGGGACTGGCCGTCCTGCTCGTGGTGATCAGCGCGATCGTGCTGGGCGTGTTCTTCTGGCTCGTGATCCCGGGGGTGAGCCTGCCGCTCGGCGTCGCGCTGGGCGCGATCCTCAGCCCGACCGACGCCGTGGCGACCTCGATCGCCAAGCGCCTGGGCATCGCGCCGCGGGTGGTGACGATGCTCGAGGGCGAGAGCCTGCTCAACGACGCGACCGCCCTGGTGCTGCTGCGCACGGCGATCGCCGCGATCGCCGGCAGCTTCTCGCTGTGGGGCGCGATCGGCGCCTTCGCGTGGGCCGTGCTCATCGCCGCCGTCGTCGGGGCGGTCGTCGGCATGCTGATCGTGCGGGTGCGCGCCTGGGTCGGCAGCTCGGCGTCCAACACCGCCCTCAGCTTCACGGCGCCCTTCCTCGCCTACCTGCCGACCGAGCACCTCGGCGGTTCGGGTCTGGTCGCCGCCGTGGTCGCCGGCATCGTCACCGGGCAGCAGTCCGTCCGCCGGCTCACCCCCGAGCAGCGCCTGTCGGAGGCGATGAACTGGCGCACGATCGAGCTGGTGCTCGAGGGCGCTGTGTTCCTGCTCATGGGCCTCGAGCTCAAGGACATCGTCACCGACAACCTCCGCGCCCACGAGGGCCTGTGGTTCCCGTTCTGGCTGGCACTGTCTGCGCTGGGGATCATCCTCGTCGTGCGCGCAGCGTACGTGTCGCTGCTCGTGTGGGCGCAGGGGCGCCGCGCCCGGCGGATCGACCGCGCCCGACTGGAGGCGTTCGGCGCCCGCATCGAGACCCTGGCATCCGGCGCGCCCCCCGACAGCCGCGGGGGGCACCCGCTGGGCGGACCGAAGATGCGGGAGCGACGCCTGGGCGCCATGCGGGCCCGCGTGCAGCGACTGCTGACCGACCTGGACTACTACCAGGCCTCGCCGGTGGGATGGAAGCACGGGACGGTGATCGTGTGGGCCGGGATGCGAGGGGTCGTGACCCTGGCCGCGGCGCAGACCCTCACCGTCGAAGACACCGACGACCAGCGGGCGCTGCTGGTGTTCATCGCCTTCCTCGTCGCCCTCATCAGCCTCATGCTCCAGGGCTTCACGCTCCCCTGGGTCGTGCGGCTGCTGCGCTTCCCCCGCCCTGCCGCCGGAGACGGCGACGACGAGCGGGAGCGCATCGACGACGAGCTCGCACAGGCGGGCCGCGCGGCGCTCACCGACCCGACCCTCACGACCCGCTCCGGGGCACCGTTCCCGCCCGAGGTGATCGAGCGGGCCCGCGCCCGGCTGGAGGTGGCGCCCGACGACGAGAGCACCGCCGAGGGGCGGGTCATCGCGGAGCTGCGCCTCGCCCTCATCCAGGTGCAGCGGCGGCGGCTCATCGAGCTGGGCTCGGACGGCAGGTTCAGCTCGGCGGTGCTGAAGCAGGCCCTCGCCGAGCTCGACGCCGAGGAGCTGAGCCTGGCGCTGCGGCTGGGCGAGGAACCGTGACGGGCCCGAGGGGCCAGAATGGAGGGGAGCCCCAGGGAGAAGCCATGACCGACGCGAGCGCCGCCGCGGATGCCGCGACCCGTCACGCCGGCCACGAGGCATCCGACCTCGCCGACACCAGCCCGCTCCACCTGCCGCACGCGGCGGCCGAGTGCCCGAAGTGCTTCCGCGAGCTGCAGCGCGACCGCGACTGGTGGCAGGCCCGTCCCCACGGCGCACGGCTGGTGGGCGTGGTCGTCGCGCGCCCCGGGATGCCGTCGGTCGTCCAGCAGCGCGAGGACCTGACGCGTTTCGGCGTGCCCATCGAAGGGTTCCGGCATCCCGCTCCGGAGACGATGGAGACCTGGGAGGAGCGTCTCGTGCGCCTGTTCGGCACGCTGCACGAAGGCGATGTCGTGGTGGTCGCCAACGTGCACGCCCTGGGCCGGACCCTTGACGAGGAGACGCGCACCGTCGCCGCGCTGCGCGAGCGGGGGATCACCGTCAAGGTGCTCGACCACAGCGGCCGGCACCTGTTCGACACCGGTCGCTGACACGCTCGCCCGGTGATGCCGGGGACGGGCGCGCCGACCCCCTAGGCTTTCTGCGATGAGCACCGTCAGCGTCGTGATCCCCTCGCTGAACGATGCGCACATGCTGAAGCACTGCCTCGAAGCCCTCGCTGCGCAGACCCGGGCGCCCGACGAGGTCATCGTCGTCGACAACGGCTCCGACGACGACACCGCCGAGGTGGCGCGGGCGGCCGGTGCGCGCGTCGTCCACGAGCCGGTCCGCGGCGTGCTGCGGGCCACCGCCGCCGGCTTCGACGCCGCCACCGGCGACATCATCGGGCGACTCGATGCGGATTCGCGGCCGGCTCCCGGCTGGGCGGCGCGGATCGAAGAGCGATTCGACGCCGACCCCACCCTCGCCGGACTCACCGGCACCGGCACGTTCTACGGTCGCGGCCGGTTCTGGCGCTTCGTCGGCCGGTACCTGTACCTCGGCGGCTACTTCTGGGTGTTCCAGGGCGTGGTCGCCCGGGTGCCGCTGTTCGGCTCGAACTTCGCCATCCGGCGGGAGGCGTGGGCGCAGCTGCGCGACCGCGTCCACCTCGACGACCCACGCGCCCACGACGACCTCGACATCAGTCTCGTCCTCGATCCGGGCATGGGCGTCGACTTCGACCGGCGGCTCGAGGTGGGGGTCTCGGCCCGCCCCTTCGACTCCTTCGCCGGCTTCAAGCGGCGCGCCCTGTGGGCGTTCCACATCGTGGGCGTCAACTTCCGCGAGCGCAGCTGGCCGCGCCGGGTCGTCACGAACGCGCAGGGGCGGCGCAGGCGCCGGCGCGCGCAGCGGGCCCTCGGCATCAGGCGCTTCTGAAGCGCCTCACCCGCTGCCGTTGCGCATCAGGGCGAGCATCGCCTGCGTGAGCTGGTGCGGCGCGGTCTCGCACGGGCTGTGCCCGGTGGGCAGCACGAGGGCACGCGCACCCAGCCGCTCGGCGAACTCGCGGTGCACCTCGGCCGGCCAGACATCGCCGGTGCCGGTGACGACGAGCAGCGGGATGCCGGTGGCACGCAGCGCGGGCGCGAGGTCGGGGGTGCGCTTCATCAGGGCCATGATGTCGCCCACACTCGAAGCCCGGGTGTGTGCGAACCGGGCGGTGACGAACTGCGCGCGATCCCGCGGCGCGCGGTGCACGTTGCGCCGCAGCGCCGAGATGAACAGCGGCCCGAGCGCACGCCCGGGCACCGCGTGACTGAGGGGCCCGAGCACTTTGAAGCCGCGCAGGGCCTGCCCGGGAAGCGGCGGCGCTGACAGCAGGGTGAGAGTGGAGAACAGCTCGGGCTGCCGCACCGCCGCCGCGCCGGCGACGGTCCCCGCAAACGAGTACCCGAGCACGTGCGCGGGAGTCCGCCCCCCATCGAGGATGGCGATGAGATCGTCGACGAACAGGTCGAGCGTGTACCGGCGCCGCGGGGGGTCGAGGTGCTCGGGCCCGGCCGCCGCCGACTCGTACTGCCCGGCCATGTCGAAGGCCTCGGCCCGGTACCCGGCCTCGGCGAACAGCGGCAGCATGAGGGTGAAGTCCTCCTTCGACCCCGTCATGCCGGGCACGAGGACCACGCGCTCCCCCTCGGCGGGGCCGAGGGAGACGCGCGCGAGCGAGCCGCTGGGCACGGCGACCGTGTCGCGCTCGGAGCCCGGCGGCAGCACTGTCCAGTCGATCGGCGTCAGCTCCGCATCGAGCCGTGCCGCCTGGTCGTCGGGGGCGGTGTCCACGTCGGCATCCTAGTGAGCGGGAGCGCGCGGCTTCGAACCGAGGCGGGTACGGTGGCGTCGTGGACGACTTCGACCCGCTGCCCGATCGGCCGGCTCCCGACAATCCCCCGGGCAAGCTCGTCCTGCTGCGGCATGGCGAGACCGAGTGGTCGCGGGCCGGCCGGCACACCGGGCGCACCGACATCCCGCTCACGCCGCGCGGCGAAGAGCTCGCGCGTGCGGCCGGCGAGCTCGTGCGCGGCTACGACTTCCGGCTCGTGCTGTCCTCTCCCCTGCAGCGGGCACGGCGCACGGCCGAGCTCGCGGGCCTGGACGCGGAGGTCGACCCGCTCCTGGTCGAGTGGGACTACGGCGGCTACGAAGGTCGCACCACCCGCGAGATCCGCGCCGAGCTCGGCTACAACTGGTCGGCGTTCACGCACGGCGTGATCCGGGGCGCCACCCCCGGCGAGACCGTCGAGGAGGTCGCCGGCCGCGCGTCGCGGGTGCTCACCCGGGTGCTCCCCGCGATGGTGGAGGGGGATGTCGCGCTCATCGGGCACGGGCACTGCCTGCGCATCCTGGCGGCGGTGTTCCTGCGCCAGGCGCCCCGGTTCGGCGCGCTGATCACCCTCGACGCCGGATCGGTGTCGGTGCTCGCCTACGACCGCGAGCAGCCCGCGATCCTCGCCTGGAACCACGGGCCCGAGCTGCCGCAGGAGCCGGCGAAGTCCTGACCGCGGACGGACGTCAGTCCGTCGCGCGCCAGCACCCGACCACATGGTCGTCGACCATGCCCGCCGACTGCATGAGGGCGTACATCGTCGTCGGCCCCACGAACCGGAACCCGCGGCGCCGCAGCGCTCGGCTGAGCGCTGCGGATTCGGGTGTGGTGGCGGGAACCTCGGCGAACGACTCCGGCCGCGGGCGCGGGGCCGTCGGCGCGAACGACCACAGCAGCCCGTCGAGCTCTCCGGCATCCATCTCCGCCACCAGCCGGGCGTTCGCGATCGTCGCCTCGATCTTGGCGCGGTTGCGCACGATGCCGGCGTCGGCCATGAGCCGTGCGACGTCCTCGTCGCCGAAGGCGGCGACGTCGCCGGGCTCGAAGCCGGCGAACGCCTCCCGGAAGGCCGGGCGCTTGCGGAGGATCGTGATCCAGCTGAGCCCCGCCTGGAAGCCCTCCAGGCTCAGCTTCTCGAAGAGCGCCCGGTCGCCGTGCAGCGGACGCCCCCATTCCTCGTCGTGATAGCGGCGGTACTCGACGTCGGCGCCGGCCCACGCACATCGCACGACGCCGTCGGCGACGAGGATGTCCGGGCTCACCCGGTCAGCCTACGGCGTGCCGGGGACAGGGGATGTCACCGGCCACAGGCCTCGGCCGCGGCATCCGTCATGCCCTCGGTCACTTCCCCTGATCTCGGCACGCAGCCCTGACCCGAGGCGTCACTTCTTCCGGAGGCTCTTCTCGGATACGGGCGCCTGGCCGGAGGCCTTCAGCGCCGCGTAGTACGCGCGGGCCTCGTCCTGCCGCTCCCGCTCGCCACCCAGGGCGATGGGCGCGCGCACGTGCTCGGGCGCGAATCCGAAGGCGTCGACGAGGTCCTGAGCGTGCGGGCGCAGCCGCGCGCAGAGCCGGTCGATGTAGCGCGAGACCGAGGCCGCGCGCTGGCCGGAGAGGCGCCCGTTGATGAGGTGCCAGGCGAGGTGCTTCTCGATGAGCCACAGGCCGAACAGGTCGCGCAGCCAGCCCAGCACCTGCCCGGTGGCCTCGTCGTCGATGGCGGCGACGCCGTCGGTGAAGGCCTCCCACTGGAGCAGCTCGCCGTGGGCGCGGGCGGCCTCGATGAGCTCGGTCTGGTGGCTGTTGAACAGGGCCGCGGCTTCGGCCTGCGACAGCTTCGCCGCCGGACGCAGCGCCGCGGCGAGATCGGCGACCATCTGCTGGACGCGGCCGGCGAGCAGCTCGTGCTGCTGATCTGCGCGCAGCCCCAGCTCCACCGACCGGGCGGTGGAGCCGAAGTCGGCGACGGTCTGGCCCAGCTGCCGCAGGCCCGCGCCGTGGAAGATCCGGCCCGCGGTCTGGCCGACGGCGAACCGCGCGAGCGAGGCGGCGTCGGCCCCCGCGAACTGCTTGGCGTAGTCGCTGAGCAGACGCTTGCCGACCAGCTGCAGGAGCACGTTGTTGTCGCCCTCGAACGTCACATAGACGTCGAGGTCGTGGTGCAGGCCGACCAGCCGGTTCTCGGCCATGAAGCCTGCGCCGCCGCACGCCTCGCGGCACTCCTGGATCGTGTCGAGCGCGTTCCAGGTGCTCAGGGGCTTGAGCGCCGCGGCGAGGGTCTCGAGATCCTCCCGCTCGTCGGGGGTGTCGGTGCGGCCCGAGAAGACCCCGTCGTACTTGCGCAGCAGCTCGTCGTGCGCGAAGAACTGGGCGTACGTCTGCGCGAGGCGCGGCAGCAGCCGGCGCTGGTGCTTCCCGTAGTCCAGCAGCACGACCTCCTCGGTGCCGGCACCGGAGTCGAACTGGCGGCGCTGGTTGCCGTAGGTGATCGCGATGTGCTCGGCCAGCGCGGTGCCCACGGTGGCCGCTCCGTCCAGCGACACCCGCCCCTGCACGAGCGCGCCGAGCATCGTGAAGAAGCGGCGACCGGGAGAGGGGATGTCGGACCGGTAGGTGCCGTCGGCATCCACATCGCCGTAGCGGTTGAGCAGGTTCTCGCGCGGGACGCGGACGTGGTCGAACGCGAGCCGGCCGTTGTCGATGCCGTTGAGGCCGCCCTTGACGCCGTCGTCCTCGCTGGTGATGCCCGGCAGCATCGCGCCCTCGTCGTCGCGGATCGGCACGAAGAAGCAGTGCACGCCGTAGTTGACGCCGCCGGTGATGAGCTGGGCGAACACCGTGGCGGCGCGCCCGTGCAGCGCCGCGTTGCCCAGGTACTCCTTGGTCGCCGCGCGGAACGGCGTGTGGATGACGAACTCCTGGGTGTCGGGATCGTAGGTCGCCGTGGTGCCGAGGGCCGCGACATCCGACCCGTGCCCGATCTCGGTCATCGCGAACGCGCCGGGAAGGCTCAGGTCGATCACGCCGGGAAGCCACTTGTCCCAGTGCTTCTTCGTGCCGAGCTGGTGGATGGCCGAGCCGAACAGACCCCACTGCACGCCGCCCTTGATCTGCATGCTGGGGTCGGCGAGCACGAGCTCCTCGAACCCGGCGAGGTTGGCGCCGTTGTCCTCGAGCCCGCCGTACTCGCGCGGGAATGCGCGCCGGGAGGCACCCTGCTGCGCGAGGAGGTGCAGCTGGCTCAGCGCGCGCTCGCGGTGCTCGGCCATCGGCATCCCCTCCACCTTGTGGAAGACGGGGTCCTTGATCAGCTCGCGCGCTTCGCGGCGGGTGTCGGCCCAGGTGCCCAGGAGGCGGTCGGCCACCAGCGCGAGGTCGATGCGGGCCTCATCCGCCTCGGCGGCGGTGTGCGCGGCGGTGGGGGCGCCGCCGGCGGGCGTGCGCTTCTTCGTGGCGGGCTTTTTCGGACGGACGACGGCGTCGGCCATGGATCGCCTTTCGATGACGGGTGTGCGGGGGGGGACGGTCACAGTCGACCGTAGGACTCCTCCAACAGCAGGGAAAACGGATTGTGGATGCCGTACAGCCCGCGGCGGCGGCGCCCGCGTGGCGCGTTGTGGCTTCCCGACATCCGCCCGGCTCCCCTCGCGACGTCAGAAGAGCCCGACGATGCGACCGTCCTCGTCGACGTCGATCGTGTTCGCCGCCGGGACCTTGGGAAGTCCCGGCATCGTCATGATGTCGCCGCAGATCATGACGACGAACCGCGCGCCCGCGGCCAGCCGCACCTCGCGGATGTCGACGACGTGACCGGTCGGCGCACCGCGCAGCTTGGGGTCGGTCGAGAACGAGTACTGCGTCTTGGCGACGCACACCGGGTAGTCGCCGTACCCCTCGTCCTGCAGCCGGCGGATCTGCGCGCGCACGGCGGAGGAGGCGGTGATGTCGGATGCCCCGTAGATCCGCGTCGCGATCGCCTTCATCTTCTCCCACAGCGACGCCTCGTCCGGGTAGGTGAACGTCAGTCCCGCTCCCGGTTCCGGTCCCAGGCCCTCTCGAGGGGCGAGCCGGACGACAGCGCGCGCGAGGTCTTCGGCGCCGGCGCCGCCCGAGGCGAAGTGCTTCGAGACCACCGCCTCGGCACCCAGCGCGGCCACCCCGGCGACGACGGCCGCGACCTCGGCGTCGGTGTCTTCGGCGCGATGGTTGATCGCGACGACCGCGGGCAGGCCCCAGGTGTCGCGCACCGTGCGCAGGTGCCGTTCGAGGTTCACCATGCCGCGCTCCACGGCGGCCACGTCTTCTGTGGGCAGGTCGGCGACCTCGACGCCGCCGTGGAACTTCAGGGCCCGCACCGTCGCCACGATCACCGCCGCCGCCGGGCGCAGCCCGGTGGACCGGCACAGGATGTCGACGAACTTCTCGGCGCCGAGGTCGGCGCCGAAGCCGGCCTCGGTGACCACGTAGTCGGCCAGATGCAGAGCCGAGCTCGTCGCGATCACCGAGTTGCACCCGTGCGCGATGTTCGCGAACGGTCCGCCGTGCACGAAGGCCGGGGTGTGCTCGAGCGTCTGGACGAGGTTGGGCGAGAGTGCGTCGCGCAGCACGGCGGTCATGGCGCCGTGGGCGTCGAGGTCGCGGGCGCGCACCGGCATCCTCTCGCGCGTGTATCCGACCACGATCTCGCCGAGCCGCTCTTTGAGGTCGGCGATGCTCGTGGCCAGGCAGAAGATCGCCATCACCTCGGACGCGACGACGATGTCGAAGCCCGACTCGCGAGGGTATCCGTTGCCCGGGCCCCCGAGGCCGATCACCGTGTCGCGCAGTGCGCGGTCGTTGACATCGAGCACCCGCCGCCACGTGATGCGCCGCACGTCGATGCCCAGGGCGTTGCCGTGGTGGATGTGGTTGTCGATCATGGCGGCCAGGAGGTTGGTCGCCACGGCGATCGCGGAGAAGTCGCCGGTGAAGTGCAGATTGATGTCCTCCATGGGCACCACCTGCGCGTACCCGCCGCCGGCCGCACCGCCCTTCATGCCGAACACCGGCCCGAGCGCGGGCTCGCGCAGGCAGATCATCGCCTTCTCGCCGATGCGGGTGAGGGCGTCGCCGAGCCCCACCGTGGTCGTGGTCTTGCCCTCGCCGGCGGGCGTCGGCGAGATCGCCGTCATGAGCACGAGCCTTCCCTGCGGACGGTCCCGCAGCGACGCGAGATACGGCAGCGACACCTTCGCCTTGTACCGGCCGTAGGGCTGCAGCTCGTCGGACGGGATGCCCAGGCGCGCTGCCACCTCCTCGATCGGCAGCATGCGCGCGTCCTGCGCGATCTCGATGTTGCTCAGGCTCATCGTCGAACCCCCTGGCTTCGTCGTCTCGTGGGCGGCTCCGGACAGCTTACGGGGCGGCGGGACCGACGGGCGCCTCCACGGGAGCGCGTGCCGCGATCACCTCGATCACCGCTGCGCCGTAGGTCTCGCGCTTCTTCGCGCCGATGCCGGTGATCCCGTCGAGCTCGTCCGGCGACGCCGGTCGTGCAGTCGCCAGCGCGCGCAGCGTGGCATCCGCGAAGACGACGTAGGCGGGCACGCCCTGCTCCTTCGCGACGCCGGCCCGCCAGGCGCGCAGGGCCTCGAACAGCTCGCGCGCGACCGGGTCGGTGAGCTGCTCGGGCGGGGCGGCGCGGCGCTGCCGGGAGCGCCCGGACGAGCGCAGGACGTCGCGGCGCAGGGGCACGGCGCGCTCCCCGCGCAGGACCTCGGCCGCGCCCTCGCCGAGGGCGAGCGTGCCGTACTCGCCGCGCGGGACGAGCAGCCCGCCCGCCAGCAGCTGGCGCACGACGCCGCGCCAGTCCTGATCGGCGAGGTCGGCACCGATGCCGTAGGTGGCCAGCTCGTCGTGCCGCTGCTGCCGGATGCGCTCGGTGCCCGCGCCGCGCAGGATGTCGATGAGATGCCCGGCGCCGAACGCCTGCCCACGCTCGCGCTGCAGGCGCACGATCGTCGACATGAGCTTCTGCGCCGGCACCGTGCCGTCCCAGGTCTCCGGCGGCTCGAGGCAGGTGTCGCAGTTGCCGCAGGGGTCGGAGTCCTGGCCGAAGTAGGCGAGGAGGTTCTGCCGGCGGCATCCCACCGTCTCGCACAGCGCGAGCATCGCGTCGAGGTGCTGACCCAGCCGCATCTTGAACGTCCGGTCGCCCTCGGAGGCGTCGATGAGGCGCCGCTGCTGGACGACGTCGCCCAGGCCATAGACCATCCAGGCGACGGCGGGCTCGCCGTCGCGCCCCGCGCGCCCGGTCTCCTGGTAGTAGCCTTCGACCGATTTCGGCAGATCGATGTGGGCGACGAAGCGCACGTCGGGCTTGTCGATGCCCATGCCGAACGCGATGGTCGCCACCATGACCACGCCGTCCTCGCGCAGGAACCGCGCCTGGTTCGCGGCGCGCACCTCGGCGGGCAGCCCCGCGTGGTACGGCAGCGCGTCGATGCCCTGGGCGCGCAGGTGCTCGGCGGTCTGCTCGACGCTCTTGCGGCTGAGGGCGTACACGATGCCGGCGGCGCCGGCAGGCTGGCTGCGGATGAACGCCACCAGCTGCCGGCGCGGGTCGGTCTTCGCCTCGATCCGGTACTGGATGTTGGGGCGGTCGAAGCTGGCGACGAAGTGCCGCGCCTCGGGCAGGCGCAGCCGCTCGGTCAGCTCGCGATGGGTCTCACGCGTCGCCGTCGCCGTGAGCGCCATGCGCGGCACGCCCGGGAACCGCTCGGCCAGGTCTCCGAGGGCCAGGTAGTCGGGGCGGAAGTCGTGCCCCCACTGCGAGACGCAGTGGGCCTCGTCGATCGCGATGACGCTCAGCCGGCCGCGCTGCAGCAGCTGCGTCGTCTGCGGGGCGGACAGGCGCTCGGGCGCGACGTAGAGCAGGTCGAGCCGCCCGGCGAGGAACGCCTGCTCCACGGCCTGGCGCTCGTGCGGCAGCTGCGTGGAGTTGAGGTAGGCAGCGCGCACGCCGTTGGCGACCAGCGCATCGACCTGGTCGTGCATGAGGGCGATCAGCGGCGAGATCACCAGGCCCGTGCCCGCGCGCACGAGCGCGGGCACCTGGTAGGTGATGCTCTTTCCGCCGCCCGTGGGCATGAGCACGACGGCGTCGCCGCCGGCGACGACGTGCTCGATCACGGCGGCCTGATCGCCCCGGAACTCGTCGTAGCCGAAGACTTCGCGCAGCACGGCGACGGGGTCGGCGTCCCCCGTCGGGCCGGCGTGCGGATCAGTCACTTCTCCGACCCTACGCGCTGCACCCGACGCCGAGCGCGGCGGCGTGGCGGAAGATTCCGTGCGCCCGTACGTTGGACTCAGCGAAGAAGGGATCCCGCATGGACGACACGCTCACCGTCACCCGGAACGACGAGGCCGGCCGCTACGAGATCCACGTCGGCGACGTGCTCGGCGGCTACACGGAGTTCCAGATCGAGCCGAACGGCGAGCTGATCTTCCCGCACACGGTGGTCGATCCGGCCTTCCGCGGAAAGGGTCTGGCCTCCACCCTCATCGCCGGTGCGATGGCCGATGTCGCCCGTCGCGGCGAGCGCGTCGTGCCGCTGTGCCCGTTCGTGCGCCGCCACCTCAAGGAGAACGACGTGCCCGGTCTGGACGTCGACTGGTCGGCCGCATCGCAGCGTGGAGCGTCGGGATGACCAGGCTCGACTCCGACGCCACCGAGATGGTCGCCCCCAGCCCGCCCCGAGAGCACGACGGGAGCGGTCCGCGGGCGGTGCTGCTGAGCTCGCGCGAAGTGCCGCTGGGCGGCATCCGCGCCATGGCGGTGCACCGCACCCTGCCGCAGCGCGACCTGCCGCTGGTGGGAGCGTGGTGCTTCCTCGACCGGTTCGGCCCGCAGCGGGCCCGGATGCGCGTCGAGCCGCACCCGCACATCGGCCTGCAGACGGTGACCTGGCCCTTCATCGGCGAGGTGCGCCACCGCGACTCGATCGGCAGCGACGTGGTCGTCCGCAGCGGCGCGCTCAACCTCATGACCAGCGGAGCCGGCATCTCGCACTCCGAGTACTCCGTCGGCGACGACGAGGTGCCGCTGGATGCCCTGCAGCTGTGGGTCGCGCTGCCCGACTCGCGTCGGCACGGGCCGCCGGCGTTCGAGCGGCACGAAGACCTCCCCGTGATCGAGCTGCCCGGCGGCGCAGCAGCCGTCGTGGTGCTGGGCGAGCTCGCGGGGGTGAGCTCGCCGGCATCCGTGTTCACGCCCATCGTCGGCGCCGAGGTCCGCCTGCCTGCCGGGGCGCACGTGCGGCTGCCGCTGCGGCCGGAGTGGGAGCACGCGATCGTCGGGATCGACGGTGACGTGGATGCCGTCGCCTCGCCCGACGCCGAAGCGATCGCCGTCGCGCCGTATCAGCTGCTCTACCTCGGGGTGGGTCGCGACGGCGTCGACGTGTCCTCCACCGAGGGCGCCACGTTGTTCCTCCTCGGCGGCGAGCCCTTCGAGGACGACGTCGTCATGTGGTGGAACTTCGTCGCCCGCACCCACGAGGAGATCGTCGAGGCCCGCGAGGAGTGGGAGGCGCACTCGCCGCGCTTCGGCTCGGTCGCCGGGCACGGCGACGTTCGCATCCCCGCACCGCCCATGCCCGGAGTGCGTCTCACCTCGCGGCGGCGGCGACTGTGAGCATCCCTTCCCGGCATTACGCTTGATCCGTGACCCCCGCCCGCACAGTCCTGTCGACGCGCGTGCTCCTCGTGTGCGCCGCGGTCGGCGTCGCGACGGGACTTCTCACCGCGTTCGCGGGATGGATCAGCGTGCCGGTGTGGGCCGTCTACCCGCTCGCGGTGCTCTACGGCCTCGTGCTGGGCGTGCATGTGGTCCCCGGCATCCTCGCCCAGGAGCTGCTGCGGCTGCCGTGGGTCGCGCTGATCTCGCACGTGATCGCCGCGCTGGTCGCGACGGCGTTCTCGCCGCAGTGGATCGCCCGCTACCTGGGCATGGCGATCCTCATCGGCGGCCTGCAGGAGGGCATCGCGGCGCTCACCCGCTACCGGGTCTGGCAATGGTGGCGCTTCATGATCTCGGGCGTGATCGTGGGTGTCGTCATCGCGGTCATCATGGGCTTCGTGTTCGACCTGCAGCGCTTCGAGCCGTGGGCGCAGGTCGCGTTCGTGGTGGTGCTGTTCCTCGGCCCGATCGCCTGGACGGGCATCGCCCTCGCCATCGGGGCGGGCCTGCGCCGTGCCGGCGTCGCCCGCGGAGTGGGCGGACCCTGACGGATCCACGGGGTCGCCCGGTACTCTTGGGTTAGGGCAGGCTAAGCTCGCCTGCTCGGAGAGAAGCCCGTGACGACCGTCGACAGCGATCCCGCCGCCGTGCCCGCGCCGCCGCCGTCCCCCGGGACCCTGCTCGCGGTGCGCGACCTCGCGATCACGCACGAGGGGGCGGATGCCGCGACCCCGCGCTCGATGACCTTCACCGTCGCGCCGGGCGAGGTGGTGCTCGTCCTCGGGCCCAGCGGATCCGGGAAGTCCACGCTCGCGCTGGCGCTGAACGGCCTGATCCCGCAGGCGATCCCCGCGCGGGTGGAGGGCGAGGTGGTCGCCGCAGGGCTCGTCGCCTCCGGGGCCACCGTCGCGCAGCTGAGCACGCGGGTGGGCATGGTGTTCCAGGACCCGGACGCCCAGCTCATCACCGGCACCCTTCTGGACGAGGTCGCCTTCGGCGTCGAGAACCTGTGCCTGCCCCCGGACGAGGTCATGCGCCGCGCCGAAGACGCGCTGCGGCGCGTGGGGCTGTGGGAGCGGCGCGCCGAGAATCCCGACCGGCTCTCCGGCGGCGCCCGGCAGCGGCTGGCCATCGCCTGCGCCCTCGCGATGGGCTCGCCCCTGCTCGTGCTCGACGAGCCCACCGCCAACCTCGACCCGGTCGGCATCGAAGACGTGTACGCGGCCCTCGGCGACCTCGTCGCCGCAGGAGACCGCGGGATCGTCCTCATCGAGCACAATCTCGGCGCCGCGATCGGGTTCGTCGACCGTGTCGTCGTCATGGACGGCGAGGGATGCCTCGTGCACGACGGCCCGGCCGCGTCGGTGCTGCGCGAGCACGCGGCGCAGCTGCACGGGCTCGGCGTGTGGCTGCCGGCGGCCACCCTCGCCGCGCTGCGGCTGCGCCGCGCCGGCTACGCGCTCGACCCCCTGCCGCTGACCCCGGCGGAGCTGCGCGCCGCGCTGGAGGCGGAGCCCGCGCCGCGCGCGCCGACCGCGGCGCCCACGCCTCACAGACTTCGCAGTTCCACGCCGAACTCGCAGGCATCCACCGATCCGCTGCGGACGTCGCGCGAATCTGCGGACTCTGTGAGCCGCGGAGGCGCCGCGCCGCTCATCACGGTGCGCGACCTGCGCATCAGGCGAGGGCGGCGCGAGGTGCTGCACGGCATCGACCTCGAGATCTCGCCCGGCGACTTCCTCGCCGTCGTGGGCGAGAACGGCGCGGGCAAGACCACGCTCGTGCAGGCGATCGCCGGTGTCGTGCCGCCGCCGCGCGGGCACGTGCTCGTGGACGGCGTCGACCCCGGCCGCGCCTCGGCGCGCGAGCTCGTGCGCCACGTCGGCTTCGTGTTCCAGAATCCCGAGCACCAGTTCGTCGCGCACACCGTCCACGACGAGCTCGCGCATGCGCTCCGGCTGCGTCACGTGCCGGAGGACGAGGTGCGCTCGCGCGTCGACGACATGCTCGAGCGGTTCGGGCTGGCCGCAAAGGCCCAGACGCATCCGTTCCTGCTCTCCGGCGGTCAGAAGCGCCGGCTGTCGGTCGGCACCGCGCTGATCGCCGGGCCCCCGGTGCTCGCCCTCGACGAGCCGACGTTCGGCCAGGATCGGGCGCGCGCCGACGAGCTGCTCGGCATCCTCGACGGCCTGAACCGGGAGGGCCGGACGGTCATCGTGGTCACCCACGACATGCAGCTGGTGGCCGAGCACGCCACCCACGTGGCGGTCCTGTCGGGGGGCCGGCTGAAGACGCACGGACGGACGGCGGATGTCTTCGCCGACCGCGCCCTGATCGAATCGGCGGGGCTGCGGGTGCCCGCCCTCGCGGCGGCGTTCGCCGGCATCCCCTCCCATCCCGAGCTCGAGGGGATCGTGCGGCTGCGCGATCTGCCCGGAGGCGCCGCGTGACCACCGAGACCCTCGCCACACCCCAGCGCGCGGCCTTCGATCCGTACGCGCCGGCACCGCAGACCGCGGCGGTGCACTTCCTCTATCGGCTCAACCCGCTCGCCAAGCTCGCCGGTCCGCTGCCGGCGATGGTGCTGCTCGTGTTCGTGCGCGACCTCGCCACCCCGGTCGCCTTCCTCGCGCTCGCCTACGTGCTGCTGCTGGTCGGCGCGCGGCTGACGTGGCGCACCGCGGCGCTGCTGTTCCTCGGCATCCCGCTCGCGGTCGCCGTGCTGGGATTCAGTCTCTCGCTGTGGACGGACGCCTCGCGCGTCGACCACTCCGTCGTCGTGCTGCAGGCGGGCGACTGGGTGCTGTACGGCCAGGCGCTCGCCGTCGGATTCGGCACCGCGCTGCGCCTGGCGGCGATCCTCGCGCTGTCGCTGATCCCGGGGCTCACCACCACGGGGCCGGACCTGGTGCGATCGCTCATCCAGCAGCTGCGGGTGCCGTACCGCATCGGGTACACCGCGATGGCGGCGTTCCGGTTCGTGCCGCGGTTCCGGCACGAGCTCGACGTGATCCGCGCGGCGCACCGGGTGCGCGGGGCGCACGGCGGCCGGGGACCGTTCGCCGTGCTGGCGCGCGGCTTCGGGTATGTGGTGCCGCTGCTGGCGGGGGCGATCCGCCACGCCGAGCGGGTGGCGCTCGCCATGGACGCCCGTGCCTTCGGCGCCTATCCGACCCGGACCGAACGGTATCCGGTGCCGTTCCGCGGCCGCGACGCGGTCTTCATCGGGATGCTCTGGCTCGTCTCGGCGGTGCTGTTCGCGCTGTGGTTCCCCTGGTCGCCGGCCTGAGCCGGACCATCCCCGCGCTCCGCCGGTGGCGATGCAAGCCAAGTAGGTTGGGGGCGTGTCCACCCTCGGCATCGGCCTGCTCGCGACTCCGCCGGTGTTCGTCGGGCGCGACGACGAGCTCGCCCGGCTCTCGGGGCTGCTGTCGGCCACCGACGCGGACGAGCTGACGGCGACCGTCGTCGTCGTGGGTGAGCCGGGGATCGGCAAGTCCTCGCTCGTGCGCGAGCTCGTGGCGCGCGTCACGGCCGAGCGGCCGCACACCGTGCTGCGGGCCGCGGGATCGGACGACGAGTCGAACGTCGACTTCGGTCTCGTCGATCAGCTCCTGCGCGGCAGCGGCGCTCAGGCCGCCGCACGCCACCTCCCCGATCCCGCGGACGGCGCCCTCGAGGTCGGCGCGCATCTGGTTCAGCTCAGCGACGATCTCGACGGCGACGAACGCCTTCTCCTCGTCGTCGACGACGCGCACTCGGCCGACGGCCCGTCGCTGCAGGCCCTCAGCTTCGCCGCGCGGCGTCTCCGCGCGGAGCGCACCGCACTGATCATCGCCACCCGGCCCGAGGGGGTCCGTGACATCCCGGAGGGTCTGCTGCGCATCGCGCAGGATCGCGGCGGCGTCGAGACGCTCAGTGGCTTCACCGAGCAGGACGTGCATGCGCTCGCGCGGGTGGTGCGTCCGTCGCTCACGTCCAGGACCGCGCGCCTCGTGCACCGTCACACCGGCGGACATCCCCTGCACACCCGTCTGCTGCTCGAGCACGTCGACGACGATGTGCGCGATCTGCGCGCGGTGACCATCGACCCCACATTGCGGGGGCTTCTGGTCAGCCGGCTGGTGCGCTGCTCCGACGACGCACGTCGGCTGCTCGACGCGCTCGCCGTCCTCGATGCGCCTTGCGACCTGCGCGTGGCGGGTGGGCTCGCTGCCCTCGACGATCCGCGCTCCGCCGCCGAGGAGCTCGCGTCGGCGGGCCTCGTGGAGGTCTCCGAGCCCATCCCGGCCGCCACGGCGACTCTCGCGCTGCGACACCGGCTCATGCAGTCCGCGGTCTACGACGACATCACCCCTGGGCGACGCGTGGAGCTGCACCGTCACGCCGCCGAACTGGTCCCCGCGCCCGGGGCGCTGCGACACCGGGTGGCCGCCGCGACCGGCCCCGACCCCGTGCTCGCAGCCGAGCTGGTCGATCGCGCGCGCGCCGACGCGGACCGCGGTGCACGGCACCTCGCCGCCGAGAGACTCCTCACGGCGGCGGCGCTCGCGGCGCCCGAGGAGTACCCCGAGCTCGTCCTTCGCGCGGCCGACCATCTCATCGCGGCGGGGCGGCCGTTCGCCGCGCGGCTCGACGAGGTCGCGGCGTTTCCGGACAGTCCCCTGCGCGGGTCGGTCCTGGGTCGCGCGCACATGGCTGCGGGGCGGTTCGACCAGGCTCGCGCCGTGCTCGAACAAGCCTGGGCCGGACTCGACCAGACGCACCGGGGCGGCGCACAGGCGGAGATCGCCGGCGTCATCGCCGAGAACCTCGCAGTGATCGCGCTGAGCCACCTCGATGCCGATGCCGTCGTGCACTGGGGCGAGAAGATCGCCGAGGTCGGGGCCGCGGCGATGTCGACGACGATGATCTGCCACGGCCTGGCGATGCGGAACGAGTTCGACGCCGCCTATCGCCTCGCCGACGACGTGGTGAGCGAACCCGGACCCAGCCGGTTCCACCTCGCCGACGCGCAGCTGGCACGCGGCATCGTCGGCGCCTGGTCCAACCGGCTTGACGAGGCGCAGCGAGATCTGTCCGGGCTGCTCAGCGCCGAGGTCGACCGCTCGCTCATGCAGACTCTGAGCGCTCGGGCGCATCTGGCCGACGTGCAGCTGCGCGCCGGTCGCCTCGGTGCGGCGGCCGACACGGTGGATGACGCGATCCGCCTCCTCGACGATGCCCACGCCGTCTGGCTCACCCCTCTGCCGCACAGCATCGCCGCGTACATCCACACCGCCGCCGGCGACCTGGACGAGGCGGGCCGCCACGCCGCGATCGCGGCCGAGTCCGCGCAGGCGAGCGGCAGCATCCCGGCGATGAGCTGGTCGGATGCCGCGTGGCTGCAGCTCGCGGACGCACGGCAGGATGCCGCCGAGGCGGTCGCCGTCGGCGATCGGATGACCCAGCGCGGGCTGCGGGCGGTGGCCGAGGGCGTCAACCCGTGGCGCGCGCCGTATGCCGAGGCCCTGACCGGCGTCGGCCGGCTCACCGACGCGGAGGAGCTCATCGACGAACTCGATCGCCACCTCGACGAGTTCTTCGACGCATCGATCGCGACCGAGGCCGGGCGGGTTCGCGGCATCCTGTCCGTCGCGCACGGCGACGTGGACTCCGCTCTGGCGGCCTGGCAGCAGGCTCTCACCATCGATGCCGCCTCGGCGCGGCCCCTGCCCCGTGCCCGGCTCGAGCTCGCCGCCGGCAGTCAACTGCGCAGGGCCGGGCAGCGCGCCGCCGCCGCCGAGCAGCTGCAGTCGGCCGCCCAGCGTCTGCGCCGCGCGGGTGCGCGCCTGTGGCTGGAGCGGTGCGAGCGCGAGCTCGCCGCCTGCGGCATGAACCCCCGGCGACGGTCACGACACGGGACTGCTGTCGAGCTCACCCCCCAGGAGCGGATGGTCGCCCGTCTCGTCGCGGAGGGCCGCACGAATCGTCAGGTCGCCGAGGAGCTCTACGTCAGTGTCAAGACCGTCGAGCACCACCTGTCACGCATCTACGCCAAGCTCGGTGTGCGCAGCCGCGTGCAGATGGCGGCAGCTCTGCCCGCCGCGCTGGAGTAGCGCCGCCGGCAGGGTGCCGGCTCAGGCCCTGCGCCCTCAGCGCTTTCCGACGATGTCGCGCGAGACGATGTCGCGCATGATCTCGTTCGTGCCGCCGTAGATGCGGTGCACGCGCGCGTCCAGGAACGCGCGGGCGATCGGGTACTCGGTGATGTAGCCGTAGCCGCCGTGCAGCTGCACGCCGATGTCGAGCAGCTCCCACTCGCGCTCGGTCGCCCAGTACTTGACCTTCGCCGCCTCTTCGGCGGTGAGCTTCTTGTCCTGGTAGAGGCGCATCGCGCGGTCGATGTAGGCCCACATCACGTCGACGGTGGTGGCCATGTCGGCGAGCTGGAAGCGCGTGTTCTGGAAGTCGGCGATCGGCTGCCCGAACGCCTCGCGGCTGAGGGTGTAGTCGCGCGTCCAGACGAACGCCGCCTCACCGGCCGCCGCGGCGGCGACGCCGATCGACAGCCGCTCGAGCGGGAGGTTCATCATGAGCTGGATGAAGCCGAGCCCCTCCTTGCCGCCGATCAGGTTCTCCTCCGGGACGAACACGTCGGTGAAGGACATCTCGGCGGTGTCCCAGCCGTGGAAGCCCATCTTCTCGAGCTTCTTCCCGTGCTCGAAGCCCTCCATGCCGTCCTCGAGGATGAGCAGCGAGAACGCGTCGGGGCGGTTGCCCTCACCGGTCTTGACGAATGTGACGACCATGTCGGCGGTGACACCCGACGAGATGAAGGTCTTCGCGCCGTTGACCAGATAGCCGCCGTCGACCTTCTTCGCGGTCGTCGTGATGCCGCGCAGGTCGGAGCCGGCGCCGGGCTCGGTCATCGCGAGCGCGCCGAGCACCTCACCGGTGGCCATCCGGGGAAGCCACTTCTCCTTCTGCTCCTGCGTGCCCATGTGGGCCAGGTACGGAACGGCGAGGTCGTCCTGGATGCCGAGGGCCCCCGCGAGCGAGCCGAGGCCCGCGCCGATGGTCTCCTCGAGGACGATCGCGCGGAACCGGTAGTCCTGCAGCATCCCGGCGCCGCCGAACTCCTCAGGGACGGAGAGCCCGATGATGCCGGCCTCGCCGGCGGCGAGCATCGTGGCGCGGTCGATCTCGCCCGCGGCATCCCACTGCTTGCGCTTGTCCTCGTTCGCGTAGCGCTTGATGAACTCCTTGACCACCTCGCGGAAGGCCTCGTGGTCCTCGTCGTAGATGTCGCGTTCCATCGCGAAGGTCCTCTCCTTTTGGGACTGCATGCCACGAAGCAGGATACCGAGTCTCAGCGCGGCGCCCGAGTGCGTTGTTCAGTCCCCATAATCGGGGGCGGCCGGCAGCCCCCAGAAGTCTTCGAGAGTGTGGAAACCGCCCCCGTGGTAGGCGGCCGCCAGCACGACCCCGAGGTAGCGGATGTGCCACGGCTCGGGGCTGTAGCCGGTGGTTCCGGCCTGACCCTGCTCGTACCGCACGATGAAGCCGTGGCGCCACGAGTTCTCGGCGAGCCACCGTCCCTGCCGCGTCGACGCGAATCGCGCGATGTCGCCGCACGCTCCGTCGCAGGCGACCACGTCGACGGCGAGCCCGGACTGATGCTCGCTGTAGCCGGGGCGAGCGCTCACCTCGTCGGCGCTGTCTGCTCCTTCGGCGGCGACCCACCGGGCGTGCTGCGTCGCCTGGTCGTCGAACGAGCGATAGCCGCTCGTGATGGCGATCTGTCCGGCGCCGGCCTCCTGTGCGGCCGCGACGAGCTCGGCGAAGGCGGCGGCGGCCTCGGCCCGCAGGAGCCCCTCGTTGAACACGCGCACGCCGTCGACCCGGGTCAGGTCCGCCGGCTCGTGCCCGAGCGGTTCGTAGGGGCGCAGCTTGTCGACGACGACCCACAGGCGCGTGGGGTCGGCGAGGTCGATGCACGGCGCGCCGCCGGTGATGACCGCCTCGCGCACAGCGGCCGCACCGCCCATCGCGATCAGTGCCGCCTCGTCGTCGCCGGCGGAGAGCGCCTCGACGACGCCTGGCAGCTCGCACGCCGCGACCGCCGGGGTCGGGCTCGACACGAGCGGCGGCGGGGAGGGGCGGGACGCGGCGGCCAGCCTGGCCGCGGCGGCCCGGTCGACGTCGGGCGGCGCACCGATCGTCGCCGCGGTGAGCGCCGCCGCGGCACCGGCGAGCAGGACGGCGACTCCGAGCGCGCCGGCGCCCGCGGCCAGGGCGCCGGGGCGGCGCGTGGGCGCCGCGTGGTGCGCAGCAGGGTGCGCCGCGGGAGCGGCATCCACCGTCTCCCGCGCGCGATGCCGCGCGCCGGGCGCGTGGCGCGGCCCCGGGAGTCTCACGCGCCCATTGTCCCCGGCGACGCTGAGAGCCGGCGCGCGTCACACCGTGCGCGTGGGTTTCGGGATCGAGATCAGGCGAGTTCGGCGAAGGTCTCCGCGATCCAGTCCGCGGTGAACTGGCTCACGTACGGCATGTTGTCCAGGCCGATGTGCTCGGCGCCGCCCTCCTCCTGCGTGAAGATGCGCAGCTCGCGCTTGGGCGAGTTCACTGCCGCCTCGTACTCCTTGTAGGCGTAATCGACGGGGATCTGCCGGTCGCCCTCTCCGTGGGTGACCAGGAACGGCACCGTGATCTGCTCGACGACGCCGCGCAGGTGCATGTTCTTCGTCTTCTCGATGAAGTCGTCCATGTCACTGGCACCGAAGACCCAGTGCACGTGGTCCCAGTAGTGCGGCACGGGGTTCTCGCCCTCGCGGCGCCGGCGGGCCTCCTGCACCGCGGCCCAGTCGTAGTTGGCACCCCACGCGACGGCGAGCGCGAAGCGCTTCTCGAACGCCGCGGCGCGCGGCACGTAGTACCCGCCGAGAGACCAGCCGACCAGGCCGATCCGCGCGGTGTCGACGCCCAGATCGACGGCATTGTCCTCGATCCAGTCGAGGGTCGACGCCGCCCACACCTCGGTGTCGTAGCGGGCGCGCAGGTCGCGCATCCGCAGCGCCTCACCCGAGCCGGGCGGGTCCATCATGAGCGTCGAGATGCCCCGCTCGGCCAGCTGCTGCGGGAAGCCCGAGGAGTACATCATCTCCTTGGTGGAGTCCAGGCCGTTCCACAGCACGACGAGCGGGTGCGGCCCGTCGCCGGGCGCGCGGTAGAAGTACCCCGGAAGCTGCGCGCCCTCCGGGGCGTCGTCGCCGGTGTACGGGATGTCGACGGTGGTCACCGGCACGCCCGCCAGCTCGACGTGCTTGAGCAGCAGGTCGATCGACTTCTGGTACGCGGCCCTGCGGCCCTCCCAGAGCGGCGACTGCAGGCGCTCGGCCTGCGAGGTGTAGAGCATGGCGCGGTAGTACTTCTCCGCGGCGCCGAGGTTCCAGCCGCGCGCCTCGTCCTCCTGCGCCGAGGCCAGCAGACGGTCGGCCACGGCCTGCCACGACGCGTAGAGCAGCTCGGTGCCCACGTCGTCACCCTGCGTCGAGGCCTCCAGCACCGGCCGGCAGGCCTTGTCGACGTCGTCGATGAGGCCGCCGTTGTTGAGCGTGGCGACGACCGACATGCTCCAGACGTAGTTCGTGGGGAAGTACATGTACATGGTGACTCCTATGAGGTCTCGGGACGGACGGCGTCGGAGAGGAAGGTGGCGACGCCGGAGAGGAACTGGCCGCCGTCGACGCCGATCTCGGCGCCGGTGATGTACGACGCGGCATCCGACAGCAGGAAGGCCACGAGGTTCGCGACCTCTTCGGGCTCGCCGCCGCGCTGCAGCGGGGCGACCCGCACGTTCGCGTCGAGGAAGGCGGACGGCGCGCTCGCGGTCATCTCGGTGCGGATGTATCCGGGATGGACGATGTTCACGCGGATGCCGCGAGGCCCGAGCTCGGTCACGCACGTGTGCGTGAGGCCTCGGAGCGCCCACTTGCTGGTCGTGTAGGCGGCCGTGTAGTGGCCGGTGAGCCCGGCCGCGGAGCCGATGTTGACGATCGACGAGCCGCGGCCCATGAGCGGCAGCAGCGCCTGGATGCCGAGCATCGCGCCGGTGACGTTGACCGCCAGCACACGATCCCAGTCGGCGCGGTCGACGCTGCCGATGCGCACGCGGTGCGTCACCCCGGCGTTGTTCACGAGCCCTTTGACCGCCCGCCCGCCGAGGGAGCCGGCCAGCGCGGCCCACTCCGCTTCGTCGGTGACGTCGAGCCGCCGGTAGCTCACCGATCCTGGGCGGGTGCCGTCGGCGGGGGAGAGGGATGCCGCGGCCTCGAGCAGCGCAGGCGCGTCGTCGCGGATGTCGGCGGCCACCACCTCGGCGCCCTGGGCGGCGAGCAGCAGCGCCTCCTCGGCGCCCTGACCGCCGGCGGCGCCGGTGATGACGAAGAGGCTTCCCGCGATGCCGGGCAGGGCGACGGTCACGACGCCCCCACGGGAGTGCCGGGCGGGCCTGGGCGGTCGAGCATCTCGATGAAGTTGCCCTCGGGGTCGGCGACGAACGCCATGCGCACGCCCGACACCGGCGAGGGCCCGGGCTCCATGATCGACGTGGCCCCCGCGGCGACCAGTCGCGCATACGTCGCATCGACGTCCGCGACGCGCAGGCAGATGTGCCCGTACCCCTGGCTGAGCACGTGCTCGGGCGCGCTGGTCGCACGCGGCCTGGGCTGCGACCCCGGCCGGGTGAGCAGCTCGAGCGCCCACCCGTGGTCGGGATCGACGAGGAAGACGACCCGAAGACCGACGTCCGGGATGCCGCCGGGCTCGAGCTGCTCCAGGCCGAGGGCGCGCGAGTACCACTCCGCCTGGGCGTCGAGGTCTGCGACCGAGAGTCCGACGTGGTCGAGCGCGGTCACGACACTGCCTCTCGGGCGCCGGGCGCATCACGCGGGCCGTGATGCATGAGCCCCTCGATCGCACCGTCCGGCAGCACCGCGAGCGCCTCCTCGCCGAACTCGGCTCCGACGAGCACGAACGCGACGCGCGCGATGGTGTCGCCGCGGTTGGCCCAGGCGTGATCGGTGCCGCGCTGGACGATGATGTCGCCCGCGCGCGCGGTCACCTCGCTGCCGTCGAGGATGAGCGTGATCTCGCCCTCGAGCACGATGCCGTAGTCGATCGACTGAGTGCGGTGCATCGGCGACTGCAGGCCATGCTCGTCGAGGCTGTGCGGAAGGAACTCGTTGATGCGGATGCGGGTGCCGTGAGCGGGGGGCGGCACGGTGATGTCATCGGCGGTCGGGTCCTCGGCACCCGCCCCGATGATCGCCGGCGCCGTCGAGGTCACCCAGATCTCGTGGAAGGCGACGCCGTCCTCGGGCAGTTCGCGGGTGACGGGCACCGGGCCGTCGCTGACGACGACCGACGCTCCGCTCATGTCGTGGCCGGTGACGATGCGCCGGGGAACGCGGAAGGCCGGGCGGTCGGGCCGTTCGGGACTCGGCGCGGTCACGGTGCGGGTACCAGGGCCATCAGCGCCTGTGCCATGACACGGCCGGGGTCGGCGTCGGGCGTGCCCGGGTGAAGCTCCCATTCGGCGAGCTGCAGCGAGGCATCCACCACTCCCTTGATGCGCGGGATGCGGCGGGCGTGGAAGGCCGCGAGCTGCTCGTCGAAGTCGCCGTCCTGCGTCATGTACTCGGCGAACAGCAGCGCGTCCTCGACGCACTGTGCGGCGCCCTGGGCGATCAGCGGCGGGACGGCGTGCACGGCTTCGCCGAGCGCGACGACGCGGCCCTTGTTCCAGGGGCCCTCGACGAAGATCCACTCGATCTCCTGGAAGTTGAGGAACGTGTCCGGCCCCAGCGATTCGCGCAGGTGGTCGAACTCGCCGTGGTAGTTCGCCATGAGGCGCTGCACCTCCTGCCACCCCTCGAGCCCGTTGTCGGGGCGCACCGGCGAGCAGAGCACGAAGATGTAGCACTGGTCCTCGCTGACCGGGGTGTACCCCACCTTGAAGGCGCCGCTGTCGTCCAGCGGGTAGGCGATGCCTCCGATCATCTCCGGTGTGCGGGAGGTGACGGCGCGCCAGATTCCCAGTCCGCTGGGCGCACGATCCTCGGTGATGCCCAGCTTCGGCCGGTTCTGCGACTTGATCCCGTCCGCGACGACGATGGCATCCCAGGTCTCCCGGGTGCCGTCCGAGAGCACCGAGACCGCGGTGTCGCCCTGGGTCTCGAAGTCGGCCAGCTCGAGCCCGAGGCGGATCTCGACGCCGTGCCGCTCGGCCGCGCGCAGCAGGATCTCGTGCAGGTCGGGGCGGAGCATCCCCACCGTCGCGGGCAGGTCGTCGCCACCGGTGCGGGGCGTGGGCATCTTCGCCATCACGCGGCCGTCGGCCCAGAACAGGGTGACGGCGTTCTCCGGATGACCCGTGGCGAGCACCTCGTCGATCACGCCGATCTCCTTGAACACGCGCAGCGCATTGCCCTGGATCGTCAGGCCGTGGCCGACACGCGCCCACGCCTGCGCCTTCTCCACGAGGGTGACCTTCACGTCGCGCCGGGCGAGCGCGATGGCCGTCGTCAGGCCGGTGAATCCGCCGCCGACGATGAGCACGTTCCGAACCGACATCTTCGTCTCCCAATCCCGCGCACCCCGATCTGGGGCACCTGTCGTCTCGCTCGACGTTATGCCCGGCCCGTGGCCGCCACCAGTCGGCGGTCCCGATGCCTGCTATCGCCGGGATCAGGCCGAGAGCAGACCTTCGTCGACGCAGCGGGCGGCCAGCTCGCGCAGCCAGGTGTGCGCGGGATCATGCGTGTGCGCCGGGTGCCACCACAGTCGCAGCGTCAGCTGCACGAGCGGGAACGGGGTCGGCACCGCGACGGTGCCGGTGACCGCGGCGTTGCGCTCGACGAGTCGCCGCGGCACGACGCCCATGAGGTCGGTCCCCGCCACGATGAGCGGAACCGAGAGCAGTGTGGAGGTGGTCACGCGCACCGGCGGACGCACGTCGAGCTCCTGCATCCGCCGCTCCACCTGGGTGAGCTGGCCACGTCCGAAGTCGCACCGGATGTGCGGGCTCTCCAGGAAGGCCTCCAGGGAGACCTCGCCGTCGACGATGCCGGGGTTGTCGCGGTCGGCGATGATCACGTAGTCGTCGCGAAACAGGTCGATGCTCTCGACGTCGATGCCGACACCGGGCGGGAGCACCACGAAGTCGTTGGCGAGCAGGTCGCGCGCCGCCTCGATCGGGTCCGGCGGCACGCGCAGGAAGTCGAAGCGGATGCCGGGGGCCGCTGCCTCGGCGCGCGCGAACAGCGGCCGCAGTTCGACCGCCGCGTAGTCGGAGGCGTGGATGCGGAAGGTGCGCCGCGTCGTCTCGGTCTCGAATCCCTCGTCCTGACCGAGCGCCTGAGCCACCAGCGGCAGGGTCAGCTGCACCTGCGGCAGGATCTGGTGGGCGAGCGGAGTGAGCTCGTAGTCGCGACCGACCCGGACCAGCAGCTCGTCCTGGAAGAGGGTGCGCAGCCGAGCGAGAGCCGCCGACATGGTGGACTGACCGACCCCGATGCGCTCCCCTGCGCGGGTGACGTTGGCCTCCTCCAAGAGCACGCGCAACGCGAGGAGGAGATTCAGATCCGCATCGACGGGCGCCACAGATGCATGGTATCCGGCGGGCACATGGCGCCCGGCATCCGGTCGTCTTAGCCTCGGGAAGACGCATCCCTGCGGTCCCCTGACTGTGAAAGAAGGTCGACGATGACTCGGCGCCTCGTTTCCCACCTGCGCTATGCCGCTCTGGCGATCCCGAACTTCGACGAAGAGCGCGACTTCTTCGTGAAGCACTGGGGCCTGACCGAGGCCCACGCCGAGGACGGCCTCAGCTATCTCGCCGCCGAGGGGTCTGCGGAGCCGTTCATCCTGCGTCTGCGCAAGGACGACAAGCGCATCGACATCGTCGGCTTCGGGGTGCGCGACCGGACCGATGTGGACGCCCTGGCCGCCCGGCTCCGTGAGAAGGGCGTGCAGTTCATCCACGACCCGCAGCCGCTCACCGGCTTCAGCGGCGGGTACGGCTTCCGCGTGTTCGACGGCGACGGCCGTGCGCTGGAGTTCAGCACCGGCTACGCGACCCGCGAGGCCCGCAAGATCCGCGAGCGCGAGCCGATCCCGGCGAAGCTCTCGCACGTGGTGTTCAACTCCGTCGATCTCAACAAGACCGCGCAGTGGTACATCGACCACCTCGACTTCACGATCTCCGACTCGCTGGTGCGTCCCGACGGGGCGGAGATGATGCATTTCATGCGGTGCAACGAGAATCATCATTCCGTCGCCGTCGCGATGGGGCCGCACCACTCGCTGCACCACCTGTCGTTCGAGATGCGCGGGATCGAGGAGTGGATGCGGGGCGCGGGCAAGATCCTGCGCGCCGGGGCCCGCATGATCTGGGGGCCGGGCCGCCACAACGCCGGCGACAACACCTTCGCGTACTTCCTCGACCCCGCGGGCAACACGATCGAGTACACGACCGAGCTGGCGATGGTCGACGACGACACGTGGGTGCCGCACCGCCACGACATCAGCCACCTGTCCACGCAGGACCAGTGGGGCACCGCGCAGGAGATGAGCGAGCTCATCGCCCGCGAATCCTTCAACGACATCGACAAGGGCCTGTTCGTCGCCCCGCCGGTGTGATCGGCGCCTGATCCGGGAGATTCCAGACATGACACGCATCCACTTCGCCGCCGACCACGGCGGCTATGAGCTCGGTCGCGCGCTGCAGCAGCGGGCGACCGACGCCGGCCACGACGTCGTCTGGCACGGGGCCGACGCGCTCGACCCGGGCGACGACTACCCGATCTTCGCCGTCCGGGTCGGCGCGGCGGTCGTCGCCGATCAGGACGCCGGCGTCGACGCCTTCGGCGTGCTGGTGGTCGACGACGCCGTCGCGGGCGTCGTCGCCGCCAACAAGGTCAACGGAGCGCGTGCCGTCTCCACCGAGTCGCCGCAGGGCTCGGTGCGCGCCCGCGCGGTGGTCGACGCCAACGTGCTCGTGCTCGACGGCATCGCGTTCGAGCCCTCGGCCTGGCTGAACGTCAACGCGTTCGTGACCTCGCCGATGGAGCAGACCGTCGAGCGCGGCCGACAGATCCTGCAGATCGAGGAGTATGAGAACTCCGGCACCATCGAGGGATGGGCCGTCCAGCTCGAGCCGGAGCAGATCCATCGCGCCCACGAATGACCTGACCGAAGGAGCACCGATGACCCGCGCAGCCCTCTATGACGGCCTCGGCGGCCCGGACGTCCTCTATGTCGGAACCGTGGCGGACGTCGAGCCCGGCCCCGGTGAGGTCGCCGTGCGCGTCCGCGCAGCGGGACTGAACCCGATCGACGCCAAGCTTCGAACCGGGTTCGTGCGATCGGATGCCCCGTTTCCGCGCCGCGTGGGATCCGACCTCGCCGGCACGGTCGAGGCTGTCGGCGACGGCGCCGTCTACTGGGACGGCACACCTGTGGCTGTCGGCGACGAGGTGTTCGGCCGCGGGCAGGGCGCGGTCGCGGAGCGTGCGATCGCGTCGGCGGACGCTCTGGCGAAGAGAGTGGATGCCGTGCCCGCCGAGGTCGCAGGAGGGCTCTGGATCGCCGGGCTCACCGCCGTGTCGTGCCTGGCCACCGTGCCGGTCGGCGAGGGCGACACCGTCCTGGTCGGTGGGGCGTCGGGCGCGGTCGGCCTCATCGCCGCGCAGCTGGCGGCGGAGGCGGGGGCGCGCGTGATCGGCACCGCGAGCGCCCGCAACCACGGGTTCCTGCGGTCGATCGGCGTGGAGCCGGTCGCGTACGGGGAAGGGCTGGCAGCGCGCGTGCGCGAGCTCGGCACCGTGACCGCGGTGATGGACTGTCATGGCCGCGAGGCGCTGGACGCCGGCATCGAGCTGGGAGTCCCGGTCGACCGCATGGTCGCGATCGCCGCCTACGCGGCGATCGACGAGCTCGGCGTCCTCAACGTCGAGCGCGCGGCGAGGACGCCCGCGAACCTGGAGCGCCTGGGCGATCGCATCGCGCGGGGGTCGCTGGTGCTGCCGGTGGTGAACACGTACCCGCTCGACGAGGTGGGCGCGGCATTCACCGATCTCGAGTCGGCCCACGCCCCCGGAAAGATCGTCATCACGCCCTGAGCCCATGCCGCGCGCCGCTGCGCCGCATCCCTCCTCGCTGAACCCGGGCAATCGCGTCGAACGCGACGTCTGCGCCCCCGGGCTGGACCACGGTGCTCGGGTTCGGCGTTCGTGTGCGCTGCGTTTCGGGGCCGCCGCGGCATCCATCACTTCACACGATGGGTGGCATGCGGCGCCGGGCATTCCCCCGGTGTTGGATATTGGATATTCCTTGAGCATGGCCACGCTCTCACCCCGCCGCATGACCGACCAGGTCACCCGTATCCTGCGTGACCGCATCGTCGAGGGAGACCTGGTGCCGGGCACCCGCATCGACGTCTCGCTGCTCGCGGCCGAGCTCGGGATCAGCCGCACCCCGGTGCGCGAAGCGATCCTGCAGCTGGAGACAGCCGGACTCGTCGTGCGCCAGCCGTACCGCGGCACGGTGGTCGCCGGTGTCGACCCGAACCGGCTCGAAGAGGTCACCGCGCTGCGCATCGACCTCGAGGGACGCGCCACCCTGCTGGGGGTGCCGCGCCTGTCGGAGGCCGACATCGATCGCATGACGCAGCTCCTCGACGAGCTGGAGTCGCGTCGCCACGACGAGGACTTCTCGCGGGGGGTCTTCAACGAGCTCAATCGCGCGTTCCACGGGGTGGTGTACGCCGCCGCGGACAGCCCGACTCTGCGCCGGGTGATCGAGCTGCTCGGAGCGGAGGCCGACCGCATGCGCCTGCACTTCGACGTGCCGGCGCCGCTCGCGGAAGCACATCACCGCGAGATCCTCGATGCCTGCCGCCGACGCGACGCCGAGGGCGCTGCGCGCTCGACGCGCCGGCACCTGCTGGAGTCGTACCTCGCCATGCGCGGCGGCATCCCTCGGATCCACGGCGGCCTTCTGGTCGACGTGCTCCGCGAGAACGAGATGGAGATCCCCCGATGACCGACGGCGGCTTCCTGGCCGAGCCCGCGACGCTCTTCCTCACCGACGCCGACGTGGCCCAGCTGGCGGACTGGGACAGCGCGATCGCGGCGCTGCGCGCGGCATACTCCCGCCCGGAAGACCCCCGCGCCACACCCGAGCGCGCCGTCGCCGTCACAGCGACCGGATGGCAGCGGGTCATGCCCTCGGCACCGCCGGGCGCCCGGTTCGCCGGGTCGAAGACCATCGCCGCGTCGATGACGAACCGCATCGCGAGCTATCTCATCACGCTCTTCGATCAGCACGACTCCCGGCTGGCGGCGCTCATCGACGGCAACCGCATCACCGGAATCCGCACCGCGGCCACCGCTGCGGCGGCGCTCACCGCGCTCCTGCCCGCGAGGCCTCTGACCGTCGCGGTCGTCGGCAGCGGGTTCGAGGCGCGGGCGCAGCTGCGCGCGGCATCCCGCATCGCCCGTCTCCAGGCTGTGCGCGTGACCAGTCCCACCCCCGCCAACCGCGAGCGGTTCGCCGACGAGCTGGGCGCCGAGCTCGGCCTCCCCATCTCCGCCGTGGCCGACGCACGCACCGCCGTCGAGGGCGCCGACCTCGTGCTGTGCGCGGCCCGGTCGCGAGACGAGACGCCCACGGTGCAGTCCGACTGGGTGGGTTCGGACGCGACGATCGTGTCGGTCGGCTCGACCACGGCATCCCAGCGCGAACTGGACCCTGCCCTCATCGGCCGCGCGGCGATCGTCGTCGCCGACGCCCTCGAGGAGGTGCTCCATGACAGCGGCGACATGATCGCCGCGCGCGACGGGGGATACGACCCGGATGCTTCAACGGTGTCGCTGCACGCACTTCTGGGCGGTTCTGCGACCCGGCCCGAGCACGGCATCGCGATCTACAAGTCCACCGGCAGCGGCTTCCAGGACATCGTGCTCGCCGAACTGCTCTACGAGCGCGCCGTCGCGCAGGGGCTCGGCACCCCGCTGCCGGTCGGCATCCTGTCCATCCCCAAGTGAGGAGCCCCATGGCGAACTACACCAAGTCCGAAGCCCGCGACTGGGCGCGTGAGCGCCTCGTCGGCGCAGTGAACTGCACGATCCCGTCGTTCACGACCGACCTCACCACGATCAACGAGAAGGGCATCCGCCATGACGTGCGCCTGGCGATGGAGCACGGCTTCGTCGGATCGCTCGCCGTGTCCGAGGTCAACATCACCCTCGCCGAGTACCTCGAGTTCATGGAGATCATGAAGGACGAGGCGGGCGACGACCTCGTCCTCGTGCACCACGGCAGCTGGTCGACGCTCGAGCAGAACATCGAGGCGGTGCGCGGCGCCGAGGCGGCAGGCGCAGAGCTCGTGCTGCTGAGCTACCCGCCGAACTTCTACCCGCAGTCCGAGCAGGAGATCTTCGACTACACGAAGGCGGTCTGCGATGCCACGAACCTCGCGGTGATCGTCTTCCCGATGTTCCTGTGGGGGTTCAGTCCGCGCATCCACCCGTCCGACATCCCCGCCCGCCTGCTGCGCCGCATGATCGACGAGATCCCCAATGTCGCCGTCATCAAGGCCGAGGGCGGATTCCCGTCGATCATGGGCATCATCGAGGCGCACCGCCTCTTCGCGGACGAGGTCGTGATCTCATGTCCCATCGAGGGGGAGCTGCTGCCGCTCGGTCAGGTCATCCCGATCCAGCTGTCGGCGACGAGCGACCACGAGTTCTGGGGACCGACGATCCCGCACGCCATGAGGCTCCTGCGCGAGAGCCGCTACGACGAGGTCACCGACCTGTACTGGAAGATGCACCCGGCCCGCAAGGTGAAGCAGCAGATGGCCCAGCTGCTCAACGGGGGGCATTTCATCGACCGGCAGCTGTGGAAGTTCCAGGGCTGGCTCCGGGGATACAACGGCGGTCCGCTGCGGCTGCCGACCCAGCGCATCCACGACCCGCAGATGGCCGCCCTGCGCAAGGGACTGCTGGATGCCGGATTCGAGCCGAGCATGGACCCGTTCAGCGAGTTCTTCGTCGGACGCAATCCGGTGTGATCAGTCCGGCGGAGTGAGAAGCACGAGGCGGCACACCGCCGGCAGCCGCTCGTCGGGCGGGGGACCCAATGCCCCCGCCTCGCGGAACTCGGCGCCGAAGGCCACGTCCCACGAGATGGCCTCGAACGCCATGCCGAATGCCGCCCGCACCGCCGACTCCGCATCAGGATGCGGGAGGTCGGCCGACCGGTCGAGCACGCGCACGGTGAAGGCATCCGCCATCTCGGCGATCGAGCGCGCCCCGCTCGCGCGCATCACCGGATCCGCCGCCGATCGCAGCACGATCGCACGCACGATCGCCGCCCGCTCACGCACGTGCGACACGAGAAGACGCACGGCGCGTTCGATGAACGCCGGCGTGGCGAGGCTGCGCCAGTGCGGACCGTCGGCGTACATCTCGGCCGCTGCGGCCATCATCGATGCCATCGCGCGCTCGTGCACGGCGCGCACGAGCGCCTCCTTGCCTTCGAACCGCGTGTAGACCGCGCCCGCCGAGGTCTCGGCCACACGACAGACCTCCGCGATCGTGAGCCCCTCGTACCCGCGTTCGGCGAACACGGCCGCGGTCGCCTCGAGTATCCGCTCCAGTGTGCGCTGCGAGCGCTGCTGGTGCGGCGGGCGCAACCCCGGGGTGTCGAGCATGTCTCCCAGTGTCCCAGGCACCATGCCCGGTGCCGGTGATACCACTCATCGGCGTTCGATATTCAGAATTCTGATTCTGTTTCGATACGGTCGAGCCCACGGACGAAGGAGCCCCGAGATGACCCAGAGCCTGGAATCGCTGCTGCAGGAAGCGGGAGGGCCGATCCCCCTGCTGCGCGCGCACAAGTACGACCGCGCGGACGCGCGTCCCGAGTATCAGCCGCAGCAGATCATCCCGGTGCTGCCGCAGGAGTTCTCGCTCTGGGAGCACGAGACCCGGGCCTGGCGCGAAGGCGTCGCCCTGTTCGACCAGACGCACCACATGTCCGGCGTCTTCCTCGAGGGCCCGGATGCCCAGCGTCTGCTGGCCGAGATCGCGATCAACGACTTCTCGACGTCGCGGCCGGGTGCCGCCCGGCAGATCGTCTGTGTCAACGCCGACGGCGACCTCATCGGCGACGGCATCGTCTTCCACCTCGAGGACCAGCGCTTCTCGGCATACGGCGCAGGCTTCGTGCAGAACTGGATCATGTTCCACGCACAGACCGGCGACTACAACGTCGAGGCGGTGTACGACACCAAGGCCCCGGTGTATCCGAACGGCCACGCGAACACGCGCCCCGACTGCCGCTACCAGATCCAGGGGCCGCTGGCCGGTGCGCTCATCGAGAAGCTCAACGGCGGCCCTCTGGGCGACGTGAAGTTCTTCCACATGACCGAGATGACCATCGGTGGGAACCGCTGCCATGCCCTGCGGCACGGCATGGCCGGCGCCCCGGGCCTGGAGGTGTGGGGGCCATACGAGCATCGCGAGGCCATCCGCGACGCCATCATCGAGGCCGGTCGCGAGTTCGGGCTCCAGCCGGTCGGCGGCATGGCGTATCTCATCGGCGCCATCGAGTCCGGCTGGTATCAGGCGGTGGTGCCCGCGATCTACACCTCGGAGTCCCTGCGCGACTACCGCGAGTGGCTTCCCGCGAACCTCGGCGAGGGGATGATCCGCCTCAGCGGCAGCCAGGAGCGCGCCGACGTCGCCGACTACTACCGGACCCCGTTCGACCTCGACTACGGCAAGCTCATCCGCTTCGACCACGAGTTCATCGGCAGGGATGCGCTGCAGCGCCGTCGCGAGGAGCCGGCTCTGCAGAAGGTCACGCTGCAGTGGAACGTCGAGGATGCGGCATCCCTGTTCGCCGAGATGCTCACCCCGGGCGGACGCGACGTCCGCTTCCTCCACCTTCCGGCGATGTGCGACAAGATGGACAAGCACTACGACATGCTCACCCTCGACGGACGCGAGGTGGGCAACTCCGCCTACACCGCGTACACCGCCAACGAGCGCTCGATCCTGTCGATCGCCCTCGTCGACGAGACAGTGCGGGTCGGCGACGAGGTCGTCATCCACTGGGGCGAGGCCGGCGGAGGCTACGGCGCGAACGTCGTCCCCGCCACCGATGTCGTCGAGATCCGCGCGACGGTGAGCCCCGCGCCGTATGCGCGCGTTGCGCGCGAGGACTACCGCCGCTGACCGCCGATGCCTGGCATCGTCGGCGCGCGGTGTCCCGCGGCATCCCCCGCACGTACCGTGAAGCCAGGGGGCATGCGCCCCACCCGTCGTCGAGAGAGGAACACCATGGCCTTCGTATGTGCAGCCACCTGGATCGCCAAGGACGGCGAAGCCGAGACCGTGCGCGACGCGCTCGCGAAGCTGTCGCCCGCGTCGCGCGCCGAGCCGGGCAACCTCTACTACCAGGCCTACCAGGACCCGGCGGAGCCGAACGTGTTCCGCATCTTCGAGGTGTACACCGACGAGGATGCGTTCAAGGCCCACGGCACCTACCCCCACTTCGAGCAGTGGGCGCTGGGTCAGGCGATCCCGGCCCTCGAGACCCGGCAGCGGGACTTCTACCAGACCCTGGACTTCTGACGTGCCCCGCTATGCACGCTACGTCGAGAACGGCGTCGTGCACACGGGAGTGGTCTTCCACGACCTGGTGCAGAGCCTTCCCGGCGACCCCGACATCCTGACCCTGCTCCAGGCGCCGGACCGTCAGCGCCGCGACGTCCTGGTGGCCGCCGGACGTCAGCAGCGCCGGCCCGTCGAGGAGGCGACGTTCGAGGTGCCGGTCCAGCCGCGGGCGATGCGCGACTTCCTCGTCTTCGAGGCGCACATCGCCGGCATGAAGAAGAACGAGCCGGGCGACGGCTCGGTGCCCGCGCAGTGGTACGAGGCGCCTGCGTTCCTGTTCATGAACCCCTGGTCGGTGGTGCCGACCGGCGCCGACGTCCCGATGCCGCCGTTCACGCAGAAGCTCGACTTCGAGCTCGAGGTGGCGATGATCGTGAAGAACACCGTTCGCGATGTCCCGCTGGAGGAGGCGCACGAGCACATCGCGGGCTTCTGCCTGCTCAACGACTGGAGCGCGCGCGACATCCAGGGCAGCGAGATGCGGATCGGACTGGGGCCCTCGAAGGGCAAGGACTTCGCCAATACCCTGGGACCGTGGATCACCACGCCCGACGAGCTCGAGCGGTACCGCGAAGGCGACCGGTACGCGCTGGAGATGAGCGTGGCGGTCAACGGCGAGGTGGTCGGCACAGACAACCTGCGCAACATGTCGTGGTCGTTCGAGGAGATGCTCGTCCATGCCTCCCGCGACGCCTGGGTCGGTGCGGGTGATGTGCTGGCCACGGGAACCGCGTCGCAGGGCGCTCTGTCGGAGCGCTGGGCGCGCAGCGGAAGCCTCACCCCACCGCCGCTGCAGGTCGGCGACGTGGTCACCATGACCGTCGAAGGCCTCGGCACGATAGAGAACCGCATCGTCGAGACCGCGAGCCCGGGTCACCGCGTGCCGCCGGCACGCCGCACGTACGGCCCCGATCGCCTCTGACGGCGGGTCGACTGCTTCCCGACCGTATGCTGGCATCGACCGGAGAGGGGCGACAGTGGGCGACCTGCGCGATGTCGACATCAACCTCCTCGTCATGCTCGACGCGATCCTCACCGAACGCAATCTGACCCGGGCCGCCGAGTCGCTGGGCACATCCCAGCCGACGGTGAGCGGCGCCATGGCGAAGCTGCGCGTCATCCTCGACGACCCGCTGCTGGTGCGCTCGGGGCGCGTGTCCGAGCTCACCGAGAAGGCGCGGCAGCTGCAGCCTGTCGTGCGCGCCGCGATGACCGAGGTCGAGCGGACGCTCAATGTGCGCCCCATGTTCGACCCGCAGACAAGCGATCGGCAGTTCCGGCTGGCTGCCTCGGACTATGCCCTCTCGGTCATGACGGCTCCCCTGCTCGACCTGCTCGAGCAGGAGGCGCCGCGCGTCTCCATCGACTTCAGCCCCCTCGCCGCCATCGGCCCCGTCGACCTGCTGCGCGACGACATCGTCGTCACGCAGTCATCGCGCAGCGTGCCGGGCAAGCGGCAGTCGCTGTTCTCCGACTCCATGGTGTGCATCGTGCGCCGCGACCATCCGGCGCTCAAGGACGGGGCGCTCTCGCTCGAGCAGCTCAGCACCCTTCGATACGTCCAGGTGGCGATCGCCGAGGGGATCGTCATGTACGCCGACGACGTGCTCTCGGCGGCGGGCGTGGTCCCCGATGTCGCCCGCACGGTGCCGGGATTCCTTCCGGTGCCGTTCGCGGTCGCCGAGTCCGACCGCTACGGGTTCGTGCCGGCACGCCTGGCAGAGCTGTACGCCGAGGAGCTCGGGCTGGTCGTCGCGAAGATCCCCGTGCCGCTGCCGGTGCTCGTCGAGGCCGCCTTCTGGCATCCCTCGCGCAGCGACGACCCGGCCGTTCGCTGGCTCGTCGACATCCTGGTCCGCGTCGCGGAGCGGGTCGAGTTCGCCGGCGAGGATGCCTTCGACGACTGAGCCCCCTCAGCTCGTCGCGTCGAGCGTACGGCGGATGGCATCCACGGCGCGGGATCGCAGGATGTCGTCGCTGGCCACCAGGCGCAGCCGGCGGTCGCCGGCCGCGACGACGATGAGATCGTAGTTCTCGATCCTGCCGTCCGAGAGCTCCGCCTCGACGTGACGGTCGACCGCGACGCAGCCGAGCAGCTGCGTGCCCGAGCGAACCTCGATGGCGAGCTCCTGCAGCCGCATCGCCAGGGCGGGAACAAGGGCGGAGTGCGCCGCTTCGCCGACGCCGAGCTCCCGCAGCAGCACCCCGGGGTCGGTGTCCAGCGTGATCGTCGGGCCTTCGTGGCTCCAGTCCGGCGCGCGATCGACCAATGCGACCTCGAACCCGCGCTGAGCCAAGGTCGCCGCCGAGACGCAGCCGCTCACACCGCCGCCGGCGACGAGGACGGACGAGACCACCACTGCTGCTCTCCCTGTTTCGATGTCGAGCCGAGTGCTCCCGTCGGCCGAGTGCTCCACCGAACGTATGCCGGGCACCGCGCCCCCGGAACGGCGTCATGGCGATGCCACCTATCGACGGCACCGTCGCTCGCCTCCGCGACCCGATGACACGTATCCGCCGGGCGGCGTTCAGAGCGGGCACCCGACGCCCTAGCGTGAGGGAGCGTCGCCCGTTGCGCAGCGGCGGGCATCCTCCCCGGAAGGACACACCATGGGACGTCTTGAGCAGAAGGTCGCGCTGATCACCGGCATCGGCGCCGGCATGGGGCGAGAGGCAGCCCGCCGGTTCGCCGCAGAGGGGGCGACCGTCGTCGGCTGCGACCTCGATGCCGCCGGGCTCGCCGAGACGGTGCGGATCGTGAAGGCCGAGGGCGGTCGGATCTCGGGCACCTCACCTGTCGACGCCGGCGACCCGGATGCCGTGGAGCGGTGGATCGACGAGGCGGCCGCCGCGCACGGCGGCATCGACATCCTCTACAACAACGCGTCCATCCAGCGCTTCGGCGCGATCGACGAGATCAGCGTCGAGGACTGGGACTTCGCGATCGACATGGAGCTGAACATCGTCTTCTATGCGGTGCGCGCCGTCTGGCGGCATCTCAAAGCGCGCGGCGGCGGCGTGATCGTCAACATCGGATCGATCGCCGGCATCCGCGGGGTCGAGTTCATGCCGCAGAACGCGCACGGTGCCGCCAAGGCCGGGGTCATCAACCTCACGCAGCAGCTCGCCGTCGAGGGCGGGCCGCACGGCATCCGCGCCGTCTGCATCTCTCCCGGCTTCATCCAGACGGCTGCCACGACCTTCCTCGTCGAGGACCCGCCGCCCGCCCTCGAGGAGACGTGGAACCGCATCCCGCTGCGCCGCATCGGGCAGCCCGAGGACGTCGTCAACGCAGCCGTGTTCCTCGCATCGGACGAGGCGTCATGGATCACGGGGATCAACCTCGTCGTGGACGGCGGCGGCTCGACCCTGGGCTGATCTGCTATACCTATGTTTACATAGGTATATTGGAGGGCGTGAGCGGCGTGACGGAGCTCTTCGACGGTCGGCTGGTCTTCCCCGACGACGCAGGCTGGGAGGAGGCGCTGTACGCGCGGGTCTTCAACGGCCGCCGCCCCGACCGCCGGCCGGACGCGGTCCTCGTCGCCGCATCCGTCGCCGACGTGCAGCGCGGTGTCAGACTCGCCGGGGAACGCGGCTGGCAGGTGGCGGTCCGCTCCGGCGGGCACTCCCTCCCGGTGTGGAGCATCCGCGACGGAGGACTGCTCATCGACCTCGGCGCCCTCGACGACATCGAGTACGACGAGGCGACGCACATCGTCACCGCCGGTCCTGCCGTGCTCGGCGGCCGCGACCTGTACCCCTTCCTCGCCGCGCGCGGACGATTCTTCAACGGCGGCCACCACCCCACCGTCGGGCTGGGCGGGTTCCTCCTGCAGGGCGGCCACGGCTGGGCGCAGCGCGAATGGGGCTGGGGCGCCGAGTCCGTCGTGGCCGTGGATGTCGTCACCGCGGACGGCGAGCTGATCCGCGCCGACCAGCACGAGAATGCCGACCTCTTCTGGGCCGCGCGCGGAGCCGGACCGGGCTTTCCGGGCATCGTCGTCCGCTTCCACCTGCGCACGCAGCCGATGTTCGGCCACCTCGGACACACCTTTCACGTGTACGAGATGGATGTCTTCGACGAGCTGATGGCCTGGGTCACCTCCATCCACCGGTCGATCGCGCGTCCCGTCGAACTGGTCGTTCAATCGTTCACCGACACGGCCGAGTCCACCCCGGTGCGGCGTCTTCTGCTCAGCGCGCTCGCCTTCACCGATGACCGGGCGCAGGCCGAGGAGGCGCTCGCGCCCTTCGCCGCCTCCCCCGTGCTCGACCGTGCGGTGACGGTGCAGCACTGCGCGGCGTCGTCGCTCGATGAGCACTACGCGATGCAGGATCACGAGAACCCTCCGGGCCTGCACTACCTCTCGGACAACATCTGGCTGTCGGAGGACGTCGGAGCGCGCGGCGCGCACAGCGCCCGCCCGCTGCGCCCGCTGTTCGACGGGCCGGACGACGCCGCCTCGTGGACGATCTGGATCAGCACCGCGACCACGCGGCCTGTGGCGGACATGGCGTTCTCGCCGCTGTCGGACGCGCTCGTCAACACCTACGTGCTCTCCGAGGATCCCGCCGATCACGATCGTCTCCGCGCGTGGCTCGACGAAGCGATGGCGGAAGCGGCGGACGTCGCCGTGGGTCAGTACGTGGGCGAGGCCGACCTCGAGCACAGCCCACGCAGATTCCTCCTCCCCGAGAAGCGAGAGAGGCTCGAGCGCATCATCGCCGCCCGCGATCCGAACGGTCGCTTCGCCGGCTATCTCGGAGAGGTGCTCTGACCGGGCCAGCCGTCGTCGATGGCCGCGAGCAGGCGGGTGGCTGCACGCAGACCGTCGTCCTCCCGGATCAGTCCGGCGAGTATCCGGACCCAGTCCTCGTGGATCCGCGCGATCGCGGCCTCGGCCCGCGCGGTCAGGAACACCTGCACCCCGCGGGCGTCGCCGGCGTCGACAGTGCGGCGCACCATGCCCTTGTCTTCCATGGCGCGCAGCACGGTGCTGGTGTTGCTGCTCTTGACTCCCAGGTCGGCCGACAGCTCGGAGGGACGGATGCCGGGATGCCGGCTGATGTGCTCGAGGAAGATGCCCTCGAGTGCGCTGAGCGGGACGATGTCGGGATGCTCGGGCATGTGCAGCGAGAGCTTGCGCCCCACGTAGTGGATGAGGATCGCCAGCTCGGTGATCAGCTCCGCGCGCGCATCCGATCCGTCGATCACGTGCGCAGTCTATGCGTCGTCACGCGTGCGCCACTGCTTCGATCTCGATCTTCAGCGCCGGGTCGAACAGCCGCTGCACCAGCACCAGCGTGCTGGCGGGGAACCCTTCCGGGAAGAAGTCCGGGAAGACGCGGTCCATGTGCGCCACCAGCTCGTCGAGGTCGTCGGCATACGGCACGAAGATCGTCACCTTGACGACGTTGGCAAGCCCCAGGCCGACGGACTCCAGGGCGGTGCGGATGTTGCGCAGGGCCTGGTCGCACTGCTCGGCGACCCCGGGACCGGCGAGGACGTCGTCGCGGTCGGCGCCGACCTGCCCGGCGACGAACACGAGGTCGCCGACCTGAGCGACCTGCGAGTACGGCCCGGGCGGGGCGAGCAGGGTCTCGGGGTTGGTGAAGACCGGACGCGGCATCGGGGCTCCCTTCGAAGCGGAGACATCATCCAATCAGCGAACCCGGATCGAGTGGGCCGATGCCAGGTATGTGGAACAATTCGGGCAGGACGTGGGAGGTTGACGATGCAGGACGAGCGGGCGCCCCGGACGGCCGTCGTCATCGAAGACGACGAGATCGTGCGGAATCTGCTGGTCGACCTGTTCGAATCGGCCGGTTTCCGGGCCTTCGGGGCGGAGTCGGGAGCGGAAGGCATCGACGCGGTCGTCGCCCACGATCCGCTGATCACGACGGTGGACATCAACATGCCCGGCATCGACGGGCTGGAGACCACCCGACGCGTCCGCGATCGCAGCGGCACGCACATCATCGTGGTCTCCGCGCTCACGGACGAAGCCGACGCCGTCCTCGCCCTCTCCGCCGGTGCCGACGACTTCGTGGCCAAGCCCTTCCGCGCACGGGAGTTCCGCGCGCGCATCGACGCGGTGCTGCGACGCGCCGCGGACTCCACCATCCCCGGCGTGCAGTCGGCGGCCAGCCCGCCCGATGACGACGGCCGGCTCGTCCACGGCGACCTCGTCGTCGACCGATCGACACGCACCGCGGAGATCAGCGGGGTGGACGCGGGACTGACGCGCACCGAGTTCGACCTGCTCACGGCGCTGCTTGAATCCGGCCGCCGCGTGCGCACGCGCGAGGAGCTGGTCCGGATCACGCGCGGCGAGCGCGGACAGGATGCCTCCGAAGAAGTCTCGGACGTGGAGGCGCGGTCGATCGAGGCGCACATCGCCAAACTGCGCCGCAAGCTCGGCGAAGACCCGGCTTCGCCCCGCTACATCGAGACCGTCCGCGGGGTCGGATATCGCCTGACCGCCGCCGAGGCGCCTCAGTAGACTGCGGGCATGGGGCGCGGCATATGTCGACGGGACTGATCCGCGTCGGCGAGCCGTTCGCCGACCCCCGCGAGCGCGAGGGCGGCATCCGGAACGCCTGGATCTGGCAGCTGTCGCTGGCGGCGGTCGTCGCGATCGTCACCGTGTTCACCTCGGTCATCGCCCCCCAGGTTCTCGTGATCCCGGCGCTGCTGGCGGGCTCCATCGGGCTCTTCGCCACGACGATCGCCGCGCTCGCCCTGCCGTGGCGGCGGATGCCGATGGATGCTGTCGCGGTGCTGCCCTACCTCGACATCGTGTGGGTGGGCTTGCTCACCTTCAGCACCGATCTTCGCCTGTCGCACCTGTGGGTGTTCCCGATCACCTGGCTGGCGGCGCTGTTCAGCCTGGGCCGGCTGGTCCTCGGGCTCGGCTTGGTCGGCCTCATCGCGCTGATCGAGGTGGTCGTCAACGACTCGCCGGTCGAAGCCGCCCTGCGTGTGCTCATCGCGGTGCTCGCCCTCGCCTTCGTCGGCAGCACGGTGCATCTGACCGCCCGGCAGGGCCGCGCCTACCGCACGCTGCTGCGGCGGCAGGTGCGCCGCATCCATCACACCCTCGACACGGTGTCGATCGAGCAGCGCCGCGTCAGCGAGACGCTCGACGGCGTGCACATCGGGATCGCGCGCATCAGCCGCACGGGCACGCTGATCTCGGCGAACTCCGCCTACCGGAGCCTGTACGCGCTCAACGAGTTCGATTCCGCGCCCCCGGGTCGCGCCGTCGAGTACGACGGCTTCCGCGGCACCGCCCTGCGCGCCGACGACCGCACGTACGCCCGGGCCGCGCGCGGCGAGGAGTTCGACGCCGAGCAGGTGTGGCTGTTCGGCCCGGACGGCTCGTGGCACGCGCTGTCGGTGACCAGCCGCCGTCAGACGCCCCGCAGCGGCGAGGAGCCCAGCACCGTCCTGCTCGTCGAGGACATCACCGAGGTGCTCGCCGCCCACCGGCGCCGCGACGACCTCGCCGCGATCGTCTCGCACGAGCTGCGCAATCCCCTCACCGGCATCCTCGGCAACACCGACCGACTGCTCGAGCGCGACGACCTCGACGACGACGCCCGCGATCGCCTGCGCGTGATCGAGAGCGCCGGCGAGCGGATGATGCACCTGATCACCTCGATCCTGTCGACGCCGCAGCACGGTCCCGCCTCGCTGGAGCGCGATGCGCGCGCCCTGACCGAGGTGCGCGGCATCGCCGAGGCATCGGTCGACTCGTTCGCCGCGAGCGCGCACGAGCACGTGGTCACGATCTCGCTGGCTCCAGGTCCGCCCGTCCAGGCGTGGGCGGACGCGTTCCGGCTGCGTCAGATGCTCGACAACCTCATCGGCAACGCCGTCAAGTACACGCCCGCCGGCGGCGCGGTCACCGTGTCGGTCCGCCGCGCCGGCCCCGACGTCGAGATCGCCGTCACGGACACCGGCATCGGCATCCCCGCCGACGATCTCCCCCGAATCTTCGAGCACTCCTTCCGCTCGTCGCAGGTGGTCGACAGCGGAATCCCCGGAACCGGGCTCGGCCTGCGCATCGTGCACGACATCGTGACGTCGCACGGAGGCACCATCGACATCGACAGCGAGGTCGGCATGGGCACGACGGTGACCGTACGAATCCCCACGGAGGCAGCATGACCTTCTCCACACTCGACGACGCGGTCGTCCTGTCCGCCCTCGCGACACTGACGTCGATGATCATGATCGGCCTCGGGTTCCTCTACCGGCCGGGACCTGCGACCCTCCTCTGGTCGTCCATGTTCGTGCTCGTGACACTGTCCGCCTACGCGACCGTCATCGCCGGTGCCGCCTCCATCCACCTGCTCGGCGACGCCGCGGCCGGCGCCGCCATGGGGGCCCCCGCGCTGGTCTGGTCGGGCCTGCGCGCCGATCGCGGGGTCCGGTCGTATGCCTGGGTCGGCCCCGTGCAGGGGGCGATCTCGGCCGCGGTGTACGTCGGCACCGACAGCACCGGCATCCACTCCCTCGTCTTCTCGCTCGTCTACTTCGCCTCGACGATCTGGGCCGCGCTCTCGGTGCGCGAGCTGATGCTGCGCCCCGAGCGGGGCGGCGGCCGCCTTCTGCCGCTGACCCTCGCCTCCGCGCTGCTGCCGACGATCGGCATCGCGAGCCTGGTCGTGTCGTCGGTCACCTGGTACATGACCCCCGCCTCGCCGGTGCTGCCCGACCTGAAGGCGCTCGGCCAGATCCTCTACCTCACATGCGCGATCGTGACGCTGCTCTCGCTCGCGCGGATGCCGTGGGCGGTCGGCGTGGCCGAGCGGCGCGACGTGTTCACGCTGACGGCCGTCGAGCGGCTCCGTCGCGCGGAGGAGGCGGACGAGACCGGGTGGTCGCTCGTGGCGGTCTCGCTGGACGACCCCGAAGCGCTGCGCATCGCCGGCGGCGACTCCGCGTTCCGCAGCATCTTCGCGCGCTTCGAGGCCGACGTGTACGCCGCGTTCCCCGTCGAGGCCGACATCGGAGCCGACGGCGCCGATGGGTTCCTGGTGCTGCTGTCACGACCGGACGCCGTCGTGCGCGACTGCATCCGGAACCTGCTCGAGCGCGTGTCGACCGTGACGGACGACCAGCCGCTCGCCGTCGAGTTCTCCGCGAGCGTGGGCTGGACGGACGTGCGCACGAGCGGATACGAGCTGGGCGCGCTGAGGGATGCCGCGCACGCGGCGATGGAGCGCGCCCGCGCCGCGGGCGGTCACCGCTGGGATCGTGCAGAACCGGTCGCGCAGACCGGCTCGAAGCCGCGATAGCAGGTATCCCCCTCACGCCCTTCAGGGCGGGGCATCCCGCTCCTACGTTGGTCTCATCAGACCGAGGGAGCTCGATGTGACCGGTGACGCGACAGCCTTCGACGGCCGCCTGGTGCTGCCCGCCGACGCCGACTGGGAGCAGGCCCGCGTCGGCCGCGTGTTCAACGGCCGCCGCCCCGATCGCCAGCCCGACGCGGTGCTCATCGCGGGCAGCGTGGCGGACGTGCAGCGCGGGGTGCGGCTGGCCGCGCAGAGAGGCTGGACGGTCGCGGTCCGCTCCGGCGGACACGCGTGGGCGGCGTGGAGCGTGCGCGACGGCGGCCTGCTGATCGACCTCGGGGCCCTCGACGACATCGAGTACGACGAGACCACGCACATCGTCGAAGCCGGCCCGGCCGTCAAGGGCGGCGAGGTGCTGTCGCCCTACCTCGAGGAGCGCGGCCGGTTCTTCAACGGCGGCCACTGCCCCACCGTCGGGATCGGCGGCTTCCTGCTGCAGGGCGGGCAGGGCTGGAACCAGCGCGGCTGGGGCTGGGCCGCAGAGTCGGTCGTCGCCGTCGACGTCGTCACCGCGGACGGCGAGCTCGTACGGGCGGATGCCTCGCAGAACACCGATCTCTACTGGGCGGCGCGCGGCGCCGGCCCGACGTTCCCCGGCGTGGTCGTGCGGTTCCACCTGCAGACCCGTCCGCTGTCCCGCGCGATCGCCCACACCGTGCACGGCTATGAGCTCGCCGATTTCGCCGAGGTGATGACCTGGCTCTACGCGACGCACAGCCTCGTGCCCGACAACGTCGAGATCGTGTGCGTGTCGACGCCCGCCGAACTGCCCGACGGCACCGAGCGACGCCTCTTCCTGGTGACCGGCCTCGCGTTCGGCGACGACCTGGATCACGCACGCGCATCCCTTGCCCGCTTCAACGAGTGCCCGGTCATCGACCGAGCGGTCTTCGTCAAGGACGCAGCACCCTCAGGCCTCGCCGAGCAGCGCGCACAGCAGGTGGAGCAGAATCCCGAGCACTGGCAGTACATCTGCGACAACGCCTGGATCGACGGCGACGGCACCCCCGAGGGCATCGCGGCGATGGTCGAGGGCATCCGGCCGCTGTTCACCACCAACCCCACCGAACGCGGCTTCGCGATCTGGATGAGCAACGCGCCGCGGCGCGCGCTCCCGGACATGGCCTTCTCACTGCAGACCGACGCCTACGTCGCCGCCTACACCGTCTATGAGGATCCGGCCGACTTCGCCCGCAACCGCGCCTGGGTCGACGAGGTGTTCGCCCACGCCCAGCCGGTCACCGCGGGCCAGTACCTGGGCGACTCGGACATGACCAACCGGCAGCTGAAGTTCATGGCGCCGGAGAACTGGGAGAAGCTGCAGCGCATCATCGCGGCGCGCGATCCCGAGGGACGGTTCCACCGGCACCTCGCCGCCGATCCGGCCACCATCAACGTCAACCACTGGGAGCTTCATGGATGAGCCCGTTCCCGCGCCGGTCGCCGGACTGTTCAGCCTCGCCGGCCAGGTCGCCGTCGTCACCGGCGCGACCAGCGGCATCGGCCTCGCGTCGGCGACGGCGCTCGCCGCGCACGGCGCACGCGTGCTGATCGCCGGCCTCGGCGACGCGGAGAGCGCGGCCGCCCGCCTGCGCGAGCGCGGCCACGACGTCGTGGGCACGGAATGCGACCTGCGCGACGCGGCGGCACCGGCATCCCTCGTGGGCGCCGCAGTCGACCGCTGGGGCCGGATCGACACCGTGTTCGCGAACGCCGGGGTCGGACTCGAGGATCGCGGCGGCGGCGACGGTCTCGACGCGCTCGACGCCATGTTCGACCTGCACGTGCGCTCCGTGATGCGGCTCGCCGACGCGGCGCTGCCGGTCATGGCCGACGGGGGCGGCGGACTGTTCCTCGTGATGTCGAGCCTCTCAGGGCTGCGCGGGAACAAGGTCATCGGCGGATACGGCATCACCAAGGCCGCGAACGCCCAGCTCGCGCGCAACCTCGCGGTGCAGTGGGGTCCGCGCGGCATCCGCGCCAACGCGCTGGCCCCCGGGGTCATCGCGACCGGCTTCGCGGCGCCGATCACGGCGGACCCGGATGCCGCGCGCACGCGTCTGGCCAAGACCCCGCTCGGCCGCTTCGGCACGCCCGACGAGGTGGCCGGCGCTGTGGTCTGGCTGGCCTCGCCGGGCGGCGCGTTCGTGAGCGGGCAGACGATCGTGATCGACGGAGGCACCCTCGCCGCCGACTGAGGCCCGCGCGTCGTATCGCCGTGCGCGATGACTGGCATCGGCCCCGCGGCGTTCCGCAACCTCGCGCGCGCTGGTGTGATGGCTCTGCTGGCAAAGCTGCCAGACCCGACCGAGATGAGGATGCCTCGCAGCCTCCCTCCCCGACACACAGCAGGAGTGTCCGTGAAAACCACACGCAAGTTCGCGATGGCGGCGGCCATCGCCGCGCTCGCCCTCACCGTGAGCGCATGCAGCACCGGTGACAACGGCGGTGGAACCCCCACCACGGCGCCCACCGAGACCTCGGCGCTGAGCGCCGAAGCGCAGGCGGCGCTCGACGTCGCCTACGAAGGCATCGGCTCCACACTCGACGACCTCGAGCCGGCTGAGCCCGAGGCCGGTCTCACGTTCTACGTCATGTCGTGCGGTGAGGTCGCCGCCACCTGCGCAGCTCCGGCGGCGGCCATGGTCGAGGCCGCAGAGGCGGCCGGCTGGGACGGCAACCTCGTCGACGGCAAGCTGAGCCCCGAGGGCTTCGCCACCGCGATCCGCCAGGCGGTCGCCGGCGGGGCCGACGTGCTCGTGCCCGTCGGCATCAGCTGCTCGGCGGCGGCAGCCGCGTTCGCCGAGGCGAAGGCGGCCGGCGTCACGATCGTCGGCGGCGGCGGCGTGGACGACTGCGACCCCAAGGGCTGGGATGCCGAGCGCCTCTGGCTCGAGAACCCGCCCGTGCCGACGGCGTTCCAGGCGATCGGCAAGCTGCAGGCGGACTACACGTTCGGCAAGAACGACGGCGACGTCAAGGCGGTCGTCGTGAACATGACGAGCAACCCGTGGGGCGGTCTGGTGACCTCCGCGTACGAGGCCGAGCTCGAGGCCCTCGGCGGCGGCGAGATCCTCGAGGTCGTCGACGTGTCCGACCCCGAGACGGCCGACGGATCCTTCATCCAGAAGGTCACCAGCGCGCTGCTGGCCAACCCCGAGGTGAACTCGCTGGTCATGCCCACCGACGCGTTCCTGGTGAACGGCCTCGCCGCCGCGATCGCACAGGCCGGCCTTGCCGAGCAGATCGTCTCGGTGGGCGGCTTCGGCTCGGCCGCCGCGATCGACATGATCCGCGAGGGCCAGCCCGGGATCACCGCGACCGTCGGCCAGGCGATGATCTGGGAGTCGTGGGGCTCGATCGACACCGCGATCCGCGTGCTGAACGGTCAGGACCCGGTATACATCGGCCAGTCGGTGCAGGTGGTCGACAAGGACCACAACATGCCCGAGGCCGGCCCGTACGACGGCTCGATCGACTGGAAGAGCAAGTTCCTCGCGGCGTGGGGCAAGTGACCCACGACGGGACGAACGCGGGAGCGGCGGAGGTCACCTCCGCCGCTCTCGGCGCGTCGACATCCGAGATCGCACTCGAGGTCCGGCACCTCGACAAGGACTTCGCCGGCACGAGGGCGCTCAACGACGCGTCGCTCGTGGTCCGCCGTGGCACCGTGCATGCACTCCTGGGCGGCAACGGCTCTGGCAAGTCGACGACGATCAAAATCCTCGCGGGCGTCTACCAGGCCGACGCCGGCGACCTCAGGATCTTCGGCGAGCCGTACAACCTCAGGGACTTCACACCCGCGACGGCGCAGCAGGCCGGGCTCCGCTTCGTCCACCAGGATCTCGGACTCTTCCTCGACCTCTCGATCGAGGAGAACTTCGCGCTGGACTCGGGATACCCGCGGCGCGGTCCGGGCATCGACTGGCGGGGACTGCGCAGGAAGGTCTCCAGCCTGCTCGCGGAGTACGAGCTGGACGTCGCACCCACCACGCCCGTGCGCGCACTGCGACCGTCCGACCAGACGATGGTCGCGATCGCACGTGCGCTGCAGGGCCAGTCCGTCGACGAGTCCGGGAACCGATCCGACCAGACGCGGAGCCGCTCCGACGGGCTCGACGACCGATACCGGCAGATCCTCGTCCTCGACGAGCCGACCGCGCGACTGGCCGCGCATGAGTCCGAGCTGCTGCTCGAGCGGGTGCGGCGGCGCGCCGACGCCGGCCAGACGGTGCTCATCGTCAGCCACCGGCTGCGCGAAGTGCTCGCGGTGTCGGACGATTTCACGATCTATCGCGACGGCCGCGTCGCCGGCGAGATCGTGGGCGGCTCGCCGACCGAGGAGGAGCTCGTGGAGATCATGGCCGGCAAGGCCGTGCGCGCGCTGCGCCCGACCGGGAGCGCAGCCCACGCCGACCGCACCCCGGTCCTCACCGTGGAGGGTCTGCGGGGCGGGCCGGTCCGCGGCATCGACTTCACCGTCCACCGCGGTGAGATCCTCGGGCTGACGGGGCTGGTCGGATCCGGCCGCTCGAGCGTCCTGAAGATGCTCTTCGGCGAGCATGCGCCCACGGGCGGCACGATGACGCTGGACAGTGAGCCGTACGCACCCCGCGATGTCGGGGCGGCGATGGAGGCGGGTGTGGCGATGGTGCCCGAAGACCGGGCGCTCGAGGCATCCTTCATGGATCAGACGGTCACCGAGAACCTCGCGTTCGCGACCCTCAGCGAGAACTGGACGGCGGGCTTCATGCCGCGCAGCCGCGAGCGCGCGGCGGCGAGGGAGCTGATCGGTGAGTTCGGGATCAAAGTGGCCGGCCCCGACGCGCTCTACTCGTCGATGTCCGGCGGCAATCAGCAGAAGGTGGTGCTGGCACGCTGGATGCAGCGCCACCCGCGACTCCTGCTCCTGGACGAGCCCACCCAGGGCGTGGACGTCATGAGCCGCGCCGACATCTACGACAGCATCCGGCGCATCGCCGAGGACGGATGCGCCGTCCTCGTCGCCTCGAGCGACCTGGCTGAGATCCATGCGCTCTGCGATCGCACGCTCGTGCTCAGCCGCGGCAAGATCTCCGACGAGGTCGCCGCAGGCGACCTGGACGTCGACGCCCTCACCAGCCTCGTCCTTCGCGAGAAGTCCATGCCCGATTCCGCCCCGGAGACCACCCCATGACCGACATCCAGAACCCGCCGACGACGTCGACCGTCTCCATCGCGGTCAAGCGCACCCCGCCGGTCGTGAGGCTGCTCGAGAACTACGCGCTGCCGCTGCTGACGATCCTGGTCTACGTCTTCTTCTGCTTCTTCCCGCTGTCGGCCGCGTCGTTCCCGACGATGAACAACCTCAATGTCATCCTCGGGAGCAATGCCGTCATCGCGCTGATCGCGATCGCCGCGATCTTCCCGCTCGTGTGCAACTACTTCGACTTCTCACTCGGCGCCAACGCCGTGATGACCCAGGTGATGACCGCGGGGATGATGTCGGTGTTCGGGCTGCCGCTGTGGCTGTCGATCGTCATCGCGCTGTGCCTGGGCACGCTTGTGGGCGTCGCCAACGGGTTCTTCGTCACCCGACTGGGGATGAACCCCTTCGTCACGACCCTCGGCATGTCGATGCTGCTCGCCGGGCTGCTGTCGTGGTTCACGGGCGGAGCGACGCTGGTCAGCGGCATCGACCCGGCCCTCATCACGTTCGGATCGACCCGCATCGCCGGCATCCCGCTCGTCTTCTTCATCACGCTGCTCGTCGGCCTGATCGCGTGGTACTTCTTCTCGCACACGCCGTTCGGCCGCTCGCTCTATGCGATCGGATCGAATGCGACCGCGGCCAAGCTCGTCGGCCTCCCCGTGCGCAGGAACGTCTGGTGGAGCTTCATCGTCGCCGGCTTCATCGCCGGCGGCGCCGGCGTGCTGCAGCTGTCGCGCGTGGGCAGCGCTGCGGCCTCCGACGGCGGAAGTCTGCTGTTCCCGGCGCTCGCGGCGGTGTTCCTGGGCGCCACCGCGATCCGTCCCGGCTTCTTCAACGTCTGGGGAACGATCATCGGCGCGGTCTTCGTCTCGGTATCGGTCAGCGGTCTCGCCCTCTCGGGTGCCAGCGGCTGGGCGTCCAACGTGTTCAACGGGGCCGCGCTGCTGGCCGCCGTCGCCCTGTCGACCTACCTGGGGCGCACCAAGCGGCAAGGCTGAGCCGCAGACACGTCGCCGACTGCTCGTTCGGTGCTCCGCGGCATCCTTCTTGACAGAGTATCGATGTTTTGTTCTACTGGACGCCATGCGGTGGCAGGGGCAGGAACTCGGCGTGGCGGATGCCGCGGCCCTGCCCGGCATGGAGCGGATCGACGGTCTCGTGCGTTCGGTGACCACACCGGAGTTCGCCGGGATCACGTTCCACGAGGTGATGGCGCGCAGCGCGCTGAACCATGTGCCCGGCGCCTCGTCGATGCCCTTCGACTGGACGATCAATCCGTATCGCGGATGCAGTCACTCGTGCGTGTACTGCTTCGCGCGCAGCACCCACGAGTACCTCGACCTCGATTCCGGCCACGACTTCGACTCGCAGATCGTCGTCAAGATCAACGTCGCGGAGGTGCTGCGCCGCGAACTGGCCCGGGGCACGTGGCGGCGTGAGCCGGTCGCGCTCGGCACCAACACCGACCCGTACCAGCGCGCCGAAGGCCGCTACCGGCTCATGCCGGGCATCGTCTCCGCGCTCGCCGAGTCCGGCACCCCGTTCTCGGTCCTGACGAAGGGAACGCTGCTGCGGCGGGATCTGCCGCTGCTGAGGGATGCCGAGCAGCAGGTGCCCGTGTCGATCGCCATGTCGATCGCCGTCTTCGACGACGCGCTGCAGAAGCTCGTCGAGCCGGGCACGCCCTCGACCGCGGCGCGGCTGGAGACCGTGCGCGCCGCCACGGATGCGGGCTTCGCGGTCAGCGTGTTCCTGATGCCGATCCTGCCGCACCTGACCGATTCGATCCCGGCGCTGGACGACGCACTGGCCCGCATCCGGGCCGCCGGCGCAGCACGCGTGGTGTTCGGCGCCCTGCACCTGCGCCCGGGCGCGAAGCAGTGGTTCATGCAGTGGCTGCGGGAGAGGCATCCCGAACTCGTCTCGTCGTACCTCGGGCTGTATCCCGGCGCCGCGGCCTATGCGCCGAAGGCGTATCGGTCGTGGCTGGCCAAGCGCGTGCGTCCGCTGCTGCGCGGGTACGGCCTCGACGGCCGACTGGAGGACGACCGGCCGCGGGCGGTGGCCGCAGGGGCCGCCGAAACGGCGGCCGGGGTGCGGTCACGGGTCGTGACGACCTCGCGCGGTGTCGCGGCGGCCGAGCGCCTCTTCTGAGCACCGATCGTCGCCGGTGTGGCACCGTGCCCGGAGTCTGCGCCACGATGGGGCATGGCTCGATTCATGCTGGGGGTGATGCCCTTCACAGGACATGTGACGCCCTTCCTCGCCGTGGCGGAGGCACTCACCGCCCGCGGGCACGAGGTGCGGCTCTACACCGGCAGTGCCTTCCGTGCGGCGGTCGAAGCCGTCGGGGCGCGACACATCCCGTGGCAGACGGCACCCGACTTCGATGAGACGAACCTGCCGGCCACCTTTCCGCGCCTGGTGGGGAAGAAGGGCCTGCGGCAGGTGTTCATCAACCTCGAGGACTGCATGATCGGCACCGCGCCCGCGCAGGTCGTGGACCTGGAGGCGGCGTATGCCGACGAGCCGTGGGACGCGATCGCCGGTGATGAGATGTCGATCGGCACCGCGTTCTTCGCAGCGAAGACGGGATGCCCCTGGGGCCACCGTGGCCGTCCTCCCGCTGCACATGGCGGGCACCTCCGGCCCTCCGGCGGGACTGGGACTGGTCCCCGGGAGGAATCCGCTCACCAGGGCGCGGGACGCCCTGCTGCGCGCGCTCGTGCCGGTGCTGTCCCGACCTCTCGCCGCGCCGCTCGCGCGCGCACGTGCTGCATCGGGCCTGCCGCCTTCGACGCTGACCTTCGACGAGGCGGTCTTCTCCCCCCAGCTGGTGCTCTCGAACGGGTGCCCCCGGCTGGACTTCGAGCGACCAGACCGACCCGCGCACCTGCGATACGTCGGCGAACTGACCCGTGCTGCGCCGGCGCCGTCGCCGGACCCGGCGTGGTGGGGTGATCTCGACGGGCGGCGGGTCGTGTACGTCACGCAGGGGACGCAGAACATCGACCCGGAGGACCTGATCCGGACCACGCTGGAGGCCCTCGCGGGTGAAGACGTCCTCGTCGTGGCCACCACCGGGATCGCAGGCAGCGACGAGCTCCCCTTCCCCGTGCCGGACAACGCCCGCGTGGCAGGCTTCATCCCCCATGCGCGGCTGCTGCCGCGCGTGGATGTCATGGTGACCAACGGCGGCTGGGGCGGCACCCTCGGCGCGCTGTCCCATGACATCCCGCTCGTGATCGGCGGAGGGGACCTCGACAAGCCCGAGATCGCCGCGCGGGTCGCCTGGGCGGGAGCGGCGGTGAACCTGCGCACCGGCACCCCGTCCGCCGCGCGCGTGCTCGACGGGTATCGGCGGGTGACGGCGGACCCGTCCTACCGCGCCGCAGCCGCCCGCATCGGCGCGCAGCTGCGATCGCTCGGCGGAGCGCCCCATGCGGCGGAACTACTCGAGGCTCTCGTCTGAGCCCAGGCGACGCGGCGTCGACCTGGACTGCGCAGGCGGCTACCGGGCCTGTCGGAGATCGTCGAGCAGGCCGTCGCCGGGGCGGACCTCCTGAAACGGTGCGTCGATCTCGGCGCGGTCGAGCAGCTCGGCCATGCGGCGACGGCGTTGGCGGGTCACGAGCGACACGACGGTGCCGGCGCGCCCCGCCCGGCCGGTGCGGCCGGCGCGGTGCAGATAGGTCTTGTACTCGTCCGGCGCATCCGCCTGGATCACGAGGTCGATGTCGTCGACATGGATGCCGCGGGCGGCGACATCGGTCGCGACGAGCACATCGACCCGGCCCGAGGTGAGCCGCTGCAGATTCCGCGTGCGCTTGGCCTGGTTGAGGTCGCCGTGCAGGGCGACGGCGCGGATGCCCGCGTCGTCGAACTGCTCGGCGAGCATCTCGGCGTAGGCGCGGGTGCGTGAGAAGACGAGCGTCTTGCCCTCGCGGGCGACGAGGGATGTCAGGATCTCGGCCTTGTCGCGATGATCGATGACCAGCACGCGGTGATCGATCGTGCCGGAGTCCTGGTCCTCGCCGGCGACCTCGTACACGGCCGGGTCGACGAGGAACTCGTCGACGAGCGCGGCGACCTCGCGGTCGAGCGTCGCCGAGAACAGGAGCTTCTGGGCGCCCTCCGAGACCAGGCGCAGGATCCGCTGCATCGGCTCGAGGAACCCGAGCTCCGACATGTGGTCGGCCTCGTCCAGGACGACGATGCCCACCTCGGAGAGGTCGAGCCTTCCCTGCTCGTGCAGATCCTCGATCCGTCCCGGCGTGCCGATGACGATGTCGACGCCCTTCTTCAGGGCGCCCACCTGACGCGCCTGCGGCACACCGCCGTAGATCTGGGTCGTGAAGAGCCCGACGCTGCGGGCGATGGGCTGCACGGTGCGGTCCAGCTGCAGCGCGAGCTCGCGCGTGGGCGCGAGGATCAGTGCCCGCGGCGCGCGGCCGAACGCGCGCTTCTGGCCGGCCTGGGCCCGCAGGATCGACTCGACCAGAGGGGCCCCGAAGGCGATCGTCTTGCCTGAGCCCGTTCGTCCTCGCGCCAGGACGTCCCGGCCGGCGAGGATCGGGGGGATGGTCGCCGCCTGGATCGGGAACGGCGTCTGCGCACCCAGGCCCGCCAGCGTGCGCACGATGTTGTCACCCAGCCCGAGGCTCTCGAACGTCACATCGGCGACCTCTTCAGCCTGCACGGCCTCGGCCTGCAGCTTCTCGTGAACACGGTCGATGTGCGGAGCCGGCGCCTGGTCGCGACGCGGCCGGTCGTCGAACGAACGGCGCGGCCGGTCGTCATAGTCCCGGCGCGGCCGATCCTCGAAGCTGCGGCGCGGCCGGTCGTTGTAGTCCCGGCGCGGCCGATCCTCGAAGCTGCGGCGCGGCCGGTCGTCATAGTCCCGGCGCGGCCGATCCTGGAAGCTGCGGCGCGGCCGGTCGTCGTAGTCCCGGAGCGGCCGATCCTGGAAGCTGCGGCGCGGCCGGTCGTCGTAGTCCCGGAGCGGCCGATCCTGGAAGCTGCGGCGC
>NZ_JBIQHX010000004.1:48374-168012 GCF_044508325.1 Microbacterium sp. | reverse complement strand
GAAGGTGCGGCGCGGCCGGTCGTCGTAGTCCCGGAGCGGCCGGGCCTGGTCGACCCGCCGAGGGCGGGCATCCGCCCGACGACCTCGTTCCTCCCCCGTACCAAAAGTCGGGTCGGAAACGCGACTCGCCGGGCGACGACGGTCCCCCCACGGCGTGTCGTGTGCTCGCCCCGACTTTTGGTCCGGGCGGCCGCGCGCGGCATCCCTTCCGGCCTTCTCCTGTGCGGTCCAGCGGCGCTTGGGCGCGGCATCCCGCTCGTCCGGGCGATGGCCGCGATGCTTCGGGCTCTTGCTGCCGGGCTTGTTGCGGGCGTACCGGGGATCGAAGTTCTGGGCGCGGCCGGCGGCCGGCTTCCTGCTCTTGGGCATGGGTGTGTCCTTCTGGGTTGTCTCGCACGAGAACAAACCCGGACATCCGTCGGCCGGGGCCATTCACAGTGATTTCTGTCGCCGAGATCCGGCGCTCACATCGGCCCCTGAGACTCACAAACCCATCCGCGAACGCGTCGCGGTGTCTCCAGCCGACCGTCACACTCTATCGATCCCACCTGGGAACTCGCCTGCGCGCGCCGGTCGCGCGGTACCGTGTCACGATGACCGATCGCATCGTCGGCGAGCCCACCGGCATCCAGTTCCATCTGCATCGCGGCGCCGTCGCGGCGCACATCTCCCAGGTCGGCGCCGCGCTGCGCGGCCTCACCGTCGGCGGCGTCGACATCGTGCCGCCATATCCGCTCGGCACGCCGGCGCCGTCCTGTTCGGGCGTGGTGCTCGTGCCCTGGCCGAACCGCATCCGCGACGGGGTCTGGACCCACGAGGGGCAGCAGCAGCGCCTCGCGATCACCGAGCCGGAGCGCAGCAACGCGATCCACGGACTGCTGCGCTACACCCCCTACGACGTGGCGCTTCGCACCGACAGCACGCTCGAGCTCACCGCGACGGTGTTCCCGCAGCTCGGGTACCGGTTCCAGCTCGACACCCTGGTGCGATTCAGCCTCACCGACACCGGCGTGGACGTCGCGCACGAGCTGGTCAACACAGGAGGGGATGCCGCCCCCGTCGCCCTCGGAGTGCATCCCTTCGTCACGATCGGCGACGTGGACCCCGGCGAGCTCGTCCTCGCGCTGGCGGCGACGGAGCACTTCCCCGTCGATGATCGGCTGCTGCCCGGCGATCCGGAGCCGGTGGACGGCACGCCCCACGACCTGCGTGACGGGCGGCGCCTGGCCGACGTCGAGCTCGACGACGCGTGGGGCGGTGTGGTGCATGACGCCGACGGTCGCGCGCGGCACACGGTGACCGCGCCCGACGGGCGTCGCGTCGTGCTGTGGGCGGGCCCGGGCTTCGACTACGTGCAGGCGTTCACCACGACGTCGTATCCCGGTCAGTCGCGGGCGCTGGCCATCGAGCCGATGACCGCCCCCGCCGACGCCTTCAACTCGGGGCGGGGTCTGCGCCGGCTCGAGCCCGGCGAGTCCTGGAAGCTCGAGTGGGGCATCGCACTGGAGGGCTGACGGCACGGCATCACGTGCCGTCGAATCGGCCGAACCGGGCGGCTCGGCGGTCATCAACGCGACTTTTCGGGTGACTTCGGGTTAGATCGAGGTGATGGCTTCGGCCGTCGTGCTGGGGAGGCGAAGATCAAACCCGGCGCTGGCGAGATGGTGGAGGGGCCGGGGGCCTGGGGGATCCGCCGTCCACGTGGCGCCCCGAGCACCGCGCGCCGATATGACCTCGCTGACACTGATCGCCACACCGCCCCGCCTCGCGGCGGCCATCGCCGCCGTCCTCTCCGGGGGCACCCTGCTCTCCATCACGACGACGCGGGCGACCGAGTGGTGGCAGCTGCACTTCAGCGAGCTCGGCACCGCCGACGACTTCTCCGGGCACATCTTCAACGCAACGCTCGTGATCACCGGGATCCTCATCGCCGTGTTCGCCACCCGCGTCCATGCCGACCTGCGCATGCTCCACGCGCTGCTGCGCACCCGACCGTCGCGCACGCTGTACGTGCTGCTGGTCTCGGTCGGCGTGCACATGCTCTGCGTGGGGCTCATCCCCCTGAACGCCAATCCGTTCCTGCACGATCGCGCCGCCTCGGGGATCATGGGATCCTTCCTCGGAGTGCTCGGCATGGTGATCGCACGGCGCCGGCACATCGCGCCACGGTTCGTCCGTCTCACGGTCGCGATCGGCGTCGCCTTGCTCACCGCCTTCTCGGTCTTCCTGGTGGGCGCCATCAACCTCGCGGCTCTCGAGTGCATCGGCTTCACCCTCATCTTCGTGTGGGTGGGCGCGTTCACCCGCAGTCTCGCGCAGCGCCTGCGCGGGCCGGAGCTGCCGTCTCAGCGGCCGCGACGAGTGCGACGCGTCTGCTGGACGGGCGGGAGCGCCGGGATGCCGTCGGCGACGGCGGACGCGGGGGACCCCGCCGACGCCGCGACGGGGCCCGTGGGCGGCGCGACCTCGCCCGCGGTGTCCACCGCAGCGCCGGAGCGCTTCGCGCCGCGCCGCTCCCTCGCTCCCTCGACGAGGTTGTACAGGGTGGGCAGCACGACGAGCGTCAGAAGCGTCGACGAGATCAGTCCCCCGATGACGACGATTGCGAGGGGCTGCGAGATGAACCCGCCGTGCCCGGTGATCCCGAGCGCCATGGGCGTGAGCGCGAAGATCGTCGCCAGCGCGGTCATCAGGATGGGACGCAGCCTGCGGGAGCCGCCGGCGATCGTGGCGTCGTGCGCCGACAGACCCTTCTCGCGGTACTGGTTGACCAGATCGACGAGCACGATGGCGTTGGTCACGACGATGCCGATGAGCATGAGCACGCCGATCAGCGAGGCGACACCCAGCGGCACCCCGGTGATGATCTGGAGCAGGATCGCGCCGGTGGCCGCGAACGGCACCGAGATCAGCAGCAGCAGCGGTTGGCGCAGCGACTTGAACGTCGCCACCATGACGATGTAGACGATCAGGATCGCCGCGAGCATCGCGATCCCCAGCTGCGCGAACGCGTCGGTCTGCTGCGAGAGCACCCCGCCGACTGCGGCGTCGGCACCGGTGGGCAGCTCGGTGTCGGCCAGCCCCTCGGTGACGGCGGCGCTGGCGGCGGTCAGGTCGTCGGTGGCCGGGGTGACGGTCACCGTCGCGGTGCGCTGCCCGCGCTGCGTGGTGATCGAGGTGGGGCCCTCGCTCTCCGCGATGGTCGCCACCTCGTCGAGCCGGATGAGACCGGCCGCCGACGCGATCTCGAGCGCCTTCAGCTCGTCGATCGTCTGCGGCACGTCCGCCGCCTCCAGGTACACGGTCACACCCGTGCCGTCGAGTTCCACCGTGCCCACCTGGCGCGGCTGCATCGTATTCGACACGAGCGCCCCGACAGCGACCTCCGAGAGCCCGAGCGCCGCCGCCTCGTCACGGTCGACCGTGACGGCGACGTACGGGAGCGACGCCGCCAGGTTCGAGGTCACCTGACCGATCCCGTCCCGCCCCTCGAGGGCGGCCACGACGTCGTCGGTCGCCTCCTGCAGCGTCGCGGCGTCCGGCGCGGTGACATCGACCTCGATGTCGGTCGAGCCGAAGCCGCCCCGGCCGGCCGAGACGGTCACGGTGCCGACATCCTCCAGACCGTCCACGGCCTCCTGCACGTCGGCGCGGATCTGCTCCTGGTCGGCGGACGGGTCGGTGGTGATCGAGTAGGTGATCCCCGCGCCGCCGCCTGCGAACGCGTCGGCGAGCGGCGAGCCGGTCGACCCGATCGTCGTCTGCACGGTCTCGATGCCGTCGACCGAGAGCAGCACCTCCTCCACCTGCGCCGCGGCCGCGTCCTCGGCCGCGAGACTGGATGCCTGGCCCAGCTGCTGCGACACGGTGAACGTGTTCTGTCCCGAGTCGCCCAGGAAGTTCGTCTTCATGAACGGGGCGACGGCGATCGTCCCCGCCAGCACGAGCACGGCGAGCAGCACCGTGGTCCACGAGTGCTTGAGCGTCCAGGTGAGGATCGGCAGGTACGCGCGCTGCAGGCGCGACGGCGGCGCGGCCGGATCCTGCGGGTCGATCTCGGTGCCGTGCTCGTCGAGAAGGGGCTTGCCGGGCCGCAGGAACCAGTAGGCGAGCACCGGCACGATCGTGAGCGCCACGAACAGGGACGCCGACATGGCGATGGTGACGGTGAGGGCGAACGGGCGGAACAGCTCACCGGTCATGTCGCCGACGAACGCGATGGGAAGGAAGACGGCGACGGTCGTGATGGTGGATGCCGTGATCGCCGCCGCGACCTCGCGGACCCCGATCAGGATCGACGCCCGCTTGTCGGCTGTGCCGATGTAGTGGCGCTTGATGTTCTCGATGACGACGATGGAGTCGTCGACGACGCGCCCGATCGCGATGGTGAGGGCGCCCAGGGTGAGGATGTTCAGGGAGTAGCCGAAGGCCTGGATGCCGATGAAGGTGATCAGGACGCTGGTCGGGATCGAAATCGCCGTGACGAGCGTGGAGCGCACCGACATGAGGAAGACCAGGATCACGAGCACCGCGAACACGAGCCCGAGCAGGCCCTCCTGGGCCAGCGCCTCGATCGACTGCTGGATGTAGGGCGCCTGGTCGAAGACGACGGTGAACTGCGCATCCGCGCCCACGGCGTCCTGGAGGTCGGGGATCGCCGCGGTCACCAGGCGCGAGACATCCACCGTGTTGGCGGCCGGGAGCTTCGTGATCGAGATCGTCAGCGCAGGCTCGCCGTCCACGCGCGAGATCGAGGTGACCGGATCCTGGCCGAGGCTCACCGACGCGACATCGGCGATCGTGACCGTGCCCTCGGCGAACTGCGCGGCATCGGCCGGCACCAGCGGCAGGGCGGCGATCTCGTCGACCGAGGTCAGCTTCGTCCCGGTCTGCACCGTCAGCGTCTGATCTGCCTCGGTCACGGTTCCGCCGGGGAACAGGACGCCGTTCTGATCGAGCGCGTCGGTGATGGCGGCCTGGGAGTATCCGGCGTCGGCGAGCGCCTCCTGGTCGGGCACGATGACCACCCGCTGCCCCTGACCGCCCAGCACCTGCGCGGCGGCGACGCCGTCGATGTCCTCGATGTCGGGGATGACCGCCGTCTCGAGCCGGTCCTGGATGGTCTCGGCGTCGTCGTAACCGGTGACGGCCAGGGCGATGACCGGCAGGTCGTCGATCGAGAACGAGATGACGTTGGGCTCCACCGAGTCGGGCAGCTGGCTCTCGATCCGGTTGATCGCCTGCAGGATCTTCTGCTCGGCGGTGGCGAGGTCGGTGCCGTAGGTGAAGGATGCCTGCACGATCGACGCATTCGTCGTGCTCGTGGCGGTGGTCGACTCCAGGCCGGGGATCCCCTGGATGGCCGACTCGATCGGCGTGGACACGTCGTTGCTGACGACGTCCGGTGAGGCGCCCGGGTAGGTCGTCAGGATCGACAGCTGCGGGAACTCGATCGAGGGGATGAGCTCCTGCTTGAGGTTGACCAGGGCGATGCCGCCGAACACCGCGGCGACGATCGTCACGAGGGCGATGAGGGCGCGGTTCTTCAGGCTCAGGACGGCGAGGTTCGACACGGGTGCTCTCAGACAGGGTGACGACGGGCTGCCGCCGGCGCGGCTTCGATACAGAAGCGTATCGTCGCCATTCTCCCATGGCGGCGCGCCTCGGCAGTCACCGGCCGGGGGTCAGCAGCGCCCGCAGTGCGGACTCGGCGGAGATGTTCAGGTCGAGCACCTGGCCGTCGCGATATCGCCGGAAGATGCGCGGGTCGATGTACGAGCCCCGTGCCACCGCCGGCGTGTTCCCCAGCAGCTCGGCGGTCGCACGCACCGCGAGCAGCTCCGCCTGCTTGCGGTCGGTCTTGCGGTCGACAGGGCCGATGCGGGCCAGGGCCGCCGCCGCGGTCACCGTGCCGCGCAGCGTTCGGAAGTCCTTCGCGGTGAACCCGCCGCCGGTGAGGCTGCGCACGTGCGCGTTGACCTCCGCCGGGGTGAGCGCCACCCGCCGCCTGCCCGACTGCCAGGACAGCAGCGCCGAGCGCGGGCGCCCCTCGGCCAGCATGGCCATGACTCCGGCGAGGTCGGCGTCGTCGAGCTCGATGAGCTGGCGCTTTCCGCTCTTGCCGGGGAAGGTCAGCGAGACCAGCGGCGTCTCCACCACGGCGTCGCGACGCTGCAGCGTGGTGAGTCCGCGGCTGCCGTGCCGCGTGAAGTAGCGCTCCGAGCCGATCCGGGGCGCCGCCGTGTCAAGAAGCCGGAACGCCGCCGCGAGCACCCGCTCGCGATCCAGTCCGTCCCGCCGCAGAGCCGTGGTGACCTGCGCTCGGGCAGCCGGCAGGGCGGCCGCCAGCGCCAGCATGCGCCGGTACTTGCCGCGATCCCTCCCGGCCGACCAGCTGGGGTGATACAGATACTGGCGCCGGCCGGCGTCGTCGACGCCGACGGCCTGGATGTGTCCGTCGGCGTGGGTGCAGATCCACACCTGCTTCCAGGCGGGCGGTATCACGAGGGCGTCGATGCGTGCCCGAGCGCGCGCCGGTGCCGGCCGCCCCTTCGCATCGACGTATCGGAATCCGGAGCCGGCGCGCACGCGGCGGTAGCCGGGATCGTCGTAGGGCCGAACGCGCCTCAATGGTTGCGCAGCATCGAGATCAGCTCGGACTTCTTCTTGCCCGAGTACCCGTGCAGACCGAGATCCTTGGCGCGCTTGCGCAGCTCATCCACCGTGCGGTCTTCGTAGTCCTCGGCCTTCCCGCCGCGGCGGCCGACGCTCTTGCGTCCCTCGTTGGCGGCGGCGTTGGAGATCCGCGCGGCCTTCTCCTTCGAGGCGCCCTCGTCACGCAGCTCCTCGTAGAGCTCGCGGTCCTTCAGATTCGATCCGCGTCGTCCCGGCATGGCGACTCCTTTCGTCGCGATCGACGGTAGGCGCCCCGGCGTGGCGAGGTGAGGGGCTTGACAACGCGGAAGGCGGCGTAGCATCGCCGATCAGCGCCCGTCAACCCCTCGGCACCGCGGTTGCGCACCCCCTAGCGTGAGAGGCGCCAGGCGGAAGGAGCAACACATGAACCTCGCCCTGATCATCATCATCGTCGTCGCGATCATCCTTGCGATCGTCGGCGGCCTGAACACGGCGCTGAACTGGCTGCTGTGGGTTGCGATCGTCGTGGGCGTCATCGCCCTGATCGTGTTCCTCTTCCGGGTCATCACCGGAGGACGCTCGCGCACGTAGGCGCGCGCGGGGGAGGATGACGGATGCCGTGACCGGGGGGCCACGGCATCCGTCTTCCTTTCTCTACAGGTTCGCATCTGCGTAGGCGTGCAGGGCGTCGCGGACGAATTCCGCGCCCTGGACGCCACCGTAGTTCGCAGCGAAGCGCGGGTCGGCGACGTACATGTCGCCCAGCCCGGTCACGTATCCCTTGATGTCGCCGCCGGAAGCGGCGGGGGTGCCGGGGATGCCGGCCAGCCACTCGACGTGGCGGCGGGCGAGGTCCTGCGCCTCGGCGCTGTCGGGTGCCAGGCCGCCTTCGGCCGCGGCGATCCAGTCGACGCCGAGCTGCCGGGAGCGGGCCGTGAAGTCATCCCTTCCCTGGGCGCTCAGGCCGCGCCACCACGCGTCGCTGCGCGCATAGGCGTCTGCGCCCCAGCGCTGCTCGACCTCGTCCTTGTACTGCGTGTGGTCGAAGCCGTCGAACATCTCCTCTGCCATGAGCTGTTCACCTCCTTTCAACGTGTCGATGGTGTGCTCGACCGACGCGATCTGGCGCGTCAGCCGGTCCTGCTCCTGCCGCAGCCAGTCGAGGTGCGCGCTCAGCGCGTGCTCCTCGGTGGTCGGCCGGTCGAGGATCTCGGCGATCTGCGGCAGCGACAGTCCGAGCTCGCGCAGCATCAGGATGCGCTGCAGTCGCACGAGCGCCCGCTCGTCGTAGTGGCGGTAGCCGTTGCGGCCGACGCTCGACGGTGCGAGCAGCCCGATGTCGCCGTAATGCCGCAGGGTGCGACTGGTCGTGCCCGCGAGCTTTGCGATCTGCTGGATGGACCACTCCATCTCGCCCTCCTCTCTCCGTGTGCGCTCCACGCTAGAGGTTGACGCCGCGTCAAGGTCAAGCACACAGTTGCCCGCGCCGGGAATCCGGGCGAGGACGAAACTCTTTGACACGATCGCGATATATCGTGTTATGCTCGCCACACGCGATATATCGCGATCAGGACTTCACACAAGGGAGATCCCATGACCATGGAGAAGTGGCTCATCCATCCCGGCGACACCCGCGTCATCGACATCGAAGACGTCCGTCGCCTCAAGATCAGCCTCGTCGGCGGCCAGGTCGACGTCGTCGCACATGACGAGCCGGGGGCCCGCATCGAGGTGCACGGCGTCACCGTCAAGGACCTGCGCGTCGAGGTGACCGGCGACGTCGTCGAGATCGATCACCCGCAGCTGCGCTGGGACAACTTCCTCGAGGTGTTCCGCAACTTCGGCGCAGGCGGCCCCAAGGCGGAGATCAGCGTCGCCGTGCCCCGCACGGTCGCACTCACGCTCGGCGTCGTCAGCGCGAGCGCGCTCGTCTCGGGCCTGCAGACCGATGCCCGACTGAACACCGTCTCCGGCGACATCATCGTCGACGGGATCACCGGGAACCTCTCGCTGAACGCCGTGTCCGGTGACATGCAGATCCGCGAGCTCGTCGGGAACCTCAACGCGAACACCGTCTCGGGCGACCTCGCCGCCACCGGAAGGATGCGCAAGGCGGTCGTCGACTCGGTCTCGGGTGCGATCCTCATCGATTCGGGCGGCGACGTCGACCAGATCAGTCTCAACTCGGTCAGCGGCAGCACCACGGTGCGACTCGATGAGGGCCTGCCGGCCAATTACGTGGTGCGCAGCGTGAGCGGGCGCGTGCAGATCGACGGCGTCGTCCGCTCGGGCAAGGGCACAGGGCCCACCACCAACTACTCCGGCTCGACCGGCGTGCTCAGCGGCTCGTTCGCCGACGTGCGCGCCAACTCCGTCTCGGGCGACATCACGGTGCTGCGCAACCCCGTCGCCGCGCCGGCGACGCTCGACGAGGAGGAGTGGTGATGACCCCCGTCTTCTCCCACGGCGATCTGCGCCTGTATCTGCTGAGCCTGCTCGACGAGGGGCCGCGCCACGGGTACGACATCATCCAGGCGCTCTCCGACCGCACCGGCGGCACCTACACCCCCAGCGCAGGCACGATCTACCCGCGCCTGGCGAAGCTGGAGGAGGAGGGCCTGGTCACCAAGAGCGTCGACGGCCGCAAGACCGTCTACGCGATCACCGATGCCGGCCGCGCCGAGGTCTCCGCACGGGCCGCCGATCTCGAGGGCATCGAGGCCGACCTCGCCGACTCGGTGCGGCTCATCGCCGACGAGGTGCGCAGCAGCGTGCGCGAGGCGATGAAGAGTCTGCGAGCCGACCTCGCCGCCACAGCCGGCCAGCAGCGCGAGCAGAGCACGCGCCACACCGCTCGGGAGGACGACCCCCGGGCACGCAGCCGCGAACAGCTGCACATCGCGGACGCCGCGATCAACGAGTTCCGCGCCCGGGTCCGCAGCGACCTGCGCTCCCACGTGGCCCGCGGCGGTGAGCTTGCGGCATCCGTCGTCGACGATCTCGTGAAGGCGCTCGACGAGGCCGGGCGCAACGTCACCCGCGCACTGCGAGGCTGACATGCGCGCCCCCGACCCGGAAGACGACGCCCCGAGCGAGGCGCGTGAGCCGGAGCCGCCGGATCAGCGCGATGAGACCATCCGGCGCACCGGACCGATCCTGATCCTCCGGTGAGTCACTCGGGCCAGATCGACTCGTCGTCGGGCACCGGCTCGCCGAGCGGGACGACGAGGATCGGCCGGTGCTGCCGGTGGGCGAGCCGGGCGGCGACCGATCCGGTGAAGAACTCGCGGATCGACTCGCCCAGGCCGCGTTTGCGGGTGCCCACCACGATCAGCTTCGCATCGATGCGATCGGCCAGATGCTTGATCGCCAGGGCGGGGTCGCCGACCAGCTGCTCGAGGGTCCACTCGACATCGCGGCCCTCGAGCACAGCGGTCGCCTCGGCCCGCACGACCTCCAGGTCATCGCCGCCGGGATTGACGTGCAGGTCGATCGGCGCCGAGTGGACATAGCCGTCCGGATCCTCATAGGTCACGAACCGCGTGACGTCCACGTTGACCACGACCAGGCGGGTGCCCAGCAGCCGCGCGTATCGCGCCGCTTCCTTGAGCACGCGGGGCGATTGCTCCGGCACCACGGCGGCCACCACAGACCCGCGGAAGCGGGTCTCGTCGAGGTCGCTCGCGGCATCCAGACCGCCCGCGGCGCCGTCGTCTCGTGGGTCGTCCGTCATCCTCCGCGCCCTCTCCGCACCGGCCGGTGAAAGTCTCGGGTGCAAGGCCCCGTGCTATCCTGAATGCTACTCTTACCGGCCACCGAGCCGGATTCGTGAACGCGCGGGAATGCCGATACCCGCAGCTAGAAACTCATGAGGGGGTTACGCATGGGGCGTGGCCGTCAGAAGGCGAAGAACACAAAGATCGCCCGCGAGCTGAAGTACGACACGCAGCACGTCAACCTGGGTGCGCTGGAGCGCGAGCTCGCCACCCCGAGCGACGGGGACGACCTCTACGTCGACCGCTGGGCGGACGAGTACGCGGACGAGTACGAGGACGAGAAGGCGTAGCGCTCCGGTCTCACCAGGCGCCGTGACGGCGCTCCCACTCCTGTTCGACCGTGCGGGGACGTGACGCGACCACGCCGACGGGAACGATCAGCACAGTCATGACCGCGAGCATGAGCAGCGGCACCGTCCAGCCGTTCGCCCCCGCGCCGGTTACTTCGTGCAGCAGGCCGAACGCCAGCGGAATGGTCGCGGCGGCGGCATAGCCCGCCGACTGCGCGAAGCCGCTGAGGGCGACGGCGGTCTCGTGCGACCGCGTGCGGACGCCGATCAGCACCAGCACGAGCGGGAACAGGGTAGGAAGGCCCAGCCCGAGCAGGCTCACCCAGAGCCACGGCAGGACCGTCGGCACCGCCATCAGGCCGAGCAGTCCCAGCGTCCCCGCCGCGATCGCCCAGACGAACAGCGGGCCGATCCGGCCCACGCGGCGCACCAGCAGGGGCACGAGCAGCCCGAGGGGCAGTCCCATTCCGCCGAAGACGGCGAGCAGCACCCCCGCGGCGGCATCGTCGAGGCCGGCGACATCGGTGAGCAGCTGCGGCATCCACATCGCCATCGTGTAGACGACAGCGGACGACGATCCGAAGGCCATCGCGAGCGCCCACGCCATCGGGATGCGCGCCATGCGGCCGAGGGCGGAGACGTCCGGGCCGGTGACGCGCGCCTGGCCACCACGCCCGCGCGCGACGAGACCGATCCATGGGATGAGCGCGACGACGGCGAGCACCGCCCACACGCCCAACGAGACGCGCCAGCCGCCGGCGATCGCCACCGGCACCGCCACCAGCGCCGGGGCGAACACGGCGAAGGAGAGCACGGTCGTGTAGATGGCCGTCATCAGGAAGAGGCGGTCGGGGAAGTAGGCCTTCACGAGCGGGGGGAGGAGCACATTCCCGACGCCGCATGCCGCGAAGATCAGCACGGTGGCGACCAGCAGCAACGAGGCGTCCTGGGCCAGCGTGCGCCCCAGCATCCCCACCGCGGCGACGACCAGAGCGGTGAGTGCCAGCCGCTCGAGCCCGAATCGGCGCTCGAGGGCGGGGGTCAGCAGGCCGAAGATCGCGAAGCAGACCGGCGGAACGCTGCCGATCACGCCCACGACCCACGTCGGCACATCGAAGTCGGCCTCGACGCGGGCCAGGACCGGGGAGAGGGATGCCACGGCCGACCGCAGCGAGAATGCCAGCAGGACGACGCCGATCACCGCGAGCGCGCGACCGCGCCAGAGGGGTCGAGGGGCCGGGCTCACCCGGCAAGCCTAGGCGCCGCGCCCGGCGGGCGGTGCGCCTATGCTTCGTTCGATGGACGTGCACAGGGCCCGCGCCTTTCTCGCGGTCGCCGAGGAGCTGCACTTCGGGCGCGCCGCTCAGCGGCTGCACATCGCCCAGCCGCCGCTGAGCCGGATGATCAAGTCGCTCGAGGCGGAACTCGGCGCCGAGCTGTTCGAACGCAGCCCGCGCCGGGTCGCACTCACCGCCGTCGGTGAGGCGCTCGTCCAGCCGGCGCGTGAGCTCGTCATGCAGTCCGAGCGCATCGCACAGCTCGCCCAGCGCGTCCGGCGCGGCGAGACCGGACGGATCCGGCTCGGCTTCGCCGGGGCCTCGGTCAACATGATCGTCAGCGACGTCGCCCGGCGATTCCGCCGAAGCCGCCCGGACATCTCGCTGGAGCTGTACGGATCCCAGCTGTCGCAGCCCGGGCTCGAGAATCTGCGCTCGGGGGCGCTCGACGCCGTCATCGGGCGGTGGGACGCCCTTCCGCGCGACGTCGACTCTCGGGTGATCGCGCACGAGGAGCTGCTGATCGCCGTCGCCGAGAGCCATCCGCTGGCTGGCAGGCCGAGCGTGACCGCGGCCGACGTCGCCGACGAGCCGTGGATCGTCCTTCCCGGCGGCGGAGGCGCGACGCTGTCGGCGCGGCTGAATCAGCTCGCGATGCGCGGCCGATTCGTCCCCCGGGTGGTCGAGACCGCGGTCGACTCGGCCACACAGCTGCTGATGGTGGATGCCGGAGTGGGGGTCGCCCTGACATTCTCGGGCGTGCGCGAGAGCATCCCCGTGCACTCCGTCGTCTACCTGCCGCTGTCGCCGAGCCTGGGAGCGGTCGAGGTGCGGCTGGCCTGGCGGCGCGAGGACCCGAACCCGGCCTTGGCGGCGCTCGTCGACGTCATCCGGGAGCCTTCGATACCGTGACGGTATCGTCGGGCGTCGAAATCGGTCCTTCAGCTTATCGTCGGGCTCCCGCACACTGGACACATGCGCCTTCCTCTCGACGGCATCCTGGTCGCCGACTTCAGTCGTGTCCTGGCGGGGCCGCTCGCGACGACCATGCTCGCCGATCTCGGTGCTCGCGTGATCAAGGTCGAACGTCCCGGCTCAGGCGATGACACGCGGTCGTGGGGCCCGCCCTGGACCGAGAACTCGGCGGCCTACTTCGAGAGCGCGAACCGAGGCAAGGAGTCTGTGCTGCTGGATCTCGCCGATCCTGCCGACGTGGAGCTCGCCCGCGAATTGGCTCGGCGCGCAGATGTCCTCGTCGAGAACTTCCGCCCCGGGTCGCTCGCCCGGCACGGACTCGACTACGAGCGGGTGCGGGCAGCCAACCCCGGCGTGGTGTACTGCTCGATCACCGGATTCGGCGCCGGCGGCGGGGCGCACCTGCCCGGCTACGACTTCCTCGTGCAGGCGGTGGGCGGTCTGATGTCGATCACCGGCGACCCCGACGAGGCGGGCGGCACGCCCATGAAGGTGGGCGTCGCGCTCGTCGATGTCCTCACGTCGAAGGATGCCGCCACCGGCATCCTCGCCGCCCTCCATGCCCGACAGGCGACCGGCCGCGGGCAGCGGGTCGAGGTGAATCTGCTGTCGAGCCTGCTGGGATCGCTCGTGAACCAGGCGTCGTCGTACCTCACCACCGGCGCCGCCCCCGCCCGGATGGGCAACGCGCACCCGTCCATCGCGCCGTACGAGCTGCTGCCGTGCGCCGGCGGATCGGTCGCGATCGCCTGCGGCAACGACGGTCAGTTCCGCCGGCTCGCCGCGGTCCTCGGCGACGAGACGCTCGCCGACGACGAGCGCTTCGCGACGAACGCCGCCCGGGTCCAGCACCGGTCCGCCCTCGTGCAGGCGCTCGGCGCCCTGCTGGCCGCAGGCGACGCCGACACCTGGGTCGCGCGTCTGGTCGATGTCGGCGTGCCCGCCGGCAAGGTCGGCACCGTCGCTGAGGGGTTCGCCCTCGCCGCCGACCTCGGACTCGACCCGCTCGTGGATGTCGGTCCCGGCGTCCCCGCGCAGGTGCGGCATCCCATCACCTATTCCGACACACCCGTCACCGAGTACACGGCGCCGCCGCGACTCGGCGAACACAGCGACGCCGTGCGCCGCTGGCTGCAGGAGGAGAACCGCCGATGAGTCACATCGACCCCATGTCGCTGCCCGCACCCGATCCGGCCGACCCGGCCGCTCTCGACGAGCTGCTGACCGACGACGAGATCCAGATCCGCGCCGCCGTCCGGCAGACTTTGGACGCGGTCGCCGAGCCGTACATCGCGGAGTGGTTCGAGCAGGGCGGCATCCCGAACATCCGCGAGCTGACCCGTGAGCTCGGCTCGCTCGGGGTGCTGGGCATGCACCTGGACGGCTACGGGTGCGCGGGGATGACCGCCACCCAGTACGGCCTCGCGTGCCTGGAGATCGAGGCGACCGACTCGGGCCTGCGCTCGCTGGTGTCGGTGCAGGGGTCGCTCGCCATGTTCGCGATCTGGCGGTGGGGCTCCGAGGAGCAGAAGCAGGAGTGGCTGCCCCGCATGGCAGCCGGCGAGGCGATCGGATGCTTCGGCCTCACCGAGCCCGATGTCGGCTCCGACCCCGCGGCGATGAAGACACGTGCCCGTCGCGACGGCGACGACTGGGTCATCGACGGGCGCAAGATGTGGATCTCGAATGCGCCCTTCGCGGACGTCGCCATCGTCTGGGCGGGAACCGAGGAGGGGGTCCGCGGGTTCGTCGTCCCCACCGACAGCCCCGGGTTCTCCGCGCCCGAGATCAAGCACAAGCTCTCGCTGCGCGCTTCGGCCACCGGCGAGCTGGTCCTCGACGGCGTGCGGCTTCCGGCATCCGCCATGCTCCCCGAGGCCCGCGGCATGAAGGGCCCGCTCTCGTGCCTGAACGAGGCCCGGTACGGCATCGTGTGGGGTTCGCTCGGCGCCGCCCGGTCGAGCCTGGAGGCGGCCCGCAGCTACGCCCGCGAGCGGGAGCAGTTCGGTCGGCCCATCGGCGCGTTCCAGCTCACACAGCAGAAGCTCGCCGACATGTCGCTCGAGTTCATCAAGGGCTACCTGCTCGCCCTCCACCTGGGCCGCCGCAAGGACGCGGGGCTGCTGCGCCCCGAGCAGGTCAGCATCGGCAAGCTCAACAACGTGCGCGAGGCGCTCGAGATCTGCCGCACCGCGCGCACGATCCTCGGCGCCAACGGCATCTCGCTCGAGTACCCGGTGATCCGGCACATGAACAACCTCGAGTCCGTCCTCACCTACGAGGGCACCGTCGAGATGCACACCCTGATCCTCGGTCAGCTGCTGACCGGAGAGGCCGCCTTCCGCTGACGCTCCGGCTCCTCACCGCCTCACGGGGACGGGTCCACCGCGCGCTCCTCGTTGATGGAGTTCGCGCCGTCGACGGTGATGAGCTGGCCGGTCAGGTACGACGCGCCCTCGCTCGCGAGGAACGCGATCACATGGGCCACCTCGTCGGGAGTGCCCGGCCGCCCGATCGGCGTCGCCCGGCCCATCGCCCGTTCACGGTCGCTCGACGAGGCGGTTGCGATCCAGCCGGGGGCGACAGCGTTGACGGTGATGCCTGCGCGCACCACATCGAGGGCGACCGACCGGGTCAGTCCCAGCATCCCGGCCTTGGCGGCGTGGTACCCGACGTCGCCGGAGTAGGCCTGGACCGGGCCGGACAGCGACGCGACGTTGACCACCCGGCCATACCCGGCTGCGCGCATCGGGGTGATCGCCGCCTGCGTCATCAGGAAGGCGGTCGTGAGGTTCCGTTCCAGCGACGCGTGCCAGGCGCCGAGCGTCAGCACGTCGATCGCGCCCGGCTCGTCGGGGTCGGACACCGACGTCATGCCCGCATTGTTGACGAGCACGTCGATCCGCCCGAAGGCCTCGATCGCGGCTCCGATCACCCGCTCGACATCCTCGGTCCGGGTGAGGTCGGCGACGACGCCCACCGCCTCGGCCCCTGCAGCGCGCAGCTCCGCGGCCCGCGCGAGCACACGATCGGTCGTCGCCGTGACCAGGACGTGCATCCCCGCGGCAGCGAGTCGGCGCGCTGCGGCGAAGCCGATACCGGCGTCGCTTCCGGCACCGGTCACGATGGCAGCGCGCGGGGTCTCGGAGCGCGGCGGTGCTGCTCGTCGGGGCATCGTCCTCACTCTAGGTGACGGGACGTCCGGCTGCCCCCGCCCGTGGTGCCCTCAGCAGGTCTCCTCGTCCGGGCACGGGAACCACCAGCAGTCCTGCACCGAGCTGACCGGGTCGATCATGACGAGCTCGGTGTGGCGTCGTCCAGTCGTTCTGCGGCCGCCCGCAGCATCCGCCCGTTCATCCTGGCTTCGCTCGGGAGCGGGGGCCGGCTCGCATCCGCGCTCGCACTGAACGACGCCGCGATCGCGGACTCTCTGCGGGAGCTGCTCCGGGCGGGTGCAGCGGATGGGATCCTCAAGGTCGGCGATGTCACATCGGCCGCCGACGCCATCCTCGGGGCGGTGCTCCTGGCGGTGCTCGGCTGGGCCAGACGCGATGACCGACCGGAGGTGCAGGCGTTCGCGAGCGGTCTCGCAGGTCAGCTCATCGACGGCCTCCGCCTCGATCCCTGAGATGTTCAAGCTCGGCGGACGGCTGCGCCGAACGCGGACAACCCTCAGCTCGCGACGACGTCCTCGACCCACGCGAGGTACTCTTCGGTGACCGTGCCGGTGACGTAGCGGCCGTCGAAGCAGCTCATGTCGAGGTCCTCCACGTCCGGGGTGCCCTCGAGGATCGCCGCCTTGAGGTCGTCGATCTCCTGATACACGAGATGGTCCGCGCCGAGCTCCTCGGCGATCTCAGGGATCGTGCGGCCGTGCGCGACCAGCTCCTGCCGCGACGGCATGTTGATGCCGTAGACGTGGGGGAACCGCACCGGCGGCGCCGCCGAGGCGAACGTGACCGAGAGGGCACCGGCATCCCTCGCCATCTGGATGATCTGCCGGCTGGTCGTGCCGCGCACGATCGAGTCGTCGATCAGCAGCACATTCTTGCCCTTGAACTCGCTCGACATCGCGTTCAGCTTCTGCCGCACGCTCTTCTTGCGCACCGCCTGCCCGGGCATGATGAACGTGCGCCCGACGTACCGGTTCTTGTAGAAGCCTTCGCGGTATTCGATGCCCAGCTTGCGGGCGACCTGCATCGCCTGCGGCCTCGCCGAGTCCGGAATCGGCATGACCACGTCGATCGATCCGGGCGGAGTGTGCTTGGCGATCGTGTCGGCGAGGCGCTCACCCATGCGCAGGCGGGCCTCGTAGACCGAGATGCCGTTCATGATCGAGTCGGGGCGGGCCAGATACACGTATTCGAACGAGCACGGCACCAGCTGCGGGCTCTTCGCGCACTGGCGGGTGTGCAGCTTCCCGTCGACGGTGATGAACACGGCCTCTCCGGGCTCGACATCCCGCACGACCTCGAAGCCGGCGTTCTCGAGAACGAGCGACTCGCTCGCGACCACCCACTCGTACCCGCCGCTTCCGCTCCCCGAGCCCGTCGCGGGGCGCGTCCCGAGGATGAGAGGCCGGATGCCGAAGGGGTCGCGGAAGGCCAGCAGACCGTACCCGGCGATCAGCGCCACCGCCGCATAGGACCCCTCGACGCGCTCGTGCACACGGGCGACGGCCTCGAAGACCTGGTCGGGGTCGAGCTCGAGACCGGAGATGGTGGCCTGCAGCTCGCCCCCCAGCACGTTCACGAGCAGCTCGGTGTCGGAACTCGTGTTCAGGTGCCGGCGATCCTTGTGGAACAGCTCGTCGGTCAGCTCCCGGGTGTTGGTGAGGTTGCCGTTGTGGACGAGCACGATGCCGTAGGGCGCGTTGACGTAGAAGGGCTGCGCCTCCTCTTCGCTGGACGCGACGCCCTGAGTCGCGTAGCGCACATGACCGAGGCCGATGTTGCCCAGCAGCGACCGCATGTCGCGGGTGCGGTATGCCTCGCGCACCTGGCCCTTCGCCTTGAAGAGGTGGAACACGCCGTTGGCCTCGGACGTGGAGATGCCCGTCGAGTCCTGCCCGCGATGCTGCAGCAGCAGGAGCGCGTCGTAGATCTCCTGGTTGACCGGGCCCTGCCCGACCATTCCGACGATGCCGCACATGGGTCTTACTTCGCTCCCGCTTCCGGATACGCGCCGACCAGGCGCACCGCGCCGCCGTCCACGCCCTTGGCGCCCTCGGCGAAGTCGCCGTCGGAGCGCACGCCGTCACTGACCGTGCCGACCCGCCAGGTCGCGATTCCGGCACGCGAGAGAGTGGATGCCACGGCCTCCGCCGCGGCTTCGGTCACCACCGCGAGGAATCCGACGCCGAGGTTCCAGGTGCCCTCGGTGGCGGTGAGCTCGAGTCGGCCGGCGTCGGCCAGCACGCGGAACACGGGCGGCGGCGACCAGGTCGACCGGTCGACCTCGACCCAGGTTCCCGACGGCAGCACGCGCGCGAGGTTGGCGGCGATCCCGCCTCCGGTGACGTGGCTGAGTGCGTGCACGCCGTCGGCCGGCGAGCCTGCCGAGGAGCCGATGAGCTCGAGCAGCGGGCGGGTGTACAGCCGGGTCGGCTCGAGCAGCGCCTCCCCCCAGGTCGTGCCGAAGTCGGCCGCGTGCTCGGAATAGCGGATGCCCGCGCCGGCGACGATGTGGCGCACCAGCGAGTATCCGTTGGAGTGCAGTCCGCTGGAGGCGAGGGCGAGCACGGCGTCGCCGGAGCGGACGCGGTGGGCCCCCAGCATCCGATCCGCGTCCACGACGCCCGTGGCGGCGCCGGCCAGGTCGTAGTCGCCGGGCCCCAGCAGCCCGGGGTGCTCGGCGGTCTCGCCGCCGACGAGTGCGGTGCCGGTCTGCTCGCACCCGGCGGCGATGCCGCGGACGAGGTCGGCGATGCGCTCGGGCACGAGCCTGCCGCAGGCGATGTAGTCGGTCATGAACAGCGGCTTGGCGCCCACGACCACGATGTCGTCGACGACCATCCCGACCAGGTCGAGCCCGACGGTGTCGTGCTTGTCGATCGCCTGGGCGATGGCGACCTTTGTGCCCACGCCGTCGGTGCTGGTGGCCAGCAGCGGCTTGACGAAGTCCTTCAGGGCCGACGCGTCGAAGAGCCCGGCGAATCCGCCGACCCCGCCCTGGACCTCGGGGCCGTGGGTGCGCCGGACCGCCGACTTCATCAGCTCGACGGCGAGGTCTCCGGCGGCGGTGTCGACGCCGGCTGCGGCGTAGGGATCGTGGGGGGCTTGTGCCACAGGCCAAGCCTACCGGCGGCGACCCTGGGCGGACGCCGCGAGCGGGGCGGTCACACCCCCGGCCTACAATTGTCGGCATGGTCGGCGGCACGCCCGAATGGGTGATTCGCGAGGACGCGGGGCAGCCCGTGATCCTCGCGCTGTACCTGCGCCAGGTGCTCGGAATCCGCTCGCCCGACGAGCTGCCGCATCTGCGCGGCATCCCGCCCCGCACGATCGACCGCGACGAGCAGACGCAGTCCCTGCTCGAGCGGCAGTGGCGGGAGTACTGGGCGATGACCGTCGAGCCGCAGGCGCATCCGTCCCAGGTGCCCCTCGACCTCGTCGACGGCTTCGAGACGCTGGTGGCCCTCCCGGTCGAAGGCGCCGAGGTCCTGCGGGAGGCCATCGCCCCGCACGCGGTCGAGGCCGTGGCCTACTCGCAGTCCGTCAACGCACGCTACGCGAAGGATGCGGCGGCCAAGCCCGGCGTCTCGTACCGGGCCTACGCGAGCGCGATCGCCGAGCACGAGCGTCAGGTGGGCCGGCGGGCGCACTCGTTCGAGCTCAACGTGCAGGTCCTGCCGCTGACGCAGCGGGGGGTGTGGTGGATCGGTTCGCTCACCATCGCCGTCACCGACGGACTGCGCGGCGACGTCGTCGCCTTCGACGCGGCGATCCACCCGATCATCGCGGAACTGGCGTAGCCGCCGTCGACCTCAGTCGAGCGACTCGACGGTCTTGTGGTCGACCTCGACCGGCGTCGCGCGGCGGCTGGAGACCTTGTCGAGGATCAGGGCCACACCGCCTCCGACCAGCAGGCCGACGGCGACGCCGACCAGCGCGAGGAATCCGAAGACCTGGCCGTCGGAGTACACCGCTCCGTTGTCGGCCGGCCGGTCGTTGCCGTTGAACGCGAACGTCAGGATCATCGCGACGAACACGCCCAGGGCAGCGCCCAGCACGAGGAAGATGCCGTAGCGAGGGGAGCGGCGGATGGTGGCGTGCTCGAGGCGATCGCTGATCGCCTCGAGGTGCTCGGGGGATGCGGGTGCGTCCGCGTTCTCGGGGGTGGGCGCGTTCTGGGGGGTGGGCGCCGTGTCGGCCATGCCTCCATTGTCCCACCCCCGGCGCGCGGGTGGTGCGTTCAGGCGCTCGTCCCCTGACGGCGCCGCGAGATCACCATGACCGTGACGCCGGCGGCGACCAGCAGCAGCACTCCGCCTCCGACGATCCACGGCCACAGGGGCGCCTCCTGCGCGCTGATCGGCGTGACCGCTGCACCGGCCGCAGCCGCCTCTCCGCCTTCGGCCACGGCCGCCGGCGCGATCGCGCAGTCGCCGCTGACCGGGATCGTCGCGGTCACCGGGTCGAACTCCTCGCCTGCCGGATAGGTGCCGAACGCCGCAGCACCGGAGTCGGTCAGCGTCGCCGGCGCACCGTCGATCGCGATGACGCCGTCCACCGCTGCGGGCACGGCGAACTCGGCGAAGCGGACGTCGGTGGCGTCGACGGAGGCACCGTCCTGGGTTTCGCCGTCGATGTCGAACACGATGTACCCCGTGCTGCCGGCGAGCTCGATACGCGCATTGCGCAGCGTGGTGTCGAGGGTGCCCTCATGTCCCGTGAACCGGAGCGCGCCGCCGAACTCGACGAGCCCGGCGCCGGTCTCCGGATCGACCGACCCGCTGCCGTCACTCCACACATACTCGGGGAACTCGTAGACGATGCCGTCGAGCTCCCACCCGCCGTGGGCGATCCCCTCGACGTAGCTGCGGAACGACTCCTTGTATCCCCAGCGCAGGGTCGCGCCCTCGACCGAGCACTGGCCGGCCGCGGTGGTGGCGCGAGCGAGGGTGAAGGGGATGCCGAGGTCCACCGAGCCCTGGAAGGTGAGGGTGTGGGCGCCGTCGGCGAGCGTGGCCGGCAGCGACCCTGTCCATGTCGCCGTGCCCGAGGCATCCGCCGCCACCGTGCCGAGCAGCACCGGCGTCGAGTAGACGACGACCTTGATCCCCTGCTCATTCGCCGTGAAACCGGAGGCGGACACCGTCACCGACTCTCCCGCTTCCAGCGCCGCGAGGGTCGCCGCGTCCAGCTCGATGCCCGCGGTGGCCGGCGGGGCCGGCGGGATCTGCGTCGTCTTCATCGCCGCGGCGGCGGCGACCGTGCCGGACCTGCCCGAAGGCGCCGACGCCGGTGAGCCGATCGTGAACGTCACCGGGTTCAGCGTCGTGTCGTAGCCGGCGAGGACCTGGCTCAGGCCGGCCGAGGTGAGCGAGGCCGGCGCGCCCGTGTAGGTGACGGCCCCGCCGGCGGACGTGCGCTTCGCCGCGGCGAGATCGAGGTTCGCGAAGTGCACCCGACTGCCGCCGCTGGTGACGTAGAGCGCCGCCCGGGTGGCCGAGGTGATGCGCACCTGCGGGTTCGCGACGGTGACATCGAGGGCGCCGCCGTGCCCGGTGAAGCGCACCGAGCCCGCATAGCCGACCGTGCCGGTGCCGGTCGACGGGTTGTACGTGCTGCCGCCGACCTGGCCGAACTGGAACAGTCCGTTCGCGCGAGTCGCTCCGCCGCCGACCGAGATGCTGCCCTTCGCGATGCCGCCGACCACGTACGAGGCGAAGCTCGACGAGATCGCCCAGCGCAGTGAGCCGCCGGGAACGGTGACCGGTGTGCTCGGCGTGCCGGGGGTCGTGCCGGGCTCCGTGCCGGGCTCGCTTCCGGGATCGGTCGGACCCGCAGCGCCGGTGACCGCCGCCCACTGCGCCTCCGTCACCGCGATGTCGGCCCGCGCGAGGATCGTCTCGGCCGTCGGGTTCGTATGGGTGCGCCACACGATCAGCTCGTACTGCCTGGTCGGGTCGAGCGCGTCCGCCGGCGCGACGACGGTCTGATCGAATGCGCCGTCCACGAAGATGCCGGGGATGGCCCAGTACCCGAAGGCGACGTAGCCTCCGCCGGAGGTCACGCCGTCCTCGGTGCCCTTCTCGATGATCGCGCCGTACGCTCCGGTCACCCCGGCGAAGCCGGCGCCCTGCGCCCGGACGGTGAGCCCGTCTGCCGAGGCATCGGTCACGGTGGTCGACAGCTGCGGCGCGGACGCGTAGTCGAGCGCGACGGACTGCTCCTGCGCGGCGTTGACGACGCCGCCGGCGCCGTACGTGTAGACGCCGTAGGTGCCGCCTGACGCCGGCGGGACGACGTCCTCGAGGGTCAGCTCGGCCGTGAAGGTGCCATCGGGTGCGAGCTCGACCCACTGCGCCCGGATCGCGCCCTGGTACTGGGGCGGAACCTGATCGAGCACGGATGCCGCCAGCGCCCACTTCTGCGCGCCCACGGCGCGGCTCGAGGACGGTGCGCCCGCAGAGGGCTGCCACACGTCGGCGAAGGAGCCGAACACGACGTACGTGCCCTGCGGAAGGGTGTTCGGGATCGGCACCCCGCGGCCGCCCACATTGGCGCCCGGGTCGTACCCCGACCCCTTCACGACGATCGTGTCACCCGCCTTCAGCGGGGTGTCGCCGATCGGCGTGATGCCGTCGTCCGCGAACACCGCGAGCACCGGCTCATAGACGGGCTCGGGCGCAGGCGCGGGCTCGAAGCTGAGCGGCGTGAACGTCTCGAACGGGGCGTGGGTCGCGCCGCTGCCGGGGTACGTGTAGATGCCGTAGTTCCCCCTCAGCAGGTCGTCCGCCTCGGATGCGGACACGAGGATGTCCATCGAGAACGAGCCGTCCGCCGCGATCGGGAAGCCGCCGTTGCCGGCGTTGACCGCGCCGCCGAAATCCGCCTCGGCGACACCCCACCGCTGCGTGATGACCGTGCGGGTGCTCCCCGGGGCCCCCTCCGACGGCTTCCACTCGTCGGCGAACTTGCCGAACACGACGTACGCGCCGCCGAAGCTGCCCGCCAGCGGCGGGCGCGTGCCGTCGGTGGACGGCGGGTCGGGAACGAATCCGGTTCCGGTCACCGTGATCGTCTCGCCGTCGCGGGCGAGGTCCGTCGTCTTCGAGACGGAGACGGACGGCGTCGTCACACCCGGCTCGCCGTCGCCCGGCTCACCGTCGCCCGGCTCACCGTCGCCGGGCGAACCGTCGCCGGGCTCACCGTCGCCCGGCTCACCGTCGCCGGGCGAACCGTCGCCGGGCGAGTTCGCGGCGACCGACACCGCGGCGAACGTGTCCAGCGACCGATCGGTGGCCGACAGCGCGTGAGCGGCGGAGGTCGCGACCTGGTAGGCGGCCTCCGGATCGAGGGCTCCCGCCGGGATGGTGAGCGTCGTCGTGAACGCGCCGTCGACGATCTGGGCGGGCTGCACCCACGACACGGCCACCCAGCCCGAGGACGGGTAGGCAGAACCGCCGGACCACACCGACGCCTCGCCGAACGAGACGTAGGCGCCGTCGGCCGCGCCATCACCGGTGAATCCCGAGCCCGTCACCGTGAGCACGTTCTCGACGGTGGGGTCCAGATCGGTCGCGGGACTGACCGTGATCGACGGGCCGTCAGCGGCGGCGGCCGGGGGCGCCAGACTCACCCCCGCCGCCACGAGGAGGCAGGCCAGGATCGTCGCGCCGAGGGAGCGGATGCGGTCGGACGCGGACGCGAGGGTGCTGTTCACAGTTTCTCCGGGGTGAGAGTCGAGTTAGGCTGGCCTAAACCCACGGTCACCGAACGTACGGCACGCGTACAGGGAACGTCAAATTTCAGGTTAGGCTTGCCTAATGCGCCGACGTCCCTCGCTGCTGCTCGTCGCGGTCGTGGCGCTCGGGCTCACCGCCTGCGCGGGCGCACAGGCATCCCCCCGATCCGCCGACGAGCACTGCCCGCACGCTGCGGAGCCGCTGATTTCGCTCACTCTCGTCGACGATGTGCGCGCAGCGACGGGCCGCTCCACCGCATGCCTGCCCACTCACGCGATCGCCGCCGTCGACGACACGACCCCGCCCGAGCTCCCGGTGACGGTGACCGACGCCGAGGGCCGCAGCGTCGAGATCACCGACGTCAGCCGCATCCTTCCGGTCGACATCTCCGGCAGCATCGCCTCGACCGTGTTCGCCCTCGGCCTGGGCGACAAGGTCGTCGGGCGCGACGTCGCCACAGCGTTCGACGGCACCGAGCACCTGCCCGTGGTCACCAGAGCAGGCCACACGCTCAACGCCGAGGCGATCCTCGAGCTCGCGCCGACGGTCATGCTCACGGACACGACGATCGGACCGAAGGAGGTTCGCCAGCAGCTGCGCGACGCCGGCGTCGCCGTGGTCGTGCTCTCCGACGAGCGCCGGCTCGACACGGCCGACGACCTCATCCGCGAGATCGCAACCGCGCTCGGCGTGCCCAGCCGCGGCGCCGCGCTGATCGCCCAGCTCGATGCCGACATCGCCGCGGCGCAGGCCGAGATCGCCCAGGTCGCCCCGGAGGCAGAAGGCGACCGGGCGCGCCTGCTCTTCCTCTACGCGCGGGGCGCCGCGAACGTGTACTACATCTTCGGGCACGACTCGGGCGCGGACTCCCTCATCGAGGCCGTGGGCGGCATCGACGTCGCCTCCGAGATCGGGTGGGAGGGCACGAAGCCCATGACCGCGGAAGCGCTGGTGGCCGCACAGCCCGACGTGCTCGTGATGATGACCGATGGGCTGGAATCGGTCGGCGGCGTGGAGGGCCTGATCGCTCGCGTGCCCGCCGTCGCGCAGACCCCCGCCGGGCGCAACGGCCGCGTCATCGACATGGACGACACCGAGATCCTCAGCTTCGGGCCCCGCTCGGCGGAGATCATCCGCGCGATGGCGCGCGCCCTCTACGCGCCGGCGAGCAGCACCGCCGACGACCCGGCGTCGTGAGCGAGGAGGTCGTCGTCCCGACTCCGGCCCGGCACCGGGGGTCGCGCTTCGCCGTCGCGACGATCGTGCTCGCGCTGGCGCTCATCGCCGTCTGCGTCATCTCGCTCGGGCTCGGCCAGTACGCGCTGTCACCCTCGGAGGTGGTGGGCATCCTCCTGCGCGCGATCGGAGTCGACACGGACCTCGCGCCGGCCGCCCCCACCGCAGACGGGGTGATCCTCGACATACGCCTTCCGCGCATCGTGCTGGGACTGCTCGTGGGGGCGGCCCTTGCCGTCTCGGGCGTGCTCATGCAGGCGATCTTCGGGAACCCTCTGGCGGACGCCGCCGTGGTCGGCGTGTCGTCGGGTGCGGCACTGGGCGCCGCCGCGAGCCTCACCTTCGGTCTCACCGTGTTCGGCCTGTGGACGACTCCGGGGGCCGCCTTCCTCGGCGGCCTGGCCGCGGTGATCGCCGTCTATCTCATCAGCCGCGCCGGAGGGCGCACCGAGGTCGTGACGCTGCTGCTGACCGGCATCGCGATCAACGCGATCGCCGGAGCAGGACTGGCCTTCCTCACATTCCTGGGCACGACGTCCACGCGGGAGCAGATCGTGTTCTGGCAGCTCGGCTCGCTCAACGGCGCGCTCTGGCAGAACATCGCCCTCGTCGCCCCGCTCACCGCCGTCGGCATCCTCGCAGGCATGCTGGTGGCCGGCCGGCTCGACCTCTTCGCGCTCGGCGAGCGCACCGCCCGTCACCTCGGCGTGCGGGTCGAGCTGCTGCGGGTCGTGGTCATCATCACGGTGGCGGTCCTCGTGTGCGCCGCCGTCGCGTTCGCCGGCATCATCGGCTTCGTCGGGCTCATCGTCCCGCACCTGATGCGCATGATCATCGGGCCCGCACACCTGCCGCTGCTGATCGCGAGCGCGCTCGGCGGCGCGCTGCTGCTGGCCGTCGCCGACCTCGTCGCGCGCACGGCCGTTCCCCTCGCCGACCTGCCGATCGGCATGCTCACCGCACTCGTGGGCGGACCGTTCTTCCTGTGGCTGCTCGTGCGCACCCGTCGCCGGTCGGGAGGATGGGCATGAGCCGCCTCGTCGCCTCCGGCGTGTCCGTCGCCGTCGACGACGGGCGCCTCATCCTCGCCGACGCGTCGATCGAGGTGCGCGCGGGCGAGGTCCACGCCCTCGTCGGGCCCAACGGTGCGGGCAAGTCGACCCTGTTCGGAGTGCTCGCCGGCGATCTGACGCCGGCGAGCGGAACGGTCACCCTCGACGGAGCGCCGCTGGGCGGCATCCACCCCCGCGAGCTCGCCCGCCGGCGCGCCGTGCTGCTGCAGTCGAACACCGTGTCGTTCCCGTTCACCGTCGAGCAGGTGGTGCGGATGGGGCGGGCGCCCTGGGCACGCACGCCCGCAGAGGACCAGGACGACGCCGCGGTGCGCGACGCGATGGCCGAGACGGATGTCGCAGGGTTCGCCGCGCGCACGTTCCCATCGCTGTCCGGCGGCGAGCGCGCGCGGGTGGCGCTGGCCCGCGTGCTCGCGCAGGCGACGCCGGTGCTCATGCTCGATGAGCCCACCGCGGCGCTCGACCTGAAGCATCAGGAGGACGTGCTGCGCATCGTGCGGGCGCGGGCGCTCGCCGGTGCAGCGGTGGCGATCGTGCTGCACGACCTCAACGTCACGCTGGCGTACGCCGACCGGGTGACACTGCTGTCGCGGGGGCGGGTGGTCGCCGCGGGTGCGCCGGGCGAGGTGCTGACCGCCGCGCGCATCGAGGAGGTGTACGGGCAGCCGGTCGATGTGTTCCCCCACCCGGGCACGGGCGTGCCGGTGGTGGTGCCCCGCCGCTGACACCCGCACCCCGGCTTCGCCCGCGGCGGCGGCTCAGGGCCGCAGCGGCAGCACGTCGGCCAGATGCGCCCGGGTGCCGGACGCGAGGATCGACCCCTCCGAGAGCGCGACGTTCCAGTCCTGCTCGCCGAGGGCGACGGCGATCCACGTCATGGGGTCCATCTCGACCACATTCGGGGGCGTGCCGCGGGTGTGCCGGGGACCCTCGATGGCCTGCACCGCGCCGAACGGCGGCACGCGCACCTCGACCGAATTGCCGGGGGCCTTCTCGGCGAGCAGCTGCAGCAGATAGCGCACCGCCGTCGGCAGGTCGCTGGTCTCGGGCGCGCCGCTGCGGACCCCCGCGAGCGCGGCGCGGCCGTCCTCGGTGCGGATGCGGCGGGCCATGCCCCCACGGTACCCCGCACAACCGGTTCGCAACTCAGTCTCCGCGCCTGCAGGCCGGGCGCTGCCGCCCGGGATCACCGGCCCGGCCGCAGGCGGCGCACCCGCCGAGACTGAATTGCGGACGATCGGCGGGGCCGCACCCGTCCGGCGAGCCGCGGATAGGCTGGCCACGTGAGAATCCTGGTCCTCGGCTCGGGCGCGCGCGAGCACGCCATCATCCTCGCTCTGCGCTCCGAAGACGCCGGTCACGAGCTGTTCGCCGCACCCGGCAACGCCGGCATGGCGCACGATGCCACGGTCGTCGCCGTCGACCCGCTCGATCCCGCAGCGGTCACGGCGTTCGTCAACCAGGAGCGGATCGACCTCGTGGTGGTCGGGCCCGAGGCGCCTCTGGTCGCCGGCATCGCCGACGCCCTGCGCGAACGCGGGATCCCCGTGTTCGGCCCCGGGCGCGCCGCCGCTCAGCTGGAGGGCTCGAAGGCCTTCGCCAAGCGGATCATGGAGGCCGCGGGCGTCCCCACCGCTCGCGCCGTGCATGCCCGCACGACCGCCGAGGTCGAGGCGGCGTTCGACGAGCTGGGCGCCCCGCACGTGGTCAAGGCCGACGGCCTGGCCGCCGGCAAGGGGGTCATCGTCACCTCCGACCGCGCCGCCGCGCTCGCCCACGCCGAGACGTACCTGGCGCTCGGCCCCGTGCTCGTCGAGGAGTACCTCGACGGCCCCGAGGTCTCGCTCTTCTTCCTCAGCGACGGCGACACCGTCCGCCCACTGGCCCCCGCCCAGGACTACAAGCGTCTGCGCGACGGCGACGAGGGCCCGAACACCGGCGGCATGGGCGCGTACTCGCCCCTCCCCTGGCTCACCGAGCGCTTCGGCGGAGAGCAGGCGCTCACCGAAGAGGTCACGCACACGATCGCCGAGCCGGTCATCCGGCAGCTGGATGCCGAGGGCACCCCGTTCATCGGACTGCTCTACGCCGGCCTCGTGCTCACCGACGACGGCGTCAAGGTGGTCGAGTTCAACGCGCGCTTCGGCGACCCCGAGACCCAGGTGGTGCTCCCCCGACTGGTCGACCCGCTGTCGCAGCTGCTGCTGTCGGCGGCATCGGGCCACCTCGAAGACCACCCGGTGCCTGCGTTCGCCGAGGCGGTGGCGGTCACCGTGGTGGTGGCCAGCGAGGGATATCCGGCAGCGCCGGTGACCGGGCGGATGATCGAGGGGCTGGATGCCGCGGCAGCCGTACCCGGCGTGCACCTGGCCCACGCGGCCACCGCTGTGGCCCCCGACGGGGGGCTGGTCTCCAGCGGCGGGCGCGTGCTCAGCATCGTGGCCCTGGGCAGCTCGTTCGCCGAGGCGACGGCGCGGGCGTACGAGGCGGTCGGCCACATCCGGCTCGAGGGCGCGCAGCACCGCAGCGACATCGCGGCCCGCGTGAGGGAGACCTGAGCGCGCAGACCGCCGCGTTGCGGACGCACTGATGGGAGCGCAGCGGGTCGGCGTGGTCGGCGGGGGCATCGTGGGGGTGGCCCTGGCGCGGCTGCTCGCCGCACGCGGCGACACCGTGACCGTGCTCGAGAAGGAGTCGCGCCTGGCCGCGCACCAGACCGGCCGCAACTCCGGCGTCGTGCACGCCGGCCTCTACTACGCGCCGGGCTCGCTCAAGGCGACGCTGTGCGCGGCCGGGCGGGCGTCGCTGCGCGAGTTCTGCGTCGACAAGGGGCTGCTGTACCGCGAGGTGGGCAAGCTGGTGGTCGCCGTCGACGAGTCCGAACTGCCGGCGCTCGCCGAGATCGAGCGGCGATCGATCGAGAACGGCGTGCCCGGCCTCGCGCGGGTCGACGGGCTCGACCGCCTGCGCGAGATCGAGCCGCACGTCGCCGGAGTCGCCGCGCTGCACTCGCCGCACACCGCCGCCGTCGACTATGCGGCGATCACCGAGGCGATGGCTCAGGACGTGCGAGCGGCGGGGGGTGAGATCCGTCTCGGCCACGAGGTGACCGGGGTCCGTCTCGAACGGGGGACAGCCCGTGTCCTCACCGCGGTCTCGGACGACGTCTTCGATCGCGTCGTCGTGTGCGCGGGGCTGCACTCCGACGTCGTGGCGCGCATGGTCGGCGCCGACCCCAGTCCGAAGATCCTGCCGTTCCGCGGCGAGTACTGGGAGCTGCGCCCTGAGCGGACCGACCTGGTGAAGGGCATGATCTACCCGGTGCCCGACCCGCGCTTCCCGTTCCTCGGGGTGCATCTGACCCGAGGCGTGCACGACGACGTGCAGGTCGGCCCCAACGCCGTGCCCGCGCTGGCGCGGGAGGGATACAGCTGGCTGCGGTTCTCGGCCAGGGACACCTGGGAGTCGCTGCGCTGGCCCGGTGCCGGGGCGCTCGCCCGGAGGCACTGGCGCATGGGCGTCGACGAGATCGCGGCCTCGCTCATCAAGCCGCTCTACGTCCGCAAGGCGCGGCGCTTCGTGCCGGAACTGTCGATGCGCGACCTGGCGCACAGATCCGCAGCGGGGGTGCGGGCCCAGGCGTGGGCCCGCGACGGCTCGCTCCTGGACGACTTCGCCGTCGACCAGGTCGGTCCCGTCACGCTGCTGCGCAATGCGCCGTCACCCGCGGCGACCAGTTCGATGGCGATCGCCGCGCACGTCGTCGAACACCACCTCGACACGACCTCGGCAGACGGATGAGCGGCGCCGGCGGGCTGAGCACCCGCGACGTGCTCTGGCGCTTCGCGCCGATGATCTACGGGCCCACCCTGCTGTTCGGACTGGGCGAGGGAGCGCTGCTGCCCCTGCTGCCGTCGATCGCCGCGGCCGCCGGGGCCGACCTGTCCCAGGCGGCGCTCATCGCGTCGGTGCTCGTGGTGGCGCGCCTGATCGGCAACCTGCCCGCCGGATGGCTGGTCGCCCGCATCGGGGAGCGCTGGACCATGGCCATCGCGGGCGGGCTCGCGCTCGTCGGCGTGCTGGGTCTCATCTTCGCCCGCGGGCTCATCCTGCTCGGGGTGTCGGTCTTCGGCATCGGGCTGTGCGCGGCGGCATTCGGACTGGCCCGGCACGCCTTCATGACCACGCGCGTTCCCCTGCGGTACCGGGCGCGGGCGCTGTCGACGCTGGGCGGCTCGTTCCGGCTCGGAATGTTCACCGGGCCGTTCGTGGCCGCGGGCCTGGTCGCGGCCACCGGCACCGAGCAGGCGGCGGGATGGTTCTTCGCGGGATGCCTTGCGGCCCTCGTGCTGCTGGTGCTGCTCGGCCGCGACCCCGAGGACGAGCTGGGCCGGGTGACGCCGCCGAAGACCGAGCCGTCGAAGCCCGAGGGCGTCTTCCGCACCATGTGGCGGCACCGCGGCGTGCTCGTGCGCGTCGGCGGTGCGGCGGCGACCCTCTCCGGGATGCGGCAGGCGCGGATCTACCTGCTGCCGCTGTGGGGCGTCTCGCTCGGGCTGGGGCCGGAGCAGATCGCGCTGATCATCGGGCTCACCGGCGCCCTCGAGTTCCTGCTCTTCTACACGAGCGGCCAGATCATGGACCGCTGGGGGCGGCTGTGGGCCTGCCTGCCGTCGATGATCCTGATGGGCGGAGCGTTCGCGGGCCTGGCCTTCACACACGACCTCGCCTCTCCGACCGCATGGTTCATCGCCGGAGCCGTCGTCGTCGGCATCGGCAACGGGCTCTCCAGCGGCATCCTGATGACCCTCGGCGCCGACCTCGCGCCTGCCGCCGACCCGGCCCCGTTCCTCGGGTCGTGGCGCATGCTGTCGGATGCCGGCGCCGCCGGCTCTCCTCTGCTGATCACCGGCATCACCGCCCTTGTCTCCTTGCCGGCGGCCACCCTCGTCATCGGGGTCATCGGCCTGCTCGGGGCGGTGGGCTTCGCGGTGTACGTGCCGCGCTACCTGCCGCACCGTCGGTGAGGCCTCGGCGAGCCCGCCGGCCGCATTCCATGATTGGCTTGAAGGGGCGTCCGGCTGTTTCCGGTGCGCCCTCAGGAGGTTCTTGTGGCTCAGGAAGTCCGCGGCGCGAGCCGCTTCCACCGCGTCGGCGCGCGGCATCGTCTCACCGCCCGACGCGGCCGAGTGGTGTCGGTCACCGAGGTGGCGCCCGTGATGCTGCGCGTGCGGCTCACCGGCCCCGACTTCGCCGACTTCGCCAGCGACGGCCCGTCCGATCACGCGCGGGTGTACTTCCCCGACCCCGACACCGGAGAGTACAACCATCCCGAGCCGGCGGGGCCCGGCGAGGACGGCGTGATCCGCCCTGACGGCCCGGCGTTCCCCCGCGACTTCACCCCGCTGCATATCGTCCGCGACGGCGACGACGTCGCGGTCGAGCTCGACTTCTTCCTGCACCCCTCTGCCGGGCCGGCGTCGCGCTGGGCCGCACGCGCCGAGCCCGGCGACGAGCTGGTCGTCGCCGGTCCGCGCGGATCCCGCGGCGCACCGCAGGGTGCATCGCGTCTGCTGGTGTTCGCCGACGAGACCGCCCTGCCCGCCGCGGCACGCTTCGCCCGCGAGGTGCCGGCCTCGACCTCCGTCGACGTCGTGGCTGTGACCGGAGACGACGGGGCGTGGGTGCCGGGGTACCTCGCGGATGCCTCGGGCCGATCCGACATCCGGATGCAGCACGTCGAGGGCCCGGCCGAGGGCGACGCGCTCGTGCAGGCGCTGGCCGGAATCGACCCCATCGACGAGGGCACGTTCGTGTTCGCGGCCGGCGAGGCATCCGCTCTCCTGCCGCTGCGCCGCCATCTGCGCGGCGCCCTGGGCCTGCCCCACGAGCAGACGGCGATCAGCGGCTACTGGCGCCGCGGCGTCGTCGCCTTCGACCACCACACCCCGGTCGACCCGGAAGACCCGGACTGATCAGCCACCGCTCTGCGAGGATGGACGCGTGACCACCCCCCTCGACCTGCCCGGCTGGGCGCATGTGTACTCGGGCAAGGTGAGGGACCTGTACCGTCCCTCGACAGGTCCCTCGACAAGTCCCTCGACAAGTCCCTCGACAAGCTCGGGAAGCGGAAGCGGAAGCGGAAGCGGCGGCGGGAGCGGAGCCGGGAGCGGGGCGGGAGCCGACCGGATGCTGGTGGTCGCCAGCGACCGCATCAGCGCCTTCGACCACGTGCTCAGCCCGGGCATCCCCGGCAAGGGCGAGCTGCTCACGCGCCTCAGCCTGTGGTGGTTCGATCAGCTCTCCGGTGCGGACGGCGGACCCGCCATCCCGAACCACCTCGTCGCCGACGCAGACCCGGTGCCCGAGGCCGTCTCCGGACGGGCCATGGTCGTGCGGGCCCTGGACATGCTTCCGATCGAGTGCGTGGTGCGCGGGTACCTCACCGGGTCGGGCTGGGCCGAATACCGCGCTCAGGGCACCGTGTGCGGCATCCCTCTGCCCCCCGGCCTGCAGGACGGCGACCGACTGCCCGAGCCGATCTTCACCCCGGCGCACAAGGCGCCGCTCGGCGCGCACGACGAGAACATCTCGTTCGCACGGACCGTCGAGCTCGTCGGCGCCGAGCGCGCCGAGCAGCTGCGCGACCTCTCGCTCGAGATCTACCGGCGCGCCGCGCGCATCGCGCACGAGCACGGCCTGATCCTGGCCGACACGAAGTTCGAGTTCGGCCTCGACCACGAGGGCATCCTGAGGCTTGCGGACGAGGTGCTCACGAGCGACTCGTCGCGGTACTGGGATGCCGCGGCCTGGCAGTCCGGCACGACCCCCGCCGCGCGCATGGCGAGCTTCGACAAGCAGCCGGTGCGGGACTGGCTCGCCGCGCACTGGGACCGGCAGGGCACGCCGCCGGCGCTTCCCGACGCGGTCGTCGCGAGCACCGCGGAGCGATATCGCGAGCTCGTCGCGCGCCTCACCGGCGTCTGACGCGCGCTCCCAGCGAACTCCCAGGTAGGGTGACAGCGTCACCCGTCACACCTGTCGCAAAGGAGCGCGAATGCCCATCTGGACCCTGCACGGAAACGGACGCACCGTCGAACCCGGAAAGGTCGTCGGCCCCGGGGAGCGCCTGAACTGGCCGGCGACGATCGCGATCGGCGCTCAGCACGTGGTCGCCATGTTCGGCGCGACGTTCCTGGTGCCGATCCTCACCGGCTTCCCCGTCCCCACGACGCTGCTGTTCAGCGGCATCGGCACACTGCTGTTCCTGCTCATCACCCGCAACAAGCTGCCCAGCTACCTGGGGTCGTCGTTCGCGTTCATCGCGCCGATCACCGCGGCCACCGCGACTGCCGGCATGGGCTCTGCCCTCGCCGGCATCGTCGCGGTCGGCGTGCTGCTGGCGGCGGTCGGCTTCATCGTGCAGTTCGCCGGCCTCGGCTGGGTCGACAAGCTCATGCCGCCGGTCGTGTCGGGCACCATCGTCGCCCTGATCGGCTTCAACCTCGCGCCCGTCGCGTGGAACAACTTCGCCGTGGCGCCGGTCACCGGAACGGTGACGCTGGTCGCGGTGATCCTGTTCAGCGTGCTGTTCCGCGGGTTCCTCGGGCGCATCTCGATCTTCCTCGGAGTGATCGTCGGCTACATCTTCGCGGCGATCGTCGGCGAGGTGGACTGGTCGGCCGTGGACGCCGCTCCGTGGATCGGCTTCCCGACCTTCCACATCGCCGACTTCGCCTCCCCGGGGACGTGGTCGGTGATCGTCATGTTCCTGCCGGTGGTGCTCGTCCTCATCGCCGAGAACGTCGGCCACGTGCGGGCGGTCGCCACCATGACCGACCCGTCGGTGAACAAGCAGACCGGCCGTGCGCTCATCGCCGACGGCGCCGCGACGACCCTCGCCGGCTTCTTCGGGGGCTCGGGCACCACGACCTACGGCGAGAACATCGGCGTCATGGCGGCGACCCGCGTGTACTCGACGGCCGCCTACTGGGTGGCGGGCGTCGTGGCGATCCTGCTGGCGATGTCGCCCAAGGTCGGCGAGGTCTTCAACTCGGTGCCCGCGGGCGTGCTCGGCGGCGTCACGACCGCGCTGTACGGACTCATCGGCATCATCGGCATCAAGATCTGGGTCGACAACCGCGTCGACTTCTCGCGTCCGGTCAACCAGTACACCGGTGCGGTGGGCCTGGTGATCGCGATCGCCGGCTTCACGATGGTCTGGGGCGACGGCTTCCAGCTCGGCGCGATCGTGCTCGGCTCGGCGGCGGCGCTCGTCATCTACCACCTGGGCAACCTCATCGCGCGGTGGCGCAAGACCGGCGCCGACGACGGCGGCGGCCTGCCGGTGATCGGGCAGCTGGGCGGCGACCCGCAGTAGTCGCGGCCTTTCGCGGCATCCCTCACCCCGGGAATAGTGGGGTGAGGGATGCCGTTGCATCCAGCATGGAGAAACTTGCCGTGGCAACTAGAGACCGCATCGCCGCCGACACCGCAATGGGCGCGGTGACGCTGCTCGTCTCCGACCTCGACGGCATGACCGCGTACTACCGCGACGTGGTGACCCTGCAGGTGCTGGCCGCCGAGGGCGACACCGTCACGCTCGGGCGCGCCGGCCGGCCCATCGTCGTGCTCCGCCGCGAACCGCAGCTGCGGCACGCCGCACCCGGCTCGGCCGGGCTGTACCACACGGCGATCCTCTTCGAGACGCAGGCCGCGCTGGCCGCCGCCCTGTACTCGGTCGCCCGCCACGCGCCGCAGACGTTCACCGGCAGCGCCGACCACCTCGTCAGCCAGGCGTTCTATTTCACCGACCCCGAGGGCAACGGCATCGAGCTGTACTGGGACCGCGAGCGCAGCGCGTGGTCGTGGACCCACGGCCAGGTCGAGATGGACACGATCTTCCTCGACCCGAACGCGTTCCTGCGCGAGCACCTGACCCCTGAGGCGCTCGAGGGCTCGACCGCGACCGACGCGGCCACCGTCGGGCACGTGCATCTCTCGGTCGGCGACGTCGACACCGCCCGCGCGTTCTACGTCGACGCCCTCGGCTTCGACACCACGGCGACCCTCGGGAACACGGCGCTGTTCGTCAGCGCCGGCGGCTATCACCACCACATGGCGATGAACGTGTGGAGTTCGCGCGGCGCCGGCCCGCGCATGCCTGCGCTGGGCCTGGGCCGCATCGACCTGCAGCTGCCCGACGCCGATTCCCTGGGCGCTCTGCACGAGCGGCTGCGCCACCACGGGTTCCAGACCCGTGACGACGGGCGCACGCTCAGCTTCGAGGATCCGTGGAGCAACGTGCTGCAGGCATCCGTCGCCGCCTGACGCCCGCCGCCCCGCTACGCGCTCTCGCGCCGCACCAGTTCGGTGTCGAGGATCGTGACGTGCTCGGGGCTGCGCCCGGCGAGGATGTCGAGCAGCACGCCCGCCATCCGCTCGCCCTGCTCGAAGGAGGGCTGCCGCATCGTGGTGAGCTTCGGCGTCACCGAGGTGGCCACGGGTGAGTCGTCGAACCCGACGATGGCGACGTCGTCGGGCACGCCCAGGCCGGCGAGGGCGAGCACGTCGAGGGCGCCGCGGGCCATCAGGTCGCTCGCGATGAAGAGCGCGTCCACATCGGCGCCGGAGTCCAGGATGCGGCGCATCGCCGCCGCACCGCCGGCCGCCGTGAAGCCGCCGTCCTCCGCGCCCGCCTCTGAGAGCCCCGCGTCGGCGAGCGCCGCGCGGAACCCGTCGAGACGATCGACGCCGGCGGGCATCGTCGCCGGTCCGGTGATCGTCGCGATGTGCCTCCGGCCCAGGCCGATCAGGTGCTCGGTGGCGACCTGCGCCCCGCGCCGGTTGTCGACGTCGACGTAGTGGTCGCGCTCGCGCTCGCGCACCGGCCGCCCGCCGTAGACCACCGGGACGGCGGCGGCGATGCGGTCGATGAACGTGTCACTGGTGTGGTGCGAGACGACGATCGCGCCGTCGACGGCGCCCGAGCGCACATACGCGGTCGTCTTGTCGCCGGGATCGTCGCTGGCGATGATGAGATTGAGGACGTAGTCCGACCGGGTGAGCCGGGCGCTGATGCCCGACACGATCGAGGCGAAGAACGGATCCCCGAAGAAGCGCGTGGTGTCTTCGGGCACAATGAGGGCGATCGCGTGCGTCTGCCGGCTCGCGAGCGAGCGGGCGGCGCGGTTGGGCACGTAGTTGAGCTCGGCGATGGCGCGCTGCACGGCCTCCAGCGCCGCTGGCGACACGGCCGTCGAGCCGTTCACGACCCGCGACACCGTCGACCGCGAGACGCCCGCGGCAGCGGCCACCTCTTCGATCGTCACGCTCCCGCGCACGGCCTCGGTGGTCATCGCATCCCTTCTGCGTTCAGCGTCACCGATCGATGGCGCGGTCGGCGATGATCCGAGCGTATTCTGCACCGCTGTCTTTCACCGTGCGACGCTGCGTCTCGTAGTCGACATGCACGATGCCGAACCGCTTGTCGTAGCCCCACGCCCACTCGAAGTTGTCCAGCAGCGACCAGTAGAAGTATCCCCGCACGTCCACGCCCGCCTCCACCGCATCGAGCACGGCGTTGAGGTGCTCGCGCACATACTCGGTGCGCTCCGGGTCCGCGATGCGGACTCCATCGTCGCCCTCGACGACGTCGTCGTCGTAGGCGGCGCCGTTCTCGGTGACGTAGAGCGCGACGCCGGCCGGGCGCGCGTACTCCTCCCAGACCCGCGTCAGCACGCGGGTGAGACCCTCCGGCTGCACCTCCCAGTTCTGTCCGGTGCGCGGCAGCCCGCGCTCGTGCCAGTGGATGCCCTCGTGCGACGGGTAAGGCGACCGGGTCTGCCGGGGGATCACCGGGTCGCTGGGCGGCGGCACCGGGCCCGGGGTGCCCCCGACGAAGTCGCCCTGGTAGTAGTTGACGCCGAGGGTGTCGATGGGCGTCGAGATCGTCTGCAGGTCGCCGGGACGGATGGCCTCCTCGAGCGCGGCGACGGCACCGGCATCCACTCTTCTGATGTCCTCGACGATGTCGGCGGGGTAGACCCCGCGGAAGACCGGATCGAGGAACCACCGGTTGAACTGGCCGTCGACGCGCCGTGCGGCGTCGACGTCGGCCGGCTCGTCGGGGTCGGCCGGGTCGACGACGGTGAGATTGAGGGTGAGACCGAGATTGAGGGATGCGTCGCGCCCCCGCAGCTCGCCGATCACCTGTCCGTGCCCCAGCAGGAGGTGGTGCGCGGCGAGCAGCCCCTCCTCCACGCTGAAGAGGCCAGGCGCGTGCGCGCCCGCGGTGTACGACAGGAAGGACGCGCACCACGGCTCGTTGAGCGTCGTCCAGATGTCGACGCGGTCGCCGAGCGCATCGTGCAATGACAGCGCGTACTCGGTGAACCGCTCGGCCGACTCGCGCACCGCCCAGCCGCCCCGCTCCTGCAGGGCCTGCGGCATGTCCCAGTGGTAGAGCGTGAGCCACGGCACGATCTCGGCGGCGAGAAGCTCGTCGACGAGGCGGCTGTAGAAGTCGATGCCCTTCGCGTTCACCGCGCCCGCATCCGGCCGCACCCGCGCCCACGACGCCGAGAAGCGGTACGTCTGCACGCCCAGGCTCTTCATGAGCGCGACGTCGTCCCGGTAGAGGTGGTAGTGGTCGCAGGCCACATCGCCGTTGTCGCCGTTGACGACCGCCCCCGGGACGCGCGCGAAGGCGTCCCAGATCGAGGCGGTGCGGCCGTCCTCGAAGGCGGCGCCCTCGATCTGGTACGCCGCCGCCGCGACGCCGAACAGGAAGTCGTCGGGGAAGGCACGGGTCGCGCTCTGGGGCATCGGAGCAGGCTCTCTCATACGAGTGGTGGGCATGGTCTCATCCCTTCACGGCGCCGGCCATGATGCCGCTCACGAGCTGCTTGCCGGCGAAGATGAACAGCAGCAGGAGCGGGATCGTCGCCAGCACCACGCCGGCGAGGACGATCGAGTAGTCGACGAAGTAGTTGGACTGCAGCAGCGACAGCGCAACAGGCAGCGTCGGATTCTGCCGGTCGAGCACGATGAACGGCCAGAAGAAGTTGTTCCAGGCGCCCACGAAGGTGAACAGGAACAGCATGGCCGCCGCGGGGCGCGCCGCGGGCACGCCCACGGTGAGGAAGGTGCGGAACATCGTCGCGCCGTCCACGCGCGCCGCTTCGATGAGCTCGTCGGGAACGGTCTGTTTGAGGTACTGGGTCATCCAGAACACCCCGAATGCGCTGGTGAGCGCCGGGATGATGATGGCGCCGATCTGGCCGGTCCAGCCGAGCTCGGCGAACAGGATGTACAGCGGCACGACGCCCAGTTGCTGCGGGACGGCCATCGTCGCGATGACGAAGATGAGCAGCGCGGGTCCGCCGAGGAACCGGAGCTTGGCGAAGGCCCAGCCGGCCAGGGTCGAGGTGATGACCACGGCGCCGGCGATGAGGGCCGAGCTGTAGATGGAGTTCCACAGCGCCGGCCAGAAGTTCACCGCCGGGTTGGTCACCACCGACAGCGAGTTGGAGATGAAGTTCCCGCCCGGCAGCCACGGGAACTCGCCGCGCAGCGTGGTCGAGTCCCCGGACCCGATGATGAACGACCAGTACAGCGGGAAGATCGCCGACAGGAACACGACGAGAAGGATCGAATACGCCCAGAAGCCGGGGCGGGAGCCTCGGATGCGGATGGCCTTGGCTCCGCGTCGGCGCTGCGGCGTCTGCGGGATGGCCTCCTCCATGATCGCCAGGGGAGGCGGGGTGCCGATGCTCATCGTGCGGCCTCCTTCAGGTCGCTCTTGGCGGTTCGGGCGAGCTCGCGGCGCCGCCGCTTGGACAGCTCGGATCTGAGCCCTTCGTCGCGCACCAGCGTGCGCGTGATGAGGAGGTTGATCAGGCCGATGCCGAGGATGATGAGGAAGAGGATCCACGCCATCGCGGCGGCGCGGCCGAAGTTCCACTGGCCCCAGCCGATGTCGTACAGATACAGCGTGATGGTGAGCCACTGCTGCCCCGCGCCGCCCCGGCCGAACTGGTCGAACACCCGTGGCTCGTCGAAGATCTGGAGGCCGCCGATGGTCGAGGTGATGATGACGAAGATCAGGGTGGGCTTGAGGGAGGGCAGGGTGACCGAGAAGAACTGCCGGAACGCGCCTGCGCCGTCCACGGTCGCCGCCTCGTAGAGGTTGCGGTCGACGGCCTGCATGGCAGCCAGCAGGATCAGGGCGTTGTAGCCGGTCCAGCGGTAGTTGACCATCGTCGCGATGGCGACGTGGCTCCAGAACGGGTCTTTGTGCCATGGGATGGCGGGGATGCCGATGTTGCCGAGCCAGGTGTTGATGAGGCCGGACTGATCGGCGAACATCGCGTTGAAGATGAGCCCGACCGCCACCGGCGCGACGACGAACGGCACGAGCACGCTCATGCGCCAGAACGTCTTGGCGCGGATGTTGCGGTCGAGCACGGCGGCGATGAAGATCGCGAGGATGATCTGGGGGACGCTGGAGAGCACGAAGATGCTGAAGGTGTTGCGCAGCGCCGTCCAGAAGTGGGGCTGGGTGAGGATCCAGATGTACTGGTCGAACCCGATGAACTCGCCCGAGTTGCGGACCAGGTCCCAGTCCATGAACGAGATCACGGCTGTGTACGCGATGGGGAACAGGCCCACGATCGCGAACATGATGAAGAACGGCGAGATGTACAGGTAGGGGGACACCTTCAGGTCCCACCTGCTCAGCCGGTGCGAGAACGAGATCACTCGCGGGGCGCGGCCGGTGCTCGTGGATGTCACGGTCATCTCCTCGTCCGTGAGAAGGAGGGGTGCAGGTGCTTGCCGGCCTGCACCCCTCCCATCGGAATCGCTCAGAACGAGGCGATCTCAGTCAGCCAGTTGTTCCAGGCCGTCTCCTTGTCCTCGAGGCCGTCGAAGACGCGGGTGACCGCGTTCTGCAGCGCATCGTGGAACTGGAAGTACTTCTCGCCCTTGTAGGTCGAGACCGTGATCGCGTTGGAGCGGTCGATTCCGATCTCGCCGGTCGGGGCGTCGTTGAAGTACGCGTTGACGTAGCCGGTGAGGTCGGGGCTCTGCTGTGCCTCGAGCTGGCTCGGGAACGTGCCGGCGTTGTTGAACGCCTTGATCTGGACCTCGGGGGAGGTCAGCCAGTCGGCCAGCTGCTGGGCAGCCTCGATGTTGGCGCCGTCGGCCGGGACGACCAGGTACGACCCGCCCCAGTTGCCGCCGCCCTCGGGGAAGGCGTTCGCGATGTCCCAGCCGGTGACATCCGGCGCCTCGCCCTGGATGATGCCGTGCATCCACGGCGGGCAGAGCATGGCGGCGAACTCGCCGTTGGCCATGGCCGCGTACCAGTCCTCGCTCCACTGGCCGGCGAAGCTCGAGACCGGGATGGCGCGGTCGACGACCGTGTCGTAGGCGGCGCGGATCTCGGGGTTGTCGGCGGCGATGATGGTGCCGTCAGGCTCCTCGTAGGCGTACTCGAGCTGGTTCACCAGGCCCTGGAGCACCGAGTTCGCGGAGTCGATGAACGGCTTGCCCGTCTTCTCCTTGTACTCGTCGGCGACGTCGAAGAAGGCGTCCCACGTCGGGAAGAGGCCGGCGACCTCCTCGCGATCGCTGGGGAGCCCCGCCGCTTCGAACAGGTCGCCGCGGTAGCAGACGGCCTGGGGTCCGACGTCGGTGCCGTACGCGACGAGGTTGCCGGCGCCATCCGTCGCGGCGGCCTCCTTCCAGTCGAGCCACCGGCCCTTGAGGTCGTCGGGAACCGGCACCACGAGGTCGGAGTACTGCATCATCTCGGTGAACCAGTCGACCTCGACGGCCTCGACGTCGGCGAGGCCGCCCTTGCCGAGCTTCTGGAAGAAGTTGGCGCGGGCGTCGTTGGAGGTGGCCGCCTTGTTGTGCACGACCTCGATGCCGGTCTCGGCGGTGAACTCGGCGAGCAGCTCGTCGGTGTAGCCGAAGTCGTTGAAGGTGGCGAGGGTGATCGAGGCCGGCGTGTCGCCGCCCTCGGTGGTTTCGCCGCCGCCACCGCCGGCGCAGCCGGCGAGGACGAGGGCGGAGGTAGTCGCGACGCCGGCCACCAGGCCGATGCGACGCCATGCGCGTGATCTCACTGTCACTCCTTTGTGTGGGTCTTCGTGCTGGGTGCGTGTTCGCGTTTCCCGTCCCGCGTCGTGGGAGCGCTCTCACCGAACAGTTCAGAGAGTATGGGATCGCTCCCACGAACGCAAGGGAGCGCTCCCACGAATTGGGTCACGGTTGCATCACGGCCCTCGGGCGCCGGGGCGCACGTGCCCGTGCGCGCCGCCCGTAGACTGGGATCGGCCCCTTTCCGCGAACTCCGGAGCGCACTCATGCCCACCATCGTCGTCGACGTCATGCCCAAGGCCGAGCTGCTCGATCCGCAGGGGAAGGCTGTCGCCGGCGCGCTCGCCCGGCTCGGGATCGACCACTTCGGCGGGGTGCGCATCGGCAAGCGCTTCGAGCTGACCGTCGACGGCGAGGTCACCGACGAGGTGCTGGCCACGGCGCGCCAGGTGGCCGACGACATCCTGTCCAACTCGGTCATCGAGGACGTCGTGAGCGTCGAGGTGGTCGAGTGACCGCCCGGATCGGGGTCATCACCTTCCCCGGATCGCTCGACGACGGTGACGCCCGTCGTGCCATCGCGATCGCGGGGGCGGAGCCGGTCGCGCTCTGGCACGGCTCGCACGACCTCGACGGCGTCGATGCGCTGGTGCTGCCGGGCGGGTTCAGCTACGGCGATTATCTGCGCGCGGGTGCCATCGCCGCGCACGCCCCCATCATGGCCGAGGTGAAGGACGCCGCGGCGAAGGGGATGCCGGTGCTCGGCATCTGCAACGGCTTCCAGATGCTCGTCGAGGCGCATCTGCTGCCGGGCGGCCTGATCCGCAACGCGCACCAGCAGTTCATCCGCCGCGACCAGCGGCTTCGCGTCGAGAACGCCTCCACCGCGTGGACGAGCGACTTCGAGCAGGGCCAGGAGATCATCATTCCGCTGAAGAACGCCGACGGCGGCTACATCGCCTCGGAGGAGGAGCTCGACCGCCTCGAGGGCGAAGGGCTCGTCGCGTTCCGGTACGTCGGCGTGAACCCGAACGGGTCGCTGCGCGACATCGCCGGGGTCACGAACGAGCGCGGCAACGTCGTGGGCCTCATGCCCCACCCCGAGCACGCGACCGAGCCGGGCTTCGGCCCCGACACGCGGCTGGCGATGCGGTCGGGTGAGGACGGCATCCCGTTCTTCACGTCGGCGATCGCTGCGGTCGTCGCCGCCGCGGCGTAGGACGCAGCGCTCCCCCGGCGACTGCGGCCCCCGCGCGGTTCGCAATTCAGTCTCGCCGCTCGCCGGTGCTGGGGTCGCCTGCGAGATTTCGGGACCGGCACGGCCCCACCCGCACGCGGAGACTGAATTGCGAACGGGCAGACACCGGGAACCGGCTCAGGCCGCCGCTACACCGTGCCGGCGGGCGGCCACACGCCGATGATGACGGCCATCGCGAGCACGGTCACCAGCTCGTGGGCGATGTTCAGCACGGTGAGATTGGTCGGCCGTCCCTCGAAGATGTCGTGCACGATGAGGCGCCCGGCGGTGAACCCGGCCCACAGCGTCACGGCCGTGACGATCGCCGTCCACAGGAACGCCCCGCCGTAGAAGTGCCAGGCGATCGTCACCGATCCGGCCAGCACCCACGCCAGCAGGAAAGACAGCACGACCGACAGCAGCAGCGGCAGCCATGCCTGCGCGCTGGTGGTCGGTCTCGGCACCTTCGCCAGCCGCATCCACCGGTCGCCGAACACCTTCGGGGTATACCAGATCGAGCCGACCACCATGCTCGCGAGCGTCGCCAGCAGCACCGCCCAGTAGTTGATCTCGGGGATCGTCATGTGCGTCTCCTCGCTCTCTGCGGCCGACCTTACTCGCGGTAGGCTCGAGAGAGTGACTGCCCCTCTCATCGTGTCGGTTCCCACCACGCGGCTCCGCGACGACATCGCGCCGCTTCCCGAGGGAGTGGAGGTCATCGTCTGGGAGATGAAGGATGCTCCGCCGCGCGATCACATCGACATCGTCGTGCCGCCCTACCTCGACGTGAGCGAGCTCTATCCGCGGCTGGCCGAGGTGCGGGCGCGCCTGGTGCAGAGCCAGTCGATCGGGTACGACGGGGTCGCCGAGGCGCTGCCGCCGGGGCATGTCTTCGCCAACGCGGCGACCGTGCACGAGGCCGCCACGGCCGAGCTGGCGCTGGCGCTGATCCTCGCCGCGCAGCGCGGGCTTCCCGAGTTCGTGCGCGCCCAGGAGCGCGAGCACTGGCAGACGCTGTTCACCGCCGGCCTCGCCGACCGCCGGGTGCTGCTGCTCGGCTACGGCGGCGTGGGCAAGGCGGTCGCCGCCCGGCTGGCGCCGTTCGAGGTCGACCTGACCGTGGTGGCATCGCGGAGCCGCGACGAGGACGGCGTGCACGTGCACGGCGTCGACGAGCTTCCCGCGCTGCTGCCCGATGCCGAGATCGCCGTGCTGACGCTGCCCGGCGGCGACGCGACGAAAGGCATCGTCGACGACGCGTTCCTCGCGGCGCTGCCCGATGACGCGCTGGTGGTCAACGTGGGCCGCGGCCCGCTCGTCGACACCGACGCGCTGGTCGACCACGTCCGCCGCGGCCGCATCCGTGCGGCGCTCGATGTCACCGATCCCGAGCCGCTGCCCGAGGGGCACCCGCTGTGGTCGCTGCCCGGCGTGCTCATCGCGCCGCACGTGGGCGGGGCGTCCGGCGCCATGCGCCCGCGCATCGCGCGTCTCGTGCGCACGCAGATCGAGCGGATGCTGCGTGGCGACGAGCCGGTGAACGTCGTGCTGCGCAGCTGACCGGGCCGCACCCGGCGCGCCTCCCGGCCGCCGGGCCAAGCCCTTGCAGGGGGGCGATGCGCTGACTACCGTGGCGTTCCACGGAACTCCGCGACGGCTCGCGACGGAAGGAGCCGGCATGGCCTCGCCTTCGAGCGCCTCGGGCGCAGCGCGCCTGCGCACCGCGGAGTGCTGGTCGCTCCTGCAGATCCCCCAGGTCGGGCGTCTCGCCCTCGTCGACGGTGACGGCGTGCCGGAGATCTACCCCGTGAACTTCACGACCCACGAGGGGGCGATCTATCTGCGCACCGCGCGCGATTCGAAGCTGCGTCACCTCCACCTGAGGCCCGTCGCAGCGTTCGAGATCGACGGCGAGGACGAGCAGAGCCGCTGGAGCGTGGTCGTGCGCGGCGCCGCCGGCCAGCTGCGCGACGAGGACGAGATCCGCCGGAGCGGCGTGATGGATGTCGTCTCGCTCACCCCGACGCGCAAGCCCTACGTGATCAAGATCACGCCGCACTCGGTCACAGGGCGTCGCTTCGCCAAGGAGCTGCGGCCCGCACCGTCGGCCCGCGCCTCGGGGCCGACCGCCGCCCCGAAGGCGGCTCCGACGCCGAGCAGTCGGACGCCGAAGCGGTCGGAGCGCCCGGATCCGATCCCCCACCACCCGCCCGCGCCGGCTGGTTCGCACGGAGACGACTGAAGCCCGAGACGGTCTACCGCGGCGCCCGCCCGCAGGCGACACTGGAGTATGCACGCCAACGATCCCGGTGCGCATCACGTGCCTGCACCGGATGAGCCGACGATCCCCGAACTCGAGGAGGACGAGGACATCCCGCCCCGCCCGGAGGAGGAGATCGCCGACGAGCTGCGGACCGAGCCCGACGTCAGAGACCACTCGCACGACGTGGAATGAGCTTCACGCCGCAGTCCTGACCTCGGCCGTTCAGGCGCAGAACACCGTCCGCACGTCCGGCACGAGGGCGCGCCCTCCGAGCGCCTCGAGCTCGAGAAGCACGGACGTGCCCACGACGACCCCGCCCAGGCGCGGCACGAGCTCGTGCGCTCCCGCGAGCGTGCCGCCCGTGGCCAGCACGTCGTCCACGAGCAGCACCCGCGTGCCGGGCGCCATGTCGTCGTGAGCCTCTATCGTCGCCGTGCCGTACTCCAGGGCGTACGACACCGCCGCCGCCGGTCGCGGCAGCTTGCCTGCCTTCCGGATCGGCACCAGGCCCACCCCGGCGGCCATCGCCGCCGCGCCGGCGAGCAGGAATCCACGCGCCTCGATGCCGGCGACCACGTCGAACCCACCCGCGAAGGGCGCGATCATGGCGTCGATCACAGCACGAAGGGCTGCGGCATCCACCAGCAGGGGTGTGATGTCGCGGAAGAGCACTCCGGGCTCCGGGTAGTCGGGAATGGTTCTGATGAGCTGCTCGGCGCGCTCCAGCTCGGTCTCGGGCACTCGCCCACCCTATCCGCCGAGAGCAATGCAAGCGCTTGCCGTAGCCTCGAGCGCATGACTTCCCCCGCCCTCGGCCCGGAGTGGTGGCGCTCTGCCGTCATCTACCAGATCTACCCCCGCTCGTTCGCCGATTCGAGCGGCGACGGGGTGGGCGACCTGCCCGGCGTGACCTCCCGCCTCGATGCGCTCACGACGCTCGGCGTCGATGCCGTCTGGCTCTCCCCGTTCTTCACGTCGCCGCAGAAGGACGCCGGCTACGACGTCTCCGACTACTGCGACGTCGACCCGCTGTTCGGCACGCTCGCCGACTTCGACGAGCTGCTCCAGCAGGCGCATGCGCGCGGCATCCGGGTCATCGTCGACCTCGTCCCCAACCACTCGTCCGACCAGCACGTCTGGTTCCAGGAGGCCCTTGCCGCCGCACCGGGCAGCCGTGAGCGAGCCCGGTACATGTTCCGCGACGGCCGGGGCGACCACGGCGAGCTGCCGCCGAACAACTGGGAGTCGGTCTTCGGCGGCCCGGCGTGGACGCGCACCATCGACCCGGACGGGACGCCGGGCCAGTGGTACCTGCACCTGTTCGACGCCTCGCAGCCCGATTTCGACTGGTCGAACCCCGAGGTGCACGAGGAGTTCCGCCGCATCCTGCGGTTCTGGCTCGACCGCGGCGTCGACGGCTTCCGCGTCGATGTGGCGCACGGGCTGGTCAAGGCGGAGGGCCTGCCCGATTACGTGCCCCCGATCGACTCGGGCTCGATGGGCGGCGATCAGACCGACGTGCCCTATTGGGGTCAGGAGGGCGTGCACGAGGTGTACCGCGACTGGCGGCGCGTGCTCGCCGAGTACCCCGGCGACCGCGCCCTCTGCGCCGAGGCGTGGATGCCCACCGTCGAGGCGACCGCCCTGTGGGTGCGCCCCGACGAGATGCACCAGGCGTTCAACTTCGCCTATCTCGAGACGCAGTGGCATGCCGACGAGCTGCGCGCGGTCATCGACGCGTCCCTGGCCGCGTACGCGGCCGTGGGCGCGCCGAGCACCTGGGTGCTGTCGAACCACGACGTGGTCCGCCACGCCACCCGGCTCGCGCTCACGGCCGAGAACCCGCAGGGCCACGGCATCGGCCCCGACTCTCCCGGACAGCCGATCCCCGAGCTCGGCCTCCGCCGCGCCCGTGCCGCGACGGCGCTCATGCTCGCCCTGCCCGGATCGGCGTACCTCTACCAGGGCGAGGAGCTGGGCCTGCCCGAGGTGATCGACATGCCCCCCGGCGCCCGGCAGGACCCGACCTGGTTCCGCACGAACGGCGAGCGGTACGGAAGAGACGGATGCCGTGTGCCCATCCCGTGGGAAGCCGCTGCGCCCGCCTACGGCTTCAGCCCCACCGGCGCATCGTGGCTGCCGCAGCCGCCCGAGTGGGCGTCCCTGGCCAGAGACGTCCAGGTCGGCGACCCCCGGTCGACGCTCAGCCTCTACCGGCGGCTCCTCGCCGAGCGCCGCGCCCACGCGCTGGGCACCGGGGCGCTGGAGTGGCTCGACCTGCCGGGGCGTGGCATCCTGGCATTCCGCAACGGCGATGTGATCGTCGTCGCGAACCTGGGAGCCGCCCCCGCCGACCTGCCCGAGGGCCGCGTGATCGCCGCCAGCGAGCCGCTGGACGGTGCCACGCTGCCGACCGACACGACGGTGTGGCTCACCGCTGCATGAAGCGAGGGACGCCATGGGCGATCGGCGCCGGAGCCGAGCTGGATGCCTCCGGCGCCGATCCCGCGCCCGGGCAGCTCCCGTTCGAGCTCGTCGTCCGCGCCAGCACCGCGCGGTCCAGCGCGTAGGCTCGGGGAATGGCCCTGGACCTCGAAGCGATCTACGTCGATCTGCACAAGCATCCCGAACTGTCCTTCCAGGAGACCCGCACCGCGGGTGTGATCGCCGAGAAGCTCGGCGAGCTCGGCATCCCCTTCGAGGAGGGCGTCGGCAAGACCGGAGTGGTCGCGACGGTCACCTCCAGCGAGGGGCCGGTGGTGTGGCTGCGCGCCGACATGGACGCGCTGCCGGTGCCCGAGCAGACCGGCCTGCCCTACGCGAGCACCGCGCGCGGCACCGACCCGGCCGGCAACGACGTCCCCGTGATGCACGCGTGCGGCCACGACATGCACGTGACCTGCCTGCTGGGCGCGCTCGAACGCCTCGTCGCCACGAAGGACGAGTGGTCGGGGACGATCGTCGCCGTCTTCCAGCCGGCCGAGGAGCACGGGGCCGGCTCGAAGGCGATGATCGCCGACGGCGTGCTCGAGCGCCATCCGCGGCCGGATGTGGTGCTCGGTCAGCATGTCACGCCGCTGCCGGCGGGCGTGTTCGGCGTGCGGCCGGGAACGCAGATGGCGGCCTCGGACGGCCTCACCGTGACGCTCCTGGGCCGCGGCGGCCACGGCTCGCGTCCGCACGCGACCATCGACCCGGTGGTGATGGCCGCCGCGACCATCATGCGGCTGCAGACGATCGTCTCGCGCGAGGTCGACCCGCGGGATGTCGCCGTCGTCACCGTCGGCTCGGTCCACGCGGGCCTGAAGAACAACATCATCCCCGCGGAGGCGACGCTCGAGCTGAGCCTGCGCTACCCGGACGACGAGGCCCGCGCGCGGGTGCTCGAGAAGGTGGAGCGCATCGTCCGCGCCGAGGCGCAGGCATCCGGGGCGGACGACGAGCCTGTCATCGTGACCGACCACACACTCCCCCCGACCATCAACGACCCCGCCGCCACCGCCCGCGTGGTCTCGGCGCTGGCAGCCCGCTTCGGCACGGACTCGGTCGTCGACCCGGGCATGTTCACCGGCAGCGAGGACGTCTCCTGGTTCGCCCGCGAATCGGGCGCGCCGCTCGTGTTCTGGTTCTGGGGCGGCGTCGACCCGGCGGCCTTCGCGGCCGCGCAGGCGGCCGGCACGCTCGAGCGCGACATCCCCACCAACCACTCGCCTCTGTTCGCACCCCTGATCCACCCCACCATCGAGAACGGCGTCGAGGCGCTGGTGGTCACCGCGCGGGAGTTCCTGGACTGACCGCTTCGCGGCTGCGGGCGTCGATCAGGCCCTGACCGCTGATCAGGCCCGGCAGCCCTCTGCCCTGCTTCGTCGTGAACAGCAGCACGGCGCACGCGAGCAGGAACACGATGTTCAGCTGCGCCCACGATCCCGGGAGCATGCCCACCAGGAGGAACCCGCCGATGCCGCCCAGCCACCGCAGCGTCCGCGACAGCCAGGTCGGCAGGGTGCTCCCGGTGTAGCGCAGCTGAACGGCGAGATCGCCGATCGTCCGGCCGGTGCCGAGCGCGATCCCGAGCCAGAGGGCTGCGGTGAGGCCGCTGCTGAGGACGCCGGCCAGCTGACCCTCTTCCATGAGGCGCTCCTCGCCGACGGCGAACAGCAGCAGCTGCACCCCGATCGCGAGCACCACCTGGAGGACGACGGCGCCCATGTAGTCGCAGAGCATGGCGACGAAGCGGCGACCCCGGGTCACCGGGTCGGGCTCGCCGGCATCCGGTGATCGCGCGAAGCCGCGATGGTGCTTCGGCACGGCGAAGGCCACAAGCGCGCCCAGGAGTGCACCGAGCGTGTTGGTGAGCAGGTCGTCGACGTCGAAGACGCGGTACGCGCACGGGTACAGCCCCCACACACCGGTGAGCTGCGTGGTCTCGATGAACAGCGACACACCGAGGCCGATCAGCGTCGCCACCACGACGCCGCGGCCGCCCAGCACCCGCACGAAGAACCCCAGCGGCAGGAAGAGGGCGACGTTGAGCACCAGCTGCAGGATCAGCGGGTTCGTCAGCGGGCTCCCGGGTGCGGCGATCGCGCGCTGGATGTCGTCGATGAACGCGAGCAGGTCGAGGTTCGGCTGCCGGCACTGGAGCTCGTCGGGGTCGGGCAGCGGCAGCAGGGTGTACGTCCAGATCGCCCAGAAGTAGATCAGCGCCGCCGCCCACCCGACGAACCGCCAGAAGCTCAAGCCCCCGCGCCGCCGGTAGCTGACGGCCACGAATGGCACGAACAGCAGCACCCCGACGAAGACCCCGATGAGGACCGCGAGCACCCCGAGCGCGATCTGATCCTCCACCCTTGCGAGACTATCGACGCAGGCGTAGTGTCACCCGCCGTGACTGATGCAAGTCGCGACCCGGGCGCCGCCGACGCCCCTTTCGCAAAGCGGATCCTGCTCGGCGAACCACTGTCGTCGGAGCAGGCCGACGAGCACCTCCTCCCCAAGCGCATGGCGCTGCCGATCTTCGCGTCTGACGCGCTGTCGTCGGTGGCCTACGCCCCGCAGGAGCTGCTGATGATCCTGCTCACCGGCGGCATCGCGTTCCTGGCGTTCAGCCCCTGGGTCGCGACCGCCGTGGTCGTCGTGCTCGTGGTGGTGGTGCTCAGCTACCGGCAGCTCGTCAAGGCCTACCCCTCGGGCGGCGGCGACTACGAGGTGGCCCGAACCAACCTCGGCGAGGTGCCTGGCGTCGTCGTCGCCTCGGCCCTTCTCGTCGACTACGTGCTGACGGTGGCGGTCTCGGTCGCCTCGGGCATCGACAACATCATCTCGGCCTTCCCCGTGCTCGCCTCGTGGCGCGTCGGGCTCGCCGTCGCCTGCGTGGTGCTGATCATCGTGGTCAATCTGCGCGGCGTGCGCGAGGCATCCCGGGCCTTCGCCGTTCCCACCTATCTGTTCGTCGGGTCGGTCGCGGTGATGATCGCGGTGGGTCTCGTGCGCTGGATGCTCGGCCACCCGCCGATCGCCTCAAGCGCGCAGTTCGCCGTGCAGGCCGAAGACATCACGCAGGCGGCCGTGATCCTGCTGGTGCTGCGGGCGTTCTCGAGCGGATGCTCGGCTCTCACCGGCGTCGAGGCGGTCTCGAACGGCGTGCAGGCGTTCCGCGGGCCGAAGGTGCGCAATGCGCAGCTGACCCTGACGATGATGGGCGGCATCGCCATCGTGCTGTTCTCAGGGCTCACGGTGCTCGCCCTCGTCTCAGGGGTGCACTACGCCGAGAACCCGTGCCACCTCGTCGGGTTCGACTGCGCGCACCTCGTGCAGCCGAGCCTGATGGCACAGGTGGCCGCCGCCACGTTCGGCGCCGGATCGATCCCGTTCTTCATCGTGCAGGCGGCGACCGCCTGCGTGCTGCTGCTGGCTGCCAACACCGCATTCAACGGCTTTCCGCTGCTCGGCGCGGTGCTTGCCCGCGACGGCTATGCGCCCAAGGCGCTCAGCACCCGTGGCGATCGGCTCGTGTACTCGAACGGCATGATCATCCTCGGCCTCATCGCCATCGGGGTGCTGCTGCTCTACCAGGCGAGCCTCACGAACCTCATCCAGCTGTACATCATCGGCGTGTTCGTCTCGTTCTCGCTGGGCCAGCTCGGCATGATCCGGCACTGGCGGCGCGCGCTCCGAGGACTGCGCGGGCTCTCCGGGGCGACGCGCCGGCAGCCCGGACCGCGCGCCGAGCTCATCGAGGCCCGCACGGGCCTTGCCGTCAACAGCCTCGGCGCGGTCATGACGATCCTCGTGCTGCTGATCGTGACGATCACGAAGTTCACCCATGGGGCGTGGCTCGTGTTCCTGGCCATCCCGGTGCTCTCGCTGCTGATGATCGGCGTGCACAGGTACTACCGCGACGTCGAGACCGAGCTGCGCATGGATGACACCGTGCACTTCGGCTCGGCAGGCGACCTCGCCCTGGTGCTCGTCAACCGGCTGCAGAAGCCGGTGGTCAAGGCCGTCGACTACGCGCTGGCCGCAAGGCACGATCGCACGCTGGCGATCCACATCGCCGTCTCGAAGGAGCAGTCCGACGCGCTGCAGGACGAGTGGACGAGACACGGGATGCCGGTGCCCCTCGTCATCGTCGAGTCGCCCTATCGCGCCTACGCCGGCCCCGTCGCCGCGTTCATCGCGCACCACCGCGAGGAGCACGGGCCGACGGTGGCCACCGTCTACCTGCCGCAGTACATCGTCGGGCACTGGTGGGAGGTGCTGCTGCACAATCGCCGGGCACGGCGCATCGCGCAGCAGCTGATGCTCATCCACGGCGTCTCGATCACCCTCGTTCCATGGCTGCTCGACTCGTCAGAGCTCATCTACGGCCGGCGCTCGCGCCCGATGGCCGGCGAGGATCGCTCCGGACGTCCGCGTGACGCGCTCTCCCTCGCGCACCTGCGAGCGGAGCGCTCGAGCCTCGAGCGCTGACGAGACGTAGCCTGGAGGGGTGACTTCTGCGACCGCGCTCGACGCCGCCGTGCTGCGGCGAGACTTCCCGATCCTGCGCGAGCAGGTGAACGGCGCGCCGCTCGTCTACCTCGACTCGGCCGCGACCAGCCAGCGACCGCAGGCCGTGATCGACGCCGAGGTCGATTTCCTCACCCGCGCGAACGGCGCCGTGCACCGCGGTGCGCACACGCTGGGGGCCGAGGCGACCGAGCTGTTCGAAGATGCCCGGGTCACCGTGGCGAGCTTCGTCGGCGCCGAGCCCGAGCAGCTCGTGTGGACGACCGGCGCCACCGAGGGCATCAACCTCGTCGCCCACGCGCTGCAGAATGCGGAAAGGCTGCGCCCGGACGACGAGATCGTCGTCACCGAGGCCGAGCACCACGCGAACCTCATCCCCTGGCAGCAGCTGGCCGCGCGCACCGGAGCTGTGCTGCGCCACATCCCGGTGCACGACGACGGCACTCTCGACCTCGATGCCGCCGCTCGGCTCATCGGCGAGCGCACTCGCGTCGTGGCCTTCCCGCACGTGTCGAACACGCTGGGCATCGTCAACCCCGTGGCTGCCCTCGTCGAGCTCGCGCAGGATGCCGGAGCCCTCACGCTCTTGGACGCCTGCCAGTCCGCCCCGCATCTGCCGCTCGATCTGCGCGCGCTCGGCGTCGACCTCGCGGTGTTCTCGGGCCACAAGATGCTCGGTCCGTATGCCATCGGCGGCATGTACGGACGCAGTGATGTGCTCGAGTCGCTGCCGCCGTTCCTCACGGGCGGCTCCATGATCACCGAGGTCACGCTCGACCGCGCCGGGTTCCTGCCGCCGCCGCAGCGCTTCGAGGCCGGCACGCAGCCGGTCTCGCAGGCGATCACGCTGGCGGCGGCGGTGCGTTACCTCGAGACCGTCGGCATGGAGTCCGTGCATGCGCACGAGCTCGTGCTCGAGAAGCGCCTGCGCGAGGGCCTCGCCTCGATTCCCGGCGTGCGGCTGCTCGGCGCCGCCGCCGGGGCCGAGCGGGTCGCGCTGTGCGCGTTCGATGTCGCCGGAGTACACGCCCACGACGTCGGCCAGTTCCTTGATGCCCGCGGCATCGCCGTGCGCGTCGGCCACCACTGCACGCAGCCCCTGCACCGGCGCTTCGGGCTCACGGCATCCGTGCGCGCGAGCGCCTTCCTCTACAACACCGAGTCCGACATCGACGCGATGCTCGACGCCGTCTCGGGTGTGCGGGCCTTCTTCGGGGCGGCGTGATGGACGACCTCCAGGCGCTCTACCAGGACCTCATCCTCGACCACGCCAAGCACCCGCACGGGCGCGGAGAGCCGGGCGAGCCGAGCTCGCACCAGCGCAACCCGGTGTGCGGCGACGAGGTGATCCTGCACGCCGACCTCGACGATGGCGTTGTGCGCGCGATCACGTGGACGGGCGACGGCTGCTCGATCTCACAGGCATCCGCCTCGATGCTCACGTCGCTCGTCGAGGAAGAGGGCGGGATGCCGGTGGCCGATGCCCGCGAGCGGATCGCCGCTTTCCGCGAGGCGCTGCGCTCGCGCGGCGCCGTCACGCTCGAAGAGGACGTGTTCGGCGATGCTTCCGCCCTGTCGGGCGTCTCGAAGTACACCGCCCGGGTCAAGTGCGCGATGCTGGCGTGGGTTGCGCTGGAGGACGTGCTCGCCCGATCGCCCGATCGATGACGACGGCCAGCCACGCTCCGCCGATGCCGAGCATGATCACGACGCCCAGCGACACGAGCGTGAAGGCGCCGGAGGTCACTGAAGCGCCCACCAGCAGGCCGGTCACCACGGGCGGCACGAGGGCGAGCAGCAGCACCACGAAAGACAGGGGATGCCGACCGCGCACGAGCAGCCAGCCGCCCAGGGCGACGATCAGCGTGACAAGCCCCTGATCGGTGACGAACGCCCAGAACTCGATGGGGTGCCGGATGTTGCCGATGCCCCGCTGGATGCCGAGGGTCGCCCACAGCAGCAGCACCACGCACGCCAGCGTCACCGCGCCGAGCCGCCGCGCGCCGCTGGCCAGCATGACCGTGAACGCGGCGATGAACAGCCCCAGGATCAGCAGGAACTCGACGAGGTCGACGAGCGGCACATCGGTGCCGATCGCGCCGGCGTAGTTCGTGGCCTCGATGAACGCGTCGAAGCTCGTCGCGATGCACAGGTAGCCGGCGAAGAGCGTGCCCACCAGGGCGGAGCCGTACCGCGCGCCACGGTCGAAGGGGAACGATTCCGCCATAGCCACACCATAGAGCGCGCCTCGGGCCGATAGCATCCGTTGCATGGGCGACGGCGAGCGCGAGACCTCGCGCCGTGACTTCCTGCGGCGGGCCGGCGCCGGGGCGGCGGGCCTCGCCATCGGAGGCTCAGCGGGCGCGGCGATCACCTCCGCCGCCATGGCGCACCCGCCCGAGTTCGAGCCGCTGCCGCAGCGCTCGGTGCCCGGCTTCGACCACATCGTGGTGGTCATGTTCGAGAATCGCAGCTTCGACAACCTGCTCGGGCATCTGTATTCGGCCGACGAGAAGTCCCGGGCCGAGTTCGACGGTCTCGCGCAGGGCACGTACTCGAACCCCGGCGCCTCCGGCGAAGACGTCCCCGCCTACGTCTACGACGGGCCGACCGACACGGTCATGCAGTCGCCGCAGCCCGACCCGGGTGAGGCGTATCCGCACATCAACACGCGCAGCTGTTCGGCACGGTCGACCCGCCCGGCAATGCCGACATCCGCCGCAACGGCATGCGGCCGCCGTTCAACACGCCGCCCCTGGGTGCCACCGCCGACAACTCGGGCTTCGTGAGGGACTTCGTCATCAACTTCCGCCTTCAGCGGCGCACCGACCCGACCCCGCAGGAGTACCGGGTGGCGATGGGCGGCTTCAGCCCCGCGCAGCTGCCGGTGATCTCGACGCTCCCCCGCGAGTTCGCGGTGTACGACCGCTGGTTCTGCGCCGTGCCGTCGCAGACGTTCTGCAACCGCATGTTCTTCCACGCATCCACCTCGAACGGATTCGTCACCAACCAGGGCGGCGACGGCTTCTACAAGTGGATCACCGGGCCGGCCGCGCCGACGATCTTCAACCGGCTCGATGAGGCCGGCATCTCATGGCGCGTGTACTACGACGCCACCCAGCTCGTCTCGCTGACCGGGATGGTGCACGCTCCGGTGCTGCATCAGTACTGGAAGACGAACTTCCGCGACATGGATCAGTTCCACGCCGATGTCGAGAACGGCGACCTCCCCGCGTACTCCTTCATAGAACCGCGCATGGTCATCAACCACAACGACATGCACCCGCCGTTCGGCGCGGTGCGCGAGACCACGATCGAAGACGGCGGCGGCAGCCACCACTTCTACAACAGCGCGCTCTCCGACGTGCGCGCCGGCGACGCCCTCGTGCAAGAGGTCTACGACGCCATCCGCAAGAGCCGCACCCCCGGCAAGTCGAACGCGATGAATACGGCCCTCGTGCTCACCTTCGACGAGCATGGCGGCACCTACGACCACGTGCCGCCACCGGCGGCGACCCCGCCCGACCGCAGCGGTGCCGGTGAGATGGGGTTCCTCTTCGACCGGCTCGGGGTGCGGGTGCCCGCCATCGTGGTGAGCGCCTACACCGCGCAGAACACGGTGATCCACGACGAGATGCATCACGGGTCGGTCATCAACACGCTCTGCCGGCAGCACGGCCTCAAGCCGCTGACCCTGCGCGACCAGAACGCGAATCCGATCTTCAACGCCGTCAACCTCACCGCGCCGCGTCAGCCGTACACCTGGCCGCAGCCCAAGGCCCTGTACATCCCGACGAATCCGGAAGAGAAGGATGCCGCGGCCACCGTCCAGGCGCATCGTCACCGCCCGCTCACCTCGCCCGCCCAGGGGCTGCTCGGCCTGCTGCTGGCGCGCTTCGACCCCGGCGCCAAGGCGCCCAAGACGTACGGCGAGGCGTACGACGCCATTCGGCTGTATGGCAAGGGACTGTTCGGCACCCGCGACGGCGAGGGCTGAGCGGATTCACTTGCACTCTCGGTACTCAGTGTTACTATCTAGTGGTAGTCAATGACACTGAGTAGTGCCGGGAGGCGATATGGCGGGGCAGCTCACTGAGATGCTCAAGGGCGTTCTCGAGGGCATCGTGCTCGCGAACCTCGCGCGCCGCCCGGCGTACGGCTACGAGATCACCGCGTGGCTGCGCGAAGAGGGGTTCAGCGAGCTCGCCGAGGGCACGGTGTACGCGCTTCTCGTTCGTGTCGAGCAGCGCGGGCTCGTCGATGTCGAGAAGGTGCCCTCGGAGAAGGGCCCGCCGCGCAAGGTGTACTCACTCAACGAGCAGGGACGCGACCACCTCGACGAGTTCTGGAGGACGTGGACCTTCCTCGCTGAACGAATCGAGCAGCTGCACGACGACACGCAGGAAGACGACACGCAGGAAGACGACACGCAGGAAGAGGACTGAAATGGCCAGATGGTTCGAGACCCTCACCGGGTCGCTCGAGCAGAAGAAGCAGTACCGACAGGCGATGGCCCGCCTCGAGGCGCTTCCCGGGCCTTACCGCGACGCGGGCAAGGCCGTGCACCGGTACCTCATGTACTCCGGCGGCGGTGTCACCGACGGCGACACCCTCGTCACCATGTTCGGCGACCTCGTCGATCTGTGGGATCGCGCTGCGGCCGACGGCACCCCCGTGCGCGCGGTCGTCGGCGACGACCCGGTCGACTTCGCCGAGACGTTCGCGCAGTCGTACACCGGCAAGCGGTGGGTCGACAAGGAGCGCGCGCGTCTGATGACGGCGATCGATGAGGCAGAGAAGGAGCAGTCATGACCGCCGCGATCCAGGTCCGTGGAATCGAGAAGTCCTACCGGGACCTGCACGTGCTGCGAGGGGTCGAATTCGACGTCGCGCGCGGCACGATCTTCGCGCTGCTCGGCTCGAACGGCGCCGGCAAGACGACGCTCGTGCGCATCCTCTCGACCCTGCTGCGGGCGGATGCCGGGCAGGCCGTCGTCGCCGGGTTCGATGTCGCCGAACAGCCCGCGCAGGTTCGCGAGGCGATCAGTCTCACCGGGCAGTTCGCCGCCGTCGACGAGATGCTCACCGGCCGCGAGAACCTCGTGCTGGTGGGCCGGCTGCGCCACGTGACCGATCCGGCGGTGGTCGCCGATGCGCTCATCCAGCGGTTCGAGCTGGGGGATGCCGCGGCCCGCCGCGCCGGGACGTACTCCGGCGGCATGCGCCGCCGCCTCGACATCGCCATGAGTCTCATCGGCGACCCGTCGGTCGTCTTCCTCGACGAGCCGACCACCGGCCTCGACCCGGAGGCGCGCATCGAGGCGTGGCGAGCGGTCACCGAGCTGGCCGCGAAGGGCACGACGGTGCTGCTGACCACGCAGCACCTTGAGGAGGCCGAGCAGCTCGCCGACCGCATCGCGATCCTGCACGACGGTCGCATCATCGCGAACGGCACGCTCGCCGAGCTCACCGCGATGCTGCCGCCTGCGGAGACGGAGTACATCCAGAAGCAGCCGACGCTCGAGGAGGTCTTCCTCGCGATCGTCGGTGACGACACCGGAAAGGCGGCATGATGACCGCACACGTCCTCGGCGACACGACCGTCCTCACCGGGCGATCGCTGCGCCGCATCCTGCGCAGTCCCGACACGATCATCACGACCGCCGTGATGCCGATCGCGTTCATGCTGCTCTTCGTCTTCGTCTTCGGGGGCGCGATCGACATCGGCTCGTTCTCGGGCTCGTACGTCGATTACCTGCTGCCCGGCATCCTGCTCATCACGATCGCGTCCGGCATCTCCTATACGGCGTATCGCCTCTTCCAGGATCTGCAGAGCGGCATCTTCGAGCGCTTCCAGTCCATGCCGATCGCCCGCGCCGGCGTGCTCTGGTCGCACGTGCTCACCACGATCGCGGCCACCGTGATCTCGCTCGCGGTCGTGGTGGGGGTGGCCCTCCTGCTCGGTTTCCGGACGGGGGCGGGCCTCGGCGCATGGCTGGCCGTCACCGGCATCCTGATGCTGTTCACCCTCGCGCTCACGTGGCTCGCCGTGATCCCGGGCCTGACCGCCAAGTCGATGGACGGGGCGGTCGCGTTCTCGTACCCACTCATCTTCCTGCCGTTCCTCAGCTCGGCCTTCGTGCCCACGGAGTCGATGCCGGGGCCGCTCGCCTGGTTCGCCGAGAACCAGCCGGTCACGCCGATCGTCGACACGATCCGCGCTCTGTTCACGGGCACCGCCGTCGGTGCGGAGATCTGGATCGCTCTGGCCTGGTGCGTCGGCATCCTCGTCATCGCCTATGCGGCGGCGATGCTGATCCACCGCCGCCGCAGCGCCTGAGCGGCCGAGCGGCCGGCCGGGTCGGCCCGTGCCGCGAACGCGGAGATGTGCAGGATTGCGGACGAACTGCCGCGCAATCGAACGCACTTCTGCACATCTCCGCAATCGTGCACGGTGTGGAGTGGCCGCGCCGCGCGTCAGCCCGGCAGCGACACGAGCACGCCCTCGAGCCGGGCGTATGACGCCTCCATGCCGTCGGTCATCCCGGTCGCGAGCACGGCATCGCGCGTCTCGCGATCGGGATACTCGACGAGCAGCGTCACGAGCGTCGCACCGTCCTCCTCGTACAGGCTCAGATCGTTGAGCGTCGACGGGTAGTCGGTGTCGGTCATGTGCTCGGTGGTGACCATGCGGCGGATCGGCTCGATCAGCACGACCTCGCCGTCGAAGCCGAACGCCGTGCCGGCGGCCGGGTCGAGCGGCTCCCAGGCGTAGCGGTACCGGCCACCGGCGACGGCGTCGACCTCGCACGCCGACATCCGCCAGCCGTCGGGCCCCAGCATCCACTTCTCCAGCAGCGCCGGCTCGGTGTGCGCGCGCCAGACCAGCTCCTGCGGGCCGTCGATCAGACGGGTGATGCGCACGTGCTGGTCGTCGAGCAGCTCGGTGCGGGTGCCCTTGCCCTGCGCGTATTCGCGCAGGTCGTGCAGCACCGCGTCGAGCTGGCCCATCGCCAGCTGCGAGCCCTCGACGGCGCCCATCTCGACGGCCTGCTCGAGCGCCTCGTGCGACGCGAAGTAGGTCACGTTGCGCAGCCGCGAGCCGGTCTCGGTGGGTTCGAACGAGTACGCCATCCGCATCGCGGGAAAGCCCTCGAACACCGTGCCGTCAGCCTCGACGAAGGTGTCGAGCACCTCGAAGCTCTGCGGCTCGTCGATGCGCACGAACTCCCACGCGCCGCGCGAGAGCTCGCCCTTCGGGCTGGTCATGTGGTAGCGCGCCCGGCCGCCGACGGTGAAGTCGAACTCGGTGAAGGTCGCGGGCCATCCGGGCGGGCCCCAGAAGCGCTCGAGCTGACGCGGATCGGTGAACGCGCGCCAGAGCCGCTCGACGGGAGCGTCGACGTCGGCGATGAGCGTCATGGTGAGCGCCTCGGCGTCGGTGGTCAGTTCGGTGACAGGCATGTCAGTCTCCTTCGGTCTGTGACAGCAGTGCGTCGAGGCGGTCGATCCGCGCTCTCCAGAGGTCTTCGTAGCGCGCCAGCAGCGCGCGGGCACGGGCGATCATCGCCGGATCCGCCCGAACGAGACGCTCACGACCCTCGGCCCGCTTGACGATGAGGTGCGCGGCCTCGAGCACGGCGACGTGCTTCTGGACGGCAGCGAACGACATGTCGTACTCGCGGGCCAGTGCCGACACCGACTGCTCGCGCTCGATCGTGCGACGCAGGATGTCACGCCTGGTCGCCGCGGCGAGCGCCTGGAAGACACGGTCGGTCTCCTCCTCGGTGAGCTGAGGGTCGGTGAGGTCTCTTTCTACAACCATTTGGTTGTACGTTAGAGCCACGACAGGCCCGTGTCAAGATCTTCCTGCATGGTCCGGCTTCGAGGGAGGCGGTCGCGAACAGCGCGAGCATGCTCCAGGAGGCGGGATCCGATCCGGCGCTGCAGCGCCCGCGCGTGGGACAGCGGCCCCCATCGCCAGTCGTGCAGATCGCCGTACTCCACCAGCTCGATGTCGTTCGGCTCGGTGGACGACAGGATCTGCGCGTAGTACGCCCAGCGATTCCGCTCGTACGGCGCTCGACGGAAGACGGTCGGAACGAAGTCATCGAGACTGGATGCGATCTCCAGGGTCAGCATGGTGCGCATGCACTTCCAGCAGGAGGAGCAGTTCACGTCCCCGTCAGGGTCGGTGGCGATGCACACGTCGAGGTATCGCGCATGGGGGGATCCGACCAGCGCGAGCGTCCGCTCGATCCGAGACGACGCCGAACTCGTCGACTCCATCGTCAGCGCGGACGTCGACAGCAGCGGGAAGATCATGGCGCCGGCCAACCCGATGTCGCCGTGGGGCGGCGGCATCCGGATGTTGCGGAACGCTCCTTCGGAAGCCTGATACGAACGACCGATCCCTCCGCCGAGCAGGTGCACGACAGCGGCGTTTCGGAAGGCCACCGTCTGCATGAACCCCATTCGGGGATAGTGATCCTCGATGTTGCTGTCGACGCGGATGAACGGCAGCCGCAGATCGTCCGCGACGGGCCGGAGGCGCTCGAACCGCCGCTGCCACAGCGCTCGGCCTCCGTCTCCGTGCGCTCCGACATTGTTGTTGAGCAGATGCGTGACCCGCAGACTGTCCGGCACGGCGGAACCGGCTGCGTACTCCATCAGGGTGGCGAAGCTGTCGACCCCGCCCGAGAACCCGGTCGCCACCCCGGACGGCGGGCGCCCTGCCGGAGCAGTCTCGTCGGCGGAGACCACGATGCGCCGATAGCCCGGATGGATGTCGCGGACCAGCGCCTGCACGTCATGATTCAGGCGATGCAGAAGAGAGTCGGTCACCACTCCCCCGACACGAAGGTCGCGACCGTAGCGCATCGCCGGAAGAAGCAGAGCGATCGCGACGTGATCTGCACGCTCGCTGAGCAGCTCCTCCGCGTCCGGCGGCACCGAGAACCAGAGCGCGGCTGCGTCCTCGATCTCGACGACGACGCGCGCATTCCCGTCGTCATCGCGGACGCGGTGCGGCCGGTGGGTCACGAGATCAGGCATGACACAGCGCCTTTCCACGCGCACGCCGCCATGACCGCGGTCCGGGTCCCCAGGTGCGAACCGTGCGCAATCGGCCTCAGAATAGGGCTTCGACGTCGCGGGGGGTAGAGGTGGATCTCGCGCCGGCCCGACGCTCCTCAGCGCCGCTCGGCGGCCTCCGCGCAGGACACGCACATCGTCGCGGTGGGGCGGGCCCGCAGGCGGCCCACGGGGATCCGGCGACCGCAGCTCACGCAGACGCCGTACGTGCCGTCCTCGACCCTGGCGAGCGCCTCGGCGAGCTCCGTGCGCTCGGCGAGCACGCCGCGGCGCACCGCGTCCAGACGCTGCCACTCCCCCGACAGGGTGACACCCTCCGGATCGTGCTCGTCGTCGGCGGTGCCGTCGGCCCGGTCGGCGCGCACGGCCTCCGCGTCGAGGTCGAGCCGGGCGAGCATCTCGTCGAGCTCGGCGGCGCGCTCGCGAAGGCGCTTGCGGGGATCGGATGCGGCGGCCATGAGACCAGACAGTACGCCGGTCGCGCCGGATCGGCGCGGATAGACTGGCAGAGCCCCGAGACTTGGAGTCCCCCCGCGTGAACACCCCCGTTGCCGACACCGTCGAGAACGCCATCGCGACCCCCGACCGGGAGCAGCCTTTCGCGGCGCTGGGGCTGCGGCCCGAGGAGTACGCCGAGATCAAGAGCATCCTCGGCCGCCGCCCGACCAGCGGTGAGCTGGCGATGTACTCGGTGATGTGGAGCGAGCACTGCTCGTACAAGTCCAGCAAGATCCACCTGCGCCAGTTCGGGCAGAAGATGACCGACCGCATGCGCGAGCGTCTCATGGTCGGCATGGGCCAGAACGCCGGCGTCGTGGATGTCGGCGAGGGCTGGGCGGTGACGTTCAAGGTCGAGTCCCACAATCACCCGAGCTACATCGAGCCGTTCCAGGGTGCGGCCACCGGCGTGGGCGGCATCGTGCGCGACATCATCTCGATGGGCGCTCGTCCGGTCGCCGTCATGGACCAGCTGCGCTTCGGCGCGATCGACCACCCCGACACGGCGCGGGTGGTGCACGGCGTGGTCAGCGGCATCTCGTTCTACGGCAACTGCCTGGGCCTGCCCAACATCGGCGGCGAGACGGTGTTCGATCCGGTGTATCAGAGCAACCCGCTCGTGAACGCCCTCGCCGTGGGCGTGCTGCGCCACGAAGACCTGAAGCTCGCGAACGCGTCCGGCGCGGGCAACAAGGTCGTGCTGTTCGGCGCCCGCACCGGAGGCGACGGCATCGGCGGAGCGAGCATCCTCGCCTCCGACACCTTCGCCGACCCTTCGACGGGCTCAGGGACCGACGGCGCCGTCGGCACCGCCAAACCCACCAAGCGGCCGGCGGTGCAGGTGGGCGACCCGTTCGCCGAGAAGGTGCTCATCGAGTGCTGCCTGGAGCTGTACCGCGGCGACCTCGTCGAGGCCATTCAGGATCTGGGCGCGGCGGGTATCTCGTGCGCGACGAGCGAGCTGGCCGCCAACGGCGGCTCGGGCATGCGCGTCGAGCTCGACCGGGTGCTGCTGCGCGACCCCACGCTCACGCCGGAGGAGATCCTCATGAGCGAGAGCCAGGAGCGGATGATGGCCATCGTCGCGCCCGACAAGCTCGACGCGTTCCTCGCGGTGACGCGGAAGTGGGAGGTCGAGACTTCGGTGCTCGGCGAGGTCACCGGAGACGGCCGCCTGCAGATCTTCTGGCACGGCGAGGAGATCGTCAACGTCGACCCCGCCACGGTCGCCGTGGACGGCCCGGTGTACGAGCGTCCCATCGCCTACCCCGCCTGGCTCGACGCGCTGCAGGACGATTCGGCGAGCGCCCTGCCCCGCTCGACCGATCCGGAGGTGCTGCGCGAGCAGTTCCTGCGGCTGGTGGCGAGCCCGAACCTCGCCGACAAGTCGTGGGTGACCGACCAGTACGACTACTACGTCATGGGCAACACCGCCCTCGCCTTCCCCGACGACGCGGGCATGATCCGGGTCGACGAGCAGTCGGGGCTGGGCTTCGCCATCGCCACGGACGCGAACGGCCGGTTCTGTCAGCTCGATCCGTACGCCGGCGCACAGCTGGCGCTGGCCGAGGCGTACCGCAACGTCGCCGTCACCGGGGCGGTTCCGGCAGCCGTCACGGACTGCCTGAACTTCGGCAGCCCCGAGAACCCCGAAGTGATGTGGCAGTTCTCGCAGGCCGTGACCGGGCTGGCTGACGCCTGCGTCGAGCTCGGCATCCCGGTCACCGGCGGCAACGTGTCGTTCTACAACCAGACCGGCGACACCCCGATCCACCCGACGCCGGTGGTCGGCGTCCTCGGCATCATCGACGATGTGGCCCGCCGCGTGCCCAGCGGGTGGCAGGATCCCGGCGACAACATCTACCTGCTCGGGGTGACCTCGACCGAGCTCAGCGGCTCGGCCTGGGCCGGGGTGATCCACGATCACCTCGGCGGCCGGCCGCCGCAGGTCGACCTCGCACACGAGAAGCGGCTCGCGCAGCTGCTGCACGCGGCATCCCAGCAGTCGCTCCTGGGCAGCGCGCACGACCTCGCCGACGGAGGCCTCGCCCAGGCGCTCGCGGACTGCGTGCTGCGGTTCGGCGTCGGCGCCCGCGTCTGGCTCGACGAGCTCATGGATCGCGACGGGGTGGATGCCGCGGCCGCCCTGTTCTCGGAGTCGACCGGACGGGTCCTGGTCTCGGTGCCCCGCGAGGACGACGTCCGCTTCCGCGGCCTCTGCGACGGCCGCGGCTACCCGGTGCTGCGCATCGGCGTGACCGACGCCTCCCCCGCCGGCGAGCACGAGCTCGAGGTGCAGGGCCTGTTCACCGTCTCCCTCGACGAGCTGCGGTCCGCATCGGCGGACACGCTGCCCGCCGCGTTCGGCGCGACCGTGCCGCGTGCCTAGAATCGGCACATGACCGACGAGGAGTACGGCACCGCTCGGCAGCGCCGCATCAAGGTGACGGCCTGGGTGACCATCATCGCGCTCATCCTCGTCGGCGGCGGATTCACGGTCTTCGCGCTCCTGTTCGGCTGACGCCCTCCCCGTGGCGGCGCTCGGCCTCCGCGAAGGCCGCCTCCAGCACGCGCACCGCCGTGCGGTACTCGATGAACCGCTGCGGACTGACGCGCTCGTCCGTGGACGGCCGCAGCCGCTGCGCCTCGCGCTGCGCCCGCAGGAACGCCAGCGTCGCGGGGTGGCGGGCATCGGTCATCGCGGGATATTCGAGCGCCTTGGCGGCATCCACCTCGTAGGGAAGCCACTGCGCGGTGACCGCGTCGTGCGCCGCCAGCACCTTCTGCAGCGGCAGCGGATCGGTGCGCGACGAGATGCTGTACTGCTCCGCGGCCGCCCGAACCCGGGCGCGCGTCGCCCGCAGCTCCAGCACCGCGGACTTGTGCGCTCGCTTGGCCAGCTGCAGGCGACGCTTGGCCTCCAGCGTCTCCGAGGAGAGCATCCCGGTGCGTGCGCGCACCGCCAGGTGCTCGGCTCGGACGGTGCGCACGAGGGCGCGGGCGTGCATGAGCGCGCGATACGCCTCGGCCTCTTCGTGCCGGGCAGCGTCGAGCTCGAGCCGGCGAGCGCGGCGGCTCTTCGCGGTGAGTCCGGCATAGGTGGCGGCGCCGGCGCCTGCGGCCGCCGGCGCGACCCACCACCAGCCCGCGAGCACCAGCAGGACCGTCTCCACCCTGCCATGCTAAACCGCCCGAATCCGGGCGGTTACGATGGCAGGGTGCAGCCCTTCTTCGAGTGGCTGGGCCATTTCTGGTGGCTCATCTTCCCCATCATGGGCATGTTGGGGGGTCTCGGGCGCGCCTGGCAGAAGGCGCTGGAGCGCCGGCACCGGCGGCGTCTGGAGATCATCAGGGCGAAAGGCGAGCTGAAGGCCGCGCAGGCGGCGGCACGGGCGAATCCGGGCGGCGCGGCATCCCTCGCGTCCGCGAAGCCCGAATCGCAGGCGCAGCAGCTGGAGCGTCTCTTCGCCGCGCACGACGCGGTGACCCATCGCTGGCTGGACTACGAGCTGGATGTCGCGAAGCTCATCGCGTTCCCGGCGATGAGCGACGGACGCCAGCCACTGACGGCCGCATTCCTGCGCGCGAAGAAGAAGGCGGACAACCTCCGCCCCGATTCGGCGAAGGCGAAGGTCTCCGCCGAGCAACTGGCCGAGTACCGCGACGCGGTGACCGACTTCGAAGTCGCGTTCGACGTCGCCGAGCGCGACGCGCGGCGCCTCCGGGACTCGTCGTTCAGCGAGGACGAGCGAAAGCGTCTCGACACCGCCAAGCAGCTGCTGACCGTCGCGATCGACCAGGCCGCGACCCCGGCCGAGCGCCAGGTCGCCTATCGCCGCGTACGGCAGGAGCTCGACGGGCTCATCTCGCTGTCGGACGGCGCTATCGAGGTGCTCGAGCAGAAGGTCGCGCTCGAGCTCACGACCGGCTCGGTCCCGGTGCGCTCGGATGCGCAGCCGGAGCCGGAGCCCCGCGAGGAGCCGAATCCGCAGCCCGCCCCCTGGCCGGTGCCGGCCCGCTCGACGAACACGGCGCCGGGCCGCGTCATCCGCCCCAAGCGCCTGCCGTGATCCCCGCACGGTCGGCTTGACAGCCACGCGCATCCCTGGTTAGTTAGTTGAGTAACTAACCAACGAGGAGGCGTCGGCGATGGACGAAGGACGCGCCCTCTTCCTGCAGATCGCCGAGAGCGTCGAGGACTCGATCGTCGGCGGCACTCTCGCCGAACAGGAGCGGGCGCCCTCGACCAACGAGCTCGCCGCCTTCTACCGCATCAACCCGGCCACCGCCGCGAAGGGAGTGAACATGCTCGTCGAGAAAGGCATCCTGTACAAGCGGCGCGGCATCGGCATGTTCGTCGCCGCCGGGGCGCGCGCCCAGCTGCTCGCCGAGCGGCGCGCCGCGTTCGCCGAGCGATTCATCGCTCCGCTGCTGGCCGAGGCCCGCAAGCTCGACCTCGACGCCGACGACCTGACGGCGCTGCTGCGCGAACACGCCGCCGCCGCATCCACCACCATCGAAGGGACCAGCCCGTGAGCCCCGTCATCGAGGTCGCACACCTCACCAAGCGCTACCGAGAGACCGTCGCCGTCGAAGACGTGAGCTTCGTGGTCGAGAAGGACACGATCTACGGACTGCTCGGACGCAACGGCGCCGGCAAGACCACCATCATGTCGATCCTGACGGCGCAGAACTTCGCCACCAGCGGCGAGGTGCGCGTGTTCGGCGAGTCGCCGTACGAGAACGCGCACGTGCTCTCGCGCATGTGCTTCGTCCGCGAGAGTCAGAAGTACCCCGACGACGCCACCGCGGCGCACGCGCTGCGCATCGCGCGGCTGTTCTACCCGAACTGGGACCAGGACCTCGCCGACCGGCTCGTCGAGGACTTCCAGCTTCCGCTCACACGCCGCATCAAGAAGCTCTCCCGCGGGCAGCTGTCAGCGGTCGGAGTGATCATCGGGCTGGCCTCGCGCGCCGAGATCACGTTCTTCGACGAGCCGTACCTCGGCCTGGATGCGGTGGCACGGCAGCTCTTCTACGACCGCCTGATCGCCGACTACTCCGAGCACCCCCGCACCATCGTGCTGAGCTCTCACCTGATCGACGAGGTCGCCGCGCTGCTCGGGCACGTCATCGTGGTCGACCGGGGTCGCGTGCTCCTCGACGAGTCCGCCGAGGAGCTGCGCGAACGCGCGACGACGGTCCTCGGCGACACCGCGACCGTGGACCGGTTCCTCTCCGGCCGCGACGTCATCCATCGCGAGAGCCTCGGCCGGGTCACCAGCGCGACCGTGCTCGGCGCGCTGTCGCCGCTCGAGCGACGCGAACTGGCCGACGCCGGGCTCGAGCTCGCCGCCGTCCCCCTTCAGCAGCTCGTCGTGCGCCTCACCCTGCACGCCGCCGACACCGAGACCCGGGAGGTCGTCCGATGAACCGCACCCTCGCCGTCGCCCGCATGCAGCTGGTCAACAAGCAGACCTTCATCTGGGTTCCGCTGCTGATCATCGCCGGCGCCTTCGTGGTGAGCTGGCTGATCTACTTCATCATCACGTCCGCGATGGGGGACGCCCCGGCGCGCGGGCAGGGATTCAACGGCGCCTCGCAGGCGGCCCTGTGGTACTTCCTCGTCATCGGCGTGCAGGCCATGAGCCTCACGTTCCCGTTCTCGCAGGCGATGAGCGTCACGAGGCGCACGTTCTACCTCGGCACCGGCCTCCTCGCCGCCGGCACGGGAGCGGTCCTCGCGACCCTCTACACCCTCCTGGCCGTCCCCGAGCTGGCCACCGGCGGATGGGGCGTGGGCTCGTACATGTTCGCAGTGCCGTGGGTCACCGACGGCGCGTGGTACGAGGGCTGGCTCTTCTTCTTCGCCGTGACCCTGCTCGTGTTCGTGCTCGGCTTCTGGGTGGCCACGATCTACAAGCGGTTCGGATCGACGGTGCTCACGACACTGCTCATGGGCCTCGCCCTGGCGATCGTCGCGCTGATCGCACTCGTCACCTGGCAGGGGTGGTGGGGGAACGTGGGCGCCTGGTTCGCCGCGCAGACCCCGCTGACGATGGCGCTGTGGATGCTGGCGCTCACCGTGGCGCTCGGCATCTCGTCCTACGGGACGCTGCGGCGGGCCACGCCGTAGCGTCCGGCAGGAAGCGGATGCCGCGGCCCCCGGGACGGGAACCGCGGCATCCGTTCGCGCGCCAGCTTGTCAGCTGGTGAGACCGCTGATGTAGTCGGCGTTGCCGTCCATCCACTCGCGGACGATGTTCGTGTAGTCGGAGGGAGTGTCGTCACGGTTGTACATGACGTTCTCGAGCGAGTACAGCGTGTCCGAGTCCATCGTGAAGTTCGTCAGCCACTCGTTGACCTCGGGGAACTCCTCGGCGAACGTGGTCGTCGTGAAGGTGTGGATCGACTCGGCGTCGCCCAGGGTGCCCTCGGGGTCTTCGAGGTCGCGGATCGGGAACGCGTCGTAGGCCCAGTGCGGGCGCCACAGCGTCACCACGATGTCATCCCCGGCGTCGATCGCCTTGGACAGCTCGGCGAGCATCGCCGGGGTCGACGAGGTGATGAACTCCATGCCCTCGAGCCCGTAGGTCGGGATGACCGCTTCCTGGGTGGCCTTGGTCAGGCCGGCGCCGGGCTCGATGCCGACGATGCGGTCGCCGAACGCGGCGGCGTTGTCGGCGAGCTCGGTGAGCGAGGTGATCGGGGCACTGTCGTTCACCGTCATCGTCAGCTTGGCGTCGTCGTTCCACGAGCCGAGGTCGACGATGTCACCCTCGTACTGCGCGAAGTAGTCGGCGTGCGTCAGCGGAAGCCATCCGTCGAGCGCGAAGTCGTAGTCGCCGTTGGCGACGCCGGCGAAGACCGGCCCTGCGTCGGCGTACTCGAGGTTGACCGTGTAGCCCTGGTCCTCGAGCACGAGCTTCCAGATGTACGACGCCGCCTCGCCCTCGGGCCAGCCGTTGAAGACGCCGATCGTGATATCGCCCTTGGCGTCGCCGCCGGCGTCTGTTCCGTCATTTCCTTCCGTGCCGGTCGAGCCGCTCGCGCAGCCCGCCAGCGCGACCGCGGCCACGGCGCCGAAGGCGATCGTGGTCAGCAGGTGTCGCTTCCTCATGTTCTCTTTCCTTTTCTCCCGTGTGCTGTGGTCACGGGTGTTGGGGATGCCCGCGGAGACCGCGGGTGATTCGACGCAGGGGCGTCGAAGAATGTGCCATCATGCGCCCGCGGGTTCCTTCTCGGCGGTCGCCGGGCTCTCGCCGGTGACGGCCCGCCTTCGCGGGCGCCGCGCGGGGCCTGTGGCCGCGAAGGCCCCCGTGATGCGATCGAGGATCATCGCGATGATCACGACGGCGAGGCCCGCCTCGAAGCCGAGCGCGATGTCGACCCGGCTGAGCGCCTGGATGATGTCCCGGCCGAGCCCCGGCGCCCCGACCATGCTCGCGATGACCGCCATCGACAGCGACAGCATGATGACCTGGTTGACGCCGGCCATGATCGACGGGCGCGCGAGCGGCAGCTGGATCTGACGCAGGATGCGGCCGGGGGTGGCGCCGAACGCGTTGCCCGCCTCGACGACCTCCTTGTCGACACCGCGGATGCCCAGCTCGGTGAGGCGGACACCGGGGGCGATCGCGAACAGGATCGTCGCGACGATGCCGGGGACGACCCCCACGCCGAACAGGAAGATCGCGGGGATCAGGTAGACGAAGGCGGGCATCGTCTGCAGGAAGTCCAGAATCGGCCGCACGATGGCCGAGACGGTCTGCGATCTGGCGGCCCAGATGCCGACCGGTATCGCGACGACCACGGCGATGACCACCGCCACCAGGGTGAGTGCGATCGTCTGCATCGCGTGGGTCCATTGTCCGACCGCGCCGATGAGCAGCAGCCCGATGACGGTGCCGATCGCGAGCTTGTAGCCTTTCGCAAGCCAGGCGATCGCCGTGATGGCGATGATGATGACCCAGAACGGCGGGGTGAGGAACAGCCACGCGACGCTGGTGTACAGCCCGCCGAAGATCGTGGCGATCACGTCGAAGAAGCCGCCGAAGGTGTCGATCACCCAGTCGATCAGGTCGGAGACCCACTGACCGAGCGGGATGCGGATCGCGTCGTCGCCGCCCATCAGCTCTGCGCCCCTTCCGTCGAAGTCGATTCGAGCACGTCGTACTCGTCGGCGATCTCGAGCGCCGCCGAAGGCACGATCGGGATCTCACGCGTGGTGGCCGGCACGTTGCCGAGCGCGGCCAGCAGCGTGACCCGGGGGATCACGCCCACGAGGCGGTGGTCCGCATCCACCACCGGGAGCGCGTGGGCCGAGCCGATGGCATCCTCGACGATGTCGGTGAGCAGGTCGTCGGGGCGCACGAACCGCGTCTTCTCGACGATCGCCCGCAGGTCGGTGCCGCCGGCCTTCACGGCACGGATGACCGCGCGGTCGGTGACCACACCGACCAGGCGCCGGCCCTCGACCGCGAACACCGCGCTGGCCTGATGCTCGCGCAGCACGCGCAGGGCCCCGCGCACCCCCGCCGACAGCGGCACGGTGAGATACGGCGGCTCCATGACGGCCGAGGCGGTGAGCACCCGCGCCCGATCGACATCCTGCACGAACTGCGCGACATAGTCGTTCGCGGGGTCGGTCAGGATCTCCTCCGGTGTGCCGTTCTGCACGATGCGCCCGTCGCGCATCACCGCGATGCGGTCGCCGAGGAACATCGCCTCGTTGAGGTCGTGGGTGATGAACACGATCGTGCGGCCGAGCTCCTGCTGCAGCTCGACGAGCTGCTCCTGCATCTCGCGGCGGATGAGCGGATCCAGCGCCGAGAAGGCCTCGTCCATGAGCAGGATGTCGGTGCCCGCCGTCAGCGCCCGGGCGAGGCCGACACGCTGGCGCATCCCGCCGGAGAGCTCATCCGGCATCGCGTCCACGCGGTCGCCGAGGCCGACCTTGTCGAGGATCTCGCGCGCCCGCTCGCGTCGCTCGGTCTTGCCGACGCCCTGGATCTCGAGTGCATACGCGGCGTTGTCGAGCACGGTCAGATGCGGCAGCAGAGCGAAGTGCTGGAACACCATCGACATCGACCGGCGCCGGATCGCGCGCAGCTCTCCGGCGCGCGCGGTGGTGACGTTCGCGCCCTGGACCAGCACTTCGCCGGCGGTGGGCTGCAGCAGGCCGTTGAGCATGCGGATGATCGTGGACTTGCCCGAGCCGGACAGTCCCATGATCACGAAGATCTCGCCGGGCTGGACGGTGAAGCCGGCGTCGATCACGGCGGCGGTGCCGACGTCGCTCACCTGCTCGCGGGTCTCGCCGGCCTTGAGCCGGCGCACGGCCTGCTGCGGGTTGCGTCCGAACACCTTGAACAGGTTCTTCGCCTCGACGGCGGGTACAGCGGTGGTCACGTGGATTGCCTCGGCGGCGGTGCGCGCCGCATCGGTCGCGTCCGGGTGACGATCGCCGGCCGTGCGTTTCCGACGCACAGCCCAGACCGCCGACCATACGTTCATCCGTCGGACATCCCCAGACGCCGCGGACGACCGCGGACTGGTCGTCGCAGGGCCCTCAGGCCCTCTATCCACGCTAGTACGGGCCTAGGGGAAAGCCAAACGGCCCCGCTGGGCCGTGCTCACCGCAGCGGCACCGGGACGTCGATGCCCCCCTCATGGGTCAGGCGCGAGGCCAGCTGCACGACCGCGGGCGTGGGGACGAATCCGCCGGCGAACAGCGCCTGCCCCTGGCCGAACTCCGGCGAGCGGGCCAGCAGGCTCTCGGGGGCGAACCCGAAGACGTTCGCGAGCTCCTCCAGGTCGCGGGCGGAGTTCATGCGCATGAGGGCGAGATTGTCGCACTGCGACAGCGCGTTCGGGTGCACCTTCGACGGACGTTGCGTGGACAGCAGCAGCCAGAGCCCGAACTTGCGCCCCTCCGCCGCGATCTGCACGATGCGCTCCGTGAGCAGGGCGTGCACCGCGTCGACGGGATCCGGCGAGCAGAGATTGTGGGCCTCGTCGATGACGATCAGACGCGGCCGGCGCGAGACGCGGTTCTCCCAGAGGTGGTCGAGCACCCCGAGCGCCGCGGCGCGGAACTCGGCGTGGGTGTCGAACGACCCGAGGTCGACGACCGTGGCATCCGGCTCCTCGTCGATGTCGTCGGTGACCGATCGGCCTCCCCACGCCCACAGCGACCACTCGGCCACGCCGAGGTTCTCCAGCCGCACCGCGAAACGCCGCAGCACGTCGCGCTCCGCCCCGCGCAGGTACGGCAGCAGCTGTCCCTGCCCGATGGACTGCGCCTCCGGCTCGATGTGCAGCATCGCGTTGTAGATCTCGGCGTCGTGCATCGGATCGATCCCGAGGATCGCCGCCCGCGAGATCAGCGGCATGCCGAGCAGCCGGACATGAAGCGGATGCTTCTCGTCGTCGCGGCGGAACACCCGGATGTCGCGCTCGGCGAGCGCGGCGGCATCCTCTTCGGGCGCATCCTCGCGCAGGTCGCCGAGCCGCACGAAATCGGAGTTGGGATCCAGCACGATCAGCGGCAGGCGCGTGTGCAGCAGCACCTGCTCGAGCAGGACGCCGAGCGCATACGTCTTCCCGGATCCGCTCTGCCCGCACCAGAAGGTGTGCCGATTCAGCCGGGGGGCGACGATGCGGGCCGGGGTCGGATCGGCGGAGTCGAGCAGGGTTCCGATCGGGAGCTCGCGAGCCATACCCGCAGACTAGCCGCCGGCAGCGGCGGTGTGATGGCGGATGACTTCCGCCACGACGAAGGTGAACCACTTCTGGGCGAACTCGGGGTCGAGGTCGGCCTCCTCGGCAAGACGCCGCAGACGTGCGATCTGCTGCTCTTCGCGGGCCGGGTCGGAGGGCGGCATCCCGTGCTCGGCCTTGAGGACGCCGACGCGCTGGGTCGCCTTGAAGCGCTCGGCGAGGAGATGGATCAGCGCCGCGTCGATGTTGTCGATGCTGCCCCGCAGCCGCCGCAGCTCGGCTTCGGCATGGTCGCTTGCGATGTCGCTCATGGCTCCTCCTCGCTGAAACCCTATCTTTCCCGGCCCTCCCGCCCCCTAGAGTGTGACCATGACAGACGTCGACAATGATGCGGCGGCGGCAGCGGAGCCGATCGTCGTGCCGGAGGAGCGCACTTTCTGGGCGAATCTCAACCACCCGTTCGCCGCCGGCTTCGCGCTCACCCTCGGCGGCCTCATCGCGTTCGCGCTGGGCGTGGCGTTCGTGAACCTCTCGACGATCATCATCTACATCGTGTTCGCGCTGTTCGCGGCCCTGGGGCTCGACCCGATCGTGCGCCTTCTCGAGCGCCGCGGCGTGAAACGCGGGTGGGCGATCGTCATCGTCTACCTGGGGTTCGCGGTCGTGCTCACTGCGGTGCTGCTGCTGGTCATCCCCGCTGTGGTCTCGCAGATCGCGCAGTTCGTGCGCGACATCCCCTCGATCATCGCGAACTTCCAGACGTCGCCGTTCTATCTCTGGCTGCAGCAGAACTTCGGCGACGAGGTCGGCAAGCTGCTCAGCGAGGTGCAGCAGTTCCTCACCGACCCCTCGAACATCGCCGCGATCGGCGGGGGCATCTTCCAGTTCGGCGTCACCGTCGCGACGACCATCTCGGGCCTGATCATCGTGCTGGTGCTGAGCCTGTACTTCCTCGCGTCGCTGCCGGCCATGAAGCAGGCGTTCAACCGTCTCGCGCCGGCTCGGCACCGCACCAAGATCAGCGGCATGACCGACGAGATCACCGACTCGATCGGCGCCTATCTCATGGGCATGGTCATCCTCGCCTTCTTCAACTCGATCGTGGCGCTGATCCTGCATCTGGTGCTCGGGCTGCCGTTCGCGGCGCTGATGGCCGTCGTGGCGTTCTGCATCACCCTCATCCCGCTCATCGGATCGGTGCTCTACTGGGGCATCGCCACCGGCATCGCCCTGTTCACCGGCTGGGTCCCGGCGCTCCTGTTCGCCGTGCTGTACCTCGTGTACATGCAGCTGGAGGCGTACGTGCTGACCCCACGGGTCATGAACCGCGCGATCTCGGTGCCCGGGTCCCTCGTGGTGATCGGCGCCCTCGTCGGCGGCACCCTGCTCGGGCTGCTCGGGGCCCTGGTGGCCATCCCGGTCACCGCGTCGATCCTCCTCATCATCAAACAGGTCGTGATACCGCGGCAGGACGCCAAGATCTAGCATGAGCGCATGGCGATCCGCGAGGCGACGGTCGTCGACTGGCCGGCGCGCAGCGCCGAGCTGGAGGCCAGGCAGGGCACACTCGACGCCGATGGGTGGGACGAGTGGGGCCAGGCCCTGTGGTTCCTGGGCCGAGAGGATGCCTGCGAGCACGCCTGGGCGCGCGCCCACGAGGAGTACCTGAGCGCGGGCCGCCTCGACGACGCCGTGCGCTGCGGCTTCTGGCTGTGCTTCGTGCTCGGCCACGCCGGTCGTGTGCTCAAGGCGCGCGCCTGGATGGACCGCGTGGTCGAGCTGTGCGGAGATCCGCCGGCGACACCGCTGCAGACGACGATCCGCGCGCTCGCCCTGGGGGCCGGGGCCTACGACCACGGCGACGCACGGGCATCCATCCCGCTGCTGCGCTCGGCACGCGAGGCGGCGGGCGCATGCGGTGAGCCCGACCTCGAGGTGATCGCCACGATGGGGCTGGGCCGCTCGCTCGCGGAGACCGGCGACCCCGAGGGTTTCGCGCTGCTGGATCGCGTGATGCTGATGATCGGACAGGGCCGCCCCAGCGACCGCGCAGCCGGACCCGCCTACTGCGCCGCGATCGCCAGTCTGCTGGCGCGGTGGGACCTCGAGCGGGCCCGCGTGTGGACCCGTGAGCTCGACGAGTGGTGCGATGCGCAGCGCGGGCTCGAGCCGTTCCGCGGGGAGTGCACGCTGCATCGGGCCGCCATCCTGCAATTGGGCGGCGAGTGGGGCGACGCCGCCGAGGCGGCGGCCGCGGTGTGCGACACCGAGCGGCAGACTTCCGTCCGCGCCGACGCCTGGTACCGGCTCGCCGAGCTGCACCGCGTCGCCGGTCGGCGCGACCGCGCCGAGCAGGCCTACCACGAGGCGGCGGCGCTGGGCCGGGAGGTGCAGCCGGGCCTGGCCCTCCTGCATCGCGATGCCGGGGAGCTCGACCGCGCCCGCGCGGGGCTGGCGCGAGCGCTCGCCACAGGGGGTGCGCCCGCCGAGCGAGCCGATCTGCTCGCCGCGTCAGCGCTCGTTGCGCTCGAGGACGGCGATCTGCCGGCCGCGCGAGCCGCCGCGGGCGAGCTGGAGCGCATCGCCGCCGCCTTCGGCACCATCTTCCTGCGGGCGCTCGCCGCGCACACGACGGGCGAGGTCGCACTGGCCGAACGGGCGGGGGGCGCGCTGCCGCTGCTGCGCGCAGCCTGGTCGGACTGGCAGCGCCTCGACGCTCCGCATCACGCCGCGCTGACCCGCATCGCGCTCGGTCGCGCGAGCCGGGCGGCCGGGGACGAGGAGGGCGCTCAGCTCGAGTTCGACGCCGCCCGACGCGCCCTGGAGTCGCTCGGGGCGCTGCCCGATCTGGCGCGCCTCGAACGCATCGCCGCACCGGCGGCAGACGAGGCCGGGCTCAGCGGTCGCGAGAGAGAGGTGATCGCCCTCGTCGCACGCGGCTGGTCGAACCGCCGGATCGCCGAGCACCTCTTCCTCAGCGAGCGCACGGTGGCCCGCCACGTCAGCAACATCCTCGCGAAGGTGGGCGCCGCCAACCGCGCCGGCGCAACAGCCTACGCCTTCCGGCATGGGCTCGCCGCGGCATCCTGATTGGTCATTTCTGCCGATGCGGCGCCGCGCCGCCTGCTCCTACCGTGCGAGCAGGAGGTTCTCATGTCCGCTATGCACACCCACACCGCCATCATCGGCGCCGGCGCCGCCGGACTGGTCACCGGCCGTCTCCTGGCCGAGCGCGGCGAGGAGTTCACGATCTTCGACGAGCACCCCCGGATCGGGGATGCCTGGCGCGAGCGCTATCGGTCGCTGCGCCTGTTCACGGCCGCGCGCCTGGCGAGCCTGGGGGGCATGCCCATGCGGCTGGGCCGGTTCGAGTACCCGACCGGCGCACAGCTCGCCGACTACCTCGAGGAGTACGCGCGTGAGCTCTCCCTGCCCGTGCGCACCGGATGGAAGGTGACGCGCCTGGCGCGCGAGGCGGGCCGCTTCATCCTCGAGTTCGCCGGAGGGGAGTCCATCACGGCCGACCGGGTGATCGTCGCCGCCGGTGGACATCGCCTGCCCGTGGTGCCGCCGTTCGCCGAGCGGCTCGACCCGGGCACGCGGCAGCTGCACTCGAACGACTACGCCGGCCCTGAAGACCTCGCGTCCGGGACGGTGCTCGTCGTCGGGGCGGGAAACGCGGGCACAGACATCGCCCTCGAAGCGGCCGCCGCGGGGCATCCCACGATCCTCGCCGGCCGCCACCCCGGCCAGGTGCCGGTCGACATCGACACCTGGTTCGGCAACCTCATGAGCGGCTTCGTGCTGCGCCGTCTCGCCGCCACCACCTGGGACACCCCGAAGGGGCGCGCCTTCCTCGAAGAGCATGCGGGTCACGGCGTGCGTCTCGTGCGCAACAAGCTCAAGGATCTGGATGCCGCGGGCATCCGCCGCGTCGGGCGCGTCGTGGCAGCGACAGGCGGTGCGCCGCAGCTCGAAGACGGCTCGATTCTCTCCGCCACGACCGTCGTGTGGTGCACCGGATCGCTGCCGAAGCTGGACTGGACCGACATCCCCGCGGTGTTCCCGCCCGGTCGCGGGCGGCTCGCCTGGCCGGTGCTGCACGAACGCGGCGTGGCGACGGCGGTCCCCGGTCTGGGCTTCGTGGGGCTGCCGGCGCAGCACTCGGCCGCATCGCTGTCGCTCATCGGCATCCCCACCGACGCCGCGCACGTGGTGGAACGGCTCATGGAGACACCGCGAGCAATCGACGCGACAGCCCGTGTTCCCGCACAGTGAGGGCGGCGCGTAGCATCCCGTCATGGACATCGACGCCGGGGCGCTCGACGACGCGGTCGCGAAGAACGCCTTCACCGGGGTGGCCGCGATCGACATCGCCGACCGGCGGGTGCTGGAACGCTGCGAGGGCTTCGCGCATCGTGCCCTGCGCGCGCCGATGACCGCCGACACGCGCATCGCCATCGCAAGCGGCAGCAAGTCGTTCACCGCCCTCGCGGTGATGCGCCTCGTCGAGGACGGCGCCCTGCGCCTGGATCAGCCCGTGCGCGCGCTGCTCGGCGACGACCTTCCGCTCATCGACGGGGCGGTCACGATCGAGCACCTGCTGACCCACACCTCGGGGATCGGCGACTATCTCGACGAGGAGGCGGACTGGGATCCGGCCGACTACGTGCTCACGCTGCCCGTGCACACGCTGACGACATCGCAGGCGTTCCTGCCGCTGCTGGACGGGCATCCGCAGACGTTCCGACCGGGCGACCGGTTCGCCTACTGCAACGGCGGGTACATGGTGCTGGCTGTGCTGCTCGAACGGGTCACCGGCCAGACCTACCACGACCTGGTGCGGCGGGTCGTGCTCGAACCGGCCGGGCTGGAGCGCACCGGCTTCCTGCCGCTGAACGACCTGCCCGCCGACGCGGCCTCGGGGTACGTGCACGACGAGGGCGACCTCGTCAACACGCTGCACCTGCCGGTGCTGGGCAACGGCGACGGAGGGGCCTTCACGACCGCAGCCGACCTGCACCGGTTCTGGCTGGCTCTGCTCGACGGGCGGATCGTGTCGCCCAGCACCGTCGACGACATGATCCGCCCGCGTCACCACGTGCCCGCCGAGCGCAAGCGCTACGGCATGGGATTCTGGCTGCACGAGAGCCACCCCGTGCTCGTGCTCGAGGGCTACGACGCGGGTGCGTCGTTCTGGTCGGGGCACGTGATCGGCACGCAGACGACGGTGAGCGTGCTCGGCAACAGCTCCGAGGGCGCCTGGCCGGTCATCGGCGTGCTGGCACGTGCTCTCGATGCCGAGCTCGCCGCACACGCGGGCTGAGCGCGCCCTCAGCCGATCGGGAGGAGGCACGCCGGCGACGGGGCCTGGGCGCGCTGCCGCACCCGGCCGGGAACGCCGGTGCGCTCGTCGAGCGTGAGTGCGGCGACCGCATCGGAGCGCTCGCCGGCAACCAGCAGCGTGTCGTCCGCGACCAGGTGGTGACGCGGCCAGCGCACGCCCGACTCGACGAGGGCGACGGGCTCCACGCGCTCGCCCGCACCGCGCACGCGCAGGGTCGCGATCGTGTCGGAGCCGCGCAGCCCCGCGTAGAGGAACACGCCGTCGCGCGATGCGGCCAGCTCGGCTGCGGCGTCGCCCGGCAGCGCGGCCGGCGAGACCGGCGTGCCGGACACGACGCCCCAACGGCCCGACGCCGCACGGGCCAGGACGAAGACCTCGCCCGAGTGCTCGGTGATCACGCAGAGATGGCCGCTCGGGTGGACGAGCAGGTGTCGCGGTCCGCAGCCGCGGGGCAGCACGACGTCGTGGTCGTGGCGCAGGCCGTCCGGCGCCGGGCGCCAGATGCGCACCAGGTCGAAGCCGGCGTCCGTCGTGGCCACGCGCCCCTCGGGGAGGAAGGCGGCGGCGTGGGCGCGGGAGGTGCGCCCCTCGACGAGCTCGGGAAGCGGGGTGCGCTCGGGAAGCGGGGTGCGCTCGGGGAGCGGGGTGCGCTCGGGAAGCGCGGTGCGCTCGGGAAGCGCGGTGCGCCCGGGGAGCGGGGTGCGCTCGGGGAGCGGGGTGCGCTCGGGGAGCGGGTACGGATCGGTCGCCGCGGCGGCGATGACCGGGTCGGCCGGGATGCCTGCGGCATCCAGCGTCATCCGCACCACCCGCCCGTCGCCCCAGCACGAGGCGACCAGTGACCCTCCGTCCGGTGCCACCGCCACGTGGCAGACGAGCTCGCCCGCCTCCGCCGGCATTCCGATGGCGGCATATGCTGCCTCACCGCTGCGGCGGAAGGCCTGGACGGTCCCCGCACCTTCGAGGGCCGCGTAGACGACACCGCCGCCGGGGTGGTGGGCGAGCCACGACGGCGAGCCCTGCACCGCGGCAGCGTCGCCCTCGAAAGCGAGGGCGCGCTCGGCCCGGAGCACGCCGACGCCGGTGGCGCGCCCGCCCATCTCGGCGGTGTAGGCCCCGACCAGCAGGAGCATCAGATCAGATCGCGCCGCACGACCACCGCGTCGCGCGAGGCGCCCACGCCGATCACCGAGATGTGGCTGCCGCTCATCTCCTCGAGTGCGAGCACATAGTCGCGCGCGGTGCCGGGCAGGTCGTCGAACGTGCGCACGCCCGAGATGTCCTCCTGCCAGCCCGGGAAGCGCTCGTAGATCGGCCGGGCATGGTGGAAGTCGGTCTGGTTGACCGGCATCTCGTCGAACCGCTCCCCGTCGACGTCATAGGCGACGCAGACCGGGATCTCCTCGAGACCGGTGAGGATGTCGAGCTTGGTCAGCACCAGGTCGGTGAGGCCGTTGATCCGCGTCGCATAGCGGGTGATCGGCGCGTCGTACCAGCCCACGCGGCGCGGGCGGCCGGTGGTGGTGCCGAACTCGAACCCGCGGGAACGCAGCCACTCCCCGCTCTCGTCGAACAGCTCGGTCGGGAAAGGTCCTGCGCCGACCCGGGTCGTGTAGGCCTTCACGATGCCCACCAGCCGGTCGAGTCGGTTGGGTCCGACGCCCGACCCGGTGGCCGCGCCGCCGGCCGTGGCCGACGACGAGGTCACGAAGGGGTACGTGCCGTGGTCGACGTCGAGCATCGTCGCCTGGCCGCCCTCGAAGACGACGACCTCGCCGGCGTCCAGGGCGTCGTTGAGCAGGAGCGACGTGTCGGCGACCATCGGCCGCAGACGCTCCGCGTACGACAGCAGGTCGTCGACGATCTCGTCGCACGTGATCGCGCGGCGGTTGTAGACCTTCAGCAGCAGGTGGTTCTTCTGGTCGAGCGCGCCCTCGACCTTCTGCCGCAGGATGTTCTCGTCGAACAGGTCCTGCACGCGGATGCCGACGCGGTTGATCTTGTCGGCGTACGCCGGCCCGATGCCGCGTCCGGTCGTGCCGATCTGGCGCTTGCCGAGGAAGCGCTCGGTGACCTTGTCGAGCGTCCGGTGGTAGTGCGTGATGATGTGCGCATTGGCGCTGATCCGCAGCCGCGACGTGTCGACGCCGCGGGCGTGCAGAGCCTCGAGCTCGGCGAACAGCACCTCCAGGTCGACGACGACGCCGTTGCCGATGACCGCGTTGACGCCGGGCGAGAGGATGCCCGAGGGCAGCAGGTGCAGCGCGTACTTCTCGTCGCCGATCACCACCGTGTGGCCGGCGTTGTTCCCGCCGTTGAACTTCACGACCCAGTCGGTACGGTCGCCGAGCAGGTCGGTCGCCTTGCCCTTGCCCTCATCGCCCCATTGGACGCCGACGATCACGATTCCTGGCATGAGGGGCCCTCCGGGTCACTCGGGACGGGTTGCACCCCATCCTATCGAGGCGCCTCTAGTGTGATCCCATGCCCGTCGTGTGGAGCGCGCTGCGGCTGCTGATGGCCGCGGCCATCGCGGCCGCCGTCGTCGCGCAGTTCATGAAGTCCGTCGCCACCGCCGCAGAGCTCGGCCGGGACGTCACCACGACGATCGTCAACTTCTTCAGCTTCTTCACGATCCTGTCCAACACGGCGGCGGCCCTCGTCCTCGCCTGGGCCGCCGTGCGGTGGTTCGCCCGTCGGGCGCGCGGCGCCGAGGCGACCGAGCCGCCGGCGCTCGGCGTCGCGCTGGCGTGCGTGTCGACGTACATGATCGTGACGGGGATCGTCTACAACACGCTCCTGCGCGGCATCCCGCTTCCGCAGGGGAGCGAGCCGATCCCCTGGTCGAACGAGATCCTGCACCTGGTCGGCCCGATCTTCCTGCTGCTGGACGTGCTGGTGGGACCGGGCCGGCGCAGGCTCGCCTGGAACCGCATCCTCATCGTCATCGCGGTCCCCCTCGCGTGGGCCCTGTACACACTCGTGCGGGGTCCGCTCACCGTGAACCCCGTGACGGGCGATCCGTGGTGGTATCCGTATCCGTTCCTCGACCCGCACCTGCAGCCCTGGGGCTACGGCGGCGTCGCCCTGTACATCGCCGCCATCGCGATCGTGATCGCCCTCGTCGCCTGGTTCGTGGTGGGCGTCGGACGTCAGCGGGCCACGAGATCCGGCAGCGACCAGGTGCCGTCGAGGAGCGCAGCGCGCGGCCGGTAGAACCGCACGAGGTAGTTCCACCCCTCCGGCAGCGGGATGCTGTTGGCCTCGCCCGCCTCGCCGGGCGGTGTGAACCGGACCGTGATCGCGCCGTCGGCGTCGGGTACGCCGGTGATGCTGTTCACCGTGTACCTGTCCTCCGAGTTGGGCTCGAAGAAGCCGGCGGCGTTGTACACCGACACCGACCAGAAGGCATCGACCGGCACGTCGCGGAGCGTGAGCTCGTAGTGGCCCACCGGCAGCTGCGGATCGACGCCGACGTAGGATGCCTCGCTCTGCGGCAGGCCGCCCCACCCTGCGGCGGTTCCGATGAGATGGCGCACCGGGTCGACCTCGTCCCGCCGCCCGAACATGCGGTCGAACCCGCGCAGGCCGGCCGCCAGCTGCAGCAGTGCCGCGCGGGTGGCGTCGAACGACGCGGTGTCGTAGTCCGGCAGCTCGAAGGACCGAGCCGAGCCGGCTGCGAGCGCCAGTCCGTCCTGCACGGATGCGACCGCGGCGAGGTCGGCCGGGTCGCCGGGATCGACGAGCGTCCGCACCGCGACGAGGGCGTAGTCGGTGCCCGGCGCCAGCGCAGCCAGGTCGTACGAGCCGGGGTCGTGCAGCACCGCACGCACGTAGTGGTCGCGATCGAGGATCATCACCGAGAGGTATCGGCCGGCCGCCTCCGGAACCGTCACGTGCGCGCCGCCGCTCAGGTCCACCACGGCGAAGCTGTACAGCGTGTCGCGGTTCAGGCGGATGACGGTCTGCTCGTCGATGGGGGCGGGGGTCCGATTGTGCCGGAAGACGTTCACACCGCCCGCATCGCGCTGGATCCCGTGGAGCATCCGGTCGGTCTCTGCCCGGACGAAATTGTCCGTGTTCACGTGCACGCTCATTCGTCCATCCAAGCAGGCCGGAACCGGATGGGGTAGCGCACCGGCCCCGTATTGCCCGACACGGGCAGCCAGGTCCCTTCGCCGTCGGGCTCGGCCTCCGGCATGCGTCCGGCCAGCAGCGGCAGGGCCACCGACATGTCGGTGCGGGCGACGAAGTGGCCGAGGCAGTGGTGGATGCCTCCTCCGAAACCGCTGTGCAGCGGCCGGTCGTCGCAGCCGATGTCGAACGGCACATGGTCGCCCATCGCGCGCGGGTCGGTGCCCATCGCATGGGAGAGCACCTGCACGATGCCGCCCTGCGGGATGTGCAGGCCGTGCAGGTCGACGTCTTCGACGGCCTCGCGGGTCACCCAGGTCACGGTCGGGTTCACCCGCATGACCTCTTCGACCGCTCGGGCGCCCAGCTCTGGCCGCTCGGCGAGCAGCCGCCATTGGCCGGGGTGCGCGAGCAGGGTCTGCAGCGCGAGTCCGAGCTGGTTGCGAGTGGTCTCCATTCCGGCGAAGGCGAGGAAGACGAGGGCCACGCTCAGTTCGCGGCGGCTGAGCTGGTCCCCCTCCTCGTGCGCGGCGATCAGCGTGGTGACCAGGTCGTCGCGGGGGTGGGCCTGCCGGTCTGCGACGACCTCCTCGATGTAGCCGGTGAGTCCCTCCAGCGCGGCCTCGATGCGCGGCAGGTCGCTGCGCACATTGATGCCGAACGACTTGCCGAGGTCGTCGGCCCAGTGCGCGACCTGCGGCCACTCGTCGTCGGGCAGCCCCAGCAGGAAGCACAGGATGCGCGCGGAGTACGGCTCGGCGAACGCGGTGACGAACTCGACCCGACGCCAGCCGTCGGCATCCGGTCCGGGGAACGCGTCGATGAGGTCGTTCGCCAGCTCCTGGAACCGCGGCCGCATCGCCTCGATCGTCCTGCTGCGGAAGGCGGGGCCGAGCAGCCGCCGCAGGCGCAGGTGATCCTGACCCTCCAGGCTCAGCAGGGTCTCCTGCCACCACTGGCGCCACGGGCCGTCATGGATGCCGTTCTGGTCGGGCCACCGGGCATTGCCCTGCCGGAACCGCTTGTCCTTCAGCAGTGCCGTGCCCTCGTCGTAGCGCAGGATCGCCCACCCGTACGGGGTCTCGGCGAACCAGTCCTCCTCCCGCGCCTCGTGCACCTCGGCCGAGGTCACGTCGAACGCAGGATCAGAGAGGTCGAGGTAGCGCACGCCCGTCATGGCCGGAGTCTAGCCGCGGACATCCGCTCACTAGACTTGAGCACCATGTCGAAGGTCCTCCAGTCCCTGCCCGTCGGCGAGCGCGTCGGCATCGCCTTCTCGGGGGGTCTGGACACCTCCGTCGCGGTCGCGTGGATGCGTCACAAGGGCGCCGTGCCCTGCACCTACACGGGAGATCTCGGCCAGCCCGACGAAGACGACATCGCCGCGATCCCGGACCGCGCGCTGGAGTACGGCGCCGAGGTCTCGCGCCTGGTGGACTGCCGGCGCGCCCTCGTGGAGGAGGGCTTCGGGGCGCTCGCGTGCGGTGCGTTCCACATCCGCTCCGGGGGACGCACCTACTTCAACACCACCCCCATCGGCCGCGCCGTCACCGGCACGCTGCTGGTGCGCGCGATGAAGGAGGACGGAGTCGACATCTGGGGCGACGGGTCGACGTACAAGGGCAACGACATCGAGCGCTTCTACCGCTACGGGCTGCTGGCCAACCCCGCGCTGCGCATCTACAAGCCGTGGCTGGATGCCGAGTTCGTCACCGAGCTGGGCGGCCGCGCCGAGATGAGCGCGTGGCTCGTCGAGCACGGGTTCCCGTATCGCGACTCGGCCGAGAAGGCGTACTCCACCGACGCGAACATCTGGGGTGCCACCCACGAGGCCAAGACCCTCGAGCACCTGGACGTGTCGCTGGAGACCGTGGATCCGATCATGGGCGTGCGGTTCTGGGACCCGGAGGTCGAGATCCGGACCGAGGATGTCTCGGTGACCTTCGACCGCGGCCGGCCGGTGGCCCTGAACGATCGCGACTTCGATGACCCCGTCGAGCTGGTCATCGAAGCCAACCGCATCGGCGGCCGGCACGGCCTGGGCATGAGCGACCAGATCGAGAACCGCATCATCGAGGCGAAATCCCGCGGCATCTACGAGGCGCCCGGCATGGCGCTGCTGTTCATCGCCTACGAGCGTCTGGTCAACGCGATCCTCAACGAGGACACTCTGGCGACCTATCACGAGCAGGGCCGGCGCCTGGGCCGCCTCATGTACGAGGGGCGGTGGCTCGAGCCCCAGTCGCTCATGCTGCGCGAGTCGATCCAGAAGTGGGTGGGCTCGGCGATCTCGGGCACCGTGACGCTGCGGCTGCGCCGCGGCGACGACTACACGATCCTCGACACCGACGGCCCGGGGCTGTCGTACGCACCCGAGAAGCTCTCGATGGAACGGGTGGGCGACGCCGCTTTCGGCCCCACTGACCGCATCGGCCAGCTCACCATGCGCAACCTCGACATCGCCGACTCGCGCACCCGCCTGGAGCACTACGCCGGACTCGGCCTCATCGGCGGGGCGACCGGCGACCTCGTCGGCCGGCTGGAGAAGGGCGAGGCCGACGAGATCACCGATCACGTCGAGAAGACCTCGGCCGAGGGCGAGCAGCTGGCCGAGGCGGTGGACGGCGCCTCGGAATCCGCGTCGTTCGACTTCGGCGCCGACTGAGGATTCCGAACGCCGTTCGGCATCCTCCCCGGCACGGGATACGATGCCGGGAGCCCACGCGCCGACCCGACCGCGTGCGGCTCGTCGTGCCCGATTGACTCGAGAGTGCCCTGATGACGACCCAGACCTCGCCGATCGACATCTCGTTCGATGACGCCCCGCCACGCCGCCGCTCCGTCGGCCGCATCATCGGCATCAGCGTGTTCGGGCTGATCGCAGGGATCGTCGTGCTCGCGCTGGTCGCCGCCGGCTTCGTCGCCTGGACCGTGCAGCGCTCGTTCCCCACCCTCGACGGCACCGTGCAGACGCCGGGCCTCAACGCCCAGATCGAGGTGATGCGCACCGAGCAGGGCGCGGCCACCATCGTCGCCAACACCACCGGCGACCTGTTCTTCGCGCAGGGGTACGTGCACGCGCAGGATCGCTTCTGGGAGATGGACTTCCGCCGGCACGTCACCAGCGGCCGGCTCTCCGAGCTGTTCGGCGAGTCGCAGCTGGAGACCGACATGTTCCTGCGCACGCTCGGCTGGCGCGCGGTCGCCGAGCAGGAGGTCGAGCTGCTGGACGACACCGTGCGCGGGTATTACCAGGCCTACGCGGACGGCGTGAACGCCTACCTCGCCGAGCACCGGGGCGCCGAGGCATCCCTCGAGTACGCGATCCTCGATCTTCAGAACCCGGGCTACGAGATCGAGCCGTGGACCGTCGCCGACTCGCTGGCGTGGCTGAAGGCGATGGCCTGGGACCTCCGCGAGAACATCGAGGCCGAGACCGAGCGCGCGCTGCTGGCGCAGGAGCACACGCCCGAACAGATCGCCGAGCTGTACCCGGCGTATCCGTACGACCGCAATCCGACGATCGTGCCCGTGCCCACGACCGCGCGCGCTGCGAGCGCAGGCTCCGGAGAGGATGCCGGCGTCCGCACCGCATCGATCGCCTGGACCGAGGTGGGCTCGGTCGTCGAGGCCGCGAGCACGCTGCTGGGCGGCGCCGGAGAGGGCATCGGGTCGAACTCGTGGGTCGTCTCCGGCGACCTCACCGAGAGCGGACTGCCGCTGCTGGCCAACGACCCGCACCTCGGCGCCTCGATGCCCTCGATCTGGCACCAGGTCGACCTCAAGTGCCGGGTCGTGACCGAGACGTGCCCGTTCGACGTCGCCGGGTTCGGGTTCTCGGGTGTTCCGGGCGTGATCATCGGCCACAACGCGCACATCGCGTGGGGCTTCACGAACCTGACGACGGATGTCGTCGATCTCTACATCGAGGCGGTCCAGGGCGACCAGTACTGGCGGGACGGCGTGCTCGTGCCGCTGGAGATCCGCCACGAGACGATCTCGGTCGCCGGCGGCGACGACGTGGACCTCGAGATCCGCTCCACCGTGCACGGCCCGATCGTGTCCGGGCTCACCGACGACTTCACCGCCGTCGCCGACGGCGACATCCCCGGCGGCGCCCCGGAGGGATCGGAGTACGCGGTCGCGCTGCAGTGGACCGCTCTGCAGCCGGGAACGACGGGGGCATCCATCTTCGCGCTGGACGTCGCCAAGGACTGGGAGGGGTTCCAGGCCGCGGCCGCCCTGTTCGACGTGCCCGCGCAGAACCTCATCTACGCCGACACCGCCGGGAACATCGGGTACCAGACTCCGGGGAAGCTGCCGATCCGCGGCGCCGGCGACGGGTCGCTCCCGCAGCCCGGGTGGGACAGCGCCTACGACTGGACGGGCTTCATCCCGTTCGAGGAGCTGCCGTCGGTGACCAATCCGTCGCAGGGCTACATCGTCACCGCCAACAACGCCGTCGTGGGCGCCGAGTACCCGTACTTCCTCACGAACGACTGGGACTACGGCTGGCGCGCCGCACGCATCGCCACGCTCATCCAGCGTCAGGTCGCGACCGGGAAGCTCACGGCCGAGGGCATGCAGGAGATCCAGGCCGACAAGGAGTTCTGGATGGGTCTGCAGCTGGCCGCCGCCTACAAGGATGTGCCGATCGCCGATGAGAAGGCCGCCGCGGCGGTCCAGCTGCTGCGTGCCTGGGACGGACAGAACGACGCCGACTCGCCCGCGGCCGCCTACGCGAACGTGCTCTGGGACACCCTGGCGGTGCGGCTGTTCGCCGACGCCGGCGCGCCGCTGACGAGTCAGAGCCGTCTGTTCCTCGTCGTCGACACGCTGCTCGACGACCCGGATTCGCCGTGGTGGCAGGCTGCCGGCGGCCCGCGCGATGCGGTGCTCGCCGACGTCGCGGTCGACGCCTACGCGCGGATGGTCGAGCTGCAGGGCGAGAACACGAGGAACTGGAACTGGGGGAGCCTGCACGCGCTGCGGCTCACCAGCAGCACGTTCGGCTCTTCGGGCATCGCGCCGATCGAGTGGCTGTTCAACCGGGGTCCGTTCCCGGTCGGCGGCGGCTCATCGGTGGTGGATGCCACCGGCTGGGTCGTCGGCGAATCCTTCGAGACCGTGACGGTGCCCTCGATGCGCATGATCGTCGACCTGTCGGACTTCGACCTGTCGCTGTGGAATCACCTCACCGGCAACAGCGGCCACGCGTTCCACCCGAACTACGTCGACCAGGCCGAGGACTGGGCGCACGTGCGGCTGTCGCCGTGGCCCTTCTCACGCGCGGCCGTGAAGGCCGCCGCGGCGCACACGCTCGTGCTCGCGCCGGCGGACTGACCCGCACGTCCGCTCGCTCAGCCGCCCGCCGCGGGCGGGGTCTCGTGCGCGTCGCGCAGCTCGTCGGCGTAGAGGCCCCGCTCGTCGATGGTTCCGTTGCGGTAGGCGGCACGGCCGATCATGTGGGCCGACAGGGGCGCGGTCGCGAACTGGATGAGGATGATCGGCACGAGGAACGCGACCACGGTCCACGACCGCATGGCGAGCGCGATCGCCAGGCAGATGAGGATCAGTCCCAGCACCTGCGGCTTCGTCGCGGCGTGCAGGCGCGTGGGCACGTCGCGGAAGCGCAGCAGTCCCGCCGAGGCGGTCAGGCACAGCAGCGCCCCGCACAGCACCAGCACCAGGGCGGTCACGTCCCAGACGGCGTCCCAGTTCACGGCATCCCTCCGTTCATCGCGGCGTGTTGTCCTTCCTCGCGACGAAGCGCGCGATGGCGATGGACCCGAACACGCCGACCGCGGCGATGATCAGCACGATCGGCAGAGTGCGGATGTGGTGATTGATCACCATGTCCGCCCCGAGGATGCACAGCACCTCGGTCAGCAGCACGTCCGAGGCCACCGCGCGGTCGAGGATCGACGGCCCGATCACGATCCGCACGAGCGCCAGCAGCGCCGCGACGGCGAACACGACGAAGATCACGATCGTCAGCACGGTCATCGGCGCCCACCCCCCACGAGTTCCAGCTGGGCACGCGAGCCGACGGCCCGCACGATCCGCTCCTCCCAGTGCAGGACGCTGCGGTGCTGCGCCGCCAGCTGCTCGTCGGTGTGGACGCCGATCACGTGCAGGTAGAGGATGCGCCGGTCGCGATCCGCCTCGAGGATGAGCGAGCCCGGGATGAGGGATGCCGTGATGCCCACGTGCGTCTGGATCAGATCGTCGTCGGTGCGCAGCTGCACGGCGATGACCGCGGCCCCCGGCTGGCGGCGCCAGTCGAACACCTGCCAGGCCACGATCAGCGAGCTGCGCAGCACCGCCCACAGGAACTCGACGACGTACACCAGCCCCCACCACAGGTTCACCCGGCCGGACAGCTCGGCCGGCGGCAGCCGGAACGCGCTGGTGACCACGACGGCCACGATCACGCCGGTGACGAAGGCGAGCACCGTGAACTGGCCCCACAGCAGCATCCACAGCGCGATCAGCCACAGGAAGAACGGAAGCTGGCGCCACAGGCGCTGCCAGCGGTTCTGGGCGGGGACGTTGGGACTCATTCGTCCACCTCCGCCTGGATCAGCTGCTCGAGGTGGACCGGCCGCAGCAGACCGTCGCCGATCCGGGCGCACACGTCGTAGAGCGGGCCGGCGAAGATCGTCAGCGCGACGGTGACGGCGACCATCCCCGCCGTGGCCGAGGTCATGATGCGGGGGATCACGCGGCGCTCGGTCTGGATGCCGGCCGCCGGCGCCCCGCCGAGGTAGCCGACCCGCGCCTCGACCTCGGTCTCGGCGAGGTCGTCGTCGTCCTCGCGCCAGAAGGCCAGGTTCCAGGCGCGCATGAGCGCGTACAGCGTGAGCAGCGACGTGACGATGCCGCCGACCATGAGCACCATCATGATCGGCGTGCCCACCTGCGCGGCGGCGTCGAAGAGCGCGTACTTGCCGATGAAGCCCGAGAAAGGCGGCAGGCCGCCGAGGTTGATCGCCGGGATGAAGTAGAGCACGGCGATCACCGGCGCGGCCTTCATGAGGCCCTTGACCCGCAGGATCGATGTGGAGCCCGCCCGGCGCTCCACGAGACCGACCGCGAGGAACAGGGTCGTCTGCACCACGATGTGGTGGACCATGTAGTAGATCGTCGCGCCGATCGCGACCGGCGTGGCGATCGCGAGCCCGAACACCATGTAGCCCACGTGGCTGACGAGCGTGAACGACAGGATGCGCTTGAGCTCGGCCTGGGCGATGGCGCCGAGCACGCCCACGATGAGGGTGGCCAGCGCCACGATCAGCAGCAGCAGGTTCACGTCGTTGTCGCGGAAGATCTGGGTCTCGGTGCGGATCATGGCGTACACGCCGACCTTGGTCAGCAGGCCCGCGAACACCGCCGTGACCGGGGCGGGCGCGGTCGGGTACGAGTCGGGCAGCCAGAACGACAGCGGGAAGACGGCCGCCTTGATGCTGAAGGCGAGCAGCAGCAGCAGGTGCAGCACCAGCTGCGTGTCCTGGGGCAGCTCGGTCATGCGCTCGGCGATCTGCGCGATGTTCACCGTGCCCAGGGCGGCGTAGATCATCGCGATCGCCGCGAGGAACAGGATCGACGACACGAGCGAGACGACGATGTAGACGACCCCGGTGCGGATGCGCGACTCGGTCGATCCGAGCGTGATGAGCACGAACGACGCCACGAGCAGGATCTCGAACCCGACGTAGAGGTTGAACAGGTCGCCGGCGATGAACGCGGTGAAGATCCCCGCCGCCAGGATCAGGTACGACGGGTGGAAGATCGACACCGGCGTGTCCTCGTCGCCGTCGGCCGCGCCCTGCCCGACCGAGAAGAGCAGCACGGCCAGCAGCACGACGCTCGAGACGACGACCAGAAGGGCCGCCAGCCGATCGACGTACAGAACGATGCCGAAGGGGATCGGCCAGCCGCCGACCGAGACCGCCAGCGGGGTGTCGGCCGCGTCGACGACGCCCAGCAGCACCGCGGCGATCGCGAGCACGAGCGTCAGCGTGACGATCGACACCGTCACCTGCACGCGCGGGCGGCGGTTGGCGATGAGGTTCACTCCCGCTCCCAGGAGGGGGAGGGTCACCAGCAGCGGGACGAGGGCGTCCATCAGCGGTCACCCCCTCGGCGGGGGTCGGGCCGGTCGATGGGCGCCTCGTCGTCGATGCCGGGCACCTCGCGGCTGCTCACGATCGTGATGGGCGAGGTCTCCAGGCCCACGAAGTCGGTGGTGGCGTCGTCGTCCTCGTCCTCGACCTCCACCTCTTCGTCGAGCTCGTCCTCCTCGTCGGCGCCGCGCTCGCGGACCGCGATGTCCTCGACGTCGTCGGTGACGGTGTCGGCCTGACCCAGCTGCCACGAGCGGTAGATGAGGGCCAGCAGGAACGCGGAGACGCCGAACGTGATCACGATGGCGGTGAGGGTCAGCGCCTGGGGGAGCGGGTCGGTCATCTCGTCGGGCTGGGCGTCGCCGAAGAACGGCGCCGCTCCCGGCTGGCCCATGACGATGAGCAGCAGCAGGTTCGCGGCGTTGCCCAGCAGGAGGAAGCCGATGAGCACGCGGGTGAGGCTGCGCTCGAGCATCGCATACACGCCGCACGCGAACAGCACGGCCATGATGACCACGAGCACTCCGGAGACGGTCACGCGCGCACCCCCCCGGCGCGCCCGTGCGCGGGACGGAGGGCCTGGATCTGACGATCGACCTCGGCGCCGAGGCTGCGCAGCACATCGAGCACGAGGCCGATCACCACGAGGTACACGCCGATGTCGAAGATCGTCGAGGTCACGAACTCGAGGTGGCCCAGCAGCGGAAGCTCGATCTCGAAGAACGAACTCGTCAGCGGCGCCTGGCCGAAGGCGAGCGGCACGATCGCGCACAGGATGGACACCGCCATCCCCGTCCCCAGGAACCAGCCGGCATCGGTCGGTGCCGCCGCGCCCAGCTCGTATCGCCCGCCCGCGATGTAGCGCATCACCAGCGCCATCCCCGCGATGAGTCCGCCCGCGAACCCGCCGCCGGGCAGGTTGTGCCCGGCGAACAGCACGTACAGCGACACGACGATGATCGTGTGGAACAGCACCCGCACGATCACCTCGAGCATGATCGAGCGGTTCTCTGGAAGCACCCGCTGGCCGCCCACGAGCCACGCACGGCGGCCGGTGCTTCCGGTCTGCGGGCGCAGACCCTCCGCGGTCTCCACCAGCGGACGCCGGGTGCGCAGGTCCGGCAGCGCCGACGTCGACGAGAGCAGGTCGGCGCGGTGGGTGACGAACACGAGGGATGCCACGCCCGTGGCCGCCAGGATGAGCACCGACAGCTCGCCCATCGTGTCCCAGCCGCGCAGGTCGACCAGCGCCACGTTGACGACGTTGCGGCCGTGGCCGAGTTCGTACGCGAGGGACGGGAAGCCCTCGGAGATGGGTCTGGTCACCCGTGCGCCGCTGGCGATGATCACCACGATCGCCATGGTGAGTCCGACGGCGGCCCCCAGCACCGCACGCGCGACCGGCGCGACCGATGCGTTGTGCTCGCCCAGGCGCGACGGGAGCCGGCGCAGCACGAGCGCGAACGCCACCATCGTGACCGTCTCGATGAGGATCTGGGTGAGGGCGAGGTCGGGGGCGCCGCTGGTGGCGAACAGCATCACCATGCCGAGGCCCGTCACCGAGACGAGCACGACGCCGGTGTAGCGCTTGCGCGCCCGCACCGCGATGAGGCCCGCGACGATCATGAGCGGTGCGGCGAACAGCTGCGTCGGCGACTGCCACGCGTCCAGCTGGGCGCGCCAGTCCGGGTCGGCGAGCAGGACGCTGCCCTCGGCGGCCACGAAGACCAGGAAGATCGTGCCGACGTACACCGGCAGCGAGCCGCGCTGGGTGAGACTGGTGACGGTCACCGCGATGCGCGCGACGGTGCGCAGCGTGAGGTTGTACGCCTCGGGCGCGGTGAACGGCAGCACGCGGCGCCACCTCGCCCACGAGATCGCGAGCGCCCCGACGAACACGGCGAAGCCGAGCGCGATGGTGCCCAGCGACAGCCACAGCGCCGGCTCGAGCCCGTGCCACAGCGCCAGATGCGCCGGATGCGCCGGTGCGGGAACCCCGGGCGTCGCCTCCGGCGCCGTGTCGGCGTACCGCGCGAACGCGGCGTCCAGCGCCGGGGCCGCGAAGCCGGCGGCCACGGTGAGCGCCGACAGCACGATCGGCGCCGAGACGAAGCCGAGCGGGGGGCGGGGCCACTCCGTGACCGGCTTCGGTGCGCCCGAGGCATCCTTCTTCGTCCAGAACGCGCCCCAGACGAACCTCAGGCCGTATGCCACGGTCAGCACGGACCCGAGGAGGACGCCGATGAGCGCGACGATGCCCCACGGCGAGCCGCCCACCGCCTCGTGCAGCAGCGCCGCCAGCGCACCCTCCTTGGCGACGAACCCGATCGTCGGGATGATGCCGGCCATGCAGGCCACGGCGATGATCGAGAACGTCGCGAGCGCGGGTGCCTGACGGCCCAGGCCCGACAGCTCGCCGAGATCACGGGTGGACAGCTGCCGGTCGATGACGCCCACCACGAGGAACAGGCTCGACTTGAACAGCGCGTGACCGAGCAGCAGCGCGAGCCCGGCGAGGGCGGCGTCACGGGTGCCGAAGCCGAGCACCACGGTCAGGAAGCCGAGCTGGCTCACCGTCCCGAACGCGAGGAGGCGCTTGAGGTCGGACTCGCGCATCGCCTGGAGGCCGCCCAGGAGCATCGTGAACACCCCGAGCGAGATGACGATCGGACGCCACGGCGCGGCGATCGCGTACACCGGGGCGAAGCGCGCGATGAGGTAGATGCCCGCCTTCACCATCGCCGCCGCGTGCAGGTATGCGCTGACCGGGGTGGGCGCGGCCATCGCGCCGGGCAGCCAGAAGTGGAACGGGAAGATCGCCGATTTGCTCAGCGCCCCGACGAGGATCAGGACGAGCGCCGTGTCGACGGCGGGCCCCTGCGGAGCCAGGGCGAGGATGCCGGACAGGCTCGAGGTGCCGGCTTCGACGACCAGGAGCACGACCCCGATGAGCATGACCAGCCCGCCGATCGTGGTCACCAGCAGCGCCTGCAGCGCGGCACGCCGGCTCGCCCCGCGGCGATGGTAATAGCCGATGAGCAGGTACGAGAGGATGCTCGTGACCTCCCAGAACATCACCAGCACGACGAGGTCATCGGTGAGCACGAGCCCGTACATCGCCCCGGCGAAGGCGAGCAGCACGGCCGAGAACTGGCCCAGGCCCTCGTCCTTGCGGTGGAAGTACCACCGGCAGTACAGCATCACCAGCGCGCCGACACCGGTGACGATGAGGGTCAGCAGCCACGAGAGGGTGTCCATGCGCATGGACAGCTCGATGCCCAGCTCCGGGATCCACGCGAACGTCTCGAACGGCGTCGCGCCGCTGAGCACGGCGGGCGTGAGCACGAGCGTGTGGACGAAGGCGATGGCCGACAGCGCCGCCGCGACGTGGAAAGCCCGCGTGCCGATGCGGTGGACGAGCCACGGAAGAACGAGCGGAACCCCCGCGAACGCCGCGAGGAGGATCAGCATCGGCGGCTCCTCAGGGGCTCGACGGCCTGGCGTGGCGGCGGGCGGCGGGTACGGGTGAAGTCTACCGGCGCGCCGCCGGCGGCGCGGTCGTGCCACCGGCCCGGAAGGCGCAGGTGAAGCGGATGCCCGCGGCATCCCTCCCCTCCAGCAGCGCCGCCACTGCCGCCCCCGCCGCCCTGCCCTTCTCGGCAGCGGGCTGCACGAGGGTGGTGAGCTCGTAGGGTGCGAGGCCGTCGACGGTGATGCCGTCGAACCCGGTGACGCTGAGGTCGGCGGGCACCCGCAGACCGCGCTCCTCGGCCGCGCGGATGACGCCCGCCGCCAGCAGGTCGCTCTGCGCGATGACCGCGGTCGGGCGATCGCGCGGATCGGCCAGGATCGCGCGGCCGGCGGCCAGGCCCTCGTCGATGAGGCTGCCGCCGGCCGCGTGGACGGGGGCGTCGGGGTAGACCTCACGGGCGCCTGCGAGTCGGTCTCGGGTGAGATCGAGGTGCGGCGGAAGGGTCACGATCGCCACGTGCGCATGGCCGAGATCGCGGAGGTGCTCGGCGGCGCGGCGCTGGGCATCGCGGTTGTCGAGCTCGATGCGGGGGACGCCCTCTCCCGCGTCGCCCTCGATGGCGACGAGAGGGATGCCGCGCGCCCGCAGCGTCTCGACCGAGCCGCGCGTCGCCTCGCCCACCCCGATGAGCACGGCGGCGTCGATGGGCGCCGTGGCCAGTCCGCTGCCGCGCGGCAGGAGCAGCAGCCCTGCGCCCAGCGGCGCGACCGCGTCGGCGAGCCCGTCCATCGTGAGCGTCATGACCGGATCGAGGAAGGCGACGCCGAGATGCTCCTCGAGCACGACCCCGACGATGCCGCTGCGGCCCGTGCGCAGCGAGGCTGCGAACGGGTCCGGCCCGGTGTAGCCGAGCTCGGCCGCCGCCACGAGCACGCGGGCGCGCGTGGCATCCGCCACCGGCGCCTTCCTGCTGAAGACCACGGATGCCGTCGACGGCGACACGCCCGCCGCCGCGGCGACGTCGGCGAGCGTCGGCCTGCGGGTCATCGGCACCTCCTCCTCCCTGATGGTAGCCCGCACGGTGACAGCGATCGAATCGATTCGATAGACTCGCCGCCATGGATCCCGTGCTCACCCGCGCGCAGCTCGTCCGCTGGCGCACCGCGATCTTCGCGATCTTCCTGGCGAACGGGATCGCACTGGTCTCGTGGGCCTCGCGGCTGCCGGCGGTGAAGACCGCCCTGGACGTGGACGACTTCGGGATCGGCGTGCTGCTGTTCGTGGCGGGGGCGGCCGCCATCGTCGGCCTGTCGCTGGCCAACGTCATCGTCGCGCGCTGGGGCGCACGCCGCGGCATGATCTTGACGTTCTCGGTCATCGGAGCGGCGCTGGTGGTCATCGGACTCGGCACCCAGCTCGCGGAATCGTTCGCGCTGACGGCGGCCGGCCTCGTGCTGTTCGGCCTCGGCATGAGTTCGACCGATGTGCTGATGAACGTGGAGGCGGCGGCGGTCGAGCGCTCGTTCGGCAAGACGCTCATGCCGCTGTTCCACGCGTTCTTCAGCATCGGCACGGTCGCCGGGGCCGGCGTGGGCGTCGCGATGACCGCGTGGGGGGTCGGGCTCGGCTGGCACCTGTCGGCGGCGGGCCTGGTGGTGGTGGCGGTCGGCTTCGTCTCGCTCGTCTTCGTGCCGGACCGTGAGATCGCCTACGACGACCAGGCGCCGGCCCCGACGCGCCGCCAGCGCTTCGCCGAGGTGGTGGCCGTGTGGCGCGATCCGCGCACCTACGCGCTCGGCGCGATCATGCTGGGCATGGCGTTCGCGGAGGGAAGCGCGAACGACTGGCTCGCGATCGCCGTGGTCGACGGGCACGCCCAGACCGAGGCGATGGGCGCGATCGCGCTCACCGTCTTCTCGGTGGCGATGACGGTGTTCCGCATCCTCGGCGGGCCGCTGGTCGACCGCATGGGACGGGTGTGGACGCTGCGGGTGCTCGCCGTGACCGCCGGGGCCGGCCTGGTGCTGTTCATCCTGGCCCCGAACATGCCGCTCGCGTTCGTCGGGGTGGCGCTGTGGGGCGCGGGCGCCTCGCTCGGATTCCCGGTGGGGATGTCGGCGGCCGCCGACGACCCGACGAAGGCGGCCGCCTCGGTGTCGGCTGCGGCGACGATCGGCTATCTCGCGTTCCTGCTCGGTCCCCCGGTGCTGGGCTGGATCAGCCACCAGGTCGGCATCCTGAGCACCCTGTGGATCATCGTCGGACTCACCGCGCTGTCCGGGTTCGCCTCCGGCGCGGCAAGGCCGATCGCCGGCTCGAAGGTCGGGGCGGGCCATGTCCGCGCCGACCTCGAGGACTAGGCGGGCTGCCTCGTCGTGAGCGTCGCGGTCACCGGAGTCGGGTTGGCGAACAGGTCGAGCACCGGGCAGTGCCGCTCGACGACCTCGAGCAGCTCTTCATAGCGCTCCTGCGCCTCGCCCCCGGTCACCTCGACCGCGAGACGGACGTCGCTGAATCCGGCGCGCACCGTGTCGTCCTTGCCGAACAGCCGCGCCGCGTCGAGGTCGCCCTCGGCGGTGATGCTGATCTCGTCGAAGGGGATGCCGAGGGCCTCCGCGTAGAGCCGGTACACCACGACCTGACATGAGATCAGGGCGCCGAGCGCGTACTCGACCGGGCTCGCGGCGACGTCGTCACCGGCGAGGGCTGCCGGCTCGTCGACGACGAACTCGTGGCTGCCCGCAGTGACGCGGGTCGCCACCGCCCCTTGACCCACCCCGCGAACCCGGTAGGTGAGCTGCGCGACCGACCGGTCGGCGTCGATGCGCTCGCTCCACGCGGCTCCCGCGGCCGCGAGGCGCTGGGCGCGCTCCGCGGCGGCGTCGAGCTCGGCGTCGAGCTGGGGGTCGAGGGCGGTGTCGGGGGTGGCGATGGTGTCGTTTGTGCTGGTCATGCCGCGAAGGTAGCCAGCAGCAGCAGCCGGACGCACCGCCGCGGACACACGCCGACACACGGCTGCACACAGCGTCATCCGGGTACACATTTCGTCACAGTGCGCCCGGTGTCGCCCGGCGGGAAGGTCAGGGCTCGGGGACCTCGATCACCACTCGGCCGTCGAAGACCTCGCCGGGGGGATCGCCGGGTGCCGGGACGGCGACCCGCGCGCGCCGCTGCTCCTCGATGATCAGGCGGGCGTCGGCGGCGGACGGGTGGAAGAACTCGTCGAACGCGCCGCCCAGCACGGCGGCTCCCGAAGGCGCCGCGCCGCGCCGCGCCCTGCGCCGCGCGGACACGAACCCGACGATGCACACGAAGGGCAGCACGACGGTCGCCGCCACGATGGCGGCGACGAACCATCCCAGTGCGTCCATCACTCCGCCGTCCGCGGCATCCGCCGCGTTCCGATCACCACGATAGCGAGATGGGCGAGCCCGAGCACCGTCGCCGCCACGGCCACCACCGCCCACCCCTCGGGCGTGATGCCGGTGCCGATGGCCTGCCCCAGCACCACCGTCGCGATGATCGCCCCCAGGTAGCGGGTCGACTGCAGCAGGCCCGACGCCGCGCCGATCTGCCCGGCCGGGGCCGCCTGCTGCATGGTCTGCGTGGCCGCCAGCCCGATCACGCAGTACGGGATCCCCATGGCGGCGGCGGCTGCCAGCATCCAGATCGCGTCGGTGGTCACCACCCCCAGCCCCAGGCTCGCCGCGGCGGGCACGAGGATCACCGCGCCGCCGATGAACACCGCCCGTGCGCCGCGCCGCTCGACGATCCGGGCGACCAGCGGCGCGAGCACGACCGTGAACGCCGCCAGCGGCAGCATCAGCACGCCCACGATGGCCGTGGAGTACCCGCCGCGGTCCTCGAGCAGCTGCGGCAGCCCGAAGAACGCGAGGTAGAACAGGGCGCTGAACAGCGTGAAGGCCAGATACACCGTGCGCAGGGTCGCGCTGCGCGCCAGCATCCGGACATCGATGAACGGCAGCTTCGCGCGCCACTCCCGCCAGACGAACAGGGCGAGCACGACGATGCCCACCGCCAGGAGCCACCAGTCCAGGCCCGCGGAGGTGTCGAGGGCGAACACCACGAGCGCCGACATCCCCACGGCGAATGCCAGCACGCCCGCCGGATCGAGGTTGACGAACAGCCGCCCCGGCGACACCCCTTCGCGCGGGGAATCGCGCGGAGCGAGCACGGCGACTCCCGCGAACGCCACCACCGCGAGCGGGACGTTCACGAGGAACACCGCCTGCCATCCCGCCAGCAGCACGAGCACCCCGCCCAGCACGGGCCCCACCGCGGCGCCCGCGGTGTTGGTCACCTGGATGCGGGCCAGCAGCCGCGGGACCGGGATGCCTCCGGCCGCCGAGAGCTGGCCGACCAGCGCGACGGCGGCAGGGAACGCGACCGATGTGCCGATCGCGAGCAGCACCCGCGAGACGCACACCAGCACGAACGAGCCGCCGAGCGGCGCGAGCACCGCGGCGATCGCCACCACGACCATGCCGACCAGGAAGATGCGGCGCGCCCCCAGGGCGTCGATGATGCGCCCCATCAGCGGCTGGCCGATGATCGCGGCGATGTAGAAGACGGTGATGACCCAGGTCACCGTGGCCAGATCGAGACCGAAGTCGCTCTGCAGCGACAGCAGCGCAACGGCGATCATCGACGAGTTCAGCGGGTTCAGCGCGGTGCCGACCGTGAGCGCGGTGATGGTGAGGCTGGCGCGTCGCCGCGCCGCCCCGCCCGCCCCGCGCTCCGCCATCCCTCGATCCTCCCACCCCCGACGCCCCGGGTAGGCTCGTCGGGTGCGCCTCGTGATCGCCCGCTGCTCGGTGGACTACTCCGGCCGGCTCAACGCGCACCTGCCGCTGGCCACCCGCCTGCTGGTCCACAAGGGTGACGGCAGCCTCCTCGTCCACTCCGACGGGGGCAGCTACAAGCCGCTCAACTGGATGAGCCCGCCGTGCGTGCTGACGGTCGAGGAGCCGGATGCCGAGGCATCCGAATCGGGAGTCGTCGAGGTGTGGCGGGTCACCCACACCAAGACGGGCGATGCGCTGCTGGTGCGCATCCACGAGATCGTGCACGACACCTCGCACGAGCTGGGCGTGGACCCGGGGCTGCAGAAGGACGGTGTCGAGTCCGACCTGCAGCGCCTGCTCGCCGAGCAGGTCGACCTCGTCGGCGAGGGACTCACCCTCGTGCGCCGTGAGTTCCCGACCGCGATCGGGCCGGTCGACCTGCTGCTGCGCGACCCGGCCGGCGGCACCGTCGCGGTCGAGGTAAAGCGCCGCGGCGACATCGACGGCGTCGAGCAGCTGACCCGCTACCTCGAGCTGCTCGGCCGCGATCCGCACCTCGCCCCGGTGACCGGCGTGTTCGCCGCTCAGGAGATCAAGCCCCAGGCGCGCGTGCTGGCGACCGACCGCGGCATCCGCTGCGTCACGCTCGACTACGACCAGATGAAGGGCGTGGAATCCGGCGCCCCGCGCCTTTTCTGAACAGCGGCCGCACTGCCCCATAAGGTGGTGACATGGCGCTGCGCTCACCGTTCTCATGCGTCCTGTGGGACCTGGACGGCACGCTCGTGGATGCCTCGGACGGCATCCTGCGCCGGCTCGGCATCACGCTGCAGCGCTTCGGGCGCCCCGAGATCACCCGCGCCGAGCTGGCGCACTGGATCGGGCCGCCGATGTTCGAGTCGTTCCAGGTGCAGCTGGGCATGAGCCCCGCCGAGGCGGCCGAGGCGCTGATCTACTACCGCGAGCTCGCCCTGAAGGACGGGTACACCACCGACGTGCGGCTGATGCCGGGCATGGCCGAGCTGCTGCACGAGCTGCACGCCGCCGGGGTGCCGCAGTCGATCGCGAGCTCGAAGCCCGAGGTGCAGGTCGAGGCGCTCCTGGACCACTTCGACCTGACGCCGTACTTCAGCGCGGTGGTGGGGGCCGCGGCCGACGAGAGCACCCGCAGCTCGAAGGCCGAGGTCGTGGGGGAGGCGCTGCGCCGGCTCGAGGCGGCCGGGGCCCCGGTCGACCGCGCCGTGCTCGTCGGCGATCGCCACCACGACATCGACGGCGGCGCCGTGCACGGCGTGCCCGTCATCTTCGTGCGATGGGGGTTCAGCTGGCCGCACGAGGCCGAGGGGGCGCAGGCATCCGTCGACGACGTCGACCAGCTGCGCGCCCTGCTCCTGCGGGAGGGGCTGGATGCCTGAGGCGGTCGCCGCGATCCTCGGCTGGGCGATCCCGGCCGCGGTCGTGTTCGGTGTCACCGCCATCGCCGTCGCGGCGCTGATCTGGGGGCTGCGGCGCGCCGCGCGCGGACCGAAGGCGCGCTCCGCCGCCGATGCGCGACGCCAGGTAGCCGGGGCCAAGCTGGTGGCCCTCGACGACGCCGTCGACGATCTCGAGCTCGAGGTGGGTCTGTCCGGCGCCCTGTACGGGGGCGACGCCCCGCCGTCGCTGCGCCGGGCCCGCATGTCGACCCAGCACACCCGCGACGCCCTCTTCGAGGAGTACCGCACCCTGCTCTCGGCCGATCTGCTCCCGCGCGAGATCTCGCACACCTCCGACCGCATCTCCGCCGCCGCGGACAAGGCTCTCGCGCAGGTGGCGGCCGCACGCGCCGAGCACACCGCCTGGATGCGCGCCAACGTGTCGGCCAGAGATCAGGTCGCCGCGGCGTGGCGCCGACTCGACGCGCTGCGCGATGCGATGGGCGACCCGTCGGCCCTCGTCGCCGATCTGTCGGCCCGGTTCGACGAGACGGAGTGGACGGATGCCTCGCACGCCGCGGCGACGGCGCTCGCCGAGGCCGAGCGCGCCGAGCAGCTGCTGGGCACCGCCGCGAAACAGGCGGACGACCCCACGGCCTCGGCCCTGTCGACCCTCGCCGAGGCGGAGCGGGCGCTGCGGGCCGCTCAGGAGGCGGCCCGCACCCTCGAGGAGTCGCACCGGCTGGTGACGCAGGCCGCGCAGGCGGTGCCCGACGAGATCGCCGCCGCACGATCCGCGATCCGTCAGGCGACGGTCACCCGCGAGTCGCTCGAGCCGGTCGACAGCGACCGGCTCGGCGTCGCCGTGGCCGAGGCCGAGCAGTCGCTCGACGCGCTGCTTCCGGCGGCGCCGCGCCGGCCCACCGAGACGGTCGACCGGATCGCGCGGCTGCGCGACCGGCTCGACATGGCGCTCGGTGACGCGCGCACCGCCCAGCAGCGGCTGCGCGGTGCGCGCAGCGCCCTGCCCGGAACCCTCGCCGCGGCGCGCGGGGCAGTCGCCCGGGCCGAGGCATCCGCCGCCCACACCCACCCCGCCGCCGACGCCCGCGTGCGCCTGGCCGCCGCCCAGCGCGAGCTGGCCGCCGCCCGGCAGGCAGCCGATCCCGTCGAGGCGCTGGATGCGGCTCGGCGCGCCATGCGGCATGCCGAGGACTCCCAGGCCCTGGCCGATTACGACAGACTGACCAGCGGAGGCAAGCCATGACCGCACCCCCTGCCGAAGCGACCGCAGAGAAGAGGAACCCCGTGCTCGCCGTCGTGCGTCGTCTGCCGGGGACGATCGCGTTCATCGTCGTGATCCTCATCGTCGGCGTGGTCAGCGGAGCGCTGTGGACGCCGTTCGCCGACAGCCCGGCGTGGGAGACCTTCGCCTACGGTCTTCCGGCGCTCGAGGCAGGGCGATGGTGGACGCCGATCACCGGCACGTTCTTCCAGGGCCATCCGTGGGTCTACCCCATCGTCGCGGTCGCGATGCTGGGCATGGTGTTCCTGGAGTACAAGCGCGGCTGGCGGGTCATGTTCGCCTACTTCTGGGTCGGGCAGCTGTTCGCCGTCCTCGGCGCCGCGCTGATCTTCTGGGCCTTCAGCTTCACGGGCTGGCCGTGGGCGGTGCACGGGGCGACGCTGCTCGATGTCGGCTTCAGCGGTGGGGCCTTCGCCTGCATCGCGGCGTCGGTCGGGCTCTTCCGGGCGCCGTGGCGCGCGCGCGCGTGGCTCGTGCTGCTGGGTTTCGTCATCGTCGCGCTCATCTTCTGGGGCGAGATCGCCGAACTGGAGCACGCCCTGGCGGTCTTCCTGGTGCTGGCGGTGGACCGCACGCTCCACGTCCAGCGCGCGACCGTGCGCGAGCAGCGGTTCGTGGCGTTCCTCGGCCTGATCCTGCTCGGCGCCCTCGAGGTCATCGTGCTGCTCGTGCCGACCGACGGGCTGTTCGGCGAGACCGAGCCCGGCTCGGGGTCGTGGATCGACATCGCGATCGACGTCGTGGTCATCCTCGTCGTCGCCGAGGGCCTGCGGCGCGCCCGCCGGTGGGCGTGGGTGGTCAGCATCATCCTCGCGATCTTCAACATCGCCACGGGCGCCCTGCTGCTGCTCGTTCTCACCGTCGTCCGCTGGCAGGAGGCCGAGGTCGACATCTCTGGCGACCCGTCGCTGCTGCTGGCGACCTCGACACTGTGGCTGTTCATGCTCGTCTACCTCATCTGGGTGCGCCACGCATTCCGATGGAAGCGCAAGGGCACGGTCGGCCGGGGCGAGACCCCGTCCCTCGACGAGGTGAAGGACATGCTGCGCGCCCACGGCGGCGGGACGCTGTCGTGGATGACCACGTGGGAGGGGAACACCTACGCTCGCACATCGACCGGGATCGTGGCGTACCAGCGCCGCGCGGGCGTCGCCCTCGCCCTCGCCGACCCCCTCGGCCCGGAGGAGGGACGCGCGCAGTCGGTGCGCGAGTTCATCGACATGGCCCAGCGCGCCGGGCTGACCCCCTGCTTCTTCAGCTGCAGCGATGCCACCAGGGATGCCGCTCCCGAGGGGTGGCACAGCCTGGTCGTCGCCGACGACACCATCGTCGACCTGCCCGGACTCGAGTTCACCGGGAAGCGGTGGGCCACGGTGCGCACGTCGCTGAACCGGGCCGGCCGCGAGGAGATGACCTTCCGGATGACGCACCTGCACGACGAGTCATGGGGTGTGCAGGCGCAGCTGCGGGCGATCTCGGAGATGTGGGTGGGCGACAAGGGCCTGCCTGAGATGGGCTTCACCCTCGGCACACTCGCCGAGGCCGAGGATCCGGAGGTCCGGCTGGCGCTCGCGATCTCGCCGGACGGCGATGTCGACGGGTTCCTGTCCTGGCTGCCGATCTACGGCGGCGACGGGGTCGTCCGCGGCTGGACGCTCGACCTCATGCGCCGCCGCGAGGGCGGGTTCGGCCCGGTGATGGAGTTCCTGATCGGCAGCTCGGCGGCGCACTTCCGCGACGAGGGTGCCCAGCTGCTGTCGCTGTCGGGCGCACCGCTGACGCACGACTACCCGCCCGACGCGGGCATGATCGCGGCGCTCAGCGAGAAGCTCGCCGCCGCGCTGGAGCCGGTCTACGGCTTCCAGTCCTTGCACCGCTTCAAGGGCAAGTTCAATCCGCGGTACGAGACCATGCATCTGGTCTACCGCGACGAGGCCGACCTCACGCGCATCGGCGTGGGGCTGACCAAGGCGTTCCTGCCCGATGCGACGCTGCGACAGTTCGCCGGCGCCGGCATCGAGCTGGTCCGCGGGGGTTAGCTCACAGCGGTCGGATGTTCGCCGCCTGCAGGCCCTTCGGGCCTTCAGCGGTCTCGAACTCGACGCGCTGGTTCTCTTCCAGCGAGCGGTATCCGCTCGCCTCGATTGCGGTGTAGTGCGCGAAGACGTCCGCGCCGCCGTCGTCTGGTGCGATGAAGCCGAAGCCCTTCTCTGCGTTGAACCACTTGACGGTGCCGGTAGTGCTCATTCCATGCCGTTCGTTGTATGCGACCGCGAACGGCCGCAGGGGATGAATGGTCCCACGCTAGCCGTACACGGCGACACGAACGCGGATCGACCGCACATGGTGACACAAATGTGAGAATCGGACGCCGCGCAACGGGGCGCCTGAAGCCCATTCGACGCCCGGGCGGGGCTTGCGGCCGCACAGCCCGGGCGTCGACGGATCCCCCCGGATAGGCCGCGCGTGGCGCGGCGTTGCCACTTTAGCCGATATATCAGTCTGGCGGCAGATTCCTCTGTGGCTTTGCACAGGGCGAAACGGGCTTCCAGGTGGGAGGCATACAATCGCACCGTCTGATGAGTACCGAGCTCCCCCTCTCGCCGCTGGAGCCCGGCGGTGCAGTCCTCGGTGACGAGGTGTACGCCGTGCTCGGCGCAGCCATCCGCGACGGTCGCCTGGCCCCCGGCCAGCGGCTGCGCGACGTCGAGCTGGCCGAGGCGCTGGGCGTCTCGCGGACACCGGTGCGCGAGGCCCTGCAGCGACTGCAGCGCATCGGCCTCGTGGAGGTCTCCGCCAACCGCTACACCCGCGTCTCGCAGCACGACGAGGCTCTCATCCACGAGGCCCACGAGTACCTCGTCTATGCGGTCGGGTTCGGCCTGCGGATGTCGCTGACCCGGTGCACCGACGACGAGCTGGCCACGCAGCTGGACTGGGTGGATCGGATGATCGAGGCATCCATCGCCGACGACCACCGGGCGCTCACCCAGGCCAGCGCCGGTCTGTTCGAGCTGGTGAGCAAGACCTCGGGCAATCGTGTGTATCTGCGGGTCATGCGCGAGGCGGGGCTGTTCTTCCAGCGCAGCGTCGAGTCGTGGACGCCGTACATGCGCGACCCCGAACAGCGGACCGCCCTGCTTCGGCAGCTGCGCGAGGCGATCGCGCGGCGCGACGGTGCGGCCGCCGAGGCGATCGTCCGCCGCCAGCAGGGCATCGCCTGACACCGCGCCTCGGTATCGTGTGTCCATGCGGCACGTCGACCTGCGCGCCGTCGAGGACGACGACCTCGACGCGATCTTCGGGATGATGCGCGACCGCGACGCCGCCGAGATGGTCGCCTTCGGCGCCGAGGACCCCGACGACCGCGACGCTTTCGACGAGTGGATGTCGCGACGCCGCGCGTCGGACGAGGTCGACCTGCTCGTGGTCACCGAGGACGGCGGCTTCGCCGGCACCGCGGCGTCGTTCGCGGTGGGCGCCGACCGCGAAGTGAGCTTCTGGCTCGCCCGCCACGCCTGGGGCCGCGGCGTGGCGACCGAGGCGCTGCGACTGCTGGTGGCCCGCGAGCCCGAGCGGCCCCTGTTCGGACGGGTCGCCGCGCACAACGCCGGCGCCATCGCGGTGTTCGAGCGGAACGGGTTCACCGAGCTCTCCCGGGCCCCGATGCACGCGCCCGCACTGGGCCGCGAGATCGACGAGATCGTCTACGTGCTGACCCCCGCCCTCGACGGGGTGTGAACTCGGCGTGCCGACGGGACGCTCACCGGCCCGCATCCCGCCGTATGGTGTGGGCATGACCCACTTCTCTGCCGCCGACGTGACAGTGCTCCTCCGTCGGCACGACCCGCTCGGCCTGATCGAGGCCGGCGCCCCCGCCGACGAGTACCAGCCGGAAGCAGGCACGATCACGCCGCGACTGGCGCAAGCGACGTCGGCGGAGGACGTGCAGGACATCCTGCACACCGAGTTCCAGGCCTGGTTCACCCCGAACGTCGCCGGTCCCCGCGAACGGTACCTCGCTCCCGCCACCGAGCTGTGGCAGGCGGTGAGCGGCTGAGACCGGCAGCCAGCGTCGCGTCGGGAACAGATAGGGCCCCGCCCGGGTATCCCGGGTCGGGGCCATCTGCGTCGTGTGCGCGAGGGGGGAGTTGAACCCCCACGCCCTTTCGGGCACTGGCACCTGAAGCCAGCGCGTCTGCCTATTCCGCCACTCGCGCGAACCGCGGTCGCCCGCGGATCAACCTCCTGAGGATATCACGGCGCGCGGCGGCATCCAGTCCCCTCCGGTCCGGCCCGGACCGGCGTGCACCCCGGCACGATTCAGCGAGGCCAACTAGCATGTCTCTACCATCCAACCCGGCACGAGGAACCCCGTGGGACTACTTGACAGCTTCGAGAAGGGTCTCGAACGCGCGGTCAACAGCGCGTTCGCAAAGACCTTCCGCAGCGGCATCCAGCCGGTCGAGATCGCATCCGCGCTGCGCCGCGAACTCGACACCAAGGCGGCAGTGGTCAGCCGGGACCGCATCCTGGCCCCGAACTCGCTGACCGTGCGGCTCTCGCCGAGCGACGACGAGAAGATGCGCGCCCTCGGCCCGACCCTGGGCGAAGAGCTCGACACCCTGGTCCAGAAGCACGCGAAGTCGCAGGGGTACAGCTTCGCCGGCCCCGTGTCGATCACGATCACCGAGGACGACACGGTGCCCACCGGCACGATCCAGGTCGACTCCGGCACCGCCGCCGGCCAGGTCTCCTGGCGCGCAGTGGTCGAGATCGACGGCGTGCGGCATCCCCTCACCAAGTCCCGCACCGTGATCGGCCGGGGCAGCGACGCCGACATCACCGTCGCCGACGCCGGGACGAGCCGCAAGCATATCGAGATCCTGTGGGACGGCGAGCGCGGCATGGTCCGCGACCTCGGCTCGACCAACGGCTCCACGATCGAGGGCCGCAAGTTCCGCGAAGCGCCGCTCGCGCCCGACACCGTCGTCCGCATCGGCCGCACGGACGTGATCTTCCGGATCGTGCCGCAGGCGACGCCGCCCATCCCGCCGAAGCCGCCGCTTCCCACCGTCGAGAGGGGCCGCCCCTCGTGAGCGAGCTGACCCTTCTGCTGCTGCGCATCGGATTCCTGCTGCTGCTGTGGTTCTTCGTGTTCGCGGTCGTCTACTCGCTGCGCGCCGACCTCTTCGGCGTCCGGGTGCGGAAGATGCCCGAGCCCGCGGCCGCCGGAAGGGTGGATGCCACCGGCCCGCTGCCGCCCACGCCCGCGGCGAAGCCTTCGCCGCGCTCGAACAGCACCACCCAGGCGACGACGGCGACCGCAGGGCGCATCGTGGTGACGTCGGGCCCCAAGGCCGGGATGGAGCTGCCGCTGGGCACCGAGCCGCTGACGATCGGCCGCTCGAGCGAGTCGGGCCTGGTGATCCGCGACGACTACACCTCGACCCAGCACGCGCGCCTCATGCTCTGGGGCGACCAGTGGATGCTGCAGGATCTCGACTCGACCAACGGCACCTGGCACGACGGCAAGCGCGTCTCGACCCCGGTGCCCGTGCTCGTGGGCGCGCCGATCAAGGTCGGCGCCACGACGTTCGAGCTGCGGAAGTAAGGCGGCATGGTCTTCGAAGGCTCGAGCGCTGCGATCTCGCACACCGGCAAGGTCCGCTCGAACAACCAGGACTCCGGGTACGCCGGATCCAACCTGTTCGTCGTCGCCGACGGCATGGGCGGCCACGCCGGCGGCGACGTGGCGTCGAGCATCGCGATCGCACGCCTGGAGGATCTCGACCGGCACTTCGACTCGACCACCGAGGCCGAGCGCACGCTGCAGGAGGCGATCACCGACGCCGCGGCCGACCTCATCGACATGGTCGCGCGCCGCCCCGAGCTGGCCGGCATGGGAACGACGGTCTCGGCGCTGATCATGGTCGACGACTACGCGGTGATCGCGCACATCGGCGACTCGCGCATCTACCTCTATCGCGACGGCGCGCTCACCCAGATCACCGCCGACCACACGTTCGTGCAGCGCCTGGTCGACTCGGGGCGCATCACACCCGAGGAGGCGCGCTACCACCCTCGCCGCTCCGTGCTCATGCGCGTGCTCGGGGACATGGACACCGACCCCGAGATCGATACGTTCATCATGCCGACCCAGCCGGGCGATCGCTGGCTGCTCTGCTCGGACGGGCTGTCGGGCGTGGTCGACGATGCGCACACCGCCAAGACCATGGGGCTGGGGCTGGCTCCGGCCCGCACGGCCGACAACCTGCTCAAGCAGGCGCTGGATGCCGGCGCGCCCGACAACGTCACGGTCGTCATCGTCGACGTGGGCGGTCAGCATCCGCTCCTGACGGGCACCCCCACGATCGTCGGCTCCGCCTCCAACCCCGAGGGCATCGCTGTGCCGGCCGCCCGTTCCGGCCGCCCGAGCTGGCTGCACCCCGCCCGCCAGGCGGCGAACGAGCCGAGTCACTACGAGCCCGACGCCGACTTCCTCGAAGAGCTCATCGAAGAGGATCGGCGCCGCGCCCGGCGCCGGCGCATCACCTGGATCGTCGGGTTCGTCATCGTCATCGCCCTCATCGTCGGCGGCCTCATCGCCGCCTACAACTGGACGCAGACCCGCTTCTACGTCGGCGCGGACCTCGACACGGTGGTGGTGTTCCAGGGCATCCAGCAGAACCTCGGCCCCATCCCGCTGTCCAGTCCCTACGAGGACACCGGGATCCCGCTCGAAGACCTGACCTACTTCCAGCGTCTCGCCGTGGAGGAGACGATCTCGGCCGGCTCGCTCGACGAGGCCAGGGAGATCGTCGAGCGCCTGCGCCCGAAGGACGGGAGGTGACCGGATGACCGCTCCCGACCTGGCCGCCGACACCGCCGTGGTGCGGGCCCTGAAGAAGATCCGCGTGCCGCAGACCCAGCGCAACCGCGAACTCGCCCTGCTCGTGTTCGCGCTGATCCTCAACGCCGGCGCCGTGGCCCTCGTGCAGCTGGGCGCCACCGGCGTGATCGACGCGAAGTTCCTCATCTACTGCGGGGGACCGGCTGCCCTCGCCATCGCGCTGCACATCCTCCTGCGGCTGCGCGCGCGTGCCGCCGACCCGTTCGTGCTCCCCATCGCCACCCTGCTGACCGGGCTCGGGATCGCGATGATCTACCGCCTCGACATCGCCCATCGATACCACGGCTGGGCCGCCTACTCGACACGACAGCTCGCCTGGTCGCTGATCGCCCTGGTCGGCGCGATCCTCGTCGTCTACTTCCTCGTCAACTACCGCGTGCTGTTCCGCTACACGTATCTGTCCGGCCTCGTGGGCATCGTGCTGCTGGTCCTGCCGATCATCCCCGGCCTGAGCGCCGGCGGCAACGCCGACATCTGGGTCGACTTCGGCATCTTCTCGTTCCAGCCCGGCGAACTGGCCAAGCTCTTCCTCGCGGTGTTCTTCGCGGGCTACCTGGTCCGCACGCGCGAGAGCCTCACCTCGACCGGCACCCGGTTCCTGGGCATGACGTGGCCGCGCGTGCGCGAGTTCGCGCCGCTGCTGGTCGTGTGGGTGATCTCCCTGGTCATCATCGTGATGCAGCGCGACCTGGGCACCGGCGTGCTCATCTTCGGCATGTTCGTCGCGATGCTGTACGTGGCCACCGGCAAGACCGGCTGGGTGCTGATCGGCGTCATCCTCGCCGCGGCGGGGGCCTTCGCGGCATCCCGCATCCTCCCGTACGTGGGTGCGCGCTTCACCAACTGGCTGGACGCGTTCAACCCCGACCTCATGGACGACAGCAGCTTCCAGCTGGTCAACGGCATCTTCGGGCTCGCCCAGGGCGGGCTCATCGGCACCGGACTGGGGCGCGGCCGGCCGTATCTGACCCCGCTCGCGGAGAGCGACTACATCTTCCCGAGCCTCGGCGAGGAGCTCGGGCTCATCGGCGTGTTCGCGATCCTGTGCCTGTACATGGTGTTCACCAGCCGCGGCATCCGCATCGGACTGGCAGGGCAGGACGACTTCGGCAAGCTGCTGGCCACCGGCCTCTCGTTCACGATCGCGCTCCAGGTGTTCATCATGGTCGGCGGCGTCACCCGCCTCATCCCGCTCACCGGCCTCACGACCCCGTTCCTCGCGGCAGGCGGCTCGTCGCTGGTGGCGAACTGGATCATCGTCGCGCTGCTGCTGCGGATCTCGGACGCCGTGCGCAGCCGCCCACGGGTGGTGATCGGCTGATGACCGTTCGACAGGCTCAGGGACCGACGGCTGTCGCGCCGGAGAGGAGGCGGGACCGGTGACGAAGGAGCTCCGACGCCTCAGCATCCTCATGCTGATCATGTTCCTCGCGCTGTTCGGCGCGACCAGCTGGATCCAGGTGGTCGAGGCCGAAGCGCTCTCGGCGAACCCCGCCAACAAGCGCGCTCTCTACGACAGCTACGAGGTGCAGCGCGGCGCGATCATCGCCGGCGGCATCCCGATCGCGACCTCAGTGCCCTCCGGCGACCTGTACAGCTGGCAGCGGGTGTACACGGACGCCGAGATGTGGGCGCCGGTGACCGGGTACATCAACCCCGTCCTCAACTCCGCGACCGGACTCGAGCAGGCGATGAGCCAGCAGCTCAGCGGCACGGGCGGATCGCAGTTCCTCTCGCGCATCGAGCGCATCCTCACCGGCAAGCCGCCCCGCGGCTCGAACGTCGTCACGAGCCTCGACCCGGCGGTGCAGCAGGTCGCCTTCGAGGCCCTGGGCGATCTGCAGGGCGCCGTGATCGCGATCGAGCCCGACACCGGCCGCATCCTCGCGATGGTGACCAGCCCCAGCTACGACACCAACCTGCTCGCGTCGCACAACACGACCGAGGTCAATGCGGCGTTCGACGAGCTGGACGCCGACCCGACGCATCCCCTCTACAACCGGGCGATCGGCGGCAACCTCAACCCGCCCGCGTCCACCTTCAAGCTCGTCGTCGCCTCGGCGGCGTTCGCCAGCGGCGAGTGGACCCCCGAGTCGACACTGCCCAACCCGATCCGGTACACCCTTCCGGGCACGAACACGCAGGTGCAGAACTCCGGCGGCGGCGACTGCGGCGGCGCGCCGACCGTGACCATCGCCGACGCGCTGCGGCTCAGCTGCAACATCCCGTTCGCCGAGCTCGCCGTCGAGCTGGGCGACGACGCGATCCGCGTCGAGGCGGAGAAGTACGGCTTCAACCGGTCGTTCACGATGCCCCTGGAATCGACGCCGTCGACCTACCCGAGGGCGCTGTCGGACGACCAGACGGCGCTCACCGGATTCGGGCAGGGGGATGTCAGGGCCACGCCCCTGCAGATGGCCATGGTGTCGGCCGGGATCGCCAACGGCGGCGTCGTGATGAACCCGATGATGGTCGACCGGGTGATCGGTCCCGACCTGTCGGTGCAGCAGACCTTCGACCCCAGCGAGTTCGGCCGCGCCCTCGACGAGCGCCTCGCCGCCGAGATGACCGGGCTCATGGTCAGCAACGTCGAAAACGGCGTGGCGGGGAATGCAAGAATAGAGGGCGTCCAGGTGGCGGGGAAGACGGGCACAGCAGAGAACGGCGACACCGACCCCTACACCCTGTGGTTCACCGGGTTCGCACCCGCAGATGATCCGCAGGTTGCGGTCGCTGTCGTCGTGGAGGATGGCGGGGGACAGGGTCAGTCGGGCTTCGGCAACACCATCGCGGCCCCGATAGCGAAGAAGGTCATGGAGGCGGTGCTGAACCGATGAGGCCAACACAGGGCGTGTCCTTCGGCGGTCGCTACGAGCTGCAGTCGCGGATCGCGATCGGCGGCATGGGAGAGGTCTGGGAGGCGACCGATCACGTCATCGGACGCACGGTCGCGATCAAGATCCTCAAAGACGAGTACATGGGCGACCCCGGGTTCCTCGAGCGCTTCCGCGCCGAAGCCCGCCACGCCGCCCTCGTGAACCACGAGGGCATCGCCAGCGTCTTCGACTACGGCGAGGAGAACGGCTCGGCGTTCCTGGTCATGGAGCTCGTGCCCGGCGAGGCGCTGTCGACGATCCTCGAGCGCGACGGCTCGCTGTCCACGGACAAGACGCTCGACGTCGTCGCCCAGACCGCGGCCGCTCTGCAGGCGGCCCATGCGGCCGGGCTCGTGCACCGCGACATCAAGCCCGGGAACCTGCTCATCACGCCGGACGGGCGGGTGAAGATCACCGACTTCGGCATCGCGCGCATCGCCGACCAGGTGCCGCTGACGGCGACCGGCCAGGTGATGGGAACGGTGCAGTACCTGTCGCCCGAGCAGGCGTCGGGGCACCCGGCATCCCCCTCCACCGACATCTACTCCCTCGGGATCGTCGCGTACGAGTGCCTGGCGGGCAAGCGCCCCTTCACCGGCGAGTCGCAGGTGGCCATCGCGATGGCGCAGATCAACGAGCAGCCCCCCGCCCTGCCGCCGACGGTGGCGGAGCCCGTGCAGAACTTCGTGATGGCGATGATCGCCAAGAAGCCCGAAGACCGCCCGGCATCGGCCGCGTCCGTCGCCCGCGCCGCCACCGCGCTGCGCCGTGGCGACGTGGCCGCTGCGGCCGCCGCCGTGCCGGCGATCGCCGGGGGCGCCGGCAGCGACGACGTCACCCAGCTGCTGGGAACGGGCCTGGCCACCGAGGACGCGACGCGGATCATGCCGGCGGCGACCGCCGCGACCACGGCGACAGCGACCGAGACTCCGGCCAAGCGCAAGCGCAGCCCGTGGACCTGGCCGCTCATCGCGCTGATCGTGCTGCTCCTGCTGGTGCTCGGCGGCACCCTGTTCGCCCTGTTCGCCAACCAGGGCGGCGGTCCCGCGCCGACCACGACTTCGCCCACGCCCACGCCGACCTCGACCACTCCGACGCCGACCCCGACCGAGGACCGGGTCAACGTCGGCGAGCTCGGCCTGATCGGCATGACCTGCGACGAGGCGCGCGTCGTGCTCGAGGACAACGACCTCGTCGCCTCGTGCATCGAGGGCAACGCCGCCGGCTCCTCCGACCAGGAGGGTCAGATCTACTCCGTCGACCCGACCGGCCGCGTGCCGGCCGGCACGACGATCACGGTGACCTACTACGGTCCGCCGGTCTCGATCGGCGCGCCGCAGACCGCGCCGAACATCACCGTCGGCGGCAACCCCGCCAACCAGGTGGAGGCGGGTGCGACGGTGCAGCTGAACTGGGCGAACTTCACCTGCCCGTCCGGCACCGGCGTCCTGAGCGCCTACACGGTGACCGTCTCGGGCGCGCAGTTCGCGGCCGGCGGCAGCGAGCGCAGCTTCGAGCCCAGCGTGCGTCAGGCCGACATCGTCGTCAACGGCGCAGTCGGGTCGACGGTGAGCGCCACCTACACCGCCACGTGCGGCGGCAACGAGTCGGGTTCGTCGCCGCCGATGGATGTCTCCATCGTCGCTCCGGCCGATGAGGGCGGCGACGACGGCTGAGCCGGGGCCGAGACGATCCGTCCGTTAGGCTGGCACCGTTTCAGGGGGAGTGTCCGTGACGAGTGAGGCTCGCGTGCTGTCGGGGCGCTATCGCGTCGACGAGCTGATCGGCCGCGGCGGCATGGCCACGGTGTACCGCGGCTACGATCTGACGCTGGGCCGCCCGGTCGCCATCAAGGTGCTGCGACGCGACCTCGCGCGCGACAGCACGTTCCGCACCCGGTTCCGGCTGGAGGCGCAGGCCGCCTCGCGGATGGCCAATCCCACGATCGTGCGGGTGTACGACGCGGGCGAGGACAGCGAGACGGATGCCGACGGCTCGACGCACCCGGTCCCGTTCATCGTGATGGAGCTCGTCCACGGGTCCCTGCTGAAGGACGTGATCGCGGCCGGGCCGGTCCCCGTCGCGGATGCCGTCCGGTACGTCGACGGAATCCTGGAGGCGCTCGAGTACTCGCACCGCGCCGGCGTCGTGCACCGCGACATCAAGCCGGGGAACGTGATGATCACGTCGGCGGGTCAGGTCAAGGTGATGGATTTCGGGATCGCCCGCGCCGTGTCCGACTCGTCGTCGACCGTCGCCGAGACCACGGCGATCCTGGGCACCGCGTCGTACTTCTCGCCCGAGCAGGCCAAGGGCGAACCGGTCGACGGGCGGGCGGACCTCTACTCGACGGGGGTGGTCCTCTACGAGCTGCTGACCGGGCGTCCGCCGTTCCGCGGGGAGTCGCCGGTGGCGGTGGCGTATCAGCATGTCAGCGAGACCCCGGTGCCGCCGTCCGAGGTGAACCCCCAGGTGCCGCGGGCCCTCGATGCGCTCGTGCTGCGGGCGCTGGCCAAGGACCCGTTCCAGCGCTTCCAGGACGCGGCGCAGTTCCGTGAGGCGCTCGACGCGACCGTCGACGGCCGGTCGCCGTCCAAGCGCGCGGTGGGTGCGCTGACCAGCGAGCTGTACGGCCCGAATCCGCGGCAGGCCGCCGAGACCGCCCGCACCCTGCGGCAGCTGAGCACCGACACCACCATGAAGCGCACGCAGTCCGGCCCGCCGGTGGCGTGGATCTGGACGGGCGTCGCCCTGCTCGCCGTGCTCATCCTCTCGGTGGTCTTCTTCGTCATCTCCATCCAGCCGGACTCCGGCCTGCCCGCCAATTCCCGCATCGTGCCCGATGTCTCCGACCGCACCTACGAGGACGCCAACGAGATGCTGCAGGCCGAGGACCTCATCCCGTACCGCGTCGATCAGCCGAGCACCACGGTCGAGGCCGGCAGGGTCATCCGCACCGACCCCGAAGCGGGCGCGACGGTCACTCCGGAGCAGCGCATCACGGTGTACGTGTCGGAGGGCGCGGAGACCGTCCCCGTTCCCGGCGTGGTGGGTTCTGCCCAGGCGGACGCCGTGTCCGCGCTGGAGGCCGCGGGCCTGACGCTCGGGGTCGTCGCCCAGCGCAACGACCCCGACCTCGCGGCGGGCATCGTGATCTCCACCGACCCCGCCGAGGGCACCGAGCTGGAGAAGGGCGCCACCGTCGACCTGGTCGTGGCGACCGGCCGCGTCGTGATCAAGGACTACACCGGCTTCACCCTGCAGGCGGCCACCGAAGAGCTCGAGGGCCCGCAGTCGCGTCTGACCGTGGAGCGCGTCGACGATCCGTCCTGCGCCGCGACGGACCCGCCGACGGTGATCGCGCAGTCGATCCCGCCCGGCGAGGCGCCCGTGCACGCGACCGTGCAGCTGACCGTCTGCTCGGGCTGACCCGGGCTAGGGACGCAGTCCCTCCGCCGCGGCGACGGCGTCCGGCATCCCCACGCTCGCCAGCCAGTTCGCCAGCAGCCGGTACCCGCCCTCGGTGAGCACGCTCTCCGGATGGAACTGCACCCCGACGATCGGCAGCGTGCGGTGGGCGACGCCCATGATCACGCCGCCGTCCGTGCGACTGGTCACGATGAGGTCGGCGGGCACGGTCTCGGGCGCGATCGCGAGCGAGTGGTATCGTCCGGCGGAGAACGGATCGGGCAGACCGTCGTACAGCGCCGAGCCGTCGTGGTGCACCGCCGAGACCATGCCGTGCATGAGCTCGGGCGCGTGGCCGACGCGCGCCCCGAACGCCGTGGCGATCGCCTGGTGGCCCAGGCACACGCCCAGCAGCGGCATCCCGCCCTCTGCGGCGGCACGCACCACGTCGACCGAGGCGCCCGCTCCCTCGGGGGTGCCCGGCCCCGGCGACACCATGACGGCGTCGAACCCGGCGATCACGGCGCCGGCGCCGGATGGGCCATCCCCGATCTCGTCGGCCTCGACCACCTCGACGTCAGCGCCCAGCTCGCGCAGATACCCGATGAGGGTGTGCACGAAGCTGTCTCGGTTGTCGACGACGAGCACGCGGGTCATCCGACCGTGACCTCCTGCGGGTTCACGAACTGGCTCACCCAGGGGAAGACGTACCAGAACAGGCCGTAGAGCACGGCCGCCAGCAGCGCGAGGAGGATGAGCACCCGCACCCACCACGGGCCGGGGAGGATCCGCCACAGTGCCGCGTACATCAGGCGTCCCCCACCGGGGCGAGCGAGGCGGGGGCGCCGGCGGCACGCGGCTGAAAGGACTCGAACAGCCCGTAGGCGACGATGCGCTCGGCATTGGAGTACCGCGGCGAGCAGCTGGTGAGCGTGATGTAGCGGTCGGCGGCCACGGCCTCGGGCGCCTGCGGCACCGGGAGCAGCACCTCGACGGCATCCGGCCGCACGTACTCGAGGGTGCGGAAGCGGTAGGTGTACCAGCCGTCGGGTGTTTCGACCACGATCGCGTCGCCGATGCGCAGGTCGGCGATCCGCGCGAACGGAGCGCCGTAGGTGGTGCGATGCGCCGCGATGGCGAAGTTGCCGATCTCGCCGGGCAGCTGGGTGTCGGGGTAGTGGCCGACCATCCCCTGGTCGAGGATCCGGCCCTTCGCCACCCCGGCGGCGATGGTCCGGGCGTAGCCGTCGCCGAAACGCGGCACGTGCAGCAGGGCGAACTCGTCGGCGAACCCGGGCTCGGGGACCGCGGCCGGTTCCGCGGGCTCCGGCGTCGCGGCGGGCTCGGACGACGCGACCACGGGATCGTCGGCGGCGGCCCACTCCTGCGCGAGCTCGTGGCCCCGCGCGTCGGTCTGCGCGCCGATGATCCAGTCGCCCACCCACAGCTGCCAGGACACGTAGAGCAGGACGACGACCCCGACCGTGATGAGGATCTCGCCCAGCACGCCGGTCACGCCGCGGATCGCCCTGTTCACACGGCGAGTGTAGCCCGCGGGACTGAGCGGGCCTGAGCGGGCCGTTGGCCTAGACTGGGAGGATGGCACGATCGAACAAGGGCGAGGAGCCCATCGTCGAGGGTGAGCGCGAGGACGCGCCCAACCCCGTGTGGTTCAAGCCGCTCATGGTCGGCTTCATGCTCGTCGGCCTGCTCTGGATCATCGTCTTCTACCTCAGCCTGCAGGCGTACCCCATCCCCGGAATCGGCGGGTGGAACCTCGTGATCGGCTTCGGCATCGCGTTCATCGGCTTCCTGATGACCACGCGCTGGCGGTAGCCGACGCGCGTCGCGGCCGACCGCAGGAGTTATCCACAGGTTCATCCCCAGCTGGGGATGAATCACAGCGCTGTAATTCCCCGCGTCAGACGTACAGGGTCGCCGGGATCACGAGCAGGGCCAGCAGCACGATCGTCACGCCGACGAGCAGCCCCTGCTGGAGCCGCTGCTGCCGCAGCGCCCGCGTGCGGGCGAAGATGAAGCCGAGAGCCGCACCCACGATGAATCCGCCCAGGTGCGCCTGCCACGAGATCGCGATCGCGGCCAGCGAGCCCCCGATGATGCCGAAGATGAACGGCAGGGCGAAGTTGATGCCGATGATGATCGCGATGCCGGTGACGTTGGCGCCGATGTGGCGGCCGATCACCAGCAGGGCCCCGAACAGCCCGAAGATGGCGCCGGACGCCCCGACCACCCAGGTCCCGGGTGCCAGCAGGGCCACGGCGACCGAGCCGCCGAGACCGCTGATCAGGTAGAGGGCGAGGAACCGCCACCGCCCCAGCAGAGGCTCCAGGCTCCGGCCGATGAGGTAGAGGGCGAGCATGTTCAGGCCCATGTGCCAGAAGCTGCCGTGCACGAGCAGCACCGTGAACAGGCGCCACGGCTCGAAGCCGATCGAGGGGATCAGCAGCGCGCTGTTGAGCGCGAACCACTGCTGCACGGGCGAGCCGGGGATCAGCTGCGTGATGTAGGTGACGGCGGTGATGGCCATGATCCAGTAGGTCACCAGGGGCCGGGTGTCGCGCACGAGCGCCATGCTCGCTCCGCGCGGGCGGGCGGCGCGCGCCACGCGGGGCATCGCCTTCTGCTGCTCGCGCATGCACTCGGGGCAGATGACGCCCACCGGCGCCTGGGTCTGGCACTCGCCGCAGATGGTCCGGCCGCACCGCTGGCACAGCGCGAAGCTCTGCCGGTCGGGATGCCGGTAGCAGAAGTTGTCGGGGTTCGACGAGAACTCGGCAGAGCTCATCGGCGGCTCGGCGTCGGCGCTCAGGCCGCGACGATGTCGATCGAGCTGATCACGACCGGCTCGACCGGCCGATCGCCCGGCCCGGTGGGGACGGCGCTGATCGCATCGACGACTGCGCGCGAGTCGGCGTCGGCCACTTCTCCGAAGATCGTGTGCTTGCCGTTGAGCCACGGCGTCGGATCCGTGGTGATGAAGAACTGCGAGCCGTTCGTGCCCTCGGCCTGACCGGTGATGGCGTTGCGGCGCAGTCCGGCATTGGCCATCGCGAGCAGGTACGGCGAGCCGAAGTTCAGCTCGGGATGGATCTCGTCGTTGAACGTGTAGCCCGGTCCTCCCGTTCCCTGGCCGAGCGGGTCGCCGCCCTGGATCATGAAACCGGGGATGATGCGGTGGAAGATCACGTCCTTGTACAGCGGACCCTCGCCGGGCCGGCCGGTGGCCGGATCGGTCCACTCCGCGCTGCCGTCGGCGAGACCGGTGAAGTTCTGCACCGTGCGGGGTGCGTGGTCTCCGAAGAGGTTGACGACGATGTCGCCGTGGGTGGTGTGCAGGGTCGCGACCGCAGTGGGAACTGGCATGGGTACATTGTCTCAGAGTTCCGTGCAACCCCTCGCGGGTCGGGCCTGGTCTGGCAAGATGGGTGATCTACCGATCCCACGGATAGGGAGGGCCCCGTGAGCCTCAGCCGCAAGCGCAAGAAGGAACTCCGCAAGCTGCAGGACCAGGCGAACAAGCTCTGGGAATCCCAGCAGGTGCTCGTCGGTGAGGCCGGTGCCGTCGCCCGTGAGGCGGGCCGCCAGCTCGGTAACTACAACCGCGAGCACATCATGCCGACCGTGCAGGCCAAGTACGACCGGTACGCGGCACCCTATGTCGACAAGGGCGTTAAGGTCGGCAAGCAGGTGCTCACCGACCGCATCATCCCGGCGACGGGTGCGGTCGTCGGCTCCGCCCTCTCGGTGTGGGATGCCGCCAACGACACACGCCAGCGGCTGACCGCCGGCCGCGAGCTCAACCTGGATCTGGAGGCACTCGCCAAGCGCGCGGACAAGCGCGGGAAGGGGATCTCGAAGAGGCTCGCCGCCCAGCTGGCCGCGGCTGCCCCGGAGAAGAAGGGCATCGGCGCGGGCGGGGTCATCGCGATCATCCTCGGCGTCGCCGCCGCCGTCGGCGTGCTCTACGCGGCGTGGCAGACGCTGCGCGCCGACGACGAGCTGTGGGTCGCCGACGACCCGCTGCGCGCGCCGGACGCGTGACCGACCCGACCTCCCGGGTGCGGGAGGCGGCCGCCGCCCTCGGTCTCGAGATCGAGCTGCGCGAGCGGCCCGCCGCGAGGAGCCTGCCGGAGGCGGCGGAGCTGCTGGGCCTGCGGCCCGCCGACATCGTCAAGACTCTGGTGGTCGAAAAGCCTGACGACACCTTCGTGTTCGCGCTCGTGCCCGGCGATCGGGCGATCTCCTGGCCGAAGCTGCGAGCGCTGCTGCGGGTCAACCGGCTGAAGCTCCCCGAGGGCGACGTGGCCCTCGCCGCGACCGGGTACGAGCGGGGCACGATCGTCCCCCTCGGCAGCACCACCGCCTGGCCCGTCTACGCCGACGAGCGCATCGTCGGCACGCGCGTCGCGATGGGTGCGGGCGCGCACGGATACAGCCTGTTCGTCGACGCCGACGCGCTCATCGCCTCCCTCCAGGCCACGGTGGCCGACATCTCGAAGGATCTCACAGCATCCCGCTCATCCTGAGCGAGATGTCCACCAGCCGCACCCGCTGCAGTCCGCGCACCTGCTCGAGCGTGAACCACTCGGCGCGATCGGTCGAGCCGTTCTCCTCGTTGCGCAGCCGCCCGCCGATGATGGTCGCACGGTAGACGATCCGCAGGGTGTGCAGCGGGACGGCCGTGCCGGGGGTGGTCCTGCGGGTTGCGGGGATCACACGGGAGTGGATGCCGAGCAGCTCGTCCACGCGCACCCGATACCCGGTCTCCTCGCGGACTTCGCGGCGCGCCGCGTGCTCCGGATCCTCACCCTCCTCGAGGCCGCCGCCGGGCATGGTCCAGGCTGCTTTGCGCCCCTCGTTCCAGTGCGCGAGGAGCACCCGGCCGCCGTCGTCGACGACGACGGCGTAGGCGGCGACGCGCAGGTCCATGCTTGTCACGCTAGCGGCTGGATCCCGGCACCGGCGCCGTGGCCGGACTCACAGAACACTTTCATCCGTGCGGATAGCCTGCAGGATCAGCATCGAGGAGGTCTCATGACAGTCCACACGATCGCACGGTCCGCGGTGGCCACGCTCGCCCTCGCGGCGGTGTTCACCGTGGCGGCGTGCGCGGCTCCGGCGCCGTCGGCCGATCCGCAGCCGGCCCCCGACGCCGCAGCGCCGGACGCCGTCGAAGCGCCCGGTGACGGCGAGTACGCGTTCGGGACCGACCGCGATCAGATCGCCGCCTCGATCTCGGCGGCGTTCGCGTCGAAGAACGGCGAGGCGCGCTGGGACGGCGACACGCTCGTGCTCCGGATCGACGGCGATGCGACCGCGACGATCGCGGGAGCCACCGAGTGCCTCGTGCTCCAGGAACTTCTCAACGAGGGCGACGGCAGCGTCATCGAGTACCCGAACGGCACGCTCGCCTGCGCGGACGTGCTGCCCTAGGGCGCCTCAGTCGATCAGCGCGCGCAGGAGGAGTGCCTCCTCCCGCACGTGACGGGCCCAGTCCGCATAGGGCTCGTCGGAGAACGCATCGCCGTGGTACAGCCGTGCCGCGGCACGACGGCTCTCGTCGTCGTCCCGCTCCGCCAGCCGAAGGAAGCGCTCCAGGTCGATGTCGAGGTGGGCGAGCTCCAATCGCACCGAATCGCCTTCGGTGACCAGATGATGCTGCACCGGTCGCAGGCGTTCCGGGTCGAGCGCTCTCCGGATGACGTTGA
>NZ_JBIQHX010000004.1:30294-48274 GCF_044508325.1 Microbacterium sp. | reverse complement strand
TGATGCTGCACCGGTCGCAGGCGTTCCGGGTCGAGCGCTCTCCGGATGACGTTGACGGCGACCGCGAACCGATTGGCGAGCGCCGCCGGCGCCTCACCGGGCCACAGCGCATCCATGAACACCTCACGGGAGGTGGCGACGCCCCGTGCGGCGACGAGCATCTTCAGCAGGTCGCGGGCCTTGCGCGAAGACCACCGGGCCCGTGTCCCTGCCAGTGAGATCACCTCGAAGCGTCCGAGGACGCGGACCTGCGGACGGGACCGGGCTCGGCGCGCGAGTGCGCTGAACCCGCGCGCCCGGGCCGTCGCGCGCGCTTCGGCGAGCAGGTCGTAGGCGGGGACGTCGCCCAGTCCGTGGCGCAAGGCGAACTCCGCCAGCTCGATCTGGGCTTCGGCGTGCCATGCGACGGCTCCGACCCTCGCGGTGAGCTCGACGGCGAGTTCGAGGTGCTCGCGAGCGTCGTCGAACAGCTCCAGCTGCTCTTCCAGCAGCCCCAGCGTGCGCGCGCAGGTGCCCCAGAAGGGGACGCCGGCGCCGACCGGGACGAGGCGATCCGCGAACGGCAGCAGCATCGTCCTCAGCCGCGCGATGTCCTCCCGTGCGCCGGAGTGCCGTGCGATCTCGGCCAGGGTCGTCACCGTCGCCAGCCAATAGCGGTCGCGCGGCAGGTCGTCCGCCGCAGGCAAGGTGCGTGCCAGGGCCTCGCCCGAGGCGTGCCGCCCCTGCTGCAACCACAGCCACGCGAGCGCCGCCGGCCACAGCGCCTCCTGCGGATACGCGCGACGGGCGGCGAGGTAGCCCTCTTCGACGCCGTCGCAGCTGTTCTGCATCCAGCGGATCATGCCCAATCTCGTCACATAGAGCGCGAGGGCCTGCGAGCTCGTCTCCCGTGTGCGCCGGTAGTTCTGCTCGATCTGCTGTTCGGCCAGATCCACGACGCCGTCGAGGATCGTGCGCAGGCAGGTGTACCAATCAGCGGGCGTCTCGTGTCCCTCGGCGCCTGCATCGGAGCCGCGCTGCGCGAGCAGTGCGCTGTCGAGCGCGCGCGTGTCCCCCTTCTCGAAGAGCCGGCGGAGAAGAGCCGCCCGGGAATCGTCGCCTCTGCTGTCCTCGCGCACTGCGGATGTCGGCCACACGGTCGGCCCCATGCTCGATCACGTCCTTCTCCACCGCACACGGCGAAGCTTCCCCCCGCGCCAGAGCCCCCGGCGCCACGGCTTTCATTATGCTCACATAACCTTCCCTAGCGTGGCGGGTATGAGTTCCCTGCCTCTTTCGACGCTCGCACGGGGCGCCGCCGTCCTGTCCGCAGCCCTTGTCGCGCTCGCGTGCGGAGCCTGCGCCGCACCCGCGGGCGGACAGGACGCCGCCCCGCCGGATCCGGAAGCGGATTCCGGGTCGAACACCGCCGGGACCGCCCAGCTGGTGATGGACGACGCGACGTTCACCTTCACACTCGCGCACTGCGCGGTGACAGCGACGGACGCGCTCGCGCACGGCCCCGGTCAGCATGACGGCACCCAGGAGCCGGCCTACCTGGACGTGGACCTCGTCCTGGACGGCACGACGACCGGAGGCGTCTCGGTCGACCTGGGGGCCACAAGTCGCTTCGAGTCGTCCGACGACGCGTACACCTTCGACACGGAGTACTTCGCCGGCGACTACGCGCTGCAGTTCCGCGACGGCGAGCTCGAGCTGGAGGCAGACTTCCACCGCGGCGGTCCCGAGTCCACGAGCGCCGGCACGCTCACCGTGGCCTGCTGAGGAGACCGGATGCGCCCGTCGATGAGCAGCACCGCGTGGACAGCTCTCGTCGCGTCGACCACGCTGGTGCTGGTCGGTTGCGGCACGGATGCCGCAACCCCTCCCGCTGGTTCGCCGGCCGCGAGCGCCACAGCGAGCCCGGACACGGCGACGGCCGAGCCGGATGCTGATCCCGGGCACTGCCTGCACGGATCGTGGCTCGCAGACAACGAGTACTTCCTGGCGAGCATCCGCGAGTTCGGCGACGAGGTCAAGGGGGTCACCGGCGAGGTGGTGCTGACCTTCGGTGAGGACGGGTCGCTCACCACCGAGTACCGCGACTGGGTGATCTCGGCGATCGCCGACGGCGTCTCCGTCACCATCCGCCGCGACGGCGTCGACACCGGCGTGTACTCCGTGGATGCCGATGTCCTGACTGTGGAGGAGACGCGGATCGGCTCGACCCTGGTCATGTCCGCATCGGGTGCGGACATGACCATCACGCCGGCTGCGGCGGCATATGCGGACGCTCCCTTCGACTGCGACGCTGCAGCGGCAGCCATCACCACGGTGGACGGAACACTGCAGCTGACGCGCTGAGCCCGCCAGGATGGAGGCATGAGCGAGAACGCGGATCGGGCTCGTGCGGACCTGCGGGACCATCCGCTCGGTGCCATCGCGTGGATCGCGATCCTCGCGATCACCGGGGTCGTGCAGCTGCTGCGGCAGCAGCTCGGCGACGCGCTGATCTTCGGCATCGCGTCACTGCTGCTGCTGCTCGTGGCGGCAGGGGCCCTGCCGATGCTCGAGCGGCTGCGCCGCCCGGCGGTGGCGGTGACGGCGATGGGCGCGGCAGCGGTGGCGATCGCCGTCGCGGTCGTGCCCCGCCACTCCGTGCTCGCCGGCATCACGTTCCTCGTCATCCTCGTGCTCGCGCTGGTCGCCGCCGCCCCGACTGCCGATCCCCGTCCCCGCACCCGCTGGCCGAAGGCGCTGCGGCGCCTGGCCTGGGCATGGGCGGTGATCTGGATCGTCGCGTGCCTGTGGGAGCTGCTCCAGGTGCTGCTGGGCGGCATCACACCCGGCGGCCGCACCGCACACCCCGCGCTCAGCGATCTGCTCGATCCGCTGCTGGCACAGCCTCCGGGACGGATCGCGTTCGCGGTGTGCTGGACGGCGATCGGGGTGTTCCTGGTGACCCGCGGAGGCCGACGATGATCGCCGGCATCCTGGTCTTCCTCCTCTGCCTCGCCGCGCTCCTCGTGTCGGCGTGGGCGGCTCGCGCCGCCGACCCCCATGCCACGGTCGTCGAGCTGTTCGACCGCGCGCTCGCGGACCGCACGGTGAAGCTGGCCATGCTCGTGTGCTGGTGGTGGATCGGCTGGCACTTCCTCGTCGCGCAGACGGTCGATCCCGGTGCCGTGATGTGACCTCGTGCGCCACCCCCCCCCGTCGGTCGTACCCTTGGACCATGGCCAGGACGACGGCCAGGACAACGGATGCGACGACGAGCACGGACGGCCGGGCTGCCGATGCGCGGCGCGGGGCGGTGTGGCGACTCGGCGCGCTGGGCGCGGTGGCCGGCGTCGCCTGGGCGGCCGGACTGCGCGCCTACATGGCCGAGCTCGAGAGCATCTCGACGGTCAGCTGGGTCGGCACCTTCGTCGCGATCCTGCTGCCCGGCGCGATCTGCGGCGCACTTCTGGGCGTCGCCGAGGCGCGGCGGCGTGCCGGCCGGACACGAGGACTGCGGTGGTTCGCGCTCGCCCCGCTCGCGTTCGCCGTCGTTACCCTCGCCCTGCCGGGCGCCCTGTGGACCTTCCTGACCACCGGGCTCGGCGGCGGCGCGCTGGCCGTCCCGGTCATGGGCATCGCGGGCGGCTTCGCTCTCGGCCAGAGCGGTCCGCTGTGGTCGCGCATCGCCGCCGGCGTGGTTTCCGTCCTGCTGCTGGCCGGCATGATCGCGACCGTACCGACCGTCGGCGGCCTGCCGCTGACCACACCGCGCGGTGCGTGGATCGCGGTGCTGATCTCGTCGCTGCTGGTGGTCCTCGCCGCAGCGAGCTCCATCCCGTTCCGGCGCGCGCGGATCGGTGCGCACGACTGAGAGAGAGTGGTGTGGAGCCTAGCGGGCTCGAACCGCTGACCCCCTGCTTGCAAAGCAGGTGCTCTACCAACTGAGCTAAGGCCCCCTGGGCGGGGTGGTGGGGCTACCAGGACTTGAACCTGGGACCTCTTCATTATCAGTGAAGCGCTCTAACCGCCTGAGCTATAGCCCCGTCAACCTCCAAGACTTTACCCGACGCGCGGGCCATTCCAGAAATCCCGCGGGCCGGCTCAGTGGGAGGTGAAACCGACCAGCAGGCCGCCGGTGATCTTCACCGCGAGATTGTAGATGCCCGCCACGACCGCACCGAGCACGGTGACCACGATGAGGTTCAGGATCGCCACGACGACCGCGAAGGCCATGACCTGGGGGAAGCCGATGTACGTCTCGAGCGAGACCCCGCCGTCCGAGATGCTCTGGAAGAGGTCGTCGACGGTGCTCAGCACGCCGGTGGTCCGCACCACGAGGTAGACCAGCAGGAAGCTCACGATCGTGACCACCGCGAGCGCGACCGCAGCGAGGAACGACAGCTTCAGCGCCGACCAGAAGTCGATGTACACCAGCCGCAGCCGCACCTGCTTGGCACTGGTGCGGTGCGTGGATTTCTTCGCGAGCTTGTCGGCTACCGTGCTCATGCGTCAGTACTCGTCTCTTCGGGGGTGTCTGTGGAAGCGTCTGCGTCGGGAGCCGGATCGGGCTCCTCGTCGGCGACCAGGCCCCGCTCGGAGTTGCGCGCGATGGCGATGATCGAATCGCCCTCGGCGGTGCGGGCGAACACGACTCCCATCGTGTCGCGGCCCTTCGCAGGCACCTCGGCCACGGAGGAGCGTACCACCTTGCCGCTGGCAAGAACCACCAAGACCTCGTCGTCCTCGTCCACGATGAGCCCGCCCGCGAGATCGCCGCGATCGTCGTTGAGCTTGGCGACCTTGATGCCCAGACCGCCCCGCCCCTGCCGCCGGTACTGGTCGACGGCGGTGCGCTTGGCGAAGCCCCCTTCGGTCACCACGAAGACGTACCCGTCGTCGCTGACCACCGATGCCGACAGCAGGCTGTCGCCCTCGCGGAAGGACATGCCCTTCACGCCCTCGGTGGCCCGGCCCATCGGACGCAGCGCCTCGTCGGTCGCGGTGAACCGCAGCGACATGCCCTGCCGGCTGATCAGCAGGATGTCGTCGTCCTCGTCGACGAGCATGGCGCTGACGACCTCGTCGCCGTCCTCCTCGTCCTGGCCGCGCAGGCGGATCGCGATCACGCCGCCCTGACGGTTGGTGTCGTACTCGGTCAGGCGCGTCTTCTTCACGAGCCCGCCCCGGGTCGCCAGCACCAGGTAGGTCGCCGCCTCGTAATCGCGGATGTCGAGGATCTGCGCGATCTCCTCGCCGGGCTGGAGGGCGAGCACGTTGCGCACGTGCTGACCCTTGGCATCCCGCCCCGCCTCGGCGATCTCGTACGCCTTGGAGCGGTAGACCCGGCCCTTGTTCGTGAAGAACAGCAGCCAATGGTGCGTCGTGGTCACGAAGAAGTGCTCGACCACGTCGTCGGCGCGCAGCTGCGCCCCTCGCACCCCCTTGCCGCCGCGGTGCTGCGGGCGGTAGTTGTCGCTGCGGGTGCGCTTGATGTAGCCGTCGCGGGTGACGGTGACGACCATCTCCTCCTCAGGGATGAGGTCTTCATCGGTCATGCCGCCCTCGTACCCGTACAGGATGTTCGTGCGGCGCTCGTCGCCGAAGCGCGCGACGATCTCGGTGAGTTCGTCGCGGATGATCGTGCGCTGGCGGGCCGGGGTGGCGAGGATCTCCTTGTAGTCGGCGATCTTCAGCTCGAGCGCGGCCGCGTCGTCGATGATCTTCTGCCGCTCCAGCGCCGCGAGGCGGCGCAGCTGCATCGACAGGATCGCGTCGGCCTGGTCGTCGTCGATCTCGAGGAGGCGCTTGAGCCCCTCGCGCGCCTCGTCGACGGTGGGAGAGCGGCGGATCAGCGCGATGACCTCGTCGAGCGCGTCCAGCGCCTTGAGGTAGCCGCGCAGGATGTGCATGCGCTTCTCCGCCTCGCGCAGCCGGTAGTCGGTGCGGCGCACGATGACGTCGATCTGGTGGTCGATCCAGTGCGTGACGAATCCGTCCAGCGACAGGGTGCGCGGCACCCCGTCCACGATCGCCAGCATGTTGGCGCCGAAGTTCTCCTGGAGCGAGGTGTGCTTGTACAGGTTGTTCAGCACGACCTTGGCGACGGCGTCGCGCTTGAGCACGATCACGAGGCGCTGACCGGTCCGGCCGGAGGTCTCGTCGCGGATGTCGGCGATGCCCGAGATCTTGCCGTCGCGGGCGAGATCGGCGATCTTGACCGCGAGGTTGTCGGGATTGACCTGGTAGGGCAGCTCGGTGATCACCAGGCACGTGCGGCCCTGGATCTCCTCCACCTCGACCACGGCCCGCATGGTGATCGAGCCGCGGCCGGTGCGATAGGCATCCACGATCCCGCGCGTGCCGAGGATCTGCGCGCCGGTCGGGAAGTCGGGGCCCTTGATGCGCTGCATGAGGCCCTCGAGCAGCTCTTCGCGCGTGGCCTCCGGATGCTCCAGCGCCCAGAGGGCGCCCTCGGCGACCTCGCGCATGTTGTGCGGCGGGATGTTGGTGGCCATGCCGACGGCGATGCCCACCGAGCCGTTGACGAGCAGGTTCGGGAACCGCGCCGGCAGCACCGTCGGCTCCTGGGTCTGGCCGTCGTAGTTGTCCTGGAAGTCGACGGTCTCCTCTTCGATGTCGCGCACCATCTCGAGCGCGAGCGGAGCCATCTTGGTCTCGGTGTACCGCGGCGCGGCGGCGCCCTGGTTGCCGGGCGAGCCGAAGTTGCCCTGACCGAGTGCGAGCGGGTAGCGCAGCGACCACGGCTGCACCAGGCGCACGAGGGTGTCGTAGATCGCCGAGTCGCCGTGCGGGTGGTACTGGCCCATGACCTCGCCGACGACGCGCGCGCACTTGGAGAACGACTTGTCGGGGCGGTAGCCGCCGTCGTACATCGCGTAGATGACGCGGCGGTGCACGGGCTTGAGGCCGTCGCGCACGTCCGGCAGCGCCCGCCCCACGATCACGCTCATCGCGTAGTCGAGGTAGCTGCGCTGCATCTCCGCCTGGAGGTCGACCTGCTCGATGCGGCCGTGCTGGTGGCTGTCGGAGGCGCCGGTCGGATCGCCTGCCGAGCCTGTCGAAGTGTCGTCAGATGTCAAGGAAACGCACGTCCTTCGCGTTCTTCTGGATGAACTGGCGGCGCGACTCGACGTCCTCGCCCATGAGAGTCGTGAAGATCTGGTCGGCCGTGGCCGCGTCGTCGATCGTCACCTGGCGCAGGGTCCGGGTCTCCGGATTCATGGTCGTCTCCCAGAGCTCCTTGTCGTTCATCTCGCCCAGGCCCTTGTACCGCTGGATGCCGTTCTCCTTCGGGATACGCTTGCCGCTTGCCAGACCGTCGGCCAGCAGCGCGTCGCGCTCGGCATCGCTGTACACGTATTCGTGCGGTGCGTTCGACCACTTCAGCCGGTACAGCGGTGGCATCGCCAGGTACACGTAGCCCGCCTCGATGAGCCCGCGCATGTAGCGGAACAGCATCGTCAGCAGCAGGGTTGTGATGTGCTGGCCGTCCACGTCCGCATCGGCCATCAGCACGATCTTGTGGTACCGCGCCTTGGACACGTCGAAGTCCTCGCCGATGCCGGTTCCGAACGCCGCGATCATCGCCTGGATCTCGTTGTTGCTCAGCGCGCGATCCAGGCGCGCCCGCTCGACGTTGAGGATCTTGCCGCGCAGCGCCAGGATCGCCTGGGTGTGCGGATCGCGACCCTGCACGGCGGAGCCTCCGGCGGAGTCGCCCTCGACGAGGAAGATCTCGCTGATCGACGGATCCTTCGAGGTGCAGTCCTTGAGCTTGTCGGGCATGGACGCCGACTCGAACACGCTCTTGCGGCGGGCGGTCTCCCGCGCCTTGCGAGCGGCGATGCGCGCCGTGGCGGCATCGATCGCCTTGCGCACGACGAGCTTGGCCTGATCGGGGGTGCGCTCGAACCAGTCACCGAGCTGGTCGCCGACGATCTTCTGCACGAACGCCTTCGCCTCGGTGTTGCCGAGCTTCGTCTTGGTCTGACCCTCGAACTGGGGCTCGCCGAGCTTGACCGAGATCACCGCCGTCAGGCCCTCGCGCACGTCGTCGCCGGAGAGGTTGTCGTCCTTGTCCTTGAGCAGGCCCTTGGCCCGGGCGTACTTGTTGACGAGTGTGGTCAGCGCGGCGCGGAACCCCTCTTCGTGGGTGCCGCCCTCATGCGTGTTGATCGTGTTGGCGTAGGTGAAGACGTTCTCGGTGTATCCCGTCGTCCACTGCATGGCCAGCTCGAGGGCGATCTTGCGCTCGGTGTCCTCGGCCTCGACCTCGATGATCTGGTCGTTGACCACCTCGGCACGCCGGCTGCGGTTCAGGTACTCGACATAGTCCACCAGGCCCCGCTCGTACAGGAACGACTCCGAAGGCCGGCGGGTCACCAGCTCGCCGTCCACCTCGACCTGCTCGGCCGACTCCTCGCGCTCATCGACCAGATCGATGCGCAGCCCCTTGTTCAGGAACGCCATCTGCTGGAACCGGGTGCGCAGGGTCTCGTACTCGAAGTGCACCGTCTCGAAGATATCCGGGTCGGGCCAGAACGTGATGGTGGTGCCCGTCTCGTCGGTCTCCTCGCCGCGCTCGAGGGGTGCCAGCGGCGTGCCGCCGTCGCGGAACGACTGGCGCCACACGTATCCCTTGCGTGCCACCTCGACGTCGAACCGGCTCGACAGGGCGTTCACCACCGATGAGCCCACACCGTGCAGGCCGCCCGAGACGGCATACCCGCCGCCGCCGAACTTGCCGCCGGCGTGCAGCACGGTGAGCACGACCTCGACGGTGGACTTGGTCGGGTCGGACGAGTGCGGATCGACGGGGATGCCGCGGCCGTTGTCGACGACGCGGATCGCCCCGTCGGCGAGGATCGTCACCACGATCGTGTCGCAGAAGCCGGCGAGCGCCTCGTCCACGGAGTTGTCGACGATCTCGTACACGAGGTGGTGCAGACCCCGCGGGCCGGTCGAGCCGATGTACATGCCCGGGCGCTTGCGGACGGCCTCGAGCCCCTCGAGCACCTGGATGTCGTCTGCTCCGTAGTGGCTGAGAGACGCGGCGGCCGTAGAATCAGCGAGTTCCTCAGGAACGCTTTCAGAGGCAGATGACGTCATGGATGTTCGAGCGCTCCTGTTCACGTTTCAGATCCGCTCCATTCTACCGGAGGAAAGCGCCATACGCCCGTCTGACGCCCCAGAAGCGGTCTGAATGGCCGTGATGGTGGCTCAGCCGTAGGTGTCGCGCGGACCGCGCCCTGGGATCGCTCTGGGGCCCCATTTCCAGGAGGGTACGTCCGGCCCGATGAAGCGGATGCCGGTGATGCCCGCCTCAGGCAGCTCCGTCACGATCCGGGTGAGGATGGCCGAGCGGATGAACTGCAGGTTCTTCGCCCACGCCGTCGAGTCGCACTGCACGGTCAGCATCCCCTCGCTGAGCGCGACCGGCGCCGCGTGCTGCGCGGTCTCCGCGCCGGCGATGTCGGCCCAGCGCAGCACCAGGTCCTCCTGCGACAGGCGGCCCTCCCACCCCGCCTCCCGGGTGAGCGAGGTGATCACCTCGCCCAGCCCGCGCGGGTCGCGACCGGCGGTGAAAGGCTGGTTCTCGTCGTCCTCGCGACGACGCCGTCGCTTGAGCCGGCGGGCCGAGGGGGGAAGGCCGCGCAGCCGCAGGTAGGTGACGACGGTCTCGGGCAGGTCGTCAGCCGGGTCGGACATCCGCATCCTCCCGCACGATCCGGCCGGCCCGCACCCGCACCACGTTCGCGCGCAGCTCCGCCGGCACGTCGGCGTCGACGGCCGCGGTCACGATGACCTGCTCGTAGTCCGCGACGAGGGCGGCCAGACGCGCCCGGCGGTCGGCGTCGAGCTCGGCGAACACGTCGTCGAGGATCACGACCGGGTCACCGGTCATCGAATCCTCGCGCAGCAGCTCGGCTCCGGCCAGACGCAGGGCCAGGGCGATCGACCACGACTCGCCGTGCGAGGCGTAGCCCTTCACCGGCAGACCGCGCAGCCGCATGATCAGGTCGTCGCGGTGCGGCCCGACAAGGGTCACCCCGCGGTCGAGCTCTTCGGCGCGCTGCGCGGCGAGGGTCTCGCGGAACGCCTCGACCACGGCATCCCTGCTCATCTGCGCCGTCGGCACGACCGTCAGCGCCCACTCCAGTTCGGGCGTGTGATCTTCGCCGGCGATCGCCGTGTACGCGGCGTGCATCGGACCGGAGAGCTCCGCGGTGAGCCGCTCCCGCGCGACGATCAGCTCCGCCCCCAGAGTCACGAGCTTCTCGTCCCACACATCGAGGGTCGCCAGGCCGTCGCCGCGGATGCCGCGCGCCCGTGCGGACTTCAGCAGCGCATTGCGCTGACGCAGCACCCGGTCGTAGTCGGCGAGCACACCCGCCAGGCGGGGGGCGCGCTGCACCAGAAGCTGATCGGCGAACCGGCGCCGCGCCGACGGATCGCCGCGCACGATCTGCAGATCTTCGGGGGCGAACAGCACCACGTGCGCGTGGCGGGGAAGCTCGGTCGGCTTGACCGGCGCGCCGCCGATGCGCGCGCGGTTCGACCCCTGCCGGTTGATCTGGACCTCGAGGGTGATGCGCCGCTCGCCGTGGCCGAGCCGGGCGCGCACGAACGCGGCATCGCTGCCCTCGCGCACGAGGGGCGCGTCTGTGGCGACCCGATGCGAACCGAGGGTGGCGAGGAACGCGATCGCCTCGGCCAGATTGGTCTTGCCCTGACCGTTGCGGCCGACGAACACGTTCGGCCCCGGGTGCAGCTCGACGTCGGCCTCCGCGTAGTTGCGGAAGTCGACCAGTCCGAGCCGCTCCACGATCACCCCATCACCCTATGCGGGCGGGGCGTCAGCGCAGCAGGAGGTTGGGCTGCAGCAGGTACTTGAAGGTGTCTGCGTCCGACCGTTCGACCGAGGTCTGCGCGGTGATCAGCACGGGGCTGAGCTTGTTGGCGTTCTCGCTGGACGTGAAGGTGATGCGCACGAACTCGCTGCGCACCGCCCCGAGCGCCTCGAGCAGATACTGCGGGTTCAGGCCGAGCGTCACGTCGTCGCCACCCAGAAGCGTGGCATCGACGGACTCCGACGCCCGCGCCTGCTCGCTGCCCGAGGCATCCATCGTCACGCTGTCGGCCGTGAAGGTGAACCGCAGCGGCGCCGCCCGGTCGAGCACCAGCGACACCCGTCGCACGGCCTCCTGCAGATCGCCCGTGTTCACGACGGCGTGATGGTCGGTCTGCTCGGGGAACAGGCGCCGCACCGGCGGGAAGTTGCCCTTGATCAGCAGCGACGTGACCGTGCGGTTTCCCGCGGTGAACGCGACGATCTCACGATCGCCTGCGCCCGAGAACGCGATCGAGATGTCGCCGCCGTGCGAGAACGTCTTGCCGACCTCCTGCAGGGTGCGCGCAGGCACGAGGGCGGTCGTGGTCTCCTCGCCCGCGGCCGAGCCGCCGTCCCAGGGGATGTCGCGCAGCGCGACCCGGTACCGGTCGGTGGCGACCAGGCTCAGCTGCGTTCCGCTGACCTCGAGCTGGACGCCCGTGAGCACCGGGGTCACATCGTCGCGGGATGCCGCGAACGCCACCTGTGCGATGGCCGTCGCGAAATCGTCCGCCGGCACGAGCCCGGACTCACCGGTCACCTCGGGGATCGCCGGGTACTCCTGCACCGGCATGGAAGCGAGCGTGAAGCGCGCGGATCCCCCGGTGAGCACGATGGCTCCGTCCTCGTCGACGGCCACTTCGATCGGCTGGTTGGGCATGCGACTGGCGATCTCCGACAGCAGCCGCCCGTGCACGAGGATGGTGCCCGGCTCGTCGACGGACGCCTCGATGACCGTCCGGGCCGACGCCTCGTAGTCGAAGGCCGCGAGCGAGAGCCCCTCGTCACCGGCTTCGATCAGCACGCCCGCGAGGATCGGCTGCGGGTTGCGCTGCGGCAGCAGCTTCACGACGAACGAGACCGCCTCGCTGAAGACATCGCGGTTCACGTGGAACTTCACCGGCACTCCCTTGTCGTCCTGGGGCTTGGGTAACCCATGCTAGTGCCCGGCGCCCGCGGCGCCAGAGCCCGCATGCCGTCACGGTCACGGTGATCGGATGAGCCCCTTGAAGAGAAGATCCCGTTAATGGTCTTAACGCCTGTGTGAACTGTGGACGACCGGCGCGATCCCAGCCGGCGTGTGGGAACTACATCGCTGTGAGATGTGGAGGCGATGGGAGCGGGTCCGGAAGAGGCGGGATGCCGGTGGCCGGCTCTCCACATGGAGCACCGGATCCATGCACAGTCCGGGGCGCGCGATCCACAGTTATCCACAGGTTGTCCACACTGTGCAGAAGTGGAATGTAGTGGCGTCCTCGCGGAGATGTCAAGGACAGATCGGGGAATATGAAAGGTGCGGGTCAGCGCGTGCGTCCGAGCTGCGTGGTGATCTCGGTGACCTGGTTGTAGATCGAGCGCCGCTCCTTCATCAGATCGCTGATCTTGCGGTGCGCGTACATGACCGTGGTGTGATCGCGATTGCCGAAGAGCTGACCGATCTTCGGGAGCGACAGGTTGGTGCGCTCGCGGCACAGGAACATCGCGATCTGGCGTGCGAGGGCGACCGCCTGCGACCGGCTCGAGCCGTACAGGTCGTCGACGGTGAGCTGGAAATACTGCGCGGTCGCCGTGATGATGTCGGTCGGCGAGATGACGTTGGCGTCGCTCTGGTCGACGATGTCGCGCAGCACCGTCTGGGCGAGCGACATGTCGAGGGTCGACCGGTTGAGGTTCGCGAACGCGGAGACGCGGATGAGGGCGCCTTCCAATTCCCGGATGTTCGACGAGACGACCGTGGCGATGTACTCGAGCACCTCGTCGGGGAACTGCAGCCGCTCGCTCTGGGCCTTCTTGCGCAGGATGGCGATGCGGGTCTCCAGGTCGGGAGCCTGCACATCGGTGATCAGACCCCACTCGAAGCGGCTGCGCATGCGGTCTTCGAAGCCGGTCAGCTGACGTGGCGGCACATCGCTGGTGATGACGACCTGCTTGTCGTGGTCGTGCAGCGTGTTGAAGGTGTGGAAGAACGCCTCCTGCGTCTCGGCGCGGCCCTGAAGGAACTGGATGTCGTCGATCAGCAGGATGTCGACCTCGCGGTAGCGCGCCTGGAAGGCCGATCCGCGGTTGTTGGCGATCGAGTTGATGAAGTCGTTGGTGAATTCCTCGCTGGACACGTACCGGACGCGTATCCCGGAGTACAGGCTCAGCGCGTAGTCGCCGATCGCGTGCAGCAGGTGGGTCTTGCCCAGGCCCGAGTCGCCGTAGATGAAGAGCGGGTTATAGGCCTTCGCCGGTGCTTCGGCCACGGCGACCGCGGCGGCATGGGCGAACCGGTTCGACTGGCCGATGACGAAGTTGTCGAACGTGTACTTCGGGTTCAGCCGGGTGTCGGTGCGGGGCGCCGCGGCATCCATCGGCTGCTCGGTCCGCGGGGTCGGCGGTGCTGCGGCCGGCGCCAGGTGCTGCAGCGGGATGGGCGCGGTCAGGTGGGAGTCGGTGAGCTCGGGGTTCACGACGACGCGATAGCTCGTCACCGACCCGTCGGGATCGGCGGCGCCGACCGCTTCGAGGATCGAGGGTCGCATGCGCTTGTTCAGCTGCGCGGCGGTGAGGTCGTTGGGGACGTCGAGGTAGAGGATCCCGCCCATCACGCCCTGCGGTACCGCGAGATCGAGGAAGCCGTGCAGCTGCGGCGTCACGCGTTCGTCGCGGGAGAGGATGTCGAGCACCGCCGACCAGATAGGTACGTCTGGCTGATCCTGCGGTGTCATGGCCCCCCCGGGTGTGCGAACGCCACAGGTCGTCGTCGACCATCGCCGTCCGTCGCACGCGCAGCCTGTGGATAACTGCCTGAGACACGGTAGTCAGGCCGTGACTGCAGGGCAAACTCCACTGTATGACGGGGGCGCGTGTCCCTGCCAGGGGTCAGCCGCTTCGTGTGGATAATGGCGTTCTCACAGCCGCCGGGTTTGCCAACGGAACGCCGAGGACGTAGCCTTAATCGGTTGACTTGTGCCTATCGGCATGTCCCGTCCACGTCGTCTCCGGTCGCAGAGTTCCCGGTGACCGAACCTCCGGAGTGATCCATGAGCAAGCGCACGTTCCAGCCCAACAACCGCCGCCGCGCCCGCAAGCACGGCTTCCGCGCCCGCATGCGCACCCGCGCCGGCCGCGCCATCCTGTCGGCCCGCCGCGCCAAGGGCCGCACCGAGCTGTCGGCGTAGGTGCTCGCGAGGCCGAATCGACTGACCCGCGGTTCCGACTACAAGACGGTCGTGCGGCGGGGCTCACGGTGTGCCGGAGCGCACACCGTGACGCATGTCCTGGCCTCGTCCGAGACCACGGCTGTGAGGTTCGGTTTCATCGTGAGCAAACAGGTCGGCACGGCGGTCGTGCGCAACACGGTGCGGCGCCGGCTGAAGGCGGTGTGCGCCGCGGCGCTGCCGGAGGTCCGCCCCGGAACGGACGTCGTCATCCGCGCGCTGCCCGCTGCAGCATCCGCGACCTTCCCGCAGCTGCGCGACGAGGTGCACCGGTGTCTGAGGAGGGCGGCGTGAGCGTCCTTCCGGCGACCGCCCGCGGAGAAGCGCGCTTCGAGGCATCCGACCTCGTGCGTTCGCTGCCGCTGGTCCCGCGCAACCTCGCGCTGGCGCTGCTGCACGGATATCGCGCGACGATCTCGCACACCTACGGCGACGTGTGCAAGTACTTCCCGTCGTGCTCGGCCTACGCGGTCGGTGCGGTGCAGCAGCACGGCGCGATCGTCGGCTCGGCGCTGACCGCAGCGCGCCTTGCCCGCTGCCACCCCTGGGCGAAGGGCGGCATCGACGACGTGCCGCCGCGCAAGGACTTCCGCTACGGTCTGACCCGCCACGGGTTCGTCGTACCCACTCCCCCTGGAAAGGACTGATCCGTGGATTTTCTCGGAATCATCCTCTGGCCGCTGAAATGGGCGGTCGAGCTGATCCTCGTGGCCTGGCACTGGCTGTTCACCGCGATCGGGCTGCCGGCCGGAGACGGCATCACCTGGGTGCTGTCGATCGTCGGTCTGGTCGTGGTCGTGCGTGCGGCGGTCTTCCCCCTGTTCGTGCGGCAGATCAAGTCGCAGCGCAAGATGATGGAGATCGCCCCTGAGCTGAAGAAGGTTCAGGAGAAGTACAAGGGCAAGCGCGATCAGCTGTCTCGCGAGGCGATGAGCCGCGAGACGATGGCGCTGTACAAGAAGCACGGCACCACGCCGGTGTCGAGCTGCCTGCCGATCCTCGTGCAGATGCCCATCTTCTTCTCGCTGTACAGCGTGCTCAGCTCGATCAAGGTGAACGCCGGCCAAGGGCTCGGCGGCGTCGGGGTCCTCTCGCCGGAGCTCACCGAGGAGTTCTACGACGCGAAGCTGTTCGGCGTGGTCTCGCTGCACGAGACGCTGATCGATGCGTTCAACACCGAGAACGTCCCCGCGATCGTCCTGCTGATCGTGCTGGTGGTGCTGATGATCGCTTCGCAGTTCTTCACGCAGCTGCAGATCATTTCGAAGAACCTGTCCCCCGAGGCCAAGACCGGCCAGGCGTACCAGATGCAGCGCATCATGCTCTACATCCTGCCGCTGGGCTTCATTTTCTCGGGAGTCTTCTTCCCGCTCGGCGTGGTGATCTACTGGTTCGTATCGAACCTTTGGACGATGGGACAGCAGTTCCTCGTCATCCGCGAGATGCCCACGCCCGGCTCCGAGGCGGCGAAGCAGCGCGAGGAGCGCCTGGCTCGCAAGGGCAAGGCCATCGACTCCAGCGGCAAGGTCGTGCCGATGGCCAAGTACGAGGCTGAGCAGAAGCGCCTCCTCGAGGAGGCCGAGCGCGCAAAGGCCGAGACGCCGAAGCGGCAGCAGCCGATGAGCAAGCAGCGTGCGAAGAAGAAGGGCGGCGGGAAACCGCCCGGGAAGCCCGCCAACCCGTAGCCACTGCCGAGATGGACGAGGAAGACATGTCAGAGAGCAACACCGTTCGTGCTGAGCACGAGGACGCAACGATCGCCCAGCTCGAGGAAGAGGGGGATATCGCGGCCGACTATCTCGAGGAGCTGCTCGACATCGCCGACATCGGCGGCGACCTGTCGCTCGACGTGCGCGCCGGTCGCGCGTACGTCTCGGTCGAGGCCGATGGCGACGGCTCGCTGTCGCTGCTGTCCGACCCCGAAACCGTGCAGGCGCTGCAGGAGCTCACCCGCCTCGCGGTGCAGAACCGCACCGGCCGCTTCTCGCGGCTGATCCTCGACATCGGCGGATCGCGCGACGCGCGACGCGCGCAGCTCGAGCGCCTGGTCGACCGTGCCGTGGCCCGGCTCGACGAGGGCGCGTCGCAGGCGTCGCTGCCGGCGATGTCGAGCTACGAGCGCAAGCTCGTGCACGACATCGTGGCCGAGCGCGGATTCACCTCGGAGTCGTTCGGCGAGGGCGCCGACCGGCACACCGTCATCCGTCGCGCGTGACCGCGCTCGAGCAGGAGCCGGATGCCGCAGCCGCGGTGTTCGGTGACCGCATCGAACTCGCCCGCGACTTCACGACTGCGCTGGCGGCAGAGGGCGAAGAGCGCGGGCTGATCGGGCCGCTGGAGCTTCCCCGCCTGTGGAGCCGGCACATCCTCAACAGCGCGATCGTCGCTCCCCTGTTCCACGGGCGGGTGGGAGACGTCGGCTCGGGGGCGGGGCTGCCCGGTCTCGTGCTCGCGATCGCGAGGCCCGATGTGGAGTTCGTGCTCATCGAGCCGATGGAACGACGCGTGACGTGGCTCGAGGAGCAGGTCGCCGCGCTGGGGCTGACGAACGTGGAGGTCGTGCGCGCGCGCGGCGAGGAGTGGAGCGGCCGCGGGACGCTGGATGCCGTCACCGCCCGCGCGGTGAGCGCGTTGCGCACGCTCATCCCCGTGACGGCGCCGCTGGTGCGAGACGGCGGCGAGCTCGTGCTGCTCAAGGGCGCGAATGCGCCGGCCGAGATCGCGGCCGCGGCGAAGCAGATCCGCCGGTTCCACCTGAAGGACGTGCGTGTCGAGGTCGTGGGCGAGGGCGTGCTGGCCGAGCCCACCCGCGTGGTGCGCGCCACCGTTCGCTGACCCGCGTTTCACGTGAAACGCGCCGTGCGCCTCCGCGGCGGCGCCTCGACAGGCTCGGCGACCCCCCGACCCGCTCCCCGAGCTTGTCGAGGGGCTGTTCGGTGACCGCGCCGAGGCAGGGCGCTCGCTCCCCGAGCTCGTCGAGGGGCGTCCTCCCTCGCGCCTCGACAGGCTTGGCGACCGTCCCGCGTTCCCCGAGCTTGTCGAGGGGCGGGCCATGCCGTTCGCCTCGACGGGCTCGGCGGCCGCGCCCGTCCGTTCCCCGAGCTTGTCGAGGGGTTGTTCAAGTGGACGCGCCGAGGGAGGGGCGCTCGCTCCCCGAGCTCGTCGAGGGGCCGCCTCCCCTGCGCCTCGACGGGCTCGGCGAGCGTTCCCGTCCGTTCCTCCCGAGCGTGTCGACGGGATGTTTCACGTGAAACGCCGCGGCCGCGGCGACCGGCCTTCGCTCCCCGAGCCTGTCGAGGCGGGGCGGCGAGTGATCGTTTGCCCCTGCACATGGCCCTCAGAGCAGCTGACTGTCCACACCGGCGCGGCGCAGGGACCGGTGGGCGCCGGATGCCCGTCACCCTCGACGGATGGCGTACGTAGACATCCTTCAATGCAGCGACGGCACCTACTACACCGGCAGCACCGTGAGAGATCCCGCACAGCGCGAGTGGGAGCACAATCACGACTGTGGGTGGGGTGCCAACTACACCAGCAAGAGGCGCCCGGTGATCCTTGTCTACACCGAGCACTTCGAGAGCATCGAGGAGGCATACCAGCGGGAACGCCAGCTGCATGGGTGGGGACACACGAAGAAGGCCGCGCTGATCGCAGGCAGGATCGAGGA
>NZ_JBIQHX010000004.1:6490-30194 GCF_044508325.1 Microbacterium sp. | reverse complement strand
TGCATGGGTGGGGACACACGAAGAAGGCCGCGCTGATCGCAGGCAGGATCGAGGACCTGAAGGCTGCGTCACGTGCGAAGCGGCGACGGGAGTGAACGGGCGGCCCGACGCGGCGCAGGCCGCTGGACGCGGAGTTGGTCGCGGCGGGCGATACGGCCCCTCGACACGCTCGGGGAGCGGAGCGGAGCGGAGCGGTCGCCGAGCGTGTCGAGGCGCGTGAGGCGGCACGGTGGCAAGCGCGCCCCTCGACACGCTCGGGGAGCGGACGGGAGCGGACGCCGAGCTTGTCGAGGCGCGGGAAGCGCCCCCAAACAAGCGCTGCCCCTCGACGGGCTCGGGGAGCGGACGGGAGCGGACGCCGAGCTTGTCGAGGCGCGTGGCGGCCCCTCGACGGGCTCGGGGAGCGGAGCCGACGGGCTCGGGGAGCAGACGGGCTCGGGGAGCGGAGTGGAGTGGACGCCGAGGCTGTCGAGGTGCGCGATGTTTCACGTGGAACGGGGCGCGGGCAACAGGTGGCCGGGGAGGGGTCGACTAGAGTGGAGGGCGGCATGGACGAGCACGCGAACACCCCTTCGTTTCACGTGAAACAACCCGCCGCATCGACCGTTTCGGAGGTCGAGGAGGGCCGTTCAGCAGCCTCGGCACCAGCACCCGCACCACCCGCAGAGCACCCCGCCGACGATTCGCCAAGCCAAGGACAGTCGAGCGGTGAAACCGCGCCGGCTGCCACGGATCCGTTCGACTTCGACACGCCGCTGGCGCGCGAACTCGCAGACCTCACCGCGCGGCGCCGCGCCCTGGAAGGGGTGGATGTCACGCTCTCGGGCCGCACCCGGGTGATGACCGTCTCGAACCAGAAGGGTGGCGTCGGCAAGACGACCACGACGGTCAACACGGCCGCTGCGCTCGCGTCGGTGGGGGCACGCGTGCTCGTGATCGACCTCGACCCGCAGGGCAACGCGTCGACGGCGCTCGGGGTTCCGCACACCGCCGACACGCCCAGCGTGTACGACGTTCTCATCGACGACTTCCCGATCTCCGACATCATCCAGGTCAGCCCGGAATCGCCCAATCTGCTGTGCGCGCCCAGCACGATCCATCTCGCCGGCGCCGAGATCGAGCTCGTCTCGCAAGTCGCCCGCGAGCACCGGCTCCGCACCGCTTTGGAGGAGTACCTCGCCGCGCACGGCGATCAGCTGGACTTCGTGCTCATCGACTGCCCGCCATCGCTCGGGCTGCTCACCATCAACGCCTTCGTCGCCGCGCACGAGGTGTTCATCCCCATCCAGTGCGAGTACTACGCCCTGGAGGGCCTCAGCCAGCTGCTGGGCACCGTGCGGATGATTCAGAAGCATCTCAACCCGGGTCTGCGGGTCTCGACGATCCTCCTGACGATGTACGACGGCCGCACCAATCTCGCGCAGCAGGTCGCGCAGGAAGTGCGCGAGCACTTCCCGCACGAGGTGATGCGCACGGTGATCCCGCGCTCGGTCCGGGTCTCGGAAGCACCGAGCTTTGGGCAGACGGTCATCGCGTACGACGGCAACTCGGCCGGAGGCATCGCGTACCGCGAGGCGGCCGTCGAGATCATCCAACGCGGCGAACGGGCCGCCATTGACGAAGAAGGAGCGCGCTGATGGCGAAGCGGACTGGGCTGGGGCGCGGAATCGGGGCCCTGATCCCGACGGCGGAGCCGGCGGAATCACGGCCGGCAGACGTGTTCTTCAGCGGCCGCACGACCACTGAACCTGCGGAGGAGCCGACGGAGGACCTCCTCGCCGTCCCGGGCGCGCGCCTGCTGCACATCGACCCGAGCAGCATCGTGCCCAATCCTCGTCAGCCGCGCTCGGTGTTCGACGAGGACGATCTCGCCGAGCTCGTGCACTCCGTCCGCGAGTTCGGTGTGCTGCAACCGGTCGTCGTGCGGGTGAACGACGACGGGGAATACGAGCTCATCATGGGCGAGCGCCGCACCCGCGCCGCCCGTGACGCGGGGCTGACGACGATTCCCGCGATCGTCCGGGACACGTCCGACGAGCACCTGCTCCGCGACGCGCTGCTCGAGAACCTGCACCGGTCGCAGCTCAACCCGCTCGAAGAGGCCTCCGCCTACCAGCAGCTCCTGGAGGACTTCGGCATCACCCAGGAAGAGCTCGCGAGCCGCATCGGGCGCTCCCGTCCGCAGATCAGCAACACGATCCGCCTGCTCAAGCTGCCCATCCCGGTGCAGCAGCGCGTCGCCGCGGGCGTGCTGAGCGCCGGGCACGCCCGCGCGATCCTGTCCCTCGACGACGTCGACGCCATGCAGCGCCTCGCCGACAAGATCGTCAACGAGGATCTGTCGGTCCGCGCGGCCGAGGCGGCGGCGAAGGGTTCGGATGCCTCGCGCCGGCGTCTGCCCAAGCCGCAGGCGGGTCGTCGCGGTCACCTCGACGAAGTCGCTGAGCGGCTCGGGGACCGGCTCAACACTCGGGTCAAGGTCTCGCTGACTGCAAGAAAAGGCCAGATCACGATAGATTTCGCGACAATCGGTGATCTCAACAGGATCCTTGCGGAGCTGGGGGAGCCGGCATTCGGCGACTTCTGAGCACGCCGCACCGCCATCGGCGCCGCGGCGTTTACGCTGGAGGGGTGACCGAACACGACGAGCCGCTTCGCCGGCGCGCGAGCCTCGAGGTGCTGCGCGCCGAAGCAACCGATGAGCTCGACGTGCTCGTGCTCGAGCGGCTTCGCCGAGGCGAGGACCCGTGGGAGTTCATGGAGGACCTGCCGACGGTGGACGAGCTGGTCGTCCTGACCCTGCGCGCCGAGCTGATCACCGCCGGCGGGGGCCTGCGTCCCTCCCGTGCGGCGCACTTCCGCATGCTGCGCCAGGTCGCGCTCGAGCATCCGTCGCTGACCCGAGCGGTGTGGCGCCTGGCCGGAGACACGGAGTCCTACCGCACTTGGGACGCGACGGTGCGGACCGGCGAAGCATCCTGATTCCTTGGATGCCGACAAAGGCATGAAAAAGAAAGCCCCGGTGAATCGCGAGAATCACCGGGGAAAGCGAGCGAAGCGCGGTGTCAGCCGATGTACTTCGCGAGGTCCTGCTCGAGCGCGAACTTCGGCTTGGCGCCGATGATCGTGGTCTCGACCTGACCCTTGTTGAACACCTTCATGGCGGGGATCGACGTGATCTGGTACTTCGCCGCGAGGTCGGGGTTCTCGTCGACGTTCAGCTTCAGCACCGTGATCTTGTCCGGGTGCTCGGACTGGATCTCGTCCAGCACGGGTGACACCATGCGGCACGGCCCGCACCACGCGGCCCAGAAGTCCACGAGGACCGGTCCGTCGGCCTCGAGGACGTCCTGCTGGAAGGTGGCGGATGTCGTCGCCTTGGCGGTCATGTCTGCTCCTTGTCTCCGGGCGCGCGCCCGGAAGTCTTCGTGGGGTGCAACGCCCGCACCGGCTCGGATGTTCCTACGCCGCGTCCGCTTCGGGGCGCCCCGAGATCTCGTCGTCGTAGACGTCGGGCGCGCCGGCCTCGCCGCGCGCAGCCAGGTAATGCTCGGCGTCCAGCGCCGCGACGGTGCCGCTGGCGGCAGCGGTCACGGCCTGGCGGTAGGTCGGGTCGATGACGTCGCCGGCGGCGAACACGCCCGGCAGCGAGGTGCGCGACGAGCGCCCGTCGACCTTGATCGTGCCTTCCGGCGTCAGCTCGAGCTGATCGTGGACCAGGTGCACGCGCGGGTCGTTGCCGATCGCGACGAACACGCCCTCCACCGCGAGCTCGCTCTCGGTGCCGTCGACGGTGGAGCGCAGCTTCACGCCGGTCACCGTGTCCTCGCCGAGGATGTCGACCACCTCGGCGTTCCACACGAACTCGATCTTCTCGTTGGCGAACGCGCGCTCCTGCATGATCTTCGACGCCCGCAGCGAGTCGCGACGGTGGATCACGTACACCTTCGACGCGAACCGCGTGAGGAAGGTCGCCTCCTCCATCGCCGAGTCGCCGCCGCCGACCACCGCGATGACGCGCTCGCGGAAGAAGAAGCCGTCGCAGGTCGCGCACCACGAGACCCCGTGACCGGACAGACGCTCCTCGCCGGGCAGGCCCAGCTTGCGGTACGCCGACCCGGTCGCGATGATGATCGACTCCGCCTCGTGCACGGTGCCGCTGCCGAGGGTGACCCGCTTCACATCGCCTTCGAGCTCGAGCGAGACGACGTCGTCGTACAGCACCTCGGCGCCGAAGCGCTCGGCCTGCGCCTGCATCTTCTCCATGAGCTCGGGGCCCTGGATGCCGTCGGGGAAGCCGGGGAAGTTCTCCACGTCCGTGGTATTCATCAGCTCGCCGCCGGCTTCGACCGAGCTCGCCACGACAAGCGGCTCGAGGTTGGCGCGTGCGGCGTAGATGGCGGCCGTGTAGCCCGCGGGGCCCGAACCGACGATGATGACCTGACGCACAGCGAGCGCCCCTTCCGTTGCTTCAAAGGCTTCAACACATGCTAACCGGGCGGCATTCCGGCGCTCGCCGAGCGCGCCGATCAGCGCTTCGGGCGCACCCTGCGCAGCATGCCGACGGCGACCGACAGCTCGGGGGCGCGCAGCGCGAACAGCAGTGCGAAGTACACCACCGCGACCACCGCGGCGATGATCAGCGCCCCCACCGCGCCCAGCAGCTGCGATGAGGCCGTCCACCCGTCCGCGCCGCCCAGCAGCAGGAACACGCCCCACCCCGCCGCACCCGCCGGCACGGCGGCGATGAGGAACCGGGCAAGCGCCAGCATCCATCTCCGCACGCGCAGGTCGCCCACCCGCCGGCGCAGCAGCACGGTCGCCATGACCACCTGCACGACGATCGAGATCGACTGGCCGAGCGCCACGCCCGCCGTGCGGATGTCGGCCGGCAGCGCCAGCGCCGCGAGCGCGAGCCCTGCGGCGATCGCGGCCTGCACGAGGGTGAACACGAAAGGGGTGCGGGTGTCGTTGTACGCGTAGAACGTGCGCTGGACGGTGAACAGGATGCCGATGGGGATGAGCCCCACCAGGAACCCGCCCAGCACGACCGCGGCCTGCACGGCCTGGTCGGCGGAGGTCGTGAAGACACGGGATGCCGGCACTGCCGCCGCGGCGAGGGCCGCCGCCGACACCACGATCAGCAGGGTGATCGAGCGGACGCTCGCGCCGACGTCGCGCGGCACCTCGGCTCTGCGCCCGGCGGCGACGTGCTCGCTCAGCTGCGTGAAGTACGGGGTTCCGATCGAGAGGGCGATGATCGAGTACGGGAGGATGAAGATCAGCGCGGCGTTGCCGGCGATCGCCTGACCGGGTTCGCCGGCGTCGGATGCCGTGGAGTACACCGCCGACTGCACCAGGGCGGCCAGCTGGGTGACCAGCACCATGAGGAACGTCCAGCCGGCCAGCTGGCCGATGTTGCGCAGCCCCATCCCGCGCCATCGGAAGTCGGGCCGCAGGCGTGCGCCGGTGTGGCGCCAGAACATCAGCAGGACCCCGGCCTGCAGCACGATGCCCAGCGTCGCGCTCGCGCCGATCACAGTGATCATCGCGGGCGTCCACGCGGAGACGGGGGGCTGCCCGCCGCCGAAGAGCACGATGAACAGCCCGAAGCCGGCGATCGAGACGATGTTGTTCACGATCGGCGCCCAGGTGAACGGCCCGAACACCCGTCGCGCGTTGAGCGTCTCGCCGACGAGCGCATAGATGCCGTAGAAGAACACCTGCGGCAGGCACCAGTACGCGAAGGCGAGCGCGAGGGCGCGCTGGTCGTCCGAGAACGCCGGGGCGTACGCCGACACGAGCAGCGGCGCGCAGGCGACCGAGATGCCGGTCACCAGCAGCAGGATCACGGTGCCCAGCGTGAACAGCTTCGAGATGAACGCCGAGCCGCCGTCGTGTGCGGCGCTCGCGCGCACGATCTGCGGGACGATGACCGCGGTGAGGATGCCGGTGGACACGATCATGTAGATCGTGTTCGGCAGCTGGTTCGCGACGAAGAACGCGTCGGCGGATGCCGCGGCGCCGATCGCCGAGACCAGCACCACCGATCGGAGCAGGCCCGTCACCCGCGAGACGAGGGTGCCGGCGCCGATGAGCACGCTCGCCCGGCCGATGCCGCTCACCGCTCCTCCTCCGCGCCCGTGCCGGCCGCGGCATCGTCCGCAGCAGCATCCTCTGCCGCACGGCGTTCGCCGCGCTTGCGCAGGATCGTGCGCACGAGTCCGAGCGTGAGGAAGCCGCCGATGAGCACGAGGACGATCGTGATGCCGATCCCCTCCCAGTCGCCGCGCACCGACACCTCCGCAGACTCCGGGCCGCCGATCTCGACGCCGGTCGGACCGCGCAGCTGCAGGCGCACGGTCACGTCGCCGCTGCCGATGCGGGCCTCGACGGGCACCGCGACGCGGGTGTTGCTCGACGCGGTCGCGTTGTCGACGGGGGTCTGTCGCTGCACGTCGAGCCGCAGATCGTCCGGTGTGGCCACGAGCACGACCTGCACGGGATACGGCAGCTCGTTGCGCACCCAGAACTGCAGGGGGCCCGCGGTGTTCAGCAGGTTGATGTGGCTGGGCGGGACGATCGACACGGCGCCCAGGGTGGCGGTGGTCGCCTCACGGTGCTCCATCGCCGCCTGCATCCACGCCGCCGGGTCCGCGACCCACCCCACTCCGAGCAGCTGCAGGAGTTCGGCGCGCTCGCGGCCGGTCAGCACCGAGGGGTCGTCGAGGATCGTCGCGAACGCGGCCAGGTCGTCCTCGTCCGCGAAGAGGGCGGATGCCTGCGCCACCCGCGCGGGGTCGATCGCCGATTCGGCGAGTTCGACAGGTTGCGGCGTCGCATTGACCAGTTCGACGAGGGACGCCGAGCGGGTCGTGGGCAGCGCGACCGCGGTGTCGATCGCGGCGGACAGGGCGATGCGCGTGCGGTCGGCGTCCCGATCGAGGGCGACCAGCAGCGGGGCGCCGTCCGCGGCGTCGGAGGCGAGCGAGAGGAGCGCGGCCGCGGCCGTGAGCGGGCGACCGCGCAGCACGTTCTCCGGGGTGACGGACGCTTGGGTCAGCCAGTCCGAGACCGACGAGTCGTAGACGAGCGCCGCTGCGTCGCCCACCACGGCGCGGGCGGGCACGGCAGCGGCGTCGATCCCCGTCGAGACCGAACCGACGATCGTGAGTGCTTCGATCTCGCCGGTCGACAGCGCCGCCAGGGATTGCACCGTCGCGCTGTCGGCGAAGCCCGGTGCCGGCCAGTACACGTCCCCGCGGCCACCGCCGATCTCCAGCAGGGTGTCCAGGTCGGGGTAGTCGGGCTCGACTGACGGCTCGGTCGCCTGGGGGGAGGGTGTGGGCGTCGGCGTGATCTCGGGGAAGTCCGCCGGCGACATGTAGCTCTGCAGCGACGTGGGCTGCAGGGGCTCCGGCAGCCCGGCGGCCAGCTGCGTCGCGACGTCGGCATCGCCGTACTGCAGCGCGAAGCGGGGGTTGGGAAGCAGCTCGAGCTGCTCCAGCCAGTCCACCGCAGAGTCGGGGGCGGCGTCGCCGAGCACCCGGATCGACGCGGCGATGGCGGGGTCGACGGCGATGATCGCACCGGTGCCCGACACCGCATGCAACTGCTCGGTGAGTGATCCGTCCGGGGCGGTCAGCTCGATGAGCTGTTCCGCGGGCAGCACTCCCGCGGTCGCCGGCCCGGCGGTGATGGGCACGACGACGCCGACGGGGGTCGTCACGCCGGGGGCGCGGGGCACGATCATCGCGCTCGTGGAGATCACGTCGCCGCCGGGACGCTCGTAGCGGGCCAGCAGAGGATAGACGCCGGGCGCCCGCTCTTGCAGCGCCGGATCGTCGGCGGCGACCACGACTCCCTCGGTGACGGCGCTGGTGGCCTCCAGCGGAGGCGCCGGAGCATCGGCGACGGGCTCGGTCGCCACACCCGAGGTGTCGCCGGCGAGCCACGCTTCGAGCGCGCCGCGATCGTCGATCGCGGTGTCGCCCAGCTCGAGCACGAGATCGCCCGCGGGGACCGCGACCGGCGTGTCGTTGGTGATCGTGAGCGACACGGTCAGCTGCCCGCCCTCGGGCACGATGCCGGCGTTGATCGGAGACAGCGTGAAGCGCACGCCGCCCGGTGCGGTCGGGGCGGGGGTCGGCTCCGGGGTCGTCTCGGCGGCGGCGGGCACCACGCCACCCAGCAGCAGCGCCAGCACCGTGAGCGCGGCCGCGGCCCGCCCTGCGATCGCAGGTGCCCGGAGACGCCGGGCTCGCGGATGCAGACCGCGGCGGGGGCCGCGGGCGCGGCGTGCGGTCATGCCCGATGCGGGGGAGGTCACGGTCATGTGCATTCTGCTCGGTCGCGATTCACGACCGTGCGGTCATCTCGCTTCACCTGGCGGCACGATTCTACGAGAGCGCCCTGGGCGAACCCCGCAGGCGGGCGGTTGAATGACAAGGTGAGCACTCGCGTCCTGCCCGAGCCCGACCCCGCGCGCTGCCGCGATCTCGCCGATGATCTGCGTGCCGCGGGGTTCACGGCATCCGTGCTCCGCTCCGCCTGGGGACCGCTCGCCGACGACGCGATCGTGCGCGGGCTGCCGTCCCCCGCGCTGCGTGCCCTCGGTCAGCGGCGTGACGCGCTCGCGGTGCTGGGGCGGCTGCTCGTGCTCGGGATGCCGCAGCCGGCCGCCGACGTCATGGCGGCGCTGCCGCGCTGCGGCGCGGACGGACTCGTCGCCCTGGGGCTGGCCCGCGTCGCCGGCGATGAGGTCGTGCCGGAGGCCCTGGTGCGGCCGCAGGAGCTGGAGGATGCGGCGGGCACGGTCCACTGGTGGGTCGCGAGCGACCTCGATGAGACCGCCCTGGGCGGCCCGCTCCCTGAGGATCACGTGCTCGGGGTCGGCGGGGCGTCGCTGACCTTGGCTGCGCTCCAGCTGCCCACGCCGGCGCGGCGGGTGCTCGATGTCGGGACGGGATGCGGCATCCAGGCCCTGCGCGCCCTGCGCGGACGCCGGGCGCAGGTGGTCGCGACGGATGTCTCGCAGCGCGCCCTGGCGTTCACTCGCCTGAACGCGCTGCTCAATGGTGCGGACGGCATCGAGACGCGTCTGGGCAGCCTGTTCGAGCCTGCGGCCGGTGAGCGGTTCGACCGGGTGGTGTCGAATCCGCCGTTCGTCATCACTCCGCGCTCGGGCGGGGTGCCCGAGTACGAGTACCGCGACGCCGGCTTCGCGGGCGATGACCTGGTCGCCGCGTTCATCGCCGGCGTCGGCGACGTGCTCGAGCCCGGCGGCGTCGCCCAGCTGCTCGGCAACTGGGAGACCCACGGCGGCCGCACGGGCCTCGACCGCGTGCAGGAGTGGGTCGAGCGCTCGCCGGTGCCGTTGGACGCCTGGGTCATCGAGCGCGAGGCGCTCGACCCGATCGCCTACGCCGAGCTGTGGGTGCGCGACGGCGGCACCGCGCCCGGGCGCGAAGGATATGCGGCGCTCGTCGATGAGTGGCTCGACGACTTCGCCGAACGCGGGGTCGCCGAGATCGGCTTCGGCTACGTGCTGCTGCGCCGCCCGCTCGCGGGCGCGCCGACGCTCGCGCGGTACGAGCGCCTCCCGCAGGCCGTCGACCCGTCCGGGCTCGGTGCGCACCTGGCCCAGGCGCTGGCTGCCCACGATCGCCTCGAGCTCACCGACGACGGCGGGCTGGAGGCATCCACGCTCGTCGTCTCGCCGGACGTGACCGAGGCCCGCCACCTGCGCCCCGGCGACGACGACCCTACCGTCATCGAGCTGCGCCAGGGCGGAGCGCTGGCGCGGGTGCGGTCGGTCGACCCGGCCCTGGCGGCCCTGGTCGGCGCGTGCGACGGCGAGCTGACCGTCGGCGCGCTCGTCGCCGCCATCGCCGAGCTCATGGAGGTGGATGCCGCGACGCTGCGTGCCGACCTGCTGCCGGGGGTGCGCGAGCTGCTGTTCACCGGGTTCCTGCGCTTCGCCTGAGGTCCGATGCGGATCAGGGTGCCTGCGATCACCCGATTAGGCTCGAACCCATGCTGAACATGGCCGAGGGCGTCGCCCGCCTGGGCGCTCTCGCGGAGTCGGCGCCGGTCGCGGCGCTCGCCGACGCGTTCGCCGCCGCCGGCCACGAGCTCGCGATCGTAGGCGGTCCGGTGCGTGACGCGCTGCTGGGCCGGGCGACCAACGACCTCGACTTCACGACGGATGCACGGCCCGACGACATCCTGCGGATCGTGAAGCCGATCAGCACCGCGCGGTGGGACGTCGGACGCGACTTCGGCACGATCGGGGCCAAGGTGGCCGGCGACCAGGTCGAGATCACCACGTACCGCGCCGACAGCTACGACGGCGTGACCCGCAAGCCGACCGTCGAGTTCGGCGACACGCTCGAAGGCGACCTGGCGCGGCGCGACTTCACCGTCAACGCGATGGCGCTGCGGGTGCCGTCGCGCCGCCTGGTCGACCCGACAGGAGGCGTCGAAGACCTCGTGCGCGCCGAGCTGCGCACACCCGCCGATCCCCGGGTGAGCTTCGGCGACGACCCGCTGCGCATGCTCCGGGCGGCGCGCTTCAGCTCGCAGCTCGGGTTCCACGTGGATCCGGCCACGGTCGATGCGATCGAGCAGCTGCGCGCCACGCTGCGCATCGTGAGCGCCGAGCGCATCCAGGGCGAGCTCGTGCGGCTCCTGCAGACCGACGACCCGGGCCGGGGCATCCGCCTGCTCGTCCAGACCGGTCTCATCGAGGAGTTCCTCCCCGAGATCCCCGCGCTGCGGCTCGAGGTCGACGAGCACCATCACCACAAGGACGTCTACGAGCACTCGCTGACCGTGCTGCGGCAGGCGATCGAGCTCGAGAAGACCCGGAATCCGGATGCCGCGCCCGACGTGCCGCTGCGGCTCGCGGCCCTGCTGCACGACATCGGCAAGCCGTCCACCCGCCGGCTCGAGCCCGGCGGCGCGGTGACCTTCCACCACCACGACGTGAAGGGCGCGCGCATGGCGCGCAAGCGCCTGAAAGAGCTGCGGTTCGACGCGGCCACCATCGACAGCGTCACCAAGCTCATCGAGCTGCACCTGCGCTTCTTCGGCTACGCCGAGGGCGCGTGGACCGACTCGGCGGTGCGCCGGTACGTCCGCGACGCCGGCGACGAGCTGGAGCGCCTGCACATCCTCACCCGCGCCGATGTGACCACCCGCAACAAGCGCAAGGCCGCGCGGCTGGCCGCGGCGTACGACGACATCGAGCGGCGCATCGCCGCCCTCGCCGCGCAGGAGGAGCTCGATGCCATGCGTCCCGAGCTCGACGGGAATCAGATCCAGGAGATCCTCGGGATCACGCCCGGGCGCGAGGTCGGCGAGGCGTACCGGTTCCTGCTGGATCTGCGGCTCGACGAGGGCCTCCTCGGCGAAGAGGAGGCCGAGCGTCGCCTGCGCGCGTGGTGGGAGACCCGCCCCTGAACGGTGTCAGGCGGTGAGCTCGCGGGCGAGCTCGTCGAACACGGCGATGTACGCATCGACGGCCTCGTCGGTGTGGGTCACCGACAGCGTCCACTCCTCCTCGCGGCCGGGGGTCATGAAGATGCCCCGGTTCAGGTTGTACAGCCACGCCAGGTCGGCCAGCGCCGCATCCTGGTTCTCCTTGAAGGTCTCGTAGTCGACGACCTTGGTCGTCGAGAAGGTCACGCAGCCCTTCGAGCCGATGCCGACCGCGTAGCCGGGCAGGTCGTACCTGTCGACCACGGCCTGGCAGCCGGTGACGATGCGGTCGTTGAGGTGGTCGAGGTGCGCGTACGCCTCGGGGGTGAGGACCTCTTCGAGGGATGCCCGGGCGGCGGCCATCGTCAACGGGTTCCCGTTGTAGGTGCCCACCTGGTAGACCGAACCGTCCTCGACGACCGCCATGACCTCCTCGGTGCCGCCGATCGCACCCGAGGGCAGGCCGCCGCCGAGCGCCTTGGCGAGGGTGACCATGTCGGGCAGCACGCCGAACTTGTCGGTGGCGCCGCCCGGGGCGACGGTCAGGCCGGTCTTGACCTCGTCGAAGATGAGCACGATGCCGTGCTTGCGGGTGATCTCGCGCACCGCCTCGAGGTAGCCCGGTTCGGGCAGCACGACGCCGAGGTTCATCATCGCGGCCTCCATGATCACGCACGCGGGCTTGCGGCCCTCGGCGGTGAGGCGCTCGATGCGGCGCTCCATGGCGCCGGCGTCGTTGAAGGGGACGGCGACGGTCATGTCGACGACCGACTGCGGGATGCCCGCGCCGTAGGCCAGCGAGGCGAGGTTCTCGCGGTCGCCGATCTTGTCGTACTCGACGCCGATCGACACCATGACGGTGTCGTGGTGGCCGTGGTACGAGCCGAAGATCTTCATGACCGTGTCACGGCCGGTGACCGCGCGGGCGATCCGGATGGCGTCCATCGTCGCCTCCGAGCCGGAGTTGGTGTAGCGCCACTTGGGCAGCCCGAAGCGGCGGGCCAGCTCGTCGGCGACGGTGACGTCGTCCTCGGTGGGGCAGCCGAAGTGCGTCCCCTGCGGGTAGCGCGCGGCGATCGCGGCGCCGATGGCGGGGTGCGCGTGCCCCTGCACCATCGAGCCGAATCCGTTGTGGAAGTCCCACATCTCGTTGCCGTCGACGTCCCACACCTTCGGACCCGAGCCGCGGGCGATGTAGATGGGCCACGGGTCGCGCAGCTGGTACGACGACGCGACGCCGCCGGACAGGTGCCTGCTGGCGCGCTCGTACATGTCGCGCGACGCGGTCGTGCGCTCGTCGAGGCGCTTGGCCTCGCGGGCGGTCAGCTCGGCGATGCGATTGCGGTCGAGGGTGATGCTCATGCTTCCTCCTGCATGACGGGCGCCGACCGGCCTGGCGTCGGCGTCTTCACAGGAAAGAGAAGCACTCACGGTCGGCCTGGCGCCGGGAGCGGTCCGAAGACACCAGCAGGATAGCAACTCGACGCCCGGCATCACCACGGCCGGTGCCGCCTGGACCGGCCCCGCCGCGGGTTTCAGTCTGGTTACGAATCGTTCACTGAATTGATGCAGACGTCCGCGAGGCGAAGAATATCGAGATGGACCGCGCCAATCAGACGCGGCCGATCCCTTCACAGCAGAGGTAGCACTATGTCACTGCACCACTCCGGGCGGGGGCGCCTCGCCCTCGCCATCGGGGCCTTCGGGGCCTCGGCACTCCTTCTCGCCGGCTGCGCCGGCGGCGGGGGCGGCACCGCGACCGACGGGGGCGGCTCGGACGAGCCCATCATCGTCGGCACCACCGACAAGGTCACCACCCTCGACCCGGCCGGCTCGTACGACAACGGCTCGCTGGCCGTGCAGACCCAGGTCTTCCCCTACCTGGTGAACACCGACTACAACAGCACCGAGGTCGTGCCCGACCTGGCCGAGTCGGCAGAGTTCACCTCGCCGACCGAGTACACCGTCACGCTGCCTGCCGGCCTGAAGTGGGCCAACGGCAACGACCTCACGTCCGCAGACGTGAAGTTCTCGTTCGACCGCAACCTCGCCATCGCCGACCCGAACGGCGCGTCGAGCCTGCTGTACAACCTCGAGAGCGTCGAGACGCCGGATGACACGACGGTGGTCTTCCACCTGAAGTCGGCCAACGACCAGGTGTTCCCCTACATCCTGACGAGCTTCCCGGGCGCGATCGTCGACGACGAGGTGTTCGCGGCCGACGCGATCACCCCCGACCAGGACATCGTGGCGGCGGACGCCTTCGGCGGCCCCTACCGCATCACGTCGTGGGACTTCAACAAGACCGTCGAGTTCGAGCCCAACGAGAACTACCAGGGCCTGCTCGACCCGGCCGAGAACTCGGGCGTCATCCTGAGCTACTTCGCCGACTCGTCGAACCTCAAGCTCGCCGTGCAGGAGGGCGACATCGACGTGGCGTACCGCAGCCTCTCGGCGACGGACGTCGACGATCTCAGCAAGAACGAGAACGTGCAGGTCGTGGACGGCCCCGGCGGTGAGATCCGCTACATCGTGTTCAACTTCGACACGCAGCCGTACGGCGCCAAGACCGCAGAGGCCGACGCGGCCAAGGCGCTCGCCGTCCGCCAGGCGGTGGCCGACCTGATCGACCGCGAGGAGATCTCGACTCAGGTCTACAAGGGCACCTACACCCCGCTGTACTCCTTCGTCCCGGCCGGCTTCAACGGTGCCACCGAGGTGCTCAAGGAGCTGTACGGCGACGGCAACGGCGGTCCGGACGCCGACAAGGCCCGCGCGACCCTCGAGGCCGCCGGCGTCGAGATCCCGGTGCAGCTGAGCCTGCAGTACAACCCCGACCACTACGGTCCGTCCTCGGGCGACGAGTACGCCCTGGTGAAGTCGCAGCTCGAGGCAGACGGTCTGTTCGCCGTCGACCTCAAGTCGACGGAGTGGGTCCAGTACAACAAGGACCGCGTCGCCGACGTGTACCCGGCCTACCAGCTCGGCTGGTTCCCGGACTACTCCGACGCCGACAACTACCTGACGCCGTTCTTCCTGACGGACAACTTCCTGAACAACCACTTCAGCGACCCGGCCGTGGACGAGCTCATCCTGCAGCAGGCGGTGGAGACCGATCCGGCCGCCCGCACCCAGGAGATCGAGGAGATCCAGCAGCTGGTGGCCGAGCAGCTGTCGACCGTGCCCTTCCTGCAGGGCGCGCAGGTCGCGGTGGCGGGCATCGACGTCGACGGGGTCATCCTCGACGCGTCGTTCAAGTTCCGCTTCGCACCGGTCACGAAGTAGCGAACCCGAGGATGCTGGGGCGGTCCCGCAGCGGATCGCCCCAGCATCCTGTCAGGTCACCCACCGGGAAGTAGGCTCACCCCATGACGGACGCTTCGACGGGGCTCGGTGCAGGCGAACCCGGCGGTGCCGCGTTCGGCCCGGCGCCGATCGATCAGCCGCCGCCCGCGCTCGAGGCGCCGCCGACCACCCGCAAGGGCGGCAGCCGGCTCGGCCGCTACGTGCTGGTGCGGTTCCTGCTGATGATCCCCACGGTGCTGATCCTCGTCACGCTCGTCTTCTTCCTCATCCGCCTCACCGGTGACCCGATCACCGCCGCACTGGGCGGCCGCCTTCCTCCCGACCAGCTCCAGGAGCGCATCCATGAGGCCGGCTACGACCGGCCGATCGTGGTGCAGTACTTCGAATACCTCGGCCAGATCCTCACCGGCAACTTCGGCACGACCCTCACCGACAACCAGCCGGTCACCGAGGTGCTCGCCACCTACGGTGCGGCGACGCTCGAGCTGGTCGTCTACGCGCTGATCGTCGCGTTCATCATCGGCATCCCCTTCGGCATGATCGCCGCCGCCAAGCGAGACCGCACCCCGGACGCCGTCCTCCGCGTGAGCGCGATCCTCTTCTACGCGACCCCGGTGTTCTTCTCCGGCCTGGTCGCCAAGCTCGTCTTCTCGGTGTGGCTGGGCTGGTTCCCGGTCAGTGGACGCGCCGGCGTGCGCACCGAGCTGGCGCTGCAACGCGAAGGGCTCGACACCGGGCTGTACCTCGTGGACGCGATCGCGTCCGGCAACCCCGCCTACGTGGGGGACGTGCTCTCGCATGCCGTCCTGCCCGCGCTCACGCTGGGGCTGCTGACCGCCGGCATCTTCCTGCGTCTGGTGCGCACCAACGTGATCGGCACCTACAACATGCCGTACATCGACGCGGCGCGCTCCCGCGGGGTCGGCGAGGCGCGCCTGGTGCGCAAGCACGCCTACAAGCCGGCGCTCATCCCGATCATCACCGTCATCGGGCTGCAGATCGCCCTCATGCTCGGCGGCGCCGTGCTCACCGAGACCACCTTCGAGTGGCAGGGGCTCGGCTTCCAGCTCGTCAAATACCTCGCCGCGCGCGACTTCGTGGCCGTGCAGGGCATCGTCGCGATGATCGCCATCATCGTGGCGGTGACGAACTTCGTCGTCGACATCGTCGCCGCGTTCCTCGACCCGAGGGTGAGGTACTGACATGGCCAAGCTCCGCCTCGTCGACCGCCTCCCCGTGGTCCACCAGCTGCGCCAGTCCGTCGGACTGCAGCGCGGGATGCTGGTGGCCGGCCTCGCGCTGACCGCGATCTTCCTGGTGTTCGCCGCGTTCGCGCCGTGGATCGCGCCGTACGGGTACGACCAGCTGCGGGGACCGGACGGCACCTTCGGGGCGCAGCAGCCGCCCAGCGCCGAGCACTGGCTGGGCACGACCGTGGGTGGGTACGACGTGCTCTCGCGGACGATCTGGGGGGCCCAGACCGCGCTCCTGGTCATCCTCGTCGCCCTGGCGCTGTCGGTGTTCATCGGCATCCTGCTGGGTCTGCTCTCCGGCTACCTCGGCGGCTGGGTCGACCGCGTGCTCGTGGTGGTCGCCGACGCGATCTACGCCTTCCCGACCCTGCTGCTGGCCATCGTCGCCGCCATCGCGATCAGCGGCGGACAGTCCGGCCTGTGGCCGGGGGTCATGGCCGCGGCGGTGTCGATCACCGTGGTGTTCATCCCGCAGTACTTCCGGGTCGTGCGCTCCGAGGTGGTGCGTGTGAAGGCCGAGGCGTTCGTGGAGTCCGCCAAGGTCATCGGCGCGTCCACCCCGCGCATCATGTTCGTCCACGTGCTGCGCAACGCCACCCGCACGCTCCCGGTGATCGTGACGCTCAACGCGTCCGAGGCGATCGCCACGCTCGCGGCCCTCGGCTTCCTGGGATTCGGCATCGAGCCGACCGCCGCCGCCGAGTGGGGCTACGACCTCAACAAGTCGATCAGCGACGTCGCCGCCGGCATCTGGTGGACGGCGATCCCGCCGGGCACCGCGATCGTGCTGACGATCCTCGGCATCACGCTGATCGGCGAGAGCCTCAACGACCTCGCCGACCCGCGGCTGCGTGCCCGCCGGCGCGCCGGCCGCCAGACCCCGGCCGACGCGGTGGCGGATTCCGAGCCGGTGACCCGCGAGATCCTGGGAGAGGTGGAGTGATGAGCGCGACCGACAGCCCGGCCGTCGACATCCGCGGCCTCGACGTGATCTTCGCCACGGACGGCGGCGACGTGCACGCGGTGCGCGACGTCACGCTCGACGTCCGCCGCGGCGAGGTGCTCGCGATCGTCGGCGAGTCCGGCAGCGGCAAGACGGTGACCTCGCGGGCGATCCTGCGACTGCTGCCCGAGACGGCGACCGTGCGCGGTGCCGTGGTGCTCGACGGGACCGACGTGACCCGGCTCGACAAGGGCGCGCTGCGGCAGGTGCGCGGCACCAAGGCGGCGATGATCTTCCAGGAGCCCTCGATGGCGCTCAACCCCGTCTACACGGTGGGGTGGCAGCTCGCGGAGGGCCTGCGCGCCCACGGCGGGTACAGCAAGGCGGAGGCGAAGAAGCGCGCCGTCGAGATGCTCGACCGCGTCGGCATCCCCGAACCCGGGCGTCGCGTCGACGACTACCCGCACCAGTTCTCCGGCGGTCAGAAGCAGCGCATCGTCATCGCGATGGCGCTCGCGCTCGACCCGACGGTGATCATCGCCGATGAGCCCACCACCGCGCTCGACGTCACGGTGCAGGCCGAGATCCTCGACCTGCTGCGGCGCCTGCGCGACGAAGACGGCACCGCGATCGTGCTCATCACGCACAACATGGGGGTCGTCGCCGACCTGGCCGATCGCGTCGCGGTCATGCTCGACGGCGAGATCGTCGAGACGGCGCCCGTGGGGGAGCTGTTCGACGCGCCCCAGCACGGCTACACGAAGAAGCTCCTCGACGCGGTGCCCCGCCTGCAGATCACCGATCGCCGGCTTCCCGAGACCGACGAGCCGCAGGAGCCGGTCGTCGTGGCCGACCAGCTCGTCATCGAGTACGCCGGCCGGTTCGGGCGCCCGGCATTCCGGGCCGTCGACCGGGTCGGCTTCACGATCGCGCCGGGCGAGGTGCTGGGCCTGGTCGGCGAGAGCGGATCGGGCAAGACCACGATCGGCCGCGCCATCGCGGGGCTGACCCCGGTCGCCGGCGGCTCGCTGCGGGTGCTCGGCACCGAGATGAACGGGGTCAAGGAGCGCGTCTTCCGCCGCCACCGCAAGGAACTGGGGTTCGTCTTCCAAGACCCGGCGACGAGCTTCAACCCGCTGCGCACGATCGCGCAGAACGTGGCGGAGCCGCTCATCGTGCACGGCGGCGCCCGCGATGTCGCCGCCGCCCGGCCCAAGGTCGATGAGCTGCTCGAGGCGGTCCAGCTGCCGGCCGCCTTCGGCGACCGCTTCCCGCATGAGCTGTCCGGCGGCCAGCGGCAGCGCGCCTCGCTCGCCCGTGCGCTCGCCCTGGATCCGAAGCTGCTGATCGCCGATGAGCCCACCAGCGCGCTGGACGTGTCGGTGCAGGCGCGGGTGCTCGACCTGTTCCGCGAGCTGCAGGAGCGGTTCGGCTTCGCGACGCTGTTCATCACCCACGACCTCGCGGTCGTGGACCTGCTGGCGCATCGGGTCGCGGTGCTGCACCACGGCCGCATCGCCGAGGAGGGACCGACCGCCAAGGTTCTGGGGGAGCCCACCGACGACTACACCCGCCGGCTCATCGCATCGCTTCCCGTGCCCGACCCCGTCGAGCAGGCGGTGCGGCGCGAGCAGTGGCGGGCCACGCTGGAGCCGGAGGCGGAGCAGGGGTGACCGACGAGCACGGTGCGATGGCCACGGACGAGACGCCGACGGGCCTGCCCAGTGCTGAGCGGCTGAAGGCGTTCACCGATGCCGTGGTCGCGATCGCCATGACGCTGCTGATCCTGCCGCTCATGGAGAGCGTCTTCGATGCGTCCCGCGAGCACCTCACCGCCGGGGCGTGGGTGGAGGAGAACGTGGAGCCGCTCATCAGCTTCGCGCTCAGCTTCGTCCTGATCGCCGCGTTCTGGCTGAGTCATCATCGCCTGTTCTCGCGCGTGCATCGGGTCTCCGGCGGCCTGCTGGTCCTCTCGGTCGTCTGGATGTTCACGATCGTGTGGCTTCCCGTGGCGACTGCCGTCGTGGGCCTGCTGCCGGACAGCCTGGCGCAGAAGGCGATCTACATCGGGGCGCTGTTCCTCATCAGCATGATGACGTCGATCCTCGGCTGGTATGTGCTGCGTCACCCCGCACTGCACTCGATGCCCGAGCGGTCTCTGCGCGGAGGCACCCTCGCCGACGCGATCGCCTCTGCTCTGTTCGTCGTCGCTTTCCTGCTCGCGGCCTTCGTGCCCGGCATCGGGTACTGGGCGATGGCCGTGCTGCTGCTGACCGGTCCGCTGCAGGCGCTCCTCGCGCGCCGCCTCGGGCTGCGCGGACCGGGCCGCGCCGTCAGCGATTGAACAGGGCGCCGAGCACTCCGGCGAACAGCCCGCTCTGCATGAGGAGCCAGAACAGCAGGAACCCGGCGACGGCGATGACGGTCGCCCAGGGCACGCCCCTCTTGAGGCGCCGTCCGGGTGCCGCCACGCCGGGCGGGGGGCGCAGCGCCGCGGCGGGCGCGGCGAAGGGCAGCGGGGATGCCGCATCCGCCCGCAGCCGTTCGTCGCGCCACCGCGCCCACTGCGCGAACTTGTCGAGCAGGGCGCCGACCACCGAGAACAGCCACGCCCAGGTCGCCGGGTCGAGCGTGGAGAAGTCGCGCTTGGCGTACAGGAAGAGCCAGTCGTCGGCGATCTCGACGTCGAGCGCCGCCGCGTGGTCGATGAACCGGGCCATGATGTCGGGGGTGAACAGGTACAGCGCGTCGCGCTCGTAGCCGGCCGGGCAGTAGAGCGAGAAGTAGCGGTCGAAGTCGCCCTCCAGGCTCAGGCGCTGTTTCCTGTCGAAGGTCGTCGGGAGGTTGGACCCCCCGAACAGGCCGTTGTTGCCGGTCGCGTCGAGCACGATGTTCGGCAGCGGCACGTCGAGCTTGACGGCGACGTAGCCCCATCGGTGGGTCGTCTTGTTCTTGCCCGAGCCGGTCGTGTAGCGGTAGTTCGCGAACTCCACGAACCGCGGGCTGTGCCCGCGGACGAGATCGGACGCCGCCCGCTCGCTGCCCTGCGAGAAGATCATGCCGGGCAGGGCCGGGCCGCCCACGTGCGGGGTGAACGACATCCCGTTCGCGCGGGCGAAGCGGTCGAGCCGGTACCAGCGCGCCGCCGTGCCGCCGATGCCGCGGAACACCGCTGACCCGACGGCGATCGCCACGCCCGCAACCAGCAGCAGGGGCAGTAGCGGGATGAACATCGACGGTCCGGAGGCGTCGGCCATCGCGCCGATGAACGCGGTCACCACCGTGACGCCCACGGAGGCGAACACGAACAGGATGACGACGGCGATGATCAGGCCGAAGACAGCGGACCCGGGGAACAGGCTCGGCGCCCGGCCCGACGCCCGGCCCGGCGCCCGCAGCTCCCGGGCGAACGCACGTGCGGCGCGCGGGTCGATCGGCTCGGTGAGCGGGCGGGCGTCGAAAGGCAGGACATGCGCGGGTGTGGTCATCGGTTCACCGGATCTCCGTCCCACGTGAGGTCGGCGCCGGCGGGGATCGGCAGCGCCTCCAGCCGCGGGTCTGCGGTCAGCTGGGCGATGAGGTCGCGCGAGCCGGCGACGATCGTCGAGTCGAAGTCGACCTCGGTGACCAGCACCCACGCACGGTCGTCCGGCCAGATCAGGCTGGGCGACTGCGCCTGCGGCGGGAAGCCGTGGGCCTCGGCCTCGCGATCACGCCACGGCACCCCGAGCACCCAGTCGGCCTCGGCCACTTCGGCGACGCCGCCGCGGAAGAGGATGTGGTCGCGGCCGGGAAGCGCGAGGCGAGGCCCTTTCGAGACCTCGTCGGGGAGGATGCCCGGCTGCCACGTGGGCTTGCGGAAGACGTTGTTGAACGAATCGCTGATGCTGCGGCCGAGCATCGCGTTGTGGCGGTCGGAGTCGGGGTCGTCGGTGAAGGTCAGGAACGTGCGCGACGGCGTCTCGCCGTAGAACCCGACCAGGCCGCCCCACCCCTCCCACAGCGCGACGTGGCCGGCATCGGGCGTCGTCGTGCGGGCGGACAGGTGCCCTGCGACGACGGCGACCAGGTCGGCGGCGAGGTCGCCCTCGGCGGGCGCGGCATAGCGCCAGCCCGCGGCATCCCTCGGTCCGTCCTCACCTTCGACCTCGCGGTGCTTGCCGACCAGGTGGTGCCACTGCGCGAGCGGATGCATCGTCGTGCCGAAGCCGGCCGCGGCTTCGGTCCACGTCACCCGCTCGTCCTCGATCTCGGGACGGGCGTGGTCGAACGCGTCCCACTCGCGGCGGTGCCGGCCGTACGGCAGCGGCGGCCAGGGCCGCCCGACCGGCCGGTCCCGGACGGCGGGGTGGAAGATGCGTGCGTAGGCCGGGAAGCCGCGCGGCACGACGCCGTGCATGCTCGCGGTGAGGTGGTCGTCGAGGCGATCGCGCAGCCAGTCGCCGGCGGCCACGTCGCTCGTCCACTCCATCCCTCCAGCGTAGGGGGCGGCCCGGCGCTTCCCCGGGTGCACGCCGGAGAGCGGGCGGCGGCGACGGGCCAGGGCATCCGCTAGACTGTTCAGGGTGTCCGCCCTCGGGCGTGACACCTGCACACACCCTCCTGCTTCCGGGAAAGGCCCGGAAGCCGTTCGAGTCCGAAGGAGGTGGGTTAGTGACGCACACGCATCAGTACGAGCTCATGGTCATCCTCGACCCCGAGATCGACGAGCGCACCGTCGCCCCGAACCTTGAGAAGTTCCTCAAGGTCATCACCAAAGATGGGGGCACGATCGACAACGTCGACATCTGGGGCCGTCGCCGCCTGGCGTACGAGATCCAGAAGAAGAGCGAGGGCATCTACGCCGTCGTGAACTTCACCGCCACGAGCGAGGCCACGCAGGAGCTCGACCGTCAGCTCAAGCTCGACGAGCGCATCATGCGCACCAAGGTCCTGCGCGCCGAAGAGGCAATCGCCCAGGTCGCCGCCGAGGCGAAGCGCTCCGAGGAGCGCGCCGCCCGCAAGCGCCGCCCTGAGCCTGCCGAAGGAAAGGCGTAAGGCGATGGCCGGCGAGACGATCATCACCATCGTGGGCAACCTCACGGCCGACCCCGAGCTGCGCTACACGCAGAACGGGCTTCCCGTCGCGAACTTCACGATCGCTTCGACGCCGCGCACCTTCGACCGGCAGGCGAACGAGTGGAAGGACGGCGAGGCGCTGTTCCTCCGCGCGAGCGTGTGGCGCGACTTCGCCGAGCACGTCGCCGGCTCGCTGACCAAGGGCATGCGGGTCGTCGCGACCGGCCGCCTCAAGCAGCGCAGCTACCAGGACCGCGAGGGCAACAACCGCACCGCCATCGAGCTGGAGATCGACGAGATCGGTCCCTCGCTGCGCTACGCGACCGCCCAGGTCACGCGCGCCGCGTCCGGTGGCGGCGGCCAGGCCCGTCCGCAGCAGGTCGCCGAAGAGCCGTGGTCGACGCCTGGCTCCACCAGCGCCGCCGGCGGCGGCGCCGATGCGTGGAGCGCGCCCGGCGCCTACGGCGACGACACGCCCTTCTGACGCGAGTCGGAGCACAACAGTCCCGGAGCCTCGACCCGAGGCATCCATTCTCAGAACTAAGGAAAACCCATGGCTGGAAAGTCGAGCGGCGACCGCCGCAAGCCGCGGAAGGGCGCGAAGAACGCTGCCCCCGCGAAGGCGATCCGCGTCGGCGTCATTGACTACAAGGACGTCGCCACGCTTCGCCGGTTCATCTCGGAGCGCGGCAAGATCCGCGCCCGTCGTATCACCGGTGTCTCGGTGCAGGAGCAGCGCCTGATCGCCCGCGCGATCAAGAACGCGCGCGAGATGGCGCTCCTGCCCTACGCCGGCGCAGGTCGGTGAGGAGCACCCCGATGGCAAAGCTGATTCTCACGAATGAGGTCGCCGGGCTGGGCAGCGCCGGCGACGTGGTCGAGGTCAAGAACGGGTACGCCCGCAACTACCTCATCCCCCAGGGCTTCGCGGTGGCGTGGACCCGCGGCGGCGAGAAGCAGGTGGCGTCGATCCGCGCCGCCCGTGACGCGCGCGCGATCCACGACCACGAAGAGGCCGAGGCCCTCAAGAACGCGCTCGAGGCCGACAAGGTCCGCCTCGCCGTCAAGGCCGGCGCGGAAGGCCGCCTGTTCGGCTCGGTCAAGACCGCCGACATCGCGGATGCCGTCAAGGCCGCCGGGATCGGCGAGCTCGACAAGCGCAAGATCCACATCACCTCCCCGATCAAGTCGGTGGGCGAGCACGAGGCGACCGTTCGTCTCGGCGAGGACCTCACCGCGGTGATCACCCTCCAGGTGGTCGCAGCCAAATAGCTGCGAACCGGGTCGAGGGGGTTCCTGAGATCGTCGAGGGGGGTTCCCGAGCTGGTCGAGGGGGGTTCCCGAGCTGGTCGAGGGACGGATGCCGCAGGCCGATGTGCCTGCGGCATCCGTCGTCTCAGCGCCGGAAGGCGCGCGGCCGAACCGTGCGCACCCCTGCGGCGATGAGACCGCACACCAGCAGCGCGATGCCGAGCGCGGTTGCCCCGAGGGGCAGCCCCCCGCCCGTCTCGGCCAGCACGCCGGTGGCGCCGGTCGACACCGGCACGCCGGTCACCGTCCGCGGCTCATCCGTGCCGGGGTCGGTCCCCGGATCTGTGCCGGGGTCTGTCCCCGGGTCTGTGCCCGGATCTGTGCCCGGATCTGTGCCCGGGTCCGTTCCCGG
>NZ_JBIQHX010000004.1:2590-6390 GCF_044508325.1 Microbacterium sp. | reverse complement strand
TGGTGGTGCTGTCTCCGATGAGGGAGATGGCGTTGCCGCCGATGGTCACGGGCACCGTGACAGGGGCGACCACCTGCGTGCCGGAGGCCACGGCATCCGACCCGCTGGTGACCGCCTGCACTCCGTCGCCGCCGCTCGATGCCGGCGCCGACTGGGTGGTCGCGTCGGTCGTGGTGCTGTCGCCGACGACCGAGATCGCGTTTCCTCCCACGGTGACCGGCACCGACACGGAGATGATCCCCTGCGTCCCCGACAGCAGGCCGCCGGCCCCGGAGGTCGTGGCTGACGAGCTCGTTGCCGTCGGCTGCGCGGGCGGAGCGCTCGTCGTCGCCCCGCTGCTGAGCGCGTCGCCCAGCAGCGAGAGCGCGTTGCCTGCCACCGTGACGGGCAGGTCGACATCGATCAGCGCCTGGGTGCCCGACCCGATGCCGTCGTCGCCGCTGGTCTCCGCCGCTTGCGCGGCGACCGTTCCGAGGAGCGAGATCCCGCCCCCGATGAGCACCCCGAGGAGCGCTCGTTTGATGTTCCTGTGCATGTCCTTCTCCTGAGTGAGGTCTGGCCGTGCGCGCCGGATGGCGCGCCGGATCATCGACGCGCTCGGAGCGCGCCGCGATGCTGCCGTGCACAAGGGCACGGCACGGCCGACTCAGTCGGGAGAGTGATCGGTTTCGAAGACCGGTCTGCGGGGAAGCCGTTCGTCGCCTGCTCCGGCGCGCGCCCGCACGAGCAGCGGAATGCGCGGCCACGCGGCCATCAGCGCCGCGAGGAGCCCTGCGGCGACCGCGAGCGAGCCGCCGATGCCCGCGGTGCCGGGCAGGGCTGTACCGCCCGTGAACGGCGCCACGAGAGCCAGGCGAAGGGATTCGAGGGCGGATGCCTGCGCCACCTGCAGCGTCTGGGCCACCGCCCCGAGGGCGCGGGGTGCAGCCGCGAGCAGGTCGGGAGCGACGGAGGGTGCCGGCACGAGCGTCGGGTTCAGGATGGCCGGGGCGACCGGTGCGCCCGGGGCGAGCGGCTCACCGGGGAAGACCGTTTCGCCGGGGGCGGGCGTCGTGCCTCCCACCACAGCGACGACGTCGTCGACGACTCCGATCGCGCCGACGTCCGGAAGGAGCGGGTCGAGTGTTCCGACACTGCCGACGACCGGTGCCAGCGGCGTGCCGGCGGCCACGTCGCTCACGGTGTCGGTGAGGCGCTGCGCAGTCGAGACGACGAGCGTGTCGGCGGCCTTGGCGGTCGCGGCGACCGTCGAGACGGCCGTGCTCGCCAGCTGGGCGACCGGCTCCTTCACCGGGGCCGGAAGCACTGCGACGACCGGTGCGACGACCGGCTCGACGACCTTGACGGTCGCCTGCGCGACGTCGTCGACGGCGCCGACGACGCCACCGGTGACATCGCCCACCGCGCCCACCGCACCGCCCACGAGGCCGAGGAGGCCGGAGCCCTGGTCGTCATCCTGCGCGGCGGACGACGGCGACGCCTGTCCGAACACCGTCAGCAGCGCCCAGAGGAAGCCTGCGGCGCACGCGATGATCAGCAGCCGCAGGCGGCGCGCTGCGGCGTCGCGTCGCGCGGCTTCCATGTGCTCACCCCCGTTGCACCGTCGCCACCCGGGTCGATCCCGGTGAGCGCGATGCTAGCCGTCATCGCCTTGCGCGTCCACCCGGACCGCCGATGCGGCCGCGATCCGCGTGATTGCGCGGGTCGCGCCGCGGCGGCCGGGCGTGTCGTTTGTACACACCCTGCGGGCGCATCGGCAAACCTTCAACGCACACTTCAATCACATGCCCATCCACAGGGGGATGGAAAGAGAAATCCCAGGTGAATCCGCAAGAAAAAGTTGCCGAAGATGGCCCTGGGGTCGGTTGTCCACAGGTGTTCTGCACAGACGTGTCGGCGTTTCTCGCAAAGCATCCACAGAGTTATCCACAGGCCGGGTTGCAGGTGTCGAGGGGGCCTCATAGCGTGGGAGCCGGCTCGGGGGGAACTGGGCGGCGATCGTTCGATGATGACAGCGATGTCAGACGTCGGTGATCTCCTGATGACAGGGCGCGAAGCATCCAGCCACGCTCCCTGCTCCGCTTTCGTGCGCTCGCGCGCGACCCGAACAGTGAGGAGTGACGTTGTCGATCGCCGATGTCTCGCAAGAGCGGCTGGGGGGTCCGTACGAGGGCCGGTCGAACGAGCGCACGCCCCCGCACGACCTGCTCGCCGAGCAGAGCGCGCTCGGCGGCATGCTGCTTTCGACCGATGCTGTGGCCGATGTCACCGACACGCTGCGCGGGTCGGACTTCTACGTTCCCAAGCACGAGGTGATCTACGAGGCGATCCTCTCGCTCTACTCGCACGGTGAGCCCACCGACGTCGTGGCCGTCACCGACGAGCTCATCAAGACGGGAGAGCTGCAGCGGGCCGGCGGGGTCGACTACCTGCACACGCTCACCTCGATCGTGCCCACCGCGGCGAACGCAGGGTATTACGCGTCGATCGTCGCCGAGAAGGCGGTGCTGCGCCGACTCGTGGATGCCGGGACGCGCATCGTGCAGATGGGGTACTCGGGCCAGGGTGAGCCGCTCGATCTCGTCAACAACGCGCAGGCCGAGATCTACCAGGTCACCGGCTCGCAGAACGCCGAGGACTACGTCCCCCTCGAGGTCGCCGTGGACGCGGCCGTCGGCGAGATGGAGGCGGCCACGGGTCGCGACGGCGAGCTCACCGGAGTGCCCACCGGCTTCAGCGGGATGGATCAGCTCACCAACGGCCTGCATGCGGGGCAGCTGATCATCATCGCCGCGCGTCCCGCCCTCGGCAAGTCGACGCTCGCGCTCGACTTCGCTCGCTCCGCGGCGATCGGGCACACGCTGCCGACGATCTTCTTCTCGCTCGAGATGGGACGCAGCGAGATCGCCATGCGCCTGATGAGCGCTGAGGCGGCGGTCCCGCTGCAGGCGATGCGCAAGGGCACCCTCGACCGGCGCGACTGGGCGAGCATCGCCGCCACCCGCGGGCGCATCAACGACGCCCCGCTCTACATCGACGACAGCCCGAACATGACGCTCGTCGAGATCCGCGCCAAGTGCCGGCGCCTCAAGCAGCGCGCCGGGCTGAAGATGGTGGTCATCGACTACCTGCAGCTGATGACCTCGGGCAAGCGCGTCGAGTCGCGCCAGCAGGAGGTCTCGGAGTTCTCGCGGGCCCTCAAGCTCCTCGCGAAAGAGCTGCAGGTGCCCGTCGTGGCGCTCTCGCAGCTGAACCGTGGGCCGGAGCAGCGCGCCGACAAGAAGCCCGCGCTGTCGGATCTGCGCGAGTCGGGATCGCTCGAGCAGGATGCCGACATGGTCATCCTGCTGCACCGCGAAGCCGCCTACGAGAAGGAGAACCCGCGCGCCGGCGAGGCCGACCTCATCGTCGCCAAGCACCGCAACGGCCCGACCGACACGATCACCGTGGCCTTCCAGGGCCACTTCTCGCGCTTCGCGGACATGGCCCCGGGCGACTTCGGGTAGCAGGTGACGCCGTGGGGCCACCTCACAGGCGTCCTGCCTTGCGAGCCCCATTGATGCGCGACCGAGCGCGACCTCGGCGGCAGGCGCCACCGACATTGGTCCCCGCTGCGCTGATTCCGTCTTCGGCGCCGGGTATCTCATAGCCAGGATGGCGGTGGATCGATCGGCGATTCCCCGGTACAGGTGGGCCCGATCGCCCGCGAACGCGTGGCTCTCGCCACCTCGGAGCTCCACGGTCGCACCGATGTCGCCGACCTCGACGGCGCCATCGATCAACGTCAGGATCTCTGTCAC
>NZ_JBIQHX010000004.1:0-2490 GCF_044508325.1 Microbacterium sp. | reverse complement strand
TTGGCGGGCCGCACGATCACCGTCGGCGCCGCATCGAAGGAGCTCCGCATGATCGGGTGGCGCGTCGGCTGGGTGGTCGGGCCCGCACAGATTCTGCGGGACATCAATCTCGTGGGATTGACCAACGTGGTCTGCCAGGTCGGCATCGCCCAGGAGGCGGTCGCGGCAGCTCTGACGGCACCCGACGCCGCCGCCGACGTCGCCCGCGCGACCGCTGTCTGGAAGGCGCGGCGTGACACGATCATCGACCAGCTCGCCGGCTACCCGGTGATCCGCCCGGACGGAGGCTGGTCGCTGCTCATCGATACCGTTCCCCTGGAACTGTCCGCAGCCGACGCCGTGGAGCGACTCTTCGAACGCGGGCGCGTCGCGGCCACCCCGATGACGGGATGGGGCCCGGGCGGAGACTGCTACGTGCGCCTCATGTTCGCGAACGAGCCCGCGGAGCGACTCGTCGACCTCCGGGCGCGATTCGACGAGGCCTGGTCCTGACCATTCCGGGACGACCGCCTCGCGCCACGTGACCCGCGGCGATCGACTGACTCTTCGGCCAGGTGTGCGCCGGAGACGCCGGCTTCGACGGGCCATGTCCGCCACCGTCGATAGCTTTGGGGGTGTGCATCCACCCGATCCGATCCCGGCCGTCGCCGACCCGACGGTGATCTTCGTCATCAACCGCGCGTGGGCGCCGGGGTTCAGCGACGAGCAGACGTACGACGCGACCCGAAGATACTGGAAAGTCGGCGCGGACACGCGGGAGCGGGCGGTGTACGCGCTGGGGGTAGCGGGCGGAGTCGTGCGCGGTGCGTATCGGATCGAGTCCTGGCATCCGGGCGGCGCCGAGGGCAGGTGGGGCTTCACGGGCCGTCCCGCGCCCGAGCTGGCAGTCGTGGGCACGAGCGTGGAACGACTCGCGCCCCCACGGGGTGCCGCGAACCCGGTCCGCCGCTACCTGGACGGCATTCCGCCGAGCGCCGACGAGCCCGTCGGGGTCATCGCCCGGGAGCTCAGCACCGAACCGCTCGCCCGCATCATGTACGGGCAGCGGGAGCTGTTCCACAGCAACTTCCTCGCCTGGTTCTTCGACACGCTCCCGGAGATCGCCGACGCTGTCTTCCGCGATCTCACGGCGGACGCCGAGGACGACGGGGGCCGGGTTCGGCGCGTGGAACGCGAGCGGCAGAACCTTGATCTCGTGCTGCAGTGGCCGGATGCCGCGCCCCTTGTCATCGAGAACAAGGTGTTCTCCCTCCCCGACGCCGGGCAGCTCGAGGAGTATCGGGCGAAGACCGCACGTTGGAAGGGGGCACCGGCACAGCATGTCCTGCTCAGCATGTCGCCGCCGGATGCGCCCGTTGAAGGCTGGACGTACCTCAGCTACCAGGATCTCGCCGAGCGGATCGACGTGGCTCTCGCGGAGACCGACGACGAGCGGTATGAGATCGAGACGCTTCGCCGCTACTCCCGTGTCGTCAGGCTCCTGAGCGCGCTCTTGGAAACCACGGTCGTCCACTCGTCGGCAGAGTCGGCGTGGCTCGACGGCACGGAGCTCGCCGAGATCGACTCGCCGCAGACCCGCACTGCGCTGCGGAAGCTGCGTGCGCGCCGAGTGCAGGCGATGGTGGCGGAGCAGGCGCCCGGGGTCGGCCGGACCGAGGCCGACATCAGTCACGGGCACCCGCTGGTCGGGTGGAGACGCCGAGTGCGCGTGGGTGAGGTCGAGATTCAGGCCGGGTGGCAGTACCAGGAAGGGCAGTTCCGGCTGTGCGTCGTGCTGCCCCATCTCGCCGGGCGATCCGAGGCCGACAAGCGTGCACGCGAAGCGTTCGCGACAGAGCATCCCGAGCTGTTCGACTTCACCGCGCTCTACGCGGTGCTCGGGCCGGCTGACGGGCACGTGATGCCGCGGGCAGGATTCGGGCACTTCGCGCCGGACTTCGTCTACCGCTATGTGAAGGCGCCTGACCAGAGCGTCCAGCAGCTGATCTCCGCCACGCACGCCATCGAGGCGCGACTGCGTGCGTTCGAGGAACGCACCCCGCCGACCCGGTGAGTCCCGCCTCGGAAGAACCCCCGCATTTGCGGATCGTGGGAAGAGAGAGTAAATACAAGTAGTGGTTGTATCAATTCCCTGCCCGACCGTCGTGCCGCACACCCTCGGCCCCGCAGTGCCAGCCCGAGGAAGAGTGTCTTGTCCACGCCCCGCAGCGAAGTCGTCACCGAGTCCAGCACACGTCCCTCCACGTGGCCACCACGACAGACCGAGCTGCTGACCGCGTCCCGGGTCGAGCAGAAGGGCAACATCGTCGTCCGGTGGATCACCTCCACCGACCACAAGACGATCGGGTACATGTACCTGATCGCCGTCGTGATGTTCTTCATGCTCGGCGGGCTGATGGCCCTGATCATCCGGGCTGAGCTGTTCGAGCCCGGACTGCAGATCATCCCGACCAAGGAGCAGTACAACCAGCTGTTCACGATGCACGGCAC
>NZ_JBIQHX010000025.1:0-33827 GCF_044508325.1 Microbacterium sp. | reverse complement strand
CGACACCGCCAGCAGCACGATCACTCCCTTCGCGACGAGCTGCCACTGCTGACTGGCTGAGACGATCGAGCCACTGCGCATCATCCACGACGATCAGGATGGGCTCCTGCTGAGCCCGCGTCGTGACGGCGTCCAGCAGCGCGGCGGCACTTCGGAGAGGATCGGAGTCGTCGCCCGGGCCGTGGCAGGGTCCGATCCATATCCACGACCATAGCCAGGCGGTTCGCACCGGCTCGGTCGGGGCTACACCACCGCCGCGAGCTCGTCCACGGCAGCCACCGCCCCCGGGCGGGCGGTCACGGCGTCCCAGACCTCGCCCAGGACATCGAGGGCGGCATCGGTGTGGCCGATCGGGTTCGAGTAAGGGATCCGCAGGAACCGGTCGAACGCACCGTCCATCGAGAATCGCGGCCCGGCGGTGATCGTGAGCCCGCGGCTGCGCGCCGCGATGACCAGCTGCGTGCTGACCGGCGCGCCCAGGCCCACCCAGGTGGTGAGGCCGCCGTGCGGTGGGGGGACCTGCCACTGGGGGAAGTCGCGGGCCAGCCGGTCGAGCAGGTGCGCCCGGCCGGCGCGCAGCCACTGGATGCGCTCGTCGAGGATGTCGTCGAAATGGGGGAGCAGCTCGCGCACGACGAGCTGCTCGAGCACGGGAGTCCCGAGGTCGCCGGCGAACCGGGCGCGCACGAGGGTGTGGATGACCGGCGCCTCGGCGCGGATCCAGCCGACGCGGATGCCGCCCCAGAGCGTCTTGCCGACGGACCCGAGCATGATCGCCGGACCGAAGACGGCCGCCGGCAGGGGGTTGGGGCCGTCGAGGGTCAGCTCGGCCATCGTCTCGTCGACGACCACCAGGGTGCCGTGGGTCGCGGCATCGGCCAGCGTCCGCTCCAGCAGGAGCGTCGGCATCGACTGGCCGGTGGGGTTGTGGTTGGCCGGCATGAGGTAGGCGAGGGCCGGAGTGCCGCGCCCGATCACCTGCTCCAGGGCGAGTTCGTCCCACCCGTCGGTCGCGTCGACCGCGACGCCGATCATGCGCGCCCCGACCTCGCTGAACGCGTCGATCGCGTGGGAGTAGGTGGGGTTCTCGATGAGCACCCGGTCGCCGCGGTGCAGCAGCGTGCGGGCGATGAGCGAGATGGCGTGCTGGGCGCCGATCGTCACCATGATCTGGTCTGGGCTCGTCTCAAGACCGCGGTGCGTGTACCGGTCGGCGATCGCCGTGCGCAGGTCGAGGCGACCGATGGGATCGAAGCCGGGGTCCTCGAGCGCTTCGGGGAGGGCATCGGCCGCCGCCCGGTACGCCTCCGGCAGCCGGGAGAGGGCGGGCATGGCGGCCTTGCTCAGGTCGAGCTCCGCGCCGAAGGGGTCAGGGCGCGGGATGGCGCGCCGCGGCAGTCGCGCCACGCTTCCCGACCCCCGGGTCGACTCGATGAGATCGCCGCTGCGCAGCTCCTGATAGGCGGCGGCGACCGTCGAGCGGCTGACCCCGAGCACCGCGGCGAGCTCGCGCTCGGCCGGCAGGCGCGTGCCCGGCGAGATGCCGCCGTCGGTGATGAGCAGACCGATCCGGTTCGCGAGCGCCAGATAGGCATGGCCGGTTCCCCGCCACTCCTGGAGGCGGCGGGCCAATGTACGAGCTGTGAGGGTCATCACCAGGCCACAATATCGCGAGTGGCCTGGTTAAGCACGAGCCACTTTGCGATTGGATTGCTCTGTGTGGAAGTTGACTCCGGCGAAGTCCGTCCGTCTCGTCCTGGGCCTGGTGCTGTACGGCGTGGGCATGGCGCTCATGGTGCGCGCCGAACTGGGCGTCTCGCCCTGGGACGTGCTCACCCAGGGGCTCATGAACGTCACCGGACTGGATTTCGGGCTCATCACGTTCCTCGTGAGCATCGTCGTGTTCGCCCTGTGGATTCCGCTGCGGCAGCGCCCCGGTGCGGGCACCGTCGCGAACCTGCTCATCATCCCGGTCGCCGTCCAGGTGTCGCTGTGGATCCTGCCGACGGGGTATCCGCTCTGGGCGCGCGTGCTGCTGCTGGCCGGCGGCATCCTGGCGATCGCGATCGCCTCGGGACTCTACATCGGCGTGCACCTCGGTCCGGGTCCGCGGGATGGCCTGATGACCGGGCTGCACCAGCGCACCGGGTGGCCGATCGGCGTCGTCCGCACCCTGCTCGAGGTCTCGGTCGTCCTGGTCGGGTGGCTCCTGGGCGGCAACCTCGGCATCGGCACGATCGCCTTCGCCCTGCTGATCGGGCCGCTCGTGCAGGTCGCGCTCCGGTGGCTCTCGATGCGCCACCCCGTGGAGGTGCCCGCGTGATCGCCCCGCAGTCCGGGTGGCCGGTCGGGTTCATCGGCCTGGGCGTGATGGGAAGGCCGATCGCCCTGCGCCTGGCCGGGGCCGGCATCCCCCTCCGCGTCTGGAATCGCTCCGCCGCGGCATCCGCCGACCTGGCGGCGGCGGGGGCTCGCGTCGCCGACAGTCCGCAGGAGGTGCTCCGGTCTGCGCGGATCATCTTCGTCATGCTCCGCGACGAGCGGGTGGTCGACGACCTGCTGCACCCGCAGGCGGCGGCGTTCCCGTGGCTGGCGGCCGGCTCCACGATCGTGAACCTGGGGACGGTCTCGCCCGAGTACTCGAGGCTGCTCGGCGCGCGGGTGCGAGAGGCAGGTGGATACTTCGTCGAAGCGCCGGTGTCGGGCTCCCGCATCCCCGCCGAGCAGGGTCAGCTCGTCGCGATGGTCGCCGGTGAGCCTGCGGCCGTCGCGGAGGTCACGCCGCTGCTGGCGCCGGCGTGCGCGAGGATCGTCGAGTGCGGCGAGGTGCCGAGCGCGACGACGATGAAGCTCGCCGCCAACACGTTCCTCATCGCCACGGTCACGGGTCTCGCCGAGGCCTTTCATATCGGGCGGCATCGAGGCGTCGACCTGGAGGTGCTGCGGCAGGTGCTGGATGCGAGCCAGATGGCGTCGCCCATCTCGCGCATCAAGGCCGAGAAGCTCCTCGGCGACGACCTCACGCCGCAGGCGGCGATCCGCGACGTGCTCATGAACGCCGACCTCATCGTCGAGGACGCGCGCCGCACCGGCGCCGCCAGTCCCCTGCTCGATGTGTGCCGCGACCTGTACCGTGACGCCGTCGCACGCGGAGACGGGGATGCCGATATGATCGCCGTCATCGGCGCGATCGGGGACCGCGGCCGCGGCTCTGCGGATGTCGCCGCAGCGAAGGGAACTGCTGCATGAGCGGTCTGCGCCCGGCGCCGATCGATGTGCCCGACGCAGAGCTGTCCGATCTGCGCGATCGGCTGCACCGCACCCGCTGGCCCGCACCCCTGCCCGCACCGCCCTGGGAGGCGGGTGCCGACCTGGACGCCGTCCGCGGGATCTGCCGGATCTGGGCGGACGAGTACGACTGGCGCGTGCGCGAGCGCGAGCTGAATGCCCTCGATCCAGCGCTGGTGACCGTCGACGGCGTAGACCTCCACGTGTTCCGCGCCGGCTCGCAGCGACCGGGCGCGATCCCGCTGCTGCTCATCCACGGCTGGCCCGGATCGATCGTCGAATTCCGGTACGTGATCCCGCTGCTGACCGATCCGACAGGCGGCGGCCCGGCGTTCGATCTGGTGATGCCGAGCCTTCCCGGCTTCGGGTTCGGCGGCAAGCCGGCCGAGCCCGGGTGGGGCGTGACGCGGATCGCGCGTGCGTTCCACACCCTCATGACGGAGGTGCTCGGGCACGACCGCTACGGGATCGCCGGCGGGGACTGGGGTGCGATCATCGCGTCGCGCCAGGCGCAGCTGAACCCGGATGCCGTGCTCGGCTTCCACACCCAGCTGCCGCTGCTGGGCGGGCATCGCCAGGAGTGGTGGGGTGCGGGCCCTGATGAGCACGAGCGGGCCCAGCTGGAGCGCCTCGATGCGTTCGACGCGATCGGGCGGGGCTACTCCGGCATCCAGTCGACCAAGCCGCAGTCCCTCGCGCTCGCACAGACCGACTCCCCGGCGGGGCTGGCCGCATGGATCCTCGAGAAGTTCCACGACTGGAGCGACCGCGGCCTCGACGGATTCGACCCGGACGATCTCATCACGAACCTCATGTTCTATTGGGCGCCCCGATCGGTGGCGTCGTCGGCCGCGATCTACTACGAGTCCCGCACCGATCCGGAAGGCCGCATCCACCCGCCGCCGGAGCCGCCCGCCGGGGTCGCCGCCTTCCCCCACGAGATCAACCCCACCGTCCGGCGCTGGATCGAACCGCATTACCGGCTCGTCCACCACACCCGGATGCCGCGCGGGGGGCACTTCGGCGCCCTCGAGGAGCCCGTCCTCTACGCGGACGACGTCAGGGAGTTCTTCGCGGGGATCAGCTGACGACGGTCACGCGGACAGGTCAGCCGGTCTGGGCGTCGCGATTCGCCGCGCGCAGTTCGGCGACCTCGCGCTCGAGCTTCTCGACCCGTCGGCGCAGTTCGAGAATCCGGCGCACCCCGGCCAGGGTGACGCCCTGGTCGGCGAGCTCGATCACCTCGCGGGCCTGCTCGATCTGATTCTGGCTGTACCGGCGCTGGTTGCCGCCGGAGCGTCCGGGCTGGACGACCTCCAGGTCGTCCAGACGGCGCAGCTGCGCCACCGGCACATCCAGCAGCTCGGCGACCTGCCCGATCGTGTAGAAGGGAGTGTCGGAGCCGGTGACGGGCCCGCCCGGTGTGGCCGACCCGTCCGCGATGCCGCTGGTCATCCGTCGTCCTCTCGCTGCGCAGGCGGTGTGAGCTCAGATGTCACTGTCCCACTGCTGCGGTCGGCGCGCACACTGTGCGAGCGCGTGTCGAACGGCAGCTTGTCGATCGACACGGTTCCGACCCGCTGCGGGGTCGCTCCGACATCCAGTCGCCCGTGCGAGGGCTCCAGCGCCAGAGCGATCCGCAGCAGTTCGAAGGGGACCGCCGCCGCCCACGCCTGTGGTGAGCACGACGTGGGATACGGCACCGGCACCTGCCGCTCGCTGCGATCGAAGCCGCAGAACAGCTCCGGCAGCCGACCGTCGAACGCGGTGGCGGCGTCGAGCAGCCCGTCGCTGACGCGCTGGGCATGCTCGGCGAAGCCGTATCGCGCCAGGCCTGCCGCGGTGAGCGCGGAATCGTGGGGCCAGATCGATCCGTTGTGGTAGCTGACCGGGTTGAAGCGGGCGTTGGTCGTGCCCAAGGTGCGCACCCCGAACCCGCTGAACATCTCGGGGCTCAGCAGGCGATCTGCCACCTGCCCGGCCACCTCCTCGGCGACGATCCCGGTCCACAGGCAGTGACCGGCGTTCGAGGCGATCGCGTCGACCTGTCGCTTGTCGCCGTCCAGCGCGAGCGCATAGAAGCCGTGCTCGGGCATCCAGAAGGCCTCATGGAACCGTGCGCGCAATCGGTCGGCGCGCGCTCGCCAGCGCTGCGCGGAGTCGATGCGGCCTCGGCGCTCATCGAGATCGGCCATCGCCAGCATCGCCGCATAGCTGTAGCCCTGCACTTCGGCCAGTGCGATCGGGCCGCGGGCGGCGGTGCCGTCGGCGAAGGCGATGGAATCCTCGCTGTCCTTCCAGCCCTGATTCACCAGTCCGCGGTCGGATCGGCGCTGATACTCGACGAACCCGTCGCCGTCGCGGTCACCGTGCTCCACGATCCAGCGAGCCGCCGCCTCGGCGGCCGGAACGAGCGGCTCGATCTCGCTCCAGGGCACGCCCCATCGCAGCGCACGCCCCAGCAGCATGAGGAACAGCGGGGTGGAATCGATCGAGCCGTAGTAGACGCTGTGGCCGCCCAGGGCGTGGGACAGGTCGGCGCCGCGGCGCACCTCATGCAGGATGCGCCCCGGCTCCTCCTCGCTCAGATCGTCGACGCGACGGCCCTGCATGCGCGCCAGCGTGCGGAGCGTCCCCATCGCCAGGTCCGGCGAGAACGGCAGCGTCATCCATCCGGTCAGGAGCGAGTCGCGGCCGAAGAGGGCCATGAACCAGGGTGCGCCTGCGGCCACGACATCGTCGTCCGGATGCCGGGGGTCGACGATCCGCAGCGCGCCGAGGTCTTCCTCGCTGCGTGCGATCGCCCGCGCGAGTGCGGGATCTTCGACCGTGATCGCGGGGATGGATTCCCGCCACCCGCGCATGCGCCGCGCGGGAGCGGTGTGCTCGACCTCCTCGTGCAGGGGGAACGGCGCCGCGAGCTCGGCGCCCTGGACGCTGGCGACCACCTCCACCCGGGTCGTCCACGTGCCGCCGGGCGGCACGACGGTCGTGAACCGCAGGCCCTGCTCGCCGGCGACGCCGTCGGGCGCGCTGACCCGGATGCCGCGACCGTCGCCGTGCTCGGTGGAGATCACCAGGTCGCCGCCGACGGCCCGGCGGTCGACGAGACGCCCGGTGATCGGCCGGTTCTCCTTGACCTCGAACAGGTCGGCGAAGTCGCAGTCCACGACCAGGCGCACCTCGATGCCCGCCGGTTCCGCGCCGAAGTTGCGCAGGGTGATGTCCTCGCGCATGCCGGCACCCACGTAGCGGCGGCGCTCGACGACCACCGTGGGCTCGACATTGCCCGGACGGACCCCGGCCCGGCCGACGAACTCCGCTTCGAAGGGCTCGAGACGCTTCGCCGCGAGCGGCTCGACGGGGCGGCCGTCGACCAGCAGCAGCCAGGTCGAGAGGATGCGGGTGTCCTGGACGAACAGGCCTTGTGCGCGGCCGGTCTCGATGTCGCCGGACACATCGCTGACACAGAACGACGCACCCTCGACGAGCGTGACCGTTGCTTGGGCCACGCTGATCACGTCGTGACTCGGCTGCTTCACGGGCTCACCTTCATGGTTGGCCTGTTCTATCTTTCTTGTATCTGAACGCGCTTCTAATCTACCATTGCTGTCGTAGGTTTGGCTCCTCCAAGGGCGCAGGGCCGCGTTCCGGTCGTCGAGATCCCGAGGAGGTTCCATGTCGCTGAGCACCACCACCCCCACTCGTTCCGAGGCCACCCCTGCAGACGGCTCCGCGCCGCTTCGGATCGCCATGGTGGCGCCGCCGTGGTTCGAGCTGCCTCCGCGCGGGTACGGCGGCACGGAGGCGGTCGTCGCCTCGCTGGTGGACGGGCTCGTCGATCGCGGCCACCGGGTCACGCTCGTCGCGTCGGGGGCGCACCGTACGAAGGCGCAGCGCTACCACCGGGTGTACCCGGTGACCCCGACCGAGCGGCTCGGCGATCCGCTGCCCGAGGTGATCAACGCCGCGCAGACGGCGCGGGTGCTCGCCGGCGCGGAGTTCGACATCGTGCACGACCACACGCTGGCCGGTCCGCTCCTGGCTCGCAGCCGGAAGCAGCCGACCGTCGTCACGATGCACGGACCGGTCGACGGGGACAACGGAGACTTCTACGAGCGGCTCGGATCGAGCGTGGACGTCGTCGCCATCTCCGACGCCCAGCGGCGCATCAACCCGCGGCTGAACTGGGTCGGCACGGTCCACAACGCGATCGATGTGCCGTCGTTCCCGTATCGGGCCGACAAGGACGACTATGTGCTGTGGCTCGGGCGATTCAGCGGGCAGAAGGCGCCGGACGAGGCGATCAGGGCTGCCCGCGCCGCCGGCCGACGCATCGTGCTCGCCGGCAAGCTCAACGAAGCGCCGGAGCGAGAGTACTTCGACGCCCGGGTCGCGCCGCTGCTGGGCCCGGACGCGGAATACGTGGGCGAAGCGGATGCCGCGCTCAAGCGTGAGCTGCTCGCCGGCGCCCAGGCCCTGGTGTTCCCGATCCAGTGGGACGAGCCGTTCGGCATGGTGATGATCGAGGCGATGGCGTGCGGCACTCCCGTCGTCGCCACCAGGCGCGGCAGCGTGCCGGAGGTCGTCGAGGACGAGGTCACCGGCATCGTCGTCGACGACCTCGACGAGGTGCCGGCCGCGATCGACCGCGCGCGGCTGCTCGATCCTGCGGCAGCGCGGCGCCGCGCCGAGGAGCTGTTCGACATCCCCGTGATGGCCGCCCGCTACGAGCGGGTGTATCGGATGCTGGTCGAAGGCACCGCCAGCATCCGCGATCTCACCCGCCGGTCGGAGGCTGCCGTCACGCGTCACTCCGGGGCGTCGTCGCCGCGGTAGCGGCGATACGGCAGCGGGTTCCCGGTGAGCTTGTCTGCCACGGCCGCGTCGAAGGGCTCGGGCAGGTGCTCCAGCAGCGTCTCCGCGGCGGCGACCTCGCGCTCGACCTCGGCGCGGTTCTGGTACATGAACTCGTCGGACGCCTCCTCCGCGGAGCGCTCGAGCTTCTCGTGCAGGTTGCCGACGATGAGCTCCTGCTGGGTGCGCAGGCTCTCACGCGCCTCGTCGATCCACGGGGACTGCCCGCGCCGGTTGTGCTCGATGACGGCGGTCACCTCCGCGTACACGTCGCCGTAGATTCGGCCGGCGTTGTCGCGGGCGTCCCGCGCTGCGCCGACCAGGTCGGCCGAGGTGAGGTCGCTCGCCGCGAGAGGCTCGCGCCTGCGCAGCCCGCCGAGCCGCTCGTACTCGGCGTAGTACGGGAAGATGCTCGTCACGGTGCGGCCGACGGCGCTGACAGCCTCGCCCCGCTCGTCGACGCCCTTGGGCTGCACCCCCTGCATCGCGGCGAAGGCGGACTCCGGCCGGATGACCTCCTTCGGCGGCACGATGCCGTGGCGCAGCATCTCACGGATGCCGGTGCCGGAGATCTGGAGGCGGTGCCGGACGCCGTGCGGACACGTCTCGCTCGTGGCGTGGCTCGCGCAGCGGGTGCAGTAGAACACCTCGTGGAAGAGCCGGACCTGAATGCCGAGCTCGTCGGGGGAGAACTCGTCGAAGATGCTGTGGCTCGCGTACTTGTCGTAGAAGTCGCCGATGCCGGCGTGGTCGCGGCCGATCAGGGCGTGGGTGCAGCCGTAGTTCTTCATCACGAGCGCGTGCAGCACCGTCTCGCGCGGCCCCGCGAAGATGTACGTCACCCGCAGCGGCGAGAGCATCGCCCGGTCCTTCGGGTAGTACTCGTCGAGCACATTGCGGTAGGCGAGCACGCGGTACTCGTGGCGCACGTACTCGCGCTTGGCCATCTCGACCAGCGGCTGCAGCAGGAGGCCGTCGACCTCTTCGAGGGCGTTGCGGTGGATGTACTCGTGACCGCGGTGCAGCGGGTTCGCACCGGTGATGAAGCCCGCGACCGAGCGGAAGCCCTTCTCGTCGTAGAACATCCGCCAGGTGTCCTTGGGCTCCAGGCGCAGCGCCTCGAACGGACCCCAGTCCACGCGCTGCAGGAGCCGCAGCGGCCCGCCGAGGGCGACATCCCCCATGCGCCGGTGGATCGAATCGACGCCGGGATGACTGCGGTCGTCGGTGCCGAAGATCTTCCGTGCGCGATGCTCCTTGTCGTAGTCGAAGATGTCGTCGAGCGTCAGGATGGCCACAGGCTCGCCGTCGGCGTCGGCGAGCGCCACCTCATCGCCGATGCTCAGCGATCGGACGATCTCGGCGTTCCTGGCGCCGCTGGGGGCGAAGCTCAAGGGCACCGGCCACACGGTGCCGTCCGCCAGGCGGCTGTCTTCGAGCACCGAGATGTAGTCAGCCTGCGTCATGAAGCCGCGCAGCGGCGAGAGCACGCCGGTGGCGATCATCTCGATGGTGATCGCCGCCTCGAGATCGATGCGGATCGTGGGCAGAGAGCGTGCGCGCTCGATCTCCGCGGCCCGCTGGGACTCCGGCACCACCTGATCCACCAACTGTCCGCCGTGCGGCTTCTGCGGGTAGGTGTCGAACTTCACTGCTGCAGCCTCCTCGAATGGTCTCCCAACCCATTCGCGCGAACATATCAGCGAAACACATCCGGCGGGCGACACCGCCGCCGAGGCGTGTCCGCCCGTCGCAGCCGGGGGTCGCACGGACGAGACCGACCGCGGCGACCCTGGGTGCAGCGGTGTGTCAGCCGGCGTCCGGCCAGGCAGCGATGTCGACGCCGTGGTTGTCGGGCGAGGCCAGCGACCACCAGGACGGCGCGTGCGAGTCGTCGACGAGGCGCCCCCCGGCGGCGACCGCGGCATCCACGCGCGCCTGCGCCTGGTCGGCGGGCACGTAGACGTCGAAGTGGGTGCGGCCTCTGCCCGCGACGTCCCCGGTGATGGGGTTGAAGGCCAGTCGCGGCCCGCCGCGCAGCGGGTCGACCGCGTCCGTGTCGCCGAGCGGGTCGTAGCCCAGCGCGGCGAGGAAGAACGGCCGGGCATCTGTCTGCGAGTGCTGGGCCACGTAGATCCCGACCGACTGCACGAGCGACGGGTCGGGTGTCAATCCCGCTTCGTCGGCCGCCTGCGACACGGCAGCGGCGAACTCGGCGGCGGCCGCGGGGATGCCGTCGTCGTCGCCGTACGGGATGCGCACGACCACTCCTTCCGGACGCACGTCGATATCGGGGGCGACGCCGAAGTGGTCCGCCGCCGCCACGGTCGGTGCGACGAGGGCCGCGGCCTGCGGCAGCGATCCCGCGGTGAAGACGGCCTGCGGGCCGGTGCCCGTCACCCGCCAGTCGGAGACGCCGGGCGCCCGGCGGAACTCCGCGGAAGTGAGCGAGTCCGGTCCGCCTGCCGACATGTGCATGGGATCTCAGTCCTGACCGAGCGACCCCAGGTACAGGCCGATCACCTTCGGATCGTTGAGCAGCTCGCGGCCGGTGCCGTGGTAGGCATCCCGGCCCTGGTCGAGGACATAGCCGCGATCGCAGATCTGCAGGCAGCGACGCGCGTTCTGCTCGACCATGATCGTGGTCACGCCCGCCTTGTTGATGTCGGAGACGCGGATGAACGCGTCGTCCTGGCGGACCGGCGACAGACCGGCGCTGGGCTCGTCGAGCAGGAGCACCGCCGGGTCCATCATGAGGGCGCGGGACATTGCGACCATCTGCCGCTCACCGCCGGACAGCGACCCGGCGCGCTGCTTGAGGCGCTTGCCGAGCTCCTCGAAGATCCCGGTGACGAACTCCAGCCGCTCCGCGTACGCCTTCGGGCGCTGGTAGAGGCCCATCTGCAGGTTCTCCTCGATGGTGAGCGAGGGGAACACGTTGTTGGTCTGCGGCACGAAGCCGACGCCGCGGGCGACGAGCTTGTCGGACTTGAGCCCGACGATGCTCTCGCCGTTGACGGTGATGTCGCCGCCGCGCACCTTCACCAGGCCGAAGATGGCCTTCAGGAGCGTCGACTTGCCGGCGCCGTTGGGGCCGATGATGCCGATCAGCTCGCCCTTGTGGGCGACGAGGTTCGCGCCGTTGATGATGTTGATGCCCGGCAGGTAGCCGGCGATGAGGTCGGTGACGTTGACGACGACCCGGTCGGTCTTGGCGGCCTCCTCGGCCGGGACGGTGCCCGTTGCGGTGTCGTTCACTTGTTCTCCTCCTCGGCCTCGGCGATCGACTCGGCCTCCACCTCTCTGATCTCTTCGAGCAGCTCCATCGCGGAGGTGTCCAGCTCGCCGGCGATGCGCCCGGTGACCACACCGAGGTCGACGTCCTGGTGGCTGCCCAGGTACGCGTCGATCACCGACTGGTCCTGCATGACGACCTCGGGCGGACCCTCGGCGACGATCCGGCCCTCGGCCATGACGACCACCCAGTCGGCGATGTGGCGGACCATGTGCATGTCGTGCTCGACGAACAGGACGGTCATCCCGAGGTCCTTCAGGTCGAGGATGTGGTCCAGCAGCGACTCGGTCAGCGCCGGGTTCACACCGGCCATCGGCTCGTCGAGCATGACCAGGGTCGGGTCGCTCATCAGGGCGCGGGCCATCTCGAGCAGCTTGCGCTGACCTCCGGAGAGGGATGCCGCGTAGTCGTCGGCCTTCGTGTCGAGCTTGAACCGCTCGAGCAGCCCGCGCGCCTTCTCCTCGATCTCGTCGTCCTGCTTGCGCCACAGGAACGGAAGCATGCTCGCCCAGAACTTCTCGCCGACCTGGCCGGTCGCGCCGAGCTTCATGTTCTCGAGCACCGTCAGCAGCGACAGGGCCTTGGTGAGCTGGAACGTGCGCACCTGGCCCATGCGGGCGACCTTGAAGGAGGGGATGCCGGCCAGCTGCGTGCCGTCGAACGACCAGGTGCCCGAGTTGGGCTTGTCGAACCCGCACAGCAGGTTGAACAGCGTCGTCTTGCCGGCGCCGTTGGGGCCGATGAGGGCGGTGATCGCGTTGCGCGGGATCTCGAGGTGGTCGACATCCACCGCGGTGAGACCGCCGAACCGGCGGGTCACGTTGTCGGCGACGAGGATCGGATCCACCTTCGCGACGCCCGGGGTGGGGTCGCCCTTGGCCAGGCCTGTCGACTTCGGGCGACGCACACTGCCGGTCGTGGTGGGCACGCCGCCGGTCGTGGGAGGGGTCTCGTTACTTGACAAAGGTCAGCTCCCTCTTGTTTCCGAAGATGCCCTGCGGGCGGAAGATCACCAGCAGCATGAGCGCGATGCCGACGAAGACATAGCGCAGCACACCGGCCTGGATCGCGCTGATGGGCAGGATGCCGGCGGCCGCCAGGCCCGGGAGGATGCCGTCCAGCAGCGCCATCACCACCCAGAAGATCAGCGCGCCCACCGCCGGGCCGAACACGGTCGCCGCACCGCCCAGCAGCAGGATCGTCCAGATGTAGAACGTGAGGCTCGTCATGTAGGTCGCGGGGACGACCGCCGACGGCAGGGCGAGCACGACGCCGCCGAACCCGCCGAAGATGCCGCCCAGCACCAGTGCCTGCATCTTGTAGCTGAACACGTTCTTGCCCAGCGACCGCACCGCATCCTCGTCTTCGCGGATGCCCTTGAGCACGCGCCCCCACGGGCTGCGCATGACCGCCCAGACGATGAACACGGCGATCGCCAGCAGGATCAGCCCGAACAGGCGCACCCACCAGCCGTCGGACGAGTACACCCACGGCCCGAACCCGTACTCGCCGGGCGGCAGCGGGTTGGCCTCGCGGAAGCCCGCGTGGTAGCCGCCCAGGCCGTCGGCCGAGTTCGTCCACTCGTCGAACACCGTCGAGGTGAACAGCAGCCGCACGATCTCGGCGGCGGCGATGGTCACGATCGCGAGATAGTCGGCACGCAGACGCAGGGTCGGGATGCCGAGGATCAGCGCGAAGACGGTCGCTCCGACCATGCCGATGAGGATTCCGACCCACCACGGGAGGCCGAACGAGAGGATCGAGATCGCGTAGCTGTAGGCGCCGATGGCCATGAAGCCGGCGACACCGAAGTTCAGCAGGCCCGCATACCCGAAGTGCACGGCCAGGCCCGTCGCGGCGAGCGCGTAGGCGATGGTCGTCGGGCTGATGATCCAGCCCGCGGCGTTGTTGAAGATTCCACCCCAGTCCATGTCGCCTCCCTCAGCCGATTCGCTCGCGTCGGCCCAGGATGCCCTGGGGTCTGATGAGCAGGACGATGATGAGCACGGCCAGGGCGCCCACGTACTTCAGGTCGGCCGCGATCCACAGGCTCGACACCTCGACCAGCACGCCGACGATGATCGCGCCGATCAGGGCGCCGAAGGCGGTGCCGAGGCCGCCGAGGATGACGGCGGCGAAGATCAGCAGCAGGATGTGCACCCCCATGTCCCAGCGCACCCCGGGGCGGAAGTAGCCCCAGAGGATGCCGGCCAGTGCCGCCAGGGCGGCTGACAGCATCCACACCACCCGCACGACCCGCTCGACGTTGATGCCGGAGGCCGATGCGAGCTCGGGATTGTCCGAGATCGCCCGCGTGGCCTTGCCCATCCGCGAGTAGAGGAGCCAGAGGGCCACCGCGACGATCACGACGACGCTGATCGCCATCGAGATCATCGCCACCGGCGACAGCGACACCGCGCCGAACAGCGGGATCTTGGGGGACCCTGCGCCCGGCAGCTGCACCGTGTTGCCGCCCATGAAGAACTGGAACGTGTAGCGCAGCGCCAGCGAGAGCCCGATGGTGACGATCATCAGCTGGATGATGCCCAGGCCTTTTCGTTTCAAGGGTCTCCACATCACCAGATCGAGGAGATAGCCGACCAGCATGCCGGCGATGACCGACAGCGGCACGGCGAGCCACATCGGCATCGACAGCGGCAAGGCGAACACCAGCGCGGCGACCGCGCCGAAGGTCACCAGCTCGGCGTGCGCGAAGTTCGTGAGCCCGGTCGTGCCGTAGATCAGCGACAGTCCGATCGAGGCCAGTGCCAGCAGCAGTCCGAAGTTCAAGCCGTTGATGAGCCGTTCGACGAACTGGTCGAAGAACGAGGTCGTCACCCGTTCGCCCTCGCCGAGGAAGAGGTTGACGATCTTCGATCCGGTGAGCCCGAACTCGACGTCGAAGGAGGCGGTGGTGCCGCTGCGCGGAGCGATGCCCTCGGGCAGCTGCTCGGGGTCGACGATCACCCCGTCGGGGAGCGTGTTCTCGTCGACGGTGAGGACGTACTCCTCCTTCTCGGGGACGTACAGGCGCCAGCGGCCCTCGGCATCCGTCTCGGTCTCGGCGTTGAAGCCGTTCCCCTCGATCGACATCGTCACCCCGGCGACGGGCTCGCCTTCGAACGTGATGACGCCGCCGAAGTAATACGGCGTCTGCTCCTGGTCATCGCCCGGCGCGGCCTGCGCAGGCGATGCGGTGAACAGCATCGCCACGGCCAGCAGAGCGCCCAGAAGCGCGGTCAGCCACGGTGCGATCGCCCGTGCATGGACAGTCGTAGACCCCACAGAACCTCCAGATCGGCACCACGCGCCACCGAAGCTCCGGGTCGCATCGGCCGTGATGAACGACGGTACGAGCGTAATGTGTCGCGCACGTTTCGACCACCTGACACGACCGAACCGTGTCCGTCCCGTAATCGACAGGCCGCTGCGCCGGGGAATATCCGCGCAGGCCCGGGCCTTAGAATCGAATGAAATGGAGCACAACGACCCCTTCGGCTTTGTCGGTCTCACCTACGACGATGTCCTGCTGCTGCCCGGCCACACGGATGTCATCCCGAGCGAGGCCGACACATCGTCGCGAGTGACCCGCCGCATCACGGTTGCGACGCCTCTCCTGTCCAGCGCGATGGACACCGTGACCGAGTCGCGCATGGCCATCGCGATCGCCCGCGAGGGCGGGATCGGGGTCATCCACCGCAACCTCTCCATCGAGGATCAGGCGGCGATGGTCGACCGGGTCAAGCGGAGTGAGTCGGGCATGATCACCGACCCGATCACCACGACGCCCGACGCGACGATCGAAGAGGTCGACCGGCTGTGCGCCCAGTACCGCATCTCGGGGCTTCCCGTGGTGGGCGAGGACCAGCAGCTGCTGGGCATCATCACCAACCGCGACATGCGCTTCGTGTCGGGCTTCGAGCGCCAGACCACGAAGGTGCGCGACGTGATGACCTCGAAGGGCCTGGTCACCGGCCGCGTCGGCATCGGCGCCAACGAGGTGATCGCGCTGTTCGCGCAGCACCGCATCGAGAAGCTGCCCCTCATCGACGACGACGGCAGGCTCGCCGGGCTCATCACCATCAAGGACTTCGACAAGAGCGAGCAGTACCCGCTCGCCACCAAGGACGACCACGGGCGGCTGCGCGTGGGCGCCGCGATCGGATTCTTCGGCGACGCGTGGCAGCGCGCCGAAGCCCTGCGCGACGTGGGCGTGGACATGCTCGTCGTCGACACCGCGAACGGCCAGTCCGCGGGGGTCGTCGACATCGTCCGCCGGCTGAAGGCCGACTCCTCGTTCGACCACATCGATGTCGTCGGCGGCAACGTCGCCACCCGGGAGGGTGCCCAGGCGCTCATCGACGCCGGAGTGGATGCCGTCAAGGTCGGCGTGGGGCCGGGCTCGATCTGCACCACGCGCATCGTCGCCGGCGTCGGCGTGCCGCAGGTGACGGCGATCTGGGAGGCATCCCTCGCCGCCCGCGAAGCGGGCATCCCCGTGATCGCCGACGGAGGCCTGCAGTATTCCGGCGACATCGCCAAGGCGCTCGTCGCCGGCGCCGACAGCGTCATGCTCGGATCGCTCCTGGCCGGCACCGACGAGTCGCCGGGCGAGATCGTCTTCCAGGGCGGCAAGCAGTTCAAGCTCTACCGCGGCATGGGGTCGCTGGGCGCGCTGCAGACGCGCGGCAAGAAGACCTCGTACTCCAAGGACCGGTACTTCCAGGCCGACGTTCCCAGCGACGACAAGCTCATCCCCGAGGGTATCGAGGGGCAGGTCGCCTACCGCGGGCCGGTCTCGGCGGTCGCCTATCAGCTGGTCGGGGGCCTGCGGCAGTCGATGTTCTACGTCGGCGCCCGCACCATCGACGAGCTCAAGACCAAGGGCAAATTCGTGCGCATCACGGCGGCCGGGCTCAAGGAGTCGCACCCGCACGACGTGCAGATCGTCGTCGAGGCGCCGAACTACAAGAAGTAGCCGCCGGGCTCGCCGTCCCCGCGCCCGCCCCCGTGCGCGCCGCCGCGCGCCTGTCGCTCACAGACTTCGCAGTTCGTCGCGAAGTTCGCAGCGAGCGAATGGATGCCTGCGAGTTCGGCGCGATTCTGCGAAGTCTGTGAGCGTGCGCAGCGCGCGCAGGCTCCTGCACAGGCGGCGCAGGGCGATGGGTTGTGCACGGGAGCGCCGGCTGCGGCACGGCGGTGCGGGTGCGACGGCATGCTCGCGGCATGGCCAGGAAGCGGCAGACCCTCGACGACCTGACGATGTGGCTGCGCGCGCACGACCACATCGCGCACCGCGACGAGCTGCTCCGCGCGGGGTTCGGCATCCCTCTCCTGCGCGAGATCGTGCGCGCGGGCGCGGCCCGCCGGTTCCGGCGCGCGTGGATCGCCCTGCCCGATGTCTCGGCCGACCTCGCCGCCGCGGCCGCCGTGGGCGGACGGATCACGTGCACCTCGCTCGCGCGCCGGCGCGGATGGTGGATGCCTGAGGCCGTCGGCCGGGAACTGCATCTGCACCTGGTGCCCGGCTCGCCGGGCCCGGGACCCGAGTGGCCCGGCGTGCTGCACTGGACCAAGCCCGTCGACGCGGTCAGGCAGAAGTCCCTCGTCGCCACGACCGAGGACGCCCTCGCGCACATCGCCGTCTGCCAGCCGTTCGACACGGCTCTCGTCCTGTGGGAGTCGGCGGCGCGGTGCGAGCGGCTCTCTGCAGACGTGCTGCGCGGCATCCCGTTCGTCTCCCGCGCCGCGCGCGAGCTGGCCGCCGAGGTCACCGGCCTCGCCGACTCGGGGCTCGAGAGCATCGTCGTGATCCCGCTGCGCCGCTGGGGTCTGCGGGTTCGTCAGCAGGTTCAGCTGGCGGGCTGTCGAGTCGACGTGCTGGTCGGCGACCGCCTCGTGCTGCAGATCGACGGCTATGAGTTCCACTCGGACAGCGCGCAGCGCACGAGAGACATCGCGCACGACGCCGAACTGCGCCTTCGCGGTTACACGGTCATCCGCCTGAGCTACGCGCAGATCGTGCACGACTGGCCCGGCGTCGAGCGCGCCATCCGCCGCGCGGTGGCCACCGGCATCCACCTCGCGGCGTGACGCGCCCACGCCCACCCCCACCCCCACGCCCACACCCCCACGCCCGCTCGGACGCACCCACCCCTCACAGACTTCGCAGATCGTCGCGACGCTAGCAGCGAGCGAGTGGATGCCTGCGAGTTCGGCGCGATTCTGCGAAGCCTGTGAGCGCCGCGCCCGCTATCCTGAGCGGATGATCCGGCAGCGCCGGCACCCGGCGGCGACGCAGTCCACGACGCGCCTGGAGGCGTTCACCGACGGGGTGTTCGCGATCGCCGCGACGCTGCTGGTGCTCGATCTGACCACGCACACGATCGGGCACGTCGACTCCGACGCGCAGCTGTGGGCGGCGCTGTTCGGGATGCGGGAGCTGTTCTTCAACTTCCTCGTCAGCTTCGCGCTGCTGGCGCTCATGTGGACGATCCACGTCCGCCAGTTCGAGTACGTCCAGCGCGTCGACGCGGTCCTCACCTGGCTCAACAACGGACGCCTGCTGTTCGTCGTGCTGGTGCCGTTCGCCACGGCGCTCACGACCGAGTACTCGGCGTTCCTGGCGGCGCGCATCTCGATCCCCGTCGCGTTCCTCGGCGTCATCGTGTTCAGCTGGCTGCAGTGGGGCTGGGCGCGGCGGCACCGCGCGCGGGTCATGCCCGACTGCTCGGACGACGAGGTGCGCGAGGAGGGGCGTGCCGGCACGAGCGCGCTCATCATCGTGGTCGCCGTCGTCGTGATCTCGCCGTGGGCGGGCTCGCTCGCGTTCGTGCTGTTCGCGCTCGACCCGCTGCTGTCGCGGGTGCTCATGGGGCGGCGCCGGCCCGCACCGGAGGGCGAGCAGGCGGACGCCGGATGACGGATGCCGCGGCACGGCGTAGGGTCGGGGCCATGTGCCGCAACATCCATACGCTCCACAACTTCGAGCCCGCCGCGACCTCCGAGGAGGTGCACGCCGCAGCGCTGCAGTACGTGCGCAAGATCGCGGGCACGACCAAGCCCTCCAAGGCGAACCAGGAGGCGTTCGACCGCGCCGTCCACGAGATCGCGCACGCGACGCAGCATCTGCTCGACGACCTGGTGACCACGGCGCCGCCGAAGAACCGCGAGGAGGAGGCGGCGAAGGCGCGCGCCCGCGCCGTCAAGTCCGGCCGCTACGCCGCCGCCTGAGGCCCGGTTCGACGCGCTGGGGCCGCGGGTAGGCTGGATCCGTGAGCATGGAGATGGAACTCGGCCGCGCCAAGCGCGCCCGGCGCGCGTACACGTTCGACGACATCGCGGTCGTGCCGTCGCGGCGCACGCGCAACCCCGAGGATGTCTCCACGGCGTGGTCGATCGACGCGTTCCCGTTCGACATCCCGGTCATCGGCGCACCCATGGACTCCGTCGTGAGCCCGGCGACCGCGATCATGCTCGGACGGCTCGGGGGCCTGGGCGTGCTCGACCTCGAGGGTCTGTGGACCCGATACGAGGACCCGCAGCCGATCCTCGACGAGATCGCCGGGCTCGACGACGGCGATGCCACGCGGCGCATGCAGCAGGTCTACTCCGAGCCGATCAAGCCCGAGCTTGTCACCCAGCGCCTGGCCGAGATCCGCGCCGGGGGCGTCACCGTCGCCGGTGCGCTCACCCCGCAGCGCACGCAGGACCTGTACGAGACCGTGGTCGCAGCCGGCGTCGACCTGTTCGTGATCCGCGGCACCACCGTCTCGGCCGAGCACGTGTCCAGCGTCGACCAGCCGCTGAACCTCAAGAAGTTCATCTACGACCTCGACGTCCCGGTGATCGTGGGCGGTGCCGCCACGTACACCGCGGCGCTGCATCTCATGCGCACCGGGGCGGCCGGCGTGCTCGTCGGGTTCGGCGGCGGCGCCGCCTCGACGACGCGGGTGACCCTCGGCATCCACGCCCCCATGGCCACCGCCGTGGCCGACGTCGCCGGCGCCCGCCGCGACTACCTCGATGAGTCGGGCGGCCGCTACGTGCACGTCATCGCCGACGGGGGAGTGGGCACGTCCGGCGACATCGTGAAGGCGCTCGCGATGGGGGCGGATGCCGTCATGCTCGGCGTGGCGCTCGCGCGCGCGACGGATGCCCCCGGCCAGGGGCACCACTGGGGCCCCGAGGCCCACCACCCGAAGCTTCCCCGCGGCCGGCGCGTCTCGGTCCCGCAGGTGGCCTCGCTCGAGGAGATCCTGTTCGGGCCGGCGCCGGTGGCCGACGGCACCGCGAACCTCATCGGGGCGCTGCGCAAGTCCATGGCGACCACGGGCTACTCCGACCTGAAGGAGTTCCAGCGCGTCGAGGTCGTGGTGGCGCCCTACGGGACGGTATGAGCCCGCGGCGCGCTCCCGACACAGCCCCCGCGCAGGTCTTCCCGCCGACGCTGCGCGAGGTGATGTTCCGGCCGCGCTGGCTCGGCCTGCTCGCCTTGTGCCTCGTGGTCGCCGCCGTGTTCGCGTGGCTCGGTCAGTGGCAGCTGAGCCGTGCGGTGGACGTCGATCCGCCGCCGCCGGGGGTCACCGAGCAGGTCGTCCCGATCGCCGACGTCGTCGCCCCCGGCGCATACCTGCCCGAGCCGTACGTCGGGCAGAAGGTGTCGGTGACCGGGCGCTGGATCCCGGAGGACTTCCTCGTCGTCTCCTCGCGCTTCAACGACGGAGTCGAAGGCTACTGGGTGACCGGGCAGCTGCGGCTGGGCGACAGTTCCGCCGCGGCGCCCACGTCGCTCGCCGTCGCGGTCGGGTGGGCGGCCACCCGTGCGGAGGCGGAGGCGGCGGCATCCGCCCTGTCCGTCCATGCCGAGAACGACCCCGGCGCGAGCCACGCGCTCACCGGCCGGCTCATCTCCGACGAGGGTCCTGCGGTGCCCCCGCGCGGCGCCGACCCGATGGAGATGACCCGCATGTCGCCGGCCGCCCTGCTCAGCCGGTGGCACGACATCGACGGCATCGAGGTGTACCGGCCGTTCCTCGCCGTCACCGATCCGCTGGGCGGCCTCGACGCCATCTCGTCGCCGGCGCCGGTCGAAGGCTCGGGGGTCAACTGGCTGAACATCTTCTACGCGGTCGAGTGGGCCGTGTTCGCCGGCTTCGCCTTCTACCTCTGGTACCGCCTCGCCCGGGACGCCTGGGAGCGCGAGCTCGAGGACTTCGAGGATGCCGAGCCCGACGAGGCGACGGCGTGACTCACTTCACGAGCCCCGGCCACACCACCGGGAGCGCCGTGAGGATCTGCTGAACGCAGATCGCGAGGAGGATGAGCCCGAACACCTTCTGGAAGATGTTCATCCCGGCATCCCCCAGGAGCTTGGCCAGGTACGGGCCGAAGAAGTAGATGAGCGCGGTCGCGACCGCTGAGATGGCCACGATCACGACGCCCCACAGGTAATCGGTGACGGCGGGGTTCTCCTTCGCGAAGGCGATCACGAGCGCGATGGCTCCGGGACCGGCGACGATCGGCATCGCGAGCGGCACGATGGCGGGGTTGCCCTGGTTCTGGGCCGGCATGATCGAGCCCGACCTCGTCATCATCGCCCAGGCGATCGAGGAGACGAACAGGAACCCGGCGATCTTGAGGGCGGGAACCCCCACCCCGAAGAACTGGAGGATCGTCGATCCGAGCAGCAGCGAGACCGTCAGCACCGCCATCACGCCGACCCCGGTCATGAGGGCGACGCGGCGCTGCTGCGCCATCGTGCGGCCCTGGGTGAGCGAGAGGAAGACCGGCAGTGTGCCGATCGGGTTGCAGATCGTGAACAGGGCGACGGCGGCCGTGATCAAGGTCGTCTCGTCGATGGCGGCCTCCTCGGGTCGGGCCCATCGTAGCGACCGCCCGGTGCCGGGTGCGGGCCCGCCGCGCGACTACAGGCGCGACGAGGCCTCGGTCAGCACGCTGCGCAGGATCTGCTCGATCTCGTCGAACTCGGCGGGCCCGATCGTCAGCGGCGGCGCCAGCTGGATCACCGGGTCGCCGCGGTCGTCGGCGCGGCAGTACAGGCCGGACTCGTACAGGGCCTTGGACAGGAACCCGCGCAGCAGCCGCTCGGATTCGTCCTCGTCGAAGGTCTGCTTCGTGGCCTTGTCCTTGACCAGCTCGATCCCGAAGAAGTAGCCGTCGCCGCGCACGTCGCCGACGATCGGCAGGTCGGTGAGGCGCTCCAGCGCCGCGCGGAACAGCGGCGAGTTCTCGCGCACGCGGGCGTTGAGGCCCTCCTCCTCGAAGATGTTCAGGTTCTCCAGCGCCACGGCGGTCGAGACCGGGTGTCCGCCGAAGGTGTAGCCGTGGTAGAAGGTGGTGTCGCCGGTCGAGAACGGCTCGTAGATCCGGTCGCTGATGACCGTTCCGCCCAGGGGCGCGTATCCGCTGGTCACGCCCTTGGCGAAGGTGATCATGTCGGGCTGGTATCCGAACGTCTCGCAGGCGAACATCGAGCCGATGCGCCCGAACGCGCAGATCACCTCGTCCGACACGAGCAGCACATCGTGGCGGTCGCAGATCTCGCGCACGCGCTGGAAGTACCCGGGCGGCGGGGGGAAGCATCCACCCGAGTTCTGCACCGGCTCCAGGAACACCGCCGCGACCGTGTCGGGGCCCTCGAACTCGATCATCTCCTCGATGCGGTCGGCCGCCCACACGCCGAACGCCTCGAGGTCGTCGGCGGGCCCGCCCATCTCGGCGGCCCGGTAGAAGTTCGTGTTCGGCACGCGGAACCCGCCCGGGGTCAGCGGCTCGAACGGGGCCTTCATGCCGGGGATGCCGGTGATCGCCAGGGCGCCCTGCGGGGTGCCGTGGTAGGCGACCGAGCGCGAGATGACCTTGTGCTTGGTGGGCTTGCCGCGCAGCTTGAAGTACTGCTTGGCGAGCTTGAACGCGGTCTCGACGGCCTCGCCGCCGCCGGTGGAGAAGAACACCTTGTTGAGGTCGCCGGGGGCATAGCCGGCGAGGCGGTCGGCGAGCTCGATCGCGGCGGGGTGGGCGTACGACCACAGCGGGAAGAACGCGAGCTGCTCGGCCTGCCGTGCGACGGCTTCGGCCAGGCGCTTGCGGCCGTGGCCCGCGTTGACGACGAACAGACCCGAGAGACCGTCGAAGTACCTGTTGCCCTCGGCATCCCAGATGTGGTGGCCGTCGCCGCGCACGATGATGGGCACGCCGTCGCGCTCGAGGGTCGACTGGCGGGTGAAGTGCATCCAGAGGTGATCACGCGCCTTCGCCTGCAGATCGGCGGTGTCGTAGGCGGTCACAGCGGCTTCGCCGGCGATGGTCATGGGGGCTCCTCGGCTGTTCCTGCGGCTTCTCGGGGCTCTCTCGACGATACTCCCCGTGCCGCAGGCCCACGTAGACTGGGGGCATGCCCGCACCCAAGCCCGCCTCTTTCCCGAAGATCCGGGGCGCGCTGCGGTTCTACCAGATCTGCTCGGTGATCACCGGCACGTTCCTGCTGCTGCTGGTGGCCGAGATGGTCATCAAATACGGGTTCGGCTACGAGCTGTTCGTGGGCGGATCGGGCGGCGCCGTGTGGTGGGCACCGGTGATCGAGGGTGCCGACGGGCACGTCTCCACCGGCGACGGGCTGAACGTCTCGATGACGATCCTGGTCGTGCACGGCTGGTTCTACGTCGTCTACCTGTTCTCGTGCTTCCGCGTGTGGAGCCTCATGCGCTGGCCGTTCTGGCGGTTCCTGCTGCTGGCCGCCGGCGGTGTCGTGCCCTTCCTCTCGTTCATCATGGAGGCCATCGTCGGCCGCGACGTCAAGCGGTACCTCGCCTCGCGCGAGGCCGACGCCGACGCCGACGCCGACGCCGACGCCACGCACGCGCCGGCCGACCACTCCACGCTCACCACCACCATCCCGATCGAAGGCGACAGGTGACAGCACACGACGACACGGCTCCGCCGACCGAACACCGTCCCGTCCTCGTCGTCGACTTCGGCGCCCAGTATGCGCAGCTGATCGCGCGTCGCGTGCGCGAGGCCGGCGTGTACAGCGAGATCGTGCCGCACTCGGCGACCGCCGCCGAGATCGCGGCGAAGAACCCCGTGGGCATCATCCTCTCCGGCGGGCCGTCGTCGGTGTACGAGCCCGGTGCGCCGCAACTCGACCCCGCGGTGCTCGAGCTGGGCGTGCCGACGCTCGGCATCTGCTACGGCTTCCAGGTGATGGCGCAGGTGCTCGGCGGCGAGGTGGCGAACACCGGCCTGCGCGAGTACGGAGCGACGGATGCCGCGCTCAGCGCCGACGGCGGCGTGCTGCTGGGCGACCAGCCCGCCGACCAGACCGTGTGGATGAGCCACGGCGACCAGGTGGCGCGCGCCCCCGAGGGCTTCGACGTTCTGGCGTCCACCCGGGCGACGCCGGTGGCAGCCTTCGCCAGCGACGAGCGCCGGATGTACGGCGTGCAGTGGCATCCCGAGGTGAAGCACACCGCGTACGGGCAGCGGGTCATCGAGAACTTCCTGCACCGGGCGGCGGGCCTTGCTGCCGACTGGAACAGCGGCAACGTGATCGCCGAGCAGGTCGCCCGGATCCGTGAGCAGGTGGGTTCGGCGCAGGTCATCTGCGCGCTGTCCGGCGGGGTGGACTCCGCGGTGGCGGCCGCGCTCGTGCACGAGGCGGTCGGCGACCAGCTGGTGTGCGTGTTCGTCGACCACGGCCTGCTGCGCAAGGGTGAGCGCGAGCAGGTGGAGCAGGACTACGTGGCGGCCACCGGCATCCGTCTGGTCACCATCGACGCGCGCGACCGGTTCCTCGACGCGCTCGCCGGGGTGAGCGATCCCGAGCAGAAGCGCAAGATCATCGGGCGCGAGTTCATCCGCACGTTCGAGGCCGCCGAGCGCTCCCTCGTGGAGGAGGCCGCCGCCGACGGCCAGCCGATCCGGTTCCTCGTGCAGGGCACCCTCTACCCCGATGTCGTCGAGTCCGGCGGCGGAGCGGGCACGGCCAACATCAAGTCGCACCACAACGTGGGCGGGCTGCCCGACGACCTGCAGTTCGAGCTCGTCGAGCCGCTGCGGACCCTCTTCAAGGACGAGGTGCGCGCCATCGGGCGCGAGCTCGGCCTGCCCCGTGAGATCGTCGAGCGTCAGCCGTTCCCGGGGCCGGGGCTGGGCATCCGCATCGTCGGCGAGGTCACCCGCGACCGGCTCGAGATCCTGCGCGAGGCCGATGCGATCGCACGCGCCGAGCTGACGGAGGCCGGTCTCGACGGCGAGATCTGGCAGTGCCCGGTCGTGCTGCTGGCCGATGTGCGGTCGGTGGGCGTGCAGGGCGACGGCCGCACCTACGGGCACCCGATCGTGCTGCGACCGGTCTCGAGCGAGGACGCGATGACCGCCGACTGGACCCGCCTGCCGTACGACGTGCTGGCGCGGATCTCGAACCGCATCACCAATGAGGTGCGCGAGGTCAACCGGGTCGTGCTCGATGTGACGTCGAAGCCGCCCGGCACCATCGAGTGGGAGTGACCCGCGCCCACCCTGCGCCCCTGCCGCGCCGAACCCATCGCTTCGGTGCGAACCCATCGCTTTGATGCGCGCGGAATCGATGGGTTCGTACGATTTCGATGGGTTCGGGAGGGGGGTCAGCGACCGGGCCAGGTCTTGCCGGCCCAGGGGTCGTAGTCGGCGATGAAGTCCTCCTGCGGAGGGCGGGATGCCTCCGGCACATGCTGCAGGTTGATCCGCACGCGGTACCAGAGCGAGCTCGACCCGCGCATGCCGTCGACGAGGACGTCGGCCGGGTGCAGCAGGCCTGCGGCATCGGGATGCTGCGCCTTCCACTCCTCGAGCGCCGCCTCCGCCTCGGGCTTGGTCTTCGTGCGTGCGATCTCGATGAGCGGCATCGTGCTCTCGCGGCGCCCCGATCCGCTCGTGCCGCGCGGAGGCTTCTCGGCCGGCCCGAGCTCCTCCGCGAGGCGCAGCAGTCCGTCGAGGGTTCCCACGGCCTCATCGATGCCGGCGTGCGGATCGCCGTGCTCGGCGAACCGGGCGGGGACGGTGCGCACCGTGAACGCCTCGGGGCGCGCGGTGCGCACGTCGCTCCATGACAGCGGCGCCGAGACCCGCGCGTCGGGCCTCGGCCGCACCGAGTACGCGGAGGCGACGGTGCGGTCTTTGGCGTTCTGGTTGAAGTCGACGAAGACGCTCTCGCCGCGCTCCTCCTTCCACCACCGCGCGGTGGCCAGGCCCGGCGCGCGGCGCTCGACCTCGCGGGCGAGGGTCTCGGCCGCCAGCCGCACCTGGCGGAACTCCCACTCCGGCGCGATGCGAACGAGGATGTGCATGCCGCGCGATCCGCTCGTCTTCGGCCAGCCGACCAGGCCCACCTCGTCGAGCACGTCCTGCACCACGAGGGCGACGTCGACGATCTGGCCCCATTCCACGCCGGGCATGGGATCGAGGTCGATGCGCAGCTCGTCCGGGTGGTCGAGGTCCTCGGCGCGCACGGCGTGCGGGTTGAGGTCGAGGCATCCCAGGTTCACGACCCACGCGAGGCCGGCGGCATCCCGGATCACCGCCTCTTCGGCCGACCGCCCCGAGGCGTAGTGCAGGGTGGCGGTGTCGATGAAGTCGGGGCGGTTCTCGGGCACCCGCTTCTGGAAGAACGGCTCGGCGTCGATGCCCTTGACGAAGCGCTTGAGCACCATCGGCCGGCCGCCGGCGCCGCGCAGCGCCCCGTCGGCGACCGCCAGGTAGTACTCCACGAGATCGAGCTTGGTGAGCCCCGGCGAGGGGAAGACGATCTTGCCCGGGTGCGAGATGCGCACCTCGTGGTCGCCGACGTCGATGAAGGTCTCGTCCGCCATCGCTTCACGCTAGCGGGGCCGCCCTCGCGCCGGAAGGCGTTGACACGGGAAGGCGGGCGCAGAGACGACGGAGGGGCCGCCCGAGCGGGCGACCCCTCCGTCGAAAGATGCGACTACTGCGACCGCGCGATGGCGATGATGCGCAGGATCTCGATGTACAGCCAGACGACGGTCACCATGATGCCGAAGCCGCCGAGCCAGCCGTACTGGCGCGGGGCGCCGTTGCGCACGCCCTGCTGGATCGAGTCGAAGTCGAGCACCAGCGAGTACGCGGCCATGATGACCACGAGCACGCCGATGAGGATGCCGAGCGGGATGCCGAAGATCTTCTCGCTGTAGAGGCCGAAGGCGCCGTCGGTGACGCCGGTCCACATCAGCACGAGGTTGATGAGGGCGAACGCCAGGTAGCCGAACATGGCGATCATGAAGATCTTGGTGGCCTTCTTCGACGCGCGGATCTTGCCGCTGGCGAACAGGGCGAGCGTGACGCCGACGACCGCGAGGGTCGCGATGGTGGCCTGCATCACGATGCCCGGCCAGATCGCCTCGAAGAACGCCGAGATCCCACCGACGAACAGTCCCTCGAACGCCGCGTAGGCGAGGATCAGCCCGGGGCGCACCTTCTTGCGCGAGGTGAAGATGACGACCATGGCGAGCACGAAGCCGCCGAGCATGCCGATGATCCACGGCATCATCGTCGGGGACGTGTTGACGGTGCCGTCCCACGTCGACATGGTCCAGATCCAGCCGGCCACCGCGGTGACGAGGAGGACCGCGAACAGGCCGAGCGTCTTGAAGACGGTGTCTTCGACCGTCATCCGTCCGGTCTCGATGGCTCCGGCCGGCGGAGCGGCGAACGCTCCCTCCAGCTGGGCGTTGGCGGCGGTGTCGACGCTCTGCTGCTTGGCGGTCGCGAACTGCGTGCTGCCACCGAGCCGGCCGGCCTGCGGCCCGCCCGGGTAGGTCTGCACGGCGCGCGGGTCTTGGAACGCCGGGTTGTTGAATGCGGGGTTGTTGAGGGCCATCGCTCTCACACTCCTGGTTTTCGCTGAAGAAGCTGTTGATCCAGCGTATCGGAACAGGCGTCCCTGACGGCGCGGGAATCCTGTGATCACTCTATGAACAGCGGCTAGCGTGGAAGGGTGAGCCGCAGGCATCCCCTCGTCATCGGCCACCGCGGAGCACCGGGGTACCGTCCTGAACACGCGCGGTCGTCGTACGCGCTGGCCCTGGCCAGCGGTGTCGACGCGGTCGAGCCCGATGTCGTCGTCTCGCGCGACGGGGTGCTGGTGGTGCGGCACGAGAACGAGATCTCGGAGACGACGGATGTCTCGGCCCGCCCGGAGTTCGCCGACCGCCGCACCACGAAGACCGTCGACGGCGTGGAGACGACCGGGTGGTTCACGGAGGACCTCACGTGGGACGAGCTGTCGACCCTGCGCTGTCGCGAGCGGCTGCCGCAGCTGCGGCCGGGAAGCGCCGCGTTCGACGATGTGGAACCGGTGCTGCGACTGCGCGACGTGCTCGACCTCGTGTGGGCCGCGTCGATCGACCAGCAGCGGCCGATCGGCGTGGTGCTCGAGGTCAAGCACGCGACCCACTTCGCGCAGCACGGGCACGATGTCGCGCAGCTCGTGCACGCCGAACTGACCGATGCGGGGTGGGCGCGGGGGGAGCAGTCGCTGGTGATCGAGTCGTTCGAGGCGACGGTGCTGGGCGAGCTGCAGAGCCGCGGAGTGCGCGCGACGTACGTGTACCTCATCGAGGCCACCGGACGGCCGTACGACCTCATCGTCGCCCGCGGCGAGCGCGCCGCGCCGACGTATCGCTCGTTCACGCAGCCGGAGGGTCTCGACCGGCTGGCGGAGCGGTTCGACGGCATCAGCGTGCACAAGCGGCTGATCCTCGGCGACGGGGCGCTGGTGGCGGCGGCCCACGAGCGGGGGCTGGAGGTGTACGTGTGGACATGCCGACCGGAGAATGCCTTCCTGGCGCGCCGGTTCCGGCTGCCCGGCGGACCGGCCGCGTTCGGCGATTTCGCGCGGGAGTGGGGGCAGCTGCGGGATGCCGGTGTCGACGGCGTGTTCGTCGACCATCCCGACCTCGGCCTCGCCGCGTTTCGTTAGAGCTCCCTCACATAAGCCGGATCTCGTTGACGCCGTGCCGCGACTCGGCCTATCTTCAGGGCATCTCCTCCTCCCCCCTGAGGAGATGCCCCCTGCAGGAACTGCCCCGCAGGACGGCCCCGGCGCACACGCAGCGTGGATAGCCCCCACCGCTGCGCGGGAACCAGCCTGGTGATCGCCGGGGCCTTTCCCGTGCAGCCGACGTCAGGTGCAGAGCACGGGGGTGTCGCTCTGACCGAACCGGTAGTCGTAGGTGGTGCCGTCGGCGGTCACGATCACCTGCATGCCGTCGACGAGAGCCTGAGTGTAGGTCTCACCCGGCTTCCCGCAGCCGAGGGCGCCGCTCGACCAGGTGACGGCGAGGGCGGCGACGAGCTCGGGCTCGCCCGTGACGCCGCGCTCGGCGAGGTCGGCGACGATGGCGTCCCACCGCGCCGGCGGGACGTCGGTCGGATCGCCGGAGGCGACCGGCTGGCCGGGACCGATCCCGGGGGCGAGCGGACTGGATGAGCTGGACGGGTACAGGGTGCTGGCGGGCTGGGTCGGCGGCGTCGACTCGGTCACGGCTCCTCCTTCGCCCGGGGCACCGCTCGCGCACGCGGTGAGCGACAGCAGGAGCACTGCCCCCGCGATCACCGCTGCACGTCTCACGATGCCTCCCGTTCCGTGGGGCCAGCGTAGGGGCGGGGCCTGCGAGTTGCCCGAACGTGCCCGAGGAGGACCCGGTACGTTGGCGTCGTATGGATGCGTCCTCTCGCTGCCCACGGCGCAGCACCTCGCCGCGGGAGCCGGGGGCCGGAAGGGCCTGACGCGCGGGATATTGTCGAAGGATGACGACGGCTGGGCGCAGAGGCATCCTCGCCGTCGTCACCGCTCTGGTGCTGCTCGGGCTCGGCGCCGGTCTGGGCGTCGTCGTCGGCGACGCGCTCGGCATCCGCACCGAACCCGCCACGCAGATGTCGCCGCCCGATGCCGCCGTCCCGTCGGCGCAGCCCGCCGTCGCACCTCCGGAGTTCACCGTCGTCGAGACTCCGGACGGCGCCCGGTTCGAGGCCGCGGTCGCCTCGCTGCGCGCCGCCGTCGAGGCCGCGGTCGAGGGAGGGCGCGCCACGGTGGGGGAGGCATCCCTCACCGTCGTCGCTCCCGCCGACCACGCCGGCTCCGACACCGGGCCGGAGGGCGGCGACGCCTATCGGATCACCGGAGACGCGACCGCCCTGCAGATCGAGGCCGAGACCACGGCCGGCGCGGTGCGGGGCGTCTACGACCTCGCCGCCGCGGTGCGCGCCGGCCAGGCGATCGACGGGCTGATCGGCGCGCACGCGGCATCCCGCCTGCCCTTGCGGATGGTCGACCTCGGGGCCGTGGGCGTCGTCGCCGACCCGGCCGAGTGGGCGCCGGGCACGAATTACTCGCACGTGTCTGACGCGTTCCGTGAGGTGTACCTCGCCGAGCCTCCGTATATCGATGAGGATGCGCTCGCGGTGGCGTACGAGGAGTGGGACGCGTTCCTGCGGCACGTCGCCGCACTCGGGTACAACGCGACGGCGTGGCCCGGGTTCCTGGAGTACGCGGTGATGCCGGGCGGCGTGTATCCGGAGGGCGATGAGCACGCCGCACGCACGGCCGCGCTGCGCCACGCGTTCGGCCCGTTCTGGGAGCGCGCCGCCGCGCTCGGCATCGGTGTGTATCTGCGCACCGACATGCTCGCGCTCACCCCGGCGCTGAACGACTACTTCACCGCACGCTTCGGGTCGGCAGACACCGAGAACCCGGACCTGTGGCAGGTGTACACCGACGCTCTCGACGAGCTCTACGCCGAGCACCCGGCGCTGCGCGGCGCGATCATCCGCATCGGTGAGGGCGGCGACATCTACCGGACGCCCGGGTGGGACTACTACTCGGCGCTCGCGGTGCGCACCGTGCCGGCGGTGCAGGCCATGCTCGAGGCGTTCACCGCGCAGGCCGAGGCGGCCGGCCGCGAGGTGATCTTCCGCACGTGGAGCGTCGGCATCGGCGAGGTGGGCGACATGCACACCAGCGCCGCATCGTACGAGGCGGTGCTCGGCGGCATCTCGTCGCCCGCGCTCATCGTGTCGACGAAGTACACCCTCGGCGACTTCTACAGCTGGCTGCCGCTGAACGACACGCTCGAGAGCGGCGACCATCGCCGCATCATCGAGTTCCAGAGCCGCCGCGAGTTCGAGGCCTTCGGCTCGTTCCCGACGAACCTGGGGCCCGAGTTCCAGTGGGCCCTGCAGGCCCTGCTCGCCGCGAACCCGCACATCGAGGGCGTCTGGACCTGGACGCAGGACGGCGGCCCCTGGCGGGCGGGGCCGATGGTCCTGTACCTGAAGGCGGGGTTCTGGCAGCTCTCCGAACTCAACACGATGGTGGCGGCCGCGCTGGCTCAGGACCCGGGGGCGGATGTCGGCCAGGTCACCGTCGACTGGGCGCGACGGTACTTCTCCGACGACCCGGCCACGGTGACGGCGATCGCCGAGGCGATGACGCACGCCCAGGACGCGATCCAGCACGGCCTGTACGTGGGCGCCTTCGCCGAGCAGCGCGTGTTCGCCCTGGGGCTCGAGCCCCCGCCGCAGATGCTGCTGTTCGAGTGGGACATCCTCACCGGCGACACCGCGACCCTCGACATGATGCACACGACCATCGGCCCGGACCGGATCGCGGAGGCGAATGCCGAGGCCGCGCGGGCGGTCACGACGGTCGAGCAGATGCACGCGACGATCAGCGGGACGGATGCCGCGACCTGGCGCGACCCGCAGCTGCGGCAGGACTTCCTCGACGCGCTGGACTACGAGGTCGATGTGCTGGGCCTGCTCGGCGCGTACCGCGCGATGTTCCTGCACGAGGCGACCTGGCACGCGACGCTGTCGGCCGAAGGCTACGACGCGTGGCGGGCGGCCCGCGACGACTTCGTGGCGCGCGCCGCCGCGCATCTGGAGCAGTACGAGGGGGATGTCGCCCACCCGGCATGGAACCTCACGGCCGCCCAGCTCGGGGTCGAGCGCGGCGACCGCGACCTCGCGATGGCGTGGGCGGCCCGCGTGCTGCTGGTGCTGGCGCTCGCCTGGGTGGTGATCGGCGTCCTCGCCGCGCGCACCCGGCTGGTGCGCCGGCCCGGTGCCGCCGCGGCGCGGGCCTCGTGGCTCGGGGCGACGCGGCCCTGGCGGGCGCGGGAGTCGACGCTGGGCTTCCTGCCGCTCGACCGCTGGCTGATCATCGTCGTGCCGGTCGGGCTGCTGGTCGCGACGCGGGCGGTGCAGACATCCCTCCTCTCCTGGACCCACCTCGCCGTCGTCTTCGCCGCCTGGGTGGTGTTCGCGCTGCTCGTGCGGCTGTTCGTGGGGCAGCGTTCGCCGTGGCCGGTGATCTCGGCGGTCGGCGGCGTGGTGGTGCTGCGCTGCATCCTGACGCTGGCTGCCCTGTCGTTCACGGGCCCCGGGGGATACTGGTACGGATTCTGGACGAGCCCCACGCTGCGCGCCGGGTACATCGCGATCGCCTTCGCCCTGTTCGTGTGGGTGTTCGTGACGGCCGGCTGGGCACTGTCGACGCAGCTGGGCGCGCGGCGGGCGACCGGTGCGGTGCTCGCATCGGTGGGCGGCGGGCTGCTGGTTCCGTCGATCGCGGTCGGGATCGTCGGGCTGGAACAGGCGCTGACGGTGTGGAACGACCAGCTGGGGCTGCTGCCGTGGGGAATGGCGCGGATCCTCGGGATCACGACGTTCCTCGAGATCCCGGCGGAGACGCCCTGGTATGCCGCCGGCTTCGGGACGGTGCTGCTGGTCGTCGGGCTGGTGCTGGCGCTCGCGGGCGGACGGCACGTGTACACGCGCGGCGACAGGTCGATCCGGCAGCGCTGAGCCGGCGGGCTGTCAACCCCCGCGGTCGGGTCAGCGTGGCGACGTATCGTCGCGGCCATGTTCGCTCAGGTTCGACAAAGGGCGCTCACGGCGGCCGGGCAGGCGGTCGCGACGGAACGGCTGGTGCTCGCGATCCGGGCCGCCGCGGCCGCGACGATCGCGTGGTATCTCGCTCCGCTCCTCCCACTCGCCGACGCCGATTATTCGTACTACGCGCCGCTCGGGGTGCTGGTGAGCATGCATCCGACGGTGGCCGACTCGCTGCGCAGCGGATTGCTCGCGCTGACCGGGCTGGGCAGCGGCATCCTGCTCGGGCTCGGCGGTCTGCTGCTGGTCTCTCTGGGTGCGCCAGGCGTGGTGGCGGTGGCGCTGGTGATCGTGGTCGGCGTGGTGCTCGGCGGCATCCAAGCTCTGGGGACCGGGCGGGACTGGATCGCGCTCGCCGGTCTGTTCGTGCTGCTGCTGGGCGGCCGGCAGCCGGATGACTTCTCGCTGTCGTTCCTGATCACGATGGCGTTCGGCGTCGTCGTGGGCGTGGCGGCGAACTACATCTTCCCGCCGGTGTACCTGCACGAGGCGGGGGAGCGCCTTGCGCTGCTGCGGGCGCGGATCGCGGAGGCGCTGGAGCACATGGCCGACATGGTCGGTGAGGGACGGATCGACGCGGAGATGCTGACGCAGGTGTCGGAAGATCTCACCAACCTCTCGTCGGAGGTGGCGGCGGAGGTGCGGAAGGCCGACCGCAGCCGGCGGGCGAATCCGCGGGCGCGGCGCTTGCGCGAGGTGCAGCAGGAGAACGACAACGCTTGGTGGATGCTGGAGTGGTCCACGTTCTTCGCCCGGGATCTCGCCGATCTGCTGCGTCGCTACCCGCGGATCTCAGAGGAGGGACGGGCGGACCTGCTCACCGCGGCACTGCGGCATACGGCCGATGCGGTGGCGGCCGCGCCGGGGGAGGGGTGGGACGAGGCCGACGACGCGGCGGAGGCGGTCGACGACTACCTGACGAGGCTGGATGCCGGCGAGACGCCGCTCGCAGACCGTCGCCCTGCGCTGGCGGCGGCCTCGGCGGTGGGCAGCCTGGTCGACATGACGCGGGAGCTCGCAGCGTCGGAGCGGTGAGGGCCTTCAGCGCGTGGGGACGATCTCCTTGCCGAGCGGGGCGAGCGAGACGGGGATCATCTTGAAGTCGGCGATCGCCATCGGGATGCCGATGATGGTGAGGCAGAGCGCGATGCCCGAGATGACGTGCAGGAGGGCCAGCCACCAGCCGGCGAGGATGACCCAGACGACGTTGCCGAGGAACGCCCAGGTGCCGGACGTCGACTTCTGCACGACGGTGCGGCCGAACGGCCAGAGCGCGTACCCGGCGATGCGGAATGAGGCGATGCCCCACGGGATCGTGACGATCAGGATGCACAGGATGAGGCCGGCGAGCATGTACCCGAGGAACAGCCAGAACCCGGACAGGATCAGCCAGATGATGTTGAGGATCGTGCGCACG
>NZ_JBIQHX010000024.1:26737-34470 GCF_044508325.1 Microbacterium sp. | reverse complement strand
TTGCGCTCTTGGATTCCCCCTGCCTTCATATGGTGGTCGGCTGTGCCTGCGCTCCCTCTCAGAGGTGCGACGCGCAGGCTTCGGGGACGATCGAGCACTCCACCCTACGACAAGGAAACGTGCCCCGCCCGGGCCCACGGAGGTAATCCCCTTGGCTGCTGCTCCCAACGCATCCACCCCCACCACCACCAAGAACGGCCGCGGAGCTTCCCGCCTCTCGTTCGCCAAGATCTCCGACACGCTGACGGTCCCCGACCTTCTCGCGCTGCAGACCGAGTCCTTCGACTGGCTCGTCGGCAACGAGGGATGGAAGGCGCGGGTCGAGGCCGCCAAGGCGGCCGGCCGCACCGACGTGCCCGAGATCAGCGGCCTGGAGGAGATCTTCGAGGAGATCTCGCCGATCGAAGACCTCAGCGAGACGATGCAGCTGAGCTTCACCAACCCCTACCTCGAGCCCGAGAAGTACTCCATCGAGGAGTGCAAGGAGCGCGGCAAGACCTACGCCGCCCCGCTCTACGTCGAGGCCGAGTTCATGAACCACCAGACCGGTGAGATCAAGACCCAGACAGTCTTCATGGGCGACTTCCCGCTGCAGACCGACAAGGGCACGTTCATCATCAACGGCACCGAGCGCGTCGTCGTGTCGCAGCTGGTGCGCTCGCCGGGCGTCTACTTCGACCGCGTCGCCGACAAGACCAGCGACAAGGACATCGTCTCGGCGCGCATCATCCCGTCGCGGGGCGCGTGGCTCGAGTTCGAGATCGACAAGCGCGACCAGGTCGGCGTGCGCATCGACCGCAAGCGCAAGCAGTCGGTGACCGTCTTCCTCAAGGCGCTCGGCCTGACCAGCGAGGACATCCTCCGCGAGTTCGCGGGCTTCGACTCCATCGAGGAGACCCTGTCCAAGGACACGATCCTCACCAAGGAGGACGCCCTCCGCGACATCTACCGCAAGCTCCGTCCGGGCGAGCAGGTCGCCGCCGAGGCGGCCCGCGCGCTGCTGGACAACTTCTACTTCAACCCGAAGCGCTACGACCTGGCCAAGGTGGGTCGCTACAAGATCAACCAGAAGCTGGGCCTGGAGGCGCCGCTGACCGACTCGGTGCTGACCGTCGACGACATCGTCGCGACCATCAAGTACCTGGTGCGCCTGCACCGCGGCGACGTCACCTTCGAGGGCCGGCGCGGCGGCAAGGATGTCGAGATCCGCCTCGATGTCGACGACATCGACAACTTCGGCAACCGGCGCATCCGCGCGGTCGGCGAGCTGATCCAGAACCAGGTCCGCACGGGTCTGTCGCGCATGGAGCGCGTAGTGCGCGAGCGCATGACCACGCAGGACATCGAGGCGATCACCCCGCAGACCCTGATCAACGTGCGCCCCGTCGTCGCCGCGATCAAGGAGTTCTTCGGCACCTCGCAGCTGTCGCAGTTCATGGACCAGAACAACCCGCTGGCGGGCCTGACCCACAAGCGCCGCCTGTCGGCGCTCGGGCCCGGCGGTCTGTCGCGCGAGCGCGCCGGCGTCGAGGTGCGCGACGTGCACCCGTCGCACTACGGCCGCATGTGCCCGATCGAGACGCCGGAAGGCCCGAACATCGGCCTCATCGGCTCGCTCGCCTCGTTCGCCCGCATCAACTCGTTCGGGTTCATCGAGACGCCCTACCGCAAGGTCGAGGGCGGCAAGGTCACCGACCGGATCGACTACCTCACCGCGTCGGAGGAGAACGACTACATCGTCGCGCAGGCCGGCGCCGAGCTCGACAAGGACGGCCGGTTCGTCCAGGAGCGCGTGCTGGCCCGCCGCGGCCAGGGCGGCGAGGTCGACCTGTTCGCCGTGGACGAGATCGGCTACATGGACGTGTCGCCGCGCCAGATGGTCTCGGTGGCCACCTCGCTCATCCCGTTCCTCGAGCACGATGACGCCAACCGCGCCCTGATGGGCGCGAACATGCAGCGTCAGGCCGTGCCGCTGCTGCGCTCGGACTCGCCGTTCGTGGGCACCGGCATGGAAGGCTACGCCGCCATCGACGCGGGAGACGTCATCATCGCCGACAAGTCCGGCGTCGTGCTGGAGGTCGCGGCCGACGTCGTGACCGTGCAGCTGGACGAGGGCGGCACGCAGGACTACTTCCTGCGCAAGTTCGACCGCTCGAACCAGGGCACCTCGTACAACCAGCGCGTCATCGTCTCGGCCGGCGACCGCGTCGAGGCCGGCGAGGTCATCGCCGACGGCCCCGCCACCGAGAACGGCGAGCTCGCACTCGGCAAGAACCTGCTGGTCGCGTTCATGACGTGGGAGGGCCACAACTTCGAGGACGCCATCATCCTCAGCCAGGAGCTCGTGAAGAACGACACGCTCTCCTCGATCCACATCGAGGAGTACGAGGTCGACGCCCGCGACACCAAGCTCGGCAAGGAGGAGATCACGCGCGACCTGCCGAACGTGAGCCCCGAGCTGCTGAAGGACCTCGACGAGCGCGGCATCGTCCGCATCGGCGCCGAGGTGCGTCCCGGCGACATCCTGGTCGGCAAGGTCACGCCCAAGGGCGAGACCGAGCTCAGCGCCGAGGAGCGCCTGCTGCGCGCGATCTTCAACGAGAAGAGCCGCGAGGTGCGCGACACGTCGCTGAAGGTCCCGCACGGTGAAGAGGGCACGATCATCGCGGTGAAGGAGTTCAACGCCGAGGAGGGCGACGACGAGCTCGGCTCGGGCGTCAACCGCCGCGTCGTGGTCTACATCGCGCAGAAGCGCAAGATCACCGAGGGCGACAAGCTCGCCGGCCGCCACGGCAACAAGGGCGTCATCGCGAAGATCCTCCCCGTCGAGGACATGCCGTTCCTCGCGGACGGCACCCCCGTCGACGTCGTGCTCAACCCGCTCGGCATCCCCGGCCGCATGAACTTCGGCCAAGTGCTGGAGACCCACCTGGGGTGGATCGCCAAGCAGGGCTGGAAGATCGAGGGCAAGCCGGCCTGGGCCAAGAACATCCCCGACGAGGCCCGTTCGGCCGCCCCGGGCACCAAGGTCGCGACCCCGGTGTTCGACGGCGCCGCCGAGGAGGAGATCGCGGGTCTGCTCGACTCGACCCTCGCCAACCGCGACGGCGAGCGCCTGATCGACTCGACGGGCAAGACACAGCTGTTCGACGGCCGCTCCGGCGAGCCGTTCCCGGCTCCGATCTCGGTCGGCTACATGTACATCCTGAAGCTGCACCACCTGGTCGACGACAAGATCCACGCGCGCTCGACCGGTCCGTACTCGATGATCACCCAGCAGCCGCTGGGCGGGAAGGCGCAGTTCGGCGGTCAGCGCTTCGGCGAGATGGAGGTGTGGGCGCTGGAGGCCTACGGCGCCGCCTACGCGCTGCAGGAGCTGCTCACCATCAAGTCCGACGACATCCTCGGCCGCGTCAAGGTGTACGAGGCGATCGTGAAGGGCGAGAACATCCAGGAGCCCGGCATCCCCGAGTCGTTCAAGGTGCTCATGAAGGAGATGCAGTCCCTCTGCCTGAACGTCGAGGTCCTCTCGGCCGACGGCACCGCGGTCAACCTCCGCGACACGGACGACGACGCCTTCCGCGCCGCGGAAGAGCTCGGCATCAACATCTCCGCCCGGTTCGAGTCGTCGTCGATCGACGAGATCTGACCCTTCGACACGCTCAGGGACCGGACCGTCCCACGACTCAAGAGAGATTTCAGGAGAACCAGTGCTCGACGCAACAACATTCGATGAGCTTCGGATCGGTCTGGCGACCGCCGAGGACATCCGCAAGTGGTCCTACGGCGAGGTCAAGAAGCCGGAGACCATCAACTACCGCACGCTCAAGCCCGAGAAGGACGGGCTCTTCGGCGAGCAGATCTTCGGGCCCTCCCGCGACTGGGAGTGCGCCTGCGGCAAGTACAAGCGCGTCCGCTTCAAGGGCATCGTCTGCGAGCGCTGCGGCGTGGAGGTCACCAAGTCCTCCGTCCGCCGCGAGCGGATGGGCCACATCGAGCTGGCTGCGCCGGTGACCCACATCTGGTACTTCAAGGGCGTCCCCTCGCGTCTGGGCTACCTGCTCGACATGGCCCCGAAGGACCTCGAGAAGGTCATCTACTTCGCCGCCTACATGGTGATCTCGGTCGACGAGGATGCGCGCCACCGCGACCTGCCGACGCACGAGAACAACATCCGCCTCGAGATGAAGGCGCTCGGCGACCGCCGCGACGCCCGCATCGCGACCCGCCTGCAGAAGCTGGAGGAGGAGCTCGCCGCGCTCGAGGAGGAGGGTGCCAAGGCCGACCAGAAGAAGAAGGTCAAGGACGCCGCCGAGAAGGAGATGGCGCAGATCCGCAAGAACGCGGACGAGCAGATCGCCAAGCTGGAGCGCGTGTGGGAGGAGTTCCGCACGCTCGAGGTCGGCTCACTCAAGCCCGAGGACGAGATCTTCAACGAGCTCGTCGACCGCTTCGGTCAGTACTTCGAGGCCTACATGGGCGCCGAGGCGATCAAGCGCCGCCTGGAGGCGTTCGACCTGCAGGGCGAGGCGGACAGCCTGCATCAGCAGATCTCCGAGGGCAAGGGTCAGCGCAAGATCCGCGCGATCAAGCGCCTCAAGGTCGTCAACTCGTTCCTGGCCACCGGTATGAGCCCGGCCGCCATGGTGCTGGACGTGGTCCCGGTCATCCCGCCGGAGCTGCGGCCCATGGTCCAGCTGGACGGCGGACGGTTCGCGACATCCGATCTCAACGACCTGTACCGTCGCGTGATCAACCGCAACAACCGCCTGCGCCGCCTCATCGACCTCGGTGCGCCCGAGATCATCGTGAACAACGAGAAGCGGATGCTGCAGGAGGCCGTCGACGCACTGTTCGACAACGGCCGCCGTGGCCGGCCCGTCACGGGCCCGGGCAACCGCCCGCTCAAGAGCCTCTCGGACATGCTCAAGGGCAAGCAGGGCCGGTTCCGCCAGAACCTGCTCGGCAAGCGCGTGGACTACTCGGGTCGCTCGGTGATCGTCGTCGGCCCGCAGCTCAAGCTCCACCAGTGCGGTCTGCCCAAGCAGATGGCCCTCGAGCTGTTCAAGCCGTTCGTGATCAAGCGCCTGATCGACCTGGGTCACTCGCAGAACATCAAGGCCGCCAAGCGTGCCGTCGAGCGCACCCGCCCCGAGGTGTGGGACGTGCTCGAGGAGATCATCCGCGAGCGCCCCGTGCTGCTCAACCGCGCGCCCACGCTGCACCGCCTGGGCATCCAGGCGTTCGAGCCGCAGCTCGTGGAGGGCAAGGCGATCCAGCTGCACCCGCTCGTGTGCGCGGCGTTCAACGCCGACTTCGACGGCGACCAGATGGCCGTGCACCTGCCGCTCTCGGTGGAGGCCCAGGCCGAGGCGCGCATCCTGATGCTGGCGTCGAACAACATCCTCAAGCCGTCGGACGGCCGCCCGGTCACCCTGCCCTCGCAGGACATGATCATCGGCCTGCACCACCTGACCACGGTCAAGGAGGGCGCGCTGGGCGAGGGTCGTGCGTTCGGCTCGGTCGCCGAGGCGATCCTCGCGCGCGACGAGGGCACGCTCGACCTGCAGGCCAAGGTGCGCATCCGCATCCCCGGCCTGTCGTTCCTCGAGGGCGAGGCTCCCGAGGGCTACGAGCGCCACGGACTGGTGGACGCATCGCTCGGCCAGGCGATCTTCAACGACACGCTGCCGAAGGGCTACCCCTTCGTGCGCGGGCAGGCCGACAAGGGCAAGCTGTCGCAGATCGTCAACAAGCTGGCCGAGGAGTACCCGAAGGTCGAGGTCGCCGCGACGCTGGACCGCATCAAGGACGCGGGCTTCTACTGGGCCACGCGCTCCGGCGTGACCGTCGCCCTCAGCGACGTGCTCACCCCGCCGGAGAAGAGCGCCATCGTCGCCAAGCACGAGAAGGCGGCGGCGAAGGCCCAGGCCCAGTACGAGAAGGGTCTCATCACCGACGCCGAGCGCCGGCAGGAGCTCATCGAGATCTGGACCGAGGCCACCGACGAGGTCCAGAAGGCGATGCGCGACAACTTCCCCGAGGACAACACCATCAACCGCATGGTGACCTCGGGCGCGCGAGGCAACTGGCTGCAGATCCGCAACATCGCGGGCATGCGGGGCCTGGTGAACAACCCGAAGGGCGAGATCATCCCGCGTCCGATCATCTCCTCGTACCGCGAGGGGCTGAGCGTGGCGGAGTACTTCATCGCCACCCACGGCGCGCGCAAGGGCCTGGCCGACACCGCCCTGCGCACCGCGGACTCGGGCTACCTGACCCGTCGCCTCGTGGACGTCTCGCAGGACGTCATCATCCGCGAGGACGACTGCGGCACGACCAAGGGACTGGAGCTGCCGATCGCCGCCCCGGGCATCGACGGCGCCCTCGTGAAGGACGCGAACGTCGAGAACTCGGTGTTCGCCCGGACGCTGGCCTCTGACGTGGTCGACGCCAAGGGCGAGGTGCTCGCCGCCGCCGGAGACGACGTGGGCGACGTGCTCATCGACCGTCTCGTCGAGGCGGGCATCGAGTCGATCAAGGTGCGCTCGGTGCTCACCTGCGACTCGGCCGTCGGCGTGTGCGCGCAGTGCTACGGCCGTTCGCTGGCCACGGGCAAGATGGTCGACATCGGCGAGGCCGTGGGCATCATCGCCGCCCAGTCGATCGGCGAGCCCGGCACGCAGCTGACGATGCGCACCTTCCACACGGGCGGTTCGGCCTCGGCCGACGACATCACGCAGGGTCTGCCCCGCGTGCAGGAGCTCTTCGAGGCCCGCACCCCCAAGGGCGCGTCGCCGATCGCCGAGTCGGACGGTCGCATCGCCATCGAGGAGACCGAGAAGTCCCGCAAGGTGATCCTCACGCCCGACAACGGCGAGGAGCCGCACGTGTACCCGGTGCTCAAGCGCGCCACCCTCCTGGTGGAGGACGGGCAGCACGTGTCGGTCGGCCAGCCGCTGCAGGTCGGCACGCTCGACCCCAAGGAGGTCATGCGCGTCCAGGGCGCCCGCGAGGTGCAGAAGTACCTCGTCAACGGCGTGCAGGGCGTGTACCGCTCGCAGGGCGTGCCGATCCACGACAAGCACATCGAGGTCATCGTGCGCCAGATGCTGCGCAAGGTCACCGTGGTCGACCACGGCGACACGGCGCTGCTGCCCGGCGAGATGGTGGACTTCAAGCGCTACCAGAACATCAACCGCGAGGCGGTCGCCGAGGGCAAGCGCCCGGCGTCGGGCCGCCCCGAGCTGATGGGCATCACGAAGGCGTCGCTGGCGACCGAGTCGTGGCTGTCGGCGGCGTCGTTCCAGGAGACGACGCGCGTGCTGACGCAGGCCGCGATGGAGGGCAAGAGCGATCCGCTCGTGGGGCTGAAGGAGAACGTGATCATCGGGAAGCTGATCCCGGCCGGAACCGGGCTCGCGAAGTACCGCAACGTCACGGTCGAGGCGACCGAGGAGGCCAAGAGCGAGCGGTACCCCAACCGCATCTTCGCATCCGACGGCGCGTTCAGCGATGCCGACCTGAGCTACGTCGACTTCGACAGCTTCTCGACGGACGACTTCACGCCTGGCACGTACAATTGAGTCGAGTGGGCTCAATGCGGCGCAGCCGCGTTGAGCCCACTGCGACTCAAGGTTGAGCGAGACCGCGCGCAGCGCGCTCGAGCCGAAACCTCACGGTCGGATGCGCCGGCATCCACCTGACGGTCGGATGCGCCGGCATCCACCTGA
>NZ_JBIQHX010000024.1:5248-26637 GCF_044508325.1 Microbacterium sp. | reverse complement strand
ACGGTCGGATGCGCCGGCATCCACCTGACGGTCGGATGCGCCGGCATCCACCTGATGGTCGGATGCGCCGGCATCCACCTGATGGTCGGATGCGCCGGCATCCCTCCGCCCGAAGGCCCCCGGACCAAGCCCAGGGGGCCTTCGGCGTCTCGACACGTCGGCACGCCTGCGGGCGGCGGTGCGGGCGCGGCGGTACTCTCGCCCTGCGGGAAGCATCCCGTGAGCTGTGTGACCGCGACCCTTGTGAGGAGTGCGCCCATGAGTGACCCCCAGGCCCCCGGCGAGCCGGTGGAGGAGCCCGCCGCCGTCGACGACGTCGTCGGTCAGGCGAACGAGGGGCTCGCGGATGCCGAGGCCGCCCGCCGCGACGCGGTCGCCGAGCCCGAGGTCGTCTCCGAAGAGGCGGTCGTCGAGCCGGATGCGGCGCCCGAGGCTGTGGCTGCCGACGCCCCCGTCGCCGACGACACGCCCTGGTACGAGCGCGACGACGTGCCGATGGACGACGACGCCGCGACCGAGATCGTCGAGCCCGCCGCGGTGCCCGTGGCCGAGCCGGCCACCGTCGTCGCCGAGCCCGTCGCCGAGCCGGCCGCCGCTCCCGTCGTGGAGCAGACCGAGGTGCTCGCCCCGACCGTGATCGCGCCCGCGGCGACCGCCGGCACCTTCGCGCAGCAGCCCCAGCCGATCTTCGTGCAGGCCCCCGAGCCCCCGCGCCCGCGCGGCAACCGCGCGGCCACCGGCGCCATCGGACTGATCGCCGCACTCTGCTTCGCGGTGCTGTACCTGGCGACCGCGCTCGTGGTGAACCTGGTGGCGGGGTCGGTCGCGGCATCCGACATCGCCTCGTGGCTGGTCGGTGCCCTCGGCACCTGGGCACTGTGGGTGCCCGTCGTGGTGTTCTTCCTGGCGTTCTGGCTCCTGGGCGCGATCATCAACCGCGGGCGCTGGGGCATGTGGGTGGTCTTCGGGCTGCTCGTGGGTCTCGCCGCCTACGGCGGCCACATCCTCGGGCAGCTGTTCCAGGCGCCGTTCTGGACGCTCACAGCCTCGCAAGGGGAGGAGCTGGTCGCCGGCCAGCTGTGGGTGCCCCTCGCGTTCGCCGCGTTCATCTTCGGACGCGAGCTCACGATCTGGTTCGGTGCGTGGGCCGCCGCACGCGGCAAGCGCGTCAGCGAGCTGAACTACGAGGCGCAGCGCGAGTACGAGCGCACGATCGAGGCCGGACCCACCATCGTCCCGTCCGCGCAGGGCTGACCAGCCCGCCCGCCGCGGCGCGTAGGCTGACCTCAGGGCCGGCCGACGTGCCGGCCGGGCGAACGGGTGATGGAGACGGCGGACACGGGCACGCAGGACCAGGCTCCGGGCGGGGGCGCCCCGCCGCTCGTCGTGCTCGCCTTCGCGCTGATCGGCTTCGTCGCGCTCGTGGTCGCGGCGTTCGGCATCGCGAGCCTGCTCACCGAGTCGGAGGTGATCGCCGCTCCGGGGCTCGGACCGCTGCCCGGCGTGATCGGCGTGGCAGCGGCCGCGGCCGCCCTCACGGCGGTGCTGCTTCCGGCGCTCGGCGCGAGGCATCCCTCCTTCCTCACTGCCCTGTGGGTCGCGATCGCCGCGTACCTGGCCTACCTCGCCGGAGTCTGGCTGTCGGCGGTGATCGGGGGAGTGGATGCCGCGGTGGCCGGCGGCGTCGTGGTGCGGCTGGCGCTGGGCACCTGGGGGCTGATCGTGGCCATTGCGGCGGCGGTCTGCGCGTGGTGCGCGATCGCGGTGCGCCGCACGAGGGGCGGCCGGCCGCGCTGGCCTTGGGAGCGCCGCCCCACCTGAATCGGCGCAGAAGGCGCATTCTCGCGGGGTGCGGGGTTAACGTGGAGGACGTGGAGCGCTCGCTGGAGACGCAGGTGAGCCAGGCCGTCGACGCCTGGCTGCGCTGGCTGCCGCGCTGGGAGCCGGCCACCCATCGCGGTCGGGTGGCGCCCTGCCGGCGCTGCTTCGGCTCTCCCGTGCTGTCGGCGGCCGGGCTCGGATCGGACGTTCCGCACGGAGTCCAGCACGGGCTGTCCACCCGCATCAAGACGATCGTCGACCACGCAGTCGCCGAGTACACGGCGCGCAATCTCCCCCTGCTGCAGTCCGAGCTCGACCAGCAGGCGACCCGCAACCGCGCCCGCAGCTACCGGCCGGCCGAGGGCCTGGAGCCCGAGTTCGAGGGCCTGCCGCTCGACCCCGACCCGATCCCCGGCCAGCCGTTCCTGTTCACGCTGTCGGGGATGGCGGACGAGGCCGACGCCGACGTGCCGGCGCTCCCGCCTCTCAGCGCCGAGGCGAAGGCGGCCCTGCGCCAGGAGGTCGGGCTGGCCGACGACTACGCGAACATGGTGGGTCGCGAGGTGTGCGCCATCCTGCTCCACCATCGCCTGCGGATCCAGGCGGCGCTGGCCGAGTACGTCGAGCCGCAGGTCGAGGCGCTGCTGCGCGAGCTCTCCGAGTCGCTGGACGCGCCGTTCGGCCCCACCGAGCCGCCACCGGGCACGGTGTTCTGAGCACCCGCCGCCCGCCCGCGCTCCACCCACGCGCCGCCCGCGCCCCGCGCGTGCACGATCGCGGAGATGTGCACGATTGCGTGCCGCAGCGGCCCGCGGCATCCGTCATCCTGCACATCCACGCAGTTCTGCACGCTTTCTCGCCCTCCACAGCACGCGCGCCCGCGCTATCCACAGCCCCCGCTGATCGCCAGGGGCGGCTTGTTAGCATGTCGAAGGCTCCTCGCCGCACAGGTTCCGCGCGTCGCGCGAGGGGCGTGCTGCGCGCGCGAGAACTCGGGAGGGTCCGTGGCCAAGCGCACGCTGTCGGCGCCCCCCGTGCTGCCGGGCCTGACGTACGTCCGCCCGCTGGGGTCCGGCGGGTTCGCCGACGTCTTCCTCTACGAGCAGGACATGCCGCGCCGCAGCGTCGCGGTCAAGGTGCTGCCCAGCGACGTGCATGACCCCGAGCTGCTGCGCATGTTCAACGCCGAGGCCGACGTGCTCGCTCACCTGTCCGCGCATCCGTCGATCGTGACCGTGTACCAGGCGGGGATCTCCGCCGACGGCCGCCCGTACATCGTGATGGAGTACTGCCCCGGCTCCCTCGCCGAGCGCTATCGCATCGAGCGGATCCCCGTCGACGAGGCGCTGACCATCGGCGTGAAGATGGCGAGCGCGCTCGAGGCGGCCCACCGGGCGGGCCTGGTGCACCGCGACGTCAAGCCGAGCAACATCCTGGTCACGAGCTTCGGGGTGCCCGTGCTCGCCGACTTCGGGATCTCATCGTCGCTGGCACGGCACACCGCCGGTGAGGTGCTGGCCATGTCCGTCCCCTGGAGCGCGCCCGAGGTGGTCGCAGAGCAGACGACGGGCACCGTCGCGAGCGAGGTCTGGGGGCTGGGCGCGACGGTGTACTCGCTGCTGGCAGGGCACAGCCCGTTCGAGCGCCTCGAGAAGGGGCAGAACACCCGCGAGCATCTTCGCCGTCGCATCCTCAGGGCGAGGTACCCGCGGATGACCCGCACCGATGTGCCCGAGAGCCTCGACCGGGTCCTGGCCCGCGCGATGAGCAGAAGCCCCGCAGACCGCTACCCGCGCGCCCTCGACGTCGCCGAGGCGCTCCGCCAGGTCCAGGCGGAGCTGCAGCTGCCGGTCACGCCGGTGGAGGTGGCGGTCGCGGAGTGGGCCCCGGCGGGCGAGGTCGATTTCGAGGATGCCTCGCTGCGCGGCCCCGTGCGGTCGGCGGTGCCGCAGGAGTCGGCCCGCAAGCCTGCGCCGTCCGCCACGCTCGCCCAGCTGGCGCGCGACGAAGACGCCACGATCGCCGCGGTGGCGCCCCCGCGACGACTCTGGCCGTGGATCGCCGGGGCCGCTGCGGGCATCGCGGTCGCCGCGGCCGCGGTTGCGCTGGCCGTCGCGCTCGGAGGGCTCTGAATGCGCCGCCGCACGCTCATCGCGGGACTGTCGGGCGTGGCCGCGGCGGTCCTGGTGACCACGGTGAGCGTCGTGTGGCCGGGGCTGGACGCGAAGCAGACCCCGCCCCTGGACACCTCCGTCTGGGCGCTGCAGACCGGCCCGGGCAGCCGCTACGCGCGCGTGAACACCGCGGTCGGCGAGCTGGACACGGTGCGCAGCGTCAGCAGCCCCACGGCCGTCGTCGAGTCCGCCTCAGGCAGCTATCTGTTCTCCGAGAGCTACGGCCGGGTGACCCGCATCGACGCCGCACAGCCGGTCGATCTGGACGCGACGACGCTGAAGGACTCGCCGACGACGCCCTCGGGGACGGTCGAGGCGACGATCGCCGGCGACTACGTCGCGTACCGCACCGACTCCGGCGCCGTGTTCACCGGCACCCTGGCCGGAGGCGAGGTCACCCAGGTCGACCCGTCCGCCTCCGCCGACGGCCCGCAGTACACGTCGACGGCGATCGGACTCGACGACGAGGGCGTCCTGTACAGCTACTCGCCGGCCGACCGCGCCGTGCTGCGCTACGACATCGCGGCGGCCCGCGTGCTCGGCTCCGATCCGGTGGCCGGCTCCGTCGACGCAGAAGTCGACGTCGTGTCGGCCGGCGACACGTGGTACCTGGTCGATCCCTCCGAGGGTCTCGTGTGGATCCGAGACCTCGAGGAGCCGGTGGCGGTCGAGCTGACCGGCGCGGTCGCGATCGCCAGGGCGTCCGCGCACGCCGACGCCCTGTACCTCGCCGACGAGGCCGGGCTCGTGCGCCTGGGCGCCGACGGGGCGGCCCCGACGCGCGTGGTGGGCGGCCAGGCGCGCGACTTCGGCACGCCCGCGCGGCCGACGCACTTCGGCGGCCAGACCTACGCGGCGTGGCTGCGCGCCGACGGCGGCGTGCTGTGGCGGTCGGAGGCGGGCGAGGTCGCCCTCGACTTCGCAGGGCAGAGCCTGGGCGACGAGCGCCGTCCGGTGTTCGCCGCGACCGATGCGGCGATGATCCTCAACGAGACGCGCTCGGGCTGGGTGTGGACGGCCCCGGACGGCGCCCTCGTGCCGTCCAGTCAGGACTGGTCGCTCGACGACCGCACCGACGAGCAGTCGGCTCCCACCGACGAGCAGGCCGCGTTCGTCCTCGACCCGAGGCCGCCGGTGGCCGAGCCCGACGCGTTCGGCGTGCGCGCGGGCGGCCTCGTGTCGCTGCCGGTGCTGCTGAACGACCACGATCCCAACACCGACGTGCTCACCATCGACGCCGCATCGGTCGAGGGGCTCGATCCGGGCTTCGGGACGGTCACGATCACCGACAGCGGTCAGCGCCTGGCGGTGCGCGTGGATGCCGCCGCGACCGGGTCGGCGACCTTCTCGTATCGCGTCACCGACGGCACGAGCGGCGACGGCCTGCGCTCGGAGCCCGCGACGGTCACCATCACCGTCGCCGGGGAGGGCAACTCCGCGCCGCAGTTCTGCGGGGTGGACGGCTGCCTTGCGACCTGGCCCGAGCCGCAGGTGGAGCCCGGCGGCACCGTGTCGCTGCCGGTCCTGAACGGCTGGGTCGACCCCGAGGGCGACCCGCTGCTGCTGCTCTCGGTCGAGAACGGCAGCGGCGTCGGGGCGGTCGCCTCGACGCCCGCCGGCGAGGTCGTCTACCAGCATCCCGATCCCTCCGCCGCCGAGGCCCAGGTCATCGGCCTCGATGTCACCGTCTCGGACGCGCGCGGCGCGACCACCACCAAGGAGCTGCTGGTCCGCGTCGATCCGAGCCCGGCACTGGCGGCCGAGTCGTTCGCGGTGACCGAGTCGCTGGAATCCGGGAGCATCACCGTCGACGTCGCCCCGCACGTCACCGGCACGGCGGGAAGCCTCGCCCTCACCGCCGTGCGCGTGCTCGACGACGCCCCGGCCCAGGTCGTTGCCGCCGCGGGCGGCACCACCTTCGACTTCGCCGCGAAGCAGGCGGGCACGTACCAGGTCAGCTACACCGTGGCCGCCGGCGGCGAGCCGGCGACCGCCCTCGCGCGCATCACCATCCTGCCCGCCGACGCCCCCGCCCAGCTGGCGACGGCGCCCGTCATCGCCTTCGTGCGTCCCAGCGAGGACGCGACGCTGGACGTCTTCGGCGCCGTGAGCAACCCCACCCGCCGCGTGCTGCTGCTCAGCGACGTGGAGCCGCATGCGGCGCAGGGCGCATCGATGACGGTGGATGTCGTCGGCCAGCGCTATCTGCGGATCACCGGCACCACCGCGGACGGCTCGCCCGGGCGGCTGGGCACCGTCCGCTATCTCGTCAGCGACGGCACGGAGGATCTCGGAGCGCGGGTCGCCGGTGAGGCGACCGTGTACCTGCTGCCTCCGCCCCCCGAGCTCGCGCCGATCGCGGTGGACGACTCGGTGGTCGTGCGCGCCGGAGCACAGCTGGACATCCCCGTCCTCGACAACGATGTCGCCCCCTCCGGCGGTCCGCTCACGCTCGACCCCTCCGCGGTGGCCTCGTCGACGCCGGACGCGCTGGCGTTCGCGTCCGGCGGTGTGCTGCGCTACCTGGCGCCGGCCGAACCGGGCGACCACCGCATCGACTATGCGATCTTCAGCACCGGCTCCCCGACACTGGCCGACACGGCGACCGTGCGCGTGACCGTCATCGACGGCGAGTCGAACCGCGACCCGCAGCCGGCGATCCTCGAAGGGCGTGTGCTCAGCGGACAGAGCACCACGATCCCGTTCGACCAGTTCGGCGTCGACCCCGACGGCGACCAGGTGGCGCTGGAGCGCATCCTCACCCAGCCGGAGGCCGGGTCGGCGACCCTGTCCGCCGACGGCGCGTCGATCGTCTACACGAGTGCTCCGGGCGACAGCGGGCAGCGCTCCTTCACCTACAGCGTCGTGGACGGGGCGGGCGGGTCCGGCACCGGGGTGGTGCGCGTGGGCGTGCTGGACGCCGAGGCGAACCCGAGCCCGGTGACCTTCACCGACTACGTGCAGGTGCAGGCGGGGGTGGGCAGCGCGATCCGCATCAGCCCGCTCGCCAACGACGTCGACCCCACGGGCGGCCGGCTCACCCTGACGGACGTGCGCCCCGACCTCCCGCAGACCCTCGCGGACGGGACCGACAGCCCCGACTACGCACGCCAGCGCAACCTCATCGCCGACGTCGGGGCCACCACGGTCACCGTCAACGCGGGCCTGAACCCCGGCACCATGTCATTCCTCTACGACGTGACCAGTGATTCGGGCAACACCGCGCGGGGCATGATCGTCGTGAAGGTCGTGCGCGACGCGGTGCCCGACTACCCGGTCGTGGTCGACACGGTGCTCACCGCCGAGACGCGCGACCGGTTCCGCTCCGGAGTGGACGTCGTCAGCGGCTCGGTGACCTGGTCCGGCGGCGACGTTGCCGACCTCACGCTCTCGCTGTGGGGCGATCCGGGCGGCGTCGTCGTGGACGGGCGCCGCCTGCGCGGAGCGCTGCCCGAGCACTCGCGCGTGATCCCGTTCGCGCTGACCGGCGCGGCGTCGTCGGGCGCCGAGGTCGTCACCTACGGCTTCCTGCGCATCCCCGGCGAAGACGACTACACGCTCGCGCTGCGGGCCGGAGTGCGCGGGCAGGAGGTCACCGAGCGCGAGTCGGTCGAGTTCGATATGCGTGAGCTGGTCGCCGTGCCCGCCGGCGCGACGCTGGAAGTGGGGGAGGAGGTCGCGCCCTCCGGCGCACGCCCGGGCGCCGCGTGCACGCGCGTCGCCGCCACCGTCGTGCGCTACGACGCCGCGGAGGGCGCACCGTGGGCCGATGCGTGCATCGTCCCCGTGCGGGTGGCGGGGCAGGAGGCGTGGACCCACCTGTCGGTGCCGGTGCGCATCACCGCGGTGGATCCGCAGCCCGAGCTGCACCCGGCATCGGTCACGGTCGGGCCGGGCGAGACCGCACGGTTCGACCTGAAGAGCGGCATGACCTCGTGGCAGTGGAAGACGGACTGGCAGAACATCGCCTACGCGCTCGAGCACACCGGCTCCTCGTTCGACCTCGCCGTGGGCGCGGACGGGATCGTGCAGATCACAGGGAGGGATGCCGCCGTGCCCGGCACCGAGGACGTCGCCCTGGTATCGGTCACCAGTCACCCCGGCGTGGCCCCCGCACGCCTGATCCTGCGCGTGGGCGCCGCCCCGAGCGAGCTGCCCCGCGGTGGGACGGTTGCCCAGCAGTGCTCGCAGGCGCAGGGCTCATCGTGCACGATCAGGGTCGTCGGCGCGTCCGGGGAGGTCAACCCCCTGCCGCGTACGCCGCTGGAGCTCACCGACGTGCGCGGCACCGGCTCGTGCGCGGGGGTCATCTTCGAGCGAGGATCGGCCACGACGGTGGTCGCATCCTGGACGGCGGATGCGGCGGGCGCGACGTGCACCGCCGCGTTCACGCTGCGCGACGCGCAGGGGCGGCACACGAGCGCGGCGCGGGACGGGTCGCTCCTGCTCGACCTGCAGGGCTACCCGAAGGCACCGGCGGCGCTGGCCCAGGCCGCCTATGACGACGGGCTGGTGACCCTGCGCGTCGACCCGGGCGAGGCCCGCAGCGCCTACCCCGCTCTCACCGGGTTCACCGTCCGCCACCGCGGTGCGGTGGTGGCCACCTGCGCGCCCGACGGCGCCTGCCCGCCCATCGCCGCGCCCAACGGCGAGGCCCGCGACTACGAGGCGTGGGCGGTCAACGGCGTGGGTGAGTCGCGCGGCTCGGTGCGCACCGTCGCATGGGGGTACGATCCGCCGCCGGCACCTGGCGCCGTCACGGCCGAGCCGGTCGTCACCGGCGGTGAGGGGAGGATCGTCTCGCTGCGGGTGACCGGCATCGACACCTCCGCGGTCGGGCGCCTCGAGATCACGAGTCCCGCCGGCGAGACTCAGACCGTGCGGGTGCGGCGCTCGGACACCGAGGTGACGGTGCCCCGCTACGTCGTCGGGTCGAACACGGTCAGCCCGATCACCGTGACCCCGTTCTCGCGCTTCGACAAGCCGCCCGGGTTCGACGGCGCGACCTCCGGTAGTGCCGTCGTCGTGCACGCGAACGGGATCGGCGCCCCACGCGATCCCGCACTGCAGCTGAGCGCCGTCTCGGTCGGCGACGGCACCGCGACCGTATCGGCGACCGGCAGTGCCCAGCTGGGCGGCGACGGCTCGCAGCTGCGCTACGGATTCGCCCGGTCCGGATCGCGCTGCGTCGTCGCCGACAGCGGCCACACGGCGACCTTCGACGGCCTCCCCGACGGCGAGGAGTACGCGTTCGACCTGTGCGTCGAGTCGTGGTATCGCGGTGAGATGTACGGTCGCTCGGTCGCGACGGCGGCGGTGCGGGCCGTGCAGAGTCCCGACGCGCCGCGCGGGTACACCTTCGTCGTCGACGCGAAGCCGCTGATGGGTGACGACCGGCTCTCCGCGTCGTGGATCATCCGCGACCTGCCGACCTCGACCGAGACGCCCCCGCGCCGCAACATCGCCGTGTTCACCGGCATCCAGCCCGGCGCCACCCCGATGACGAGCGTCTTCGGCCGCGACCCCGGCATCCGCGTGCTCTACCAGCACGAGCGCTGGGGCACTCGCACCGCCGACGCGCCGGTGACCGCCCGCGCCGGCAGCGCCCCGTATCAGGTGCGCGCGACCTGGCGTGCCGCCTCGTGCGTCGGCGGGTCGCAGCTGCAGCTGATGTGGGATTCGACGAGCAGCCCGGGCGGCGCGAAGGCGGCTGTCGCGTTCGACCGCAGCGGGCTCGTGTACCGCGATGCCGCCGGCGCCGTGCTCGCCCACGAGGACTCGTGGCTCGTTCCGGTCGGCGCGGTGAGCGTCTCCGGCATCGGGGTCACCGTCAGCTGGAGCGCGATGAGCTGGGGGCTCAGCGACGCCGCGCAGACCTTCTCCGCCACGTGCGAGCCGAACCTCCCCCCGGAACAGGATTGAGGACACCGATGACCGTCACGCAGGAGCAGGCCGCCTGGTTCGCCGACACCTTCACGCAGCTCGCCGACAACGTCGAGAAGGCGGTGCTGGGCAAGCGCCACGTCATCGAGCTCGTGCTCACGGCGATGATCAGCGAAGGCCACGTCCTGCTGGAGGACGTCCCGGGCACCGGCAAGACGTCGCTGGCCCGCGCCCTGGCGCAGTCCGTGCAGGGCACCAACACCCGCATCCAGTTCACGCCCGACCTGCTTCCCGGCGACATCACCGGCATCACCGTGTACGACCAGAAGACCGGTTCGTTCGAGTTCCATGCCGGCCCGGTGTTCGCCAACATCGTGCTCGCCGACGAGATCAACCGCGCGAGCCCGAAGACGCAGTCCGCGCTGCTGGAGGTGATGGAGGAGGGCAAGGTCACCATTGACTCGGTGACCAGGCCCGTGGGCGTGCCGTTCCTGGTGATCGCCACCCAGAACCCGGTCGAGCAGGCCGGGACCTATCGCCTCCCCGAGGCGCAGCTGGACCGCTTCCTCCTGAAGACGTCGCTGGGCTACCCCGACCACGCGGCGACACTGCGCATCCTCGACGGCGCCGCCGTGGCCACCGGCGAGCTGACGCCGATCGTGGCCCCGCAGGCGCTCATCGGCATGGCCGACCTCGCCCGCGACGCATACGTCAACGCCCTCGTGCTGGATTACATCGCCCGGATCGTGGACGCCACGCGCACGGCCGACCAGGTGCGGCTGGGCGTCAGCATCCGGGGCGCACTCGCCCTCACCCGCGCCACCCGCACCCGCGCGGTGTCGCAGGGCCGCACCTATGCGACACCCGACGATGTCAAGGCGCTCGCCGTCCCGGTGCTCGCCCACCGCCTGATCCTGCACCCCGAGGCGGAGTTCGACGGCGTCACGGCCGAGGCCGTGGTCGGACAGGTGCTGCTCGATGTCCCCCCGCCCACCCAGCGCGACGCCCTGTGACGGATCCGCGATGACCACCACCGGCACCCCGAGCCCCGTGACGCACACCGTCGCCGACACCGGTGCGACGGCGCACACCCGCGTCACGGCGGTGCGCCGCGGCGCATTGGTGTCGGCTGTCGTGGGGGTCATGACGACCGGGCGCCGCGTGCGCGAGGGTGTGGCGACCGCGGCCGAGCGGCTCGTCGAGACGGTGACCCCGGCCGGATGGCCGGCCCTGGGCGCGGCGACCGTCGGGATGGGCGTCGGCTGGGTGTTCGGCTGGATCGAGTGGATGCTGGCGGGCGCGGCATCCCTCGTGCTCCTGGTCATGAGCCTGCCGTTCCTGTTCGGCGCGCGTGCCTACGACGTCGTCGTGCGCCTCGACCACGAGCGCGTCGTCGCCGGCGGGGAGGTGACCGGTCGGATCGAGATCCGCAACCGCGGCGGGCGCACTGTGCTGCCCGGCCGCATCGACCTGCCGGTGGGAGACGGGCTCGTCGAGTTCGGCGTGCCGCTGCTGCGCGGCGGCGCCTCGACGGCGCAGCCGGTGACGATCCCGACGCCGCGCCGCGGCATCATCCCGGTCGGTCCGCCCACAGCGGTGCGCACCGACCCCGTGGGCCTGCTGCGCAGGGAGCACGCGTGGGACGACGTGCGTCGCCTGTACGTGCACCCGCGCACCGTCGCCGTGCCGTCGACGAGCGCCGGGCTGGTGCGCGACCTGGAAGGCAGGCCGAGTCGGCGCCTGGTCGACGCCGACATGTCGTTCCATGCGATCCGCGAGTACCAGCCGGGGGATGCGCGGCGCCAGATCCACTGGAAGTCCACCGCCAAGACCGGGCGCCTCATGGTGCGCCAGTTCGAAGAGACCCGGCGGTCGCGGATGGCGATCGTGCTGAGCCTCGCGGAGGCCGACTACGCCGATGCCGACGAGTTCGAGGTGGCCGTCGGCTGCGCCGCCTCGCTCGGCGTGCAGGGCATCCGCGACGGTCGCGACCTCGAGGTCGTCACCGGTGCGGAGATCCCGCGGGTCGTGCGGGGCCGGCTGCGGGCGATCCGGACACTGTCGGCCGCGTCCCCGCGGGCGCTGCTCGACGGATGCGCCGGCATCGACGCGCTCGAGCACACGATGCCCCTCGAGGAGGTGTGCCGGCTCACCGTCGAGTCGTCGCAGGCCCTGTCGGTGGCCTTCGTGGTGTGCGGCTCGCGGGTGACGCTGTCGCGGCTGCGGCAGGCGGCGCTCGCCTTCCCCGAAGACACGGCCGTGATCGCCGTGCTCTGCGACGAGCGCGCCCACCCTCGGCTGCGTCCGCTCGGCAGCCTCACCGTGCTGACGGTGGGCCTGCTCGACGACCTCGGGGGCCTCCTGCTGCGGGGGGCGCAGACATGAGCATGGGACCGGAGCGGATGCCGCGGGCGCCCCGCGTCATCGGCGCGCTCTACGTGCTTGCGATGGCGGCGCTCGCCGGCCTCGCCGCGTGGCCGATCTACCGCAGCGGCGACTTCGTGCTCGTCACGGCGGCCGCAGCGATACTCGCGCTCGCCGTCGCCGCCGCCGCGACCCGGTGGCGCTGGCCGGGCTGGATCACCGCCCTGACCGCCGCCGCGGCGTTCCTGGTCGCCGGCGTCGTTCTCGCGGTCCCGGCACGCCGCGGCGACCTCGTGCAGGTGCCCGCCGCCCTGCGGGACGTGCTCGCCGGCGCCGTCACCGGTTTCAAGGATCTCGTGACCGTCGAACTGCCCGTGGGCGGCTACCGCAACCTCCTCGTCCCGGCGCTGCTCGTGTTCCTGGTGGGTACGCTCGCGGCGCTGCTGCTGTCGTGGCGCGACGCGCGCGCCGCGGTCTTCGGCGCACTCGCGGCGCTCGCGATGGTCTGGTTCGGACTGCTGTTCGGGCAGCCGGCCGCCAGCGCGCCCCTCGCGCTCGGTTCCGTCGAGGTGGCGGCCCCGCGCGAGCTGATCGTGGGGGCGCTGAGCCTCATCCTGTCCCTCGGCTGGCTCGCCTGGCTGACCGGTCACGAGCGGCGCCAGGCGCTGCGCCGGACCGCGGACGCACAGGGGGTGCGGGTGACGCGGCGCCGCACGGCATCCGAGCTGCGCCGGACCCTGCTGGCGGCGGGAATGGTGGCGGTCGCGGTGGGGGCGGGGGCCGTCGCCGCCCCGGCGCTGGGGGCCGACCGCGGCCGCGAGGTGCTGCGCTCCGGCATCGGTCCGCAGGTCGAGATCGCGCGTGCCCAGGTGCCGCTGGCGGGCTATCGCGCGGCGTTCGCCGACGATCGCCACGACGAGGTGCTCTTCCGGGTCTCGGTGGAGGAGGGTCCGGTGCCGGATCGCATCCGCCTCGCCGTGATGACCGCCTACGACGGCGAGCTGTTCCGGGTGCTCGACCCCGCGGCGGGCGTGAGCGACGCACGCTTCGTGCGCGTCCCGGGAGCGCTGGATGCCGGCGCGGGCGAGCGCTCCGTGCTGCGCATCGACATCGACCGGCTCGAGGGCATCTGGCTGCCGACGTTCGGCCGTCTCGCCCAGGTCGGGTTCACCGGCGCCTCGGCCGCGCAGCTCGAGGACGGCTTCTACTACAGCGCCGCGAGCGGTGCCGCCGTCGAGACGGCCCGGGGCGGGCTCCGCCCCGGAGACACGTATGTCGTCACGGCGGTCGTCCCGCCTGCGCCGGCACTCGCGGCGATCAGCGCGCCGGGAGTTCCCGAGGCATCCGTGCCCGCTCCCGACAGCCTCGTGCGCTGGATCGCCGCACAGGACGCCGGGACGGACGGAGCGGGCCTGGCCGAGCTGCTCTCCCGGCTGCGGTCGCGCGGCTACCTGAGCCACGCGCTCTCGATGTCCGCCGACGATCCGCCGGCGTGGGCCGACGCGCTCGCCGGCTACGTCTTCGAGCCGAGCGCGTCCGGGCACTCGCTCGCGCGGATCGAGGAGATGTTCAGCCGGCTGCTGGCCCGGCAGGCACAGGTCGCCGACTCCGGGGGGTCGCTGGTGGCCGCCGTCGGCGACGACGAGCAGTTCGCCGTCGCGGCGGCGCTCATCGCCCGCGAGCTCGGCTTCCCCGCGCGTGTCGTGCTCGGGCTTCGGCTGGAGGCCGCGGCGGGGCTGCCCGCCTGCGACGAGGGCGCGTGCCGCGCGGGCGATCTCGCCGCGTGGGTGGAGGTGCAGGCGACGTCCGGTGAGTGGGTGGCAGCGGACGTGACCCCGCAGCACAGCGAGCCTCTCGCATCGGAGCTGCTGCGCCGGCGCGACCCCGAGAACCCGACGGAGGTGCGGCCGGAGACCGTCCAGGAGGTCGTCCCCCCCGACCCCGTGCGGCAGGAGAGCGCCGACGACGACGAGGCCGAGGCGCCTCGTGCCGATCTGTCCGCGCTGTGGGCGGGCCTGCGGATCGCCGGTGCGGCGGTGCTCGCCCTGACGGTCGTGCTCGGGCCGTTCCTCACGGTCATCGGCGCGAAGGCGTGGCGGCGGCGCGCGCGCCGCCAGGACCCGGATGCCGTGGCCCGTATCGCCGGCGGCTGGGAGGAGTACGTCGACACCGCCGTCGACCACGGCCTGACCGGGCCGGGGGCGCGCACCCGCACCGAGCTGGCGGCGGCGCACGGCCGCCCGGGCGTCGCGACGCTCGCGGCCGGCGCCGACCGGGCCGTGTTCTCGGACCTCGTGCCCGCAGACGCCGAGGCCGCCGAGTTCTGGCGCATCGTCGATGCCGAACGCGCCGGTCTCGCCGCCGCGCAGCCGGTGTGGCGCCGCCTGGCCGCGGCCGTATCGTTGAAGTCGTTCACCCGTTCGCCCGCGCCGCGAGCGGGCGTGAAGCGCGCGGGAACGACGCGCTCGACCGAGAGGAGGATGCGTCGCCGCGGGCACCCGCGCGGTGACGCGCAGGCCACATGAACGATGCAGCCGTCCTGGGCGCCGTGATCTCGCTGCTGCTCGTCCTCGTGCTCTACGTCTGGACTGCGGCGAGCCTCGCCGCCGTCTTCGCGAAGGCGGGCGAGGAGGGCTACAAGGCCTGGATCCCGGTCTACAACATCGTCGTCGTGCTGCAGTTGGCGGGGCTGTCCGGCTGGTTCGCGCTGCTGATCCTCGTCCCGCCCGCGCTGTGGGTGGCGCTCATCGTCGCCTATCATCGCATCAACCGAGGCTTCGGCGTCGGGGCGGGCATGACGGTGCTGGCCGCCCTCGTGACGCCGGTGTGGTCGACCATCCTGGGCTGGGGGTCGGCACGCTGGCTCGGCCGCGGGATGCGCCGCGTCGGCGGTGCCGCTCCTGCGCCGGTGATGCGGGCGGGAACGCCGCCGCCACCCCCGCCGCCTGCCTCCGCGCCCGCGATCGCGGCGACGCCGGCAGCGCCCGCCGCTCCGGCGGCATACGTCGTCCCTCCGCGCCCGCCCGCCCCGGCGGCGGCCCCTCCCGTGGCCGACGCGCCGCCCGCCCGCGCCGTCGATGCCGACGCGTGGGCCGACTCCGGCAGTGACGGCGGCGGCATCCGGCTGGGTCGTTCGCAGGCGCCGTTCACGCAGACCTTCCCCTCGGCGAGCCCGGCGACGCCCGGTGAGCCGGCACCCGCGGCGCCGCGCCGGGCGTTCGCGCCGGAGCCCGGCGCGGTGCCGCCGCCGGTGAGCCCCTTCGCCCCCGCCTCCGCGCCGCCGGCGGCGCCCGCCGCGGCGGCGGGTCCTGCGGCGCCCGTGCAGGACGTGCCGGCGGTTCCCGCGCGCCCGGCGACGGCGGAGGCCGCCGACCCGTGGGCACCGCCGATCCCGCTGCCGAACCTGCCGGTCTCGGCCCGCGCCGCCGCCGAGGCGGCCCGCGGCGTCGCCGCCGAAGACCTCGACGCCTCCGCCGAGGTCTCGGCCGTCGCCGACGTGCCGATCCTCGGCGGCCCGCGATCGGCGCGCGCATCGGTGTCGGCGCAGGACCGTCGTCCGCAGATCCCCGACGAGGAGGTCTTCGACGAGACCGTGATCTCGAGCCGCCACCGGCCGTCCTGGTCGCTCGTGCTCCCGCTCGGGGCCCCCGTGGCGGTCACGGCGGATGTGGTCATCATCGGCCGGCGCCCGAGCGCCGACCTGACCCGGCCCGGCGCGCAGCTCGTGCCCGTCTCCGACGACACGCGCACCGTGTCGAAGACCCACGCCCGGCTCGAGCGCACGGGCGCCGGGTGGACGATCGTCGATCTCGATTCCACCAACGGCGTGATCCTCGTGCGTGAGGACGGCGTGGAGGTCGAGCTGGAGCCGGGAACGTCCGCACCGGCCACCGAGCGCTTCCTCCTCGGCGACGCGGAGCTGCGACTGGTGGCGGGCGACGGCCGGGGCGCCGGGTGACCGATCCCAGGTCTGCGGACGACGCCGACGCGACCGACCAGACGCGGCTGTCGGCGCGGCGGGCGGGTGACGTCGACGACACGGTGCGTCTGCCGCCGCGGAGGCCGGCGCACCGGATCCGGCAGGACGACGCCGCGGCGGCACGTGCCGCGCACAGTCCGGATCCGCAGGCTCTGCGACCCGCCGGCCCGCCGCGGGCCGCCGAGCCGGTCCGGGCGGAGCGCGCCGCGGTCGCGCCGCGCGGGCCCCAGCCGGCCTTCGACGGCGCCGCTCAGGACCGCACCCGCCGTCGCATCGCACGGCGGCGGACGGCGATCGTCACGGCCGGCGCGGCGCTGGTGGCGGCAGCGGCCGGGACGCTGCTGCTCGTGCTGCTCGTCGTGCCCGGCTGAGCGGCGGCATCCGTCGGCCTGAGGCTCGCCCTGCGTTTGCCGAGCGCCCCCGCGGGCAGGTATGATTGATCGGGTGTGCGCTCACGCGCGCCATGCGCTGTGCCCCGGCACGTCGCAGGGCGGGGGCGCCGCATCTCAGGGAAACGGCCTGCGAACAGGCCACCCCCACGGCATATCCACCACGAAAAGCGTCCGTTCATTCTGGCGTGCCGGTGGATCTACGTGAAATCACGATCGCTGTCACCGTGCAGCACAACAGGGAGAACATTCGTGCCAACCATTCAGCAGCTGGTGCGCAAGGGCCGGACGCCGAAGGTCAACAAGACCAAGGCGCCCGCGCTGAAGGCGAACCCCCAGCAGGCGGGCGTCTGCACCCGCGTGTACACCACCACCCCGAAGAAGCCGAACTCGGCGATGCGCAAGGTCGCCCGTGTGAAGCTTCGCAACGGCACCGAGGTCACGGCCTACATCCCCGGTGAGGGCCACAACCTCCAGGAGCACTCGCTCGTCCTCGTCCGCGGAGGCCGTGTGAAGGACCTGCCGGGCGTGCGCTACAAGATCGTCCGCGGCGCCCTGGACACCCAGGCCGTCAAGAACCGCAAGCAGGCTCGCAGCCGCTACGGCGCGAAGAAGGGCTGAGAAAGATGCCTCGCAAGGGACCCGCCCCGAAGCGCCCCGTCGTCAACGACCCGGTGTACGGCGCCCCCGTCGTCACCCAGCTGGTCAACAAGATCCTCGTCGACGGCAAGAAGTCGCTGGCCGAGTCGATCGTCTACGGCGCCCTGCGCGGCGTCGAGGCGAAGAACGGACAGGACGCCGTCGCCACCCTCAAGAAGGCGCTCGACAACGTGCGCCCCACCCTCGAGGTCCGCAGCCGCCGCGTCGGCGGCTCGACCTACCAGGTGCCCGTCGAGGTCAAGCCGCACCGCGCCAACACGCTCGCGCTGCGCTGGCTCGTCAGCTACGCCAAGGGCCGTCGTGAGAAGACGATGACCGAGCGTCTGCAGAACGAGATCCTGGATGCCTCGAACGGCCTCGGCGCCGCGGTCAAGCGCCGCGAGGACACGCACAAGATGGCCGAGTCCAACCGCGCCTTCGCGCACTACCGCTGGTAACACCTGGCACCCCAGGAGTAAGGAACACACCCCGTGGCACAAGAAGTGCTCACCGACCTCAAGAAGGTCCGCAACATCGGCATCATGGCGCACATCGATGCCGGCAAGACGACGACGACCGAGCGCATCCTGTTCTACACGGGTGTCAACCACAAGCTCGGCGAGACGCACGACGGCGCCGCGACCACCGACTGGATGGCGCAGGAGCAGGAGCGCGGCATCACGATCACCTCGGCCGCGGTGACCTGCTTCTGGAACGGCACCCAGATCAACATCATCGACACGCCCGGCCACGTCGACTTCACCGTCGAGGTGGAGCGCTCGCTGCGCGTGCTCGACGGCGCGGTCGCGGTGTTCGACGGCAAGGAGGGCGTGGAGCCCCAGTCCGAGACCGTGTGGCGTCAGGCCGACAAGTACGACGTGCCGCGCATCTGCTTCGTCAACAAGATGGACAAGCTGGGCGCCGACTTCTACTTCACCGTCGACACGATCGTGAACCGGCTCAAGGCCAAGCCGCTCGTGCTGCAGCTGCCCATCGGTGCCGAGAGCGACTTCGTGGGCGTCGTCGACCTGGTCGAGATGCGCGCGCTGGTCTGGCCCGGCGACGCCAAGGGCGATGTGACCATGGGCGCCAAGTACGAGATCCAGGAGATCCCCGCTGAGCTCGCCGACAAGGCGGCGCAGTACCGCACCCAGCTGCTGGAGACGGTCGCCGAGACCGACGAGCACCTGCTGGAGAAGTACTTCGGCGGCGAGGAGCTCACGGTCGCCGAGATCAAGGGCGCCATCCGCAAGCTGACCATCGCCGGCGAGCTCTACCCGGTGCTCTGCGGCTCGGCCTTCAAGAACCGCGGTGTGCAGCCGATGCTCGACGCGGTCGTGGACTACCTCCCCTCGCCCCTGGACGTGCCCGCCATCGAGGCGCACGACCCCAAGGACGAAGAGGTCGTCATCGAGCGGCACGCCGACAAGGACGAGCCGTTCGCGGCGCTCGCGTTCAAGATCGCCGTGCACCCGTTCTTCGGCCGTCTCACCTACATCCGCGTGTACTCCGGCGGCGTGGACTCCGGCGCCCAGGTCGTCAACTCGACCAAGGGCAAGAAGGAGCGCATCGGGAAGATCTTCCAGATGCACGCCAACAAGGAGAACCCCGTCGACGCGGTGACCGCCGGCCACATCTACGCGGTGATCGGCCTGAAGGACACCACGACCGGCGACACGCTGTCGGACGCCGCCAACCCGGTGGTGCTCGAGTCGATGACCTTCCCCGAGCCCGTGCTCGAGGTGGCCATCGAGCCCAAGACCAAGGCCGACCAGGAGAAGCTGGGTCTCGCGATCCAGAAGCTCGCCGAGGAGGACCCGACGTTCCGCGTGGAGCAGAACGCCGAGACCGGCCAGACGGTCATCAAGGGCATGGGCGAGCTGCACCTGGACATCCTGGTCGACCGCATGAAGCGGGAGTTCAAGGTCGAGGCCAACGTCGGCAAGCCGCAGGTGGCGTACCGCGAGACGATCCGCAAGGCCGTCGAGCGCCACGACTACACGCACAAGAAGCAGACCGGCGGATCCGGCCAGTTCGCGAAGATCCAGTTCGCCATCGAGCCGCTCGAGGTCACCGCGGATAAGTCGTACGAGTTCGAGAACAAGGTCACCGGTGGCCGCGTTCCGCGTGAGTACATCCCCTCGGTGGACGCGGGCTTCCAGGACGCCATGAACGTGGGCGTGCTGGCCGGCTACCCGATGGTGGGCGTGAAGGCGACGCTGCTGGACGGCCAGTCGCACGACGTCGACTCCTCGGAGATGGCGTTCAAGATCGCGGGTTCCATGGGCTTCAAGGAGGCCGCCCGCAAGGCGAGCCCGGTGCTGCTCGAGCCGCTCATGGCGGTCGAGGTGCGCACTCCCGAGGAGTACATGGGCGACGTCATCGGCGACCTGAACTCGCGTCGCGGGCAGATCCAGTCGATGGAGGACGCCCAGGGCGTGAAGGTCGTGCGTGCGCTCGTCCCGCTCTCGGAGATGTTCGGCTACATCGGCGACCTGCGCTCGAAGACCTCGGGCCGGGCCGTGTACTCGATGGAGTTCGACTCCTACGCCGAGGTTCCCAAGGCGGTCTCGGACGAGATCGTCCAGAAGGGCAAGGGCGAGTGATCGCCTGGTCGCCCGACCAGAAACCCAACAACCCTCTCTAGTAACCTGAGAACAACCCCGTAGAGCGTCGGTCGCAAACCAGTGCCCGGAGCTTCTACACGACAGTCCTGAGGAGGACCCAGTGGCCAAGGCCAAGTTCGAGCGGACCAAGCCGCACGTGAACATCGGAACGATCGGGCACGTCGACCACGGCAAGACGACGCTCACCGCGGCGATCTCGAAGGTGCTCGCCGACAAGTACCCGTCGGCGACCAACGTCCAGCGCGACTTCGCGTCGATCGACTCGGCTCCCGAGGAGCGTCAGCGCGGCATCACGATCAACATCTCGCACGTCGAGTACGAGACCCCGAAGCGTCACTACGCCCACGTCGACGCCCCCGGTCACGCCGACTACATCAAGAACATGATCACCGGCGCCGCTCAGATGGACGGCGCGATCCTCGTGGTCGCCGCGACCGACGGCATCATGGCGCAGACGCGCGAGCACGTGCTGCTGGCCAAGCAGGTCGGCGTGCCGACTCTGCTCGTCGCCCTGAACAAGGCCGACATGGTCGAGGACGAGGAGCTGCTGGAGCTCAACGAGCTCGAGCTGCGCGAGCTGCTCTCGAGCCAGGGCTTCGACGGCGACAACGCTCCCGTCGTGCGCGTCTCGGGCCTGAAGGCCCTCGAGGGCGACGAGAAGTGGGTCAACTCGATCCTCGAGCTCATGGAGGCCGTGGACGAGTGGATCCCGGACCCGGTGCGTGACAAGGACAAGCCGTTCCTGATGCCCATCGAGGACGTCTTCACCATCACCGGCCGTGGCACGGTCGTGACCGGTCGCGCCGAGCGCGGCACGCTCGCGATCAACTCGGAGGTCGAGATCGTGGGTCTGCGCCCGACGCAGAAGACGATCGTCACCGGCATCGAGATGTTCCACAAGCAGCTCGACGAGGCCTGGGCCGGCGAGAACTGCGGTCTGCTCCTGCGCGGCACCAAGCGCGACGAGGTCGAGCGCGGCCAGGTTGTCGTCAAGCCGGGTTCGGTCACGCCGCACACCGAGTTCGAGGGCACCGCGTACATCCTCTCCAAGGAGGAGGGTGGCCGCCACAACCCCTTCTACACGAACTACCGTCCGCAGTTCTACTTCCGCACCACGGACGTCACCGGCGTCATCACGCTGCCCGAGGGCACCGAGATGGTCATGCCCGGCGACACCACGGACATGAAGGTGGACCTCATCCAGCCCATCGCGATGGAGGAGGGCCTCGGCTTCGCGATCCGCGAGGGCGGCCGCACCGTCGGTGCCGGCACCGTCACCAAGATCCTGAAGTGAGTCGAGGGGTGTCAATGCCGCGCAGCGGCGTTGACACCCCTGCGACTCAGGTTGAGTAAGCCGCCTCCGGCGGCGCATCGAAACCTCACGAGGTCGCTACGCCGCCTCCGGCGGCGCATCGAAACCTCGCCAGGTCGGCACGCCGCCCCGGCGCATCGAAACCCCACCAGTCGCTGCCGCGAGCAGCGACCGGACGCAAGGGGTCGGGCCTTCGGGCCC
>NZ_JBIQHX010000024.1:0-5148 GCF_044508325.1 Microbacterium sp. | reverse complement strand
CACCAGTCGCTGCCGCGAGCAGCGACCGGACGCAAGGGGTCGGGCCTTCGGGCCCGGCCCCTTCGGCGTTCCTACCCGCCGGCGTCGGCGACGACCGCCGACGCGGCGACATCGCGGGCGGCGGTGGAGTTGCGCACGACCAGCGGGGACGCCTCCCGCACGCGGCGGACCGGGGCATCCGGATCCTGCAGCCGCCGCATGAGCAGCTCGACCGCCGTCCTGCCCTGTTCCCTCGGTCTCTGCCGCAGGGTCGTCAGCGAGAACATCTCGGCGTTCGTGTGATCATCGATCCCGATGACGCTGAGGTCGGCGGGCACCCGCACGCCCAGCCGCCGGGCCGCGATGATCGCGCCCACGGCCACCTCGTCGCAGACGCAGACGAGCGCGGTCGGGCGCGTGCGGCGGTCCGCGAGCAGCTCCGACGCGCCCGCATAGCCGCCCGGCATGGTCGCGGTCGAGCGGACATGACGGATGCTCGCCTCGAGCCCCGCGCTGCGCATGGCATCGCGGTATCCGTCCACCCGCAGCGCGTCGCCGAAGCTGGTGCGCTTCCCGTCCGGGTCGCCGCCGAGGAACACGACGTCGCGGTGACCGAGCCCCAGCACGTGCTCGGTGGCGATGCGTCCGGCGGCCGCATCGTCGATGGAGACCGCGTCGGTGCCGATGTCGTAGCCGCCCACGCTGACCATGGGCCGTGCCGATGCGGCGAGGCGCTCGAGCTCGTGGGCGCTGGGCTCGATGCCGACGGCGATGAGTCCGTCGAACCTCTTGCGGGCGAGGAAGTAGTCGAACATCTCCTGCCGGCCGCGCGACCCGGTCGGTCCGCCGTAGAGGGCGAGGTCGTACCGGTGCTGGAGCAGCGAGTCCTGGATGCCTTCGAGCACCTCGGCGAAGAACCACCTGCTGAGGGTGGGCATCACCACTCCGACTGTGCTCGTGCGGCCGGTGACCAGACTCGTCGCCGAACTGGACGCGGCATAGCCGAGCTCGGCGGCCGCCTCCTGCACGCGCCGGCGCGTCTCGGCCGCGACGTAGCCGCGGCCCGTCAGAGCACGGCTCGCGGTCGCCGGCGATACGCCGGCACGTCGCGCCACCTCGGCGATGCCTGCCACTTCACCCCCCGCGCGCCCACACTGAATGACGACGAAGTGAAAGCGCTTCCAGAGCGGTTCGTTCCTTCTCAGCCCCCATCCTGCCCTGAACAGGGACGTTATGCCACCGATATCATGCCGTATTGCCCCGGCAGGACGCTCCTGCCTACTGTGGGTGTGGAAACGATTCCGCTTTCGGAGCGTTCTGCCCCGCCGAGCGGATCACGAGCGAAGGGGAATGACTTGAACACTCATACCCGTGTACGCGGCGTCGCCGCGACAGCGGCGCTGGCGACAGCAGGACTCCTGATCGCAGGCTGCTCCGGAGGGGGCGGCGGCACCGAGACCACCGGAGGGGGCGGAGACTTCTCCGACGTCACCCTGAACGTCGCCGCAGCCTGGTCCGGCGCTGAGCAGGCGAACTTCGAGGCCGTGCTGCAGAAGTTCACCGAAGACACCGGCGCGACGGTCAACTACACGAGCTTCGGCGACAACGGCCCCACGTATCTGCAGGGTCAGCTCGAGGGCGGCTCGCCGCCGAACGTGGCCATCGTCGGACAGCCCGCGCTCATGCAGTCCCTCGCCCAGAACGGCGACATCATGCCGGTCTCGGCGGAGGTCGCCGATGAGATCGCGGCGAACTACTCGCAGAGCTGGATCGACCTGGGCAGCGTCGACGGCGAGCTGTACGGCGTGTGGTTCAAGGCCGCCAACAAGTCGACCGTCTGGTACAACGCCGACATCTACGACGGCGCCGGGGCCACCGCTCCCGAGGACTGGGACGGGTTCATGGAGCAGCTGCAGCTCGTGCAGGACTCGGGCTACTACGGCATCTCGGTCGGCGCCGACGTCGGCTGGCCGCTCACGGACTGGTTCGAGAACGTCTACCTGCGCACCGCGGGAGCCGAGAAGTACGACCAGCTGACCAACCACGAGATCCCGTGGACCGACCCGTCGGTCACCGAGGCGCTCGAGGTGATGGCGCAGCTGTGGAGCAGCGACGTGCTGCAGCCCGGCGGCGCGCAGCGCACCTTCCCGGAGAGCGTGACCGCGGTCTTCGGCGCGAACCCCGAGGCGGGCACCGTCTACGAGGGCGACTTCGTGGCCGGCAACATCACCGACGACGGCAACTCGGTCGTCGGCGAGAACGCGCTGTTCTACAACTTCCCGTCGATCAACGGCTCGGCGCCGGCGGTCGTCGGCGGCGGTGACGTGGCGATCCAGTTCACCGACGACGACGCGACCAACGCGCTCATGCAGTACCTGGCCTCGCCGGACTCGGCGTCGGTGTGGGTGCCGCTGGGCGGCTTGACCTCGCCGAACCAGAACGTCGACCCGTCGCTGTACCCGGACGACACCGCGCGGCAGATCGCCGAGGCGCTGACCGGTGCCGAGACGTTCCGCTTCGACATGTCCGACCTCACGCCCAGCGCGTTCGGCGGCACGGCCGGTCAGGGCTTCTGGCAGATCATGATCGACTTCTACCAGGACCCGACTGACATCCAGGGCACGCAGGAGGCGCTGGAAGCGGCCGCAGTGTCCGCCTACGGCGGCTGAACGGCAGCGCCGTGACCGTCCTGGTCGACGCGGCAGCCGATCCGAAGGGGGGCGAACAGCCCGTTCGCCCCCCCAAGGGCCGGTGGCGCCGCACCGCGATCATCGCGTCGTTCCTCGCGCCCGCACTCGTCGTGCTGGGCGCGCTCGTGGTCTACCCGATCATCTACACGATCTACCGGTCGTTCTACAGCGCCTCCGGAGACGAGTTCGTCGGCCTCGACAACTACGTCACGATGTTCACGAACGAGGCGACGTTCACGGCGATCCGCAACAACGTCATGTGGGTGATCGTCGCCCCGATCACGTGCACGGTGCTGGGGCTGATCTTCGCGGTGCTGCTCGAGAAGCTGAAGTGGAAGACGGCGTTCAAGCTGATCATCTTCATGCCCATGGCCATCTCGATGCTCGCGGCCGGGGTGATCTTCCGCAGCATGTTCCAGGAGGACCCGAACCTCGGTGTCGTCAACGCGACCATCGCGGGCGTGCAGAACGTGTTCTCCGACGCGTCGAGCTACCCCGGCGCGCGCCCTCGCGACGGGTTCGGCATCATCGCGGACGGTTCGACGATCGTCAGCGAGGCCGAGCTGCAGACCGGGAGCTCGCAGGACTTCCCGCTCGTCGGCGTGCGGCAGACCGACCTGCCCGCCGACGCCGCCCAGGCAGAGCCCGCGCCCGCCGCGAATGACACGCAGATCACCGGCACGGTGTTCCTCGACGTGGTTCCCGGCGGCGGGGGCGTCAACGGCGAGATCGAGCAGGGCAAGAGCGGGCTGCCGGGCATCCGGGTGGATGCCGTCGCCCCGGACGGCGCGGTCCGCGGCTATGCCACCACCGGCGCCGGCGGCACCTACACCATCGAGGGCCTCTCGCCGGATGAGAGCTACCGGGTCGCCCTGCCCGCGACGAACTTCGATCAGGGCTTCCAGGGTGTCGCGTGGCTCGGCCCGTCGCTGATCAACGCCGTGATCATCCTGTCCTACGTCTGGATCTGGGCCGGTTTCGCCATGGTGATGATCGCGTCGGGGCTGTCGGCGATGGACAGGTCGCTGCAGGAGGCATCCCGTGTCGACGGCGCCAACGAGTGGCAGGTGTTCACGAAGATCACCGCGCCGCTGCTGTCGCCCGTGCTGATCGTGGTGTTCGTCACCCTGGTGATCAACGTGCTCAAGATCTTCGATCTCGTCTACGTGATACCACCCGGCGTGTCCAAACCTGCGGCGAACGTGATCGCCGTCGAGATGTGGACCGTCTCCTTCGGCGGCGGAGCGAACCAGGGCCTCGGCTCCGCGCTCGCGCTGCTGCTGCTGATCCTGGTGCTGCCGTCGATGATCATCAACGTGCGCCGCTTCCGAGAGGAGCGGGGACGATGACCGTCAGCGACCTCCAGATCGTCAAGGGCAAGAAGACGCCGGTCCAGCGGGTCCTCGGGGTGCTCAGCTCGAGCGTCGTCAACGTCGTGCTGATCCTCGTGGCGCTGTTCTGGCTGATCCCGTCGATCGGCCTGTTCTTCACCTCGCTGCGCTCCGGCGGCGACAACGCGGCATCCGGCTGGTGGACCGTGTTCACCAAGCCCGCCGAGCTGACGCTGCAGAACTACGCGAACCTGATCCAGAACCCGACGATCATGAGCTCCTTCTGGAACACGATCGTCATCGCGGTGCCGGCGACGGTGCTCGTGGTGCTCCTGGGCGCGCTGGCGGCCTACGCCTTCGCGTGGACGGAGTTCTGGGGCCGGGACTGGCTGCTGATCGTGGTCATCATCCTGCTGGCCGTGCCGGTGCAGGTGGCGCTGATCCCGCTCGCCCGGCTGTTCGGGGCCATCGGGATCTTCGGCTCGGTGTTCGGGGTCATCCTGTTCCACGTCGCCTTCGGGCTGCCGTTCGCCATCTTCCTGCTGCGGAACTTCTTCACGCAGGTGCCCGGCGAACTGCTCGAGGCGGCGCGCATCGACGGGGCCAGCGAGTGGCGGATCTTCTTCACGATCATGCTGCCGCTCGGGCTTCCGGCGATCGCGTCGCTGGCGATCTTCCAGTTCCTGTGGACGTGGAACGACATGCTGGTCGCGCTGATCTTCACGAACTCGGAGTCTCAGCCGATCACGGTGGCGATCCAGTCGCAGCTGCGTCAGTTCGGCGCGAACATCGACGTGCTGTCGTCGGGAGCGTTCCTGTCGATGATCATCCCGCTCATCGTGTTCTTCGCCTTCCAGCGGTACTTCGTGCAGGCACTGCTGGCGGGGTCGCAGAAGTGAGCGACATACTTGTCAGGTGCGTGCCGCACGGGCGCGCTCCCTGGGAGGGAATGGAGACCCGATGGGCATCGACGACATCGTGAACAAGGGCAAGCAGCTCTTCGAAGAGAACAAGGACAAGGTCGGCGACTTCCTGAAGTCCGACCAGGTCGAGGACATCAGCGACAAGGTGCTCGACGGCGCCGCCGACCTCGCCAAGAAGGTCACGCCCGACGAGCACGACGCGAAGGTCGATGACATCCGGGACAA
>NZ_JBIQHX010000011.1:74286-102191 GCF_044508325.1 Microbacterium sp. | reverse complement strand
GTGCGCATCTCGGCGGGATCGGTGAGCCTGCGCTGATCCGCCCGAGCGCGGCGGGATGGAGATCCTGGTCGGGGAGGATGCGTTGGCGGCTCCCCGCCGGGATCTCCTCCCATCCGCGGTGCTGACTCTCGCTACTCCACGTCTTCGGACAGGAAGCCTCGCAGGAGGGCGTTCGAGCCTTCGACATGCTCCAGCATCGCCTGCGCCGCAATGTCGGGCTGGCCCGTGAGGATCGCGTGCACGATCGCCTTGTGCTGCTCGTTCGAGTTCGTGAGGTTCGGCGGAAGGAGCGGGATCGTCCCGAGCACCTCGTTGACCCTCGTGCGCAGATCGGCGACCAGCCGCACCAGATCGCGCGCCCCCGTCGCCTCCGCGATCATCAGGTGGAGCTTCGAGTCGAGCCGTCGATAGTCCGACGGGTCGGCGTCGAGCGATTCGTCCAATGCGGTCTGCAGAGCCGCCCGCTCTGCGGCGGTGAGATCGCGCCCGGCAGCGACCCGAGCCGCGCCGACGTCCAGGACGCGTCGCAGCACCGAGATGTTGTGGAGCTCCTCCTCGTCGAGCTTGACAGACGCAGGTGCCGATGATTCCGGAACCGGGAGCGTCTCCACCACGAACGTGCCGCCGTAGCGGCCTCTCTTGGAGACGACATAGCCGTGCTCGACCAGAGTCGACAGCGCTTCGCGCACGGTGTCTCGGCTCACCTTGAGCATGTCGGCCAGCTCGCGCTCGCTGGGGAGCCTCTCCGCCGGTGCGATGACGCCGAGCCGGATCGCCTGCAGCAGTCGCCGAACCGTCTCCTCATACGTGTTCGTCGGCCGTCTCGCCCGATACAGGAACCCTGTGGCTGCCTTCGGCGAATGCATCTTCACCTTCACGTCACTCGATTGCGCGGGCATTTCGACAGTAGTGCGTCGAGCCCTGCCGAGGCGTTACTGCGTGGCGAGGAACACATTCTTGGTCTCCGTGAACTGCAGCGGGGCGTCGGGTCCGAGCTCGCGACCCAGCCCCGACTGCTTGAAGCCTCCGAACGGGGTGGCGTACCGAACGGAGGAGTTCGAGTTCACCGACAGGGCGCCGCTTTGCACACTCTGGGCGACGCGCAGAGCCCGCCCCAGATTCTGCGTCCAGATAGAGCCGCTCAGACCGTAGACGGAGTCGTTTGCCAGCTGCACGGCATCCGCTTCGTCCTCGAAGGGAAGCACCGCGACGACCGGGCCGAAGATCTCCTCCGTGGCCACGCGGTCGCCCCGAGCGGGGGTCACCACGGTCGGCGCGAACCAGGCACCGGGCCCATCCGGACACGATCCGCGGAACGCGACCGGCACGTCGTCCGTGACGAATGACGCCACGTTCTCGCGGTGCGCGAGCGTGACCAGTGGCCCGACCTCGGTGCGCTCGTCGCGAGGGTCGCCGACGACCACCCGCCCCACGGCCTCCTCGAAATGCTGCATGAACTCGTCGTAGACGCTCTTGTGCACCAGGAGCCGGCTGCGCGCGCAGCAGTCCTGCCCCGCGTTGTCGAACACCGCGTACGGGGCGGCGGCCGCCGCGGCTGCGATGTCGGCATCCGCGAAGACGATGTTCGCAGACTTGCCGCCGAGCTCGAGGGTGACCGGCTTGACCTGGTCGGCGGCGCCGGCCATGATCCGCTTTCCGACCGACGTCGAGCCGGTGAAGACGATCTTCCGGACATCCGGATGGGTCACGAACCTTTCGCCGACGACGGAGCCTCGCCCGACCACGACTTGGAGCAGGCCCTCCGGCAGCCCGGCATCCAGGGCGAGCTGCTCCAGGCGCATGCTGGTCAGCGGGGTCCACTCCGCCGGCTTGAGCACCACCGCATTCCCGGCCGCCAGCGCGGGCGCGAAACCCCAGGATGCGATGGTCATGGGGAAGTTCCAGGGCGTGATGACGCCGATCACGCCATACGGCTGGTGAAAGGTCACATCCACTCCGCCGGCGACCGGGATCTGCTGTCCGATGAGCCGCTCCGGTGAGCCCGCGTAGTACTCGAGCACGTCGCGCACGTGCGCGGCCTCGCCGCGGGACTGGGTGATCGGGTGGCCCGAGTTGGTCGTTTCCAACTGCGCGAGATGCTCGATGTCGCCGTCCACCGCGTCGGCGAATGCCCGCAGCAGCGACGCCCTGTCCTTCGGTGACACTTCCGCCCAGGCGCGTTGCGCGTGCACCGCCCGGGCGATCGCGGCGTCGGTCTCGGCGACTCCGGCGTGGGTGACGGTCTCCACGACCGTCTCGTCAGCGGGGTTGATGATCGTGTAGCTCACGACTGCTCCGTTGCGCTCGTTCTTCAAATATGCGACAGTCCGACCAATAGCGAAGTGGTCGTCGAGGAACTCTCCGCGCATCTGGTCGGTCGCACTGATCCTAAAGATAGGCTACTCTGACCATTGACTTCGAGGACACGATTCCCAGGAGTCCGTACTCAGAGCCGAGCACGAGCACAGCGAGGACCCCGATGCCGCTTCCGCTTGACAACGATGCAGAGCAGTATCTGCGCCTGCGTCGTCAGCAGAGCGTGCTGGTCGGCGGTGCGGACACGCTCGACCCGGTGGCCCTGAGAGACGAGGAGCGCGCACTGCGCGCGCGATACGGACACGGCCCGCAGATGCACCGCGAGACGCTCGTGAAGGCCCACGGCGGGATTCCGCGCCACTTCATCCTCGACCCGGCGGAAGCGCCTCTCGGCGAGCTCATCCACTTTCACGGCGGCGGCTGGGTCATGGGCGAACCGGAGGACTACCTCGCCGTGTGCCGCGCCCTGGCCAAGGCCAGTGGATGGCGCGTCGTGGTCCCGGACTATCGTAAGGCGCCCGAGCATCCGTTCCCGGCCGGCCTGGACGACTGTCGGGCGATCGTCGGAGAGCGGCTGCGGGTCCGAGATGCCGGTGGACCGGACGGCAGCCTCCCGCTCGCAGTGGGCGGAGACTCTGCCGGCGGGAACCTCGCGGCGGTGATCACCGCGGAGCGTGCGGCGACGGACCGCGACGCGCTCGCAGCCCAGGTTCTGATCACGCCGGTGCTCGACAGCGACCTCGATCGTCCGAGCTACCGGGATCCGGGCCGTCAACTCACGCTCACGCGGGACGCGATGGCGTGGTTCTGGGACCAGTACCACCCGCGCGGCCCGCGAGTGGACCCCGCCCTCGCGCCCCTGCGATCGCCGCATCTCGCGGCACTTCCGACCACCGTGTTCATCTCCGTCGGCACCGACGTTCTGCGCTCCGAGGGTGAGGCGTACCTGGCGCTCCTCGCCGACGCCGGAGTTGATGTGCGGCATCGGGAGTTCGCCGGACAGCTCCACGGCTTCTTCCAGCTCCACAACGTGATGGCCGCTTCGACGCAGGCAGTGGACACCATCGCCGAGGAGCTGCGCGCCATCGCACGTGCCTCGCAACGCACGAATCCCACTCACACAGGAGGACTCTCTTGACGCGACCCGAACAAGAGCACTCGGCGGACGCCATCGTCGTCGGCGCCGGATTCGCCGGGCTCTACCAGCTTGTGCGGCTGCGGGAGCTCGGCCTTCGAACTGTGGTCTTCGAGCGCGGCCCGCAGGTCGGGGGCACGTGGTACTGGAACCGCTATCCCGGAGCGCGATGTGACATCACCTCGCTCGACTACTCGTACTCGTTCGATGAGAAGCTGCAGCAGGAATGGGAGTGGAGCGAGAAGTTCGCCACCCAGGCGGAGATCCTCCGCTATGCCGAGCATGTCGCCGAGCGGTTCGACTTGAACAAGGACATCCTCTTCAACAGGGCGGTGACCGCAGCCGTATGGGACCCGTCGCGGCACGTCTGGGCGGTCAGCGTCACCGAAGCGACTGACGACGGTGCGCCGCGAGAAGGCGCCGCCGTCGAGGAGTACACGGCGAAGTACCTCATCCTCGCGGTGGGGAACCTGTCCGCGACGCACACTCCCGACATCCCCGGAATCTCCGATTTCGAGGGTCGCAGCTTCCACAGCGCACAGTGGCCGACCGAGCCGGTGGACTTCACCGGCAGGAGGGTCGGGATCATCGGCACCGGGTCCACCGGCATCCAGATCATCCCGCTCGTCGCTCAGGAGGCCGGGCACCTCACGGTCTTCCACCGGACCCCGAACTTCAGTCTGCCGGCCGGAAACCGCCCGCTCCGTCCGGCGGAGGTCGCCGAGCGCAAACGCGACTACGCCGCGTATCGCGAGCGCGCTCGTCATTCGTTCACGGGAGTTCCCGTCCCGGTTCCCACCCGTAGCGTCTTCGACGTCTCGGACGGGGAGCGCGAGCGCGTCTTCGAGCAGGCCTGGGAGTCGGGCGTGTACGGGGCGCTCCTCGCATCCTTCACCGATCTGTCGACGGACGCCGAGGCGAACGAACTGGCTGCGGAGTTCATCCGGCGCAAGGTGCGCGCGATCGTCGACGATCCGAGTGTCGCGAAGGTGCTCGAGCCGCGTGGCAACTACTTCGGCACCAAGCGCACGTGCCTGGACACCGACTACTACCAGACCTTCAACCGTGACAACGTCACGCTGGTCGATCTGAGGTCCGATCCGATCGTGCGGATCACACGGTCAGGCGTCGCCACCGAGCAGGGCGAGTTCGAACTGGACGACCTCATCTTCGCGACCGGGTTCGACGCGATGACAGGATCGATCCTCGCGGTCGATCCGATCGGCAACGGAGGGCTGTCGCTGCGTGACGCGTGGCGAGAAGGCCCGTACACGTTCCTGGGCATCGCCTCGCATGACTTCCCCAACCTGTTCTTCATCACCGGTCCCGGCAGCCCGTCCGTCCTCAGCAACATGATTGTCTCGATCGAGCAGCACGTGGACTGGATCACCGCGCTGATCCAGACGATGCAGGAACAGGGCATCGCGGCGACCCATCCGACCGAGCAGGCGCAGCGCGACTGGATGCGGACCGTGCACGATGAGGCGGCCAGAACGCTCTATCTGAGCGGCAACTCCTGGTACCTCGGAGCGAACGTGCCCGGCAAGCCCCGGGTGTTCATGCCGTACGTCGCCGGCGTCGGGAAGTACCGACGCATCGCCGAGCAAGAAGCCTCCCAGGGCTACCCGCACTGGGAACACGTGGCGTGAGGACACCCCTCCGCAGACCCACAGCCAGTCAATGACGACGACGAAAGGGAATGACCCATCATGACCGAGACAAACGATCGCGCGGCGGCCACGGAGGCCGCCGGCACGGCACCCGCGGAGCGGACGACGCTGCAGAAGGACTCCCTGAACTGGGGGCACGTCGCGCTGCTCTCCCTGGCCGGGTGCGGGCCGGCGGCGGTGATCGCGCTCAACCTTCAGTTCATGGGGCAGTTCGCAGGACTCGCCCTGGTGTTCGCCTTCGTGCTGGTTTGGCCGGCGATCCTGCTCTTCATGAACTCGCTCGCCGAGTTCTCCCGTCGCGTCACGAGCGCCGGCGGCCTCTACGCCTACAACCTCAGGACATGGGGCGCCAAGTTCGGCTTCGTGTACGGGTGGACCTTCATGGGCGCCTACATGGTGCTCGCTGCGGCAGGGTTCGCCGTGTTCGGCGGGTGGCTCGCGGAGTGGTTGCTGAGCCAGTTCGGCATCGACATCCCGTGGTGGCTTATCACCCTGGTCGCCCTCGCCGCGGTGACGGTCCTCTCCATGCTCGGGATCACCGAGAGCATGCGGACCTCGCTCGTGCTCATCGGCATCTCCGTCGCCGTGATCCTCGCCCTCGCCCTGTGGATCGTGTTCACCGGCGGCGACAGCCAGGGTGGCGGTTTCAGCGGAGAGCCCCTCATCCCCGGTGGCGCCGGGACCCTCGGCTGGGCCGGCATCGGGCTCGCGATGACCTACGGCGTGCTCTCCCACGCGGGGATCGAAGAGGGCACCACCCTCTCCGAAGAGGTGAAGCAGCCCAAGAAGAACGTGGGCAAGGGCCTGTGGGTGGTCGCCACGATCCTCCCGGCGTTCTACATCTTCGTCAGCTACGCGATGGTCCACGGCTACGGCATCGCTCGCATCGAGGAGTTCGGCCTCGACCCCGCGCCCCTGCAGACCATCGCGCTCCACTACTGGGGTGAGATCGGCCTCGGCATCGTCGTGATCGCGGCGATCGTCAGCATCCTGGGCTTCAGCCAGGCGGGCTACCTCGCCGGCGTGCGGGTCATGTTCACGCTCGGCCGCGACCACGTCTTCCCCAAGTGGATCGGTCTGAGCTCGTCGCGGCACACCCCCGCGAACGCCTCGATCGTCATGGGCGTGGTCTGCCTGGTTCTCGGCATCCCGCTCGGCCTGATCGTCGGACCGTTCAACGTGTGGGGTTACTTCGGGTTCCTGGTCGGCATCTTCTTCTTGGTCTCGTACATCATCACCAACATCGCCATCGTCGTGTTCGCACGCCGCGAGGGCTTCTTCAAGCCGATCCGACACGGCGTCCTGCCGATCCTGGCGGCGATCATCTTCGCCTATCCGCTGTACAGCTCCCTGTGGCCCATCCCTCCGGGTGAGTACGCGGTGCTGCCCTGGGTGTATGTCGCGTGGGTGCTCATCGGCGTCGTGCTGCTCATCGTCACCGCCAAGCGGCGTCCGCAGGTGCTCACGCGAATGATGGAGGACGAGACCAAGTGGTAGAACCGCACACCGAATCAGCTGTACCGGAATCGGCGACGGAGAGCCTCGACGCCTTCGCGGCGTGGTGTCAGAAGCAGGGCATCGAAACGGTGATTCCGGGGACCGCTGACACCAACGGAGCGTGGATCGGCAAGCGCGTGCCGCTGCAGGACTTCCTGCGGCTGGCGCGCGGCCACGGAGTCCCTTACTGCGATGTGCTCTTCGCGATCACCCGGGACGGCATGGAGAATGTCTTCGCGCCCGAGAACGGCACGACGTACTTCCCCACGCACCGCAACGGGTACCCGGACATCTTCTTCCGGCCCGATCTGTCGAGCGCGCGCGTGCTGACCTGGCACGATCGCACGATCGCGGTGAACGGGATCTATCACCTGCCGGACGGGTCCGAGGTCCCGCTGACGCCGCGCCGAGTCCTGATCCAGGCGCGCGAGCGGCTGCGCAACCTCGGCTACGAGCCGTATGCCGCGACCGAGTTCGAGTTCTACGTGAGCGACGGAACGCCCGAAGAGCTCCGGGCCTCGGGCTGGCAGTTGCGTCCGCTGTCGACGCGAGCATACACGTACCAGGTGTTCCGCTCGTCGATCGACCAGGACTTCCTCTCCCGCTGGCGGAATCACCTGCTGCACGCCGGGATCGCGATCGAGGCGATGAACCCCGAGACCGGCCCCGGTCAGTACGAGCTGAACGCGACCTACACGGATGCGCTGCGGTGCGCCGACGACTCGTTCCTCTATAAGAACGGGCTGAAGGAGATCGCGGCGATGGAGGGCCGCACGGCATCGTTCATGGCGATCCCGCGCTCCGATTGGGCGGGGTCATCCTGTCACATCCACCAGTCCATCCGTTCGACGTCGTCCGGTGAGCCGGTGATGATGGAGCCGGGCACCGAGGGCGTCCGCCCCGAGCTGTCCGAGGTGGGCCGCCACTATCTCGCCGGCGTCCTGGCCACCCTGCGCGACTTCGCCGCGATCTACTGGCCGACGGTCAACTCGTATCGACGGGCGAAGCCGTACTCGTGGGCGGCGACGACAGTGACGTGGGGCTTCGACAACCGCTCGACGGCCCTCCGCGTGGTGGGCGAAGACGCAGGGTCTGTGCGGATCGAGAACCGGATGCCGGGCGCCGACGTCAACCCGTATCTCGCCATCGCGGCGACACTTGCCGGCGGCGCGTACGGGATCGAGCAGCGCCTCGAACCGCCCGCCGCCTACCCGGGCGATGCCTACGCCGATGCCTCGCTGGAACCGCTGCCGAAGTCGCTCGACGAGGCAGTCGACATCCTCGAGCAGAGCGCCGTGGCACGGGAGCTGCTCGGCGAGGACTTCGTCGTCCACTACGTGACGAGTCTTCGCGCCGAGCTCGCGCAGTGGCATGCGCATGTGTCGGATTGGGAGGTCGGGCTCTACTTTGAGACAGCATGACCACACGGGCGACCGGCTCGGCGAGCACGGCGAGGCGCCGCCGGCGCGCGATCCCGTCATCGGAGTCTGCGCGGCGTACGAGCGGGCTTCCTGGAGCTTCTGGGACATGGACGCCGCCATCGTGGCGAGCACGTACCTGAGTCACCTCGCGCACGGCGACGCCGTGCCACTGGCCCTCATCCCCTCGGAGCAGACCATCGCCCACGCCGATGATCTTGTAGGCCGCCTCGACGGGCTTCTGCTCCTGGGCGGTGCCGATGTCGATCCCGCCTTCTACGGGCAGGCCCACGAGCCCGAACTGGAGGCGACCGTGCCGTTGCGTGATCGCACCGAGATCGCGCTCGTTCAAGCGGCGATGCGGCGGCGGCTCCCGGTCCTCGGGATCTGCCGTGGCCTGCACGTCATGAATGTCGCGACGGGCGGATCGCTGCACCAGCACATCGGGGTGCGCGCGGGCGCTACGCACCGCAAGGTCCCCGGGAGCCTCGACGTGGAGACCGAGCACGGGGTCGAGATCGCGCAGGGGTCCCGACTCGCGCAGGTCATGGGCGACGGGCCCCGCACGGTCAACAGTCACCACCACCAGGCCGTCGACCGTATCGGCGAGGGCGGCACCGTCTCCGCGGTCAGCCGCGACGACGGGCTGGTCGAAGCACTGGAGTGGGAAGGCCCCGCCTTCGCGGTCGGGGTCCAGTGGCACCCCGAGGCGGCCGAGATCGGCGGCATCATTCAGCACTTCATCGACGAGTGCCGCGCGGCGCTCGTCGAACAGACGTCGGCGGACAGTCCGCGGAAGCGAGGAGAGAGAAGTCACCATGGGAATGCTTGAAGGCAAGGTCGCGGTCATCACGGGTGCCAGCGGATCCATCGGCAAGGCCAGCTGCGAGGTGTTCGCCCGTGAGGGCGCGACCGTGGTCGGCGTGGACGTGCGAGAAGGGGATGCGCCGGTCGATCACTTCTTCACGTGCGACCTGACCGATGAAGCCGCCGTCGCCGATCTGTACCGCGACATCGCGGCGCGCACGCGTCGCATCGACATCCTGTTCAACAACGCGGGCATCGCGATCCCCGAAGACCAGTCGGTGCTGACGACCGATCTCGCCGCGTGGCAGAAGGTCATCGACGTTAACCTCACCAGTGTGTTCCTGTGCTGCAAGCACGGCATCCCTCACCTCCTCCGCAACGGCGGTGGCAGCGTCGTCAACACGGCGTCGCTGGTGGCGTCCGTCGGCTCGGCCGCGTCCCAGATCGCGTACACGGCGTCGAAGGGCGGCGTGCTCGCGCTGTCGCGCGAGCTCGGCGTGGAGTTCGCCAAGAAGGGGGTGCGCGTCAACGCGATCAGTCCCGGACCGGTGTCGACGCCGCTGCTGGCCGGCCTGTTCGACCAGTCCGAGACAGCCCGACGACTGGTGCACGTCCCGCGCGGCCGCTTCGGCGCGCCGCACGAGATCGCCGAGGCGGCGGCCTTCCTCGCCTCCGATGCCGCCTCCTACATCACCGCCACGGACTTCAAGGTGGACGGCGGCATCCACGCGGCATACGTCACTGCGCTCGAGGAGTGACCACCGCGGCCGGTGCGGCGGCCCGGGGCCGTCGCACCGGTTCAGTCTCGTGCGCTGCGGTGCGGACTATCCCCGCGAAGCGGCGGGCGAGGGCTCTCGTGCCCGCTACGACCTCCCCATCGGCCTGTGCGAGTTCGTCAGCCAGCCGCGAGTACTGCTCGGCGAACGCGGGCGCCGTCTCGACCGCTTCGTCGCGCCAGCTTCGGAAGGAGTCCGGCGAGACTTCCGGGTGGAACTGCACACCCCAGGCCGAGCCGACGCGGAACACCTGATGCCGATACAGGTCGCTCGCACCGAGATGCACGGCCCCGTGCGGCATACGCACGATCTCATCGAAGTGGAAGCCGGCTGCGTGGAACGGCGCCGGCAGACCGCGGCAGAGTGCATCATCCTGGGCGCTGTCCAGCCAATCGATGCGCGTGAGTCCGATCTCCGGGCCGCGCGCGCCTCGCTGCACTTCGCCGCCGAGGGCGTGGGCGAGCAGCTGTGCGCCGAGACAGATCCCGAGCGTGGGCACAGCGGCGTCGGTCGAACGCCGGAGCAGCCGGGCGATGTCAGCGAGCCAGGGGTGCCGGTCGACATCCCGGGTGCCCATCGCTCCGCCCAGCATGATGAGCCCGTCCGCGGCGACCTCGCGGGGCACAGCCTCTCCTGCGAACGGCCGCACGGTACGGACGCGGACGCCCTCGGCGGCGAGCCAGCCGGCGAATCGGTCGAGCCCTCCGGACGGGTCCGGCTGGATGACGAGGATCTCGGGTTCGCGAGGATCGCGGGTCGGATCGGTCAACGCAAGCTCCTTCCGCTGATCCGCCCGAGCGCGGCGGGCGTCAGCCCCGGGTCTCCGACCAGACCTCGGCGGCGCCCGCCGCGTACCCCTGCTCGTAGGCCTCGTCGGCGCCGAGCGCGAACATGTCGCGGTCGGCGGGGCGGATGATCGACCGTGCTCCGGGCAGATCGAGCGCGCCGACGAGATCGGCGCGTCCGCGCACGACGGCGACCGGCCGGCGCAGGGACTTGCCCTTGACGAGCTCGGCCGCCGCGCACAGCTCGTCGGCGACGCACGGCATCGTCACGATGAGGGGGCGACCTTCGGCATCCGCCTTCCCGCGCAGGTCCTCGAACACGTGCACGCCGCCGGCGCCGATCGCGGCATCCGTCTGGCCTTCCCGCCAGGCGCGGCCCATCGTGTCGGAGATGAGCACTCCGACCTCTGCCCCTGTCCGCTCGCGCAGGCCCGCCGCGAGGCGCCGCGCCGACGCGTCGGGGTCGACCGGCAGCAGCAGCACCGTGCCGTGCGGGGTGTTCGACGAGTCGACGCCCGCCGCGGCGGCGATGATGCCCAGCCGGTTCTCGACGATCCGCGTCACATGCCCGTCGGAGGAGGTGCGGGATGCCACGACCCGCACGGTCTCGGCCCTGATCGCCTCGTCACGGTCGTCGGTCGCGACGGTGCGGCCCTCGGCCTTCGAGACGATCTTGGACGTGACCACGAGGATGTCTCCGTCGGCCAGCGTGTCTCCCACGGCGGCGGCGATGAGCGCGACCAGATCATCGCCCTCGTGGACCTCAGGAAGGCCCTCGAGGGGCCACACCTGCAACATGGGCGTCAGCGGACGAACCGGACTTCGGTGAGCGTTTCGCCCAGGAACGGCTCGGTGTGCGTGGCGCCGTCGAGGCTGAAGCCGTTGCGCGTGTAGAACCGGTGCGCGCGCGGGTTGTCGTCGGCGACCCACAGGTACGCGGGCTCGTCTCGGCCGAGCACCGCGTCGAACAGCTGCTGGCCGATGCCGGTGCCGTGATACTTGCCGAGCAGATAGATGAAGTAGAGCTCGCGCAGGCGGGGGGCGTCCTTGTCGCGAGCGGGGCCGGAGCCGGAGAAGCCCACGACCTCGCCGTCGACGAGCGCGGCGAACATCTTGAACTCGGGACCCTGCACGGCCCAGTTGACCCACAGCTCCGCAAGGCGCTTGGGGGAGATCTTCTCGAGAGCGGCCTTGCTCACGAGGTGGTCGTAGGTCTCGTGCCAGCAGGTGGCGTGGACGCGCCCGAGAGCCTCGGCATCCACATCCCGCACCGGCCGGACGATGACGGCGGTCTGCATTTCGGCTTCCATGCGCCAGACTCTACGCGGGCGCGGGCGCGGGAAGAAATCGAGGGCGTGACGGCTCCGGTGCAGAGGCGTCAGGAGGCGGATGCCGCGTCGTGAATGGCTGAACTACGTTCGAATGTGAATGTCTGACCACTCTGCCAGAATAGATGCTATGAACGAAATCGCGGCGGCTCTGGATCGGACGAGCGCGTCGCTGGATGAGGTCGTGAGCGCGGCGCTCGCCGACGGCGCGGCGCGGCTGTGGACCGAGTCGGAAGTGCTCGAGGTGATGTCGGCGGCGGCGCGGATCGCCCGCCGCGCCGAGGCGCTGCTCATCGAGGCGGCGAGCCAGGTCGACGGTCGGTCGGCGGCGCCCGCTCTGAGCGAGCGCATGACGAATCGGTTCGGATGCCGTTCGGTCGGCGAGCTGGTGCGGCGGGCGACGCGGGTCAGCGGGCGTCGGGCGAGCGAGCTCGTCAAGGCCGGCCGGGCGGTGCGACAGGAGGTCGCGCCGACTTCGGGCGAGTTGCTGCCGCCCGAGTTCCCGGCCCTGCGCGCGGCGCTGGTCGACGGGGCGGTCGGGCTCGATGCGCTGCTGGGCGCGACGGTGCCGATCGCCGGGCTGGCGACGGCGGCGGGTCGCGCGGCGCATCTGGCCGCGGACGAAGAGCTCGCGGCGGCCGCTCGCGGCGCCGACGGGCCCGCCGCGACTGCCGACGAGCTGCGCTCGTTCGCGACGGTGTGGTCGATGTATCTCGATCCTGACGGCGCCGAGCCGCGCGAGGCGAAGGCGATGCGCAAACGGGGCATCACGCTGGGTCGCTGCCAGGACGGAATCGTTCCGATTCGCGGGGGTCTGCTTGCGGAGGTCGCCGCTCAGCTCGAACTGCTGGAAGACGCCGTGCTCAATCCGCGGGTCGATGACCTGACGCGCGTCCCGGTCTTCACGGCCGCGCCGAACGAGCCGCCCAGCGAGCCCGACAGCCGCACCCGCCCGCAGAAGCTGCATGACGTCTTCGCCACCGTGCTGACCAAGGCCGCGGCATCCGGTCAGTTCCCGACCATCGGAGGTGCGGCGCCCACGCTCGTCGTGTCGGCGCGCGCGGAGGACCTTGAGACCGGCCGCGGGTTCGCCCACATCGACGGCGCGGACGAGCCGGTGTCGCTCGCCGTTGCGCGACACATCGCCTGCACGGGCGGAAGCCAGCGGGTGCTGCTGGACGGCGGCGGTCGGATCGTGTCGATCGAGATCGCCGACCGGGTCTTCAACGCCCATCAGCGTCGCGCGATCGGGCTGCGCGACGGCACGTGTGTGATTCCGGGATGCCGGGTGCCCGAGGTGTGGTGCGAGATCCACCATGTCCACGAGCACGCACGCGGCGGCTCGACCAGCACCGACAACGGTGCCGCCGTGTGCTGGTACCACCACCGCACGCTCGAGACGAGCGGGTGGAGCATCCGCATGAACCGCGGCGTCCCCGAGGTGCGCGGCCCGTACTGGTGGGATGCGGAACGCAGGTGGAGATCCGCGACGAAGTCGCCGACCAGGATGCGGTCGACCATCACCAGACGCACGTGAGCAGCAGCGGCTCTCCCGACCCGGCCCCGCGCAATGTCGGAGGCATGGTGTGTCCTGTCCTACTGGCCATCGGCCGGTGGCGGGAGTGCCGGTGGCGACTACTCCGACATCGTCCACAACGATCTCGGATCGATGGGCGCCATCGCCGTCACGGTGTCAAAGGGCCAGGACTTCCAGTCGACCCGCTGCGGTGACTGGAAGAAGGTCGGCCGACTGGGGTTTCGGCCGGCCTCGCGGCGGCGGGCGCTCTGGGGGACCACCCGCCGCCGCACCTCTTCCTCTGGGGGGGCCGACTTCCTCTGGGGGTCCGACCTTGTGGCCTGGCCACAACCGAATCGTCCGGCCGGGCGCGACGGGCTACGATCGCACCTCGTGAATGTGTGGTGGCGGACTCTCCTGACGATCCTGCGGGCGAAGACGATGCTGCGGCGCAACGGCCCGGTGTCCCCGACGAGCGTCGGGCGCATCCGGCTGCGGACGCTGCCGACCGACATCGATCTGCTCGGACACATGAACAACGGCCGGTACGGGTCGCTGTTCGACCTCGGCCGGTTCGACCTGCTCATCCGCACCGGCATGTGGGACCTCATCGACGAGAAGAAGTGGTACGCGGTCGTCGCCAGCGAGACCATCACCTTCCGCAAGTCGCTGCAGCTGTGGCAGCGGTTCACGGTCGAGACGCGGCTCGCCGGCCACGACGAGAAGTCGGTGTACATGATCCACCGTGCCGTCGTGAAGGGCGAGATCTACGCCGAGATGCTCGTCCGGGCCCGATTCCTGCGCCGCGCCGGCGGAACCGTCCCTCTCGAGGAGCTCTTCGAAGCCCTGCACCGGCCCGACGACCTGCCTCCGCTGGAGCCCTGGGTGCGCGAGTGGGCCGCGGCATCCGCCCTGCCCTCCACGAAGGAGCCCGCACCCAGCGTCTGGGACTGATCGACCGTCGCGTCCTGGGCGGGGGAGGCGTAGAATTCCGCCGACCGAGGAGATGGTCACATGTTCGACCGCGTCATCGCCATGCCCGTGCTCGCAGCCTCCGATCTCACTCGTGCGAGAGCCTTCTGGCACGACGTCCTCGGTCGCGACCCGGTCCTCACCGATGTGGGCGGCGACATCTACGACGTCGGCGGCGTCGCGGTCCACGTCTACGAATCGGCCTATGCGGGCACCGCGAAGAGCACGACGCTGGGCCTGATCACGGACGACCTCGACCGAGACATGGCGGCGCTTCGGGAGCGTGGCGTGGAGTTCCACGAGTACGACCTGCCGGGCGTGAAGACCGTCGACGGCGTGATGGAGATGGACGGCGAGCGCGCGGCGTGGTTCAGCGACAGCGAGGGCAACATCATCGCGATCGAAGAGCCCTCGCCGGAGCGCCTCGAGCAGGTCCAGAGGATGCGCGCCGCGATCGCCGGATGATCGCGACGGGCAGCAGGACGGATGCCGGCCCGCTCGACACCTTGCGGCCCCACCGTAGGCTGGTGGCATGGTGACCAACCCTGATCAGGGCGACACCGGCCACACAGCCATCGGCGACGACCTCGCCGAGCGGGCTGTGAAGCTCGCGCAGCGGTGGATCACCGCGAGTGCGGAGGTCGACGTCGACCCTGCCGCCGAACGACTCGCCGGAGTGCTGCAGGATCCGAACGGCCTCCCCTTCACGCTCGGCTTCGTCGACGGCGTGATGCGGCCCGAGAGCCTGTCGGCAGCGGCATCCAATCTCCATCGCGTCGCCCCGCTGGTCCCCGACTTCCTGCCGTGGTACCTCCGCTCCGCGGTCCGCGTCGGCGGCCAGGTGGCTCCGGTGCTGCCCTCGCCGGTCGTGCCGATCGCGCGCCGCGTGCTGAGGGAGATGGTCGGCCACCTCATCGCCGACGCGCGGCCCGAGAAGCTCGGCCCGGCGCTGGAGAAGATCCGCGAGGGCGGACACCGGCTCAACCTCAACCTCCTGGGCGAAGCGGTGCTCGGCGAGAAGGAGGCCCTCCGCCGGCTCGACGGCATCCACGACCTCATCCGCCGCGACGACGTCGACTACGTCTCGGTCAAGGTGTCGGCGATCGCCAGCCGCATCTCGATGTGGGCGTTCGACGAGACCGTCGACAAGGTCGTCGAGCGGCTGCTGCCGTTGTACCTCACGGCCGCGGGCGGCCCGGGGGGCGCCGGCACCTTCATCAACCTCGACATGGAGGAGTACCGCGACCTCGATCTGACGATCGCGGTGTTCACCCGGCTGCTCGAAGATCCGCGGCTGCGGAACCTGGAGGCGGGGATCGTGCTGCAGGCGTACCTCCCGGACGCGCTGCCGGCCCTGCAGGAGCTGACCGCTTGGGCGACGCAGCGCGTCGATGCCGGCGGGGCGCGGATCAAGGTGCGGCTGGTCAAGGGCGCGAACCTCGCGATGGAGAGAGTGGATGCCGCGATGCACGGCTGGCCGCTCGCCACCTACGGCTCGAAGCTCGACTCCGACGCCAACTACCTGCGATGCCTGGACTGGTCGCTGCGCCCGGACCGCACGCGCGCGGTGCGCATCGGCGTCGCGGGCCACAACCTGTTCGACCTCGCCTACGCGTGGCTGCTGGCCACCGAGCGCGGGGTCGCCGGCGCTCCGGCGGGCTCAGGGCAGGCGACCTCGGCGACCGCGGGCGTCGAGTTCGAGATGCTGCTGGGCATGGCGCAGGGCCAGGTCCAGGCGGTCAGCCGCGACGTGGGCGGCGTGCTGCTGTACGTGCCGGTGGTGCGCCCGGACGAGTTCGACGTCGCGATCTCATACCTCGTGCGCCGCCTGGAGGAGAACGCGTCCACGGAGAACTTCCTGTCGGCGGCGTTCGAGCTGCACGAGAACGAGGCGCTGTTCGCCCGTGAGCGCGACCGCTTCCTCGCGTCACTGCGTCGCGCGGCCGACCCGGCGCTTGCGACGGGGCCGAATCGGCACCAGGACCGCACGGCGCCGGCGGAGGCGGCACCGACCCACGCCCCGGCCACCACGGCAGCCTCCACGGCGGTCGTCTCAGGGGCGACACCGGACGACGCCGACCTCACCCAGGCGGTGCTCGGCATCGCCCATGACGACGTCGACGCCGGTGCGCCGGCTCTGTTCGCCGGCCAGGAGTTCGTCGACACCGCCGTGTTCGCCCGGCAGGAGAGCCGCCCCGCCGCAGGAGCCCCGGGCTTTCGCAACACCCCGGACTCCGACCCGGCTCTGGCGGTGAACCGGGAGTGGTCCGCGGGCATCCTCGCCCGGGTTCCCTCCTCGACCGCGGGCGACGCCGCCATCGCCGCCGCCCGAATCGCCGACGCGGCCGTGCTCGATGCCACCGTCGCGCGCGTGCGGGATGCCGCGACCGAATGGGGGGCGCTGCCCGCCGCCGATCGCGCCGCCGTGCTGCACCGCGCCGCCGCCGCTCTCGAAGCGCGCCGCGGCGAGCTCATCGAGGTGTCGGCGTCCGAGACCGGGAAGGTCTTCGCCGAAGCCGACATCGAGGTCAGCGAGGCGGTCGACTTCGCGAACTACTACGCCGCCACCGCCCGTGAGCTCGACGCCGTCAGCGGCGCGGTCTTCGTCCCCGCGCGCGTCACCGTCGTCACCCCGCCGTGGAACTTCCCGATCGCGATCCCGGCGGGCGGGGTTCTCGCCGCCCTCGCGGCCGGCTCGGGCGTCGTCTTCAAGCCGGCGCCCCAGGCGCGCCGCTGCTCGGCCGTGGTCGCCGAGGCCCTGTGGGAGGCGGGGGTGCCGCGCGACGTGCTCGCGCTCGTGGACATCGAGGAGGGGGCGCTCGGCCGGCGGCTCATCGCCCATCCGGACGTCGATCGCGTCATCCTCACCGGCTCATGGGAGACTGCGGCGCTGTTCCGCTCGTGGCGCCCCGACCTGCCGCTGCTGGCTGAGACCAGCGGCAAGAACGCCATGATCGTCATGCCTTCGGCCGACCTCGACCTCGCGGCATCCGATCTCGCCAAGAGCGCGTTCGGGCACGCCGGCCAGAAGTGCTCGGCCGCATCGCTTGCGATCCTCGTGGGTCCGGTCGCGCGCTCGAAGCGCTTCACCCGGCAGCTGGTGGATGCAACCCGCTCGCTGCGGGTGGGTCTGCCCACCGATCCGCTCGCCGAGGTCGGCCCGGTCATCGAGCCCCCGCAGGGCAAGCTCGCCTGGGCGCTGACGACCCTCGACGAGGGCGAGGAGTGGCTGGTCGCCCCCGAGGTGCTCGACGCCCCGGACCCCGAGACCGAGGGTCGGCTGTGGACCCCCGGCATCCGCACCGGCGTGCAGCCGGGATCCCGCTTCCACCGCGAGGAGTTCTTCGGGCCGGTGCTCGGCATCATGACCGCGCCGTCGCTCGAGCGCGCGATCGAGCTGCAGAACGCCGTGGCGTACGGACTCACCGCCGGCCTGTACACGCAGAACCCGGACGACCTTGCCCAGTGGCTGGACGGCGTGCAGGCCGGGAACCTCTACGTCAACCGCGGCATCACGGGCGCGATCGTGCAGCGGCAGCCCTTCGGCGGCTGGAAGCGGTCGTCGGTGGGCCCCGGCGCGAAGGCCGGCGGACCCAACTACCTCATCGGCCTGGGGTCGTGGCGCGCCACCGGCGGCACGGCGTCGTCGACGCTGCACCTGCGCGGACTCGACAGCCGCATCACGACGCTCATCGAGGCGGCGCAGCCCTCGCTCGGATTCGAGGAGTTCGAATGGGTGCGCCGCGCCGCACTCGCCGACGCCCTTGCGTGGGGGCGCGAGTTCGGGCAGGTCAAGGACGTCTCCGCCCTCGGGGTGGAGCGCAACCTCTTCCGCTACCGGCCGCTGCCGGTCGCGGTGCGGGCCACCGGTGACGCCAGCTGGCAGGCGCTGCTGCGCGTGATCATCGCGGGCGTCCGGGCCGGTTCGTCGTTCTCGGTGAGCTCGCCCGTGGGGCTTCCGCCCGCCGTCCGGCGGCTGCTGGCGGACGGCGACGTGCCGGTGTGGGTCGAGAGCGACCAGGAATGGATCGAGCGGATGTCTGTCCGCGACGGCGAGGGCGAGGCATCCCGCCCTCCGCGCGCGCGCCTCGTGGGACCGCCCGAGTCGGTCGCGCCGCTGCATCGCGCCCTCGCCGAGGCCGTCGGCGGCGACCCCGATCTCGCGATCTACGACAACGAGGTGACCACCGCCGGGCGCATCGAGCTGCTGCCGTTCCTGCACGAGCAGGCGATCGCGATCACCGCGCACCGCTTCGGCAACCCCGACCCCTGGAGCGAGGGCGTGATCTGAAGGTCGGCTGACTGCTCAGCGGAGAGGGTCGGCCGCCAGATCGCGCACGTGGTAGAACTCCTGATCCCACAGCAGGTAGACCAGCCACGCGGGCAGCGAATACGCCGACTGCAGGTAGTCCTCCTGCGAGGCGTGGATCCTCCAGCCCTCGAGCTTCTTGCCGGTCTCGGCGGACATCGCGTACTCGGGGTCGGGCTGGTTCTCGACCACGAGCCTGCCCTGCTCGCCGCCGAACATCGACAGCGCCGGGGTGGGACTGATCGTGTAGACGAGGTGGCCCGGACCCGTGTAGGCGCCCCCGTCGCGGGCGAGCTGGGCGATCGCCCGCTCAGTCAGATGGCCCATCTGCATGTGATCCTTGTGGCCGGTCGCGCCGGACGCAGGCCAGAACCCCACCACGACATCGGGACGGGTGCGCTTCATGGCTGCGACGAGTCTGTCGACGATCTCCTGCTCGTCGGCGTCGGGCACGCCGCCGTCGGGGTAGTCCCACACCTCGTGCTCGTCGACACCCAGGTTGAAGCTGTTCTTGAGCGCCTCGGCGGTGCGCACGATTCCCAGATCCTGCTGTCGTGCGACGACCGGAACCTGGTGGCCCGCCTCGCCGGCGGTGGCCGTGATCATGGCGGTGTAGGCGCCATCCTGCTGCTTCGCGCGCCAGAACAGCCCGTTGACGGTCTGCTCATCGTCGGGGTGCGCGAACACGCCGAGCACGCGCTTGCCGCCCAGCTCGCCGATGACGGAGTCGACGCCCTTCGCGGTGGGCATGTGGAACAGGCTGCGGCCGGCCCAGTACACGCCGATGACGGCGACGAGAAGGACGGCAGCGACGACGATGAGCGCGATCCAGCGCTTGCGCATGAGGGGCTCCGAGGGACGAGCGGGCGAGGGCGTGACCCGACTGGTGTGGTCGGAGCATCGTAAACCACATGACGCGAGGAATTGCCGTGTAAAGAATTCTTGACATCCTGATTCCGCGCCGATACCGTCGAGATGTCAAGGATTCTTTACATCGGGAGTTCCCATGGTCTACGAAGAGCGCAACATCTGGGCGAGTCTCATCGTCAGCGTGATCGGGATGATCGTCTACATCGTCGTCGTGCTGCAGCAGGCCGGTGGCAGGCCGCTCACCGAGGTCGACTGGGTTCCGATCATGCTCTGGACGATCGGCGGCGGCATCGTCGCGGCCATCGTCCTCAGCATCGTGTGGGGCCTGATCGCAGGCGCCCGCGATCCCGACGGCGTGGGGCGCACAGATCAGCGCGACCGCGACATCGCCCGCATGTCCATCCGCGTCGGCCAGGCCTTCCTCGTGATCGCCGGGCTCGGCGTCATCGTGCTGTGCGCCTTCGAGGCGGACTGGTTCTGGATCGCCAACTGCATGTTCTTCGGGTTCGCCGCCTCGTCGATCATCGGCGGCATCGCAAGCGTCGTCGCCTACCGCCGCGGACTCGCCTGATGGTCAAGCCCACGAAGGTCACCAACACGATCCGCGCGGTCCGGGAGTCGGCCGGGATGACCCAGGCCGAGCTCGCCCGGCAGGTCGGCGTCACCCGTCAGACCCTCATCGCGATCGAGCAGGGACGGTACTCGCCCACGCTCGAGCTGGCGTTCCAGCTGGCCCGCGCCTTCGGCGTCGGGCTCGACGACCTGTTCGACTACCCCGTCGAGGAGAGCTGAGGAGCACGAGATGACCGTGGTCACCGACACCATGCCCGCCTGGCGCCAGCACCGCTACGGCGAGGTCGGCACCGTCGCGCGCGAGGAGGCGCCGGTGCCCGCGCCCGGCCGTGGCGAAGTGCTCCTGCGCGTGCAGGCGACGGGCCTGAACAACGCCGACATCCGCGTCATGCGGGGCGAGCCGCTGCTTGTGCGCGCCGCGTTCGGACTGCGGCGGCCGCGCCGGCCGATCCGGGGAATGGATGTCGCGGGCACCGTCGTCGCGCTGGGCGAGGCGGTGACCGCGGTCGCGGTCGGCGACCGCGTCGTCGCGGAGCTTCCCGGCGGCGGCGGGCTCGCGCCGTACGCAGTGGCACCGGCATCCCGTCTGGTGCCGGTGGCCGCGGGCCTCGACCCCGAGCGCGCGGCCGCCCTGCCGATCGCCGGAGGCACGGCGTGGCAGGCGCTGGAGCTCGGGAGAGTGGCCTCCGGTCACCGTGTGCTGGTGATCGGGGCCTCGGGCGGGGTCGGGACCTTCTCGGTGCAGCTCGCGAGGCTGCGCGGCGCCGACGTGTGGGCGCTGTGCGGCGAGCGCAATCGCGAACTGGTCGCGGACCTCGGGGCCTCGCGCACGTTCGACTATCGCGTCGTCGCCCCGGCGGGCCTTCCCGCCGGGTCGTTCGACGTCGTGATCGACATCGCCGGCACAGCCCCGCTGCGCGACCTGCAGCGGCTGGTTCACGAGGGCGGCACCGTCGTGATGGTGTCGGGCGAGGGCGGCCGCCTGCTCGGACCGATCGGGCGGCTCCTGCGCGCCGCGCTGCTGTCGATCGGGTCGAAGCGACCGGTCCGCATGCTCGCCGCGGCGGCCAAGCCCGACGTACTGCGCGAACTGGTCGCGCTCACCGCCGACGGCCGCCTGCGGCCCGTGATCGAGCGAACCTTCGGGTTCGATGAGGCGGATGCCGCGCTCGCCCACGTCGCGGCGGGGCACACCGTGGGGAAGGTCGTCGTGCGGGCTCCCTGACCGGTCGATCCACCCATCCGGATCAGCGCACATCCGCCCACTCGCGGGTGGCTGCCAGGTCGGGGCGTGCGCGGCGTGCGACAATGGTGTGCGGCGTGCCCGCCCCTTCCCCCGAGCTCCGCGAGCTTCGAAGGCCGCCGGGCCTGAGGACGCAGTCCGCCGAATCCCACAAGGAGCGAAATTGCCCGCGCAGTCCGAGACCATGACCGCACAGCCTTCGACCGGGGCCGGCGGCACCGGGGGACGCATCCAGCAGGTGCGCCGCTACCTCATGTGCCGCCCCGAGCACTTCACGGTGAGCTACACGATCAACCCGTGGATGGAGCCGGCGAACCCGACCGACACGGCGCTCGCGGTGCGGCAGTGGCAGAGCCTGTACGACACCTACCTGGCGCTCGGGCACGAGGTCGAGCTCATCGACCCGATCCCGGGCCTGCCCGACATGGTCTACACCGCCAACGGCGGCTTCGTCATCGACGGCGTCGCCTACGGGGCGAAGTTCCGCTACCAGGAGCGCGTGCCCGAGGGACCTGCCTTCATGGACTGGTTCCGCAGCGCCGGATTCGAGGTCGTCGAGCCCGTCGCCGTCAATGAGGGCGAAGGCGACTTCCTGCTCGTCGGCGATGTGATCCTCGCCGGCACCGGCTTCCGCTCCACCGACGAGAGCCACCGCGAGCTGAACGAGGTCTTCGGCAAGGAGGTCGTCTCGCTCACGCTCGTCGACCCGCGCTTCTACCACCTCGACACCGCGCTGGCCGTCCTCGACCCGGTCGAAGGGCCCGGCGGCGTCGAGCGCGCCAACATCGCCTACCTCCCGCACGCCTTCGACGAGCGTTCGCAGTCGCTGCTGGCTGAGCGCTACCCCGACGCGATCCGGGTCTCGGATGAAGACGGCGCCGTCTTCGGCCTCAACTCCTCCAGCGACGGCCGCAACGTCGTGATCTCCCCGCGGGCGAAGGGCTTCGAGGCGCAGCTGCGCGAACGCGGCTACAACCCCGTGCTCGTCGACCTCTCCGAGCTGCTGCTCGGCGGCGGCGGGATCAAATGCTGCACGCTCGAGCTGCGAGGACGCGCGTGAGCACCGCGGCCGCCGACACCGCTGCCGTGCGGATCATCCGCGGCGCGGCGGTGCCCGGCATCGACGAGACGCATGTGGCGCAGAACTACCACCCGCTGCCGGTCGTGATCGCCCGCGGCGAGGGCGCCTGGGTGACCGATGTCGAGGGCAAGCGCTACCTGGACCTGCTCGCCGCGTACTCCGCGCTGAACTTCGGCCACCGGCATCCCGCCCTCATGGCGGCGGTCACCGAGCAGCTCGGGCGCCTCACGCTCACCAGCCGCGCCTACCACAACGACCGTCTCGGCGACTTCGCCGCGGCGCTCGCCCAGCTGTGCGGGAAGGACCTCGTGCTGCCGATGAACACCGGCGCCGAGGCGGTGGAGACCGGCATCAAGGTCGCGCGGGCGTGGGCCTATCGGGTCAAGGGCGTCGCGCGGGACCAGGCGCAGATCATCGTCGCCCATGAGAACTTCCACGGCCGCACGACCACCATCGTCGGATTCAGCGACGACGCGGCCTCGCGCGACGATTTCGGGCCCTACGGACCGGGCTTCGTCGCCGTGCCCTTCGGCGACGCCGCGGCGATCGAAGCCGCCATCACGCCCGACACCGCGGCGGTGCTCATCGAGCCCATCCAGGGCGAGGCCGGCGTCATCGTGCCGCCCGAGGGCTACCTGCGGGCCGTCCGGGAGCTGTGCGACCGGCACGACGTGCTGTTCGTCGCCGACGAGATCCAGTCCGGCCTGGGCCGCGTGGGCACCACCTTCGCCTGCGACCGCGAGGAGGTCGTCCCCGACATCTATCTGCTCGGCAAGGCGCTGGGCGGCGGCATCCTTCCCGTCTCGGCGGTGGTGGCCGACGCCGAGGTCCTCGGGGTGATCGGGCCCGGCGAGCACGGCTCGACCTTCGGCGGCAACCCGCTGGCGAGCGCCGTCGGACTGCGCGTCGTCGAGATGCTCTCGACCGGGGAATTCCAGACACGCGCCGCCGCCCTCGGCGAGCACCTCGCCGAGCGGCTCGGCGCCCTCGTCGGTCACGGCGTCACCGCCGTGCGCACGGCGGGCCTGTGGGCCGGCATCGACATCGATCCGTCGGTCGGCACCGGTCGCGACGTGGCCGAGCGGATGCTCGCCCGCGGCGTGCTCGTCAAGGAGACGCGCGGGCAGACCATCCGCATCGCGCCCCCGCTGGTCATCCGCGCCACCGAGCTGGACTGGGCGATCGAGCAGCTCACGGTCGTCCTCGAGGGCTGAGCCCCCGAGGCGCGCCCCCGCCGCCGGACGCACCGACCGATATACCAGCGCTTGACGGGGATCGGACGCGCCCACGATACTCGGCCCAGCACGATCCGGGCGACCTCCGCCCAGACGATCTCGAGCGGGCGGAGAACACACCCATGACGCGACCCCTTTCGGCACGCAGAGCTCCTTTCACGACCCGCGCGGTCGCGGCGGTCACGGGAATCGCCGTGGGGCTCGTCCTCGTGTTCGCGGCCACGCCGGCGACGGCGGCCGGACCGGACACCGGCTTCGACCAGCCCTACGCCGGAACGCCCGCCTTCGAGAAGTGGGCGCCCACAGCGGCTCCGAGCCGGCAGCAGGTCAACCGCCCCCTGGGGCAGGCGCAGGCCGACCAGATCGCCCGCAAGCTGGGGCTGGACAAGAAGCGCGTCTTCACCGAGAAGCAGTACGTCGAGTTCATCACCGGCGGCGGGATCGGCGGCGACCCGCACTGGGCGAAGCTGATCGACGAGAGCGTGCGGATCTTCACGAACACCACCGGAAACCCCCTGCTCTCCAAGGTCGACGGTGTCTGGACGCCCACGGTGCTGGGCAGCTACGGGCTCTTCGTCAACGAAGACGGCATGCTGATGAGCCTTGCCAACGACGCCGCGCCCACCAAGCAGGTCAACCCCGTCCTCGAACCGGTGACCGGGTACCTGGCCACGTGGTGCCGGCACAACGGATGCGAGGACTCCCTCGCCATGATCTACGAGGACTCCGCCTATCCGGGGGAGCTCATCGCCGGACTGCTGTCCCAGCAGACCAGTGCGCCCGTGCAGCTGGTCCCCAACGACAAGCGCGGCCGGCAGGCGACGGTGGGGATGTCGATGGCCCCCTCGATCTGGATCGTCAACTTCATCCTCGTCTACGTCCTGAACCCCGCCGTGGCTGCGAAGATGCCGGCCTGGTGGACGCCGATCCCGCAGGACGTGGTGCAGGCGCTCGAGGCGACAGCCGGCGACCCGAACCCCGGGCAGGTGCCGTACGCCGACTACGCCGCATCATTCTCACGCTGATCCCCGGGCGGTGCACCGCGAACCGGGTGCGGTTCAGGCGACGGTGATGTTGAGCTGCTGCCAGCCGGTCGCCCCATCGGGCGCCGGCCACGAGTCGACCTCGGTCTGGCGCTCGCCGCGGGCGTTGGTGGCACGGCAGCGGATCGCGTGATCGCCCCGCTCGGCGGTCCACGGGATGCTCCACTGCACCCAGGTGTCGTCCGAGATCGCGACGGCGAGCTCCGCCTCGCGCCACGGGCCGCCGTCGACCTGCACTTCGACCTTCGAGATGCCCACGTGCGGCTCCCAGGCGACCCCGGCGATGACGACCTCGCCGGGGCTCAGACCCTGTCCGCGGCGCGGCACGTCGATGCGCGACTGCAGCTTGACCGGTCCCTGCGCCGACCAGCCGCGTTCGGTCCAGTACGCCGTCGCCCGGTCGAACCGGGTCACCTGCAGCTCGGTGACCCACTTCGTCGCCGACACGTAGCCGTACAGGCCCGGCACCACCATGCGCACGGGGAACCCGTGCTCGGGCGGCAGCGGCGCGTCGTTCATGCCCACCGCGAGCAGGGCGCCGCGCTGCGGATCGGTCAGCACCTCGAGCGGAGTGCTCGCCGTGAACCCGTCGTGGGAGCGGGAGAGCACCATGTCGGCGCTCGGGCGGGGTCCGGCCCGCTCGAGGAGGTGCCGGATCGGATGCCCGAGCCACTTCGCGTTGCCGATGAGATCGCCGCCGACCGGGTTCGACACGCACACGAGCGTGGTCCAGCTCTCCTCGAGCGGGAGGGCGAGCAGCTCGTCCCACGTGATCACGACCTCACGGTCGACGAGCCCGTGGATGCGCAGCGACCAGTCCGCCGGGTCGATGTCGGGCACGATCAGGGCCGTGTCGATGCGGTAGAAGTGCTCGGCCGGGGTCACCACCGGCGCGAGTCCGAGCACCCCGAGCTCGGCGCCCGCCGGAATCGGCGCGGCCGTCACCGCCGGGGCGGGCAGGCGCAGGGCGCGGCGGACGGCCGCTGAGACCTGGGTCCCGGCACGCAGCGCCGTGCCGCCGATCGCGGCGAGCACGCCGATCGCGGCCGCACCCCCTGCCCAGGCGAAGAAGCGGCGGCGGTCGATGGCGCCGGCATCCCCGGGCGAGGGAGGCGGCGACTCCCGCGCTCGCAGCGGCCGCCCCAGCGCCCACAGCGCGAGCGCGGCGCCGACGCCGGCGACGGCCGAGGGCACCCACGACAGCGCCCCCGCGTCGCTGCGCGTGAGCGCGGCGACCACCCCCGCGGCCGCGAGGACCAGCACGAGCACGCGCCCCCACGGCGGCCATCGCGCGTCGAGAAGGCCCGCGACAGCGCCGAGCGCGATCGCCACGAGCAGGATGCCGCCCAGCAGCGCGACCTTGTCGGCGGTGCCGAACAGGGCGATCGCGGTGTCCTTCGCCCACGTCGGAGCCAGGTCGATCAGCGCCGCGCCGACCACGGCGAACGGGCTCGCGGCGGGTGCGAGCACCCCGGCCGCGAGTTCGCCGGCCCCGGCGCCGAGCGCGACCGAGGCCGCTCCGGCCGTCGCCGCGGCGAGTGCGGAGCCGCGCGGAGCGTGCGGTGCATCCGTCACGTGAACAGCGTACGTCCGCCGCAGGGGCGCACACTATTGTCGTCCTATGGGCGACCTCTTCGACGGGTACGGGTCCACACTGGCGCCGCGCAAGACGCCCGCAGGCAGCCCCGCCTTCGACGAGATGTTCGGCGCACCCGAGCACCCGGGAGGTGCGGCGCCCTCGCGCGCGGCGTACCGCGAGCTCTACGGGGCGCTCGCCCGGATGACGCAGGAGGAGCTGCGCGGCCGCACCGCTTCGCTGGAGAGCTCCTATCTCGCCCAGGGCGTCACCTTCGACTTCGCCGGCGAGGAGCGCCCGTTCCCCCTCGACGCCGTGCCCCGCATCATCGCCTACGACGAGTGGTCGCACATCGAGGCGGGCGTGCAGCAGCGCGTGCGGGCGCTGGAGGCGTTCCTGGACGATGCGTACGGCTACCAGCACTGCGTGCGCGACGATGTGCTGCCGGCGGCCCTGATCGCCTCGTCGCAGTACTTCTACCGTCAGGCGGCGGGCATCCGCAGCGCGAACGGCGTCCGCATCCACGTGTCGGGGATCGATCTCATCCGCGACGAGCGCGGCGAGATGCGCGTGCTCGAGGACAACGTGCGGGTGCCCTCCGGCGTCAGCTACGTGATCTCCAACCGGCGGGTCATGGCGCAGACCCTGCCGGAGCTGTTCGTCTCGATGCGCGTGCGCCCGGTCGGCGACTACCCCAACAAGCTGCTCGCGGCGCTGCGGGCCTCCGCCCCCGCGGGCATCGACGACCCCAACGTGGTCGTGCTCACGCCCGGGGTGTACAACTCGGCGTACTTCGAGCACACGCTGCTGGCCAGGCTCATGGGCGTCGAGCTCGTGGAGGGTCGCGACCTGATCTGCACGGGCGGCAAGGTGTTCATGCGCACCACGCGCGGACCCGAGCGGGTGGATGTCATCTACCGCCGCGTCGACGACGACTTCCTGGATCCGCTCCAGTTCCGCCCCGACTCGATGCTCGGCGCGCCCGGGCTGCTGCTGGCGGCGCGGCTGGGGAACGTGACGATCGCCAACGCGGTCGGCAACGGCGTCGCCGACGACAAGCTGCTGTACACGTACGTGCCCGACCTCATCCGCTACTACCTCGCCGAAGAGCCCATCCTCAAGAACGTCGACACGTGGCGCCTGGAGGATCCCGGGTCGCTGGAAGAGGTGCTCGACCGGCTCGACGAGCTCGTGGTCAAGCCCGTGGACGGCTCGGGCGGCAAAGGGCTCGTGGTGGGGCCGGATGCCTCGCGCGCCGAGCTGGACCAGCTCCGCGCGCGTCTGCGCGCCGATCCCCGCGGCTGGATCGCCCAGCCGGTGGTGATGCTGTCGACCATCCCGACCCTGGTCGAGGACGGCCTGCGGCCGCGGCACGCAGACCTGCGGCCGTTCGCGGTGAACGACGGGGACGGCATCTGGGTGCTGCCGGGCGGCCTGACCCGTGTCGCCCTTCCCGAGGGGCAGCTCGTCGTCAACTCCAGCCAGGGCGGCGGCTCGAAGGACACCTGGGTGGTCGGCGGGTCGGCGCCCGCCCAGGTCGAGTACGGCCAGGGGGCCGCCCTGGTCGGCGACGAGGCCGCCACCGTCACCGAAGCGATCCCGATCATCTACGACGACCAGCCCGAGCAGGTGCACTCGCCGCAGGACCTGGGGCCGGTCGTGAGCGAGCAGCAGGAACAGCAGCAGCAGGCCCTTCGACACGCGCCCGGTGGGCGCGGCTCAGGAACCGGAAGAGGCGGGCGCGGTGGGCGCGGC
>NZ_JBIQHX010000011.1:24622-74186 GCF_044508325.1 Microbacterium sp. | reverse complement strand
GGCTCAGGAACCGGAAGAGGCGGGCGCGGTGGGCGCGGCTCAGGAACCGGAAGAGACGGGCGCGGTGGGCGCGGCTCAGGAACCGGAAGAGGCGGGCGCGGTGGGCGCGGCTCAGGAACCGGAAGAGGCGATCCGGCATGCTGAGCCGCATCGCCGAGTCCCTGTTCTGGATCGGCCGCTACATCGAGCGCTCCGACGGCACGGCCCGCATCCTCGATGTGCACCTGCAGCTGCTGCTCGAGGATCCCTGGGTGGACGAGAACACGGCCTGCCGCTCGCTCATCGCGGTGATGGGGTCGCTGCCGCCCGAGCGCGGCGAAGTCGTGAACCGGGGTGAGGTGCTCTCCCGACTGGCGGTGGACCGCGCCAACCCGTCCAGCATCGCCTACGCGCTGCACGCGGCGCGCGAGAACGCGCGCCGGGCCCGCGAGGTGGTCGGCACCGAGCTGTGGGAGTGCCTGAACACCACGAGTGCGCGGATGCCGCGGCGCATCAACGATGCGAAGGTGCACGAGTTCTTCCAGTGGGTGCGCGAGCGGGCGGCGCTCGCGCTGGGGGTGGTGGAGACCACGTCGAGCCGCGACGAGGCGTGGCAGTTCTTCACGCTGGGGCGCAGCATCGAGCGTGCCGACATGACCGCGCGGATGCTCGCGACGCGGTCGCTGACCGAGGCATCCGGACCGTCCTGGACCACCATCCTGCGCTCCTGCGGTGCCTACGAGGCCTACCTGCGCGCCTATCGCGGCACGCCCAGCGCGGGCAACGCCGCCGAATTCCTGCTGCTCGACCGGCTGTTCCCGCGCTCGATCGTGTACTCGGTCACCAGCGCGGAGGAGTGCATGAGCGCGATCGATCCGCGCGCGGATCGGGTGGGTCACTCGAATCAGGTGCTGCGGGCGCTGGGGCGCATCCGCAACGAGCTGGAGTACCTGCCCCTCGCCGAGATCCTGCGCGAGCTGCCCGAGCACATGGACCGCGTGCAGCAGGTCACCCGTGAGGCCTCCGAGGCGATCCGCCAGCGGTTCTTCCCGACACAGGCCGACATCCACTGGATCGGAGAGCTCTCATGACGGTTCGACCGGCTCGACACCGGCGCGCACACAGGCAGGAGCGGCCCGCATGAAGCGGCTGCGCATCGAGCACGCCACCGGCTTCGAATACGAGGGCGAGGTGTCGGCGTCGTACAACGAGGCGCGCATGCTTCCCATCACGAGCGCGCACCAGTTCCTGCTCAACTCCGCACTGGAGATCGAGCCGTCGACATCGGTGAACTCCTACATCGACTACTTCGGCACGCGGGTGAGCTCGTTCGACGTGCTCGCCCCGCACCGCCGGCTCGACATCACCGCACGCAGCCTCGTCGAGGTGCGCGCCCGGCCCGCCGAGCACCCCGAGACGAGCTGGGCGCGCCTGGCCGCAGCGACCGGTCGCGCCGTCGCCACCGCCGAGCAGCTGACCCAGACCGCACGGACCGAGCCGCACCCGGAGGTCGCCGAGCTGGCGCGCACGATCGCGGCGCGCCACCGCGACCCCGGCCGGGCCGCGCACGAGATCGCCGCGACGATCGGCGACGCCGTCGAGTACGAGGTCGGTGCGACCCAGGTGCATTCCACGGCGGGCGAGGCCTGGCACGAGCGCAAGGGCGTCTGCCAGGACATCGCGCACATCACCATCGGCGCGCTGCGCGCCGTCGGCATCCCGGCCCGCTATGTGTCGGGGTACCTGCATCCGGTGCCCGACCCCGAGATCGGCCGGCCCGCCGTCGGCGAGTCGCACGCGTGGGTGGAATGGTTCACCGGCGACTGGCAGGGCTTCGACCCCACCAACGGCGCCGCCATCGGCGACCGGCACGTGCTGGTGGGTCGTGGCCGGGACTACAACGACGTCCCGCCGCTGCGCGGCGTGTACGCCGGCCCGGCCGACTCGGTGCTCCACGTGCAGGTGACCATCACCCGCGAAGCGTGAGCGGTGCCGGCCGCCGGCCGCTGGGTCGCCCGGATCAGCCTTCGGGGGCGCGCGGGACGCCGGCGGCGAGCTCGGCGAACACCGCGCCGACGTCGTCGCGCCGGGACAGCGGCGCCGACTGACCCGCCCACAGCGACTGCAGGTCGCCCAGGCCGCGGCGCAGCGCCTCGCCGCGGACCGGGCCGAGCAGCCACCCCTGCGCGGGGAAGGGCAGCGCGAGACGGGCCTCCTCCACGAGCCGGACGAGACGGTTCGGGATGCCGCGGGCCAGCCGCCCCGTGACGGCCCGGGTGAGCACGGTGCCCGTGTCGCGCACCCCGTCGATGGCGGTGCGGTGCGCGTCGGTGGCCGCAGACTGCCGGGTGCGCAGGAACGCCGTGCCCACCTGCACACCGCTCGCGCCGAGCGCGAAGGCGGCCGCCACGCCGCGGCGGTCGGCGATGCCGCCCGCCGCGATCACCGGGATCCCGACCGCATCGGCGACCTGGGGGATCAGGGCGAGGCCGCCGATGAGCGAATCCTCCGCCGGCCGGTCGAACGACACCCGGTGGCCACCCGCTTCGAATCCGGTGGCCACGACGGCATCCGCCCCGGCCTCGGCGATCCGCACGGCTTCGGCGACCGTGGTCGCGGTGCCGACGACGCGGATGCCGCGATCGTGGGCGGCGCGGATCGCCGCTGTATCCGGCATCCCGTACACGAAGCTCGCCACCGCCGGGCTCGCGTCGAGCACGGCCTGAAGCTGTGCGCCGAAGTCCGCCGCCGGGTGGGCCGCCGGCGGTTCGCTCGTGGGGAGGGCGAGTCCGAGCTCGGCGTACAGAGGGGCGACGATCTCCAGCGCGGCCGTGAGATCGACCTCGTCGGGACCGACCTCGTCGCCGACCGGCACCCACAGGTTCACCGCGAAGGGGCGGTCGGTCGCCGCCCGCAGCTGCGCGGCGATCTCGGCGATGCGCTCGGGAGGGTATCCGTACAGCCCGTACGAGCCGAGCCCGCCCGCCTCGCTCACTGCCGCGGTGAGGGCGACGGACGACATGCCCCCGAACGGGCCCAGCACGATGGGCGCGGAGATTCCGAGCAGGTCGGTCAGCGCATTCGGCATGAGCCGAGTCTCGCAGAGGCGGGCGGACGCGTCAGGCGTGTGACGTCGTGCGGGTGACGTCCGTCTTCGTCGGCAGCGGGATGGGCGTGGTCGATGCGACCTCGTCGCTGAACTCCTCGGGCGCCGGCTGCACCACGCGGATCGGCACCGTCTCATCGATCGTGACGCGGAACCGCTTCGTCTCGTGACGGCGCACGCGGCCCGAGGCCAGCAGCCAGGCGAGACCGATGGCGCAGGCGACCAGCCCCGCGATCGCCCCCAGCTGCATCGCCGCACGCGGGCCGAACGTCTGCGCGACCCATCCCGCGATCGGCGCGCCGATGGGGGTGCTGCCCATGATGACCGCCATATAGAGGGCCAGCACCCGGCCGCGCAGCGCGGGGTCGGTCGTGGTCTGCACGTATCCGTTGGCGGTGGTCAGCATCGACACGGTCGAGAACCCGACGAACACGAGCACGGCCGCGTACAGCGCGTACAGCGGCATGAACGATGCGACCCCGAGGGCGAGCCCGAAGCCGCCGGTGGACAGGATGATGACGCGGATGCGGGCGCGGTCGCGGCGGGCGGCCATGAGGGCCCCCACGAGCGATCCGATGGCGAGCACCGAGCTCAGCAGCCCGTAGCCGTCGGCGTCCTGTCCGAACTCCAGCGCCATGGTCGAGGCGAAGATCGGGAAGTTCATGCCGAACGCGCCGACGAGGAACACCATCACGAAGGTGACGAGCAGATCGCGGCGTCGGGCGACGTAGCGGAATCCGTCGGCCAGTCGCCCGGCGCCGGGCGCCCTCACGTGCGGCACGAGCTCGTGCACGCGGATGAGCGCCAGCGCGACGAGCATCGCGAGGAAGGTGGCCGCGTTGATGATGAAGACCCAGCCGGTGCCGACCAGGACGATCAGGATGCCGCCGGCCGCCGGGCCGATCAGGCGCGCCATGTTGAACGATGCGGCGTTGAGGGCTACGGCATTCGACGCGTTCTCGCGCGCCACGACGTCCGAGACGAACGCCTGGCGGGCGGGCGCGTCGAAGGCGTTCGCGATGCCGAAGCCCAGGGCGAAGGCCCACATGAGCGGCAGCGTCATCACACCGGTCAGCAGCAGGACGCCGACCGCGACCGCCAGCAGCATGAGCGTGCTCTGGGTCACGATGAGCAGCTTGCGCCGGTCGAACCGGTCGGCCATCCAGCCCGAGATGCTCACCAGCAGCAGGGGAGGCCCGAACTGCAGGGCCATCGTGACGCCCATGGCGGTGGCGTCGTTGTCGGTCAGCTCGGTGAGCACCACCCAGTCCTGGGCGGTCGCCTGCATCCAGCCGCCGATGTTGGAGACGAGGGCGCCGACGATCCAGATGCGGAAATTGAACAGCGACAGCGACCGGAACATGCTGTTCACGAGTCGGCCACCGCCCGCATGAGCTCGGCGGCCTGCTGCAGGATGTCGCGATCTTCATCGCTCAACGACGCGAGCGCGTCCTCGAGCCAGGCGTCCCGGCGGCGCACCGTCTCGTCGACGATCTCGAGCCCCTCGGGCGTGAGGTCGATGTTGACCTTGCGGCGGTCGGCGTCGTCGGGGGTGCGGGTGAGCCAGCCCGACTCCTCGAGGCAGTTCACCGTGCGGTTCATCGACGGCGCGGTCACCCGCTCGCGCTCGGCGAGCTCGCCGAGGGTGTGCGGCCCGTGGACCTTGAGTGCGGCGAGCACGGCGAACTGGCCGTCGCTCATCGAGTCGACGGCGCGCTGTGCGCGCAGCCGCCGGGCGAGGCGGAAGGTCGCCATGCGGAGGTTGGACGCCTCGGCCGAGATGCTGTGCCCGAGTTCGTGGATGAGGGTCGCAGCCGCGGTCGTGGGGGGTGCTTCAGAGTGCGACATACGGATAGTTAGCATAGCTCATTAGCCTTGCTAAGTAAAGTCGCGTGCGGGGGCTAGCGTGGAGGGATGCCTCTGCCCACCGCCGACACGATCGTCGAATACCCATCCGGTGCCACGTCGTCGCCTGCCGTCGTGCTGCACGCCGAGCAGGTCGACGGGGCGCTCGCTGTGCTGCTCGATCGCACCGCGTTCCACCCCGTGGACGCACACTGGCCGGATCAGCCGGCCGACCGCGGCCGGCTGATCCTCGCCGACGGGACCGGCGTCGACATCGTCGGCGCCCAGGTCGGGGCGACGGACGGCGAGAGGCTGCACATCGGCGGCCACGTCCCGGTGCGCACGGGCACCCCGGGCTGGGCGTTCGTGGTGGTCCACCTGGTGGCACCGGACGCGCCGGTGCGCGCCGGCGACGCGGTCACGGTGGAGGTCGACGCCGGGCACCGCGAGGCGCTGTCGGCCGGGCACACGGCGTGCCACCTGGCATCCCTCGCCCTGGACCGTGCGCTCGCGGACTCCTGGACGAAGACCGCACCGACCGACTCGCTGGGCGCGCCGGCGTTCGATCAGCTCGCGATCGTACGCTCCGAGATCCTCGAGCACGGCGCGCGCGACACGTACCGGATCGGCAAGTCCTTGCGCAAGAAGGGCTTTCCGCCGGCCGCCTTCGACGATGTGGCGGCGGTGGCCGACGTGGTGAACACGCAGCTGGCGGCCTGGGTCGCCACCGACGCTGCGGTGCGGGTCGAGAGCCCAGAGCCCGGACTCGGCGCGCGTCGCGCGTGGGTGTGCGCGCTGCCGGACGGCGAGGCGCGCATCCCGTGCGGTGGCACCCACGTCGACCGGCTCGGTGCGCTGGGCCGGGTCGCCGTCGCCTTCGAGGTGACCGATGCCGACGGGGCGCGCACCGTCGTCATGACCACGACCGCCGTGGCGTGAAGCCCGGGGCCTCGGGCCACGGCGAGCGGGTGCCCCGACTCAGGTCAGGCGCTCGAGCTCGCTGCGCGCGGCGGCGACCGCCTCGGGCCGGGCCGGGTAGCCGTGCTCCGGGGCGGGGAACGCGCCGGAGCGCACCTCTGCGGCATATGCCGCGACGCCGTCGGCCGTGGCATCGCCGACGGCCCCGTACGTCTTCACGAAGGCTGCGAGACGGCCCTCGGTGATCCCGACGACGTCGTGGAACACGAGCACCTGTCCGTCGGCGGGGCCGGCGCCGATGCCGATCACGGGGATCTGCAGCGCGGGACGCACCACCGCGACGACCTCGGCGGGCACCGCCTCGACGACCACGGCGAACGCCCCGGCCTCCTGCACGGCGAGGGCATCGCGCACGAAGCGGGCGGCAGACTCCCCGGTCCGCCCCTGGGCGCGCATCCCCCCCAGCGCCCCGGCCGTCTGCGGCGTCAGACCCACGTGCCCGACCACCGGCACCCCGGCCGCGACCACCGCGCGGATGCGGCTGAGCCGCGCCGCCGAGGCACCCTCGAGCTTGACGGCGTCCGCGCCGGCCTCCTTCGCGAACCGCAGCGCGGTGGCGACGGCCTGCTCGTCGGAGACCTCGGTCGATCCGAACGGCACGTCGCACACCACGAATGCCCGCCGCGTTCCGCGGCGCACCGCCGCGGCGAGCGTCAGCATCTCCTCGGTCGACACCGGCACGGTCGAGGAGTAGCCGAGCACCACCTGCGCCGCCGAGTCGCCCACGAGCACCATGTCGACCCCGGCACGCTCGGCGGCCCGCGCCGACGGGAAGTCGTACGCCGTGACCATGACGATCTGCTCGCCGGCGGCCTTCATGTCCCTCAGGCGGGTGATCGTGACGGGGGCGGATTCGGCGTTCATCGGGACCTCTCAGAGCGGTGCCGGCAGCATCGTGTTGTCGATGAGGCGCACATCCCCGGCCCGCACCGCGACGACCGCGAGCGCGTTCCCGGACAGCCGCGCCATCTCATCGAGGCTATCGGGGTCGACGATCGCGACGTACTCCACGGCCAGCCCGGCGGCGGCGAGCGCGGCCCGTGCGCGGTGGCACAGCAGCACCGCATCCCGCTCGCCTCGGGCGACGGCATCCCTCGTCTCCTCCAGCACCCGCGGGATCGCCGCCGCCTGCGCGCGCTCGGCCACGCTCAGCCGGGCATTGCGGCTCGACAGCGCGAGCCCGTCGGCATCGCGCGCGGTGGGGCACACGACGATCTCGACCGGGATGCCCAGGTCGCGCACCATGCGGCGCACGACGACGACCTGCTGGGCGTCCTTCGCGCCGAAGTACGCGGAATGCGGCGCGACCGCGAGCAGGAGCTTGGCCACCACGGTGGCGACGCCGTCGAAGTGCGCGCGGCCGCGGTGCGCGCCCTCCAGCGTCTCGGTGATCGGCCCGGCCACCTGCACGGTCGTCGCGAACCCGGTCGGATACATCTCGGCCGCGTCCGGGGCGAACACGACGTCGACGCCGCCGCCCTCGGCGAGGGCGAGGTCGCGCTCCTCGTCGCGGGGGTAGGCGGCGAGGTCGGAGCCATCCGTGAACTGCGTCGGGTTGACGAAGATCGACAGAACGACGGTGTCGTTCTCGGCGCGCGCGGCGCGCACCAGGGCGAGGTGCCCCTCGTGCAGCGCGCCCATGGTCGGCACGAATCCGATGCGCCCCGCTCCGGCCAGGGCATCGCGCAGGGCCGCCACCGTTCGGACGACCTTCACGAGCGCTCTCCGGACGGGGAGGCCGCGAGCGCGCGTGTCGCGTCCGTCAGTGCGTCGAACAGGGCGAGGGCCTCGGGCATCCGCTCCGCCACCGCCTCCCGCTGCGCGGCCACGACCGCCTCGTCGCCGCGGGCGATGGGGCCGGTGAGCGCATGGCCGCCGTGGGCGGCCCAGTTCTCGACGCTCGCCCGCACCAGCGGGACCAGGGCCTCCCGGCCGATCCCGGCCGTTGCGGCGAGCGTGGCGGCTGTCTGCTCGAGCGTCACCAGGAAGTTCGACGCGATCGAGGCCGCCGCGTGGTACGCGGCCCGGTCCGCGTCGGCGACCTCGGCGGGCCGCATGCCCAGGGCCTGGGCGATGGCGCGCGCCGCGCCCAGCGCGCGCGGGGTCGAGCCGGCGATCGCGGCCGAGACGCCCTCGAAGCGCGCCTCCGGTCCGGTGACGGTCATCAGCGGATGCAGGCTGAACGCCTCGTGCGGGGTGAGGGGCGCCAGGGTGGTCGCCCCCGACAGGTGGCCGACGAGCCGTCCGCGCACGACGGAGGCGGCCGCGTCGGCGATCGCCGCATCGGGCACCGCGAGCAGCACGACCGCGGCGTCGGAGGCGGTCTCACCGCGCCGCTCGGAGCCGCGCACCCTGACTCCCGCCTCCCGCAGCCGCGCAACGAGCGCGGTGCCCATGCGCCCGGCGCCGACCACGACCACCGGCCCCGGCGGCGCGGGGGCGGTGACGGCTGCGTCGGACATGCGGACCTGAGAAGGAGGGCGGGATGCGGCGAGTTGACCCCACGCTATCGCGGGATGCGCCGCGCCGGCGCAGCCGGGCGGCGTCAGCGCCGGGCTTCTCGGCGCGTCTTCGGCCTCTCGAGCTGACGACCCGAGGTGCGGTCGCGCGTGCCGACCGGCTCCCATCCCCGGGGCCCGCTGCCGGTGGCGGTCGGCCGTCCGCTGCGGGAGCGGTACACGATGTACGGGCGGAACAGGTAGTGGATCGGCGCGGTGAAGGCGTGGATCAGGCGGGTGAACGGCCACAGGATGAACAGCGCCATCCCCATGAGGGTGTGGATGTGGAACTCCAGCGGCGCGTTCGCCATCGCCTCGATGTTCGGCTGGAAGACGAACAGGGAGCGGAACCAGGGGGCGACCGTCTCCCGGTAGTTCGACTCGTGCGAGGGGTTGAAGACGGCGATGAGGGTCGTCGCGAGCCCGGTGACGAGGGCCAGGGCGAGCACGACGTACATGGACTTGTCGTTCTTGGTGGTGGCCATGAACACCGGGCCGGTCGTGCGGCGCCGGTAGATGAGGATCGCGATGCCGGCGATCGTCGTGACCCCGGCGACGGTGCCCAGCGCCAGCGCCACCACGTGGTACATGTCCTCGGTGATGCCGACGGCGGCCGTCCAGGCGGCGGGGATGACGAGCCCGATGACGTGACCGCCGACGACGACGAGGATGCCGAAGTGGAAGATCGGCGACCCCCAGCGCAGCAGGCGCGACTCGTACAGCGACGAGGAGCGCGTCGTCCAGCCGAACTGGTCGTACCGGTACCGCCAGACCAGGCCCCCGACGAGGAGGACCACCATCATGTAGGGGAGGATCCCCCACAGGAACACGTTCATCAGCGGCCTCCCGTCATCGCCGGGCTCAGCGGCAGCAGCCGCGGGTCGTAGGGCTCGAGGCCGACCGACTCGGCGGGGGGCCCTGCCGCCGCCATCGCCATGGCCTGTTGGCGGTCCTGCGGGGACCGGCCCGGCAGCGTCGCGCACACGGCGGCGACCGCTCCCGCGTACGGCGATCCGCGCTCGGCGAGGGCGAGGCGGATCAGCTCCAGGCTCGCCCGGTACTCCTGCAGCAGCGCGGCTCCGGCGTCGGGCCGGCGGCAGGCGAACTCGAGCACCAGGGGGAGGTGATCGGGCAGCTCGCCGGTCGTGGACGGGTCGAGCCCCTCGTCACGGAAGCGGCGCTTGAACTCGGTGAGCACCTGCCCGCGCCGGCGGGTGTCGCCGTCGGTCCAGTAGGAGAGGTACAGCGCGTGCCGCTTCGACATGTCGAACATGTCGACGTACGAGGCGCGGACGTCCTCGACCGGGGTGTGCTCCCACCAGTCCAGAAGCGGCTCGAAGTCCGGCAGGGCGGCGGGTGCGGACTCCGCGACGGCGCGCCGCACGATGCCGCGCAGGCCGAGCACCTCGTCGTCGGGGTAGCGCAGGACGATGGATGCCGCCTGGTACACCACCGCCTGAGACAGCGCCGCCCGGTTCATCGCGATGCCTCCTCGGCATCCGTGGACCGTTCCGGGAACAGGCCCTCCGGGTTGCCGTTGCCGTCCCAGTTGAGCAGGTTCACCCGGCCGCGCAGCCGCTCGCCGTCGGCGGGGTGGTCGCCGGTCTGGCGCAGCTTCAGCGCCTGGAAGGTCTCGACCGCGACCGGCGCCGGCGTGCCGCTGGCCTCGCCGAAGGGCCCGGAGTGCATCTCGTACGCGCCGCCGTCGAAGTCGAGCGAGCAGCCCAGCTCCTCCAGTTCGTGCGCCTGCTCGTAGTGCGCTGTGGGGATGACGTACCGGTCGTCGTACTTCGCGATGGCCAGCAGCCGGTACATCTCGTACATCGACTCGCCGTCCATCCCCACCGACTCGGGGATGGACTCGTCGGGTTCGGCGCCCAGCGTGATGTCGCGCATGAACGACCTCATGCCGGCCAGGCGCCGCAGCACGCGGGTGATGATCTCCGTGTCGCCGGCGGTGAACAGCTCGGCGAGGTACTCGACCGGGATGCGCAGCGCCTCGATCGCGCCGAACAGGGTCCCGGCCTGCTCGGCGTCGTGGCCCTGGTCGCGCAGCAGATCGACGATCGGAGACAGCGGCGGGATGTACCAGACCATCGGCATGGTGCGGTACTCCGGGTGCAATGGCAGCGCGACCCGGTACTTCTTGGCGAGGGTGTACACCGGCGACCGGCGCGCGGCATCCATCCAGTCGTCCGGGATCCCCTGCTCCTTCGCCGCCCTGATGACCGCCGGGTCCTCCGGGTCGAGGATGAGGTCGAGCTGCGCCTCGTAGAGGTCCTTCTCATCCGGCGTGGCGGCCGCGGCGGTGACGCGATCGGCGTCGTAGAGGAACAGGCCGAGATACCGGAGCCGTCCCACGCAGGTCTCCGAGCAGACGGTGGGCAGCCCGACCTCCAGCCGCGGGTAGCAGAAGGTGCACTTCTCGGACTTGCCCGTCTTGTGGTTGTAGTAGATCTTCTTGTACGGGCATCCCGTGATGCACTGCCGCCAGCCCCGGCAGCGGTCCTGATCGACGAGCACGATGCCGTCCTCGGCGCGCTTGTAGATCGCGCCCGACGGGCACGAGGCCATGCACGAGGGGTTCAGGCAGTGCTCGCAGATGCGGGGGAGATAGAACATGAACGTGTTCTCGAACTCGAACTTGATCTTCTCCTCGGACTCCCGGCGCACCTTCTCGACGATGGGGTCGAGGTGGCCCATCTCGGGGGCGCCGCCGAGATCGTCGTCCCAGTTCGCCGACCAGCTGACCTTCATGTCCTCTCCGGTGATGAGCGACTTCGGCCGGGCGACGGGGAAGTCGTCGCCCAGGGGCGCTTCGGTGAGGGTGCGGTAGTCGTAGGTCCACGGCTCGTAGTAGTCCTCGAGCTTGGGCTGCACGGGCGAGGAGAAGATCGTCAGCAGCCGGGTCAGCCGCGATCCGGTGCGCAGCTTGAGGCGGCCGCGCCGGCCCACCGTCCACCCGCCGCGCCACTTCTCCTGGTCCTCGTACTGCCGCGGATACCCCTGCCCGGGGCGGGTCTCGACGTTGTTGAACCAGACGTACTCGGTGCCGGCGCGGTTCGTCCACGCCTGCTTGCACGTCACCGAGCACGTGTGGCACCCGATGCACTTGTCGAGGTTCATCACCATGCCCATCTGGGCCATCACACGCATGAGCCGGTCACCTCTCCTAGTACGTGACGTCCTGGCTGCGGCGCCGGATCGTCGCGATCGCGTCCCGCTGGTTGCCGGTCGGACCGAGGTAGTTGAACGCGTACGACAGCTGCGCGTAGCCGCCGATGAGGTGCGTGGGCTTGACGAGCAGGCGCGTCACCGAATTGTGGATGCCGCCGCGCCGGCCCGTGGCCTCGGACTTGGGCACGTCGATCGTGCGCTCCTGCGCGTGGTACACGTACACGACGCCGGCGGGCATCCGGTGCGAGACGATCGCGCGGGCCACCAGCACGCCGTTGGAGTTCACGCACTCGACCCAGTCGTTGTCCGAGATGCCGGCGGCCGCGGCATCCTGCGGGCTCATCCAGACGGTCGGTCCGCCGCGCGAGAGCGACAGCATGAACAGGTTGTCCTGGTACTCGGAGTGGATCGACCACTTGCTGTGCGGGGTGAGGTAGCGCACCACGACCTGCTGGCTGCCGTCGGGCCCGAGCCTGGGCTCGCCCAGGAGGCGGTGCAGGTCGACCGGGGGACGGTAGATCGGCAGCGCCTCGCCGAGGTCGCGCATCCAGTCGTGGTCGAGGTAGAAGTGCATCCGGCCGGTCAGGGTGTGGAAGGGCTTGAGCCGCTCGATGTTCACCGTGAACGGGGCGTAGCGCCGGCCGCCGGTCTCCGACCCCGACCACTCCGGCGAGGTGATCACCGGGACCGGGGCGGCCTGGGTCATCGCGAAGGTGATGTGCTTCTCCTCCGAGCCCTCGGCGAGATCGGCCAGGGGCTTTCCGACGCGCTTCTCGAGCGTCTCGAAGCCCTGGACGGCGAGCTCTCCGTTCGTGGTCCCGGAGAACGTGAGGATGGCCTCGGCGAGCTTGACATCCGTGTCGAGCGCAGGGCGCCCGTCCGCGGCACCGCCGAGCATGACGCCGTTGGAGCGGGCGAGGCGCTCGACGGCGTCGGTGAGCTCGAACGTGACGTGCTTGGTCGTCAGCCCGAGGGTGTCGGCGAGCGGCCCCACGGCGGCGAGCTTGTCGGCGATCGTCGTGTAGTCGCGCTCCACGACGGTCAGTCCCGGCATGGTCTTCCCGGGGATCGGATCGACCTCGCCGCGCTTCCAGTCGCGCACCACACCGCCGGGCTGGCTCGTCTCGCCGGGGGTGTCGTGCTGCATCGGCACGGAGACGATGTCCCTGCGCACGCCGAGATGGGTCTTGGCGAGGGCAGAGAACCGGCGTGCGATCGCGTGGAACATGTCGAAGTCGCTGCGCGCCTCCCACGGCGGGTCGATCGCCGGCGAGAAGGCATGGACGAACGGATGCATGTCGGTCGACGACAGGTCGTGCTTCTCGTACCACGTGGCCGCCGGGAAGACGACGTCCGAGAGGAGGGTGGTCGAGGTCATCCGGAAGTCGGCCGAGACGAGCAGATCGAGCTTGCCCTCCGGCGCCTCGTCGTGCCAGACCACCTCCTGCGGGTGCACCGGCGACTCGTCGGTGCCCATGACGTTGCTGTGGGTGCCCAGCAGATGCTTGAGGAAGTACTCGTTGCCCTTCGCCGACGACCCCATGAGGTTCGACCGCCACACGGTGAGCAGCCGCGGCCAGGACGCGGGCGCGTCGATGTCGGAGATGGCGGGCGTCAGCGACCCGTCCTTCAGCCGCGACACGACGTAGTCGGCGGCATCCTCGGCCTCGCCGCTGTCGACCGCGGCCGCCGCCGCGTCGGCGAGGTCGAGCGGGTTGGCGTCGAACTGCGGATAGAACGGCATCCACCCCATCCGCGCCGACTGGGCGATGGTGTCGGCGGTGTGCATGCCGGCGAAATTCCCCTCCGCCAGCGGTGAGGCGAGCTCCTCGGCGGAGTAGCCGTCGAACCGCCACTGGTCGGTGTGCATGTACCAGTACGACGTCCCCGGCATCGTGCGCGGCGGCCGAGCCCAGTCCAGGGCGTTGGCCAGCCCGTGCCACCCCGTGATCGGGCGGCACTTCTCCTGCCCGACGTAGTGTGCCCACCCGCCGCCGTTGCGCCCCATCGACCCGGTGAGGTTCAGGAGGGCCAGCACCGCGCGGTACGTGGCGTCACCGTGGAACCACTGGCAGATGCCGGCTCCCATGATGATCATCGACCGGCCGCCGGAGTCGACGGAGTTCTGCGCGAACTCGCGCGCGATGCGCGTGCACGCCTCGGCGGGCACGCCGGTGATGTCCTCCTGCCACGCCGGGGTGTACGGCGTCTCGGCGTCGTCGTAGCCGGTCGGCCAGTCGCCGGGCAGGCCCTCGCGGCCGACGCCGTACTGGGCGAGCATGAGGTCGAGGACCGTCGTCACCAGCCGCCCGTTCACCCGGGTGGCAGGGACCCCGCGACGCAGGACCGCGCCCGAGCCGTCCGGGGCGTCGAACCGCGGCAGCAGCACCTCGTGCGCCTGGTCGGCCACCTTCGCGTCGCGCACCGACAGGGCGGGAAGGGTGTCCTCGAGGTCGAGGTTCCACCTGCCCTCGCCCGAGTCGGCGTAGCGGAAGCCCAGCGACCCGTTGGGCACCCGGGCCTGGCCGGAGGCGGCGTCGAGGACGACCGTCTTCCAGGCGTCCTCGGGTGCCTCGCCGCCCAGATCGGCCGCGGTGAGGAACTTGCCGGGCACCAGCCCGCCGTCCTTGTGCTCGACGAGGGTCACGAGATTCGGAAGGTCGGTGTAGGTGCGGGCGAAGTCGACGAAGAAGGGCACGCGGCTGTCGACGTAGCGCTCCTTGAGGATGACGTGGCCCATCGCCATCGCGAGGGCGGCGTCCGCCCCGGCCTGGCAGGGCAGCCATTCGTCGGCGAACTTCGTGTTGTCGGCGTAGTCGGGGCTCACCGCGACGACCTTCGTGCCGCGGTATCGGACCTCCGTCATCCAGTGGGCGTCGGGTGTGCGGGTCACCGGCACGTTCGATCCCCACATCACCAGGTACGTGGCATCCCACCAGTCGCCCGACTCCGGCACGTCGGTCTGGTCGCCGAACACCTGGGGGCTTGCCACGGGGAGGTCCGCGTACCAGTCGTAGAAGCTCGTCATCACGCCGCCGACCAGCTGGGTGAAACGCGTGCCGATGCAGTGCGACACGATCGACATCGCCGGGATCGGCGAGAAGCCCGCCACCCGGTCCGGGCCGTACTCCTTGATGGTGTGCACGTAGCCCGCGGCCACGAGCTCGACGGCCTCCTGCCAGGTGGCGCGCACGAGACCGCCCTTGCCGCGCGCCCGCTGGTAGCTGCGGCGGATCTCGGGGTCGGTGGAGATCTCGTGGAAGGCGAGGACCGGGTCGTCGCCGTTGCGCGCTTTCGCTTCGCGGTAGGCGTCGAGCAGGACGCCGCGCACGTACGGGTAGCGCACCCGGGTCGGCGAATACGTGTACCACGAGAACGCAGCCCCGCGGGGGCAGCCGCGGGGCTCGTACTCGGGTCGGTCGGGTCCGACGCTGGGGTAGTCCGTCTCCTGCGTCTCCCACGTGATGATGCCGTCTTTGACGTACACCTTCCACGAGCACGAGCCGGTGCAGTTGACCCCGTGGGTCGAGCGGACGATCTTGTCGTGGCTCCACCGGTCGCGGTAGAAGACGTCGCCCTCGCGCCCGCCCTTGCGGAACACCGCGCGATGATCCTCGGTCTCATCCCAGCGGGTGAAGAACTTCCCGACGGCCAGCAGTGCGTCCGATGCGGGGCCGTCGACTCCGATGGCGGGGGTCATGCTCCGGACACTAGCGAATGCGACAGCGGGTTGAAAGGGGTCCGAAGGCGTGCGCAGGACGCCGTGCGCGCCGGTTCCCGCTGGGTGGCATCACCCTCCGCGGGGCGGCCCGCTCGGGCCTTGCAGCGGTGCCGTTGTCGGTAGAGTCGGCGGGGTGCAGTCCACAGTCTCACCGGCATCCCTGACCCATCCCGCAGCAGGCCGCCCTGTGCGCATCGGCGTCCAGCTGTCGCCCCAGCACTTCGACTCCTACACCCAGATCCGCGACGCCGTGCTGCGCGCCGAGGAGATGGGGGTCGACGCGATCTTCAACTGGGACCACTTCTTTCCGCTCACCCCGCCGATGGACGCCCCCCACTTCGAGGCCTGGACGATGCTCGGTGCGTGGGCCGAGCAGACCGAGCGCGTCGAGTTCGGGCCGCTCGTGAACTGCAACTCGTACCGCAACCCCGACCTGCAGGCCGACATGGCCCGCACTGTCGACCACATCTCGGCGCGGGGGACCGGTGTCGGCCGCTTCATCTTCGGCACCGGCTCGGGGTGGGCGCAGCGCGACTACGACGCGTACGGCTACGAGTACGGGACGGTCGGCAGCAGGCTCGACGCGCTCGCCGAGGACCTGCCGCGCATCATCGCCCGGTGGGAGGTGCTCGATCCGCCGCCGACCCGGCGCATCCCCGTCATGATCGGCGGGAAGGGCGAGCGCAAGACGCTGCGCCTGGTCGCGCGTCACGCCGACATCTGGCACACGTTCACCGAGCTCGACGATCTGCCGCGCAAGATCGGCGTGCTGCACGACTGGTGCGAGCGCGAGGATCGAGACCCGGCACAGATCGAGCTGTCGACCGGGTACACCCTGCGCCGGCCGATGGAGCTCGACGACGAGCTGCTCGACGCCTGGTACGCCCTGGGCGTGCGGCTGGTCATCCCGGGGATCGACGGCCCCGACTACGACCTGTCGAGTGTGAAGCCGGTGCTCCGGTGGCGCGATCGGATCAACGGGGCCTGAGATGAGCGCGGCCGGGGTCTCGGAGCGGCTGGATCGGCTGCCGTTCACGCGCCGGCACCTGAAGGTGCTCACCGGCTCGGGGATCGGCTGGGCTCTGGACGCGATGGATGTCGGGCTCATCTCGTTCGTCATCGCCGCCCTCGCCGCGCAGTGGCAGCTGACCGGCGGCGAGACCGCCTGGATCGCGTCGATCGGCTTCATCGGCATGGCGGTCGGCGCGAGCCTGGGCGGCCTGCTGGCCGACCGCTTCGGACGCCGCCAGATCTTCGCCCTGACGCTGCTGATCTACGGCATCGCCACCGGGGCGTCGGCACTGGCGGGCGGACTCGCGGTGCTGCTGGTGCTGCGGTTCTTCGTCGGGCTTGGTCTCGGGGCCGAGCTGCCGGTCGCCTCGACGTTCGTCAGCGAGTTCGCACCGGCCCGCATCCGGGGTCGGGTCATCGTCATCCTCGAGGCGTTCTGGGCCGTGGGCTGGACGGCGGCCGCGCTCATCTCGTTCTTCGTGATCCCGGCCTCCGACGACGGATGGCGGTGGGCGCTGGCGATCGGCATGGTGCCCGCAGTGTGGGCGATCGTCGTGCGCTGGGGCCTGCCCGAGTCGCCGCGCTGGCTCTCGCGCCGCGGCCGCGACGCGCAGGCCCTCTCGGTCGTCGCTTCGTTCGAGGCGTCGCCGGCGCTGCTGCGCGCAGCGCGCGATCGGTCCGAGCCGGTTCCCCCGGCGATGGGGGAGGACACCGGGATGCCGGCGGCATCCGCCCCCGCCGAAGCATCCCCCGCCCCGCCCGCCACGATCCGCGGACGGGTCGCCGCGCTCTGGGCGAGCGAGTTCCGCGTGCGCACCGCTTGCCTCTGGCTCGTGTGGTTCTGCGTCAACTTCTCGTACTACGGGGCCTTCATCTGGATCCCGTCGATCCTCGTCGCGCAGGGGTACGACCTCGTGCGGTCGTTCGGCTTCACGCTCATCATCACGCTCGCACAGCTCCCGGGCTACGCCGTCGCGGCGTGGTTGATCGAGGTGTGGGGCCGGCGGGTCACGCTGTCGGTGTTCCTGGCCGGATCGGCCGTGTGCGCGGTGCTGTTCGGGACCGCCGGGACGGAGTGGGCCATCATCGCCGCCGGGATGGGCCTGTCGTTCTTCAACCTCGGCGCGTGGGGAGCGCTGTACGCCGTGACCCCCGAGATGTATCCCACCTCGCTGCGCGCGACGGGGTCGGGCTGGGCCGCGGGCGTCGGTCGCATCGCCTCGATCATCGCGCCGCTGGCGGTGCCGCCGCTGCTGGTCGTCGGCGGGGCCCCGGTGCTGTTCGTGGTCTTCGCGGTGTTCTTCGTCGTCGCCGGGGCGGCTGCGTGGGGTCTCGTCGACAAGCGCGGGGTGGCCCTCGACGACCGGTGATGCCAGTCAGAGCCGGGGCGTGCGGGGCGGTTCCGTGCGGCGCGGACCGAGGGCCTCGAAGGCGAGGCCGAGGCGCAGCAGCGCCGCGTCGTCGTACGCCCGGCCGGCGAAGGTGAGGCCCACCGGCATCCCGATGTCCGCCATCGTGCCCATCGGCACGGTGACGGTGGGGATGCCCAGGTGGCGGATGGTGAGATTGCCGCTTGCGACCCACACGCCGTTGCGCCAGCCGAGGTCGGCGGACGCCTCGTTCACATCCATGTCCGCCGGCCCCACGTCGGCGACGGCCGGGAACGCGACGGCGTCGAGGCCGTGCTCGCCCATCCACTCCTCGAGATCGATGCGGCGGGTCTCCTCCAGCCCACGCACCCCGGATTCCAGTTCGGGCATGTCCGCCCAGGTCGCATCGGGGTGCGCGCGCACCCAGCCGGGGTACGCGGCGATGTCGTCGTCGAAGCCCGTGTACCGGTCGGGGAGGGCGCCGGGCGGGTGCGGGAAGATCGTCGCGCCGTCGACCCCGGCGAGCGTGGACAGGCCCGGGTCGCCGTTGGCGCGCAGGAAGTCCTCCCACGCCCACGCCGACAGATCGACGATCTCGCGCCGCAGGTACTCGGGCGAGACGAGGCCGCGCGTGGCGATCGTCGGTGCGCCGGCGCGGTCGCCCTCGTAGTTCGACACGACCGGGAAGTCGACCTCCACGACGACGGCGCCGGCCGCCTCGAGGTCGCGGCGCGCGTCCTCCCAGAGGGCGAGCACCGACGCGCGCGTCTCGATGCGCTGTCCGGTCGAGCCGCCGATCCCCGTGCCGCTGCCGGCATCCGGGTCGGCGTTGATGTACATGCGGGGGATCCCGATGCGCACCCCGCGCAGCGGCAGCGGCGTGAGGGCGGGGTAGGCATCCGGGCGCAGGGCGGACGCGGCGGGGATCGGCACCCACGGCTGCACCCGCCAGAAGTCGCCGCGGGTCTCGGCGTCGTCGGCGACGATGACCTCGAGCACCTCGAGCAGATCCGCCATGGTGCGCGTGTGCGGCACGACCACATCCATGGTCGGAACGAGCGGCCAGTTGCCGCGCACCGAGATCACGCCGCGCGACGGGGTGTACGCGCACAGCGCGTTGTTGGACGCCGGGCCGCGCCCGCTGGACCAGGTCTCCTCGCCGAGTCCGAAGGCGGCGAAGCTCGCGGCCGTCGCCGTTCCCGAGCCGTTCGACGAGCCCGACCCGAAGGGGGCCGTGAGGTACTCCGCGTTGTACGGGCTCTCCGCGCGGCCGTACAGCCCGCGCTGCATGCCGCCGTTGGCCATCGGCGGCATGTTGGTCAGGCCCAGGCAGATGGCCCCGGCATCCCGCAGCCGCTCGATCGTGAAGGCGTCCCGCTGCGCGACCAGGTCGGCGAACGCCGGCGACCCGGCTGCCGCGGTGAGCCCGCGCACGAGGTAGGAGTCCTTGGCGGTGTACGGAATGCCCTCGAGCGCACCCCGTGACTCGCCCCGCGCTCGCCGCGCGTCGGATGCGGCCGCCTCGGCCCGTGCGTGGGGGTTGGGCACGGCGACGGCGTTCAACGCCGTCGCCGAGCCCGGGCGATCATATGCCTCGATGCGCATGAGGTACGCATCGACGAGCTCGACAGCGGTGGCCGCTCCGGACTCGAAGGCGGCGCGCAGGTCGGCGATGGATGCCTCGACGACGTCGATCACAGCATGCCTCCGTTCGGGCACCGTCCGCGCGCGAGCCGAAAGTCGGGTCCGTCACCCGACACGCCGAGGGAGGTGCCGGACCCATCGGCGGGTCTTGTCACGAGCCCGACTTTCGGCCCGTGGCTCACGAGGTCACCGCCGGCTGCTGCTGGGTGATGCAGTGGATGCCGCCGCCGCGGTCGAAGATCGGACGGGCGTCGACGGTCACGACGCGGCGTCCGGGATACACGGAGGACAGGATGTCGCGGGCCCGCGCGTCGGCGGTGTCCTCCCCGAACCCGCAGGCGATGACGCCGCCGTTGACGACGTAGTGGTTGACATAGCTCCAGTCGACGAACCCGTGCGCGTCGCGCAGCGTCTCGGGTGCAGGCAGGTCGATGATCTCGAAGCGGCGGCCGGCGGCATCCGTCGCCTCCTCCAGCACAGCGCGCACCTCGCGCATGACGGCCGCGTCGGGGTGCGACTCGTCCGGCTGCGCGTGCAGCAGCAGGTGCCCGGGCGCGGGGATCGCCGCCACGATGTCGACGTGCCCGTTCGTGCCGAAGTCGTCGTAGTCGCGGGTGAGCCCGCGCGGCAGCCACACCGCGTGCGACGTGCCGATCGTGCGCTCGAGCTCCGCCTCGACCCGGGCACGGTCGGCGAACGGGTTGCGGCGGGGGTCGAGCTGGACGGTCTCGGTGAGCAGCACTGTGCCCTCGCCGTCGACCTGGATGCCGCCGCCCTCGTTGACCAGCAGCGAGCTCACCAGCTGCGCCCCGACCTCGGCGGCGACCGTGCGCGCGATCTCGGCCGACTTGCGCCAGCTCGCCCACTCGGGCGCGCCCCAGCCGTTGAAGACCCAGTCGACCGCGCCCAGCGCGCCGGACTCGTCGACGACGAAGGTCGGACCGACGTCGCGCATCCAGAATTCGTCGAGGGGCGCCTCGAGCATTTCGATCGCCGGGTCGAGCATGCGGCGCGCGCGCTCCGTCTCACCGGGATCGACGACCATGGTGAGCGGCTCGAACTCGGCGACGGCGTTGGCCACCGCCGACCACGCGCGATACCCCTCGTCGCGCAGCGCATCGGTGTCGCCGAGGGTCACGCCCGCACAGGGGAACGCCATCCAGGTGCGATCGTGCGGCGCGGTCTCGCGCGGCATCCGCCAAGCCATCGGTCCTCCTCGCGGCCCTTGCCCTGCGGCCGTCCCACGTGGTATTGATCGAGTGATCAATAGCGCCGAGAGTAGCGAGGAGCGCCGCACGATGTCAACGGTCGCCGCACGCGCCCCGCGCCGGACGCCCCAGCAGCGCCGCACGCAGATCGCCGAGGCCGCGCGCGCCCTCGCCCTCGAGGAGGGTCTCGCCGCCGTCACGCTGCGCGGCGTCGCCGCCCGCGCCGGGGTCACCCCCGCGCTCGTGGCGCACTACATGCCGAGCATGGACGATCTCGTCGCCGCCACCTTCGCCGCCGTGGTCGGCGCCGAGCTCGACGAACTGCGGGAGCTGGCGGCATCCGCTCCCGTGATCGACCGCCTCGCAGCCGTCCTGCGCACCGTGCTCGACGGCACGCGCGACGATGTGACTCTGGTCTGGATCGAGGCCTACGCGCTCGGCCGGCGCAACGCGGCGCTCGCGCAGGCGGTGCGGGAGGCGATGGACAGCTGGCAGGGGATGCTGCGCGACCTGCTGGCCGACGGCGTCGCCTCGGGCGCCTTCCGCCTCGCCGATCCCGCGGATGCCGCGTGGCAGCTGCTGGGCATGATCGACGGCCTCAACGCCCAGGCGCTCGTGCGCTGGGGCGGCGCGTCCGACCGCTCGACGCTGCTGCTGCACGCGGTGGAGGGGATGCTCGACCTCGCCCGGGGCACGCTGACCGAACCCGCACGTTCCCCAGAACCCGCACAGAAGGGCACACCGTGACCGACGCGATCCGACCCGACGCGATGCACGCCATCAGCGACGCCACCCGAGACACCGTCGACGGAGTGCTCGCCTACGCGCGACGACGCGCGCTGTGGAAGGACGTCCCCCTGGACGGCCCGGTCTCCCCGGAGGAGCTGGCGGCGCGGGCGTCGGGCTCCATCACCGCCGACGGCATCGGGGCCGAGCGCGCCACGGCGCTGTTCGCCGACGTCCTCGCCCCGACGACGCTGTCGATCGACCACCCCGGGTACCTCGCCTTCATCCCGTGCGCCCCGAGCAAAGCGGCGATCGCGTTCGACCTGGTCGTATCGGCGTCCGCGATCTACGGCGGCTCCTGGCTGGAGGGCGCGGGAGCCGTGTTCGCCGAGAACGAGGTGCTGACCTGGCTCGCCGGGGAGTTCGGGCTGCCCGAGGGTGCCGGCGGGGTCTTCGTGCAGGGCGGCACGGTCGGGAACCTCTCGGCGCTGGTGGCGGCGCGGGATGTCGCGCGCCGGCGCAATCGCGAAGACGTCCGCGCCGACCCGCCCCGATGGCTGATCGTGTGCAGCTCGGAGGCGCACTCGTCGATCGCCGCGGCGGCCGCGGTGATGGACGTCGACGTGGTGCCGGTGCCGGTGGGAGCCGACGGACGACTGTACGGGGACGGCGTCGCGGCGGCCCTGGCCGCGCACGGCGATGCGGTGTTCGCGGTCGTCGCCACCGGCGGCACCACGAACTTCGGCATCGTCGACGACATCGCCTCCGTCGCGGCTGCGGCCAAGGAGAGGGACGTCTGGCTGCACATCGACGGTGCATACGGGCTGGCAGCCATGCTCATCGATCGCATGCGGCCCGCGTTCGCCGGGGTCGAGCTGGCCGACTCGGTCATCGTCGACCCGCACAAATGGCTGTTCGCCCCGTTCGACGCGTGCGCCCTGATCTACCGCGACCCGGAGCAGGGCCGGGCCGCGCACACTCAGCGTGCCGAGTACCTGGACACGCTCACCGAGCGGCCGGACTGGAACCCCTCCGACCTCGCCGTGCAGCTGACGCGGCGCCCGCGCGGCCTTCCGCTGTGGTATTCGCTCGCGGTGCACGGCACCGAGCAGTACCGCGCCGCGGTCGACCACGGGATCCGCCTGGCCCGCGAGATCGCGGACGAGATCGCGCGCCGCGACGGGCTGTCGCTGGTGCGGGAGCCGCAGCTGTCGGTCGTGGTGTTCCGTCGCGACGGCTGGAGCCTCGCCGACTACGAGGCATGGTCGGCGCGGCTGCTCGCCGACCAGCGCGCCTTCGTGGTGCCCAGCTCCCACGCCGGCGAGCCGGTGCTGCGCTTCGCGATCGTCAACCCGCTCACGACGTTCGAGCTGCTGGCGGGAATCCTCGACACCCTCGCATGAGGCATCCGCCGAGTGTGTGCCTATCCCACGAGAGGCTGAGCGCGACCGGCGAAGTGAAGTGCGCGGGTGCCGTCTGCCACGGTGAACGGCACGATCGGCATGGGCGCCCCGAGCGCGTCGGTGAGGTACGTGCCGTCGGCGTTGCTCGTGATCGACCCCGTGAACGTGTCCTGCCCGAGGCTCTCCGCGGCCAGGCCCGCGATGCGGATCTCGACCGCCGGTCCGTCCGCCGACACGGCGATGCGCATGTTGACGCGCTCGTAGACGCCCGCCCAATCGTGCACGTCGACGGGGGCATCCGCGTCGGGAGTGAGATCAGCAGGACGTTTCATGTCGCAGGTCTGCGCAAGCACCTCCGCGACGAGAGTCGTCATCGCCTCACCGAGCCCCGGCCCGTTGCCGAGGACCACCACGGCCACGCCACGCTCAGGCACGATGCGCAGCGAGGAACCCTGGCCGACGGTGCCGCCATCGTGGCCGGTGAGCTGCACGCCGTCCCACGCGTCGAGCATGAATCCGAGCCCCCACGCCGCACCCATCGACGGATCCGGCACCTCCACCTGCGGGGCCAGCGCTGCGGACACCGCCGCCTCGGACAGCAGGCGCCTGCCGTCCGGGCCGACGCCGCCCTCCAGCAGCAGCTGCGCGAAGGCGAGCACGTCGGCCGCTGAGGCGGCCAGTCCGCCGGCAGGGCCCATGGTGCGCGGAGTCGCCACGACGGGGGCGAGCTCGAGTCCATCGGCACCGGGGACGTGACCGAACGCGGCGCGATGGCGCAGGGCGTCTTCGGGGAGTGTGCTCGAGCGGGTCATTCCCAGAGGGTGCAGCAGGCGCTCCGCGAGCGCGTCGTCGTACGTCTGGCCGGTGATCTTCTCGATGAGGCGGCCGGCGATCGCGAAGCCGGTGTTGCAGTACGACCACGCCACGCCGGGGGGCAGCACCTGGGCGAGATCGCCGCAGGTGGCGACATAGCGTTCGAGCACGTCCTCGCCGCGGCCGAGGTCGAGGAAGTGGTCGCCGTCGATCCCGCTCGTATGGGTCAGCAGGTGGCGGGCGGTCACCACACGTCGGGCCGCGGCATCCCCCCACGTCAGCTCTGGCATGGCCTCGATGAGCGGGGCGTCCAGATCGAGCCGGCCCTCGTCGGCGAGCATCAGCAGCAGCGTCGCGGTGAAGATCTTCGTGACACTGCCGAGCTGGAAGACCGAATCGGATGTCGCGGCGACCCCCGTCGCCAGGTTCAGCGTGCCGGCGGCGAAAGTGTGCACCTCGCCGTCGCTCAGTACGCCCAGCGCGAGCCCGGGGGTGGACTCAGGGGACGCGAGGGCGTCGAGACGGGACTGCCAGGCGTCACGGTCGATCGACATCGGCGGATTCCTCTCGGGGTTCGGCGACGCCCAGCAGGCGTCGCAGCGTCGCGGCCAGCAGGCCGGCGACATCGGTGGACAGGTCGACGATGTACTCGATGGTGAGGCCGCGGGTCAGGCTCGCGACGACGACGGCGAGCTCGTCGGGGGGCAGCGTGGGGGTGATGCCGATGGCGCGGCACCGCTCGTCGAGCAGCGCGGCGAGCGCGTCAAGGCCCTGCCGCTGCGCGGCCATCACCCGATCACTGAGCGCCGGGTCGGAGGCCGCGTACGCGATGAACTCGACTTCGGCGGTGAGCCATTCGCGCGAGGCGGCCGCTTCGGCGGCGAACTGGCGGGCGAGGGCGTCGATGTGCTGGGTCGGTGTCGCGGTGCGGGGAACGTCGGTCGTCCGGCGCGCACTCTGCGCGGCGAAGCGCTCGTCGGTGAGGGCGAGGAAGAGTTCGCCCTTGTTGGCGAAGTTCGAGTACACCGCTCCGCGCGTGTAACCGGCCTTGGCGGCGACATCTTCGATCGTGACGCGCGCGAACCCCCGGGCAAGGAAGAGCCGCCGGGCCGCCGCCAAGATGCGCGTCCGGGTCACGTCGCGGGGATCTCTTGCCATCTTCGCCTCCTCGATACAGACTGTATCGACAAGAATGCGCGGTGATCAAGCCGTGTACCGAAACTTCCGATACGAGGTGTATGAATGACGCACGCGTTCGACGAGCTCGACGAGCTCATCATCCAGAGCATGCGCGACGGAGGGATTCCGGGCGCGGCGGTCGCTGTCGTGCACGACGGCGTCGAGCACATCTTCACGCACGGGGTGATGAGCGTCGACGCGCCCGCACCGGTCACCGCAGACACGCTGTTCATGATCGGGTCGACGACGAAGACGGTCACCGCGACGGCGCTGCTCTCCCTCGTCGCCGAGGGTCGCCTCGACCTCGATGCGCCCATCACCGACGCGCTGCCCGAATTGCGACTGGGCGACCCGGCGGCGCTCGCAGCGCTCACCGCGCGGCACCTGCTCACCCACACCGGCGGATTCGAGGGCGACATCCCCGACGACGAGGCGGACTGGGCGCGGGACGCGCTCGCCCGCAGCGTGGCCGACTACGCCGAACTGCCGCAGTACGCGGCGCCCGGGGCATCGTTCTCGTACAGCAACGCCGGTTTCCGGCTGCTCGGTCGGCTGATCGAGGTGCTCGACGGCACCGACTACGACCTGGCCGCGCGCCGCCGTGTGCTCGAACCGCTGGGCATGGCCGACAGCTTCTTTCTGCCGTGGGAGGTCGCCACGCGGCCGCACGTGGCCGGCCATGAGGTGCAGGAGGACGGGTCGGCCGCGGTCGTCCACACCTGGGGGCTCGGCCGCTCCGCCCTGCCGGAGGGCGGTCTCGTGTCGTCGATCACCGATCAGGCCCGCTACGTGCGCTTCCATCTCGACGGCACAGTCCCCGGCGGCGCCGCCGCGCCCGTGTCGCCGCAGCAGCGCCGTGAGATGCAGGAGCGACACGCCGACGGTGCCGTTCCGTTCGATGCTGTCGGGATGCCGTGGCTGCTCGTCGACCAGTACGGCACCACCGCGGTCACACACGGCGGGAACATCGCCGGCATCCAGCGCTCGACCATGACCCTGCTGCCCGACGAACGGCTCGGTGTCACGGTGCTGGCCAACTCCGGGGCCGGCGGGGCGCTGGGTGCCGCGGTCGACGAATGGTGCCTGCGCACCCTCCTCGGCCGTGTCCCCGATGCTGCCCGCACGCCGGGTGAGCGGTCTGCGGGCGAGCTGGCTCTCTACTGCGGCGCGTTCGACGCGGGAACGTGGGGCATCGAGCTCACCGAGGAGGGTGGGATGCTGCGCTCGGCGTTCTTCTTCACGCAGCCCGGCGACGACGACGAGCGGGTGCTCCCGCCACCGCTGCTGCTGACGTTCACGGGCGCCGACGAGGTCGTGCGACCCGAAGCGCCGCAGACGGTCTTCGCCCGGTTCGAGCGCGATGACGCCGGCCGGGTCGTGCGCATGAAGACGCAGGGTCGCACGCTGCGACGCATGGCGCGCGACGGGGCGGGCGAATGACGGTCGCGGATGACATCCATCGCCTGTTCCGGGATGCGGGGGCCACCGGCTTCCTGCACGTCCGCGAGCTGGGCAGCACCGGCCGCGAGGTCGCGCTCCGCGCCGACGAAGCCGTGGTGCTCGCCTCGACGTTCAAGATCCCGGTGGCCGTGGCCTTCGAGCGCGCGGTGTCGGCCGGTCTTGTCGACCCTGCCGAGCCGACGACGGTGACCGCGCGCCACCGTCGCGGCGGCGTCGGCCTTGCCGGCCTCCACGACGACGTCACGATCAGTTGGCGCGACCTCGCGCACCTCATGCTGACGATGAGCGACAACGCCGCCACCGACGTGATCTTCGATCGCATCGGGCAAGCGGGCATCGACACCGTGCTCGACGATCTGGGGCTGCGCCGCACGCGCATCGCCGGCTGCTGTGCGGACCTGTTCGGCTCCATCGCCGACGACCTGGGCATGCCGCGGGACGTGCCCGATATCGACGCGGTGCTCGCCGGCCAGGCGGAGGAGAGGCTGTGGAGATTGTCGGTGCTCGATCCGTCGCGCACGACATCGTCGACCCCGCGCGAGATGACGGCGCTCATCGACGCGATCTGGTCGGACCGCGCCGCTGCGCCGGATGCCTGCGGGCGCGTACGCGCGACGATGGCGCAGCAGCTGTGGCCGCACCGTCTGCGTTCTGGCTTCCCCGACGGCGTGCGCATCGCGGCCAAGACCGGCACACTGCCCGCGATCCGCAACGAGGTCGGGGCGGTGATGTACCCCGACGGCCGCGTCTACGCGGTGGCCGTGTTCACTCGAGCGGACAGGCTCGACGACAATCTCCCGGACGTCGATCGGGCGATCGGGCGCGCCGCGCGCGTCGCCATCGAGACGCTGCGGGGAATTGGGTGAACACAACCAATGGGACCCGCGCTCTTCATCCGATCGTACGAAAGCCCCCGGCGGGGTCTTTCCTAGGGTGAGGGCATGGAATCACTTTCCGACATCTCCGTCTTCCTCGACGCGGACTTCGCCCGACTCGCCGCTGAGCGGGGCGTTCCCGGCGCCGCCGTCGCCGTCCTCAAGGACGGTGAGATCATCGACGCCGCCGCCGGCGTGCTGAGCACGGCGACGAACGTCGACGCCACTGCCGACAGCGTGTTCCAGATCGGATCGATCACCAAGGTCTGGACCGCCACCCTCGTCATGCAGCTCGTCGACGACGGCCTGCTCGACCTCGACGCGCCCCTGCGCGACTACCTGCCCGAGTTCCGCGTGGCCGACGAAAGCGCTGCCGCGCAGATCACGACGCGTCAGCTCCTCAGCCATCAGGCCGGGTTCGAGGGCGACGTGTTCACCGACACCGGTCGTGGCGACGACGCGATCGAGAAGTACGTCGCGGGGCTCGCCGACCTGCCGCAGGTCTTCGCGCCAGGAGAGCTGTTCGCGTACAACAACGCCGGGTACAGCGTGCTCGGCCGCCTTGTCGAGGTGCTGCGCGAGAAGACGTGGGAGACGGCACTCATGGAGCACCTGGCCGTTCCGCTCGGCCTGACGCACGTCTCGCCCAGCCCGTACGAGGCGATCCTGCACCGCGTCGCCGTCGGCCACGTCGGCCCCGGAGAGGACGGCGTCGAAACGCCCGCGCCGCTGTGGGCTCTGGTGCGGTCGAACGAGCCGGCCGGCTCGATGCTGGCGATGCGCGCCCGCGAGCTCGCCGCCTTCGCCAAGATGCACGTCGACGGGGGCGTGGCCGGGGACGGCACGCGGGTGCTGTCCGAGGCATCCGTCGCCGCCATGCAGCGCAAGCAGGTCGACCTGCCTCGCATCACCGGCATGGGCGATGCCTGGGGCCTCGGCTGGGAGATCTTCGTCGACGGCGACCGCGGCGTGATCGGTCACGACGGCGGCACCGTCGGGCAGTCGTCGTTCCTGCGCATCGTCCCTTCCGCGGGGCTCGCGGTGGTGCTGCTGACCAACGGCGGCGACGTCATCGGGCTGTACGACGACGTCGTCAACAAGATCGTGCGGGATGCCGCCGGCGCCCAGCTGCACGGGTTCCCGACGCCGCCCGCCGAACCCCACCCTGTCGACCCCGCCCCCTTCGTCGGCTCGTACTCCAACTCGACCTTCGACATGTCGGTGAGCGTCGACGATGCCGGGCGCATCTGGCTCGACAGCACGCCGAAGGGCCTGGCGCGCGAACTCGGCCAGGAGCCGGAGCACCTCGAGCTCGTCGGCTTCGGGCCCGACTCGCTGATCGCTCTCGAGCCCGCCATGAAAGAGATGCACGTGGTGTACTCCTTCCTCGGCGACGACGGCAACGGCCGTCGCAAGTACATCCACTCCGGCCGCGCCCTCGGCCGCGTCGACTGAGAACCGCAGCACCCACCCGTCCGCAGAGAAGAGAGACCAGCAATGCACACGTTCACAAGGCCCGCCGCTGCTGTCGCCGCGGCCGCGACCGCGGCCCTCGTCCTCGCCGGGTGCGCCGGCGGGGGCGGGAACGCACCCACCGGCGGCTCCGGCGAGTATGTCGACGGTGCCACGTTCACCCTGTCCGAGGTGGCCGACCCGGGCGCGCTGGACCCGCAGCTATCGGCGGTCAGTTCGCTGTTCCAGCTGTCGCAGTTCGCCTACGACGCTCTCGTGTCCATCGATGCGGATGGTGAGATCGGCTCGCAGCTGGCCAGCGATTGGGTGGTGGACGGGCAGACCGTGACGCTCACCCTCAACGAGGGCGTCACCTGCTCGGACGGCACCGAGTTCACCGCGCAGACCGCCGCCGACAACCTCAACTGGGTCGCCGACCCCGAGAACCAGAGCCCGCTGCTGGGCTCCTTCCTCCCACCCGGGCTCACCGCCACCGCGGAAGGCAGCACGCTGACCCTCGAGCTCTCCGCGCCCGCGCCGTTCGTCCTGCAGGGGCTCGCGAACGTGCACATGGTGTGCGCCGCGGGGCTCGAAGACCGCACCATCCTCACAGCGGGGACCTCGGGCACCGGACCGTACGTGCTCACCGAGGCGGTCCCCAACGACCACTACACGTACGAGGCCCGCGAGGATTACACGTGGGGCCCGAACGGAGCGAGCACCGCCGACGAGGGCATGCCCGCGAAGGTCATCGCCCGGATCATTCCCAACGAGACCACTGCCGCCAACCTGCTGACCACGGGTGAGGTCAACGCGTCGACGATCGTGGGTCCCGATGCGCAGCGACTCGAGTCGGCGGGCCTGTTCTCGGCCGGCGAGGAGGTGCTGATCGGAGAGCAGTGGTACAACCAGGGCGAGACGCACGCGACCTCCGACCCGGCGGTGCGCATGGCGCTCACCCAGGCCCTCGACCTCGCCGAGCTGCAGAAGGTGCTCACGAGCGGCGCCGGCGCCCCGGCGACCCGCCTCACCGTCGTCGCGCCGTCGGCCTGCACGTATGACGCGGTGAGCGGGAACACACCCGGCACCGACGTCGAAGCGGCGAAGGCCCTGCTCGACGACGCCGGCTGGGTTGCAGGCGCCGACGGCATCCGTGCCAAGGACGGGCAGCAGCTGGCGCTGTCGTTCCTGTACGCGAACACCCTCGGCACCGGCGGCACCTCGGCCGCGGAGCTCGCCGTCCAGCAGTGGGAGGCGATCGGCGTGAAGGTCGACGCCGCGCAGAACGACTCCACCGCTCTCACCGAGGCCATCTTCGGCACCGGGGCATGGGATATCGCGTGGGTTCCGCTGAACGTGAACAACCCCGACCAGGTGATCGGCTTCGTCTCGGGTCCCGCGGCGCCGGAAGGCACGAACTTCGCGGGCATCCAGAACGCCGACTACGAGGCGGCGGTCGCCGAGGCGATGGCGATCCCGGGCGTCGAGGGCTGCGACACCTGGCAGGAGGCGGAGGCCTCGCTCTTCGCGTCGGCGGATGTCGTCGCCTTCGCGAACAGCGTCATCAAGACCTACGGCAGCGGCGCGGAGTTCGAGCGCGTGGGAGTGATCGTGCCCACGAGCATCCGTATGCTCGCGGACTGAGCGCGCTTCGCGCACGGACACGCTCCGGGCAGACGTCCGGCGCGGGAAGGAACACGTCCTCATGACCACCACCGCCGCCCTCCCCGCCAAGGGGGTGCCCCGCGCCGGCGATCATCGCTGGCTGCGGTTCACCGCCCGGCGGGCGGGGCGGCTGGTGGTGTCGCTGTGGGTGCTGGCCACCGCCGCATTCCTGATGATCCACCTCATCCCCGGCGACCCGGTCCGCGCGGCGCTGGGACCGACCGCCTCGGCCGAGCTCGTCGCCGCACGCCGTGAGTCGCTCGGGCTGAACGACCCGCTCATCGTCCAATACCTCAACTACCTGGGCGGCGTGCTCACAGGGGACTTCGGCGTCTCGATCCAATCCGGCCTGCCGGTGGCCGAGACCATCGCGCAGCGCCTGCCGGCCACGGCGAGCCTGGCGGTGCTCGCGTTCGTCTTCGCGGTCATCGTCGCGATCCCCGTCGGCGTGGCCGTCGCCGTCGCCACCCGACGCGGACGGGGCCGCAAGCTCGAGCTGGGCTTCGCCGGGACAAGCGTCTTCATCTCGGCGATCCCCGACTTCCTCCTCGGCGTCGCTCTGGTCGCCGTGTTCGGGGTCTCGCTCGGCTGGCTTCCCATCGCCGGTCGCAGCGGTCCGGAGTCGTACATCCTGCCGGTGATCGCCCTCTCGCTGGGCCCCGCCGCAGTGCTCGCGCGCATCGTGCGCGTCGAGATGCTGACCGTGCTCGAGGCCGACTTCGTGCGCACGGCGCGCGCCAAGCGGCTGCCGGCGTGGCGCATCTATCTCAGCCATGCCCTGCCCAACGCCGTCACGGCGACGCTGACCCTGGCGGGACTGCTGCTGAGCGCGCTCGTGGTCGGCACGGTGCTCGTCGAGAACGTGTTCGCGTGGCCCGGCCTGGGCTCGACCATCGTCTCGTCCATCCAGCTGAAGGACTTCCCGATGGCGCAGGCGACGGTCCTCGTCTACGGCGCCGGCGTGCTCATCATCAACACGATCGTCGACGCGGCACTGGCCGTCCTCGATCCCCGCACGACCGTGGCGGAGGACTGACATGCGCTCGCTGCGCCGCATCCTGCGCACCCCGCTCGGCATCGCCGCGATCAGCCTGCTCGCGCTCGTGCTGCTCACGGCGATCTTCGCCCCGATCCTCTGGGGTGCGCAGGCCGATGCGGTCGACACCGACAACATCCTCGCCGGGCCATCGCTCGAGCACCCCATCGGGACCGACGGGCTGGGCCGCGACCTGCTGCTGCGCACGGTCGTGGCCACCCGGCTGAGCGTCGTGCTGGCGCTGGTGGCGACCCTCGTCGCCGTCACGGCGGGGCTCATCCTCGGTGTGGCGCCGTTCCTGCTGGGGCGCGCGGGCAAGGTCTTCACCTGGCTGGTGGGCATCGCCGTCGCCTTCCCCGCGCTGCTGCTGGCGCTGTTCTTCGCGGTGATCTTCGGCACCGGCTGGGTGGGCGCGACGTGGGCGATCGGACTCGCCGGCGCCCCCACCTTCGCGCGGCTGTGCCAGACGCTGGTCGCGGGCATCGCCGAGCGCGATTTCGTCTCAGCGGCGCGCATCGGCGGCGTGGGCCGGTTCCGGGTGCTGTTCCGCCACGTGCTGCCCAACATCGGCGAGCCGCTCATCGTGAACGCCACGATCGGCGCGGGCGGCGCACTCCTGTCGTTCGCCGGCCTGTCGTTCCTGGGACTGGGCGTGCAGCCGCCCGAGTACGACTGGGGCCGCCTCATGATGGACGGCCTGTCCGGCGTCTACCTCAATCCGCTCGCGGCTCTGGCCCCCGGCGTCGCCGTCGTCATCGCCGGCCTCGCGTTCAACCTGACCGGCGAGGCGGCCGCGCGGTCGCTGGGCATCGGATCGGTCGGCGTGATGTCGAAGCTGGCGGCGCTGCAGCCGCGGCGGGTGGCCGAGGCATCCCCTCCCGCCCCGGACGAGGTGCTCGCCGTGCGCGACCTGCACGTCACGTTCCCCGGCGGAGCCGGACCCATCACGCCGGTGCGGGGCGTGGACTTCACGCTGCGGCGCGGCGAGGTGGTGGGCATCGTCGGGGAGTCCGGATCGGGCAAGTCGCTGACCGCTCTGGCGATCGCGCAGCTCATCGAGGAGCCGGGGAGGGTGGATGCCGAGACCCTGCGGTTCCTCGGCACCGATCTGCGCGACGGCGATCACCGGCGGCTGCTGGGCACCTCGCTGGCGATGGTCTTCCAGGACCCGATGACGAGCTTCAACCCCGCCAAGCGCATGGGCGGCCAGCTCGCCGAGGTGGCGACGCAGCACCACGGGATGACGCGACGCCAGGCGCGCGCGCGGGCCGTCGACCGGCTGGCGGCGGTGCGCATCCCCGATGCCGAGCAGCGGGCGCGGCAGTATCCGCACGAGTTCTCCGGCGGCATGCGCCAGCGCGCCATGATCGGCATGGGGCTCATGGGCAGCCCGAAGCTCATCATCGCCGACGAGCCGACGACCGCCGTCGACGTCACGGTGCAGCGCCAGGTGCTGAGCCTGCTGCAGGCGATCCGCGACCAGGACGAGGTCGCGATCCTCTTCATCAGCCATGACGTGTCGGTCATCGCGGAGCTGTGCGATCGCGTGCTCGTGATGTACGCGGGGCGCATCGTCGAGGACCTGCCGGTGGCGCAGCTGGACCAGGCCCAGCACCCCTACACGCGCGCGCTGCTGGCGGCGGTGCCCGACATGCAGACCGACCTCGATGCGCCGCTGGCCACCGTGCCAGGGCGCCCGGTCGATCCGGCGCACGTGCCGCCCGGGTGCGCGTTCGCCGCGCGCTGCCCGCTCGCCGACGCGCACTGCCGCGTCGAGGACCCGCAGCTCGTGACGAGCGCGCCCGGCGCCCGCGTCGCATGCTGGCACGCCGGCGAGCCGCTGCCGGACCCGATCGCCGCGCCTGCACGCGACATCGAGGGGACCACGCAGACCAGCCCGGCCACCCGCACAAGCCCGGCCACCCGCACAAGCGGAGTGCAGGTGGTCGTGTGAGCGGGCTGCTCTTCGAGAACGTCACCGTCCGCTTCGGCTCGACGGCGGCGGTCGACGATGTGACCCTCACCGTCCCCGACGGGGAGGTGCTCGGGCTGGTGGGCGAGTCGGGATCCGGCAAGTCCACCCTCGCACGGGCGGCGGTCGGACTGGTTCCTGTGCAAGGGGGGCGCATCGTGCTCGACGGCGAGCCCATCGACGTGCGCCACGGCCGCCGCCCGCTCCAGATGGTCTTCCAGGACCCGTACTCCTCGCTCGACCCGCGCATGACGATCGGCGCCAGCATCGCCGAGATCCTGCCCCGGCACCTCAAACGCGCCGCGCGCGCCGACGAGGTCGCGAGGCTGCTGGAGCTCGTGCACCTCGACCCCGCTCGCGCCGAGGCGTATCCGCTGCAGCTGTCGGGAGGCCAGCGGCAGCGCGTGGCGATCGCGCGGGCGCTCGCGGGGCGCCCCGAGGTGCTCATCGCCGACGAGATCACCTCGGCGCTGGACGTGTCCATCCAGGGCTCGATCCTCAACCTCGTGCGCGAGCTGCAGGCAGAGCTCGGCCTGTCGATGCTGTTCATCTCGCACAACCTCGCCGTGGTGCGGTACGTCGCATCGCGCGTCGCGGTCATGCATCGCGGCCGCATCGTCGAAGAGGGCCCCGCCCTCGACGTGCTCGCCGACCCGCAGGACCCTTACACCCGCGAGCTGCTGGCCGCCATTCCCGGCCGCATCCCCACCTCGACCGACAATCAGAGGAGCACACCGTGACCCGCACCTTGCGCATCGACGACCTGGCTGAGATCACCGTCCCCAGTCAGCCCGCACTCTCCCCCGACGGCACGCGCGTCGCCTACGTCCTCAGCGGCGTCGACCTCGCAGGTGACCGGCCCACGAGCTCGCTCTGGGTGGCCGAGCGGGATGCCGCGGCGCGGCGACTCACGCAAGGGGCCACCGACTCCGAGCCGGTGTTCTCACCCGACGGAAAGACACTCGCCTTCCTGCGCGACGGCCAGCTGTGGACCCTGCCGGTCACCGGCGGCGAGGCCGAGCAGCGCACGCACCTGCCGATCGCAGCCGGCGCGGCGGTGTTCTCGCCCGACGGCACGAAGATCGCCTTCTCCGCGCCGGTCGACCTCGAAGCGATGAAGGGCGAGGACGACGCCGACCGCGCCGAGCGCCAGGGCAGCCCGATCGTCGCCGACGGCGTCGGCTACCAGGCCGACGGCAGCGGGTTCCTCCGCGGGGTGCGGATGCAGGTGCACGTTCTCGACCTCGCCGGCGGCGACGTGCGCCAGCTCACCGGGGCCGACGCGCACGCCACGAGCCCCGCATGGTCGCCCGACGGCACACGGCTCGCCTTCGTCGCCAAGCCCGACGGCGTCGACGACCTCACCTTCCGGTCGGCGGTGCAGGTGCTCGACCCCGCCGACCCGGCGGCGCCGGCGAAGGTGGTCGCCTTCGCCGACGGCGCGGCGGTCACCGTCGCCTTCGCTCCCGACGGGTCGCTCGTGGTCGCCGGCTGGCCGGGCGATCCGCTGGGCATCGCCCGCCTCTACCGCGTCGACGCGGAGACCGGCGCGGCGACAGAGCTCGCGGCATCCCTCGATCGCAACATCATGCCGGGCGGACCCGGATACCCGGGCGGGCTGCCGCAGATCTCGGGGGACGATGTCGTCTTCGCCGCCCGCGATCGCGGCTGCACCCACCTGTATGCCGTGCCGCTTGCCGGCGGCGAGCCGCGGCTCGTGCTGGGCGGTCAGGGCCGCGTGGTGGCGGGACTGTCGATCGCCGGGGGATCGGCCGCGGTCGCCGTGGCCGGACCGGACTCGTTCGGCGAGATCGTGCGCATCGACCTCGCGACCGGCGACGAGGAGGTCCTCACCGCGCACGGGGCGGCGCCCGAGGGCGCCCAGCTGTTCGTGCGGGAGTCGCGCGAGTTCCGCATCAGCGATGGCGCGACGGTCGAGGGGTGGCTGCTGCGCGACCCCGAGGCATCCGCTCCTGCCCCGCTGCTGGTCGATGTCCATGGCGGCCCGCACAACGCGTGGAACGGCGCGATCGACGACATGCACCTCTACCATCAGGAGCTCGTCGCGCGCGGCTGGACGGTGCTGATGCTCAACCCGCGTGGCAGCGACGGCTACGGCGAGGAGTTCTTCACCGCGGTCAACGGCGCGTGGGGCACGTCCGACGCACAGGACTTCCTCGAGCCGATCGACCAGCTGGTGGCCGAGGGGGTCGCCGACCCCGACCGGCTGGCGATCACCGGCTACAGCTACGGCGGGTTCATGACCTGTTACCTGACCAGTCGCGACGACCGCTTCCGTGCCGCGGTGGCCGGGGGTGTGGTCAGCGACCTGTCGAGCATGGGCGGCACCAGCGACGAAGCGCACCTGATGAACATGTTCGAGATCGCCGCCATGCCGTGGCGCACGGAGGATCGCGAGCGGCTGGCGGCGATGTCGCCCTTCGCTCAGGTCGATCAGGTCACGACGCCGACGCTCGTGCTGCACGGCGGCGACGACGTGCGCTGCCCCGTCGGACAGGCGCAGCAGTGGCATGCCGCGCTGCGCGAGCGCGGCATCCCGACCCGGCTCGTGCTGTACCCGGGCGGCAGCCACCTGTTCCCTCTGTCCGGCAGGCCCAGCCACCGGCTCGACTACAACCGGCGGGTCGTCGCGTGGGTGGAACAGTATGCGGGGGATGCCGCAGGCCCGCGCCCGGCCCCGATCGACGCCGCGCACTGGCAGCGCCGCCTGGAGGCACTGGCCGCCCGGCACAAGGTGCCCGGCGCACAGCTGGGCATCATGCGCCTCGCCGACGGTCGCGAGCCTGAGATCGTCACCGCGGCGACGGGCACGCTCAACAGGAACATCGCCACCGGCGCACCGGTGACCAAGGATTCGATCTTCCAGATCGGGTCGATCTCGAAGGTCTGGACCGCCACCGTCGTCATGCGCCTCGTCGACGACGGCCGGCTGTCGCTCGACACGAAGGTGAAGGACATCCTGCCGGAGGTGAAGCTCGCCGACGACGAGCTGACCGACGGCATCACCGTGCGGCATCTGCTCACCCACACGAGCGGGCTCGACGGCGACATCTTCACCGACACCGGCCGCGGCGACGACGCCGTCGAGAAGTACGTCGCCCTCCTCGAGTCTGCGGGCCGGAACCATCCGCTGGGTGCCACCTGGTCGTACTGCAACTCGGGCTACTCGGTGCTCGGCCGCATCATCGAGGTCCTCACCGGGAAGACGTGGGATGCCGCGATGAGCGAGCTGCTCTATCAGCCCCTGGGGCTGACCCACACCGTGACGCTCCCTGAAGAGGCGATCCTCCACGCCGCCGCCGTCGGTCATGTGGACGTGGGCGACGAACAGGTCGTCACGCCCGCCTACCTGCTGCCGCGGTCGGTGGGTCCCGCGGGCCTGATCACCTCCCGGGTCGAGGACGTGCTCGCCTTCGCGCGCCTGCATCTGCGCGGCGGCGTCGCCGACGACGGCACGCGGCTGCTCGCCGAGGACACCGCCGCGGCCATGCAGGCGTTCCAGGCGGAAGTGCCCGACAAGCACGTGCTGGGCGACTCGTGGGGCCTGGCCTGGATCCGGTTCGACTGGAACGGCGAGCGCCTCTACGGCCACGACGGGAACACCCTCGGCCAGGCCGCGTTCCTGCGTGTCCACCCCGGCTCGGGCGTCGCGGTGACGCTGCTGACCAACGGCGGCAACACCCGCGACCTGTACGGCGAGCTGTACCGCGAGATCTTCGCCGAGCTGTCGGGAGTCGACATGCAGCAACCGGTGGAGGTGCCGGACGAGCCGGTCAAGGCCGACCTGACGCCGTACATCGGCACCTACGAGCGAGCCTCCACGCGCATGGAGATCTTCCAGAACGGCGAGGGTGCGCGGCTGCGCAGCACGGTGCTCGGCCCGCTCGCCGAGATGGTGCCCGATCCGGTCGAGGAGCTCGCGATGGTGCCGCTGGCCGAGAACCTGTGGGCGGTGCGGGCACCGGGCACCCAGACCTGGATCACCGTCACGTTCTACTCCCTGCCCACGGGGGAGGAGTACGTGCACTTCGGCGCCCGCGCGACGCCGAAGGTGTCCGCCGAGGTTGCGACGCCCGCATGATCGCTCCCGCCGTCGACGACCTCGTCGCCACGATACGCACGCTCGTCGAGTGCGAGTCGCCCACCGCCGATCATGCGGCGGTGGCGCGGTCGGCCGATGTCGTCACAGCGGTGGGCGAGGCCCTCCTGGGAGCGGCGCCCGAGCTCATCGTGCTCGACGGCGTCACGCATCTGCGATGGCGACTGGGCGACCGGACGCGCGTGCTGGTGCTGGCCCATCACGACACGGTGTGGCCGCTGGGCACCCTCGAGCGGCTGCCGTTCGCCGTCGCGGGTGGCGTGCTGACCGGACCGGGCTGCTTCGACATGAAGGCAGGGCTCGCGATGGCGCTGCACGCGATCGCGGGACTGGACGACCGAGACGGCGTCACGCTGCTGGTCACCGGCGACGAGGAGGTCGGGTCGCCGAGCTCGCGAGGGCTCATCGAGGACACCGCCCGCGGGGCGCGCGCCGCGCTCGTGCTGGAGGCTTCCGCCGACGGCGGGGCCCTCAAGCTCGAGCGCAAGGGTGTGTCGCTCTACGAGGTGGTGGTGGACGGGCTCGCCGCGCATGCGGGTCTCGAGCCCGAGAAGGGCGTGAACGCCACGGTGGAGCTCGCCCACAAGGTGCTGGCGGTGGCCGCGCTCGCGGACCCCGCGATCGGCACCTCGGTGACCCCGACCGTCGCGGGGTCCGGTTCCACCACCAACACGGTGCCCGCGCGCGCGTCGTTCGCCGTCGACGTGCGGGCACGCACGGCTGCAGAGCAGCAGCGGGTGGACGCCGCCATGCGGGCTCTGCAGCCGGAGGTGCCCGGCGCGCACATCGAGATCCGCGGCGGTGTCAACCGCCCGCCGCTGGACGCCCCGGCATCCACGGCCCTGTTCGCCCGTGCGCAGGCGCTGGCTGCCGCCCTCGGCCTCGACGACCTGCCGGGGGTCGCCGTGGGCGGGGCGAGCGACGGCAACTTCACCGCCGGGATCGGCGTGCCCACCCTCGACGGGCTGGGCGCAGTCGGCGGAGGTGCTCACGCCGAGACCGAGCACGTGCTGGTGGACGAGCTGGTTCCGCGCACGCGGCTGCTTCAGGCGCTCCTGGCCGAGCTGCGCCGGGCACCGGGAGAGGACGCATCGTGACCGACATCCTGCAGGCCGACCCCGTGGCCCGCTCTGCCGCGAGCGATGCCGAGCGCGCCGCACGGCAGGCCGCGGTCACGGTGCGTGAGCTGTCGGGCATCGGCGAGCAGGCCGCGGTCGTCCGCCTCCTGGCGCAGATCTGGGGGCGCAGCCTCGACAACCCGCCGCTTCCCCCCGAGCTGCTGCGCGCGTTCGGCAAAGCCGGCAATTACATCAGCGGGGCCTACTCCGGCGACGAGCTGGTCGGGGCGACGGTCGGATTCCACTCGATGCCCGACCGTCATGCGCTGCACAGTCACATCGCCGGAGTCGCCGCGTCGCACCTCGGCCGCTCGATCGGGTACGCGATGAAGCTGCACCAGCGCGCATGGGCATTGGCGCACGGCGTGGACGTCATCGAGTGGACCTTCGACCCGCTCGTCGCCCGCAACGCCTACTTCAACATCGCGAAGCTGCGGGCCATGCCCGCCGAGTACCTCCCCGACTTCTACGGCCCGATCTCCGATGCCATCAACGGCGGCGACGACACGGACCGCCTGCTCGTGCGCTGGATGCTGCGCGATCCGCAGGTGGTGGCGGCCGCCGCCGGCCGCGGGCCGATCGTCGATCCGCGAGGGCCCGGCATGACGACGGTCGCCGTGCCCCGCGACGTCGAGCGCCTGCGCGCAGACGACCACGCCGAGGCGCACCGGTGGCGTGCAGAGGTCCGCACCCGTCTGGGCGCGCTGCTGGCCGCCGGAGGCACGGTGGTGGGATTCGACCGCGACGCGGGGTATATCGTGCGGATCGAAGGCCACCGGCGCGCGGAGTCCGAGAGGAAGGCGGAGAAGTGAAGATCGAGGGTTTCGAGCTGCGTCGAGTCGGGATGCCGCTCGTGTCGCCGTTCCGCACATCGTTCGGCACGCAGACCGAGCGCGACGTGCTGCTGGTCAAGGCGGTCACCGACGCCGGCGAGGGATGGGGCGAGTGCGTGACCGGGGCCGACCCGCTCTACTCGTCGGAGTATGTGGAGTCGACCGTCGATGTGATGCGCCGCTTCCTCATCCCGGCGCTGGCGCAGACGCCCGATGCGGGGCGGGTGGCGACGGACCTGCACCCGTTCAAGGGTCATCGCATGGCGAAGGCGGCGCTCGAGATGGCGGTGCTGGATGCCGAGCTGCGCGCCGAGGGGCGCTCGTTCGCCCGTGAGCTCGGCGGCGTGCACGACAGCGTGCCCTGCGGGGTGTCGGTGGGGATCATGGATTCGGTGCCGCAGCTGCTCGACGCCGTCGCCCGCTACCTCGCCCAGGGCTACGTGCGCATCAAGCTCAAGATCGAGCCCGGATGGGACGTCGAGGTGGTGCGTGCGGTGCGCGAGCGCTTCGGAGACGAGGTGCTCCTGCAGGTCGATGCGAACACCGCGTACACGCTGCGTGACGCACGGCACCTCGCGAAGCTCGACGCCTTCGACCTGCTGCTGATCGAGCAGCCGCTCGATGAGGACGACGTGCTCGGCCACGCCGACCTCGCGAAAGTGGTGAAGACCCCGATCTGTCTGGACGAGTCGATCGTGTCGGCGCAGAGCGCCGCGGCCGCCATCCGGCTGGGCGCGACCTCGGTCATCAACATCAAGCCGGGCCGCGTGGGCGGGTACCTCGAGGCCCGGCGCATCCACGACGTCGCCACCGCAGCGGGCGTGCCGGTGTGGTGCGGCGGAATGATCGAGTCGGGCATCGGACGGGCCGCGAACATCGCGCTGGCGTCTCTGCCGGGGTTCACGCTTCCCGGCGACGTGTCGGCGAGCGACCGCTTCTACACCACCGACATCACACCGCCGTTCGTCATGGCGGGCGGACACCTGCCGGTTCCCGCCGCACCGGGCCTGGGCGTCGCGCCGGTTCCCGAGATCCTGGACGAGCTGACGACATGGGTGGAGTGGATGCCCGTCTGACATGCTTGCGGGCATGAGCACCGCGCCGCGATCCAGCCTGGGACGCGTGCTCGACGACCTCGGTCTGACGCTGCTGGAGGTCGCGCACGGGACCACCGACGCCGCCCGCGACATCGGGGGCGTCGTCATCCACGATCCGGTCGACGACCCCCTCTTCCCGCAGCATGCGATCGTGCTCGGAGTCGGCGTCGCCGATTCGGAGCAGCTGGCCGCGCTGCTGCGCGAGCTCGCCGGCCGGGATGTCGCGGCCGTCGTCGTGCGCTCACCCGTGGACGTCACCGAGGAGGTGCGCGAGGCTGCGGGAGACGTCGTGGTGCTGGGTCTTGCCCGCGGGGCGACCTGGACCCAGCTGGCGGCGCTGCTGCGGTCGCTGCTGGCGGAGGACGACTTCGGCGAGATCTCCGTGGAGACCCTCGGCGGGCTGCCCTCCGGCGACCTGTTCGCGGTGGCGAACGCGATCGCGGCGCTCCTGGACGCGCCCGTCACCATCGAGGACCGATCCACGCGCGTCCTCGCGTTCTCGGGCCGTCAGGACGAGGCGGACCCCTCGCGGGCCGAGACCATCCTGGGCCGGCAGGTGCCCGAGAGGTATGCCCGCGTGCTCACGGAGCTGGGTGTGTTCCGCGACCTGTATCGCGACGACCGGCCGGTGGTCGTCGATCCCGTGACTCTCGGCGAAGGGGTGACGACGCAGCGCGTCGCCATCGGAGTGCGCGCGGGCGACGAGGTGCTCGGCTCGATCTGGGCGGCGATGGACGGGCCGCTCACCGCCGAGCGCACCGCGACGCTGCGTGACGCCGCCAAGCTCGTCGCCCTGCATCTGCTGCGCGTGCGGGCGGGGGCCGATGTGCAGCGCCGGCTGCGCGCGGAGCTGGTCAGCACCGCCCTGGAGGGGGGCGCCGGCGCCCGCGAGGCGCTCGCGCGTCTGGGCCTGGCCGGGCAGAGCGTCGGGGTCCTCGCCGCCGCGCCGACCGCCGCCCCGGACGGCTCGCAACGTGCCGATCAGCAGCTGCTCGCCGACCGCGAGCGGTTCACCGACGCGCTGGCCGCGCATCTGTCCGCCGTGCAGCCGGGTGCCGCAGTCGCGCTCGTCGGCGACACGGCGTTCGCCATCCTGCCCGCCGCGGGCCCGGACGCGGAGGTTCGTCTCGTGGGCGTCGCGGAGAACTTCCTCGAGCGGGTGGGTGCGCGGATGCCGGGCGTCATCGCCGTCGGGCCGCCTGCCGAGGACATCGCCGGGATCGCGCAGTCGCGGGCCGTCGCGCTGCGTGTGCTGCGCGTCCTGCGCGACGGGCCGGGCTCACGTGCGGCGCGCATGACCGAGGTGCAGACCGCGTCACTGCTGCTGGAGCTGCGCGATCTCGTCCTGGCGCGCGGAGATGCGCCCGACGGCGCTCTGGCCCGTCTCATCGACTACGACCGCCGCAACGACGGGCACCTCGTCGACACGCTGCGCGCATGGCTCGATCACTTCGGCGACGTGGGCGCGGCGGCGGCCGCCACGTACGTGCACCACAACACCTTCCGCTACCGGCTGCGCCGGGTGCGCGAGGTGGGCGGTCTGGACCTCTCCGACGCCGAGACCCGGTTCGCCGCGATGCTGCAGCTGCGGATGCTCGGGGGCTGACATGGACCCCGACCGCGTCGACCCCGCGCTGCGCGAGGCGCTGGAACAGCAGCCCCGGCTCGACCTGGAACGCTGGTGGGTGCGCGACCTGGCCGCGCTGCGGTCGCGGCTGATCCCGTGGGACCCGACGCCCGACGTCGTGCTGAGCACCGTCCGAGACGGCAGCGCACGGCTGCGCATGTACACGCCCGATCGGGCGAACGGCAGCGCGCTGCTGTGGATCCACGGCGGCGGCCTGGTCGGCGACGCCGCGCGCGTCGACGACCGCTTCTGCGGCCGGACCGCGCTGGAGCTCGGCGTCACGGTGGCGTCGGTCGAGCACCGCCTGGCCCCCCGGCATCCCTTCCCCGCCGCCCTCGACGACGCCCACGCCGGGTGGGCCTGGCTGCAGGTCCACGCCCCCGTCCTCGGCATCGACCGCACCCGGATCGCGGTCGGCGGCAGGTCGTCCGGCGGGGGCATCGCGGCGAGCCTGGTGCAGCGCGTGCGAGACGAGGGGGACGAGGATGCCGCGGCCCAGTGGCTGTGGAGCCCCATGCTCGACGACCGCACCGCCGCGGACCGCCGCCTCGACGCCGTCGACCATCCGGTGTGGAACAACCGCGCGAACCGGGTCGGCTGGCGGGCGTACCTCGGTGCCGAGCCCGGCGAGGCATCCCCTCCTCCGTACGCCGCCGCGGCGCGCCGCGCCGACCTCACCGGCCTGCCCGCGGCTTGGATCTGCACGCCCGAGCTCGCCCTGTTCCACGACGAGGACGTCGCCTACGCCCGCGCCCTGCAGGCCGCCGGCGTCGACACCACGCTCGAGGTCGTGCCCGGTGCGCCGCACGGCTTCGAGGCGTGGGCGGCCGACTCCGCGCCGGGGCGCGAGGTGCTGCGCCGCGGCCGCGCCTGGCTTGCGAAGCGGCTGGACGCCGGGGCGCGGTAGAACTGGTCCGCCGGCACGCCGAGCGCTACGCTCAGGGCCGTGGGCAGATTCATCTACGACGCGACCGCGAACTCCGTGGAGATCGACGACCGCGTGCTCGCGCACCTGCGCATCGTCGTCATGAACAAGCTGCGTCGTGGCGAGTCGTTCATGTTCGACATCGACATCGGGGACGGCAGCGGGCGGCGCAGCTTCTGGCTGAACCCCTCGGTGCCGCTGCAGTTCCACTTCTACGGCAGCCGTCAGCCGGCGATCAACCGCGCCTGGGTCGAGGAGCTCATCCAGGTCGCCAGCGGGCCGAACGGCCTGACCATCGTGCCCGAGCCGACCGAGGAGGTTCCGCCGGCACCGGGAGCGTAGCGGAACGGACGGCGCTACCCTGAGCAGGTGACGCCGATGAACGCCGGTCTGCTGCTCATCGCGGTCGCCGCCGTGCTGGCCCCCGTCATCTCGCGCTCGCTCGCCCCGTGGGTGCGCATCCCCGTGCTGGTGTTCGAGCTGATCCTCGGGATCCTCGTCGGCCCGGCCGTGCTCGGATGGGTCGTGCCCGACGAGATCCTCACGGTGCTCGCCGACTTCGGCCTGGGGCTGCTCTTCTTCGTCGCCGGCAGCGAGATCGACTTCGCCGGCATCCGGGGACGACCCATCGTCCGCGCGTCACTGGGCTGGCTCGTGAGCCTGGCGCTGGGCTTCGCGATCGGGTTCATCGTCGCCGGCGACGACGCCGCGATCATCATCGCGATCTGCCTGAGCTCGACGGCCCTGGGCACGCTCATGCCGATCCTGCGCGATGCGGGTGAGCTGCACACGCCGTTCGGGCGTGCGGTCTCGGCGGTGGGCGCGATCGGCGAGTTCGGCCCCCTCGTGGCGATCTCGCTGTTCCTCAGTGCGCGCCGGCCCCTCGGCGCGGCCCTCGTGCTGATCGGGTTCGTCGTGGTCGCCGGCGCCGTCGTCCTCTATGCGATGCTGGGCCGGCACGGCTGGCTGCACCGTGTCGTCCAGGCCACCCTGCACACCTCCACGCAGTACGCGGTGCGGGTGCTGATCCTGATCCTCGTCGCGCTCGCAGTGCTCAGCATCATGCTCGAGCTCGACATGCTCCTGGGAGCTTTCGCGGCCGGTGTGATCTGGCGGCTGCTGATGCGCAACGCCGGCGCGGAGGAGCGCGAGCAGGTCGAGACGAAGGTCGAAGCGCTCGCGTTCGGCGTGTTCGTCCCGATCTTCTTCATCTACACCGGGGTCACCTTCGACCTCCAGGCGCTCTTCGCGGACTGGCGGGTGCTGGTGCTCGTGCCGATCTTCCTCATCCTGCTGCTGGTCACCCGCGGCCTGCCGGCGATCGCGGTCGCTCCGGTCGGGGCCACACGGCGCGATCGCCTGTCGCTCGGCCTGCTCGGGGCCACCGGACTGCCGATCATCGTCGCAACGACCAGCATCGCCGTCGATCATGGCTACATCGGGTCGGGGCTGGCGGCGGCCCTGGTCGGGGCCGGCATGCTGTCGGTGCTGATCTATCCGCTCGTCGCCATGGCGCTGCGCGGAGAGCGCGAGCCCGAGAACGCCGTGGAGTTCCTCACGGATGGATGACCGGATGCCTGCGGCCGACCTGCAGGCGCTGTTCGCCGGGGCGCGCGAGCGGCTCCGCGACGCGCCGCAGGAGGCGCTGGGTGTGCGGGCGCCACGGGGACGCATCCTGCGTCGGGCGCCGCGCATCGTGCCGGCCGGGTCGGCGTGGCGCCTCGGCGTGCTGCTGCTCGTGCCGGACGGCGAGGTGCTGGCGGTGGGGGAGGTGCTGCGGGCGGCGCCCGAGGTGCGCCGCGGCTACACCGCGGAGTCCGCGCGCGTGCGGGCCGCGACGCGTGCCGCCGCCGTGCGCGGAGGGTTCCGTCCCGGCGAGACGGTGCACGTCGGGTGGGAGCGCCTCGACCTCGACGCGCTCGGGCGCGGCGCGGCCGCAGGGCCCCTGCGGCTGGTCGACGGCACGCCGATGATCCGGTGGAGCAGCGCCGGTGCGCTCACCCCGCTGGACGACTACCTGCGCGACCGTGTCGCGCTGCTGATCGCGCCGCCGGACGGCGCCTGAGCGCTGCGGGCCATCATTTCGATCGGTGACGCCACCACGCCGGCGTCGGCGCGCGCGGGTCTAGGGTGACACCGTGACTGTGAACCCGCCGTACCGCGCCGACATCGTCGGCTCCTTCCTCCGACCCGAAGCCGTCAAGCGTGCCCGCGCCGACTTCGCGGAGGGACGCATCGACGCCGCGGCCCTCGCCGAGGCGGAGGACGCCGCCATCGCCGATCTCGTGCGCAAGGAGGCCGACGCCGGTCTGCGGCTCGCCACCGACGGGGAGTTCCGGCGATCGTGGTGGCACTTCGACTTCTTCGGCCTGCTCGACGGGGTCGACATCGTCGAACTCGACCACGGGATCCAGTTCCACGGCGTGCAGACCAAGCCGCGCGGCGTGCATCTGGACGACCGCATCGGCTTCAGCGACACGCATCCGATGCTCGAGCACTACCGGTCGCTGCAGGCCCTTCTCGGCGAGACGACGAAGGCCCAGCCGAAGTTCTCGATTCCCGCGCCCACCGTGCTCGACTTCCGCCTCGAGCCCGAGCATCTCGGCCCGTACGACGACCGTGACGCGTATGTCGACGACCTCGGGCAGGCGTACCGCGACGCGCTGCAGGCGTTCTACGACGCGGGCTGTCGCTACCTGCAGTTCGACGACACCGCCTGGGCGTACCTGTGCTCGGACGTCGAGCTGGCCAAGGCGGCGGACCGCGGCATCCGAGTCGACGGTCTCGCCGAGCGCTACGCGAGCCTGCTCAACCGCGTGCTCGAGGGCAGGCCTGCGGACCTCGTCGTCACCACGCACGTGTGCCGGGGGAACTTCCGCTCGACCTGGATCTCGTCCGGGGGCTACGAGCCGGTCGCCGAGCAGCTATTGGGCGTCGTCGACTACGACGGCTACTTCCTGGAGTACGACAGTGAGCGCGCCGGAGGGTTCGAGCCGCTGCGGTTCCTGCCCGAAGGCGACAAGACCGTCGTGCTCGGGCTGATCACCACCAAGTCCGGCGAGCTCGAGGACATCGGCGGCGTGGAGAAGCGCATCGACGAGGCCTCCGTGTTCGTCGGCCTCGATCAGCTGGCGCTGAGCCCGCAATGCGGCTTCGCCTCGACCGAGGAGGGCAATGTGCTCACCGAGGATGAGCAGTGGGCGAAGATCCGCGAGGTCGTCGCGATCGCGCACGACGTCTGGCGCTGATCGAGTCTGCACGTCTCGCACGCGCTCCGGGGTTGCCGGAACGGGACGGCCTCGACTAAGCAGGTGCCATGGCACCGTCCCGCCCCGCCTCGCGCGCAGAGGTCCGCGAAGAGCGCCTCGCCGCGGCGCCCCGCGCACATCGCTCGGATGCGGCTCGGCAGATCGTCGTCGGCGCCGCGGTGCTCTTCGCCCTGGTCTGCGCCGTGTTCGGGTCGGGCCTGGTCGGCGGTGGGGTGCGGCAGGCTCAGGGCGGGGCGCTGGATGCCGATGCCACGCTGCTCGCGCCGGGGCGCCCGGCATTCGCGATCTGGAGCGTGATCTACCTCGGCCTGATCGGGTACGCGGTGTGGCAGGCGCTGCCGGGGCAGCGGGCGGCGGGACGGCAGCGCTCGGTCGGCTGGTGGATCGCGGGCACCGCGATGCTCAACGGCGCATGGCTGCTGACGGCGCTGTTCGCACCGCTGCCGGCGACGGTCGTGGTGATCGTGCTGCTGCTGGCGACCCTGTGCGTGACGTTCCGTCAGGTCGTGCTCACGGCCGAGGTGCGCTCGCCGTGGACCGATCTCGTCCTCATCGACGGCGTGACCGGGCTGCATCTGGGGTGGGTGTCGGTGGCCACGGCGGCGAACATCACGGCGTGGCTGCAGCCGCTGGTCGACGTCGGGGAGGCGGCCGAGTGGGTCGCGGTCGGCGTGCTCGGCGCGCTCCTGGTGATCGGCCTGCTCACCTCAGGGCTGACGGCGTGGCGCGTGGCGCCTCCGTGGGCGATGGCCTGGGGCGCCGCGTGGATCGGCGTGGAGCGGCTGGTCGGTGCACCCGCGAACGCCCTCGTGGGGTGGACTGCGGTGGCGGTGGCCGTGCTCCTGTTCGCCGTCCCGCTGCTGCTGCGCCTTGCCGTGGCGCTGCGGTCGGGCGACTGAGCCCCGGCCGGCAGGTCAGGAGGTGACCTGGCGGGCGAAGCCCTGCAGGATCCGGGCGGGCTCTGTGATGGATGCCGCGAGCACCCGCGCCGCGATGGCGTCGTAGTCTCCGGAGTCGAAGTATCCGTCGTCGCGGTAGACCGCCATGCGCTCGGTGAACGCCTGTGCGGTCGGCTCCGGGTGGAACTGGGTCGCGTACAGGCGATCGCCGACCCGGTAGGCCTGCGCCGGGCATCCCTCGTTCGTGGCCAGCAGCACCGCGCCGGGAGGGGTCCGACCCGCTCCCTCCTTGTGTGCGGTGAGGGCGCTGAACCGGGTGGCGAGTCCGCCGAAGACCGGGTCGCGCTCGCCGGCGGCGGTCAGCTCGACGGCGACCGGCCCGGTGTCCTCGGGGAAGGCACGGGTGACCTCGCCGCCCAGCATGCGGGTCACGATGCCGATGCCGTAGCAGGTGAACAGCGCGGCGGTGCGCTGCGCGGCGGCCTCGCGTGCGAGGCGCTCGAGATCGGCCTCGACCGCGCGCTGCGCGTCGGTCTTGGTCGATTCGGGGTCGGTGAGGTTGAACGGGCTGCCGCCGACGACGAAGCCGCTCCAGCGCTCGGTCGCATCGGGGGGCAGGCGCTCACGGACCAGGTCGATGCGGTCGAGTTCGCCCGGCTCCAGGCGCGCGCCGGTGCGGAACGACTCGTACTCCGCGGCGGCGGCGCCGGCCTGCGGGCGCACGCACACATACAGCAGCCGGGCCATGGCCCGATTCTAGATCTCCGCGCCCGGACGCCTGCGGGCGGCACCCGACGGGTGCGCGGCGGGTGTATCACACCGGCTCTTCCGTCCTCCTTCCCGGTGTGGACAGAATGGGACTCATGACCGACACCGATCGGTCGGACCCACTCGACGCGACGCCGGACGATCCCGGCGCTGCCGTCGAGCATGCTGAGCCGACCCGCTGGGAGCGCGCCGCCGACCTGTTCGGCCAGTGGCGCGAGGGGCGCACACGCGCCATGGACGAGCTCGTGCGACTCATGTCGCCCGTGCTCTGGCATGTGGTGCGCGCCTATGGGCTCGACCGGGCACTGGCGGAGGACGTCGTCCAGACGACGTGGCTCACTCTGGTGCGCCGGCACGAGACCATCCTCGACCCGAAGGCGGTGTCGGGCTGGCTCACGACGTGCGCACGCCGCGAGGCATGGCGCGTCGGCAAGCTGCAACGACGGGCCGACCCGACCGAGGTCGAGCACCTCGAGCCTCACCTGCCCATCCAGGAGTCCGCCGAGGACTCCGCTGTGGACGGCGATCAGACCAGCCGGCTGTGGTCTGCGGTCGCGACGCTCGACGAACGATGCCGACGGCTGCTGCGCGTGGTCGCGTTCGAGGAGCGTCCCGACTACGCACGCCTGGCGCAGGACCTGTCGATGCCGATCGGCAGCATCGGACCGACCAGGCAGCGATGTCTGGCCAAAGTGCGCGCTGTGCTCGAGAGCGCTGGGGGAGAAAGATGAACGAGAACTTCGATGCGGCCGCCGACGCGGCGCTGTTCGCGCGATTGCGGTCGGTGTGGGAGGAGCGCGACCCGGTCCCGGCCGACCTGATCGATCGGATGGTCGCCGCAGTCGCGGTGGCCGATCTGTCGCGCGAGTACGCGCTGCTCACGCTGGTCGAGACCGCCGACCTCGCCGCCGTCCGCGGTGAGCACGACACCCTCACCCTGCAGTTCAGCGACGGGAAGACCAGCGTGCTCCTGCACGTGAGCGAGACGGAGGCCGGTGCCCGCCGCATCGACGGCTGGGTCGACGGCGAAGCGCTCGCCGTGCGGCTGGTGCAGGGCGAGAGGGAGTGGTCGGCCGACGCCGGCGAGACCGGGCGCTTCGCGTTCGACAGCGTGCCGGCCGGTCTCTCGCGCCTGCGGCTGGCCGTGCGCGAGGACGACGGCCTGCGCGAGTTCGAGACCACGCAGTTCGAGGTGTGACGCGCGGGGGATGCCTGGGGCATCCGCCGTGCCCGGACGCCTCGGCCTGCCCGGATGAAGGAGAGAGATGACCGATCTGCCCCCCGACCGCCCCCGCAGGCTCAACTGGCGCGAGCGCTACGATGCCGCCCGCGCGCGCGGCGTGCCGCTGGACCCGAAGAGCGAGCCGGTCGAAGGAGTCAGCGCGTATCCCACGGACTACGCGACCGATCATCTCCTGGTGACCGCGGGAAGCGACGAGCTGCCCCGCCTGCTGGGGCTGCTGCAGGAGGCGGCGCAGAACTTCGGCTGGGGTGTCGAGCTGCGCAACATCGACGGCAGCGAGCTCGACCTGGCGACCGCGCGGGACCGCGTCGCGCGCTGGCGCGATCGGCTCGACCTTCCGACCATCCATCACGTGCGGATCTTCCCGCAGCCCCGGGAGGGCATCGACGACGAGCCGGTGCCGCCCATCGACGCGTGGCGCCTGCTGCAGCGGCTGCGGGCACGCAACGGCAAGGACATCCAGGGTGTGGGCCTGGACCACGTGCTGTCGGTCGACCCGTATGGCAGCACGAACCCGTACGGGAGCACGAACCCGTATGGCAGCAC
>NZ_JBIQHX010000011.1:0-24522 GCF_044508325.1 Microbacterium sp. | reverse complement strand
TCGACCCGTATGGCAGCACGAACCCGTACGGGAGCACGAACCCGTATGGCAGCACGAACCCGTATGGCAGCACCAATCCGTACGGGAGCACGAATCCCTACGGCAGCACGAACCCCTACGGCAGCACCAATCCCTACGGCAGCACGAACGCGCCGGGGGCGGACAGCTATGCCTTCGCCGGCACCGGCGGGCGCCAGGTCGTCGACTACGTCGGTCCCGAGCCCGGTCCGCGCGAGCAGGTCGCCGAGGGAGGGCGACGCCCGGTCGTGGCGGTGCTCGACACGGGCTGCGGCGCGCACCCCTGGCTCGGCGACGACATCGTCACCCGCAACCCGCACTTCGACGGCCACCCGATCGGCATCGACGACCCCGCCACCGACCCCGAGGTCCACGGCGACATCGCAGGACCGATGGACGGGATGCTGGATGCCTCGGCCGGCCACGGCACGTTCATCGCCGGCATCATCCGCCAGGTGTGCCCCGCCGCCGACATCATCGCGGTGCGGGTGGCCGACAGCAACGGCACGCTGCTGGAGGGCGAGTTCATGCTCGCCATCCGGTCGCTGGTGAAGTGGATGGCGGCATCCCCTGCCGAGGGCGGGCGCCCGATCGACGTGCTGAACCTGTCGGTCGGCTACTATCACGAGACCCCGGACGACGAGCTGTTCGACCGGACCCTCGCGGCTCTGCTGCTGGTCGCGCGTCGCCACGGCTGCGCCGTGGTGTGCTCGGCGGGCAACTCGGCGACCGACCGCCCGTCGTTCCCGGCCGCGCTGTGGGGATGGCCGGACGCGGACTTCGTGGTCGACGACCCGGACGACGTCGCCCCGCACGTGTCGGTGGGGGCCCTGAACCCGAACCGCACCTCGGTGGCCCTGTACAGCAACGTCGGCGACTGGGTGCGGACCTACGCGCCCGGGTCGGCGGTGCTGAGCACGTCGCCGCCGTTCGACGGCGGCATCCAGGCGGGCACGCGCAACGACCGCTACGACCTGCGACGCGAGACGATCGACCCCGACGACTTCGGCGGCGGCTTCGCGATCTGGAGCGGCACGTCGTTCGCCGCGCCCCATGTGGCCGCGACGCTGGCGCGGTCGATCCAGGCGGGTCTGCTCGACGGATCGACGGTTGACGACACCGAACGGCGCATCGCGCAGCTGCGCGATGCCGCAGACGCGCAGCCGCGCGGCGTCGCAGCGGGGTGATGCCCGAGACTGCGCCATGATGGTGCCGTGGGGACATCCGCGGCCGAGCTGCACGAGCGCGCCGTCGATCTGAGCATCGAGGGGCGCTACGGTCCTGCGCTGAGGGCCGCCGAAGCGGGGCTGGCCGTGGCGGACGACCCCGACATGCGCGCACGCCTGCTGGGCACCAAGGCGGTGATCCTGCAGCGCACGGGCGCACCGGCGGCCGCCGACGAGGTGTGCCGCCGGGCCCGGGCGATCCGCGGCATCAGCGATCACACGCGGGCGATCCTCGACGGCCAGCTGGGAGCCCTCGCGATGTACGGCGGCCGGCTCGACGACGCCGACCGATCGCTCACCGCGGCGATCTCGGGCCTTCAGGACGACCCGGTGGCCGCCGCCCGCGTGCGGATCAACCGCAGCCTGCAGCGGCTGCAGCAGCGCCGGCTCGCCGATGCCGCGGACGATCTGCGGGTCGCCGTCGCCGCGCTCGAGGAGCACGGTCTGCGCACCGACGCGGCCCAGGCCCGCCACAACCTCGGCTACATCGCCCTGCTGGCCGGAGACCTCATCGCGGCGCAGCACGACATGCTGGCCGCGAAGCGCGAGGCGGCGACCTCCGCCGTGGCCACCGCGATCGGCGACGTCGACCGGGCCGAGGTGCTGCGCGACGCCGGACTCACCGCCGAGGCCGAGCAGGTCCTCGCCGCCAGCGCGGCGGTGTTCGGCAGGCAGCGCATGCCGCAGTCCCGCGCCGAGGCGGAGGTCGCCCTGGCCCGCTCGCAGCTCACGCACGATCCGGCGGCCGCCGCCCGCACCGCCGCGACGGCGGCGCGGCGATTCCGGTCATTGGGAAACGAGACCGGCGCCGCCCGCGCGGATGCGATCCGACTGCGTGCGCTGCTATCCGACGGCGCATTCGACGCGCGCGGGATCGCCAAGCGCCGGCGAGGGCGCGCGCCCTCGGCGGATGAGATCGACGCGGTGGCGGCCGCGCTGCGGCGCGCGGGTCTGCGGACCGACGCCGTGGCGATCCGGTTCGCGAGCGAGCTGGCCGCCCTGCGCGGCAGCGCCCGGCGGCAGCGGCGCCGGGAGCAGGTGCGCGCGGTGCCCGTCCGGGTGCCCCCCAACGCTCCGATCGACCTACGGCTGCTGGCGCACGAGGTGCGCGTGGCTCGGGCGGCCGCGCGCGGGCGGGAGGCCGAGCTGCGCCGGCACGCCGCCGCCGGTGTGGAGGAGCTCGCGCGATGGCAGGCCTCGTTCGGGAGCCTCGACCTGCAGGCGTCGGTCACCATGCACGGAGTGCCGCTGCTGATGGCCGGGCTCAGCTCTGCGCTGCGGTCGCAGCGGCCGGAGCTCGTCTTCGAGTGGTCGGAGCGGGCACGGCATGCCTCGCAGCAGGTCGTGCCGCTGCGGCCGCCGCCCGACGAGGAGGCGGCCGCCGCCCTCGCCGAGCTGCGGATGCTGCGCTCCGAGGCCTCCGGCGCGGAATGGCTCGCCTCGGAGCGCGCCGCCGAGCTGCACGACCTGGTGCGTGAGCGACAGTGGACCTCGACCGGTTCGGCCGGCGTGCACCGGCGCGTCGGACTCGCCGAGCTGCAGGGCGCGCTCGACGACGAGACCGCGATGCTCGCCTACGTGTGGAGCGAGGGCGTGCTCGCCTGTGTCGCAGTCCGCCGCGATCGGGCGCGGCTGGTCCCGCTGCCGGACTTCGCCGAGGTGCGTGCGGCCCTGGCCGGTCTGCGCGCCGACCTGGACGTGTCGGCCGCCGTGCGGTCCGGGCCGATGGCAGCCGTCGTGCAGCGCGCGCTCGACGAGCGGCTGGCGGCGCTGTCGCGGATGCTGCTGGATGCCCCGCTGCCCGAGATCGACGACGCGCGGCGGATCGTGGTGACGGCCCCCGGAGTGCTCGCCGGCATCCCCTGGGCGATGCTGCCGGGGCTGCGGGATCGCGTCTTCACGCTCGCGGTCTCGGCCACGCGGTGGGTGGGCTACCGCACCGGCGCCTGGCATACCGAGCGCTCCGCGGGCCCGCGCGAGCGGGTGCCGCGCGGTGCCATCGCCGTGGGGCCCCGGGTCGCGCGCGGGGACGAGGAGGCGGATGCCGCCGCCGCGGCGTGGACGCGCGCGGGCGGCGACGTCGCCCTCCTGCGCGGGCCCGCCGCCACCGTCGACGCGGTCGCCGAGCTCGCCGCGGAGTCGTCGGTGCTGCACATCGCGGCGCACGGCCGCCACACCTCCGACAACCCGCTCTTCTCGGGCCTCGAACTGGCCGACGGCACTCTGTTCGGCTACGACATCGACCGCATTCCGCGGCTGCCGGACGCGGTCGTGCTGTCGGCGTGCGAGGTGGGGCGTTCGTCGGTGCGCTGGGGCGAGGAGGCGCTGGGCATGACGCGCACGTGGCTGCATGCCGGCGCGCGCTGCGTGATCGCGGCGCCGGTCGTGGTCGCCGACGATGTCGCATGCGAGCTGCTCGGCGAGGTGCACACGGGCCTGGCAGCCGGCGAGCCCGCGGCCGAGGCGCTGGCGGCGGCCTCCCGTCGCACGGGCCTGGTGACCCCGTTCGAGTGCCACGGCGCCGGATTCTGAGAGGCCGCTGTATCAGGGACGGGCGGCGCCGCTCCAGGTAGGTGGAGCGGTGCTCGCAGCGGGTCACTCCGGGGGGATGGCCGGCTCTGGGGGCACGGCGGAAGGCGCCGGGGGGCGCGCGCCGCCGGCACCGCACCAGCGGGGGATGTCGCCGAGACCCAGGTCAGCGACATCCCCCGGTCTCGCCCGCCGCGCCGGCTCAGCGCGAGCTGTCAGGCGTGCGACCCCGGACGATGCCGACGAACGCCTCGACATCGGGGGTCGTCCGCTCGGCTACCCAGGCGAGGGCGACCGACGAGGTCGGTCCGTCGCGCAGCGGTCGATGGTCGAGGTCGCGCCGATGGTGCAGCCGGGCCAGCGACATCGGCACGATGACCACCCCGACGCCGGCCGCGACCGTCGCGACGGCCTCGCCGGTGGTCTCGGGCGGGTCGAACGCCGGGCTCAGGGCGTCGTCCGGCAGCGGCATCCCGAGGACGTCGTCGCCCGGGACGATCACCACCTCACCGGACAGATCTGACGCCTCGAGCTCGTCGGCCGCCGTCAGAGGCGAGTCCTTCGGCATCACCACCACGGGGACCTCGTCGTAGAGGGGGATGACGTGCAGACCATCGCGGTCGATCGGGAGCCGGACCAGGGCGGCATCCACCTCCCCGGCCACCAGCGCGTCGCGCTGGTGCGCGACTGTCAGCGGCACGAGCTCGAGCGGGTTCGGGCGCCGCTCGCGCCACCGTGCGATCCAGGTTCCCGGCGTCGCGCCGGGGATGGCGCCGAGCCGGAACGGCCCGGACGGCGCCGGGGCGGCATCCACTCGATCTGGCGCGGCGCGCGTGCGCGTGCGGCCGCGGGATCTTCTGCCCATCGCCCCACCGTACCGAGTCGCCCCCGCCGCCGCGCTGCGGGCACAGTGCGGGCACAGTATCGTGAGCGCATGATCGCCGTCATCGCGACCGTCTTCGCCGCGCTCGCGGCCCTCCTGCACGTGTACTTCTTCGTCATGGAGTCGGTGCAGTGGATGCAGCCGCGCATCCACCGGCGCTTCGGCGTCGCCACGCCCGAGCAGGCCGAGACGACGCGGCCGCTCGCCTACAACCAGGGGTTCTACAACCTGTTCCTCGCGATCGGCGCGATCATCGGCCTCGTCCTGCTCTGGGCGGGACCGGACGGGCAGGCGGTGGATGCCGCCGGCCGCGCGCTCACGCTGTTCACCCTGGGCTGCATGGTGGCCGCAGCCCTCGTGCTGCTCACGACGGGACTGAAGTACCTGCGCGCGGCGCTCATCCAGGGCGTGCTGCCGCTCATCGGCTTCGTGCTGCTGCTGTTCGCCTGAAGCCTGCGGCCGGGAAGTCAGGCTGCGAGGCGCAGCCCCCGGCGGTCGGTGGCGACGTCTTCGCCGGGCGGGATCCGCTCGTCGTCGCCGATGAGCGCGGCGGCGGCCACCCGTGCCCCGTCGCCCACCACGGTGCGGACGCCGATGTGCGCCTTCGGGCCGATCACCGAGCCCACGCCGATGTGCGCGTGCGCGTCGATGCGGGCCTTCGTGCCGACCACGGCATCCCGTTCGATCCACGCGCCGCGCGCGATCACCGCCTCGGGTGCGATCTGGGCGCCGGGTTCGACATAGGCGCCCGCCTCCACGAGCGCGGACGCGTGCACCTTCGCGCCGTGCGCGATCAGTCCGCGCCCGTTCGCGTGCTTGCGGTAGCGCAGCGTCTCGCCGCGCTCGTCTTCGATGTCGACGTAGTTCTTGCCCACAAAAACCCTCCGGATACGGCACCATCCCGGTGCTGAGTACATGTATAACCACGCAGGCTGTTTTTTCATTCCCGCACCCGCGCCCCTCGCCTCCCGCACCGACGGGCATGGGAATGATGCGGGCGGCCGTGTACCGTACGGGCATGCGGGCAGGTCCCCATCGCCCGCGGAGGAGGGTCATGCCCGGATTCATCGCCACCGCGGACATCGACATCGACGCATCGCCGGAGAGGGTGTGGGAGACGATCACGATCCGCGCCTCGGAGGTCACCTTCGGCGCGCAGGTCGAGTCGGATTGGCGCGTCGGATCGCCCGTCACCTGGACCGGTCGGCGGCATGGCCAGACCTTCCAGGACACTGGCGTGGTGGTGGATGCCGTGGCCCCCTACCGCCTGGTGCTCACGCACGCGTCAGGCGGATCGGGCGAGGCCGCGCCGCACCGGATCACGTACGAGCTGTCCGGCTCGGGGGACGGCACGCACGTCGAGCTCAGTCAGGACGGCAATCCGTCCGACGGTGCCGCCGGCGAGGCGTCCGCGCGCTGGCACGAGCACCTCGAGGCGGTCAAGCGCCGCGCCGAGCAGCCTGCGACGGGCATGACGCCCGTGCGTCAGGCCGAGTAGCCGTCGGCGACGTCCAGGGCCCGGTCGATGACGTCGAGGCCGCGCACGAGGTCGTCCTCCGAGATGATCAGCGGCGGCGCCACGTGGGTGCGGTTGAAGTGCACGAACGGCCACACGCCGCCCTTCCGGCACGCCGCGGCGAACGCGCCCATCGGGGCGGCGTCCGAGCCGGAGGCGTTGTACGGCACCAGCGGCTCGCGCGTCTCGCGGCTGCGCACGAGCTCGATCGCCCAGAACAGGCCCATGCCGCGCACCTCGCCGACCGACGGGTGCCGCTCGGCCATCGCCTGCAGACGTGGGGCCACGACGCGCGTGCCCAGGTCGCGCACGCGTTCGAGGATGCCGTCGCGCTCGAACACCTCGAACGTGGCCACACCGGGCGCACAGGCCAGCGGGTGGCCCGAGTAGGTGAGTCCGCCGGGGAAGACGACCGTGTCGAAGTGCGCGGCCACGCGCTCGGTGATCACGACGCCGCCCAGCGGCACGTAGCCCGAGTTGACGCCCTTCGCGAAGGTGATGAGATCCGGCACGGCGTCCCACGCCTGGAACGCGAACCATTCGCCGACGCGGCCGAATCCGACCATGACCTCGTCGGCGATCCACAGGATGCCGTACTTGTCGCACAGCTGCCGCACGCCCTCGAGGTACCCCGGCGGAGGAATGAGCACGCCGTTGGTGCCGACGATCGACTCGATGAGGATCGCGCCGATGGTCGAGGCGCCCTCGAGCACGATGGTCTGCTCGAGGTGCTCGAGAGCGCGCTGGGCCTCTTCCTCGGGCGAGCCGGAGTGGAACGCGGAGCGGTAGGGATACGGCCCGAAGAAGTGCACCACCGATCCGTCTGCAGGCTCGTTCGCCCAGCGCCGCGGGTCTCCGGTGAGGGTGATCGCCGTCGAGGTGTTGCCGTGGTAGCTCCGGTACATCGACAGCACCTTGCGCTTCCCGGTGACCACCCGCGCCATGCGCACCGCGTTCTCGACGGCGTCGGCCCCGCCGTTTGTGAAGAACACCTTGGTGAACCCGTCCGGGGCGACCTCGGTGATGCGCCGTGCCAGTTCTCCGCGCACGTCGTTGGCAAGCGCCGGCTGGATGGTGGCGAGCCGCCCCGCCTGCTCCTGGATCGCCCGGACGAGGTCAGGATGCTGGTGCCCGAGGTTGAGGTTCACCAGCTGCGACGAGAAGTCGAGGTACCGGTTGCCCGCGTAGTCCCAGAACGTCGCCCCTTCGCCGCCGGCGATCGGCAGCGGGTCGATGAGCGCCTGGGCGCTCCACGAATGGAAGACGTGCCCGCGGTCGTCGGCGCGCACGCGCGCTTCGGCCTCGGGGTCGGGAACGGCGGTGGATGCCGGTGCGGCAAGCGTGTCGGTCATTTCGTTCTCCTTGGGGGCGGTTCCCCCGAGCCTGTCGAGGGGTCAGTTGTTCTGGGGGAAGCCGAGGTTGATGCCGCCGTGCGTCGCCGGGTCGAGCCAGCGGCTGGTGACGGCCTTCTCACGCGTGAAGAAGTCGAACCCGTGCACGCCGTACGCCTTCGCGTCGCCGAACATCGACGCCTTCCAGCCGCCGAACGAGTGATAGGCGACCGGGACGGGGATCGGCACGTTGACGCCGATCATGCCGACCTGCACCTCGTTCTGGAAGCGGCGGGCGGCGCCGCCGTCGTTCGTGAAGATCGCCGTGCCGTTGCCGAACTGACCGGAGTTGATGAGGTCCAGGCCCTCGTCGTAGGACGCGACCCGGACCACCGAGAGCACCGGCCCGAAGATCTCCTCGCGGTAGGCGCGGCTCGTGGTGGGGATGTCGTCGATCAGCGTCGGGCCGAAGAAGAACCCGTCCTCGTGCCCCTCGACGGTGAAGCCGCGGCCGTCGACGACGATCTTCGCGCCGTCGGCCTCGGCGATGTCGACGTACGAGGCGACCTTGTCGCGATGCACGTCGGTGATCAGCGGCCCCATGTCGGGCTCGACCTCGCCGGCGCCGTCGCCGATCCTCAGCCGGCTGATGCGCTCGGTCACCTTCTCGATCAGCTCGTCGGCGATCGGCTCGACGGCCAGGACCACCGAGATCGCCATGCAGCGCTCCCCGGCGGCGCCGTATCCGGCATTGACGGCCTGGTCGGCGACGAGGTCGAGATCGGCGTCCGGGAGCACGAGCATGTGGTTCTTCGCGCCGCCGAGGGCCTGCACGCGCTTGCCGGTCTTGGACGCGGTCTCGTAGATGTACTGGGCGATGGGGGTCGACCCGACGAAGCTGATCGACTGCACCACCGGGGAGTGCAGCAGGCCGTCGACGGCGACCTTGTCGCCCTGCAGCACCGTGAACACGCCGTCCGGCAGTCCCGCCTCCTTCCACAGCGCGCCCAGCCACAGTGCGGCCGAGGGGTCCTTCTCGCTCGGCTTGAGCACCACCGCGTTGCCGGCGGCGATCGCCACCGAGAAGAACCACAGCGGCACCATCGCCGGGAAGTTGAACGGGCTGATGACGCCGACCACGCCCAGGGGCTGCTTGAGCGTGTACACGTCGATGCCGGTCGACGCGTTCTCGGTGAACGCGCCCTTGGTCAGGGAGGGGAACCCGCACGCCAGCTCGACCACTTCGAGGCCGCGCGCGATCTCGCCCATCGCGTCCGAGAGCACCTTGCCGTGCTCGGCGGTGATGATGGCCGCCAGCTCGCCCCGGCGCGCGTTCAGCAGCTCGCGGAACGCGAACATGACGGCCTGGCGCTTGGCGACGGAGTACTGGCCCCAGACGGCGAAGCCGGCCTGCGCGGAGGCGATCGCGGCATCCACCTCGGCCTGGTCGGCCAGGGCGACCCGGCCCGTCAGCGCGCCGGTCGCCGGATTGTGCACCGGAGCGGTGCGTCCGGAGGTCGAGGCGACCTCCGCGCCGTCGATCCAGTGTCCGATGTGCCGCGGCTCGGCGGCGGCGTCGGCGGAAGTCGTCGTGGTCTCGGTGATGCTCATGGGTCCTCGCTCCTTCGCTCAAGGGCACGCCGGACAGTCCGTGCGGCGATCGCTTAGGCTGGTCTTTCCCAGCATCTCAAAGCTCGGAGGTTCGAGCGCATGCCTGAACGTCGTGAAGACGGGCCGATCCGCACGGATCGTCCGGCGAACGGCGTGCCGCCGACCGGCCTGCCGACGGTGCGCGAGGTGCTCGCCCTCGACGCGGTCGCGGCGGGCCTGCCGGAGGTGCTCGTGGGCGGCGAGGCTCTGGACGCGCGGGTGCGCTGGGTGCACCTGTCCGACAGCGCCGGAATCGCCCGCCTCCTCGACGGATCCGAGCTGCTTCTGTCGACGGGATCGGGGTGGCCGTCCGAGCCGGCGGAGCTCGAGCACCTCATCGCCGAGCTGGTGGGGGCGGGCCTGTCGGGCCTCGTGCTCGAGCTCGGCACGCACTATCGCTATGTGCCGGCCGTGGTCGCCGCGGCCGCACGGCGGCACCGGCTGGCGCTGGTCGCCCTGCATCGCGAGGTGAAGTTCGTCGCGGTGACCGAAGCTGTGCACAGCCGGATCATCTCGGCCCAGACGGCCGCGCTGCGTGCCCGCGACGAGGTGCACGAGCAGTTCACCGCGCTCGCGCTGCGCGGGTCGCCCGCCGACTTCGTCGTGCACCAGCTGGCACAGACGCTCGCCTCGCCGGTCGTGCTCGAGAACCTCGCGCACGAGGTCGTCGCCGCCGAGGTGCCCCTCGCGATGGAGGAGGAGCTGTTCACCACGTGGGAGGCGCGCTCGCGCGCGGCGCATCGCGCCCGGGGCGCAGACGGCTGGCTCGTCGTTCCGGTGGAGGCCCGCGGCATCCGCTGGGGCCACCTGGTGGCGCTGCCCGGTCCTGCGCACCCGGCCGGCCGCGCCAGCGTCCTCGAACAGGGCGCGATCGCCCTCGCGCTGGGGCGCCTGGCCGACGGAGACGACGACGAGTGGGCCAGGATCAGCCGGCGGCGCCTGCTCGACGGACTGCTCGCCGGGCGGTTCGCCGGGGTCGGCGGCGCCGCGGCCCGGCTGGAGGCGGCGGGGCTGCCGGTGGAGGGGAGCCGGCTGCACGGGCTGGTCGCCTCGCGCGCGTCCGCCACCGCGGAGGCGGCGGATGCGGCGGCCCGCGCGATCGGCGGCCGCGCCCTGGTCGGCTCGCCGCCGGCCGGAGTGCCACAGCCGGCCGCGACGATCCTGCTCTCCCTGCCGGCTCGGGCGCCCTTCGACGACGATGCCGCGATGGTCTTCGGCCGCGCCTTGGCGCCGGGCGCGGACCGCCTGGTGCTGTCGGTGGGCTCGGGCGCGGAGGGGCTGGAGGCTGCGCTGGGATCGCTGCAGGAGGCGATCGACCTGGCACGCGGCCGATCGGGCCGCGCGGTGCGCGGCGTCCAGGTGCATCGGGCCGACGACCGCCCGCTCGTGCGCCTGGTCACGTCGCTGCGCGACGACCACCGGCTCCTCGAGCACGGCGAGCGGATGCTCGCGCCGCTCATCGAGCACGACCTCGCGCGCGGGGGAGACCTGCTGGACGTGCTCGGAGCGATGCTCGCGCACCCGGGCAACCGCACCGCGGCGGCTGCGGCATCCCACCTGTCCCGATCGGTGTTCTACCAGCGCATCGCCCTCATCCAGGAGCTGCTGGGCACCGACCTCGACGACGGCGAGACCCAGGCAGCGCTGCACCTCGCGCTGCTCGTGCGCAGGTCTGCCGGGCGGTAGCAGCCCGGTCGCGTGCTCAGAGGTCGGCGACGCGGATGAGCACCTTGCCCACGGTCCCGCCCTGCACCGCGTCGTGCGCGGCGGCGGTGTCCTCGAGGGGGAACCAGGTCAGCGGAAGGCCTGCGTCGGCGCCGGCGCGCAGTATGCCGTCCGCCAGCGCGGCCGTCACGTCCTGCGCCGCGGCGGCCCAGGCGCGCGGCGACACGGTGTAGAGCAGCAGACCCTGGATGCGCAGGTTCTTGGCGAAGGACGGACGGGTGGGCATCGTGAAGCTGCCGCCGCCGTCGTCCGCGTAGTAGGCCACGCTCGCCGCATTCGCCGCGATCTGGGCATCGAGGGCGGCGTTGGCCGCGATCGCGACCTCGACGATCTGGTCGACGCCGCCGGGAGCGACCTCGGCCACACGCGCCGCCACATCCTCGGTCTTGTAGTCGATGACCGTGTGCGCCCCGGCAGCCTGCGCCAGTGCCGCCTTCTCGGGCGACGAGACCGTGGCGATGACGGTGGCCCCCGCCCAGCGGGCGAGCTGGACCGCCGCGCGCCCGACTGCGCCCGCACCTCCGGCGACGAACACCGTGCGGCCGTCGAGGGCGCCGGGCGAGAGACGCGCGGGGCCGTCCTCGTGGACGGTGAGAGCCCGGTGCGCCGTCATCGCCGGCACCCCGAGCGAGGCGCCGGTGGCGAAGTCCACGTCATCGGGCAGCCGCACGGCCTGGCCCGCGGGCAGGACCGCGTACTCCTGGGCGGTGCCGCCGGCGCGACCGTGCTGGGTGAGGAAGAGCCACACACGGTCGCCGGGCGAGAGCTCGGTCACGCCCGTGCCGACGGCATCCACGACCCCGGCGCCGTCCTGGTTGGGCACGATCTCGGGGAACAGATCGAGCCGCGCGGTGGCCGCGCGCGACTTCCAGTCGGTGGGGTTGACGCCCGACACCGCGATGCGCACGCGCACCTCGCCCGGCCCGGGCTCGGGGATCTCGCGGTCGGCGAGGGACAGCACGGACGAGTCGCCGTGCGACGAGTAGACGATCGCCTTCATGGGATTCACGCTACCCGCCGCCCTCCGGGCGCCGAGCGACCCCCACGGCGCCCTCCCGGCCGTGGAGCGAGCCCGAACGGCGCCCCCGGTCGTTGAGCGACCCCGAAGGGTGCCCCCGGTCGTTGAGCGAGCCCGAAGGGCGAGACGAAACGCCCCGAACCGGCGTGCGGCGTTTCGTCTCGCTTCGCTCGCTCAACGACCGGAGGCTTCGCTCGCTCAACGACCGGTGCGCGCGCCCCGATGCGCGAGACCCTCTGTGCCGACGCGTGCGGAGCGGATCGCCCTCCGGTGAGGCTGGTCGGGTCTGGCGTGAGCACGCCGCAGGCGTGCGAGGGACGCCGAACCGGAGGGCGATCCGCGCAGCACACCGGGCGATCCGCGCAGCACACCGGGCGATCCGCGCAGAGCTACGGGGCGATGTAGACCTTGCGGAGCGTCTCGGTCACCGTCCAGGTGGTCCGCATGCCCTCGGTCAGCCGCACGATCACGCCGGGCGCCAGCGACACCGGCGGCAGCGCAGGAGCATCGAACGAGAGCAGGCCAGAACCCGCGAGCACGACGAACACCTCGTCGGCCTCGACGTCCGTCGACACACCGGGGGAGTGCTCCCACACGCCGACGTCGCGCCCTCCGTCCGAGTCCAGCACGACATAGCGGGTCGCCGGCGACCCCGACACAACCTGCTCTGCGGGCAGCGGCTGCCACGCGGCATCCAGTTCCCCGGCGGGAACACCCGGCGACAGGCGGATCATGAGTCGAACCCGAGGCCCAGCGCGTCCAGCGTCTTCAGCAGCAGGTTGCGCCGCCCCTCGTTGTGGTCGGCGCGATCGAGCGACCAGCGGGTCGCGTTGATGCCGATCGCCGCCGCCGGCTCGGGCGGGAAGGGCAGCGGGCGCTTGCGCACCATCTCCAGCGCGGTCCGCTCGTTCTGCACGCCATCGAGCAGGTCGAGCATCACCTCGCCGGCGAACCGCGTCGACCCGACCCCCAGCCCGGTGAAGCCCGCGGCATACGCCACCCGCCGGTTCCGGGCTGTGCCGAAGAAGGCCGTGAACTGCGTGGACGTGTCGATCGCGCCCGCCCACTGGTGGGTGAACCGCAGCCCTTCCAGCTGCGGGAACGTCGTGAAGAAGTGGCTCGCCAGGCGCCGCCACGATTCCGGCCGGTTCTCGTACTCGGGGCGCACCTTGCGTCCGTAGTGGTAGATCGCGTCGTACCCGCCGAACAGGATCCGGTTGTCGCGCGACAGCCGGTAGTAGTGGAACTGGTTCGCCAGGTCGCCGATGCCCTGCCGGTCCTTCCAGCCGATCGACTCCAGCTGCTCGTCCGAGAGCGGCTCGGTCATCAGCACGTAGTCGTACACCGGCACCGTCATCAGCCGGTTCCGCTTCAGCAGCGACGGGAACACGTTGGTCGCCAGCACCGCGCGGCCTGCCCGCACGCTTCCGTCGGCGGTTGTGACCACGACGCCGCCGCCTGAGGTGTCCAGACCCGACACGCGCGAGCGCTCGAAGATCTCGACGCCGCGCTCCTCAGCCACCCGCGCGAGCTCGGCGGCGAGCAGCGCCGGATGCACCATGCCGCAGCTGTGCTTCTCCCAGAGCCCGGCGAGGTAGGTGGGCGAGTGCACCGACGCCTGCATCGCGTCCTGATCGAGGAAGACCGCGTCCTCGACGGCGTCGGCTGCCTCGACGAGCCACTCGACCTGGTGCGGCTCGGTCGCCGGGGCCAGCTGGCCGGTCCGCTCGAACTGGAAGTCCATGCCGTACTGCGCCTCGGCCGCCTCGATCGCGTCGAGGTTCTCCATGCCCAGGCGCTCGATCAGCGGCATCTCGTCCGGCCAGCGGGCCATGCCGTTGTCGTAGCCGTGGGTGAGGCTGGCCTCGCAGAAGCCGCCGTTGCGGCCCGATGCGGCCCAGCCCACCCGGTTGGCCTCCAGCAGCACGACACGGGCCTGCGGCATCCGCTCGGTCGCGAGCAGAGCCGTCCACAGCCCGGCGTACCCGCCGCCGACGATCACCAGGTCGGCGCTGCGGGTGCCGTGCAGCGCCGGCCGGTCAGGCCGCAGTTCGGATGGCAGGTCGTCGATCCAGAAGACCGAGTGCGCGGTGCCCGCCAGTGAGTTCTCGACAACGGATGCGGCCGGCCGCTGCCGTTCGAAGACGGTCGTGCCCAAGGGTTATCAACTCCGATGCGTTCGTTGCATCCATCCTGCCGGTTCGGCGCTGTCTCTCACACTCGCGGGTGTCGGAAGTTCCCGGCGCGGCCGGACAGGCTGTCGGAGCACGCTGCGTCGGCGTCAGGGGGCGGTGTCGCCCGTGAGCGCGTCCACGTCGACGACCCGCGCGTAGGTGCCGTCGAGTGCCGCCATGAAGGCGGCGTGCACCTGGCCGCCGGGGATCGTCGCGCCGTCGAAGACGAGGTCCGGGGCGGCGCACGCGTCCTGGGCGACGGCGAGCGAGAAGCCGAGATCGGATGCTGCGCGCACCGTCGCATCCACGCACATGCTCGACATCATCCCCGCGACGACGATCTCATCGGCGGCGGCATCGCGCAGCCTCGTCTCGAGGTCTGTGCCGAGGAACGCGTTCGGGTGGTGCTTGACCACCACCGGCTCCCCGCCCGAGGGCGCGACCCGCGGATCGATCTCGACCCCGTCCGTCCCGGGCGCGAAGAACGCCGCATCGGGGCCCTCCCAGACGTGCTGCACATGGATGACGGGCCGGCCCGCAGCGCGGAAGCGGCCCAGGAGCCGCTGCGCGGCGGCGGCTGCGGCATCCGCGCCCACGAGCGGGTGCCGGCCGCCGGGGAAGTAGTCGCGCTGCAGGTCGATGAGCAGCAGAAGCCGGGTCACCGGTCCAGCCTACGACCGGGACGGCTCAGGCGTCGGGCGCCGCGTACACGCGCTCGCCCTCGACGAACGTCTGCAGGACGCGGGTGTCGCCGATCTCCGCGGCCGGCCCCGCGAACGGGTCGCGGTCGAGCACGGCGAGGTCGGCGTACTTGCCCACCTCGATCGTGCCGGTGACGTGGTCCAGGTGGTTCACCCAGGCCGACCCGGCGGTGTACGCGGCCAGCGAGGTCGCCAGGTCTATCGCCTGCTCGGGCAGGAACGGCTCGTAGTCTCCTTCGGCGTACTCCCGCGCCGCGGTGCGGTTCACCGCGGTGTGGATGGCCGCCATCGGGTTCGGCGTCGACACCGACCAATCGCTGCCGGCGACCAGCACCGCCCCGGCGCGCTGCAGGTCGCCGAACGGGTACTGCCAGGCGTCGCGCGGCGAGCCCAGGAACGGCAGGGTCAGCTCCACCATCTGCGGCTCGAGCGCCGCCCACAGCGACTGCATGTTCGCCGCGACGCCGAGCGCGCGGAAGCGCGGGATGTCGTCGGGGTGGATGACCTGCAGGTGCGCGATGTGGTGCCGGTTGTCGCCGCGGCCGTTGCGGGCGATGGCGTGCTCGACCGCATCGAGGCACTGACGGACCGCACGATCGCCGATGGCGTGGAAGTGCACCTGGAAGCCGAGCGCGTCCAGTTCCGGCACGGCCTCGTTCAGCACCTCGGGGGCGACGAACGAGATGCCCGAGTTGTCGGTGGGGTGCCCGTGCCCGTCGCAGTAGGGCTCGAGCATCGCGGCGGTGAAGTTCTCGGCGACGCCGTCCTGCATGATCTTCACCGACGTCGCGGCGAAGCGTCCCCCGAGATGCTCGGGATCCGCAGGCGAGTACCGCTCGCGCCGCTCCACGAGCGACGGGATCTGCTCCAGCCCCGCGCCGCGATCCCACCACAGCGCGCCCACGACCCGCGCCGTCAGCGTGCCGTCCTCGGCCGCGCGCCGGTACGTCACGCCGGTGTCGCGCAGATCGGCGTAGGCGCCGACGATCGCGTCCTGCCACGCGGTGATCCCGTACGAGTGCAGGTACTCCTGCCCCTTCAGCAGCCCCGCGCGCAGCTCCTCGGGCGAGGTCGGCGGAATGAGGTGGTTGACCAGCGACATCGCACCCTCGTGAAGCGTGCCGGTCGGGATGCCCGCGGCATCCCGCTCGATCCTGCCGTCCGCGGGGTCGGGGGTGCGTGCGTCGATGCCGGCGAGTTCGAGGGCGAGCGAGTTCACCCACGCGCCGTGGCCGTCGCGGTTGGGGAGGAACACCGGGCGATCGGACACGACGCGGTCGAGGGATGCCGCGGTCGGCGTGCCGCCGGCGAACGCCGACATCGCCCAGCCGCCGCCGGTGATCCATGGCGCGCCGGGGTTGGCCGCAGCGTAGGCCGCGATGATGTCGAGGTACTCGGGCTCGGTCTCGGCGTCGTGCAGGTTGCACGACAGCAGCCCGATCCCGCCCATCACCGGGTGCACATGCGCGTCCTGGAATCCCGGCACGAGCAGACGCCCGGCGAGGTCGACGACCTCGGTGCCGGGCCCGACGAGTTCGCGCACGTCGCCGACGGCGACGATCCTGCCGCCGCGCACGGCGACGCCGCTGGTGCGCGAGCGCACGGTGTCGGCGCGGAAGACGGGCCCGCCCGTGAAGACCAGGTCGGCGTGTGTCATGGAGTCCCTCGTTTCGGTTGTGCGTTTCTCTTCGCTGCGCGGGTCGCTCGACGACCGGGGTGGTGGCCGCTGCGCAGGACGCTCAGCGACCGGCGGCAGGAGGCGCAGTGCGCGGCGTCATCCGCCTGCCATCGTGCGCGCGATCTCGGTGGCCGAGTCGCCGGCCCGTCGCAGCACGATCGCGATGACCGCGAGCGAGAGCAGGGTCAGCACCAGCATCACCGTCGACACCGCGGCGATCTCGGGCCGCAGGCCCGACCGCAGCGCGCTGAGGACGTAGACCGGCCACGGCGTCGCCCCCGACACCTGCACGAACGCGGCGACGATCGTGTTGTCGAGGCTGAAGGTGAACGACAGCAGCAGCCCCGCGAGCACGGCCGGCATCGCCAGCGGCAGGGTCACCTTCACGAAGGTGCGTGCAGGCGGTGCATACAGGTCTGCTGAGGCCTCCTCGAGATTCGCGGGCAGACCCACCAGCCGCGCGCGCACGATGTAGGTGACCACGGCGAGCGAGAACAGCGAACTGCCGATCACCAGGCGCACGATGCCGTCGTTGAAGATCGACAGGCCCAGGTCCTGTCCCAGGAACACGAACCACGGCAGCAGCGAGATGGCGTCGACGATCTCGGGGGTGACCGAGACCAGCAGCAGGATGCCCACGAACCAGTACGTCCACTTCCCCGGCTTGCGCGCCAGCGCGATGCCGCCGAGCGTGCCCAGCAGCGTCGCGAGGATGGCCGCGAAGAAGCTCACCCGCAGCGACACCATCACCGCATCGCTGAGCACCGGCTTCTGGAACAGCGCCAGGTACCCGTCGAACCCGAACTCCTGGAACGCGACCAGCAGCCGCCCGTTGTTGAACGAGTAGATGAGGATGACGATGATCGGGGCGAACAGGAACAGGTAGACGAGGATCGCCCACACCGACATGAGGCGCTGGGACAGCGGCTTGCGGTGCTTGTGCTGCGGCGGCGGCGCGGTGGCCGCGGCATCCAGGTCCTGCGCCTTCTCGACCGTGGTCATGCCGTCACCTCCTTGGGGGTGCCCAGCACGAGGCGGTTCGCACGTCGGAACGGCAGCGAGATCAGCCACAGCGCGAAGCCCATGATCGCGACCGAGGCCAGGATGATGAGGATCAGCATCACGGCCATGGCCGAACCGAGCGCCCAGTTCTGCGCGGTCTGGAACTGCGCCGCCACCAGCTGGCCGACCATGTTCCCCTGTGCTCCGCCCAGCACGGTGGCGGTGATGTAGTCGCCCATCAGCGGGATGTACACCAGCAGCACGCCCACGATCACACCGGGGCGCGCAAGCGGCAGGGTCACGCGCAGGAAGGTGCGGAAGGGGCCGGCGCCGAGATCCTTGGATGCCTCGCGCACCGGCAGCCCGACCCGGTCGAACGCCACGAACAGCGGCAGGATCATCAGGGGCAGGTAGTTGTACACGACACCCAGGAGCACCGCGGTGCGCGAGTAGAGGATGTCGATCGGCCCGAAGCCGACGGTCTGCAGCAGCTGCGACACCCAGCCTTCCGGGGCGAGGATCACCTGCCAGCCGATCGTGCGGACGAGGAAGTTCGTCCAGAACGGCACGAGCACGAGCGCCAGCAGCAGGCCCTTCCACTGCGGGGGAGCCTTCAGCGCCATCCAGTACGCCACCGGCAGCCCGATGATCAGGCACAGCAGGGTTCCGGCGATGCCGATCCACAGGGTGTTCGTGAAGGTGTCGAAGAAGACCGGCGTGAGCACCTCGGCGTACCGGTCGAAGGAGAGGACATCCGTGGCGTGCGTGCCGAAGATGCCCGGTTTGTAGCCGAAGCTGTAATAGAAGACCACCGCCACCGGCAGCACGAAGAACAGCACCAGCCACGCCCACGCCGGCAGCGCGAGCGCGAAGGACGGAAGGCGCAGCCGTCGCGCCTTCGCCCTGGGTGCGGCCGGTTCAGGCACCCGCCGCGGCCTTCGCCTTGTTCCAGATCTCGACCGTGCGCTCCTGCGCCTCGTTGACCTCGCCGTCCTTCATGGTGGCGATCTGCTCGGGCGTGAAGAACACGAGATCGAGCATCTCCAGGCCTTCGGCCTCGGCGATCTGCTGGATGTCCTTGGCGCCGGTGTGGTAGCCGATGTAGTCCAGCTCGAGGAGGGCGTTCTCGGGCGTGAGCACGTAGTTGATGAACGCGTGTGCGGCCTCGGGATGCGGGGCGCTCGCCGCGATGGCCCAGTTGTCCATCCACAGCTCGGTGGCCGGCGAGCCCAGCACCCACTGCCAGCGGTCGGGGTCGGAGGAGTTCAGGATGCCCTGCCGGGCGTCGCCGTTCCACACCTCGATGAGCGCGGCGGTGGCGTTGGGGATCGCACCCGACCCGGGGTACGAGTCGAACGCGGCGATGTGCGGAGCCAGCGTGTTGACGATGAAGTCCTCGCACGCGTCGATCTGGGCGGGGTCGGTGGTGTTCCAGTCAATGCCGTTGGCCCAGTAGTACATGCCGGTGATCTCGGCCGGGTCGTCGAGCACGCTCGTGCGGCCGCTGGCCTCCTTCTGGGCGCAGTCGAGGAAGTCGCCCCAGGTCTTCAGCTCACGGGTGATGACGGTCTTGTCGTAGACGAAGCCGGTCGTTCCCCACGCCTTGCAGATCGAGTACTCGTTGTCGGGGTCCCACTCACGCCCGAGGTAGGCCGGGTCCATGTACTGGATGTTCGGGATGAGGTCCTTGTTGAGCTTGGCGATCAGGCCGTTCTCGACCATCTGCGGGATGAACACGCCGGTGGGCACGATGATGTCGTAGCCGCCGGTGCCCTTGGCCGCGACGAGCTTGGCGATGAGCTCCTCGTTCGACCCGAACGAGTCGACCCGCACGGTCGGCCCGAACTCGGTGGTGAAGCTCTCGAGCACCTCGGGGGCGTCGTAGTCGCCCCAGGAGTAGATGGACAGCGAGCCCTCGAGGTCGCCGCCGGTCGCGCTGGCCGACGGCTGCGCGCCGCCGGACGAGCACGCGGCGAGGAAGGCCGCGCCACCGGCCAGGGCGGTGACGGAAAGGAAGCGCCGGCGGGTCAGCTCTTTGACCAGAAGAGGTGCTGCTGCTCGGCTGGCGAGGATGCGGACGGAAGGCTGCTCGGGCATGATTCCTCTGTTCTCTCGGTGTCGTGACTGCGGTGTTCGGTGTCGGGCTCTCAGATCAGGCGGTGCGGATCGATCGGGTCGTGGGCGGGCCGATGTAGCCGCTCTCCTCGGCGAGGTCGTCGGCGGGGAAGACCTGCACCGAGTCGGCCCGCCACGACGCCCACACCGTGTCGCCGACGGCGAGTCGTGGCGCCTCGGGCGTGGGCCGGCGCGACAGCACCGACTGCTCGCGTCCGATCTGCACGAGGAACTGCATCGTCTCGCCCAGGTGCGACTGGCCGATCACGCGGGTCTCGACGACGTTCGCGTCGCCGTCCGGGCGGGTGGTGGACAGTTCGACGAACTCCGGTCGCACGGCGGCGCGCGCCTTCGCGCCGGCGGCGACATGCGAGATGGGGGATGCCGGCTGCAGCCGCAGCAGCGGAGTGTCGACGGCCGACCCGTCGTCGGTGACGAACCCGTCGAAGAAGTTCTGCTGGCCGACGAACGCGGCGACGTACGCCGAGGCGGGGCGCGCGTAGATCGTGTCGGAGTCGGCGAGCTGCTCGATGCGACCCTCGCGCATCACGGCGATCCGGTCGCTCATCGACAGCGCCTCGCCCTGGTCATGCGTGACGAACACGAAGGTGATCCCCAGCTGCGCCTGGATGAGCTTCAGCTCGAGCTGCATCTCCTCGCGCAGCTGCCGGTCGAGGGCGCCCAGCGGCTCGTCGAGCAGGAGCACCGAGGGGCGGTTGACCAGCGCGCGGGCGAGCGCGACGCGCTGCTGCTGGCCGCCGGAGAGCATCGTGGGCTTGCGGTCCGCGAAGCGGCGCATCTGCACCATCTCGAGTGCCGCGGTGACCCGCTCGCGGATGTCGGCCTTCCCGACGCGACGCTGCTGCAGCCCGTAGGCCACGTTCTCAGCCACGCTCATGTGCGGGAACAGGGCGTACGCCTGGAAGACGGTGTTGACGTCGCGCTTGTAGGGAGGCACGCCCAAGACGCTTCGTCCGGACACGCGGATGTCGCCGGCATCCGGCTCTTCGAATCCCGCGATCATGCGCAGGGTCGTCGTCTTCCCGCATCCGGAGGGCCCGAGCAGGGAGATGAACTCGCCCGGCTCGATCGCCAGCGACAGATCGTCGACCGCGGTCTGGTCCCCATAGCGCTTCGTGATCCGCGAGATGATCACCGACCCGGCTGCATCGTCGGTCTGTGCCGGGGCGGGGGTGGCGTCGGCGGTCGTCGTCACGGGGGGCTCCTCGGGTCGCGCGCGGCCATTGCGCGTGTGCGGCTATTCAATCCCGCCTTCGGGATTGCCGCAATCGCGCGCACACGCCGTCCGGACGTTCCGTCCGGCAGGCGACAGGGCCCGGCTCTTTCGTCCTGGCGCGCCGACCGCGCCGGACGGGTCACATCCAGTAGGTCTGGCTCTGCACCGAATGGCTGCGGGCGCGGTGCGCGGCGTCGCCGGCGGCACGCCGGACGGCGGCCTCGGCGTCGCGCTGCGCTGCGGCCTCCTCGTGGGTGAGGGGGCGGCCGAAGACGGCGTCGCGCAACTTCCGCAGCAGCTTCCTCATCGAGCCTCCTGTCTCTGCGCCGTCAGCTTACGGGCCGGGCGGACACGTCGACGGATCAGAAGCGGTCGAGTCCGTCGCGGCCTGCCGCATCCGGCGCGCCGGAGCGATGGTCCAGCGCGAAGCCGGAGAGGTCGAGGGCGACGGTCAGCAGCGTCTCCCACTGCTCGTGCAGCGGCTCGGACTCGCTGCGCCGCACGCAGACCGGTGCCGCCCCGCCGGCGGTGCCGCACAGCGCGGCGGCGCGCTGCGTCGCGGAGAGCCCCGGCATCCCGTTGCGCATCGCCTCGGCGTGCGTGAACCGCTCGAGCGTCGTGCTCGTGGGATCGAGCGCGGCGACCGTGTCGCCGGCGGCGAGCACGGGGTCGAGGAAGTGGTTGGTGTGCACGATCCAGCCGTCCTCGCGGGGGCGGATGACGCCGACGCCGGCCGGGGACAGCTCGATCGCCGCGGCGTCGGCGCGGGCGCCGTCCCAGGTCGCGACGGTGAGCACCGTCGAGGCGCTGACGGTGGCCGATGCGGCGAGCGCGCACGCCTCGGCGACGGTGGCGGCATCCTCGAGCACGCGGCGCGCGATGGCGTGCACCGGGACGCCGGGGCCCGCACCATCGGACGTGTGCCGGAGGATGTTGAAGTGCACGCCGAGTCCGGCGTCGTTCACGCCGATCTTGGCGGGGGCGCCGAACTCGGTGAACACCTTGAGCCGCCGCGTCGCGGTGCGCAGCCCCCAGAGCAGCCCGTCCGGGGCGAGGTGCGCGTGCCAGTCCCAGGTCTGGATCGTCTCCGGCGGGCCCACGGCCGGCGCGTGCACCGCCGTCGTGCACTCACCGGGCGCGTGCGCGGCGGCGAGCACCTCGGTGCGGGCGCCCACGGCGGCCACCCGCCAGGCCTCGATGCCGGCCGCGGCGGCTGCGGCATCCGATTCGGTCGCGAGGGCGGGATGCCACTCCCGCAGCGCCGCGAGACTGCCCTCGGCGACCTCGCGCACCCGGGGCAGCGGGATGCCGAGAAGCTCGAAGTGCGACACGTACCGGGCACTCGTCTCGCGCACGAGCGCGCCGAAGCGGGTGCCGAGCTCGGTGCCGCGCTCGTGCGGATCGGTCGTCTCGGAGGTGAAGGTGTGCAGTCTCATGGCTGCTGCCAGTACATCACGGGGCCGGCTGGCAGTGCGGGCACCAGAAGACGATGCGCTCCCGCGTCGGTTCGGCGCCGAGCGATCCGCCGCGGATGATCGCGCCGCAGCGACGGCAGGGGCGCCCCTCGCGCCGGTACACCCAGGTCGGGTGGCGCAGATCGCCGGTGAAGGTGCGGTCCCAGCGGCGGACGTTGGCGCGGATCGTGCGCGCGCCGAGGGCGACGAGGGCGGGGGCGTCGATCGCGGTCGCCGGAGTCTCCGGATGGATGCCGCGCAGGAAGAGCAGCTCGTTCACGTACTCGTTGCCGAACCCGGCGAGGTTGCGCTGATCCTGCAGGGCGACGTGCACCGGCCGCCGGTCGGCACCCAGGCGCCGGGCCGCCTCGGCTGGATCCCAATCGTCACGCAGCGGGTCGGGTCCCAGGTGCCCGACGATGCGGTCCTCGTCGCGGGTGGGAACCACCTCCACCATCGCGAGATCGAACCCGACCGCATCGCGCGGCCCCTCCTGGCCGGTGTCGACGCCCACGATCGCGCGCGCGGTGTACGCGGGCCTGCGCCATTTCTGGCCGGGGCGATACACATCCCACCGGCCCTCCATCTTCAGGTGGGAGTGGAGGGTCTGGGCGCCCGCGCGAAGCAGGAGGTGCTTGCCGTGTGCGACCACGCCGTGCACGGTCTCCCCGCGCAGGTCGACGGTCGCGCTGCCCGGAACGCGCAGGTCGAAGCGCGTGATCGGCGCACCGGCCAGCGCGGCATTCAGGCGCTGGGCGGTGCGGAAGACGGTGTCACCTTCGGGCATCGCCGCTCAACCGTGCCTCGGCGCCGTCGTGCGGCGCAGGGTGAGACCGCGCGGGGACTCCACGAAGCCGGCCGCGCGCAGCGCGTGCCCGATCGGTGTGCCGAGGACGAATGCGCCGTTGACCTGCTCGATCGTGAGCGTCTCGAGCCGCCGCTGGCGGGAGGTGCGCACGAGGTCGGCTGCCGCGGCGGCGAGCGCGGCCCCGTCGTCGGTGAAGGCCAGTGCCGACTTGCCGCCGCGCTCGAGATACAGCGCGAGCCCTCCGTCGACGAGCACCACGATCGCGCCGGCCTTGCGTCCGGGACGGTGACGCACCCCTTCGAGAGCCGGCCAGGCGAGGGCCGCGCCGAACGGATTGGCGGGGTCGGTCGCGGCGAGGGTCATCGCCGTGCGATCGGCGTCGGGGCGCGGGTCGTCGGGGCGCGTGAACTCGCGAAGGCGGTCGATCGTGCTGGATGCCGCGAACTGCGCGGCGCCGAGCTTCTCGATGATGTAGCCGCGCCGGCAGTGCCCCGCCTCCTCGAAGCCGGCGAGGATCCGATACGTCTGGGCGAAGCCGCCGGGAAGACCCTCGGCCTGCACCGCCCCGCGCGTGACCACGCCGTATCGGTCCAGCAGCAGGCTCGCTGCGGCGGTCGCGCGCTGGGCCGGGTCGGCTTCGGGGTCGGGCAGCAGCGACCAGCGGCCGCCGACGGCAGGCGGTCGCGGCGGTGCGCTCCTGGTCGGGCGCGCCGGCGACGCACCGCGATACATGCGTGCGCGGGGGGTGCGGCGGGTGGTCTTGTGCGCCTGCGACCCTCCCGCCAGCAGCGTGCGGATCGGGGCGAACGTGTCGTTGGTCACCCGGCCTGCCCACGTGAGGTTCCAGAGGGCGTCGATGACGGCCTGTTCGCTGTCGGCATCCGCAAGTGTCTTCAGCTGCGCCGTGAAGTAGGCGCCGCCTGCGCCCAGGATGTTGACGAGCCGGCGTTCGAGGGGTGTCAGCTCGGACTGGTCGGGGTCCGGTCCGGCGTGCGCGGGCCTCAGCGTGAGGGGTGCGAGGTCGACCGGATGCAGCGCGACCCAGCCGTCCCGGCCGGGGAGCGACCCCTGTCCGGACCACAGCACCTCGCCCGACGAGGTGAGCTCGTCGAGCATTCCCGGGGCGTAGTCGCGCACCCGCGCAGGAAGGACCAGCGACTCCCAGGCGCTCGCCGGGAGAGGGACGCCCGCGAGCTGCTCGATGACGACCGCGACGCCGTCGATGCCCTCCAGAGGACGGTCGAGGTGCTGCCACGCGGGCAGGAACCGCGCGTAGGCATCCTGCGGAACGGGCTCGACGCTGCCGCGGATGGCCGCCAGCGAGCGCAGCCGCAGGCGGCGCAGCACCTCGGTGTCGCACCAGTCGGCCTCGTCGACCCCCGCTCCGGTCCCCGAGTCTGTCGCGGTCCCCGAGCCTGTCGCGGTCCCCGAGCCTGTCGCGGTCCCCGAGCCTGTCG
>NZ_JBIQHX010000041.1:0-6150 GCF_044508325.1 Microbacterium sp. | reverse complement strand
GCCTCCCGGTCGTTGAGCGAGCCGAAGGCGAGACGAAACGCGCCGAGCGCGCAATGGTGGCCACCGAGGCTCCCGTCGCCACGCGCGGTCGGCTGCTGCTGGGCGTGCTGCTGTTCATCGCCGGGTTCACGGTCGTGTTCATGGCGCTGAACATCTTCGGCGGGGCGGTGGGGCGCTTCCTCTTCGAGTACCGCGACCTCATCACCCGGGTCATGGGCATCGTCGTGATCCTGCTGGGCCTGGTGTTCATCGGCGTGTTCGGGTTCGCGCAGCGCATCGCCCGGCCGCAGGTGCGCAGCAGTCTGGGCCTTGCCGGCGCCCCGCTGCTCGGGCTCGCCCTGGGCCTGGGCTGGGCCCCCTGCATCGGCCCGACCCTCGCGGTGATCCTCGGCATGTCCCTGGATTCGGGATCCGCCGCCCGCGGCGCGGTGCTCGGCCTCGCGTACTCGCTGGGCCTGGGCATCCCCTTCGTCCTCATCACCCTCGGCTTCGGGTGGGCGAGCCGCTCGGTCGACTTCGTGCGCCGTCACATCCGCGCGGTCAACCTCGTGGGCGGTGCCATGCTCGTCGTCCTCGGCGTGCTCATGGTCACCGGCGTGTGGGGCGCCCTGATGTCGCACCTGCAGGGGGTGTTCGCCAGTGTCCCGCTCCCGCTCTGAGAGCCCGGTTCCCGAGCGTGTCGAGGGGCCGCTGAGACCCGACGACTACGTCGGCGGTGCGTCATCCGAGCCGCCCGCCCCGGTCGACGCAGACGCCTCGAAGGTCACCCAGCCCGCGCTCGGTCCGGTCGGCTGGCTGCGCTGGGCCTGGCGGCAGCTGACCAGCATGCGCACCGCACTGGTGCTCCTGCTCCTGCTCGCGATCGCCGCCGTGCCCGGCTCGATCTTCCCGCAGCGCAGCGCCGACCCCAACGGCGTCAGCCAGTGGCAGTCCGACAACCCCGATCTGTTCCCCGTGCTCGACCGGCTCGGGCTGTTCGACGTGTACCTCTCGCCCTGGTTCTCGGCGATCTACATCCTGCTGTTCGTCTCGCTCATCGGCTGCGTCATCCCGCGCACGAAGCATCATCTCACCGCGTTGCGCGCCCGCCCGCCGCGCACCCCTGCGCGCCTGAGCCGCCTCGCCGACCACCGGGAGCAGCTGGTCGAGCTCGTCCCCGGCCGCGATGCCTCCGCCGACGCCGAGCGCGCGGTCGAACTCGCCGAGCGCGAGCTCAAGCGCTCCGGCTATCGGGTGGCCCGGTACGACGTCCGCGGCGCCTTCTCGGTCTCGGCCGAGCGCGGCTATCTGCGCGAGACCGGCAACCTGCTGTTCCACGTCGCGCTGCTGGGGGTGCTCGTCTCGGTCGGCATCGGCGGCGCCTTCACCTACACCGGGCAGAAGGTCGTCGTCGAGGGCACGACCTTCGTCAACGCCCTCACCGACTACTCGTCGTTCAACCCGGGTCGCCTCGTCGACGGCGAGAGCCTCGAGCCGTACTCGCTCACCCTCGACCGGTTCGACGTGACGTATCAGCCGCCGGACTCGAACGCCGCAGGGCAGGCGGGCGATTTCGCGGCGCACCTGACGACGCAGCTGGCCGGGGAGACCCCGCAGACCGGCGAGGTGCGCGTGAACCATCCCCTCAGCATCGGCCCCGACAAGGTGTACCTGATGGGCAACGGCTATGCGCCGACGATCACGGTGCGGGATGCCGAGGGCACCGTCGTCTTCCACGACTCGGTGCCGTTCCTGCCGCAGGATTCGCGGATGACCTCCATCGGGGTGATCAAGGTCCCGGACGGCCTGCCCGCGCAGCTCGGGCTCGTCGGGTTCTTCTACCCCACCGCGGTGGAGCTCGACACCGGTGCGCTCAGCTCCGTGTACCCCGACCTCGTGTATCCGCTGCTGACCTTCAACGTGTTCAGCGGCGACCTCGGCATCGACGACGGCGTGCCGCGCTCGGTCTATGCGCTCGACACCACCGACCTGACGCAGCTGGCAGGCGGCGACACCGGGGTCGACGCGATCCGGCTGCTGCCCGGCGAGACGGCCGACCTGCCCGGCGGGTACGGCACCATCACCTTCGACGACGTCACCGCCGACGGATTCGTCCAGCCCGTGAAGCGCTTCGCGTCGCTGTCGATCCACCACGACGCCGCCGGTCCCTGGGCGCTGGTGTTCGCGGTGCTGGCCACGCTCGGGTTGCTGCTGGCCCTGTTCGTGCCGCGGCGCCGCATGTGGGTCAAGGTCGTCGCCGACGGCCGCGCGCTGCGCGTCGAGTACGCGGGCCTGGCCCGCGGCGAGGATCCGACCCTCGGCGCCGCGGTCGACCAGCTCGCGCAGCGGCACGGCACCGCGCTCGCCGCCGATCTCGCCGCGTCGGGGGGTGCCGAGGCCCGCGCGTAGACTGGACGCCATGCCGCAAAGCCTCACGCTCGACGAAATCTCGGTGCTGCTGGTGTGGACCGCCATCGCGATCTACGCGCTGGCGTTCATCGCCTACGCCGTCGACCTGTCGAAGCGCTCGGCGCTGGCGGTGTCGGCCCGCGACACCCGCGACGCGCGCGTGCGCGAGCCGCAGCTCGTGGCCGCCGGAGGCCGTACCGAGATCGGCGAGGCGCCCGCCGCCCCGGCCCGCGCCGCGGGCGAGATCACCTCGTCTGCGAGGCCGAGGTACGTCTGGGCGCGCATCGGCACGTCGCTGACGGTCCTGGCCTTCCTCTTCCACGTCGCCGGCGATGTCACCCGGGGAATCGCCGCCGAGCGTGTGCCGTGGTCGAACATGTACGAGTTCTCGCTCACGGGCACCATGCTCATCGTCGCGGTGTACCTCGCCGTGCTCTTCCGCTACGACCTGCGGTTCCTCGGCAGCTTCATCACGGGGCTCGTCGTGCTGCTGCTGGGCGGGGCGACCCTGGCGTTCTACGTCGAGATCGTCCCCCTCATGGACCCGCTCAAGTCGGTGTGGCTGGTCATCCACGTCTTCGTCGCATCGCTGGGCACCGCGTTCTTCGCCCTCGCGTTCGCGCTGTCGGTGCTGCAGCTCATGCAGGCGCGACGAGAGCGGAAGTCCGTCCTGGCGGCGGCGGATGCCTCAGGCGCCGGCGAGGCCGCGCAGGTCCGCACCGGCCCGCGCTTCCTGCGCACGCTGCCCGGATCGGACAGCCTCGAATCGCTCGCCTACCGGTTCGCGATCATCGGGTTCATCCTGTGGACCTTCACGCTCATCGCCGGCTCGATCTGGGCCAACGACGCCTGGGGCCGGTTCTGGGGCTTCGACACGAAGGAAGTGTGGACCTTCGTCATCTGGGTGCTGTACGCCGGCTACATCCACGCACGCGCGACGCGCGGCTGGCGCGGCACCCGGTCCGCATGGCTGTCGATCATCGGCTTCGCCGCGGTCATGTTCAACTTCACGATCGTGAACATGTTCTTCAAGGGCCTGCACGTCTACAGCGGCCTGAGCTGATCCGCCCCGGCGACTATGCGGCGGCGGGTGCCGCCAGCAGCGCCCGCGCGCTCGTCGTGCGCCGGCGCACCACGGCCAGGACCGTCGCGCCGAAGGCGAGCACGCTCCAGATGAGCATCCCCGCGACGCCCGCCCCCACGCCGCCCGCGGCGGTCAGTGCCCCCACCATGCTGTTGTAGGCCGGTGCCGTCGGCAGGATCCCCGCGACAGCAGCGAGCACCTGTGGCGCTGTCGAGACGATGCCGGTGGCGACGGCGAGCACGCCGACGAGGGTGGCGATCCAGCGCCCGGCGCCGCCGAACACGGCGACGAGCGCCTGGTTGACCGCGGCGAACGCCACGCCGGCGAGCACGCACACCGCGGCGAAGCCCCACCAGGTGCCGGCGTCGTATGAGGCGGCCAGCTGCACGACGCCGGCCACGAGCGCGCCCTGCACGGCGCCGATGGCGGCTGCCGGCCACAGGCCGCGCAGCGCCAGCAGCGCAGACGGCCGCCGCGAGGTCAGCGCGCTGCGCGGCACCGCCTGCAGCGCGATGTACGACGCGATGCCGCCGAACCACAGGGCGACCATCGCCAGCAGCGGGATCGCGGATGCACCGAACAGGTTCGTCCCTGCACCGTCGGCGCCCACCGGCGTCGTGACGACCTCCGCGAGGCTCTGGGCCTCGTCGTCGGTGTACGACGGCAGCGAGTCGGATGCCTGGTGCAGCCCGCTCGCGAGGGTGTCCGAGCCGCCGGCGAGCTGCTCGACGCCCGAGGCCAGCGCGTCCGCGCCGTCCGCTGCCCCGGCGGCGCCGGAGGCGAGACCGGACGCGCCGGACGCGATGCCCGAGGCCCCGTCGGCGAGCTGCCGCACGCCGCCCGCGGCCTCGGATGCGCCGCCGGCGAGCGCGTTCATCCCCGCGGACGCCTCGCCGAGTCCGGCGGCCATCTGCTGCAGCCCGGCGCCGAGGGCCGGGAGCTGGGCGAGCCCGCCCACGCCGTCGGCGATCGCCTGCGACTGGCCGATCATCCCGGTGACCTGAGGGAGCGCGTCGTTCGCCTGCGCCGCGACCTGCTCCAGCGCCGCGCACAGCTCGGCGGACCCGCCCTCCTCGGCGCACGATGCCGCCAGCGCGGAGAGCCTGTCCGCGGCATCCGTCACCGTCGCCTGGATCTGCTCGCTGTTCGCGGCGAGACCCTGCGCGGCGTCGACGACCTGCTGCGGGATCTGCGGAGCCTGCGCGAGTCCGTCGGCGATGGGCGTGAGCTGCGACGAGATCGTCGCCACGCCGGATGCGGTGCGCCGCGCTCCCGCGGCCCACGAGTCCAGTCCGTCCGCGGCCGACGCGGCACCGGCCGCCCAGGTGCCGGCGCCGCTGCTGAGCTGTCCCGCACCCGAGGCGAGCTGACGCACGCCGTCTGCGAGCGAGATCGTGCCGTCGGCCGCCTCGCGCGCACCGTCGGCCCACGTCGAGGCGCCGTCGGCGGCCTCGCCGAGCTGGTCGCCGAGGGTCGTGAAGCCGAGGAACACGTTCTCGAGGTAGGCCTGGGAGAGTCCGTCGCCCATGAGGGATGCCGCGGTCCGGGTCACCTGCGCGGTGATCGCGTCGTCGACGACGAGTGCGTCGGGGGCGGTGCGCACCTCGATGGTCGCCTGCTGAGGGGTCTGGCCCGGCCGGGTGGAGGTGGCGGCCGCGGAGAAGTCGGACGGAATCGTGACGACTGCGGAGTAGGTGCCGTCTGCGAGGCCCGCTGCCGCGTCCTCGGTGTTCGAGATGGTCCAGGTGAGATTGCTCGCCTCGTCGTCCGAGCCTGAGACCAGGCCGGCGGTGAGCTGGCGACCGAGAGGGATGTACTGCCCGTCGATCGTGACCGGCTCGTCGTCGTTGACCACGGCTGCCGACACCTGCTCGAGCCGCTCGACCGGGTTGTACAGGGCGGCCACGAGCAGGCCGCCGATGACCACCGGCAGCAGGACGACGCCGACGATCGTGATCCAGGTGATGGGCCGGCGCGCACGGGCGCGCTCGATGGGGATGCGGGTCATGCTGTCACCTCGGTGGAGAACGGGAGTCGGGTGCGCAGGGCGAGGGCCTCCACGCCGGGGCGGTGCGCGTCGGCGAGCAGCGCCAGGGCGGGCCCGTCGCGGCGCGCGGTGGCCACGATCGTGAGCGCGGGGATGCGGGATGCCGCGTCGCGCAGCACCGCGGCGACCTGATCGCGGTCGGCGGTCTCGACCGCGTCGAGTCCGTGGATCACGACGATGCGCGTGCCGCCCGCGAGCGCGCGGCGCACCTCGGCGGCCGGGTCGGCGGGGGCGTCGGCGGAGTCGCCGGAGCCGGCGACACCGCCCAGCAGCGCGAGCCCGACGTGGGCGCGCACCCATGCGCCGCGCGCCGGCAGCAGATGGCCGCCGACCCGCAGCCGGCCGTCATCGGTCTGCAGGCGGCCCGATACGGCCAGCGCGAACGCACGGGTGGCGCGCGTCTCGCCCTCCACGAGCAGCGTGCCGCCGTGGACGACACGGAACGAGGCATCCTCGAACAGCGCGACCTCGCCGGCGTGCCGGCCGCCGTCCGCACGCACGGCCACGTCGTCGCCGGCCAGCGCGTACCGGTCGCCGTCCTCCGGCCAGGACGCCAGGGCCAGCTCGCGCTCGACCGCCTCGCCCTCGATGTCGAAGTGGGGGAGGATGCGGTCGAGCCAGCGCGGCATCC
>NZ_JBIQHX010000010.1:0-103676 GCF_044508325.1 Microbacterium sp. | reverse complement strand
CCCGGTCCCCGAGCCTGTCGCGCTCCCCGAGCCTGTCCCGGTCCCCGAGCCTGTCGAGGGGCGCACCAGGAAGTCCGCGAAGCCGACGAACTCACCCGTGGCGAACGCCGCCTGGTAGACGACCTCCGCGGTCGGATCCGAGAGTGCCGCCACCGTGGCTTCGACCGCCGCGGCCAGGCCCGCGGCATCCGCCGACGACACGTGCGCGATCTCGCGCACGGCGTCGCCGAACTCGGCGCGGTACTGCGCGAGCACCCGCTGCTCGTGCACCTCGCCCAGCCGGCCCGCACGCTCGAGCGTGGCGTCCGCCGGGTCGACGACCTCCGGCACCCGGCCGAGCTTGGCGTCGATCGCCCGCAGCCATGCGAACTCGCACTCGGCCGCGGCCTTCAGATCGCTCGCGCTCCAGACGATCCGGCCCTCATCGGGTATGTAGCGCATTCCCCACCCCTTCCCCTCGACAGTATCGGCGGGGTGCGACAGGCGCCTGCGGGCGAAGACCCGCACCTGTCAGACTGGGACCGTGAGCACCAGCCTCCCCTTCGAGAGCGCCTACCGGCACGGCTTCGCGCGCATCGCCGCGTGCACGATCCCGATCGCGATCGCCGATCCGGCCGCCAACGCGCAGTCGGTCCTCGCGACGGCTCGGGAGTGCGATGAGGATGCCGTCGCGGTGGCGGTCTTCCCCGAGCTCTGCCTCACCGGGTACTCGATCGAGGACCTCGTGATGCAGGATGCCGTGCGCGACGCCGTCGACGACGCCGTCGCGCAGATCGTGGAGGCATCCGCCGACCTCATGCCGATCCTCGTCGTGGGGGCTCCGCTGCGGCACCGCAGCCGGCTCTACAACTGCGCTGTGGTGATCCACCGCGGCGCCGTGCTCGGCGTCGCCCCCAAAGCGCACCTGCCCACCTACCGCGAGTTCTACGAGCGCCGCTGGTACGCCGCCGGCGAGCCCTGGTCCGGCGAGCCGATCACCGTCGCCGGCGAACAGGTCGTGTTCGGCACCAACCTGCTCTTCGACGTGCAGGACGTCCCGGGCCTGGTCCTGCACGCCGAGGTCTGCGAGGACATGTGGGTTCCGGTGCCGCCCTCGTCGCTCGCTGCCCTGAACGGGGCGACGGTGCTGGTGAACCTGAGCGGCAGCCCCATCACCATCGCGCGGGCGGACGACCGCCGGAGCCTGTGTCAGTCCCAGTCGCTGCGCTGCCTCGCCGCCTACGCCTATTCCGCGGCGGGCATGGGAGAGTCCACGAACGACGTGTCGTGGGACGGCCAGACGATGATCTACGAGAGCGGTCTGCTGCTGGCCGAGACGGAGCGCTTTCCGGACGGGCCGCGCCGGTCGGTCGCCGACGTCGACCTCGATCGGATCCGTCAGGACCGGATCCGCCAGGGCACCTTCGACGACAACCGTCTCAGCACCGTCCGGGACCGGTCCGTCCTCAGCGGTCAGGACTCCTTCCTCGTCATCGAGACCTCCCTCGAGCCGCCCGCGCGCGACATCGGCCTGGCTCGGCCGCTGGACCGGTTCCCGTTCGTGCCGGACGATCCGGCCCGGCTGGCGCAGGACTGCTACGAGGCGTTCAACATCCAGGTCTCGGGTCTCGAGCAGCGGATGCGGGCGATCGGCATGCCCCGGCCGGTCATCGGCGTCTCCGGCGGGATCGACTCGACGCATGCGCTTCTGGTCATCGCCCGCGCGATGGATCGGCTCGGGCGCCCCCGCTCCGACATCCTCGCCTACACGATGCCGGGCTTCGCCACCAGCGACCGCACCAAGTCGAATGCCATCGCCCTCTCCGAGGCGATCGGGGCGACCATCGAGACGATCGACATCCGGCCCGCCGCGACCGAGATGCTCGAGCGGATCGGGCATCCCTTCGCCGACGGGGAGCCCGTGCACGACGTGACCTTCGAGAACGTGCAGGCCGGGCTGCGCACCGACTACCTGTTCCGGCTGGCCAACCAGAACGGCGGGTTCGTCGTGGGCACCTCCGACCTGTCCGAACTCGCCCTGGGCTGGGCCACCTACGGCGTGGGCGACCACATGAGCCACTACGCCGTGAACGCCGGCGTGCCCAAGACCCTGATCCAGCACGTGATCCGGTGGGTCATCGCCGCCGGCGAAGGCGTGGACGCCGCCACCGCCGCCGTGCTGCAATCGGTGCTCGACACCGAGATCAGCCCCGAGCTGGTGCCGCCGGACGCCGAGGGGAACGTGCAGTCGACCGAAGACCTCATCGGCCCGTACGCGCTGCACGACTTCACGCTCTGGCACGTGCTGCGCTACGGGCTGCGGCCGTCGAAGATCGCGTTCCTCGCGGAGCACGCGTGGCGCGATGCCGAGGCGGGCGCCTGGCCGCCCGGCTTCCCCGCCGGTGACCGGTACGCGTACGATCGGGCGACGATCGTGCGCTGGCTGCGGGTCTTCCTGCAGCGCTACTTCGCGTTCGCGCAGTTCAAGCGCTCGGCGATCCCGAACGGACCGAAGGTGGCGGCGGCCGGGTCGCTGTCGCCGCGCGGCGACTGGCGCGCACCGTCCGACGGGAACGCGCGCGCGTGGCTGGCGGAGCTGGATGCCGCCCTGGGCGCCGCGCCGCGGGACGCCGCCGGGTCCGGCTGACCGACCGTGTCCGGCGGGGTCGCATCGTCGCATAGGCTCGACGGGCACCGAGAACACCTGGAGGAATCTCTTGTCAGACCCCACGCAGCCCGCCGGCTATCCCCCGCCGCCGCCGTACGCCACGGCGCCCGCGCCGGAGAGCCGCCCGAACACCCTGGGTCTGACCGCGCTCATCCTCGCGATCATCGGCCTGGTCATCTCCCTCGGCGGATTCGTCCCGATGGCGTGGATCTCGCTCGTGCTCGCCGCGGTCGGCGGGCTGCTGCTGCTGGCGGCGCTCGTGGTCGGCATCGTCGCCCTGGCCTCCTCGAGACAGGGAGGCAAGGGGCTGGGCATTGCCGCCATCGTCGTCTCGGTCGTCGGCGGAGTGCTCTGGGCCTTCGCGATCGTCGCCGCCGTCGTGTGGATCGGGCTGGCCGCCGCCGACACCGAGGGCACGTCTCCGCCGACGCCGGCGGTGACGGCGACGGTGGAGCCGGGCGAGACCGACACGGATGCCGACGGAGCCGCCTCCGCACAGGAGCAGGCGTACCTCGACGAGGTCAAGCCCGCCGTGCTCGCCATCATGCAGACGATCGAACCGAGCATCACCGCCGAGCAGCTCGACCAGTTCTACTCGGACGACGATCTCATCGCCTCCGGCGAGCAGCTCGCGTCGATCCCGGCCGACCAGCGCGACGCGCAGCGCCAGGCGTTCATCACGGCCGGCGTGGAAAGCAGCGGCGGCATCCTCACGGAGGAGACCGCGGGGCAGCTGTTCGACGTGCTCATCGGCGCCGCCGACCGTCACCTCGTGAACTGACTCCGAGGATGAGCAAGGGGCCCGCCGTTGCGGCGGGCCCCTTGTCGCACTGTGGGGGCAGTGCTGTCGTCGGTCAATTCGATGGGGACGAGTTGACCGACACTGGGGATGGAGGGGTCACGGGCGACGGCTGCGACGCGGCACTGGTCGCGGAGGTCGGTGCGGAGGTCGCCGACGGCGGGGTCGCAGCGCTCGGCGCGAGCGGATCTGCGCTCGGCGTGGGCTCCACCGTCGGAAGGTCTGTGGAGAGGGTGCCGCTGATGGTGCCGCTCGAGATGCGCTCGTCGTCGATCGTGCGCAGATCCATCGACTGCGCCGCAGCCGCGGCGCCGCCTGCGATGAGGCCGAGACCGACGACGCCGGTCACGCCGTAGGCGACCCACTTCCTCTTCATCTGGCCGTCTCCTCTGAAGTGCTGACTTCCAGTGTGGCGATCGCGCGTAAGGCCTCTCGAAAATCTTCATGAGACGCTTCTTAGAATCCACCGTGCACGCCGAGGAGCCCGCCGGATCGCTCCGGCGGGCTCCTCAGGGGGACCGCCTCGGTCAGATCGACGGAGCCGAGGCGACCGACGCCGGCGACGGGATCGACGCCGGCGACGGGATGGAGGCCGGCGACGGGATCGACGGCGGAGAAGGCTGCGACGCCGGGGACGGCTGCGACGCCGCGCTGGGTGCCGACGCCGCGCTCGGCGCCGATGCCGCGGAGGGGGCGCTGGGGTCGGCGGTCGGCGACGGCGTCACCGTGGCCGGACCCGAGTCGAGCACCGCCCCGCTCGAGATGCGCTGGTCGTCGATCGTGCGCAGATCCATCGTCTGCGCGGCCGCGGCGGCACCGCCGCCGATGATGCCCAGGCCCACGATCCCGGTCACCCCGTACGTGATCCACTTCTTCCTGTCCATGTCACCTTCTCCTTCCGAAGTCGTGACATCAGCCTGGCGATCGCGGGTAAGCCCTCTCGAAAACCTCGATGAGATCGCTCTTAGGCATCCGCGGACGCAGCCCGACGGCGATCCTCAGCAGCCGCTCCGCCACGGCGGGATCGCCCCCGGCGCGCTCGGCCGCCCCGAGCGCATGTCCGAGCAGGTGCACCTGCGTCAGCGCCGTGACCCGCTCGTCCCCCCACCGCTGTGCCGCCGCGACCGCCAGCGCCCACACGCGGTCGGCCGCCGGAGACGGCTCGGTGCCGATGGCGCTGGTGACGGCGTGGGCGAGGAATGCCGCCGCGTCGTCGGCGGCATCCCCGCGACCGGCGGTGTCGACGTCGACGAGCCCGGTGATGGTGTGTGCGGAACCGCTCAGGAACAGCTGGCCGAGGTGCAGGTCGCCGTGCACGGTCACCGGTTCGGGCTGGGTGGCCTCCAGCATCCGCTCGGCCGCGCGAGCGATCTCGTCCACGCGCGGGTCGGTCGCAAGCGCGGCGCGCAGGCGCGTGACGTACCAGTTCAGCCGGCCTGACAGCGACGAGCGGGCGGGCTGATCCAGCGACGCCGCCGCGAGCCGCGCGCGCAGGGCGTCGACCGCGTCCAGGAGCGCCACGGCGTCCCAGTCCACCTCCGTGGCGGGTTCGCCCACGGCGTGGGAGAGCACGAGCAGCCCATCCGGCGACCAGCCGAGCACGTCGGGCACGGGCAGCCCGCCGGCAAGGAGCGCTCGGTGCGCATCGACGATGCGGTCGACCCGGGAAGGCCGCACGACCTTCACCCAGACCGGGTCCTGCGCGTCGGTGTCGACGCGCAGGATCGCACGGCGGCCGGGGCGGTAGGCGATCATCCCGACGCTGCGCAGCGGACCGAGTCCGAGTCGCTCCACAAGGGCGCCCGCTCCGCCCTGATACGCGACGGGGGCGAGCGCGGGAAGATGCGGGTCGGCCGGATGCAGCCAGATCCGCAGGCCGTCCTCGCGGGCGAATCCGGTCTCGGCGGCGACCGTCTGGAGCGAGCTGTCCAGGTAGGCGATGGTCTCGGTCTCGCGGACGAGGAAGCCGGTGACCGATCCGTCGCCCAGCGGCTCTCGACTGAGCAGTCGCAGGGATGCCGGCGGCACCTCCAGCGCGTCCGCCACGAGCTCTGCGTCCTCGTCGGTCACGATCGCCTCCTCGCTTCGATGATGCCGACACCGGATGAGAGCTCTCTTATGGTCCGGTGGTCCGCTGCGGGCCTGTCGTCATACTGGGGGCGTGGGGGCTTCGCAGACTCGGAGACGACCGGTGCCGTCGGTGCGCACGCGCATCGTCGCCGTCATCACGATCATCGCGGGCCTCGCCATGGCCTCGGTGGGGGTCGTCGTGTACTTCATCGACCGTGCCGACGTGCTCCAGCAGACCGACGACCGGCTCCACGCCAATCTGGAGTCCGCGCGCTTCCTCGTCGACTCCGGCGATCCCCGCACCGGGGGCTGGGCGTCGTCCTCGGACGCCCTGCGAGCGGTCGTCCAGCGGATGAGCCCCGATGACAACACCGGCGCGATCGGCATCGTGGCCGGAGAGGCGGCGCTCGTGCCCGGGGTGCCCCTCGATGTGGACCTGCAGCGGTCGGAGTTCATCGACGAGGTCGTGAGCGCCGTCGGCGACGGCGACGTCGTGATCAGCGCGTTCGCCGCGGACGCCGCCACGTGGCGCTACCTCGCGGTGCCGATCAGCGTCCCCGGCTCCCCCGCGCCCGAGACCGTCGTGTTCGCCATGGCGTACGACCTCGACGCCGAGCTCGAGGCGCTGAACCGGTCGGCGCGTCTGTACACGCTCGTGACCACCGTCGCGCTGTTCGTCATCGCGGGGCTGTCGTTCGTGGTGGCGACCCGCCTGCTGCGACCGCTGCGCGAGATGCGGGAGACGGCGCAGCGGGTATCGGCGCAGTCGCTCAGCGAGCGCCTCCCCATCCATGGACGCGACGACGTCTCGGAGCTCGCCGAGACCATGAACGACATGCTCGACCGGCTCTCCGACGCGCTCGACTCGCAGCGGCGGCTGCTCAGCGATGTCGGGCATGAGTTGAAGACCCCGATCACGATCGTGCGGGGGTACGTCGAGGTCATGGACCCGGTCGACCCCGCGGATGTGCGCGAGACCCAGGGGCTGGCGATCGACGAGCTCGACCGCATGGGCGGCCTCGTGCAGGATCTGGCCGGTGCGGCATCCCTCTACGGCCCGGCGCCGATCGCGCGGCAGCCGATCGACGCCGCCGACCTGGTGCGGCAGATCGCGCGCAAGGCCGCGGCCATCGAGGGCGCGCAGGTCACGGTCGGCGCCGTCGCGGAGGTGGCGGTGCGGCTCGACCCGGCCCGCATCACCCAGGCGATGCTGCAGCTCGCCCAGAACGCCGTCACCCACGGCGGCGGGCGCATGGAGATCGGATGCCGCGTGGTCGGCGAGGACCTGGAGTTCTCGGTGCGGGACCATGGGCCGGGCGTGCCGACCGAGCTGCGCGAGTCGGCCTTCGACCGCTTCGTGCGCGGGGGCGATGAGGCCCGCGGGCAGCGCGGAAGCGGGCTGGGCCTGGCGATCGTCCGTCTCATCGCCCAGGCTCACGGGGGAGGAGCCGCCGTGCGCGACGCCGACGGCGGCGGTGCGGTGTTCACGATCACGGTTCCGTCGCGGCCGGCGGCCGGCGACGCTGCGAAGGGGGTGGACGATGGCATCCGTGCTCATCGCTGACGACGAGGCGCGCATCTCGGGCTTCATCGAGAAGGGCCTGCGCTCGGCGGGGTTCGCCACCCGGGTCGCGACCACGGGAACAGACGCGCTCGAACTGGCGCTCACCGGCGAGTTCGACCTGCTGGTGCTCGACATCAACATGCCCGGGATGGACGGCTTCGAGGTGCTCGAGCGACTGCGCGGGTCCGGCTCGAAGATGCCGGTCATCATGCTCACCGCCCGGGTCGAACTGCACGACACCGTGGCGGGCCTGGAGGGCGGCGCCGACGACTACCTCGGCAAGCCCTTCCGGTTCGACGAGCTTCTCGCCAGGATCCGGCTGCGCATGCGCCGGGACGATGACGACGCGGTCGCCCCCGTCGAGCTGAGCCACCGCGATCTGAGCCTCGACATCCGCACCCGCACCGCCCAGGTCGGCGGGGTCACGATCGAGCTCTCAGCGCGGGAGTTCGCCCTCGCCGAGGAGCTCGTGCGCCACGCCGGCCAGGTGCTCAGCCGCGAGCAGCTGCTCAGCCGGGTGTGGGGCTACGACTTCGATCCCGGTTCCAACGTCGCCGACGTCTACGTGGGCTACCTGCGGCAGAAGCTCGGCGCCGATCGCATCGAGACGGTGCGGGGGGTCGGGTACCGGCTGCGCTGAGTCTGATCCCTGGCCGTCAGGGCGTGGCCTCGATCCTCCGGCGGACGGCGCTCAGTCCGTCGTCGTCACCGGCGAACAGCGCACCGTCGGCGAGCACCTCGTCGAGAGCGCCGTGGACGGTCTCGCCGGCGTCGAGGGACTCGACCCCGCGGAGCTTGCGCTCCACCGCGCGGGTGCGCCGCCCGGCCTCGGTCACGGTGTTCTGCGCCGTCTGCAGCTGCTTGCCGAGCTTCTCCCAGACCTGCCCGTACTTGTGGAACTCGGTCTTCGCAGCGCTGAGCACCTTCCAGACCTCGCTGGAGCGCTTCTCGATCGCGAGCGTCCGGAAGCCCATCTGCAGGCTGTTCAGCAGCGACATGAGCGTCGTGGGGCCGGCGACGGCGACACGGAACTCGTTGTGCAGCTTCGCGACGACGCCGGGACGCCGCATGAGTTCGGCGAACAGACCCTCCGTGGGCAGATACATGATTCCGAAGTCCGTCGTGTGCGGCGGCCCGATGTACTTCGAGGCGATGAGCTTGGCCTGCGTGACGATCGCACGCTCGATGTCCTTGCCCGCCGCCTCGATGGCCGCGGAGTCGCCCGCCTCCTGGGCCGTGAGGAGGCGCTCGTAGTCCTCCTGGGGGAACTTCGAATCGATCGGCAGCCAGACCGGCTTCTCGCCCTCGCCGTTGCCCGGCAGCTTGACCGCGAACTCGACGCGGTCATTCGAGTCCGGGAGCACGGCGACGTTCTCGGCGTACTGATCACGCGTGAGCACGTCCTCCAGCTGCCTGGCCAGCTGCACCTCGCCCCAGCCGCCGCGCGACTTCACGTTGGTGAGGACGCGCTTGAGACCACCGACGTCGGATGCAAGCGTCTGCATCTCGCCGAGACCCTTCTGAACCTGCTCCAACCGGTCGCTGACGAGCGCGAACGATTCTCCGAGGCGCTTCTCCAGCGTGCCCTGCAGCTTCTCGTCGACGGTGACCCGCATCTGCTCCAGCTTCGCCTCGTTCTCCTTCCGCAGCTTCTCCAGCTCGTCGGTGAGGGTGATGCGCAGGTCGAGCTGCTTCTGCGCATTGAGCTCCGTGAGCTCGCGGATCCGCTCGGCGTTCGCGTCGAGCGAGGTCTTGAGGGTGTGCTGCAGCTTGTCGTCCACGGCGACGCGCATCTGCTCGAGCTTGGCTTCGTTCTCGCCGCGCAGCACGTCGAAGCGCTGCTCCAGCGTGGTCCGCAGCTCTCGCAGGTGGGCGTCCGTGCGCTGCTGACCGCCGGAGACGGTCTGCTGCAGCTCGGCGCGCTGCTGCTGCAGCGCCAGACGCAGCTCCGGGAGGATCGCCTCACCGCGACCGCGCAGCAGAAGCACGCTCAGCATGCCGATGCCGAGCAGCAGGTTCAGCGCGAGGAGAAGCAGCAGTGCGATCTCCATGATCCCTCCATCCCGTGAGCGGCCGTTGCCATGACCGCGAGCACTTCTGCGACCACGCTAGGCGGCACTTCGGACATCGCCGGTCCGGCACTCCGGGACCCGGGCATCCCCCGCCTTGCAGCACGGCGGCTTGACCGGCGGCGCGGCCGCGTCGTACGGTGCCGAGGTGCCCGCACTCCCGCGCCTCGCCGAGCGCATCGTCTTCATCGTGCACGGTGTCGTCACGATCGCGGCCGCGGTGCTGCTGGCGGTCCTCCCGGGTGTGATCCCGGCGACGGTGGGCATCGCGATGGACCCGGTCGACAACCTCATGTCGTACTTCCTCGCCGCGGCCGAGCTGAGCATCGGCCTGCTGTCGATCGGCGCCGCGCGCCTGGACGACGTGTACTCCGTGCGGCTCATCGCGCTGAGCTTCGCCGCCTTCCACGGGGCGACCGCCGCGCTCGAGATCGTCTACATCGCGATGCAGGCGGCGACCCCGGTGCTCGTGATCAACCTCGTGGTGCGCGTCGTCGTCTGCGCACTGTTCCTGTGGATCGGCCTCGCGAAGCGCGCGCCGTGACCGTCCGGCGTTTCGACCACGACGGCGCCACGCTGGTCGCCGAGCAGCATGGCTCGGGTCGACGCTCCTTCGTGCTGATCCACGGCATCGGGATGGGTCGCACCGTGTTCGCGGATCTCATCGAGCAGCTCGCCCCGCACGGGACGGTCGTCGCCGTGGACCTGCCCGGCTACGGCGAGGCGCCCGAGCCCCCGCGCACCCCGACCATGGAGCGCAACGCCGACCTGGTGGCCGCCTTCCTGCACCGCCGCGGAGCCGACCGGCCGGTCCTGATCGGCCACTCGATGGGCACCCAGGTCGCCGTCGAGGTCGCCGCCCGGCACCCCGGCGCGGCGGGCGCCGTCGTGCTCATCGGACCGACCGTCAACCCCGCCGAGCGCACGGCGCTGCGCCAGCTCGCGCGACTCGGTCAGGATCTGCTGATCGAGAGCCCGCGCGTGATCGTGGCGGGCGCGCGCGAGTATCTTCGTGCCGGACCACGTCTGCGCAGCAAGCTGCGCGCCATGCTCGTCCACCGCCCCGAGGCCACCTACCCCGAGGTCCGCGTGCCCGCGCTCGTGCTGCGCGGCGAGCACGATCGGGTCGTCCCGCGCGATTGGGCCGAGGAGGTCGTGCGGCTGCTGCCGGACGCCACCTACGCGGAGGTGGAGGGACACGGCCACGAGACGATGATCCGGGATGCCGCGCCCGCCGCGCGGGCGATCCTCGCGGCCCTGTGAGAACGGTCATCGAACGCACGATTCCCGCCATCGGCGCAACCCTCGGAATGTCGGACCCCCCGCGTAGGTTCAGGTCATCGACAACCGGAGGAATCATGCTCTCAACCGTCATCTCCGCCGAGACGCAGTTCCGCTTCGACACCGCCGAGCGCGACCGCGAGCAGCACCTGATCGAGTCGATCCGCCAGCGCGACGCGGGCGCCCGCACGACGCACCGCACGCCGCGTCGCCGCCCCCGGCGGCCGCGTTCGGTCGCCGCAGCGCCCTGCCCGGCGTGAGCGGTCTCAGCTCGCCCTGACGCGCTCGGCGAGCTCGGCCACCAGCTCGTCCGACACGTCGAGACCTGCCTGGCTCAGGCGTTCGCGCATCATGTCCTCGACCGGCTCGCGGGTTCCGGCCGCGACATCCTGACGCGCCTGGACGATGATGCCGGCGATCTTCTCCTCGGCCGTCGCGTTGTTCTGCGACATGGCGGGGAGATCCTGCGTGTCGCCGGCGCCCAGTCCGCCGGTGCGCTGGGCCTCGCCGACGGTGAGCGTGTCCCGCCCGCCGTCCTGCCCGTGATGATCCGCGTCCACACCGGCCGGCCGCTGGGCGGCCTCGTCATCGCGCATCGGCTCGCCCTCTGCCGGCTCGACGCCCTCGATGTCCTCGCGATCGGGATAGTTGATCCCCGGCTGCTCGTACTCGTTGCCTGTGTTCGACATCACGACTCCTCACCTCGGACCCCAGGGTCGCGCACCGTCCTGGAGTCCGCGGAGGGGTTGACGAAGGGGGATGCCGCGGCTACGCCGTCAGGGCGTCACGTCGCCGCGCGCCGCCCTGGCGGCATCCCGGTCGCGCGCGATCGCCCTGCCCATGAGCTGTCCGCCGCTGGTGAGCAGGGCCCGTCGCCACGGCAGCACTCCCTCGATCTCGATCTGGATCGAGATCGACAGCACCGTGCGGATGAGCACGATGAGCCCGAGGATCGCCGCCTCCTCGAGCGACGGGTTCGAGGTGATCGTCCGGATGAGGTCTGCGGCCACCAGCACCTCCAGGCCCAGCAGGATCGCAGATCCGAGGGTCGTGCGCAGCACCTGGAAGGAGGCCGCGCCTCCTTCGCCGCGGCGCATCGCGCGGATGCCGAGGATCACCGCGACGACGAAGCCGACGCACATCGCGAACGCGCCGAGGGCCTCGAACACGACGGCGACCCCGGTGAACACCTGCTCGAACCGCATGTCGGCAGGCTAGTGCGTGCGCCGGATCTACGCGATGCGGCGCCGCTTGAGGATGCCGGCGCGCTCGGGATGGTCGTCGAACCAGTCCGCGACGTACCAGCACACCGGCTGGACGGTGCGGTCGCCCCGCTCCTCCAGCTCGGCGACGGCGCGGCCGACGACCTCGGCCGCATAGCCGTGTCCGCGGAAGGTCGGCACGGTGTACGCGCGCACCATCGCCACGGTCTGTCCGTCGTCGCGATACTCCAGCACGCTCACCAGCTGTCCGCCCTTGCGCAGGGCCCAGCGTGAAGCGTCCGGCTCATGCGTGAACTCGAGTGCACCCATGTCCGCCAGGCTACGCTGGTCGCGCGCGCGGCGGACAGCCCTTGCGGCGACGGTCAGAATTGGGCAATCTGCAACATTTCTTCATGATGCAGGTGTCGCATCCGTGCGATTTGACGCGATCCGTCGCAATCCGTCATAATCAGGCGCATGACGAACGACGCACGCTCTCTGTCCGCCTGGGAGGCGAACGGGACTGCCGGCACCATGATGGCCGGCCGCGTCGTGATGTGTTGTCGAATGTGCCGCTGAACCGGTGATACCCGCCCGGCTCGCACAGCGCCTCTGAACCTCTCGAGTTCGGCCGCTTCGAGCCCCGAGCACCGCACCCTCAATGTGACGGCCGCTCCGCACCCGGCCCCCTGCGGGCCTGGCCACGACGCACATTCCGAACCCGCCACCGGGTTCCCTCGCCCGAGGACACTCCCATGTCGAACACCGCCCTTCTCGAACGACCCACCACCACCGCCCCCCGCCGCCCCTCCCTGCGACCGCTGAACCCGCCGTCGCGGACCGTGGCCCCCGCGGTCACGCCGGCAGCTCCTGCCGCTCCGGCGCGTGCCCTGCCGCCCGGGACCGAGCCCCGCGGATTCGCCCTGTACGTGGGCATCGACGAGCAGAAGGCCGCCGCCTCCGGCGTCAGCCTCGGCATCCTGGTCGACGCCCTCCGCCGCACCCTCGCCGAACTGGCCCCCGCCGCCGAGACGTACGCGACCGTCGCCCTGTCGCCGATCGCCGCGGGCGGTCGCGACGTCGACGTCGTGCGGCTCGCGCTGCACGAGCCCAGCGCCATCGCCCGCACCCAGCCCGACCCGGACGACGAGGAGGTCGCCTCCGGCGGCGTCGTCGTCGACATCTCGCGCAAGCGCGTGCTCATCGAAGGCGAGTCCGCGGCGTTCACGTTCAAGGAGTTCGAACTGCTGCAGTACCTCGTGCTGCGCGAGGGGCGCACCATCGAGCGCAGCGAGCTCGTCGAGTCACTGTGGCAGGGCGTCTCCGACGGCGAGGCGCCGGGCGAGCGCACGATCGACGTGCACGTGCGGCGTCTGCGCGCCAAGCTCGGCCGCTACGAAGACATCGTGCGCACCGTGCGCGGCGTCGGCTACCGGTTCGACCGACACGCCGACGTCTCGATCCGGTACGGCCACGGCACACCCTCGCCCGACCGCTTCTGACGGTCTCCCGGCGTAGGGTGTGCGCATGACGACCTCGCTCACCCGCATCCCCCGGCAGCGGGATGCCGCGGGGCACGCCGATGCCGCCCGCAGCCGCGATCCGCGCCCGCCGGCCGGCCCGCCGCTGGAGACGGTCTACCGACCGCGGCATCCGCTGGATCTGCGGCGCACCGTGCTGGCTCAGCGGCGCGGCGCAGGGGACCCGACGATGGTCGCCGACGGTGGGGTGATCTGGCGCGCGAGCCGCACCCCCGGCGGCGTCGCCACGCTGGCGCTGCGCGAGACCGGTCACGGCGTCATCCGCGCCGCGGCGTGGGGCGAGGGCGCCGCCTGGGCGCTGGAGCAGGTCCCCGCACTGTGCGGCGCACACGACGACCCGTCCGGATTCGACGCGGCCCGGCATCCTCTCGTCGCCGAGGCGCACCGGCGCAACCCGGGTCTGCGGCTGAGTCGCACCGACCTCGTCTTCGACGCGCTGGCCGGCGCGATCATCGAGCAGAAGGTCACCGGGATGCAGGCGTTCGCCGCCTGGCGGCGGATCGTCACCTGGTACGGACAGCGCGCCCCCGGGCCCACACCCCGGCCGCTGTTCGCCCCGCCGCCCATCGACGGCTGGCGGCACGTGCCCTCGTGGGCGTGGCACCGCGCGGGGCTCGAGCCGCCGCAGGCGCGCACCATCGTGGAGGCGGCGCGGCGCGGGCCCGCGATCGCGCGCGCGGTCGCGGCGGCGGCGGACGGCGCAGCGCGCGACCGGGTGCTGACGGCACTGCGCGGCGTCGGCCCGTGGACCGCCGCCGAGACCCGCATCCGCGCACTCGGCGACCCGGACGCGGTGAGCGTCGGCGATTTCCACCTCGCCCACGAGGTCGGGTTCGCGCTCACCGGAACGCGCACGGACGACGACGGGATGCTGAGGCTGCTTGCCGCGTGGCCCGGTCACCGCCAGCGCGTGATCCGCCTCATCGGCCTCAGCGGCGTGCGCGAACCGCGCCGCGCGCCGCGGCTGCACCCCGAAGACCACCGCGACCGGTGACGGCGTGCCGGGCCCGCACCGGCGGGGACGCCGTACGCTGGAGGCATGGCATCCTCCTCGGGCACGGGCTGGCCGCGCGGACGATTCGGCTGGATCGCAGGGACCGTCATCCTGCTGGTGCTGGGCGTCATCGTCGGGCAGGTGCTCGGCAGCGTCTGGCTCGGCCTGCTGCTGGCGGTGCTCGTCTCGATCGGCTGGATGATCGCGTACGAGTCGTGGCGCGGCGGTCGCGCGGGCAAACTCGACGATCCCGACGACGACGGCGCCCGCGTGTGATGCGCCGATGAGGATCGCGGTGGCCGGGGGAACCGGCATGGTCGGCAGGCACGTCGTCGACGTCGCTCGCGAGCGCGGGCACGAGGTGGTGCTGCTGACCCGCGGCACGGGCATCGACCTCATCACGGGCGAGGGCCTCGACGGTGCATGGGATGGAGTGGATGCCGCCATCGACACTCTCAATGTCGGCACCGTGAAGGCCTCCGTCGCAGCGGACTTCTTCCGCACCGCCTGCGGGAACCTGGTGCGCACCGCGGGTGCCGCCGGCGTCGGCCATGTCGTCTCGCTGTCGATCGTCGGCATCGATCTCAACCCGCACGGGTACTATGCGGCCAAGCTCGCTCAGGAAGAGGTGTACACCGCCTCCGACGTGCCCTGGACGATCCTGCGCGCGACGCAGTTCCACGAGTTCGCGACCCTGATGTTCGCCGGGGTGAAGATCGGTCCGCTCCATCTCGCGCCCCGGGCACGCACCCAGCCGGTGGCAGCCCGGGAGGTCGGCGAGCACCTCGTGCAGCTGGCCGAGCAGCCCGCGCAAGGGCGCGCCACCGATCTCGCCGGCCCGCGCGAGGAGCAGCTGGCCGACATGACGAAGCGGTATGCCCGCGCCATCGGGTACCGCGGACCGGTTCTTGCGGTGAACCTGCCGAACAAGCAGTTCGCCGGCATGCGCGCGGGGCTCAACCTGCCCGGTGCCGACGCGGTCCTCGGCGCGCAGACGTTCGACGAGTGGCTGGAGACGGTGCGTCGCTGAGCCGGCGTCAGGGCAGCCCGGCGACCTCCAGGCCCAGGTACGCGGCGAGCGCGCGGATCTCGGCGTGCACGGCCTCGGCCGTGCCCGTGTCGAACGGCGTGTCCTCGTGGATGGCGGCGACCCGCAGCATCCCCGCCTTGCGATCCGCTTTCGCGTCGAGCTTTCCCACCAGGCGATCGCCGTGCAGGATCGGGAGCGCGAAGTAGCCCCAGCGGCGCTTCGCGGCGGGCTTGTACATCTCGAGGATGTACTCGAAGCCGAACAGCGCGAGCGCGCGCTCACGGTCGAACACGAGCCGGTCGAACGGCGACAGCAGCGCCGTGCGCCCGGCGAACGGCTCGTCGAGAGCGCCGAGCGCCGCCGGGTCGACCCGCCAATCCCCCGCGGCACCCTCGATCTCGACGGGCTCGCCGGCGCCGCCGAGCGCGCGGGTCTCGGTGGGCACGGCCGTCGCCTTCACCGGGGCGACGCCCATGGCCTGCAGGTAGCGCTCGTGCTGCGCGGCGTCGGCCTCCTCGACCGTCAGCTCGACCAGGCCCTGCGGATAGACGCGCTCGGCGAGGTCCCAGCGGCGCTCCCTGCCCTCGCGCGCCGCCACCGCGACCTCGCCGCGGGCGAGGAGGATCTCGAGCATCATCGTGACGTTGCGGTCGTTGTTCCATCCGGTCGACGGCCACGGCACGGCGCTCGTATCGGGGATGCCGCCGGTCGCCGTCGGCCCCTCGGCGCGCAGCCGATCGAGGATGTCGCTGCGGAATCCCGAGTTCGCATCGAGCCACTGCCGCGTCTTCTCGTACGCGGGCGCGATGCGCATGCGGGGCAGGAACAGCTCGAGGTCGCTCATCGGGCGATACGCGCCGTTGAACTCGAACAGGACCCGGTCCGCCTCGAACGCCCGGCTCAGCCAGCCCGGCTCGTAGGCTTCGCCGATGCGGCTCCACAGCAGGTGGTGCTCGCTGGGCATGATCGCGTTGGTGGGGTCGATGTTCAGCTGCGTCAGCTGTTCGGCGACCTCGACGACGTCGGCAGGCCGCCGCGCGTCGAGCAGCTGCGCGCGCACGGCGATGCGGCGGGCGTCCTGCGCGCTGAGCTGCAGCATCCTCTTCCGCTCTGTCGCCTGTCGGAGCCGACGCGTATCGTCGCCCCCGCGGGAGGGATCGTATCGCGACCGTCCGACACGGGCGGGAGAGGACTCGAGAATGACCGACGACACGCAGACGAACGCCGAGCCCCGGTTCATCGGGGCGCAGACCTTTCACGACGCCGGCGGCGTCGACGACTGGCGCGGGCTGTTCTGGGGCGCGCACGCCCACTACGTCACGGACTCGTTCGCCGACGCCGTGCGCCTCGTCGACGCGATCGCCGAGGTCGTCGCCGAGGTCGGCCACGAGCCCGACCTCGACGTGCGCCCGCACGGGGTGACGATCCGCACGTGTTCGCGACCGGACGGTGCGCTCAGCCGGAAGGACGTCGAGCTCGCCCAGGCGATCTCACGCGTCGCGCACGAACTCGGATACACGGCCGACCCGGCGCAGCTCGTGATCGTGGGGATCGCGGTCGCGCAGGAGCCCGGCAAGGACGTGCGGCCGTTCTGGACCGCGGCCCTGGGCTACGACCCGCTCGGTCCGGAAGACGCCCTGGATCCGCAGCGGCGCGGGCCGCACCTGTGGTTCCACGACATCGATCCGCCCCGGCCGGGGCGGGGCCGCACCCACATCGACGTGTCGGTGCCCGCCGACCAGGCGCAGGCGCGGGTGGACGCGGCGCTGGCGGCCGGGGGCCGGCTGGTGCGCTCGAACGCGCCGGAATCGTGGACGATCGCGTCGCCCGACAACCATGGCATCGACATCGCCGCCTGGCCGGACTTCTACGGCGACGACTTCATCGACCAGTGACGGGGGCGGCGGCCGGTCAGGGCCGCAGCATGACCTTCAGCGCCTCGCGGCTCTCCATGAGCCGATAGGCCTCGGGGGTCTCCTCCAGCGGCAGCACGCGGTCGAACACCCGTCCCGGGTGCACGTCACCGGCGAGCACGCCCGGCAGCAGTTCGCCGATGTAGGCGCGCACCGGGGCCACTCCTCCCGTGATGGTCACATTGCGGCCGAACTGGGCACGCCCGATCGGGCCCTCGCGGTACTGCGGGACGCCCACCCTGCTGACGGTGCCGCCGGCGCGGACGACACCGAGCGCCTGCTCGAAGGCATCCAGGTGCCCGACCGCCTCGAGCACCACCCGCGTGCCGTCGCCGCCGGTGAGCTCCTTCACGTGATCGACGCCATCCGCCCCGCGCTCGACCACGACGTCGGTCGCACCGAACTCGACACCGAGGTCGGTGCGCGCGGCGTGACGGCCCATCAGGATGATGCGCTCTGCGCCCAGCTGCTTCGCCGAGAGCACGGCGAGCAGCCCGACCGCGCCGTCGCCGATCACGGTGACGTCGATCCCGGTGCGCACCCCGCCCCGCACCGCCGCGTGCCATCCGGTCCCGTAGACGTCCGAGAGGGTGAGCAGATCCGGAAGGAGCGCCTCGTCCGCGCCGGGAGGCACGACGGCGAGGGTGCCGTCGGCGAAGGGCACGCGCACACGCTCACCCTGCCCGCCCGGCACGTCCGCCGATCCCCAGAATCCCCCGTTCCGGCACGAGGTCTGGAGGCCCTCCCGGCAGAAGTCGCAGGTTCCGTCCGACCAGGCGAAGGGGGCGATGACGAGGTCGCCGGGGCGGACGTCCGCGACCTCCGGCCCGACCTCCTCCACGACGCCGACGAACTCGTGGCCCATCGCCGCGCCCTCGGGCATCGGGGTCGCGCGGCGGTAGGGATGGAGGTCGCTGCCGCATACGCACGACGCGGTGACCCGCACGATGGCGTCGGTGGGCTGGAGGATGGCGGGCTCCGGCGCGTCGACGACGCGCACATCGCCCGCGCCGAACAGGAAGGCGGCGCGCATCACATCTCCTCGTGCGTGTCGGGATCCCCGTCCCACAGACGCCCGCGCTCCAGACCCGAGATCGCGGCGACCTCGTCGCCGGTGAGCGAGAACCCGAACACGTCGGCGTTCTCGCGCTGACGGCCGACGTGGGCGGACTTGGGGATCGGGGTCGAGCCCAGCTGCACATGCCAGCGCAGCACCGCCTGCGCCGGCGTCACGCCGTGCGCGGACGCGATGTCGCCGATGAGCCTCTCCCCCTGCAGGTCGCTGCGCCGCGCCAGCGGGCTCCAGCTCTCGGTGCGGATCCCGTGCGCCGCGTGGAAGGCGCGCAGGGCCGCCTGCGGGAAGTAGGGGTGCAGCTCGACCTGGTTCACCGCCGGGGTGACCCCGGCGGCGTCGATGAGCTCCTGCAGCATCGGCTCGGTGAAGTTCGAGACTCCCACCGAGCGCACGAGGCCCCGCTCGCGCAGGTCGACCATCGCGCGGAAGGTGTCGATGTAGCGGCCGATGCGGGGATTGGGCCAATGGATCAGCAGCAGGTCGATGCGGTCGAGACCGAGGCGGTCGAGCGACCCGCGGGCGCTGGCGATCGCCTCGTCGTACCCGTGGTCGCGGCCCGGGATCTTCGTCGTCACGATCAGCTCGTCGCGGTCGACCCCGGCGCGGCGGATCGCCTCACCCACCTCGGCCTCGTTCTCGTAGCCCACCGCGGTGTCCAGCAGCCGGTAGCCGAGGTCGATCGCCGAGACGATCGCGTCGACGCCTGCCGCGCCGCGCAGCCGGTAGGTGCCGAAGCCGAGCTGCGGGAAGATCGTGCCGTCGCCGAGCGTCACCGTCGGAATCGAGATCATGGTCCCATCCTGCCTCGGGCTGGGCCGGGTCTCCACGTGCGTGTGCCGGGATCGGCGGCACGATAGGCTGGACGCCGAGACTGCTTCTGGAGGTTCCGCATGTTCGTGATCGCGCTCATCCTGTTCGTGGGCGGCATCTTCGCCATGGGGATCTCCTTCTCGCTGGTGGGCATCGAGGCCCTCGTCTTCATCGGGGGCCTGCTGGCGGTGTCGCTCGCGATCGCGCTGCCGATCCACTTCGGCGGCTGGGCGCGCGAGAACCATCAGGGCTGACCCGCCCGCCGCGCGCGCTCTCGGCGCCACGACGCTGCGCGACCATGCGGAGCAGGCGTCAGCGGCTCATGATCGTGGTCAGCGCGAACACGATGATCAGCCCGTTGAAGAAGAAGCTGATCACGGTGTGCCAGGTGACCAGCCATCGCGCGCGCGTGGTGAGCACGGTCGCATCCGAGGTCGCGAAGGTCGCCCCGACGGTGAACGCGAAGTACACGAACTCGACGATCCCGGGGTGATCGGTGCCGGGAAAGCTGATCGTGCGGCCGGAGCCGGTGCGCATCGCGTGGTGGAAGCGCTGGTAGTAGATCTGGGCGAATCCCCAGTGCATGAGGCCCCACGCGACCAGCGCCGCTGAGACGCCTACGAAGTCGGCGTAGACGCCGAAGTCGTCGGGCGCGTCGGTGGTCGCGACCATGACCGCGGCGATGAGCCCGATCAGGCTCGGCACGATCGTGGCGACGATCGAGACGATGCGCACGAGAGGGCCGACCTCGAAGCCCGCCGGCCCGTGCGCAGCCTGCGCTCGCCGCTTGGCGATCCGCCCGAGCACGATCAGCACGACGATCGTGTACAGGACGCCGATGCCGCACCAGATCGCGAGCAGGTCGAAGATCTCCACCTCGGTGGCGTCGATGAGCACGATCTCGAGCCCGATCGCGATGAGCGCGGCCTGGACGAGCATGCTGAAGACGGTCGCGACCACCGCCCACACCCGCCGCCGCGTCACCATGGCCACATGCTAGGGCACCGGCGCACCGCCGCCCGATCGCCGCGGGCCGGAAGGTCTACGGCTCGGGCACCAGAGCCGGTTCGGGCGGCACGGACTCGGCATAGGCGGCGGACAGACGCCGGTACGGGCGCGAGGCGAAGGCGACCAGCACGGCGACGAGCATCACGAAGCTCGCCGCGACGAAGGCGAGCGCCATGCCGCGGGCCTCGCCGTCGCCGAGCAGCCAGCCGAACGCCGACTGCCCGGCATCGCTCTCCATGAACGGGATGAGCCAGAACTGGGCGATCGGACCGATCACGTAGGCTGCGATCGGCGAGGCGCCCGCTTCGACGCTCGCGGCGAAGCCGAACACGCGCCCCTGGGTCTCGTAGGGCACCACCCGTTGGATGATCGTCTGCTCGGCCGCCTCGGCGATCGGCATGATCAGCATGAACAGGAAGATCCCGGCGGCGTAGAGCCACCACAGCTCGCGCAGCGCGAAGGTCATGCCCAGCAGGGCCACGCCGAGGTTCACCAGCAGCAGGGTGCGCACCGGATTGCGGCCGAGGCCGAACTTCGCGACGAGTCCGCCGCCGACGATGAAGCCGACGCTCGTCACCCCGAGCACGACCCCCCACATCTCGACGCTGAAGAGGGTGAGCCCGTACGGGTCCATGAGCGCGACGAAGATGCCGCCGACGAGGTTGTTGAACGTCGTGAAGAGGATGAGGGCCATGAGCCCGGGCACCGACCGGATGGCCGGCAGCACCCCGCGGAAGGTGAATCGGCGCGCCGGCGCATCCGGATCCTGCGCGATGCCGGCTTCCGGGATCGACACGAACAGCAGGTGCAGGAGCGCCAGCGCGGTCGCCACCGTGGCGATCGCGACCGTCCAGCCCATCCCGAGCAGCCCCACCGAGAGCCCGGAGAAGACGCTCGTGACGAGGAAGGCGATGCCCTGCACGGTGCCGACGAGGCCGTTCGCGCGGTCGCGCCGGTCAGCGGGGACGAGCAGGGTGACCGTGGTCGACAGTGCGATGTTGCGCAGGTTCTCGACGACGCCGCCGACGAGGATGACCGCGGCGAAGATCCAGAACCACGGGCCGCCCCAGTCGATGAGCACCGACTCGTCGAAGGCGAGGTAGAGGGCGCCGGCCAGCAGGTACGTCGACAGGGTGATGACGCTCGAGAGCACCATCACGGCCTTCTTCTTCATGTGGTCGACGATCGCGCCGAACACCACGCCGAGCAGCGCGACCAGCAGCATGTACGACCCGCCGATGATGGCCGTGGCCATGACCGATCGCGTCTCCAGATACGCCCAGAAGGTCAGCGCGAACCACAGGTAGCTGGTGGTGACGTTCGCGACGAGGGTGTTGACCAGAACCTGGTGGAAGCTGCGCATCGTGGCGGCTGACGGCATCCGTCACCCGCCGTTCGGGGGCCCGTACAGGCGCGCGATCTCCTCGGGGCCGTTGCCGTGCCCGTAGGTCGGGCGCTGCGGCCACCCGTCCGGGACGTCCTGCCAGTCCTCCTGCCGGCCGAACGGGAGCACGTCGATGAGCCCGTGGAAGTGGCCGAGCTGCTCGGTGCCGCGGCCGTCGGTGTGCCAGGTGCGGTACACGGTGTCGCCGTCCCGCAGGAACACGTTCACGGCGAAGCCTGCGGCGGGCGGGGCGCCCATGTCGGCGCCGAACGGGCCGCCGGCGGTGGAGTACCACTCCATCCGGTTGCCCACCTTCGCGCGGTACGCGAGCGCCTCGTCGATCGGACCCTGGGTCACGATCACGAACCGGGCGTCATAGTCGTCGAGGAATTCGAGCCGCGTGAACTGCGACGTCCACCCCGTGCACCCCGGGCAGTGCCACTGCTTCCCCTCGAACCACATGTGGTGGTACGTGATCAGCTGCGACCGCCCCTGGAACACGTCGGCCAGGCGGACCGGTCCCTCGGCGCCGGTGAGCGTGTACTCGGGCAGCTCGACCATCGGCAGGCGCCGGCGCTGCGCGGCGACCGCGTCGAGCTCGCGGGTGGCGGCCTTCTCACGCACCCGCAGCGCGTCGAGCTCGCGCTGCCAGGTCTCATGGTCGGTGACAGGGGGAAGCGCAGTGACGTTCATGTCGCTCCAGGTCGCGTCGATGATGTGCACAGTGTTCACATGGTATGTTGACATCGTACACATTGAGCGGCCGCCGTCAAGGGGGCGCGGGAGAGGCTGGGGACGGATGCCTGTGGGTCAGCCGTATCATCACGGCAATCTGCGCGAGGCGCTCGTCGAGGCCGGGCTGGAGCTCACCCGTTCCGGCGGCGAGCGTGCCCTCGTCATGCGGGATGTCACCGGCCGCGTCGGTGTGTCGGCCACCGCCGCGTACCGGCACTTCGCCGACCGCGATGCGCTGCTCGAGGCGATCGCCGATCGCATCCGCCAGGGCATGGCCGACCGGATGCACGCCCTCGAGCCCGCCGACCCGTCTCCGCGGGCGCTGCTGCGTGCCGTGGGCCTGGGCTACATCGGCTTCGCGCTGGCCGAGCCCGGCTGGTTCGAGGTGGCCTTCTCGACGATCGAGCCGCACTGGGGCGACGACGCAGAGGCATCCCCTCCCCCGCCCCTGCAGCTGCTGGTCGCCGCCCTCGACCAGCTCGACGCCTCCGGCGAGCTGGCGGTGCGCGAGGGTGCCGAATGGCCGTGCTGGTCGGCCGTGCACGGCTTCGCGCTGCTCGCGCTGCAGGGTCCGCTGCGCGGCCTCGAGCCCGAGGCCCTGCGGGCCGCCGCCGAGCGCACCGTCGACGACGTCATCGCGGGGCTCCTCGCCCGCGTGCCGGTCGCCTGAGCCGGCGGCCGGCGCCGCGCGTCAGCCCAGCGCCTCCGGGCGCTCCCACTCCTCGCCCCGCACATGCCGGCCGAGGAACCCGAACACCGTCTGGTACCAGACGACGGCGTGCTGGGGCTTGAGCACCCAGTGGTTCTCGTCGGGGAAGTACAGGAACCGGTGCACGATCGAGCCGTCCTCGGCGGCGAAGTGCTCGTTGAGCTCGGACCACAGCCGCAGGCTCTCCCCGATCGGCACCCGGTAGTCACGATCGCCGTGGATCACCAGCAGCGGAGTGCGGATGTCTCGCACGAAGCGGTGCGGATCGTTCTCGACCATGCCCTCGGGTGTGAAGACGCGCTGCCAGTACGACGAGCTGTCGGTGGTTCCCGAGAACTGGTCGAGCGCCCACAGGCTGGCGTGCGTGACGATCGCACGGAACCGGTCGGTGTGTCCGGCGATCCAGTTCGCCATGTACCCGCCGAACGACCCGCCCATGGCGGCGGTACGGGTCTGGTCGATGTCGTCGCGCGCCTCGACGGCGTCCGTGATCGCCATGAGGTCGGTGTAGGGCTTGCCGCCCCAGCTGTTCCAGCCGCGGGCGATGAAGTCCAGCCCGTATCCCGTGGACAGCGCAGGGTCGGGAAGCAGCACGGCATAGCCGCGGGCGACGGCGAGGTTCGGGTTCCACCGCCAGCTCCACGCGTTCCACGAATTGAGCGGACCGCCGTGGATCCACAGCAGCAGCGGTGCGGGGTCGTCGGCCGAGGCGCCGTCCGGCAGCAGCAGCCAGCCGCGCACGCGCACGCCGTCCTCGGCGGTGGTCTCGACCTCGGTGATCGTGCCGGGCGTCTCGGGCAGCGCCGTCGGATTCGCCAGCGGCGAGACGGCGCCGTCGCGGGCGATGCGCACCGGGTGCGGCGGGACGACCCACGACGAGCGCAGCGCCACGAGTTCGCCGGTCGCACGGTCGACGTGCACGTCGGTGTAGGTGAAGTCGTCGTGGGTGAGCTGCTCGACGGGTGCGCCGTCGAGCGGGATGCGGAAGACCGGCCCCCGGCCGTCCTGATCGGCGGTCACGATGAGCGCGGTGTCGTCGGCGTCGAAGGCGAGGCCGGTCGGCCAGCGGTCCCACCCCTCGGCGACGCGGCGCGGATCCGCCCCGTCGACGCCCGCGACCCACAGCTCGATGTCGGCCGGAGCGGCGGGGGAGCCGAAGCCCGCACGCACGTACGCGACGAGCGCGCCGTCGTGGCTGATGACGGGAGCTTCGAAATAGGTGCTGGGCTCGTCGAAGAGGGTCGTGCGCGTGCCGTCGGCGGTGTCGATCGCGACGAGGCTGTACCGGGCGTCGCGGCCCTGCGGAACGCGCAGCGATGCGATGAGGATCGCGCCGTCGGGGGTCAGCGCGGCACCGGCGATGTCGGCCGACCGCCCCGGCTTCGGCGTGAGGTCGGTGGGGCGGGGAAGAGTCGCAGGGTAGGGGGCGGGGGCATCCTCGTCCTTCTCGTCGCCGTCCTCGTCACCGTCGGCGCCGGCTTCGTCCTCGACGGCGACCGCCGCGATCGTGTCGGCGAGCCCGTCGAGTTCGAGGGTGAGCAGGTGCGGCTCGGCCGGCCCGAGGTCGTGATCCCAGAACCGCACCGGGTAGCCCTCGTGCAGGATCGCCGACACCTTGAGCTTCTTGCGGGCGGCGCGCAGCTTCGCGTCCGCCTCGATGCTGTCCGCCGAGGGCAGCAGGTCGGCCGCCACGACGATGCGATCGGATGCCTCGGCCGTCGCCGCGATGCCCGAGACGCCGCCGGCCAGCCGCGTCGCCGGGCGGGCTTCGCCGCCGGCGGCGGGCAGCACCCAGAGCTGACCCGACTCGTCGTCTTCCTCGGCATCGCTGTCCGGGCGGGCGCTGACGAACAGGACGTCGCCGCCGGGCAGGAACGCCGCGCCGGCCTCGCCCTTGGCCGACCGGGTGAGGCGCCGCGGCGCTCCGGAGCCGTCGGCGGCGACCTCCCACAGCGAGCGCTCGTAGGCGGTCTTGTCCTTCTTGAGCGCGGCGACGGTCAGCACCACGCGGGTGCCGTCGGGCGAGAGCGCGAGGGCTTCGATGCGAGGAAGGGCGATGTACTCGTCGAGCGAGTCAGGGGATGGCATGGGTCAACGCTACGCGGTCGGCGGTCGTGAACCTGCTGTCACACTGAGAGTGTGAGCACCGACGACTGGGATCAGAGGATCGACGATTTCTACGCGCACGAGTTCGACGAGACCGATCCGGCGGCGGCCATCGCCCGGATGCGAGCCCTCGTCGCGGAGAGACCGGACGGCGACGCGGCCGCGCTGTTCGAGCTGGGTGGCGTGCACGATGCGCTGGGGCTCGAGCACGAGGCGATCGACCATTATCGGCGGGCGATCTCGGCGGGGCTCGAGGGTGAGCGCGCGACCCGCGTGCACATCCAGCTGGCCAGCACGCTGCGAAACGTCGGCGCCGCCGCCGAGGCCGTCTCGATCCTCGAGGCGATGCCGGCCGGGGGCGCGGACGACGATGCGCGGCAGGCCATCCTCGCGCTGGCGCTGTTCGACGAGGGACGGTACGGGGATGCGCTGCGCACCGCCCTGCTGGCGCTCATCCCCACCCTCGACGGCTACCGCAGGTCGCTCGCCGGCTACGCCGCCGAGCTGCCGTCGGGCGGAAGAGAGACGTAGTCGACGTCGACGACGCCGTCCGCGGCGAAGCGCTCTGCGATGCGCGACGCGACCTCGGCCGCGGTGAGCCCGGGCACGGTGTCGGCGAGGGCGCCGATCGTGGAGACGTCCACGATCTGACCGAGCGCGTCGGCCACCCGCGCCGTCACGTCGCGCAGCGCCGCGACGGGGCCGACCTGGACCACCGAGCTCACCAGCCACGCACCGCGCGCGACGCGCTGCGCGGTGCCGCTGAGCTTGACCTGCCCGGCCCGGTTCACGCTGTGCGCACCGGGGCAGTACTCGCCCGCCACCTCGCCGAGGCGCGCGTCGATGCCGCACGACGCGAACACCTCGGCGAGCATCGCCGCGTGGCGGTCGAACCGTTCGCCGGGCCACTCGCCGCCCGGTGACCAGCCGAACTCGTCGACGACGAGGCTCCCCTCATGCAGCGGGGCGAACGTGCCGCCGACGGGGCGCACGGCGGCGGCGAAGCCGTGCGCGCGAGCCACCGCCACGGCGCGAGTGAACCCGGCCAGGCGCTCATCGCGGCGGCTGAACGCGATGGCGCGGGGCGGGCGGGCGATCCGAAGCCTCCGACCCGGGCGGGCCGCCTCGCGCAGCCCGTCGAGGGTGGGCCGCACGTGCGCGAACAGGTCGTCGGCCGGGGGCATGGCCCCGAGCGTACCGGTGCGCGTGCGCGACAGGCGGCGCGGGGGGTATCGTCCCTTCAGCGGGTCCGGCGAGTCGGCCTGCGAGGATCACGGGGTGGCCATGGACGAGAAGCGCGCCGAGCTGGCCGACCGCGTCCGCGCGCTGCTGGCCGACGAGCCGACGTGCGTTCAGAAGCGCATGTTCGGCAGCATCGCGTTCCTGGTCAACGGGCGGATCCTGGTGGGCACCTGGGGGGACGGCGACCTGCTCGTGCGCGTCGACCCGGGCCGCAGCGCCGACCTTCAGCTGCGCGACGGAGTCCGCCCCGCCGAGATGGGCGCCCAGCGCATGAGCATGGGCCCGGGATGGCTCGCCGTCGCCGCGTCGGCGATCGCCGACGACGCGGCCCTGCTGGAGTGGATCGACATCGCGCGCGAGTTCAACGCCGCGCAGCAGCCCTGACCCGCGTCCGGACTCGAGCCCGCCATCACGGCCTCGAGGATCCGGCACCCTCCGCTCCGGCACCCCGCTCGAACTCGTCGCCGACGGCGGCCAGCGCCGCGAGCGCCTCCTCGCTCCCGTCGCCGGCCTCGCGGTGCGCCTGGGCGAGTTCGATGTCCGCCCGCAGATTCACCAGGGCTCCGCGGATGCCGGCCGCCACCGCGGCGGCGGCGACCGCCGTGTCGGCGGCGAGATTCGGGTTGCCGACGGCTTCGACCACGCGCAGCTCGGCCCGCAGCGCCGCCCCGACGTCGGCGAGCTCGACCGATGTTCCGGCCGCCGCGATCGCCGCCGCGCGCACGCGGGCACTGCGCCCGGGATGCTCGGGCTCAGCGAGAGCGGCCCCGAGCTCGGACGAGCGGATGCCGTCGACCTCCGCCGCGGCGAGCGCCCGTGCCCGTCGCGCCAGCACGCGGTGGCCCGCCTCCTGGGCTCGCTCATCGTCGGGCGTGTAGGCGGTCACCATGTGCAGCAGCGACGCGCCCATGGCGATGATCACGCCGCAGGCGGCTCCGCCACCCGGTGCACCGGTCGGCTGCGCGAGACGATCGAGCCACGCATCCAGGGGCATCGACAGCGGCGGTTTCTCACCCGTCGCCATCGTCGTCCATCGTGCCTTCGCGCGCCGCCTGCTCGTCGGCGGCGGCGCTGTCGATCAGACGATCGTCCAGATCGGGGTCGAGCGGCCGCTCGTCGTCGTCGCCGTCGACGTCGAGCTCGGTGTCTTCGCGTGGATCGCGGTCGATCTCGCCGTCGTACGCATCGTCGTCGTACGCGTCGTCGCCCTCGAGCGGCGGGACCAGGGGTCCTGGGGGGTTCGACATGGGGCCTCCTCGTGCCGGGCCGCCGCGGCTGGGCCGCGAGGCGCTCCTGCAGGCACAGTACGTACGGTCGGCAGTCGCGGGAATGGGCTTGCACCGCCCGGCCGCGCACGGTAGCGGCGAGCCACGGCCGACGTCGAGCGCACCCCGTGTGCGAGCATCGGGGGGTGACCGACAACCCGACGGCCGAGCCCACCGGCACCGGGTTCGGTCGATTCTGGAGCGCGGGCACCCTCAGCGCCCTGGGCACCGCACTGACCGCGGTGGCCCTCCCCGTCCTGCTGGTCGACGACCTCGCCGCCGACACCCTGCAGGTGGGCATCGTCAACGCCGCGCAGTTCGCACCGTACGCCGCCCTCGGGCTGCTCGCCGGCGTGTGGGTCGACCGGTGGCGTCGCCGGCCGACGCTCGTGATCGCCAGCCTCGGACGCGCCGCCTCCCTGGGAGCCATCCCGGTGCTGTGGGCGCTCGGCGTCCTCGAGGTGTGGAGCCTCGCCGCGCTCATGCTCGTGTTCGGCGGCTTCTCGGTCTTCGGCTTCGCCGCATCGCAGTCGCTGCTGCCCCGCATCGTGCCGCGCACGGCACTGCTGGCCGCCAACGCGCGACTCGACCAGGGCGAGGCCGCGGCGCAGACGGGCGGCCCGACGCTCGGTGGGGCGCTGGTGGGCTGGCTCGGAGCGCCCGTCACGATCCTCGTCGACGCGGTCACCTACGTCGTCGACGCGCTCCTGGTGGCGACGATCCGCACGAACGAGGAACGGAGGCCGCGACGGCGGCGGCGGATCGCGGCCGAAGCGGCCGAGGGGCTGCGCGCCACCTACCGGCATCCTTCGCTCGGACCGCTCGCCGTCTCGACGCACGTCTGGTTCGTCGCCAATGCGGCAGCGCTCACGATCCTGGCGGTGCTCGCGCTGCGGACGATGGCGTTCGATCCCCTCCTCTACGGGCTGCTGTTCACCGTCGCGGGCGTCACCGCGCTGATCGGCGCGACGCTTGCGGCACGGGCGGGCATCCGCTTCGGACAGGGTCCGGTCATCGTCGCGGCGCGTGCCGCATACCCGGTGGCATGGACGCTCGTGGCGATCGCACCGGCGCTCGATCGCCCGTTCGGCATCGCCGTCGTGTTCGCGGCGCTGGCGCTGCACGGGCTGGCGGGCGGCTTCGAGAACGCGAACGAGCTGAGCTACCGCCAGCTCGTGACCGGCGACGAGCTGCTCGGCCGGGTCAGTGCCACGATGCGCTCGGCCAACCGCACGATGGCGGTCGTCGGGGCCCTCGGCGGAGGAGCGCTGGCCGCCTGGGCGGGTGAGGGCGTCGCGCTGGTCGCGGTGATCGCGCTGTTCGCGGCCGCACTGCTGATCGGCGCACTCACGCCGCTGCGCCGCGCCCGGGCGTGAAGGGCTACCGCGCGTCGAGCATGCGGACGAGCCGGCGAGGCGCGGTGGCGCGATACGACGCGTCGAGCAGTTCCGCGACCTCGGCCCAGTCGGTGTCGTCGCCCAGGTCGATGCCGAGCCAGCCAGCGGGTCCGAGGTACTTCGGCACCCAGAACCGACGGTCCTGCCGCAGCGCGGGCTCGTCGTCCGGGTCGGGCTTCACGATGATCGCGTGATCATGCCGACGCGGCTCGCCTTCGCCCTCGTCCTCGCTCTCGCGCCGCGGCATCCCGCCGTAGTAGCAGAACACCTTCTGCGTGAAGAACGCCGGCCGGCCATGGCTGACCTTCACGGCCGCCTCCGGCAGCGCGAGAGCGAGGTCGCGCACGCGGGCGAGCATCGGATCATCGTCGTCGAACATGATCGGATGCGACATTCCGACAGGCTAGCGTTCGCGACCGCCTGTCCGCGCCGGAATCCCCGCCCCTGCGCAGGCGTTGCACCCATCATGCAGCCCGTCGACGTCCTCGCGATCGGCGCGGGGCAGGCGGGTCTGTCGGCAGCGCACCATCTGCAGCGCCGGGGGTTCGTGCCGGTGCCCCGCGCAGAGGCCGGCGACCGCACGTTCGTCGTGCTCGACGCGGAGCGGGCTCCCGGCGGAGCGTGGCAGCACCGCTGGCAGTCGCTGAAGATGGGCACGATCAACGGCATCTACGAGCTGCCCGGCTTCGAGGTGCCCGCCGCCGACCCTGCCGCATCGAGCCGCGACGTGCTGCCCGCGTACTTCGCCGCCTACGAGGAGCGGTTCGGACTCGCCGTCCAGCGCCCGGTCCGCGTACACGCGGTGCGGCGCCCCGAGGCCGGCGACGGCGAGGCCGTGCGGGACTCCCTTATCGTGGAGACGGATGCCGGCACCTGGTCGGCCGGTCACGTCATCAACGCCACCGGCACCTGGACGCGCCCGTTCCTCCCGCACTACCCCGGCATGGAGACATTCCGTGGACGGCATGTCCACGTGAAGGACTACGTGTCGGCGGAGGAGTTCGCCGGCAAGCGGGTCGTCGTCGTCGGCGCGGGGATCTCGGCGACCCAGCTCCTCGAGGAGATCTCGCGGGTGGCCGACACCTTCTGGGTGACCCGCCGCGAGCCGGTCTGGCTCGACGACCTCCCGCCCGATCACCTCGCCGCTGCGGTGGCGCGCGTCGAGGAGCGCGTCCGCCAGGGGCTCCCGGCGCAGAGCGTCGTGCGGGTGACCGGAATGCATCGGGCTCCGTGGGTGCGGCGGGCCGAGGAGCGGGGCGTGCTGGTGCGGCATCCCATGTTCACCGCGATCGAGGAGCACGGCGTGCGCATGCCCGACGGCTCGTTCGAGCGCGCCGACGTCATCCTCTGGGCGACGGGCTTCCGCGCCGAGCTCGCCCACCTCGCCCCGTTGCGCCTGCGGACGCCGCAGGGCGGTCTGCGCGTGCGCAACGGCAGGTCCCTCGACGAGCCGCGCCTGTTCGTCATCGGCTACGGGCCGTCGCAGTCCACGGTGGGCGCCAACCGCGCCGGGCGTGACGCGGTGCGCGCGATCGTCGCCGAGCCGGCTGCGTCGCAGACGACGGGGCGCCCGCACCGGAAGCCGCCGCTTCCCACCGTGGGAATCGCCGCGTGACGGGGACGCGGGTCAGGCCGTGCGGCGGATGAGGATGCGCCAGCGCTCCGGTCCGCGCTGACGGTACTCGGCCGCGAAGGCATCGCCGTGACGCGCCTCCAGCTGCGTCAGCAGCGGCACCGGGTCGTGCGTGGCGGAGATGATCAGCGCACCCCCGGGGATCAGCGACTCGAGCGCGCCGAAGATCGCCGCATGCCGGATCGCGTGCGGGATCGTCTGCACATCGAGCTCGGGGACACCCTCGTCGTGCTCGCCGCACGCGCACGCGTGCCCGGGCCTGTGGGAGTCGACGCGCTGGTCGACGGCCTCCTCGCGCGAGCGGTGGATCTCGATACCGGACATGCTGCTCCTTCCTCTCAGGGGGTGCCGAAGCTGTGCGCGGCCTTGACGGGCGCGACGGAATCGGACGCGAAGAGAGTCAGGATGCCGCGGGCAGCCGCCGCGTCTGCGGCAGCCGTGGCGACGGCGCCGGAGAAGACGGTGTCGATGGCGCAATCGCCGGGCATCACCCCGAGGATGCGCACGCCCGGCTGGCCGACCAGCTCGCTGAGCTGCTGGAAGCCCAGATCGACCTCGCCGTCGGCGAGGAGCTTGGCGACCGGGATGCCGGGGCGCGCCTGGACGAGCCGGTCGCCGACCTCGTCGGCCATCCCCCAGTCGTCGACCATGCGCACCAGCGCGGTGCCGCTGGGTCCGGTGGAGTAGCCGATGCGGGAGGCCGCGCGCAGCGCGGTGCGCACTCCCTCGGCGTCCGCGAAGGCCGCGCCGGCGGGACGCGTCGCGGGCTGGTCGGAGCCGGAGGGCACGGCGACCGCGACCTGCGACAGCAGCAGCGGCGTGACCGTGGCGGCGTCCACGTGACCGTCGGCGCCGAGTCGCTCGAGGGCGCCGGCGGCCAGGAACACGAGGTCGAACCGCTCGCCGGCCGCCACGCGCCGCGCGGCATCCACTCCCCCGACCGATTCGAAGCGCACCTCGGGCAGCCCCGCCTCGGCCGCCGCCGCGGCCAGATCTGCGAGCACATGGCGGGTGGCCATGGACGAGATGGCCTTCATGCCGCCTCGTCGAAGGTCTCGGCGTCGACCTCGGCGGAGCTTGCCGCGTTGTAGCGCGGACCCGACACGGTCGGGGTGTCGATGAGCTCGCCCGCCCGCTGCAGGATCGCCGGATCGACGACGAGGTCTGCCGCGGCCAGGTTCTCGCGCACGTGGCCGGCGTCGGTGGTGCCCGGGATCGCGACGACGTGGTCGCCGCGGGAGAGCACCCAGGCCAGGGCGAGCTGGGCGGGGGTGCAGCCGGCCTCTGCCGCGAGGGCCCGCCACGGAGGCAGGAGTGCGGCGTTGGCCGGCCAGTGCTCCGGCTGGAACCGGGGCATGTTCCGGCGGATGTCCTTCGGGGCGAACCGGTCCGGGTCGCCGACCCCGTCGGCGAGGAAGCCGCGCGCGACCGGTGAGAACGCGACCAGGGTGACGCCGGTCTCGCGGGTAGCCTCCAGCATCCCGAGCTCCGGATTGCGGCTCCACAGCGAGTACTCGTTCTGCACCGCCGCGATCGGGGCGACCTCCTGCGCCTCATGCAGGCGCGCGACCGACACCTCCGACAGGCCGATCGCGCCGATCTTGCCGGCGGCGACGGCTTCAGCGAGGGCTCCGACGCTCTCGCCGATGGGCACGCGGCGGTCCCAGCGGTGCAGGTAGTAGAGGTCGATGTGGTCGACGCCGAGCCGCTGCAGCGAGGCATCCACCTGCGCGCGAAGCGTCTGGGGGCGGCCGTCGATCGTCTTGACCCCGTCGACCGGTGCCATGCCCCCCTTGCTGGCGAGGACGATCTCGTCGCGGCGTGCGGGTCCGACCGCGGCGAGGGCGCGTCCGACGAGCTCCTCATTGCGGCCGCCGCCGTAGAGCGTCGCCGTGTCGAGCATGCGCACCCCTGCATCGAGGGCATCGCGCAGCACGGCCAGGCCGTCTTCCGGCGACGGGGGGACCCCGTAGGCGTGGCTCAGCGACATGCAGCCGAGGCCGATGCGCGGCAGCCTCACGCCAGCTGATCCTCGAGTGCGCCGAGCACGCGGTAGCAGTCGATGACCTGGCGGATCGACGAGTTCGGCTCGCGGCCCTCGCGGATCGCGGCGATGAACTCGCGGTCCTGCAGTTCGATGCCGTTCATGCTCACCGCGACCTGCGACACGTCGATCTGCTCGTCATGACCGGTGTACAGGTCGTCGTAGCGGGCGAGATAGGTGCCGGTGTCGCCGATGTAGCGGAAGAAGGTCCCGAACGGGCCCTCGTTGTTGAACGACAGGGACAGGGTGCAGATCGCGCCCGACTCGCTCCTGAGCAGGATCCCCATGTCCATGGCGATCCCCAGGTCCGGGTGGATCGGCCCCTGCATCGCCTTCGCCTCGACGATCCGGCCCGCCTGATAGGCGAACAGGTCGACGGTGTGGGCGGCGTGGTGCCACAGCAGGTGATCGGTCCACGAACGGGGCTCACCCTTGGCGTTGGTGTTCGTGCGGCGGAAGAAGTACGTCTGCACGTCCATCTGCTGCACCGCGAACTCGCCGCTGACGACCCGGTTGTGCACCCACTGGTGCGAGGGGTTGAACCGGCGGGTGTGGCCGACCATGGCGACGCGGTCCGACGCCTCGGCGGCGGCCAGCGTCGCCTCGGCGTCGGCCAGCGAGTCCGCCAGCGGGATCTCGACCTCGACGTGCTTGCCCGCGGCCAGCACGGCGCGGGTCTGGGCGGCGTGCTGCTGGGTCGGTGTGGCGAGGATCACCGCGTCGACGTCGTCGCGCTCGAGCACGGGCTCGAACCCGACGACGGCGTTCGGGACGCCGAACTCATCGGCGACGGCCTGCGCCTTCTCGGTCGAGGTGCCGGTGACGACCGTCACCTCGGCTTCGGGGATCTCGGCGAGTCCTTCGAGGTGCTTCCTGCCGAAGGCGCCGGTGGCGCCGACGACGGCGACCCGAACCCTGTCGTTCGTCATTCTGTCTCCTTGTGGGTCGATTGCTGCTCTCGGCTCATCAGGAGGCCGGCTCAGACGTGGGCGGGCTCCGGGACGTCCTCGCTCGCGGGCTGCGCATCCTGGCCGGGCACAGCGACCGGGTTCGAGATCACGAGGTGCCCGACCGCGGTGTTCGACGCCGGCACGTGGTAGAAGCGGTGGTCGACCACCGGGGCGCCGCCGCCGAACTGGTCGTCCATCGCGCCGCGGGCGATGAGCCAGTCGACGAGCTCGATGCCCTCCGAGCCCGCCTCGTCGACGTACTCGAGGTGGGGCCACTCGGTCAGGCCCAGCGGGTCGGCGATGAGGTGGTCGAGGAACGCGTTGTCCCACTCCTCGTTGATCAGGCCGGCGCGCGGACCCTGGAGCTGGTGGCTCATGCCGCCGGTGCCCCAGATCTGCACGTTGAGCTCGGGGCCGTCCCACTTGTCGAGGGCGCGGCGGATCGCCTTGCCCAGCTCGTAGCAGCGACGGCCGGACGGCACCGGGTACTGCACGACGTTGACCGGCAGCGGAATGACGCGGCACGGCCATTCTCCGTCCGCCGGGAGCTCGCCGAACGCGAGCGACAGCGGCACGGTGAGGCCGTGGTCGACGACCATCTCGTTGACGAGGGTCAGGTCGAAGTCGTCCTGGATGACCGACTGGGCGATGTGCGCCGCCAGCTCCGGGTAGCCGCGGACGTCGGGCACCGGACGGGGGCCGTAGCCCTCGTCGGCCACCGGGTAGTACTCCCCCGTTCCCAGCACGAACGTCGGGATGATGTTGGAGTCGAACGCCGTGGCGTGGTCGTTGTAGACGAGGATGATGACGTCAGGCGTGTTCTCCTTCATCCACTTGCGGGTCCAGGTGTAGCCGTCGAAGACCTTCTTCCAGTACGGCTCCTCGGTCTTGCCCAGGTCCATCGCCGCGCCGATCGCCGGCACGTGCGAGGTGAACAGCGCCGAGGTGAACCTCGCGGGAGGGTTCTCGCGCATGGTCTCGGCCTTCTCGCCCGGCTCCGGGGGCGTCCAGCCGTCGAGGTCCTTGAGGCGGTTCCCCTTCGGGCTGCGACCGCCGTTGACCATCATGTCCCGGTATGCCGCCTCCGACATACCGGTCATCGAGCCCGCCATCTGCTGGAAGCTGAGCCCGTGGGTGGCGCCGAGCTTGGCGAGGAAGTAGATGTTGCCGCCCTCGCGCATGCAGGCATTGAGGTCGAGGTCGAGCACCGCCTGCTTCTGCGCGTCGCTGAGCGGCCACTCCTCGAGGTACGCCTCGCGGTCCGCGAGGTACCGCTCACGGTTCTCGGGCTTCATGAACGACATGCAGAACTGGTTGAGGTGGTAGCCCTTGCGGGCCTGCTCGGCATCGAAGATGATCGTGCCGGGGATGTCCTTGTACGGCTTGTCGAGTGCCATGTCATGCTCCTTCTTGCCAGTAGAGGCGTCGAGGGTTGTCCACGAGCAGCTTCCGCTGCAGTTCGGGTGTCTGTGCGATGTGGGGGATGTAGTCGACCAGCAGCCCGTCGTCCGGCATGTGGTCCTTGAGGTTGGGGTGCGGCCAATCCGTGCCCCACAGCACCCGGTCGGGGAACTCCTCGACGACGCGTCGCGCGAACGGGACGACGTCAGTGTAAGCGCGCTGCTCGCCGTTCAGGGCGCGAGGACCGGTGACTGAGAGTCGTTCGGGGCACGACACCTTGCACCACACATTCGGGTTCTCCCGCAGGAACCGCAGGAAGAGCCCGAACTCGGGTCCGTCCGGGTCCTTGGTGACATCGGGCCGGCCCATGTGGTCCACGACCACGTCGGTGGGGATCGCCGAGAAGAAGTCGTACAGCTCGGGCAGATCCTCGGCCTCGAAGTAGATGACGACGTGCCACCCGAGCGGGGCGATCTTGGCGACGATCTCGTCGAGGGAGTCGGTGGGGACCCGGTCCACGAGGCGCTTGACGAAGTTGAACCGGACTGCGCGCACCCCGGCCTCGTGCAACTCGCGCAGCTGCTCCTCGGTGACATCGCGGCGGACGGTGGCCACGCCGCGCGCCCGCCCGTCGCTGCGCTGCAGCGCATCGACGAGCGCCCGGTTGTCCGCGCCGTGGCAGGTGGCCTGCACGATGACGTTGCGGTCGAAGCCGAGGTGGTCGCGCAGCGCGAAGAGCTGCGCGGCCGACGCGTCGCACGGGGTGTACTTGCGCTCCGGGGCATAGGGGAACTGCGCCCCGGGCCCGAACACGTGGCAGTGCGCGTCGACGGCGCCCTCGGGCAGCCGGAAGGTGGGCGTGCTCGGCCCGTCGTACCAGTCCAGCCAGCCAGGCGTCTTCTCGAATCCACCGGTTACGGTCCCCGAGCCGGTCGAGGGGTCTCCGTGCGCCATCAGTCCTCCACGTACTCCAGGCCCGCCGCGGCCAGGGGCTCGCGCATGCCGTAGATGTCGAGGCCGAGCACTCCCTCGCGGAACTTCTGCCGCTTGGCCTCTTCGTTCTCCTCCCGGGTGCGGGATGCCTCGGCCACCCGCGCGACCAGCTCGCCGGGGACGACGACCACGCCGTCCACGTCCGCGACGACGACGTCGCCGGGGTTGACGAGGGCGTTGGCGACCACCACCGGGACGTTCACCGAGCCGATCGTCGCCTTCACGGTCCCCTTGGCGTTGATCGCCCGTGAGAAGACCGGGAAGTCCATCTTCTCGAGGTCGGCCACGTCGCGCACACCGCCGTCGATGACCAGGCCGCGGCAGCCGCGGGCGGTGAGCGAGGTGGCCAGCAGCTCGCCGAAGAAGCCGTCCTCGCTCTCGGTCGTGCAGCCGGCGACGAGCACGTCGCCGTCCTGCACCTGCTCGGCGGCGACGTGCAGCATCCAGTTGTCTCCGGGCTGCAGCAGCACGGTGACAGCCGGTCCGCACAGCTTCGCCCCGGTGTAGACGGGCCGGATGTACGGGCGCATGAGGCCGACGCGGCCCATCGCCTCGTGGATGGTGGCGACGCCGTACTTCGAGAGCTCGGCGACATCGGCCGGGTCGGGCCGCTCGATGCGGGTGCGGACGATCCCGAGGTTGTTCAGGCGCATTCTCTTCTCCTCGTGGGTGGTTCGGGTGCCGGTCTCAGAGACCTCGGGCGGCGAGCGCGCGATCCAGGCGCGGGTAGACGCGACGCGCGTTCCCCTCGAAGACCTGGGCTCGCTGCGCGTCGTCGAGGTTGGGCGTGGCGTCGACGTAGCGCTTGGTGTCGTCGAAGTAGTGGCCGGCGCGCGGGTCGACGCTGCGGACCGCGCCGATCATCTCGCTGGCGAACAGGATGTTCTCCGCCGGCACGATCTCGGTGAGCAGGTCGATGCCCGCCTGGTGGTAGACGCACGTGTCGACGTACACGTTGCCGAGGAGGTACTCCTCCAGCTCCGGCTTGCCCAGCGCCATGGCCAGACCCCGGAACCGGCCCCAGTGGTAGGGGATCGCGCCGCCGCCGTGCGGGATGACGAGCTTGAGGTCGGGGAAGTCGGCGAACAGGGTGTCGCCCCCGCGGATCAGCTGCATGAACGCGGTGGTGTCGGCGTTGAGGTAGTGGTCTCCGGTCGTGTGCATGACCTCGGGCAGGCACGTCGTGGACACGTGCACCATCGCGGGGATCTCGTACTCGACGAGCTTCTCGTAGATCGGGTACCACGCGCGGTCGGTGATCGGTGGCGCCGTCCACCTGCCCGCGGACGGGTCGGGGTTCAGGTTCACGGTGACCGCACCCAGCTCTTCGACGGCGCGGGTCAGCTCGTCGACGCTCGTGGCGGGATCGGCGCCCGGCGACTGGGGCAGCATGGCGCCCATCAGGAAGCGGTCGGGGAACAGCTCGCTGACGCGGGCGCACAGGTCGTTGCAGATGCGCGCCCACGTCTGGCTGACGGCGAGGTCGCCGATGTGGTGCGCCATGAACGAGGCACGCGGACTGAAGACGGTGACGTCGCTGCCGCGGTCGTTCATGAGCCGGAGCTGGTTCGCCTCGATGCTCTCGCGGATCTCGTCGTCGCTGATCTGCAGCGTCGCGGGGTCGGGTGCTTCGCCCTGCCCGTTCGCCGCAGCGATCTGAAGGTCGCGCCACGCCCCCAGCGGCGCAGGGGCGGTCGTGTAGTGGCCGTGGATGTCGATGATCATCGCGAGTCCTTGTCCCTCGGGGCTCTCTCGGGTGCATCGGCGCACTCCTGCTTCGCCCGAATGGGCGCCCGCGCCGGATGTCGTCGCTTGAACTCTAAGCCGCCCCGCGGGTGTGGTCCAATAGATGTACGATGCGTTCTCGATAGATGGGATCGATGGATGCCGCTGGCCGACCTGAATCAGCTGCGCACCTTCGTCGTGCTCTACGAGGTGCGCAGCGTGACCGCCGCCGCCGAGCGCCTGCAGGTGACGCAGCCGACCGTGAGCTACACGCTCGCCCGGCTGCGGGAGCGCTTCGGCGACGAGCTGTTCCGCCGCGAAGGCCACGTCATGGTGCCCACCTCCAAGGCCACGCAGCTGTTCGGCCCCCTCCATGAGGCGCTCGCCCAGATCGACGCGACGGTGAGCACACCCGACGCGTTCGACCCGGGGAGCTTCAGCGGCGAGCTGACCCTGGGGCTCACCTCGATCGGCGAGCAGACCTTCCTCCCCTCGATCATGGCCGCGCTCGCGCGCGAGGGAGCCGTCCCGCATCTGCAGGTGGAGCGTCTGGACGCGGACCAGGTCGAGGACGGCCTCGTGCGAGGCGCGATCGACCTCGCCATCACGGTGTCGGTGCTGGAGTCGCCGCGCCTGTGGCGCACGCGGGTGCGCGGGGTCGAGTACGTGGCCCTCTCCTCCGGCGCGCACCCGCTTCCGCGGACGGGGCCCCGGATGTTCGACGGGCGTCGCTTCGTGCGGGTCTCCTCGCGAGGCGGGCATGTGTACCCGCTTCAGGCCCTCGTCGAGCACGGGCTCATGCCGCAGGTCGCGCTCACCGTCGAGGAGTACGCGACCGTCCCGGCCGTGCTCGAGGCGACCGATCTGGTGGTGCTCCTGCCGCGGCATGTCGCAGAGGTGTTCGGCGGCTGGTTCCCCGGACTGCGCATCGCCGAGCTGCCGTGGCCCGGCCACAGCACGCCGGTCGCTCTCTACACGCGCCGCGAGGCCAGTCTCTCGCCGGCCCAGCGCTGGTTCCGCTCTGTCGTGCTCGACGCCCTGCCCACCGATTAGGCGGTCGCACCTACTCCTGGCTGCGCCGGCGGTTCCAGCTCGCCTTGGCCGGCGCGAACGGACTGCGGACGTGGATCGACCACGACGAGTGCGGGTGGATCGAGAGGATCGCCCGCTCGTACCAGGCCCGCGCCTGGTCGGGCAGCTCCGGGAGCACCGCGTCCTTGTCGAGGTCGTCCTCCGGTCGCGGGCGCAGCGCCTTGAAGACCAGCTGCACCTCGGGCGCGCCGGTGGGGATGCCGTCGACGTCGAGCACGGCGCGGTCCCAGGGCAGCTGCAGCCGCGGGTCCCGGCGGTACAGCCACACCCGGTCGGTGCCGTCCTCGACGTTCACCTGCAGCACCCAGGCACCGGCCGCGTCGTCGTGGATCCGCACCGGCTGCAGATCCGCGTCGGGGGACGCGCTGGCCCAGGCGATCACTCCGTCGCCGTCGGGAGCCCAGGCGCTGTACCCGGCAGGCAGGCTCTCGACCAGCGCGGCCAGGTCGGCGGCGGTCGTGCTGACGTCGGTGTTCGGGTGCTCGCGGATGGCACGGCCCAGCCACCGCTCGAGCGCGACGCCGCCGGACAGCCACCAGCGAGCGGACGTCCCCGCCAGCAGCTCTGCGACCCCCTCGGGGTCGAGCGGCTCCCAGCGGGTCGCACTGGTCGGAGCGGAGGAGGGCATGAGACGAGGCTACCCCGCGCGCGGGTGGGTCCCCTTCCGCGCGGCCGGCCGCCGCCCCGGCGCGCTACAGTCTGAGCAGGTCCCGGAACTGGGGTTCGGGACGGGACAGGGGAAGCACCCGTGACTTTCGTGCGCCTGCTGCGATCGGCAGCCGTGGCGACAGTGATCGCCGTCGCGATGGCGGGCTGCGCATCCGGCACGGCGACGCCGCCAGCGGCTCCCTCCCCGACCGATGCGGAGGGCGTCGCGTTCGTCCCCGTCGTCGACGGCGACACGGTCGAGACCAGTGCGGGCACGGTCCGACTCATCGGGATCGACACCCCCGAGCGCGGCGAGTGCGGCGACGGGGAGGCATCCGCCGCAATCTCGCGCCTGCTCGCCGCCGGCGATCCCGTCTCCCTGGAGCTGCCGGCCGGCCAGAACGATCGCGACCGGCACGGGCGGCTGCTCCGCTACGTCACCACGCCCGCGGGGGTCGACCTCGGACTCATGCAGCTGGAGTCGGGGAATGCCGTGGCCAGGTACGACTCCACCGACGGCTACCCCGCGCACCCCCGCGAGCAGGCGTATCACGCGGCGCAGACCGCGACCTCCGGACCCGACGGCTCGGTCGTGACGACCTCGTGCCGGACGGCGGCCCCCGGCACGACCGCCCCGGACGAAGACCCGTGGTGGATGAGCTACTCCTCGTGCTCGAAGCTCAAGAAGAACACGGTGGGCGATCCCACCGGGCCCTTCCGCAAGGACGATCCATCCCAGGCCGACATCTACGACTGGTTCGCGTCGGGCACCGGGAACAACGGCGACGGCGACGACGACGGCCTCGCCTGCGAATAGCGGTATGGTGACCGCGAGCGTTCGACGGGATCACCCGGCGGGCGCTCTCGCGCACGATCAGGAGGCATGCCATGCGCTGGGCCGTCGTCCGTCAGCTCTCTGTGATCGCCGCCCTGGCGCTGGTCGCGGTGATCCTCTGGATCGACATCGCGACCGGGCTGTGGAAGGACTACGTGATCCTGTCCGGGCTCGCCGCCGGCGTGGTCACCTTCATCCTGACCGCCCTCATCGTCGACCGCGTCATCGCCCGGTCGACCCACCGGCGCTGGGCGCCGGTCACGCGGCTCGCTCTCACCGACATGCTGCACGCCCTCGCCGACGACGACGCGAGCGAGGTCGCCCGCGGCAGGATCGTGCCCCGGCTCATCGAGCCCATCGGGCCCCACGCCTCCGCCGAGTCGCTGACCGCACTGCGCCACGCGATCGTCGACGAGCGACGGCTGCTCGCCGGCGCGATCGCGCTGTGGTCGACCTTCCTCGCCTCGAGCGCCGACGCGACCGAGGTGCTCGATCAGGCCGCCGAGATCGCCGAACGCCTCGATCTGATCCGGGATGCCGCGCTCGAGGCCGAGACGGCGGGATCACCCGTGCAGGTCGCCGAGCTCAACGCCGAGATCGGACGCTTCAACGTCGCGGTCGAGGCGCTCGTGTCGGAGCTGCGCCGCCAGGTCGCCGCCACCGATCGGCTGGCGCAGGCGCCCGTCATCCCTGGTCGGTGACCTCGCCGGTCGGACGACGCCGCCGCCGCGCGGTGAGATCGAGCAGACCGAGCAGGAACGCCAGCGCGACGAACAGGGCGCACGCGACCATCCCGTACGCGTAGGCGTCGTGGTAGATGACGTGGGCGGATGCCGTGCCCTGCTCCTCGCGGTAGATCGTCGCGTAGAACAGCGACAGCGCGACCGCCGTGCCGATGGACGTGCCCACCCGTTGGCCGAGCTGGCCCACCGATCCGGCCAGCCCGCCGCGTCTGACCGGGATCTCCTCGAGGGTGAGAGTCTGATTCGGCGAGATCACGACCCCTCCGGCGAAGCCCGCGACGGCCATGATGCCGGCCATGACCCAGCCGACGCCGTCGGCCGGCACGTAGAGGGCGGCCGCGGTCAGTGCGACGATGCTCACGAGCACCCCGACCAGACCCCACACCACGAGAGCGCGCCCGTAGCGGGCCACGAGGTGCCCGCTGATCCACGAGGCGACAGAGCTCGCCAGCGCGAACCCGATCGTCACCATGCCGGCGTACAGCGCCGACATGCCGAGGCCGATCTGCAGGAAGAGGGTGGTGAGCAGGAACACCGGCGGCAGCGCCGTGAGGTACGCGGTCATGATGAGCGTGCCGTTGCGGTACGACGAGACGCGGAACAGGCGCAGCGGGATGAGCGGAGCGCGTCCGCGCGACTCGTAGCGCCGCTCCCACGCGATGAACGCGGCCGCACAGACGACGAACACCACCAGCAGCCACCAGCGGCGCGGATCGTCGTCGGGCGAGCCGGTGGTGAACAGGAACGGCCACATGAGGGCGACGACCGCGAGCCCGAACAGCAGCACTCCGACCGGGTCGAGCTCGAGCCGCGTGGTGGACGGATGCCGGGTCGCCGGCAGCAGGAACGCCGCCAGCGCGATCGCGACCAGGCAGAGGGGGATGTTCATCCAGAAGATCCAGCGCCATCCGTCGGCGGCACCGCCCAGCTCGATCAGCAGCCCGCCGAGGGTCGGCCCGAACGCCGTCGAGATCCCGATGATCGCCCCGAACATGCCGAACGCACGGCCGCGCGCCGCCCCGTGGAACAGCTCCTGGATGAGACCGATCACCTGGGGCATCTGGATGCCGGCGGCAACGCCCTGCAGCAGACGCCCGACGAGGAGCATCTCGCTGCTGACGGCGACCGCGCACATCAGGCTCGTGGCCGTGAACAGCGCGAGGCCGACGAGGAACAGCAGCCGTCGCGACCGCTGGTCGCCGATGCGGCCCATCGGCACCAGCACCAGCCCGAAGGTGAGCACATAGCCCGAGACGATGAGCTGCAGATCGGTCGACGTCGAACCCAGCGCCACCTCGATCGACGGCAGGGCGACGTTGACCTTCGACAGATCGAGGATCGTGAGCGCGGCCACGGCGACGCACACCCAGAACGCCCGCCAGCGCTGCGGCTCGCTGAGCGGAATCGACCGCGTCGGCGGTGGCGGTGTGGACATGAACTCTCGCACCTTCCCGTGCACGGCAGCAGATCGAGCCTATAGTCCCGATCGAACGAGGCATCATTGGACCATGACGAGCCCGCTGCCGGCGCCGCCTGCACGCGATCCCGACCTCGCCGACGACTTCTCGCGCGGCCCCGATCCCGCGTTCTGGGTCACGGGCTACCTGGAGCACTGGACGACACCGGAGCGTGCCGCGGCCCGCTTCGCCCGCAGCCGCGACGGCCTCATCCTGCGCATCGACGCGGACCAGCCGGACTGGCGACCGGAAGATGCGCCGCTGCGCGTGTCGAATCTGCAGACGGGCTCCTTCGGCGGACCGATCGGCTCCATCCGCGGAACACATCGGCACCGGCCCGACGCGCTGACGGTGCGCACCCCCGTGCCGACGAAGCTCCTGTGGGCGCCGCGCAGCGGCCGCGTCGACATCACCGTCAGCGCGAGCCGCGACCCCGACTGCATGCTCGCGGCGTGGCTCGTGGGCACCGAGCACACCTCGCCCCGCGACGCGGGCGAGGTGTGCATCTTCGAGATCGACGCCCGGCCCGGCCCGACCGGGTGGACCGCGCGCAGCGGCATCAAGGCCCACCACGACGACCGGCTGGTCACCGACATGCGGGAGACGCCGCTCGACGTCGACGCGAGCCGCCCGCACACGTGGACGGCCATCTGGGGCGATGGCGAGACGGTCCTCGGGTGCGGCGGCCGCGTCGTGCAGCGTCTGCGGCAGGCGCCGGACTACCCGGTGTTCCTCATGATCGACCTGTTCGAGCTCGGTCCGCCGCGCGGGCGGTACCCCAAGACCGCGGTGATCCACTCCGTGCGCGGCTGGACCGGCACGAACGAGGGCGTCACCGGGTGAGGGCGACCGCCTCGTCGAACCGGTCGAGCTTGTCGGGGTTGGCGATCGAGTAGATGCGGGTGATCCGGCCGTTCTCCACGGTCACGCTGACCGCGCCCACGAGGACGCCGTCCAGCTCCACGCGCATGCCGGGCTGGCCGTTGACCCACTCCTCGGCGGCCACGACCCGGCCGCCGGCCTTGGCGATCCCGCCGACGAGGTACCGCGCCAGGCGCTGCGCGCCCACGATCGGCCGCAGCGCCGCGCCGCGGACCTTGCCGCCGCCGTCTGCGATCGCCACGACGTCCGGGGCGAGCACGTCCATGAGCCCCTGGAGGTCGCCCGTGTTCATCGCGGCCACCAGGCGGCCGACCGCCTCCTCATGCTCCGAGCGGACGACGTGCACCCGCGGTCGGCGCGCCGCGACATGACTCTTGGCCCGGTGCGCGATCTGCCGGACCGCCGACGGCGTCTTGCCCACGGCATCCGCGATCTCCTCGTACGGCACGTCGAACACCTCGCGCAGCACGAACACCGCGCGCTCGGCCGGGCCCAGGGTCTCCAGCACCAGCAGCATCGCGATCGACAGGCTGTCGGCGAGTTCGACGTCCTCGGCGACGTCGGGACTGGTCAGCAGCGGCTCGGGCAGCCACTCGCCCACGTAGTCCTCGCGTCGCCGGGACGTCGAGCGAAGATGGTTGAGCGCCTGCCGGGTCACGATCCGCACCAGATAGGCGCGCGGCTCGCGGACGGCGGCCCGATCGACCGCCGCCCACCGGATCCACGACTCCTGCAGGACGTCCTCCGCGTCCTCCGCCGATCCCAGCAGCTCGTAGGCCACCGTGAACAGCAGCCGCCGGTGCACGACGAACGGGTCGTCATCGGAGCGCGCATGCCCGCTCATGCCGTCGAGCCTACGCAGTCGCGGCGACGCTCGGCGCCGGCAGCGGAGGCAGGTCGCACGAGTCCGCGAAATGCTCCGACCGGATGCCGAGGGCCACGTTCATGCGGGCGGACATGTTCATGAACGCGACGCGCGCGGCCAGCTCGATCAGAGCCGCCGGGCCCAGCTGCGCGAGCAGCGCATCCGACAGCTCGTCGGTCACCGCGGGCGGCGTCTGACTCGCCGCTTCGGCGTACTCCATCACCTGGCGCTCCAGTTCGGTGAAGACGGATGCCTCGCGCCACCGCGGCACCTCGCGCACCTTCGCGTCGTCCACGCCGCGGTTGTGCGCCGTGAAGTAGTTGAGATCGAGGCAGAAGCTGCAGCCCACGGTCGCCGCCGCAGCCATCCCGGCGAACGTCGCAAGGTCGGGGTCCAGCTCGTGCCACTTCTCGACCTTGCCGCCGATGCCCATCGCATCCTTCATCACCGCGCGGTGGTGCCACAGGACGCCGACGGAGTCGGGCACCTTACCGGTCATCTTCCGCGCGGCGAACTTCACGATCGCGCCGTACGCTCCGGTGACCTCGGTGGGCGGGATGCGGGTGGTGTCAGCCATTTCTCCTCCTCAGTGAACTGCTGTCGACCATGAGACACCGCCCGCCGGCAGGATGTGACAGGTGCTCGGCCGGAGGCTGGTCAGGCCGCGATGCCCAGCGCCGCGAACCGGTCGGCACCGCGCGAGGTGACGCGCAGCGCGCGGTCGTGGCGACGGCGCTCGAGCCACCCGTCCGCGATCAGCGCCGTGAGCACGGCGGCACCGAGCCGTCCGGCCAGATGCGCGCGACGAGCGGTCCAGTCGACGCATCCGCGCACGAGCGGGCGCCGCGACGAGCCGACCTCGAGGTCCACCCCGAGTCCCTCGCCGATCCGGTCCGCACCGGCCAAGGCCGCACCGACATCCGCATCCACCCAGCCCCGGGCGACGAGGTGGTCGGTGAGGGCCACGCCGAGATCGCCCGCCAGATGGTCGTAGCACGAGCGCGCCCGGCGCATCGCGTGACGACGATCGCTTGCCGACCACGACGAGACGGGCGGTTCGGCGCTCATCCGCAGGAGGGCCTCGACCGCCTCGGCGACGCTCGGGTCGGCCAGGCTCGCCAGCCGGGTGCGACCGCGCTGCTCGATCCGGACCAGTCCCGCCTCCTGCAGACGCGCGAGATGCCCTGTCGCCGTCGACGGCGCGACGCCGATCCGCGCGGCGAGAGCCCCCGCCGGCAGCGGCACGCCGCCCAGGAGCTCCTGCAGCATCCGCAGCCGGCGCGGCTCCGAGATCGCCTTCCCGAGCGCCTCGACCGACACGCCAGGCTCGGTCATCGCAGCGCCTCCCGCGCACGTCGGAGATCAGCCGTGACGAACACCTTCCGGTTGTGGTGATCACTGTACTGCGCGCTGATCTGCACACCGGCGGATGCCAGCGCGATCATCATGCGACCGAGCTCGCCGGGCACGTCCGCCCGCAGCGGCGCGATCAGGGCCGGCGCGGACACCGCGCCGCCGATGCCCGCCGCCTCGAGGGCCGCGACGGCCGACGGCCCGTCCTCGACGAGATAGTGGGCGTGCGCACCCCACACCCCTCCTCCTTCCAGCCCCAGGCCGGCGGCGCCCAGCACCGCTCCGATGCGCGCGACGTCGGCGGCGATGTCGGTCACCGGAATCGACAGATCGTTCATGGGAGCACCTCGATCGACGGGGCCACGACGACCTCCGCCGACAGCGAGTTGGCGACATAGCATGTGTCGTGCGCGCGGTGGATCAGGCGCACGACCTCGTCGCGATCGGCGCCGCGGACCTGGACACGCGGGGCCAGGTCGATCCGGGTGATCCGCATCGGCTCGGCGCCGGCGGGCATGACCGCTGCGGCGTCGTCGCGATACGACACCACATCGACGCGTTCCAGCGCCGCCAGCGCGAGGAATGACAGCAGCTGGCACGAGCTCACCGCGGCGAGCAGCAGCTGCTCTGGATTGGGCAGCGCCGGATCGCCGCGGAAGGCCTCATCGGCGCTCAGGGTCAGCACGTCCTCCGAGAACCGGACGTCGTGGGCACGGCCGTAGGCGGCGTAGCCGGATGAGGTGCTGCCGGTCCAGGCGAGGCTCGTCGCGTAGTGGTGGTCGGTCATGTCGCCAGCGTAGAAGCGGGATCTTTCGGCCGGCACCGAAACATCGGGGTAACCTGCCGGCGGTATCGTGCCCTCATGATCCCGGTGGAGAACCTCGTCGCGTTCGCGGTCGTCTCCGTGGTCCTCATCGTGATCCCGGGCCCGAGCGTGCTGTTCGTGATCGGGCGCTCCATCGCGCTCGGGCGACGGGCGGGGGTGCTCAGCGTGGTCGGGAACGCCCTCGGCACCGTGCCCGCCATCGTCGCGGTGGCCTTCGGCGTGGGGGCGATCGTGGCATCCTCCGTGGTCGCGTTCACCGTGATGAAGATCCTCGGCGGCCTGTACCTGGTGTGGCTGGGCATCCAGGCCATCCGGCACCGCCACGACGGCCGGCGCGCCGCCTCCCGCGCCCCCGCCTCGCCGTGGACGCTGCTGCGGCAGGGGTTCATCGTCGGTCTCACCAATCCGAAGACCCTGGCGTTCTTCGTCGCCGTCCTGCCGCAGTTCGTCGACCCCTCCACCGGCCCCGCCTGGGCGCAGCTGCTCGCGCTCGGACTCGTCTTCCAGGCGCTGGCCCTCGCGTGCGACAGCGTGTGGGCGCTCGCGGCCGGGACGGCCCGCACCTGGTTCGCCCGCTCGCCGCGGCGCACGGCCACCCTCGCCGGAACCGGCGGCGTCATGATGATCGGCCTGGGCGGCGCCCTCACCCTCACCGGAGCCCAGAGCTAGGACGCCCACGGCGTTGCGCTGCGGCTTCCGCGCCGCTTCCCGCGGGCGCGCCCGGCATCCCTGCCCGGACGACGCGGGGAAGGCGGCGGGAAGACCGGGCTGACACGGTGCTCTGCAGCGACCACGCCCGTGGTCCGCAGACCTGTCGCCACCGGCGACCGATGAAGGAGAGCAGCACACATGTCCATCGCAACCGAGAACACGCACCGCAACGGCGTCGACACCGCCACCCTGTTCGCCACGCTCGACGCGGTCAAGTCCCAGCCCGAGATCGCGAAGTTCACGTTCCGCGCCACCAACAGCTGGGTCACCGGCACGCACAGCCGCTCGTCGTTCGCCGATTTCTACGGCGCCACGCAGGAGCTGGAGCACCGTCACGTCACCGTCGTCGACTCCGATCACCCCACGGTGCTGGTCGGCGCCGACAACGGACCCACGCCGGTGGAGTACCTGCTGCACGCGATCGCCGCGTGCCTCACCGCCGGCATCGCCAACATCGCTGCGGCGCGCACGGTGACGCTGCGCTCGGTGACCTCACGGGTCGAGGGGAACATCGACCTGCTCGGCATCCTGGGACTCGGCGGCGGCGAGGTGCGCAACGGCTACGAGAGCCTGCGCGTGGTCTTCGAGATCGACGCGGATGCCGACGAGCAGACCGTGCGCGAGCTCGTCGCCCAGTCGCAGCGTCGCTCGGCGGTCTACGACGTGCTCACCAACGGCACGGCGGTCGACGTCGACGTGCGCGTCGCGTAGCACCGCGGCCGGCCGGACCAGACGGGAGGCACGTCATGACGGACTTCGACGTCATCGTCGTGGGCGGCAGGATCGCCGGAGCATCCACCGCCCTGCTGCTGGCACGCGCGGGACTGCGTGTCGCCGTCGTCGAGCGCAGTGCTCGCGGCAGCGACACCGTCTCGACGCACGGCCTGATGCGAGCGGGGGTTCTGCAGCTGCATCGATGGGGGCTGCTCGGAGCCGTCGCCGCGACCGGCGCGCCACCGGTGCACACGACCGTGTTCCACTATCCGGACACCGCGCCGGTGCACGTCACCATCCGTCCCTCACTCGGGGTGCCGGCTCTGTACGCACCTCGCCGCCGCGTCATCGACGGACTGCTTCTGGATGCCGCCGAGGATGCCGGGGCCGTCGTGCTGCCCGAGACGGCGGTGCGCAGCCTCATCCGGGAGGAGGGGCGCGTCGCCGGCGTCACGCTGGCGGCGCGCTCCGGCCCGGAGCGGACCCTGCGCGCCGCCCTCACGATCGGCGCGGACGGATTCGCTTCACTGGTCGCGCGCGAGTGCGGCGCCGAGACGCTGCGACGCGGACGCCACGCCAGTGCCGTCCTGTACGGACACTTCGCGGTGCCGGCCGAAGGATACGAGTGGGCCTACGGCACCGGTGCGGCAGCCGGTCTGATCCCCACCAACGACGGCCAGACCTGCGTCTTCGTCGCGACGACGTCCGGTGCGATGCGCCGACTGCGACGAGACGGGCCGGATGCCGCGTTCTCAGCGCTCCTGCGCCGGGTCTCGCCGACGCTCTCTGAGCGCGTGCAGGCCGGAGAAGGGCCCTCCGGCCGGCTGCACAGCTGGGGAGGCATCCCGGGGTGGGTGCGCCAGCCGTCCGGTCCGGGCTGGGCGCTGGTCGGCGACGCCGGCTTCTTCCGCGATCCCATCACCGCGCACGGGATGACCGACGCGCTGCGCGACGCAGACCTGCTGGCCACGGCCGTCGTCGAGACGATGTCGGGAGGGCTGCCGGAGGCCGTGGCGATGGCGGAGTACCGCGTCCTGCGCGACCGCCTCTCGCGGCGTCTGTTCGAGATCTCGGATCGGATCGCCGCGTACGACTGGACGTTCGAGCAGCTGCGTGGCCTGCTGCGTGCGCACAGCGCGGCGATGAGCGACGAGGTCGACCACCTCTCCTCTCTCCCCGCCCGGGTGCCCCACCTGTCTGGACCGCTCCCCGCGGTGCGACTACCTTATGCAGGGTAAGGAGGAGCTCAGGTGATGACCGGCACCGAGTTCCGGATGCTGGGCGGGTTCACCGTCAAAGTCGACGGCGCGTCCGTGCCTCCGGTGGCCTGGGCGAGACGACACGCGGCGTCGCTCGTCAAGCTGCTCGCGCTCTCGGAACGGCATCGGCTCCACCGAGAGCAGGTCGTCACCCAGCTGTGGCCGGCTCTCAGCCTCGAGGAGGCCGCGCCCAGGCTGCACAAGGCCGCCCATTTCGCACGCAAGGCGCTGGAGCGCACCGAAGTGACGATCTCGCTGCGCAGCGACATCGTCGCCCTCGAGCCGGCAGACCTGGTCACCACAGACGTCGGAGCGTTCCGCACGGCGGCGCGTCAGGCGATCGCCGAGGAGGATGCCGAGCGCGCCGAGGCCGCCCTGGCGCTGTACGGCGGCGACCTGCTGCCCGATGACATCTACGAGGAATGGGCCGCACCGGCGCGCGACGAGCTGCGCGAGCTGCAGCGCACCCTGCTGCGGATCGCCGGCCGCTGGACCGAGCTCGCCGAACTCGACCCTGCCGACGAGGAGGCCCAGGTGGCCGTCGCCCGCCGGCTCATCCAGCAGGGCGACCACCGCGCGGCGCTGCGACAGCTGGAGCGGCTCGAGCGCGCACTCCAGCGCGAGCTCGGGGCGGACCTCGGGCCACCGGCGCGGGCGTTGAAGCAGGAGCTGAGCGGACGGGTCGCCGTCGCAGCGCCCCGTGCCCCCGTCCCCGCGCCCACCCGGCTGATCGGCCGGCGGGAGATCGCCGAGCGCCTGCGGGCCCGGATCGAGTCGGCCGCGGAGGGTCGCGGCGGCGTCATGCTGCTGCGCGGGCCCGCCGGTGTCGGCAAGACCGCACTGCTCGACCTCGCCGTCGCGGGTGCGGCGCGCCGGGATTTCCGGATCGCGCGCTGGACGGCATCGGCGGTGGAATCGCAATGGCCTTACGGCCCGGTCATGGCGGCCCTCGGCAGGCTCTGTCGCAGTCATCCGGCGCTCCTGGACGGACTGGGCGATCCGCTCCGTGAGGAGATCGAGGCCGCGATGGCGGCGGGCGATCTGACCTGGACGGGCGAAGCGGCCCACTCCCGGCTGTTCGTGGCGACCTCCGAGCTGCTCCGGGTGGCATCCGCCGGCGGGGGTCTGCTGGTGGTGATCGACGACGTGCACGAGGCGGACGAGGCATCCCTGAGCCTGCTCCACTATCTCGCTCGCTTCGTGCAGGACGAGTCGGTCCTCCTTCTGCTCGCCGGGCGGCCCGGGGGCGCGCACGACGATGAGGTGCAGAGCATCGTGGCCCACCAGGGCGACCTGACCGTTGAGGTCACCCCGCTGCCTGCCGCGGCCATCGAGCGCCTGCTCGCCGACGCCCACCCCGAGCTGCCCGTGTCACTGGTGACCGCGATCGCCCAGGCGAGCGCAGGGCTCCCGTTCACGGCGCTCGAGCTGGCGCGGCGGCGCACCACCAGTGCCGCGGGCCAGCCGTTCTCGGCCCTGGCGCCGGCCGCGATGCGGCCGCTGCGCCGCCTCGCGCTGCTGGGCACGACGTTCATGACCGACGAGTTCCTCGCCATGAGCGACGTCGACACCGATGCGGCCTACGCCCAGCTCGGCCAGGCTGTCGGGGCCATGCTCATCGAGCCGACCGAGACGGGGTACCGATTCCGGCATCCCATGCTGCGGGATTCCATCGTCGAGGCGATCCCTCCCCACGAGCTGGCGTCGGAGCAGCGGGAGGTGGCCACACGCCTCAGTGCGCTGGGCGCCGCTCCCGCCCGGGTCGCGCGGCTGCTGCTGGACGCCGCCCAGCCGGCGCAGGCGGTGCCCTATGTCGTGCGCGCCGTCGACAAGGCCGGCGCGGTGGGGGCGTACCGCGATGCGCTCGATCTCGTCGACCGCGTCATCGACCACGCTCCGCCCACCGAGCGGGCGCACCTGCTCGCCCGACGCGCCGACCTGCTCTTCGCGATCGGCTCGCCGGAGACGGCCGAGGCGTACCGCACCGCGCTGGCGGTGACGACCGGCACCGAGCACCGGCTCGCCCGCGCCCGGCTCGCCCGGGTCCTCGCGTACGCCGGAGACCTCGACTCCGCCGAGGCGGCCCTGGGCGATCAGGCACCCGAGGGCGACGCCGCCGACGCCCCCACCCTGCTGGCCCGCGGCACGCTGGCGTACTTCCGCGGCGACCTGGACAGCGCCTGGCTGATCTCGGGTCAGGCGCGCGATCGCGTCGATCTGGGCGATGTGGACTGGCAGATCCTCGATCTGGCCACTCTGCAGGGTCTCATCGCCCACCACCGCGGAGACGCGTTCGGTCGGTTCCGCATGGAGCTGCGACGCACCAGCGGACGGGAGTCGCTCGCCACGAGCGTGTTCGATGCGCATCTGTGCGTCGCCGAGTACGTGCTGTACGGCGACATGCCGTACGACGAGGTCATCTCGTATTCGGAAGAGCTGCGCGCCGCATCCCTCGAGTCCGGCGCGATGCGGGGCACGGCGTTCGCGACGGCGCTCATCGGCGAGGCCGCATTGCTGAAGGGCGACCTCGACCGCGCCGAGAAGGAGCTGTCGGAGGCGATCGCCCTGCACCGCGACATCAGCGCCACCGGCGGCGAAGCCCACAGCATGCAGCGCCTCGCCGAGGTCAAGCTCGCACGAGGCCGGCTCGACGAGGCGAACGAACTGCTCCATGACGCCCTGCCGCTGGCCCGCTGGTCCGTGCTCAGCCCGCACCTGCTGCAGCGGATCTACGGTGCGATGATCACCGCCGCCCCCGACCCCGACGTGGCCCGATCGGTCGTCGACCGGGCGACGGCGGTGATGACCGACGCGGATCGCTGCATCGTGTGCGATGTCATGCTCGCGGTTCCCGCCGCCATCGCCTGCGCGCGCGTCGGCGACCTGGAGGAGGCGCATCGTCAGCTGGGCATCGCACAGGAGTCCGCCGTCCGGTTCGAAGGGCCTGCCTGGACGGCCGCCGTGGCGGAGGCCCGCGCCCACGTCGCCGCTGCAGAAGGCTCGCCCGAGAATGCCAGGGCCCTGTTCGGCGAGGCCGACCGGCTCTTCCGCATCGCCGGCCAGCTGCGCGACGCCGACCGGTGTCGCGACGCACTCGTCACGATCTGACGACCGGCGGCGCCTCGGCGAGCAGGTGGCCGACGACATCGCGGGCGTTGTGCCGGGCGCCGTCGATGTAGGTCGAGTCGCGCCGATGCTGGAAGTGCTGACCGACCACGTACAGTCCCGGCACCTCCGTCGCGCCGCGGTGCTGCGCGATCGTCCCGTGCGCACCGGGAACCGGATCGCCCAGCCACGACCAGTCGGGCAGGAGCCCCGACGCGAGCACGACGCAGGCGAAGTCCTGCGGGTGCGGGGCCGTCCGCAGCGGAACGATCGACGGCGCGACGGCCGGGGGCCGGCGCGCCGGGAGCACCTCGCGCTCGAGTCCGGCCGCCGCGACGTGTGCGTCGATCTGGTCGAGCAGCCGGTGCATCGCGGCGTCGGCGGCCGCCGCGGCATCCCGGAGTCCGTCGTCGAACCGCACGCGGCTGTCGCTGAACTCGAGCAGGCGTCCGGTCAGCTGCACGCCCCGCGCCTGCAGGGCGAGCAGATCGACCGCCCGCGGCGGGCCGGCCGATCCGACCAGCTGCAGCGAGGTCTCCGGCCGCGCCGCCGCGCGCGCGGGCAGTTCGTCGACCGTGCGCGCCAGCTTGCCGAGCCGCTCCAGCCACCAGAACAGGTCCATTCCCCGATAGCTCCGCGGGACGCGGGTGTGCCGACCGACGGCGAGCACGACCCGACGTCCCGCGCCGGCGAGCTCATCCGCGATCTGGACGCCGGACGACGACGCCCCCACGACGAGCACGTCTCCGGCAGGCAGGTCGGACGGCCGCCGATAGCTCGTGCTCGGCACCACCGGGATGCCGGTGGTGCCGATTCCCGCGGGGACCCGCGGGAGCACGTGGGCACCGGTGGCGGCCACCACGTTGCGGGCGATCCAGTCGCCCCGCGACGCCACCACCCGGAACCGGCCGCACTCCCGTGTGACTCGCAGGACAGCCGTCTGCGGCACGATCGGCGCGTGGAAGGACGCGGCGTACTCGTCCAGATAGGCGGCGACCTCGTGCGCGGTCATGTGTCCCTCGGGGGCCGGGCCGCGGTACGACCAGCCCGGGAGGCGCGAGAGCCAGTTCGGGGTGAGCAGGCGCAGCGAGTCCCAGCGTTCGGACCTCCAGCGTTCGCCGACGTCGCCGCGGTCGATGACCGCGTGCTCGCGTCCGGCGGCGCTCAGCAGTGCGCTGACGGCGAGCCCGGATTGACCGGCTCCCACGATCAGCGTCTCGACGTGCGTCGTCATGTGGCCACCTCCTCTCTGCTCTCGAATCGGGTCTCGGTGCTTCGGCACGCCGACAGCATCCCCTCCCGCGCTTCCCGGTTCCTTCCTCCCGGCGGCGGCCGAACGCAGCGCGGAAGGCCGCGGGAAGGCGGACTCGCGACACTGACGTCGTTCCAATCGGACGCCCCGGGAGACCGCCCGGCCGGCGGCCTGATCAGAGGGAGAACGACATGCAACCGCTCATGATCGAAGAGATCGTGATCGCCCCCGCCGCTCGGCAGAGCCTGCTGCAGCGGCAGCGCGAGGCCGAGCAGAGAGAGCGCGATCGCGAGCGGCGCCGGCAGCGAGGGCCGTTCTGGCGTCGCCTGGCCATCGCCTGGCCCCGGCCCCGGCGACGTTCCACGTTCCGGGCGCCCCGGCCTCTCAACACCTGATCGCTCGAGGGGCTGCCGCGGGGTGCGAGGCGGGCACTGATGTCCGCGGCCTTCCCGCGGCTTCCCCTATCGTCGATGCATGCCCCTCGCCCTGATCACCGGCACCGCCGGGGCCGACAGCATCGCCGCCGGGGTCGTGCCACGGCTCGAGGCGGACGGATGGGATGTCTGCACGAGCGACCTCGAAGCGGGCGACCACCCCTGTGACCTCTCCGATCCGTCTGCAGCGGCCGCGCTCATCGGCCGAGTGCACGCCGACCGCGGCACGATCAGCGGACTCGTTCTGAGCCACGCCCACGATGTGGAGTCGAGCATCATGGACACGACGGCCGAGAGCTTCGATCGGCACATGGCGGTGAACGCCCGGGCCGCGCTGCTGCTCATCCAGGCGTTCGCGGCTCAGACAGACGAGTCGGGCGGGGCCGTCGTCGCGTACACGAGCGACCACACCACGGGCAATCTGTCGTACGGGGCGTCGAAGGGAGCCCTCGACCGCGTCGTCATCTCGGCGGCCCGCGAACTCGGCCCACGCCGGATCTCGGCGAACGTCGTCAACCCCGGTCCGATCGACACCGGCTGGATGGATGAGGACGCGCGTGCGGCCCTCACCCCGCGTCATCCGCTGGGCAGACTCGGCACGCCCAGTGACATCGCCGGGGTCACCGCCTTCCTGCTCTCGGCCGAGGGACGATGGATCACCGGGCAGCTTCTCCACGTCGACGGAGGCTTCTCGGCGCGGTACTGACATGGCGCTCACGCCGGTCACGAAAAGATAACGAGCAGCCCTTGCTTTCCGTTATCTCCTCGTTATAGAGTGCCAGCACGGTAGTTGTTTTGCTGTGGCAGCTGCCGGCATGTGATTGCAGGACACTCTTGGTGCAAGGGACAAGGGCCGGTCGGTAAGCCTCTCCGACCGGCCCTTACTCTTGCCCTCGGCGCGTTGCGGATGCGCCGGTTGTCCACAGGGTGACGACGTGTGGAGTTGTCCACAGATTTCCGCATCTCATCTGGGATTCTGATGGATCGGATGTCGTACCCCCTCGCGATACTGGAGGCATGAACACGGCACCGGCGACAAGGCTTCTGGAAGCGCTCGACCGCGTGTCCACCATGCTCGCCGATGCCATCGACCCCGTCGCCGGCGACGGAGCGATCCGCTCGGTCACCGATGTGGAGCTGCGCGAGCTCACCCAGCAGGTCGAGGTCGTCGGGCGCCAGGTCGACGCGCTTCGCGTCGCGTGTGCGGGAGAGATCGACGAGCGGTCCCGAGTCGAGCGGGGCCGTGAGCGGATGTCGGCGGAGCACGGCTGCGCGAACGCCACCGAGCTGGTGACCCGCCTCACCCAGATCAGCGCTCGAACGGCCTCCGCACGCATCCGGCTCGGGAGGTCTTGCCATCCTTCCTTGACACTCACCGGCGACGAACTGCCGGCGCGGTTCCCGGCCGTGCAGAAGGCGCTCACCGCCGGACTGCTGGGACTGGATGCCGCGGCCGAGATCACCGGTGGCCTCGCGCAGACAGCCGATCGCGCCGACCCCGCGCTGCTGGTCGCCGCCGAGGAAGAACTCGTGCAGGCCGCGACCGGCACCGCCCCCGACGGAGCACCCGCCTCAAGCGCCGACGACATCCGCATCCAGGTGAAAGTGTGGTCTCTGGTGCTCGACCCCGATGGCGTGCGCCCCGACTACGAGCAGGCCATGCGGAAGCGCTCGCTGACCGTGGGGCGGGAGCGCGACAACCTCGTCCCGCTCCGCGGTCACGTCCTTCCGGACGTCGCCGCCCAGTTCCTGCGCCTTGCCCACGCCCACAACTCTCCCCGCGTCGACGACCGCACGGATCCGGGTCCGGTGTTCCGCGACGACACGGACAGTGACGACAGCCTCATCCCGCACGACGAGCGCACTCGCGGGCAGAAGCTGCACGATGTGCTCGCCACCGTCCTCGGCGTCGCCGGCCGCACGGCCGAGACGCCGTCGATCGGCGGCGCGCCGCCCACGCTCCTCGTCACGATCCCGGCCGACGACCTCGACCGTCACGACGGCGTCGGATTCGTCGACGGCACCGACGTCGCCGTGCCCGCATTCGTCGCGCGGCAGATCGCGTGCGCGGGCGGCATCCAGAAGCTCAGAATCTCCGCTGATGGGCGCCTCGTCGCCCTCGGCACCCCGGACCGCACCTTCAACGCCCACCAGCGTCGCGCGATCACGGCGCGCGACGGCGAGTGCATCATCCCCGGGTGCCACGTGCCCGCCGAGTGGTGCGAGCTCCACCACGTCATCGACCATGCGAAGGGCGGGCCGACGCACGTCGACAATGGTGTGACGCTGTGCTGGTGGCACCACCGGACGCTCGAGACCAGCGGCTGGCACATCCGCATGGTCGCCGGCGTGCCCGAAGTCAGAGCGCCGTCCTACATCGACGCGCAGATGCTCTGGCGCCGCGTGCCTCCGTCACCGCTGCTTCGGCGACAGAGCCGTCGGCGACGAGGGCGAGCGCCGACGTGACCACCCGACGGGAGATCACCTCACGTGATCACCCCACGTGATCACCGAGCGAGGTCACACCCCGCCGCCACCACCGCCACCGCCACCGCCCCCGGCGGAGCCGCCGCCGCCCGACCCGCCCGAGGTCGACGACGCCGAGGCCGCCGACGCCGAGAGCGACCCGATGCCGGCCGAGAATGCGGCGGCGTTGAACGCGCCCGTGCCGTAGTACCAACTCGGCCCTGTGGCCCCCGACTGCGTGTACAGCACAGCGAGCCGATCCGACCACTCGCGCTCCTGGCCGAACACGACCGCGAACGGCAGCAGCGTCTCGTACAGGTGCAGCATCTGCCGAGGGTCGTTCACGTCGACCCGCACGCGCTCGGCGCCGGTCGGCGACTGCAGCATCCGGATGCGGTCGGCCTCGGCCCACTCGATGAACATCTTCAGCCCGAGCAGATGCTCGCGGGTCTGCGTCCCGAGCGCGGTGAGCGGTTTGCGCGAGACAAGGATGAACACCGCCACGACCGCGGCCACCGCGGCGATGATCACGAGAATCGGCACGACGGTGACCACGCCCGCATCCAGCGCCGCGATGCCGGTGAAGAACACCACCACCAGCGCCGCGATCCCGATCAGCACCGGCCACGCCCGCGCACTCGCGGCGACCTTCCTGCGCAGGCCCCGGGCCACGAGCTCCTTGCCGGCCCAGCTCACGATGTGCTGCGCGGCCTTCGCGAATCGCGAGTCGCTCCGGCCGAACTCGAACGCGTCGCCGGGCTGTGCGATCGGCCCGAACAGACCGTCGATGAGCATGATGCCGTCGCCGTCGGCGCGCGAAGGGTCGACGAGTTCGGCGCGCAGCTTCGGCTTGCCCGTCCACGTCCGGCCACCCTCGACGATGCGGATGCTTCCGACCACCGCCTGCTCGAGCACCTCTGCCGGAATCGCCTTCGACGTCTTCCCCAGCAGCACCGCGCCCAGCAGCGCGTCGACCGTCGGCGGCGACGTGTATTCGGGGATGACCAGTCCCCGTCCCGGCGCGTCCGCGAGCGTGCGGCGGCGCACGCCGATCGCCCAGCCCAGCGCGCCCAGCGCCGCCAGGCCGGCGCCGCCCTGCACCCACCCCCACGGCGAGGCGAGGTACGACGCGTCGAACGGCGTGAAGGTTCCCGACTCGAATCCGATCGCGATCGTCATGGTCTGGTAGGCGGACAGGTCCGATGCCTGGGCCACGACGGTGGCCGAGCCGTCCGCCTCCTCGGCCAGGGTGATCTCACACCGGTCGCTCGCGCCCTGGTATCCGCGATAGCAGGCCTGCGACCCGGTCAGCGCTCCGGCCAGCTCGGGGTCGAGATGAACGGTCGCCGTCACCGAGCCGAAGGGCTGCGCCCAGCCCGTGCCGTTGACGTCCCAGTAGAACTCGTCGGCGTCGGTGTCGTCGAAATGCCATGTGGCGTTGACCATCGTGTACGTGAAGACATACGTCTGCGCACCGTGCACGAAGTCGTCCGCGCGCGAGGTGACGACGAGGTAGCCGTCTTCGCTGTCGGTCTCGACGGGGCGCGGCCGCCCGTCGCCGTCGGTGAGCGAGACCAGGGTCGGATGCAGGGGCACGCCGTTGTACGTCTCGGGGATGTACCGCCGCATGCCGCGGTTCTGATCGAACTCGGGGAACTTCGCCACGAAGGTCTCGACCACCCGGAGAGTGCTCGTGCCGTCTTCGGCGCGGCCGAGCGTGTAGTCGACGTCGAGGCTCCGGAACGAGAAGTCGTCCACGCCGGCGACGGCTGGCGGCGCGGTGATCGGCGCCGCGACGGCGAAGCCGGCGACGAGCACGGCGAACAGGGCGAGGGCGCGCAGCATCCTTCTCACGCGGCCAGCCTACGGGGCGCGTCGATCCCGCTACCCTGACACCCATGACAGATCGCCGCCTCGCCGTGGACGCCTGGGAAAGCCTCTTCCGTGCGCAGCACGAGGTGTTCGACGAGATCCGGTCGGACTTCGAGGGCAAGGAGCTCACGCAGGACGAGTACGACGTGCTGCTCACCGTGACCCGTGCACCGGGGCGGACCGCGCGACTGCGCGACATCACCCGGCTCGCGCTGGTGAGCCAGCCGTCGGTGTCGCGGTTGGTCGACCGCATGGTCGCGCGCGGGCTCGTGACCAAGCGCGGCGACCCCGAGGACGGACGCGGGTCGCTGGTGACGGCCACCGACGAGGGCGCCCGCGCCTTCCACGAACTGGCCACCCGGCACGCCGTGACGGTCGCGAAGCGGATGTCGGTGCTCAGCGACGACGAGCTCGCCCAGCTGCGCGACCTCACCGCGAAGCTGCGGCGCGTCGACTGAGTCCCGCTACGGCGTTCGGCGCCGCAGCGTCAGCGACGCGAGCACGACGGCGCCCAGGACGAAGGCCGCCACGACCAGCAGCGGTCCGGTGACATCCCACCCCTCGTTCCCCGCCGTCACCGCGTTGACCGCGTCGACCGCGTAGCTCAGCGGCATCCAGTCGCTGATCGCCTGCAGCACCTCGGGCATCTGGTCGCGCGGCATGAGGATGCCGCCGATGAGGATCTGCGGGAACACGATGAGCGGCATGAACTGCACCGCCTGGAACTCGGTGCGCGCGAAGGCGCTCGCCAGCAGCCCCAGCGCCGAGCCCAGCACCGCGTCGGTCACCGCGACCAGGCCCAGCTGCCAGAGCGGGCCCTCGACCTCGAGGCCGCACACCCACACCGCGAACGCGACGGTGATGAGCGCCTGCGCGACGGCGGCCGCGGCGAACGCGATGGCGTATCCGGCGATGAAGTCGCCCTTGCCCAGCGGCGTGGTCATGAGCCGCTCGAGCGTGCCCGAACGGCGTTCCCGCAGCGTGGTGATCGAGGTGATGAGGAACATCACGACGAACGGGAAGAGGGCGAGGATGGCGGGGCCCACCACCTGGAAGACCTGCTGCTGGTCCACGAACAGCCATGCGAACAGCCCGACCAGCAGGCTCGGCGCGATCAGCATCAGCGCCACCGAGCGATGGTCGTGGCCGAGCTGGCGCAGCACGCGCCCGGCGGTGGCGAAGGTGCGCACGGCGCTCATCGCGGGGCCCCCGCTCCCTCTTCCCGGGCAGCCTCCCGCGCGGTGCGGCGCAGCGGCTGATGCTGCGCCTCGTCGCGGCGCACGAGCTCGAGGAACGCCTCGTCGGGATCGGCCTGCCCGGTCTCGGCGAGGAACTCTTCCGGTGTCGTATCGGCGATGATGCGACCCGCGCGCAGGAGCAGGAGCCGGTCGCACCGCAGCGCCTCGTCCATCACGTGGCTGCTGACGATCAGGGTGGCGCCGGCGTCGACGACCTCGTGGAACACATCCCACAGCTCGGACCGCAGCACCGGATCGAGGCCGACGGTGGGCTCGTCGAGCACGAGGACGTCGGGCGAGCCGAGCATCGCGACCGCGAGCGAGACGCGGCTCTCCTGCCCGCCGCTGAGCGAGTCGACCGTCTGGCGGGCGTGGTCGGCGAGGCCGGTCTGCGAGATGACGCGGGTCACGTCGCTGCGCGGCGCGCCGATGAGGCGGGCGAAGTAGCGCAGGTTCTGCTCGATGGTGAGGTCGTCGTAGACCGACGCGGCCTGCGTGTCGTAGGCGACGCGGTGGCGCAGCGCGCGGCTGCCGGCGGGCTGGCCGAGCACCGTCACGGTGCCGGACTGCACCTTCTGCACGCCGACGATCGACCGTATGAGGGTGGTCTTGCCGCAGCCGGAGGGCCCGAGGAGGCCCGTGATGCGGCCGTGCGGGATGTCGACGTCGATGCCGTCGAACACCATCGTGCGGCCGCGGCGCACGTGCAGGCCGCGCACCGACACGGCCGCCGCCGGTGCGGCGCGGGTGCCCGCGACATCCTGCTTATTCATCATGTGTTGAATTATGCGCCTGCGTCGCCCGGCCGTCAACGGTCAGTCGGTCGACGATCAGTCGAACAGGTAGCGCTGGACGGTGGGGCCGATGCGATCCACGAGCTCTTCGACCGGCGCGTCGGCGAGCGCGGGCAGCTTGACGATGTAGCGGGCGACGAGCATGCCCGCCATCTGGCTGCCGGCCAGCGAGGCGCGCAGCTTCGCGTCGGGCACCTCCAGCGCGCCGGCGATCCGCTCGATGAGCTCGCGCTGCAGGAACGCCGCCATCACCGGCGTCGTCAGCCGGTTTCCGATCGTGGCGCGCAGCAGAGCGATCGCGCGCTTGCGCGTGTGCGGATCCTCCATCTGCTCGAGCACGAACCGCACGATGCGCGCGCCAACCTCGGCGCGCGGTCCCGCGACGATCTGCGGCACGACCCGGTCCGGCCGCAGCGGGATGTCGATGGTCGCCGCCAGCAGATCGGCCTTCGTGCCGAAGTAGTGGTGCAGCAGCGCGGGATCGACTCCCGCCCGCCCCGCGATCGCCCGCATGGTGGCACCGTCGTAGCCGTGCTCGCCGAACTCGTCGACGGCCGCCGCGAGGATGCGCTCGCGTGCATCGGACCGGCCGCCGCGCGGGCGTCCGCGTCCGCGCCTGCCGCTGCCCGTCACGCCGGCCTTGTCGGTCACGCGTTCAGCCTAGGCGGGCGGACGCGGGTCCGGATGCCTCGGCTCGGCGCGCAGGCCTCAGGCCCGCCGCCCCGACGGCGCACGACCCGAGGCATCCGGTCGACGGGCGGGGTCCCCACCGCCGGCCGTCATGATCACGGAGCCCGCGCCGGCGTTTCTGATACGTCGGGGCTGCTGTTCGCCCAGAGCGAACATCGCTACCAGCGGTTGTGCACCTCCTCCGCCCACCCGAGGATCCCGTCGAACGGGATCGTCTCGCCGGCGGATGTGCGGAACGTGCCGGACCAGTGGCCGAAGCACTGATCGGTGCGCGCGGCGAGAACGACGAGGTTCGTGCGGGTGACCTTGTCGTAGAACGGCGTGAACACGGCATCCAGCCCTCCGCCGCTGATTCGCCACGGCTCGCGCCACCGCGCGATGTCGTAGTCCCAGGTCAGCTCCTCGTGGATCTTGTGGAGGCGACCGTCGACGAAGAACGCGTTCTCGGTGGAGCCGGTGCCCGCGGTCCACATGCCGCCGACCTGGATGCCGATGACCCGGCCGCCGGAGACCCCGGACCCCGCGCCCCAATTCCACCGGACGTCGTACGGCCAGCGCCCGCGGCCGTGATCGAGCACGGCCCACGATCCGCCGTCCGGAACGTCGAATCGCTCGCCGTCGAGCTCGAGCCACCCGGCTGCGGGGCGGGCGACGTCCTTGACCGTGTACTGGAAGCGGGTGTCGCTCCAGGGCACGACGACTGCGAGGCGCTCATGCCCCGCGGGAAGCGCGGCGACGATGTCGAACCGTGCGCCGTCGATCCGGGCGCGCAGGCGGTTGCCCGGCGCCGCGGTCTCCGGGCCGGGTGACGGGTCGATGTCGATCTCGAGCCCCTTCGCCCGTGCCCGCGCCGGCCCTCCGTCCAGCGATCCCGGCAGCTCGACGCCGCGCGCGGGCAGCACGGTCGCCGACGCGTGCCACTGGCGTTCGCTCCCCCGGTCGAACACCCACACTTCGTGCACGGCGGCGTAGTCGATCGACGACACGGTCAGGGCGATGATGTGCGTCGGGGTGGCGACGTTCCAGTACTCCCAGCGCTTGTTGCGGCCCCAGAAGCGGCCGCCGATGCCGGACGTGTCGACGAGGGGCCGGCGCGCCCACCCCAGAGCGTCGTGGTTGAGCCGCCCGTCGGGCAGGGTCAGCGACACCGGCGTGGTGAGTTCGCGCTCGGTCACAGGTCCTCCTCGACGGGACGGGGATGCCGCGGCTCGAAGGCGCGGGCCACTCGATGATGTCGCGGCGCCGGGCGCCGCCGCAAACGGACGACCGCCCCGGTCCGGTGGCGGACGCGGGGCGGTCGTGGGGTGATGCAGCGGCGTCAGCTCGCGGCATCCACCTTCTTCTTGTCGGACTCGTGCGCCTCGAGGACGGGCGCGGGCGCCTCGGTCGACACCGCGATCTTGCGCGGCTTGGCCTTCTCGCTCACCGGGATGGTGACGCTGAGCACGCCGTTGGCGTAGTTCGCCGAGATGCGGTCGGTGTCGATGCCCTGGCCGAGGTTCAGCTGGCGCAGGAAGCTCGCCGCCTCGCGCTCTCGGGTGATCCACTTCACGCCCTCGCCTTCGGGCAGGGTGCGCTCGGCGCGGATCGTGAGCAGCTGGCCGTCGACGTCGACGTCGACCGAGCCGGGATCGATGCCGGGCATGTCAGCGGTCAGGACGTACGTGTCGCCGTCGCGGTACAGGTCCATCGGCATCGTGCGCGGCCCGCGTCGTGCGTCGAAGAGGCCCGACGCAAGGCGCTCGAGGTCACGGAACGGATCATAGGTGGCCATCGGTACTCCTTCGTTGTCGTTGTCGTCCAAAGTTGAGCGGGTTCGACTCAACTACCTTCAGATTAGCACTCCATGGGCGAGAGTGCTAACTGTGGAGGCCGGGCTGTTCGCTATGGGCGAACGCTGTGGATCGCTGCCGCGGCTGTCAGCACTCGATGACGTTGACCGCGAGACCGCCCTCGCTGGTCTCCTTGTACTTGGTCGACATGTCGATGCCCGTCTGCCGCATCGTCTCGACCACGGTGTCCAGGCTCACGTGATGGCTGCCGTCGCCGCGCAGCGCGAGGCGAGCCGCGGTCACCGCCGTCGAGGCGGCGATCGCGTTGCGCTCGATGCACGGGATCTGCACGAGCCCGGCGACCGGGTCGCAGGTCAGGCCGAGATGATGCTCCATGGCGATCTCGGCCGCGTTCTCGATCTGGCGGTTCGTGCCGCCCATCACCGCGGTGAGCCCTCCGGCGGCCATCGCGCACGCCGAGCCCACCTCGGCCTGGCAGCCGCCCTCGGCCCCCGAGATCGAGGCGTTCGCTTTGAACAGGCTCCCCAGCGCGGTCGCGGTGAGCAGATAGCGGCGGATGCCTCGGCGGCGGTTGGCCTCGGCGACGATCGCCGCGTCGAGCGGGTCGATGCCCGCGCCGAGGAGCGCGCTGCCGGCGGGCTCGCCGTCGGGGGTGACCGCGTTGTCGGCGCCGAGGCCGGAGTCGGCCAGGAAGCGCCACCAGTACATCGCGACCGCCGGGACGATCCCGGCGGCACCGTTCGTCGGCGCCGTCACGACCCGGCCGCCGGCGGCGTTCTCCTCGTTGACGGCGAGCGCGAAGGCGCCGAGCCATTCGCCCGGCAGTTCACGATGCCCCTCGGCCTCGGCCGCCTCGAGCTGAGCGCGGATGCCGGCGGCACGACGCCTCACGCCGAGGATGCCGGGCAGCGTGCCCTCTGCCTGCAGGCCGGCTTCGAGGCATCCCGCCATCGCGTTCCAGATCTCGTCGAGCCCGGCCGCGACCTGCTCCTCGCCGCGCAGGGCCTGTTCGTTGATGCGCGCGGCCTCGGCGATCGTGATGCCGCGGTCGTCGCACATCGCGAGCAGCTCGTCGGCCGTCGCGAAGCGGATCGGGAAGCGGCCGGCGGCGGGGCTCGCTTCGGCCGCCTCGCCCTCCCGGCGGATGAAGCCGCCGCCGACGGAGTAGTACGTCTCCTCCGCGACCGTGGCCCCGGCCGCGTCGAACGCGGTCAGGGTCATCGCGTTGGGGTGCCCGGGCAGCCGCGTGCGGGGCGCGAGCACGATGTCGTCCCGGGCGAAGCTCACCGGATGCGTGCCGTCCACGGCGAGCTCGCGACCGTCGGGCCACTCGGTCCACGCTGCGCGCACGGCATCCGGGTCCACCGTCTCCGGCGCCAGACCCTGCAATCCCGCGACCACCGCATCGGGGGTGCCATGGCCGAGGCCGGTGGCGCCGAGCGAGCCGAACAGCGAGCAGGAGACACGCGCGACCCGCGGAAGCGCCCCGGTCGCGCGCAGACGCGCGGCGAAGTCGCCGGCCGCCCGCATCGGGCCGACCGTGTGGGAGCTCGAGGGTCCTACACCGATGGAGAACAGCTCGAACGCCGAGACGTAGGCGCTCACGCCTTCAGGCTAGCTGGGACGAGGGCGATCGGAGGCGCAGGATGCGGCCAGGCCGGATGCCGGGGTGATCCCGGTACCGTGGAAGATCCGTCGATTGGAGCCTCGCGATGCCCCCTGCCCCCGCCGCCCCCGACCTCGGCCCGATCGGCTTCTGGCGGGCCGGAGGTCTGCTCACCCCCGCACTCGCGGCGGCCGTCGAGCGACTGGGATACAGCACGATCTGGGTCGGCGGATCGCCGGATGCCGACCTGCGGGGCCCCGAGTCCATCCTCGACGGCACCGAGACGGCGACCGTGGCGACCGGGATCGTCAACATCTGGAAGGCCCCGGCCCTCGAGGTGGCGGCATCGTTCCACCGCCTCGAGGCCAGCCACCCCGGTCGCTTCCTGCTGGGGATCGGCATCGGTCACCCCGAGTCGCTCGGCGGTGTGTACCGCAAGCCGTTCGCGGCGCTGCAGGCTTACCTCGACGTGCTCGACGCGGAGGGCGTGCCGGCGCAGCGCCGGCTCATCTCAGCGCTCGGCCCGCGCACCCTGCGGCTCGCCGCCGCACGCTCCGCCGGCACGCACCCCTACATGACCACCCCGGCGCACACGCGCTTCGCGCGCGAGATCGTCGGCACCGGCACCATCATCGCGCCCGAGCAGCGGCTCCTGCCCGAGACGGATCCCGTCGCCGCGCGGGCGACCGCGCGGAGGTTCCTCGACCGCTACCTGGGCCTGTCGAACTATCGGCGCACCCTCGAGGCGCACGGGTTCGCCGCGGCCGACCTCGACGACGGCGCCACCGATGCCGCCGTCGATGCCCTCGTGCCGCACGGGAACCCCGCTGTGCACGCCGCCGCCGTCCGGGCGCACCTCGACGCCGGCGCCGACCACGTGTGCGTGCAGTTCCTGCCCCAGCGCGACGACCCCACGCCGCCGCTGGAGGCGCTGGCGCAGAAGCTCGGGCTGCGCTGAGGCTACCGCCGCTGGAACGCGACGAGACCCACCGTGTTCCGCTCGGAGTCGCGGACGAACGCCTGCCACTCCTCATGGCCCTCGGGGCCGAGGCTGTCGTCCTCGTGCGTGAAGATGACGTGCGGTCGCGAGACGACCTCGGCGACGCCGTCCAGGCGCTCCAGGGTGTCGTGGACGTTCTCAACCTGGAGGTACACGAGGGAGGACGGCGCAGCGCGATCGAGCAGCAGCCGCGTGCCGTCGAGGTCGAAGAACACCAGCCCGGGCGGGTCGAACCGCGCCACCGGCGCCGACTCCAGCAGCAGCGCGTAGAACTCGGCCGCGCGGTCGAGATCGGTCGCGCGCAGCGCCACCTGCACCAGTCGCATCCCTGCAGTCTCCCACTTCGCCGGGGGCCGGCCTAGCCGCGCACGCCGCTGTGCGCAAGGGGGTGCGATCAGGCGGAGGGATGCCGCAGGCTGGTGGGCATGATCGGTTTAGCTGTGGTTCTGTTCATCATCGGCCTGGTGCTGCTGCTCTTCGGCATCTTCGTCAGCGCCGCGAAGTTCCTGCTGTGGGTCGGCATCGTGATCCTCGTGATCGCGATCATCGTCGGCCTGATGCGGTACATCCGGCGCGGGGCATAGCAATCAGGCGCTCGGCGCTGCCTCGGTGACCAGCAGCGCGACCGTGCTGTCCGGCCCGAGTCCGAGGTGGGCGCAGCGAGCACGCCCGGCGGCACCGTCGACGACGACCCGAAGGGCGGCGAGGGACGCCGCCCCGCACGGGCCGGCGCCGACCCCGTCGTGCGCGAGTCGCTCCGCGGCATCCGCCGCCTGCTGATCCGAGACCGTCACCGCGGCGTCCAGTCCCTGCTGGATGTACGGCCAGGCCATCGGCGACAGAGTGCCGCAGTTCAGACCCGCCATCGAGGTGATGCCGGTCTCCACCGTCACGGGGTGACCTGCAGCGAGGCTCGGGCCGATGCATGCGGCGACGTCGGGTTCGACGGCGACCACCGCCGGCCCGCCCGGGTGGGTGCGGCAGTGGGCGATCACCGCCTGCAGCAGCGACCCGACGCCGGTCGGCACGATCACAAGATCGATGGGCGCGGCGCCGAGCGCCTCGGCCTGAGCGTCGAGCTCGACCAGCAGCGTGCCGTAGCCGTCGACGATCCAGGCCGGCACCTGGTGGTACCCGTCCCATGCCGTGTCCTGCACGAGGTCCCAGTCGTTCTCGCGCGCCGCCTGCGCCGCCGCGGCCACCGCGTCGTCGTACGTGCCGTCGACGCGGGTCACCGGGGCGCCCTCGCCCTCGATCGCAGCGATCGCGGGTGCACCGACCCCCCGCGGGACGAAGATCCGGGCGTCCTGGCCGCGCATCCGCGCGAAGCGCGCCACCGCCCGTCCGTGATTGCCGTCGGTCGCGGTCACGAGCGTCCCGGGTGCACCTGCGCGGTGCTCCACCACCTGATGCACCGCCCACGACGCCCCCAGCGCCTTGAAGGCGGGAAGGCCGAGGCGCGCGGACTCGTCCTTGACGAGCACCCGCCCCACGCCCAGCTCGTCGGCGAGCGCCGGCAGATCGACCACGGGCGTGGGCGCGTAGCCGTCGAGCGAGCGGTGGAACGTGAGCGCGTCGCGGGTCGGGGCGGGGCAGGTCCACGACGGGTCCCGCTCATTGGGGTACCAGGTGCTCATCGCGGAGTCCCTTCTGCGCGCTCCACACGGCCGGACCTCGGAAACGAGAAAAGCCCCGCCGGGACGGGACTTTTCTCGAGATGATCCGTGTGCGCGCTCGAAGGGACTCGAACCCCCAACCTTCTGATCCGTAGTCAGATGCTCTATCCATTGAGCTACGAGCGCTGGTCGGATTGCGCGTCTTGCGGCGCGCAGGCCAGCGTCCAGAATACCTCACGCGCGGCCGGCCCGCGAACCACACGGCATCCGTGCGCATCGGCCACGCCGTCTCACGCGTCGGCGGGTGCGGGCTCCTCGGGGAGGTGGCCGAGCTTGCGCTGCCGCGCCTCCAGCCGCTGCAGGTCGATCAGGGCGACGGCAGACATCCGGGCATCCCGCATCGACGCGTACTCGGGGTCCGCGTCGGCCCGCATCCCCTCGACAGCGAGGCGCCGCGACAGGTTGCCCTCGACGTCTGCCCATGCCGCCTCGCGCGCCTCCTCGACGAGGGTCAGCAGCGTGGCGTCGTCGTCGGCGTACTCCCGCAGCGCCTTCGCGACCCCCGCGTACTGCTTCTGCCGGCGGCGCAGATTGCGGGTGTCGCGGTCGCGGTAGTCGTGGGTGCCGTCCGGCTCACTGAACCGCCCCCACGCGCGCTTGCGCTGCCGCTCGGCGAGGTCGGCGGCGGCCTGCTGCTCGCGGGCGAGCCCCAGCAGCACCTCACGCGCGGCCGCGGCGACGGCGCCCGGGATGAACTCCTTCTCCTGCGCGATCGTCTCGACGAGGATGATGTTCTTCAGAGCGAGCCGCGCGGCCGCCCACGCGATCTGAACGCCCTCGGCGACGGCTTCCGCTGTGCGACCCACCCCTCACCTCCTCGGCAACGAGGCTACCGGTTACAGCGTCCGCCGCCGGGCTCGGATCCGTCTCAGCAGGAGCAGTCCTGCACCCCGCATCGCGAGCACGGCGCCGATCGCCGCGAGCACCTCCGCGAACTCGCCGCCGGTGACCGGCAGCGAGCCGGGCATGAAGTTCGACACCTCCCGGCGACGGTCGGCGACACGACGAGCGAAGCGGGCCGCATCGCCCAGGTGGAAGTCGAGACGCTTGTGCGTGCTCACGTCGAGGGCGCCGATCGCGGATGCCGGTTCGGCGGGGGCGACACCCATTCCGGGTGCCGCGAGCAGACCCACGGTGAAAAGCGCCGCCACGGCGACGGCGCTCGACAGTCGCGCGGCGTTCAGGGCGACCGTCCTCACGTTTCACTGGCCATGCGACTGGCCATGCGACGCTCACACCGGTTGTCGGCCCCCGCCGCCGCGGCCAGCACATTCCCGGTACGACACGTCACGCCGCGGCCCGCGATGGCACTAGCGCGGCGCCGCCGCATTTTCAACCCCTGAGTCGCGCGGGTTCGGAGCACGTAGCGTGATCGCACCGCTCACGAAAGGAGTCAGCTCATGGGAATCATGGACGACGCAAAGGATGGCGCCGAGACCGCCGGTCGGAAGATCCAGGATGCCTGGGAGGACACCACCGACAAGATCGACGACAAGTTCGACGAGATGAAGGCCGACGCCAACGTCAAGAAGGCCGAAGCCGAGCGCGACGCGACATACGCGAAGAACGACGCGAACGAGGCGATGCGCGACGAGTGACGCGCGCTCAGACACGGAGGGCCCTGGAGAGTACTCGAGGGCCCTCTGTCGTGCGCGGGCGGCGTGGGACGCGCGGCCGGGTCAGGCGCCGGCGATCCGGGCAGCCTGGCGCGCTGCGCCGAGGGCGACGTACTCCGCCGGCTCTGGGACCTCGACGTCGAGGCCGAGCACGCGCGGCGCGATCTCGCGCACCGCGGGCGACTGCGCGCCGCCGCCGACCAGCAGCGCGCGCTCCAGGGGCACGCCCAGGCCGCGCAGCGCCTCCAGACCCGCAGCCAGGCCCCCGAGCATCCCCTCGACCGCGGCCCGGGCGACGTTCTCGCGCGTCGTGTTCGCGAGGGTCATCCCGGACAGCGACGCGGTGGCGTCCGGCAGGTTCGGTGTCCGCTCCCCCTCGAAGTACGGCACGAGCGTGAGACCGCCGGCACCCGGCTCGGCGGCGAGTGCGAGTGCGCTGAGCCCGGCGTGGTCGACCTCGAGGAGCCCGGCGATCGCATCGAGCACGCGGGCTGCGTTGAGGGTGGCCACCAGGGGCAGGAACCGCCCGGTCGCATCCGCGAATCCCGCGACGGTGCCGGTGGGGTCGATCGTGCGGCGCTCGCTCACGGCGAAGACCGTCCCGCTCGTGCCGATCGAGACGACGACATCGCCGGGGCCCGCTCCCAGGCCCATGGCCGCGCCGGCGTTGTCGCCGGCGCCGGGGGCCACCCGCGGCGCCTCGCCCACCCACTCGTCGGCGCCGAGCACACGCGGCAGCACGACATCGTGCCCCAGTGCCGCGGCCAGCAGCTCCCGGTCGTAGTCGCCGGTGATCGGATTCCAGTAGCCGGTGCCCGAGGCATCCGATCTGTCCGTGATCAGCTCGTCGAGCGCGGGCGCATCGGGGCCGAACCCGCGCAGCCGCCAGGTCAGCCAGTCGTGCGGCAGGGCGACGGCAGCCACCCGGGTGGCGGCGTCGGGTTCGTGGTCGCGCAGCCAGCGGAGCTTGGTGATCGTGAAGGATGCCACGGGCACGAGCCCTGTCCGCTCGGCGAGGCGATCGGCGCCGAACTCGCGGACGAGCTCTGCGGCCGCCCCCGCCGAGCGGGTGTCGTTCCACAGGAGCGCGGGGCGGATGACGCGGCCCTGTGCATCGAGGGCGACCATGCCGTGCTGCTGCCCGGCGATCGACCACGCCACGACGTCGTCCATGCCGCCCGCGGCGGCGATCGCCTGCTGCAGCGCCTGCCACCAGGCATCCGGATCCACTTCCGTCCCCGCCGGGTGCGGGGCGCGGCCCTGTCGCACGATGTCACCGGTGGCGGCGTCGACGATCACCACCTTGCACGACTGGGTCGACGAGTCGACCCCCATCACCAGGCTCATCTCGATCCACTCCCGTCTCGTCGTCGGCCACCCCGTCCACCCGGGCCAAAAGTCGGGTCGGTCACGTGACACGCCGGGTCGGGACATCCATCATCGGGGTGTCGGCATCGCCGACCCGACTTTCGGCCCGGGTGGGGCGGCAGCCAGAGGTCGTCCGTCAGCCCCGCGCGCCCAAGAGGTGCTCGGTGGCCAGCTGCTGCAGCCGCACGAACCCGAAGCCCTGCCCGCCGAAGTACGCGGTGGGGTCGAACTCCTCGAACGCGGAGCGGTCGGCCAGCAGGTCGGCGTACGTCTCGCCCTCGGCGAGCGTGGGGACCGAGAGCTCACCGACTCTGGATGCCTCCAGGGCCGCCTGCACCTCCGGGTCGGCGCGGAACGCCCGCGCGCGCTCCTTCAGCAGGAGGTAGGTGCGCATGTTCGCCGCCGCCGACTCCCAGACGCCGGTCTCGTCCTCGGTGCGGCTGGGCTTGTAGTCGAAGTGCCGCGGACCGTCGTACGCGGGCGCTCCGCCTGCGCCGTTCTCGAGGAGGTCGACGAGGGCGAAGGCGTTGTGGAGGTCGCCGTGGCCGAAGACGAGGTCCTGGTCGTACTTGATGCCGCGTTGGCCGTTCAGGTCGATGTGGAAGAGCTTGCCGTGATACAGCGCCTGCGCGATGCCCGCGGCGAAGTTGAGGCCCGCCATCTGCTCGTGCCCGACCTCGGGATTCAGGCCCACCATCTCGGGGTGCTCGAGGCTGCCGATGAACGCGAGCGCGTGGCCGACCGTGGGAAGGAGGATGTCGCCGCGCGGCTCGTTCGGCTTCGGCTCGATCGCGAAGCGCAGGTCGTACCCCTTGTCGAGCACGTACTGCGACAGCAGGTTCACCGCCTCGCGGTAGCGCTCGAGGGCCGCACGCACGTCCTTGGCCGCGTCGTACTCGGCTCCTTCGCGGCCGCCCCACATCACGATCGTCTGCGCGCCCAGTTCGGCGCCCAGGTCGATCTGGCGCAGCACCTTGCGCAGAGCGAAGCGCCGCACCGCGCGGTCGTTGGAGGTGAAGCCGCCGTCCTTGAACACCGGGGGCGAGAAGAGGTTGGTGGTGACCATCGGCACCTGCAGCCCCGTGGCGTCCAGGGCGCCCTTGAGCCGGTCGATCTGCCGCTGCCGCTCGGCGTCGTCCGAGCCGAAGGGGAACAGGTCGTCGTCGTGGAAGGTCAGGCCGTAGGCGCCCAGCTCGGCCAGCTTCTCGACCACGTGGACGACGTCGAGCGGGGGCCGGGTGGGGCCGCCGAACGGGTCGGTTCCGTTGTAGCCGACGGTCCACAGTCCGAAGGTGAACTTGTCGGCGGGGGTGGGGGTGGGTGCGGACATGGCGCTCCTCAACTGCGACGGCGAGCCTGCTAAAATGTTGCTGAGCACAACCTATCGCTTCTCGCCCCGCCACGTCCAGCACCTTCGCGATACTTTCGGACCCTAGGATCGAAACATGCCAGGCAACGGCCGCGTCACCCTCGCGCAGATCTCCGCCGAGGCGGGCGTCTCGCTGGCCACGATCTCGAAGGTGCTCAACGGCCGGGCGGATGTGGCGCCCGCGACCCGGGCACGAGTCGAAGAGCACCTCCTCCGCCACGGCTACACCCGACGCGGCCGCGAACGCCGCGGCGACTTCCTCGAGCTGGTCTTCCACGAGCTGGAGAGCAGCTGGTCCATGGAGGTCATCGAGGGCGTCGAGGACGTCGCGAAGGCCGCCGGGCTGTCGCTCGTTCTGACCGTGAGCGGAAGCCGGCACTCCCCGGCCGCGGACTGGGTGGACGGCGTGCTGCGCCGCCGGCCCGTCGGCGTCGTCATGGTCTTCTCCGATGTGGCGACGCCGAACCGGGACAAGCTGCGCTCCCGCGGCATCCCGTTCGTCATCGTCGACCCCGCCGGCGACCCGTCGCCCGATGTGCCCTCCGTGGGCTCGGCGAACTGGTCGGGCGGCGTCATGGCGACCCGCCATCTCATCGAACTCGGGCACCGGCGGATCGCCGCGATCACCGGCCCCGAGGACATGATGTGCTCGCTGGCCCGCATCGACGGCTACCGGTCGGCGATGAACGCCGCCGGTCTGCCGATCGCGCCGGAGTGGATCACGTTCGGCGACTTCCACACCTCCGGCGGGCAGACGCGCGCGCGTGAGCTGCTGGCCCTGCCCGAGCCGCCCACGGCGATCTTCGCGGGCAGCGACCTGCAGGCGCTCGGTGCGATCGCGGCTGCGCAGGAGGCCGGTCTGTCGGTGCCGGGCGACCTGTCGATCGTCGGCTACGACGACATCGCCCTGGCACGCTGGATGAGCCCCCAGCTGACCACCGTCCACCAGCCGCTGCGGCGCATGGGCGAGGAGGCGGCACGCCTGGCGCTGCGCATGGCCGAGGGCGCCCAGCCCGACACCCTGCGCATGGACCTCGCCACCCACCTGGTGGTGCGGGGCAGCACCGCGCCGCTCAGCGACCGCGCACGACGGTGACGCTCGGCACGAGCGCGCGCGTGTGGTCGACGGTGCGCATCGGGCCCGTGACACGCACGGACACGGACGAGGCGACGTCGCCGCTGGATCGTCCGGCGCTGAGCACGATCTCGCCCGGCTCCACGATGCGCCGCAGGTCGCGGCCCGTGTAGGAGAAGAGGTCCGCGGGGACCTCGAAGCGCACCGTCGCCTCCTCACCGGCCGCCAGCGCCACCCGTCGATACCCGACGAGCTGCCGCACGGGGCGCGGAACCTGCGCGACGGGATCGTGCAGATACAGCTGCACGACGTCGACGCCGGCACGGTCGCCGGCGTTGCGCACCCGCAGCGAGGCCGAGACCGCACCGGACGTCGCGACCTCGGCGGCGTCCGTCACGAGCTGCGACCAGGAGAAGTCGGTGTAGGACAGTCCATGCCCGAACGGGAATGCAGCGGTCGGGTCGATGTTCGACACCTCGGTGCGCTGTCCCAGCGCCGACGACAGGTACGTCGTCGGCTGGCTGCCCGAGGTCGCGGGGATGCTCACCGGCAGCCTCCCGCTGGGGTTCACCCGTCCGCTGAGCACGCCCGCCATCGCCGGTCCGCCCTCTTCTCCGGCGAAGAACGCCTGCACGATGCCGGCGGACTCGGTCGTCGCGCGCCCCAGCGCGTAGGGTCGGCCCGTCAGCAGCACCAGCACGGCCGGCGTGCCGGCATCCAGCACCGCGTCGACCAGCTGCTGCTGGGCACCCGGCAGGTCGAGCGACTCGGCGTCACAGCCCTCGCCGCTGGTGCCGCGACCGAACAGCCCCGCACGATCGCCGAGCGCGAGCACCACCAGGTCGGACGCAGCGGCGAGGTCGACGGCCTCGGGTATGCCGTCGACCTCGCCGCCGTCGACGCTCGTGCCGTGCACGTGCGTCACCCGGGAGGTCGGGAACTCGGCGCGCAGCGCCTCGAGCAGCGTGGGGATGCGGATGCCGAGCTCGACGCCCGGGTGCCGGCTCACCACGTGGGTGGGGAACGAATAGCAGCCGAGCATGGCGTACGGATCGTCCGCATTCGGACCGATAACCGCGATCGACCCCGGTGCGGTGATCGGCAGCGTGCCGTCGTTGCGGACGAGCACGATCGCCTCTTCGGCGACGCGACGGGCCAGCGCGCGGTTGCGGTCGGGGTCGAGGTCGATCAGCCCGCGCAGCGCTTCGGGCTGCGACGGGTCGGCGTCGGCGAGCGCCGGGGGCACCGGCGACCACGACGGGTCGAGCAGGCCGAGCTCCTCCTTCTGCGCCAGCACTCGACGCAGCGCCGTGTCGATCAGCGCGATGTCGATGACGCCGTCGGCGACCGCGCGGCGCAGCGGCTCGCCGAAGGTGTGCACGGTGGGCAGCTCGACGTCGATCCCGGCCGCGAGCGCCTGGCCGGCGGCATCCGCCCACGAATCGGCGACCCCGTGCAGGAGCTTGAGGAAGGCGACCGAGAAGTAGTCGGCCACGACCGTCCCGTCGAACCCCCACGTCTCGCGCAGCAGCTCGGTCAGCAGGGCGCGGTCTGCGGCCGTGGGCACCCCGTCGAGATCGGTGTACGAGTTCATCACGCTGCGCGGCCGGCCCTCGCGCACCGCGAGCTCGAAGGGGGGCAGGATGACGTCGGCGAGTTCGCGCGGACCGATCGACACCGGGGCGAGATTCCGGCCGCCGCGCGAGGCGGAGTATCCGGCGAAGTGCTTGAGGGTCGCGATGATGCCGGCGGACTCGAGGCCCTGCACGTATGCCGTTCCGATCGTGCCCACCAGGTGCGGATCCTCGCCGATCGTCTCTTCGACACGGCCCCAGCGGGCGTCGCGCACGACGTCGAGCACCGGGGCCAGCCCTTGATGGATGCCGACCGACCGCATGTCCGCGCCGATCCGTGCCGCCATCTCGGCGATCAGGCCGGGGTCGAAGGTCGCCCCCCACGACAGCGGAACCGGATAGGCCGTAGCCCCCCAGGCGGCGAAGCCGGCGAGGCACTCCTCGTGGGCGAGGGCGGGAATGCCGTGGCGTGACGCGGCGCGGATGCGCTCCTGGGTGCGGGCCAGCGACACCGCACCCATCGCCGCGTCGATGGGGCGGGTGCCGAACGGGCGGGTCAGCTGCCCGAGACCTGTCGGCAGGAGCTCGTCCAGCTCGATCGCGATCTCACCGCCGAAGTCGTGCTGGTGGGGGGCGACGTCCCCGCCGTCGTCGGAGCCGCCCACCCACACCCCGTAGAGCTGGGCGATCTTCTCCTCGAGGGTCATGGCGTCGACGAGCTCGTCGACGCGTGCGCTGTGCGTCATCCCTTCACCGCTCCCTGCAGTCCGCCGACGATGCGCTTCTCGGCGAGCGTGAAGAACAGGATCGCCGGAAGCATCGCCAGCGACGTGTACGCGAGCACTCCCGTGGTGTCCTGCCCGTACGCGGTCGAGAAGAACTGCACGCCCAGCGGCAGCGTGTAGTTGTCGGGCCCCGCGCCCCCGGCCTGCAGGACGAAGAGCGGCAGGAGGTAGGCGTTCCAGCTGCCCACGAAGGCGAGCACCCCGACCGTCATCAGACCGGGCATCGACAGCGGCAGCATGATGCGCCAGAAGAATCCGATCCGGCTGGCTCCGTCCACGACCGCGGCGTCTTCCAGCTCGCCGGGGATGGCCCGCAGGAAGGGGACGAGGATGATGATCGTCACCGGCAGCGCGAAGGCCACCTGGGGGATGATGAGCCCCCACCACGAGCCGAACAGATTCAGCTGCCGCAGCAGGACCGTCAGCGGCAGGATCGAGATCGTCAGCGGGAACAGCAGCCCGGTCGTGAACAGCGCGTAGAGGAACCGGCGCCCGGTGAACTCGTAGCGCGCGATCACGAAGGCGGCCATCACCCCGAGCAGCATCACGCCGGCGGTCGTGCCCAGCGCGGTCACGGTGCTCGCGAGCACCTGGCGCCAGAACTGCGCGTCGCCGAGGATGCTCGCGTAGTTGTCGAGGACCCACGGGTTCGGCAGGCCCGCCGGATCGGCGAAGAAGTCGGGGTTGGTGCGGAAGCCCGCGACGGTCACGTAGAGCACCGGGCCCACCGCGAGGGCGGCGATCACGAGCGCGACGAGGTAGACGACAGGCTGGCTCCAGTCGAAGCCGCGGCGACCGGGTCGGGTGGCGACGGAGGTCATCTCAGCGCACCCCCGTGGTGACCGCGCCCTGCAGGTCTCGGCGCAGCGCGAAGCGCTGATAGAACAGGGCGATGACGAGCGAGATGAGGAACAGCACGACGGCGACGGCGCTGCCGTAGCCGATCTGCGTGACGTTGAGGCCGTACTCGACCATGTACACGGCCATGGTCGACGACGCGTGCAGGGGTCCGCCGCCGGTGACGATCCACACCATGTCGAAGAGCTGGAGCGAGCCGATGATCGACAGGAATGCCCAGATGCGGATCGTGGGACCCAGCAGCGGCACGGTGACGTACCACTGCGTCTTCCACCACCCGGCGCCGTCGAGCGCGGCGGCCTCGTAGAGCTCCTCGGGCACGCCGGCGAGCCCGGCGAGCATGAGGATGATCGCCAGCCCCAGGTACTTCCAGGTGAGGATGCCGAAGATCGTCCACATGACGACGTTCGGGTCGGCGAGCCACGCCGGAGGGTTCTCCACCCCGAGCATCCGCAGCCACGTGTCGACGGGGCCGTATCGCGCCGGTGGCACCGACTGCAGCATGATCTGCCACGCGATTCCGGCCGTCACCTCGCTGAGCACGTAGGGGACGAAGATGAGCGCGCGCAGCAGGCCGCGGAAGCGCAGGCGGCGATTCATGAGCAGCGCGACCAGGATCGCCAGCGGCCCCTGGATGAGCAGGGACATGACGACGATGAAGAAGTTGTTCGCCACCGAGCGGTGGAACACGGGGTCGGCCAGCAGCCGGGTGTAGTTGTCGATGCCGATGAAGCGCTCGAGCGGGCCCAGGCCGTTCCAGTTGAAGAAGCTGTAGTAGGCCGCCAGCGCCACCGGCAGCAGGACGAACAGCAGATACACGAGGACCGCAGGCCCGGCGAACAGGGTGATCTCGCCCCATGCGCGCAGCCGCACGCGGGTGGACGGGCGGCGGTCGCCCACGGGGGCCGGGCCCGCGGCAAGCGCGGGCCCGGCGTCGTCGAGTGCGGTCATGGATTACAGTGTGGCCGCCGCGGCGTTCATCGCGTCGGGCACCTGCTGCGGCGTGCCGTCGCCGAACATGAGGTTCACGATGGCGTCGTTCATCGCCTTGCCGATGACCGGGCCGTACTGGGTGTCCAGCCACGTGACCACCAGCGTCGCGTTCTGCGTGCCCTCGGCGATCTGCATGAGCACCGGATCGCTGATGCCCGCCTCGGCGCCGGCGACCGTCGGGATCTCCCCGGTCTCGGCGAAGCGCGTCTGCACGTCGACGCTCATGATGTAGCTGAGCAGGTCGAGGGTCTGGTCGGGAGCGTCCTTGTAGACGCCCCAGGCGTCGCCCGAGCCCAGCGCAGCCCCCGGAGCACCGTCAGCGCCCTCGATGTCGGGCACCGGCATCCACCGCAGCCACTCCGGCGACGGCGGGTTGTCGGCCGGAGCACCCGGGACGAGCTTGGCGACCTCGCCGCGGTGCCACGTGCCCATGAGCTCCATGCTGGTCGCGCCCGAGGCGAGCAGTCCGGCCGAGCTGTTCGGCACGCTCTGCGCCGGGGTGCTGGTCGGGTTCGCCTGGAACGGCAGGTCGCCCGGGAAGCCGTCCATCCACGCCTTGAGGTTCTCGCCCGCCTCGACGAAGCACGGGTCGTCGAAGGTCAGCGTGTCGGCGGCCTGCTGCAGCGACTCGGCCGAGCATGTCTTGATGGCGAACTGGTACCACCAGTGCGCGGCGGGCCAGCCGTCCGCCGCACCGACGCCGATGGGCGCGACGCCGGTGGCGGCGATCTTGTCGATGTCCGCATCGAACTCGGTGAACGTCGCCGGGTTCTCGCTGATGCCGGCCTCATCGAAGATGTCCTGGTTGTACCAGATGCCCTCGATGCCGAACCGGAACGGGATGCCGTACTGCTTGCCGTCCACGTTCCATCCGGTGCCCGCGCCACCCACGCTCTCGACGACCTCGGTGAGGCCGCTGAGGTCTCGGAGGTAGCCGGCCTCGACCTGAGCCTTGATCTCGCCCTCGGCCCACACCATGAACAGATCCGGCGCGGCGTCGCCTCCGGACTGCAGGGCGTTGGGGATCAGGGTGCGCTGCAGATCCTCGTTCTGGAAGGCCTCGACGGTGACCTGCACGCCCGGGTTGGCGTCCTCGAACTCCGCGGCCACCTCCTCCCAGAAGGACTTGAGCGGCTCACCGGTGCCGTTGTGCCACCACGTGATCGAGACTTCCTCGCCCGACGTGGCCGTGGCGTCGCCGCCCCCACCGCCGGAGCAGGCGGCGAGGGCTCCGATCGCGATCCCCGCGGCGGCCACGCCGGCGGTGACGCGCGCGATGCTGCGTCTGTTCATCTTTGAACCTCTGTTCCTCTGGTCGGTACGAAAGTTTCGACACCGGAATCGAAAGTGATCTGGACAGCCTCAGACTAGGACGGACCGGATTCGTGGTCAATAGCAACAAATAACCGACACATCACGATCTGCTCGGTATCGTGATGCGGGTGAGCGACGCGAACGGACAGGTCGAAGGCGTGCGGCAGCGCAACCTCGCGCGCGTGCTGCGCCTGGCGCACGTGGACGGACCGGTCTCCCGCGCCGCCCTCACCGAGACGACGGGGCTGAACCGCTCGACCATCGCCGATCTCGTGGGTGAGCTGGGCGGTCTCGGGCTCATCGAGGAGCGCGCGCCCGCCGCCGTGAAGCGCGTGGGCAGGCCGTCGCCGATCGTCGCCGCCCGCGGGGACGTGGTGGCCATCGCGGTCAACCCCGAAGTGGATGCCGTCACGATCGCCGCGGTCGGACTCGACCGCTCCATCCCCGTGCGCGAACGCGTCGACATGGATCACCTCGTCCGCCCGGACGAGACCGTCCGCATCATCGCCGATCGCCTCACCGCGTGGCGCGCCGGGGTCCTCGCCGATGCCCGCGTCGTCGCGATCGGCGTCGCCGTGCCCGGCCTCGTGCGCGCGTCGGACGGTCTCGTGCGCAACACTCCGCACCTCGGCTGGGTCGACGTGCCGCTGCGCGACGACATCGCCTGGGCGACCGGTCTGCCGGTGGCCGTCGACAACGACGCGACGCTGGGCGTCCTCGCCGAGCACCTGTTCGGGGCGGCGCGCGACGTCGACCATGTCGTCTACCTCAACGGGGGCGCCAGCGGCATCGGGGGCGGGCTGATCGTGCACGGGATGCCGGTGGCCGGCGCCGCCGGCTACGCCGGGGAGTTCGGGCAGAACCGCGTCGCCGCGGGCGCAGACGGTCGCACCGACCGCGCTGTGCTCGAGGACGAGGTCAGCCGCGCCCGGCTGCTGGACGCGGTGGGGCTCGCCTCGGCCGATGAGCCGACCCTCGCGGCGGTGCTCGCCGAGAGCACGCGCCCGGTGGTCGCCGCGGAGGTCGAGCGGCAGCGCCGCATCCTCACGACCGCCCTCGCCAACGCCGTCAACGTGCTGAACCCCGCGGTGGTGGTGCTGGGCGGCTTCCTCGCGACGATCGCCGAGCGCGACATCCCTGGTCTGGAGGATGCCGTCCGCGCCCAGGCGATGCCCGCCAACGGCGAGGACCTCACCATCCGCACCGCCGTGCTCGCCGAGGACCGCCTGCTCGTCGGCGCGGCCGAGGCGGCCTTCGCCGACCTGCTGCGCGATCCGCTCGCGTTCCTGGCGTCAGCGCCCGTGCGGAGTCACGACAGCGCGCCCTGAGATCTCTCCGGCCTCGAGCCGTCGATAAGCCTCGAGCGCGTCGTCCATCGCGAAATACTCGACATCCGGCGCGATCTTGCCCGCACGGTACAGCGCCGCCACCTCGTGCAGCTCCTCGATGGTTCCCCAGTAGGTGCTCGTGAGGTCGACCTCGTACGGCGCCGCGAAGAAGCTCCACTCGTAGACGCCGCCCGCGATGCCGACGATCGTGACCCGGCCCTGGCGCGCGACGACGCCCATCGCGAGCGCGATCGTCGGCGCCACTCCGACGAAGTCGAACACCGCGGTCACCCCCTGGCCGCCGGTCAGCTCGCGGATGCGCTCGGCCTGACCGTCGCCGCCGGGCACCGTCACCGCCCCGAACTCCTCGGCGCGGGCCATCGCCTCGGCCTTCATGTCGGTGGCGATCACCGTCGCGCCGGTGAGCGCGCCGAGGATCTGCACCGCCACCAGCCCGAGCCCGCCCAGGCCGATCACCAGCGCGCTCTTGCCCCCGCCGGCCAGCTTCGGCAGCGACAGCTTGATGGCGTGATACGGGGTCAGCCCGGCGTCCGAGAGGGGCGCTGCGGCGAACGGGTCGGCGTCGCCGAGCGGCACCAGGTTGCGGGCCGGCACCGTCATGTATTCGGCCATGCCGCCGTCGCGCCCGAGGCCGGCGGCCAGGTAAGGCATGTCGGCCACGTTGTAGCAGTAGGTGTCCTGGCCGCGCGAGCACGCGGGGCAGCGCCCGCACCCGATCGGCCCGTAGACCAGATAGGCGTCGCCCTTGGCGAGCCCCGTCACGCCCTCACCGAGCTCTTCGACCCAGCCGGAGTTCTCGTGGCCGAGGACGTAGCTGGGCTTCAGCTGCGGCGGCGCGCTGGCCTCGTCGAAGTCGTGGTAGACGGCCACGTCGGAGTGGCAGGCACCCGCTCCGGCGACCTTCAGGAGCACCTCCCCCGGACCTGGTCTCGGCCGGTCGCGGTCGATGAGGACGGGCGGCGTCCGCAACTGCTCGAAGACCACTGCGCGCATGATTCCTCCTGGGTGTCGCGTCGTCTGCCTCGACGCTAGCCCTGCGCGGACCTGTTCGGCAGGGGGTCGTTGCACAATGGAGGCGATGGCAGATCCCACGCTGGAGGAAGTCGCGGCCGAGCTGTACGCCCTGCCGCTGGACGCGTTCACGCGCGAGCGGAACGCCCGCGCCAAGTCCGTCGCGGCAGCCGCGCTGGGCGACGGCATCCGATCCCTGCGCAAGCCGTCGCTTGCCGCGTGGGTCGTCGACCTGCTCGCGCGCGAAGCGCGGACCGACCTCGAACAGGCGCTCGAACTGGGCGCGGCGCTGCGCGAAGCGCAGGAGGAGCTGGATGCCCAGACCCTCTCCGAGCTGACCAAGCAGCGTCGTGCGCTCGTGGCCGGTCTGGCCCGGCGCGCCGCATCGCTCGCCGATGAACGCGGGGTCGCGGTCAGTCCGGCGGCCCTCACCGACGTGGACAAGACGCTCAACGCGGCGATGCGGGATGCCGCGGCGGCGGCCGCCGTGCTGACCGGCCGGCTGGTGCGCCCGCTCGACATCGCCGGCTTCGACGGCGCCGACCTGGACGGCGCCGTCGCGGGCGACCTGCCCGAGACCGCCCCGGAGCCGCCACGCGACGACCTGGCGCAGCGGCGCGCCCGCAAGGCCGCCGAGCGCGCCGCGCGCGAAGCCGCGCAGAACGCCGGCGCCGCCGACCGCGAACTGCGCGCCGCCGAGGCGGCGCTGGAGCGGGCGCGCGACCACGCCGATCGTCTGCGGGAGCGCATCGACGGTCTCCGTGCCGAGCTCAGCCGGATCGAGGAGGATGCCGAGCGGGCCGACGCCGCCGTCATCGAGGCCGACCGGACGCGGGATGCCGCGGCCCGGCGTGCCGCGCAGGCCCGGCGTCAGGCCGACGTCGCGGCGGCGGCTGCGGAAGAGGCGGGATGAGCCGGCGCCCGCCCCAGGAAGACCCGCGCGAGGCCGCTGCGCGCTATCGCCTCGAGAAAGAGGCACGCGAGCGCGGGGACGACTCCGAGGAGGTCGCACCCGAGCGGCTGCCGCAGGCATCCGCCCCTCGGAACCCGACGGCGCTCGACCGTGCGGCGTACGTCGAGACGGCGATCCAGCAGGCGATCCGCCGCGGCGACTTCGACGACCTGCCCGGTGCCGGAAAGCCCCTGCCGGACCTCGGCGGCACCCACGACCCGGACTGGTGGATCCGCCGCAAGATCGAGACCGAGCAGCTGCGCGGACTGGGCCCGCCCGCGATCATGCTGCGCGTCGAGGACGCCGAGCTCGACGACCGGCTCGACGCGATGGCCCGCGAGGAGGACGTGCGCGAGGAGCTGGAGGACTTCAACCGCCGCGTGATCGAGGCGCGCCGGCAGCTGCTGGGCGGCCCCCCGGTGGTCACGCCGACGCGCGACGTGGACGCGGAGGTCGCGGCCTGGCGGCAGCGGCGCGAGGAACGGCGGGCCGCCGAGCGCGCGCAGCGGGAGGCCGAGGAGGCGGCGCGCACCACTGGCCGCCGCCGGCGGCGACGCTGACGGCCGCGCAGGGGGCGTGGGTCAGAGCGCTTCGATGCGCTCGCGCAGGGTGGCGACCTTGTCGGCCGGGATCTGGGCTCCGGCCAGCTGCAGCAGCTGGTTCACGGGCATCCCCTTCACGAACTCGAGCATCGGGTGCTCGGGCAGCTCGGGGACGACCTCGTCGAGGATGGCCCGGGACTCTGGGTCGTCGAGGAGATCCTGCAGGGTCGTGGTCTCGAGGTCGAATCGTCCGGCCATGTGCGCTCCTTCGCGGGTGGACGACAGCCTACGCGCCCGGGGGACTCAGGCGTGAACGGCGTCCTCGGAGAGCGCCCCGGTCACGCGGGCGGCGGCGCCCAGCGCCCGGTCGAGGTCGGCGATGAGGTCGTCGGCGTCCTCCAGCCCGATCGACAGTCGCAGCACATCGGCCGAAGGACGCGCCTCCGGCGGCACCGGACGATGGGTCAGAGCCGCGGGGTGCTGGATGAGCGAGTCGACGCCGCCGAGCGACACCGCGTGGGTGAAGATCTCGACGGCCGAGGTCACGGCGCTCGCGGCCGCGAAGCCGCCGACCAGCGACACGGCGATCATCGCTCCGGGGCCCTGCTGCTGCCGGCCGAGGATGCCGCGCGGGTCGCCGTCGAGCCCCGGGTAGTGGACCTCGCGCACGGCGGGGTGATCCGACAGCCAGCGCGCGATGCGCTGCGCGTTCGCCTGCTGGGCGCGCATGCGAGTGGGCAGGGTGGCAAGGCCGCGGTGCAGCAGGTACGCGGCGAGCGGGTGCAGGATGCCGCCGGTGATCGCCCGCACCTGGCGCAGCCTGGTGGCGGTCTCCTCGTCGCACGCGATGACGCCGGCGAGGACGTCGCCGTGCCCGCCGAGGTACTTCGTCGCGCTGTGCAGCGACATGCGCGCGCCGAGATCGAGCGGGTTCTGCAGGACCGGGGTCGCGAATGTGTTGTCCACGAGCACGGGGACATCGCCGGCCTGCGCCACCACCGCGGCGATGTCGACGAGCTGCAGAGTCGGGTTCGCGGGGGTCTCGATCATCACGAGAGCGGTGTCGGGCCGGATGTGACCGGCCACCTCGTCCTCGTCGCAGAAGGTGGTCTCGACGCCGAGCAGCCCGGAGTCGAGCAGATGGTCGGTGCCGCCGTACAGCGGTCGCACCGCGATGATGTGGCGCTTTCCGGGCGTGCCCTGCGCACCGGCGCAGTGCGAGAGGACGGCAGCCGTCGTCGCCGCCATGCCGGACGAGAACGCCACCGCCGTCGCGGCGTGCTCGAGCTCGGCGAGCGCGCGCTCGAACCGTGCGACCGTCGGATTCCACAGCCGCGCGTACACCATGCCGCCCTCGGCCAGCGGGTGGCCGCCCGTCGCCAGCGACTCGTAGGCGTCCCCGCCGTGCTCGATGTCGGGGAGCGGATAGGTCGACGACAGGTCGAGCGGCGGCGCGTGCACCCCCAGCGCGGTGAGGTCTTCGCGGCCGCTGTGGACCGCAATCGTGTCGGGGCGCAGAGGACGGTCGGACATACGGCCAGGTTGCCGGATCACGCAAGGAATAGCGAGAGGAGCTGCGCTGAGCACAGGCGAGAGCCTGTTGCGTAACATGTTCAGCAGCATTCCGTGCCGGGAGGAGGCATCCCTTGTCGAATCCGCAACCGACCGCGCGGGCGTCCGCGCCCCTCGACGCCCTCGACCGGGCGATCCTCGCCGCGATCGTCGACCACCCCGACCTCACGACGAAGGCGCTCGCCCGGCGCGTGGGCGCCGCCGAGTCCACCTGCGCCTACCGCCTGCGCGCGCTGCGGCAGCGCGGCGTCGTGTCACCCGGGCCGCCGCTGCTCGACCTCGCCGCGCTGGGCAGGCCCCTGCAGGCCGTGATCCGGGTGCGCATGGGCGGCCACACCCAGCAGGGAGTCGACACGGTCTTCGACGCGCTCGAGACGACTCCGGGCGTGCTGCAGGTGTTCCACGTCTCGGGCGGCGACGACTTCCTCGTGCACGTCGCCGTGGCCGACGCCGGCGCCCTGCGCGACATCGTGCTCGAGCACATCACCGTGCACCCGGCGGTGCGCTCGACCGAGACGCAGATCGTGTTCGAACAGCGCTCCGGAGCCGGAGTGCTGCCCGACCTGCGCGGCTGAGCGCCCCGGGCCCTCGCCCGCAGAGGGCCTGGTTCTCGGCGCGATGCACTGGCAGGATGGGGGCCCATCAGCGAGCGGGACGATCTCCCACAGAACGAGACATACGAAACGGAAGGACGATGATGTCCGCGGAACTGCTCACCTTCCTCGCCCTGGCCCTGTATCTGATCGCGATGCTCGTGATCGGCTACATCGCGTACCGACGCACCACCGACACCGAGGACTACATGCTCGGGGGCAGGAACCTGCCGCCGTGGGTCGCGGCGCTCAGCGCCGGCGCGTCCGACATGTCGGGGTGGCTCGTGATGGGCCTTCCCGGGGCGATCTACCTCGCCGGACTCATCGAGGCGTGGATCGCGATCGGCCTCACGATCGGCGCCTACCTGAACTGGCTGCTGGTGGCGCCGCGCCTGCGCGCCTACACCGAGGTGTCGCGCAACTCGATCACCGTGCCGAGCTTCTTCGAGAACCGGCTGCGCGACAGCACCCACCTCCTGCGCATCCTCGCCGGCATCGTCATCCTCGTGTTCTTCACGCTCTACATCTCCTCCGGCATGGTCGCCGGCGGCTTCTTCTTCGAGAGCTCGTTCAACTCGGACTACATCCTGGGCATGACGATCGTCGGCGGCGTCACCCTGCTGTACACCCTGTTCGGCGGGTTCCTGGGCGCCTCGTTCACCGACGTCGTGCAGGGCATCATGATGCTGCTCGCCCTCATCGTCGTCCCGGTCGCGGCGGTGATCACCATCGGCGGGTTCGGCGAGATGGGCGCGGCGATCGACGAGCTCGCCCCCGGACACCTCTCCCTCATCGGAGGAACCGCGCTCACCGGCGGGACGATCCTCGCCATCATCTCCGCGCTGGCGTGGGGTCTGGGCTACTTCGGCCAGCCGCACATCATCGTGCGCTTCATGGCGCTGCGCAGCCCCCGTGAGGCCAAGTCCGCCCGCCGCATCGGCATGACCTGGATGATCATCTCGCTGTTCGGCGCGGTCTTCTCGGGACTGGTCGGCATCGCCTACATGGCCAGCCAGGGGATCGACCTGACCAACGCAGAGACGGTCGTGCTGGTGATGGCGCAGACGCTGCTGAACCCGTTCGTGGCGGGCCTCGTCCTCGCGGCCGTGCTCGCGGCGATCATGAGCACGATCTCCAGCCAGCTGATCGTGTGCTCGTCCGCGCTCATCGAAGACCTGTACAAGGTTGTGCGCAAGACGCCGCCCAGCGACAAGCACGTGCTGATGCTGGGCCGGCTCGCCGTGCTCGTCATCGCGGTCATCGCCGTGATCCTCGCGCTCGTGCCGGACGACACGGTCCTCGGGCTCGTCTCGTTCGCGTGGGCCGGCTTCGGCGCCGCATTCGGGCCGCTGGTGCTGCTGAGCCTGTTCTGGCGACGGTTCACCAACTGGGGCGCGCTGGCCGGGATGCTCGTCGGCGCGGTCGGGGTCTTCGTCTGGGATGTCGTGTGGCCGGAGATGTACGAACTGCTCCCCGCCTTCATCTGCGCGATGGTCGTCGCGGTGGTCGTGAGCCTTCTCACCTACCACCCGGACTCGGAGAAGCAGCAGGAGATCCACAAGGAGTTCGCCGACACCGGCACGCTGCTGACCGTCAACGGCGTGCGCGGCCGCCGGGCCGTGCGGCAGGTGCCCTGACCGGCGCTCCCCGGCCCGGCCGGAGGCGCGTGCCTGCGGCTCAGGGCCGCAGGCACACCGCCGGGAGGTCGAACCAGCGCAGGTGCTCGAAGTCCTCGCTGAGCCGCTCGTCGGCGGGAGGTCCGTCCGGCTCGGGCGGCTCGGGCAGCTCGGCGAACAGGGCCCGCGCCTGCGCCAGGTGGTCGGCGAGGATCGATTCGCCGGCGCGGTCGTCGTGGCGCGGGTATTCGAGCGTGCCGTCGGCGGCGTAGCTGAGCTGGTCCAGCCGCAGCGGCGGTTCGACGATGCCGCTCTCGTGACGCCACAGCGCCGTGTCGGGGAAGAAGCGATACTGCGGCAGCAGCTTGTGGCCGTGCTCGGCGACGAGCGTCACCGCCTCGATGATGTAATCGGCCACCTCGTCGCTGTGGAAGTAGTTGAAGCTGACCCGCACCCAGCCCGGCTTGATGCCCTCGCAGCCCCGCGTGATCTCGCGCTCGAACTCATGCGAGCGCTCCAGGTCGATGCCCAGGAGCCGATGGCCGTAGGGACCCGCGCACGAGCATCCGCCGCGCGCCTGGATGCCGAACAGGTCGTTGAGGATCGCGACCACGAGGTTGTGGTGCAGGTACCTCCCGCCCGGCCGGGCGACGACGAACGACAGGATCGAGAGCCTGTCGGCGGTGGGACTTCCCAGGATCTGGATGGCGGGATGCCGCCGCCACGCGCGGAGCGCCCGATCCAGGAATGCGCGCTCCCGGGCGCGGATCGTGTCGACGCCGACCGCCTCCTTCAGCGCGAAGACGAGACCGGCCCGGATCGACTCGACGATCGCCGGAGTGCCCGCCTCCTCGCGGTGCGCCGCATCGGCGATGTAGCGATGCTCGAGCGGGTTGACGTAGGCGACCGTGCCCCCGCCGACCGCCTCCGGGACGGAGTTCGACAGCAGCCCGCGCGCGACCACGAGCACGCCCGGGGTCCCGGGACCGCCGATGAACTTGTGCGGCGACAGGAAGACGGCATCCTTGTCCGACGCGTCGATGTCGAGGTACGGGCCGGCGGCGGCGTAGTCCCAGAACGCGAGCGCGCCGTGCGCGTGCAGCAGCTCGGTGATCCGCACCGTGTCGGTGAGGATGCCGGTGACGTTGCTCGCCGCGCTGAACGAGCCGATCTTCAGCGGCCGGGCGGCGTGGCGCTCCAGCTGCGCGGTGAGCGCGAAGACGTCGACATGACCGTCGGCGTCTTCGGGGATCGTGATGACGTCGGCGATGGACTCGCGCCAGGGCAGCTCGTTGCTGTGGTGCTCGTAGGGGCCGACGAAGACGACCGGGCGGCGCTCCCGGGGGATCTGCGCCGACAGCGCGTACTCGCGGTCGAGGTCGGCGGGGATGCGCAGCCCGAGGATGCCGATGAGCTTGTTGATCGCCCCGGTCGAGCCGCTGCCGGCGAAGATCACCACGGTGTCGTCGGTGCCCTTGACCGCGCGGTGGATGATGGCGCGCGCATCCTCGCGCAGCCGCGTGGTCTGCAGCCCCGTGCCGCTGGATTCGGAGTGCGTGTTCGCATACCGCGGCAGCACCTCGTCGCGCACGAAGTCCTCGAGGAAGGTCAGCGCGCGACCGCTCGCCGTGTAATCGGCGTACGTGACGCGGCGCGGGCCGAACGGGCCGTGCATCAGCTGATCGTCGCCGATGACGGCCGCGCGGATGCGTGCCAGCAGGGGCGGTTCGTCCTGCATGGCACGACAGGATACGCCTCCGGTACCATCGCCTGCCATGGGTGGGCGCGCGCGTGGCCTCGCGGCGGCGTCGGTGCTCGCCGTCCTGCTGGGCGGGTGCGCCGTGGATGCCGGCACGGCGCCGTCGCCGTCGCCGTCGAGCGTCGCGCCCGCGGCATCCCCCTCTGCCGGTGCCGACTGCCCTCCGGTGCGCCCGCCGACGCCCGGCACCTCATTCGATCAGGACCTGCACGACGAGCTGATGGCGATGCTCGAGCGCGACCAGGCCGGTCGTCTGGGCACCGGTCAGGACGACGAGGGCGATCAGGCGCGCACCGACCGCCTCATGGAGATCATCGTCGTGCACGGCTGGCCGACCTTCGCGCTGGTCGGCGAGGATGCGGAGGATGCCGCGTGGGCGATCGCCCAGCATTCCGATCTGGATGCCGCCGCCCAGCGCTGCGCCCTCGAGCACCTGCGCGCGGCGGTCGAGGCGGAGCAGGCCTCGCCGGGCAATCTCGCCTATCTCGAAGACCGCGTGCACGCCGGCGCGGGCGAGCCGCAGCGGTACGGCACCCAGGTCGCCTGCGCCGACACCGGCCCCGAACCGGCCACACCCCTGGTCGATCCCGCCCGGATCGACCAGTTCCGGGCGTCCGCGGGCCTCCCGCCGTTCGAGGACTATCTCGCCGAGATGGCCCAGATCTGCGCGGAGGTGTCGTAGACCGGCTCAGAAGGCCTGCTGGAGCGCCGCTTCGTGGATCGAGCGGGAGGTGATCTCCTCCCAGGGCAGTGCCGCGTCGCCCGCGACGCCCGGACGGGCGGTCACCGCCTCCATGATGCGGTCGCGGAGCAGCTCGCCGCCCTCGCAGCCGGTCACATCGAGCACGACGACGTCCACGTACCTGCCGCGGGTGCGCTCCAGCTCGGCGTGCGTGCGACTGGCGGACTGGGCCGCCGCGCCCAGGCACGCCCCCGAGGGCAGCGAGCCGCGCTGCACGTAGACGACGATCACATGGACGATGCCCGACCACGATTTCGCGTACTGGTGCGCGTCGCGGCAGGCCTGACGCAGCTGCCGTTTGGCCGCAGGCCGCGACGGGGCGTCGCGCAGGTCGACGCCCCACACGAGTGCGCGCGGCGAGGCGGATGCCGGGGCCTGCTGCGCGGCGAGCAGGTTCAGCACGGTGAGCTCGTCGCCGCGGACGATGAAGGGGGCGTTCAACGCAAATCGCCTTCCGTTCCGGGTTCTGTCCCATTCGAAGACAGGCGTCGATACTACGCCCGCCGGAGCGGGTGCGGCGCCGACACGCGCCGTTCCGGTGGACGAGTCCTGAACAAGCGGTTAGTATCCTGTACATGCGTTCAGCATCGGATGCCGGCGACCTCACGATGCGCGCTCGCATCCGCGACGCGGCCGTCGAGATCTTCGCCGAGAGCGGCTTCGATCGAGCCACTGTGCGTGCGATCGCCGCCCGCGCCGGGGCCAGCCCCGCCCTGGTGCTGCACCACTTCGGATCGAAGGCGGCTCTGCGCCGAGCGTGCGACGAGCATGTGGTCTCGAGCCTGCTCGCGGATCGGACCGCGGCCGCCGAGCCCGGCACGGGAATGGCCGCCGTCTTCGCGAAGCTGCAGGACGACCGCCCGCGGCTGGACTACCTGGCCCGGCTTCTGGCCGAGCCCGGTGACCTGGGTGCGAAGACCTTCGATGCGCTGCTTGCGCACACCCGCGCCTTCATCCGCGACATCGCCGAGAAGGACCCCTCTCGCTTCAGCGATCCGGACGCCACCGCGCTGCTGCTGACCGCCTACGGCCTGGCACCCCTGGTGCTGCAGAGCCACCTCGCCCGCAACCTCGGAGCCGACCCGCTCTCCCCCGAGGGTGCCGGCCGGCTGGCCGTGCCCGGTCTGGAGCTGCTGACGCACGGCGTCTACCCCGACGACAGTCTGCTGACCGCCGCGAAGGCGGCCCTCGCCGGCGGCGAGGAATGAGGGAAGGACGGGCTCTGCATGGACCTCGCGATTCGAACCCGAGCGCTGCGGAAGCGCTACGGCCGGCATACGGCTCTCCACGGCCTCGACCTGAACGTGGCCCCGGGCTCGGTGTTCGGGCTGATCGGGCCCAACGGCGCCGGAAAGACCACGACTCTCCGGATGCTGCTGGACATCATCCGGCCCACCTCCGGCGAGGTCACCGTCCTCGGCGAATCACCGCGCTCCGGCGGGCCCGCCCTGCGGCGCCGCATCGGCTACCTGCCGGGCGAGCTGAGGCTCGGCGGACGGATCACCGGACGCGCGCTCCTGCGTCAGCTGGCCGAGATCAGCGGCGCGGTCCCTGCGGGCGCGATCGACGGGCTCGCCGAGCGGCTCGCCCTGGACCTGGCCCGTCCGGTCCGGGCGCTGTCGAAGGGGAACCGGCAGAAGCTCGGTCTCGTGCAGGCGTTCATGCACCGGCCGGCGCTGCTCGTGCTCGATGAGCCCACCAGCGGCCTCGATCCGCTGATGCAGCGCGAGTTCCTGGCGATGGTGCGGGAGGCGCGGGATGCCGGGCAGACCGTGCTGCTGAGCTCGCACGTCCTGAGTGAGATCCAGCAGGCCGCGGACGACGTCGCGGTGCTCGCGGACGGCCGCATCGTCGCCGAGGGCACGATCGACGCGCTGCGGCTGGCGAGCGTGCGTCGCATCCGCGCCGCGCTCACCGACACCACGGCCGAAGCGGTGACCGCCGCGATGTCGCCCGTCGACGGCCTGGACGACCTCACCGTCGAGGCGGCGGGCGACCTCGTCCGGGTCTCGGCGACGGCGCGCGGCGAGATCGACCCCGTCATCCGCGCGATCGGCACGGGCACGATCCGCGATCTCACCGTCGAAGAACCGGATCTCGAGGAATCCGTGCTCGCCCTGTACGCACGGCAGGAGGACCTGGCATGACCACGATCGCGCGCTCTGGCCGGACATCCGCACCGCTGCCCGTGTTCCGGCGGCGGGTCTTCGACGGCTGGCGCGGCCTGGCGGGCTGGGCGATCGGCTGCGCCGCGGTCGCCCTCCTCTACCTGCCGCTGTACCCCGCCATGAAGAGCCCCGAACTGCTCGCCGTGCTGGACTCGCTCCCGCCGGAACTGGTGCGAACGCTGGGCTACGACGACATCACCTCGGGCGCGGGATACACCCAGGCCACCTTCTTCGGGCTCATCGGCTTCGCGCTCATCACCATCGCCGCGATCAGCTGGGGGGCAGCGGCCATCGGCGGCGCGGAGGAATCCGGCCGGCTCGAGCTCGTCCTCTCGCACGCCGTGGGACGCACGCGCTACGGGCTGGAGAGCGCGCTGGCCATCGTCGTCAAGCTGCTCGTGCTGGGAGGGGTCGTCTGGATCGTGATCTGGATGCTCAACGAGCCGGCCGAGCTGGAACTGGATGCGGTCGATCTGCTGGCGGTCACCGTCGCCTGGGTGGGGCTCGGCGCCATCATCGCCGTGGTCGCCCTCGCCGCAGGCGCGCTCACCGGCAGGCGCGCGTGGGGCATCGGCGCGGGCGCGGTCGTCGCGGTCGGCGGCTACGTGCTGCAGGCCGTGGCCAACAACAGCGAGCAGCTCGACGGGCTGCGTGCGCTCTCGCCCTACCACTGGGCGTACGGGCACAGTCCGCTGGCGAACGGGTTCGACGGCCTGGGACTGGCGCTGCTGTGGGGCGGGGCCGCGGTGTTCACGCTCATCGCCGTCATCGCACTGCGACGGCGCGATGTCCTCGGCTGAGATCGCCTCAGCCATAGTAGGGGTAGCGCGGGTAGGCGTAGCCGGGCGACCAGAACGGCGTGTAGCCGTAGTAGCCGTACACGCTCTCCCCATAGTCGCGCTCGTTGACCAGGCTCGGATCGTACGCGGGTGCGCCGACCAGTCGCCCGCGGGGCTGGCCGATGTGCACCTCGCCGTCGCCGACGCCGGTGACGGCGTCCACGGGGAGGAAGGACTTGTGCTCGCCGAGCCCGAGGAAGCCCCCCGAGGCGACGACGAGGAAGCGCACCCTGTTCTCGGCCTCATCGATCAGCAGGTCGTCGACGGTGCCGACGTCGTCGCCCGCCGCGTCCTTCACGTCATAGCCGCGGATGTCCTCGTCCGCGGTCGAGACCGCCCGGTCGCTGTCGCCCAGCGCGACCAGCCCATACGTCGTGTCGCTCATGTCAGCACGCCCCCTTCTGCAGCCGTTCTGCCGGTCACGCTACGTGCGACCGGAAAATGCAGGGAGGGGCTGGCGATCGCGGGTGCGGTCGCTCATACTGAGCGCTGCGAGCCGGGCACCTCCTCAGACTCCGCCCTGACAGGCCGGCCGAGCGGGATGGTGGTCAGCAGGCCGATCACCAGCGCGACGACGGCGAGCCAGGCCGAGACCGCGACGCCCTGGGTGAGCGCGTCGCGCGCGGCGTCTGCGATGAAGGCGGTCGCCGGGTCGGCGGCGAGCTGCGAGATCAGCGCGCCCGCCGAGTCGGTGACGGCACGGGCGAGTTCGGCGATCTGGGGGTCGGCCGCCACCTGATCGCTCAGGCGCGCCTCCGTACCCACCCGCAGCGTCGTGAACAGCGCGGTGCCGAGGATGGCGATGCCGAGTGCCGAGCCGACCTGTCGGGCGGTCGACTGCGTGGACGAGGCCTGCCCGGACTTGTCCACCGGGATGTCGGCGAGGATGAGCTGGGTCAGCTGCGCCGTCGCGAAGCCGACGCCCATCCCGTAGAAGAACAGCGGGATGCCGGTGACCCAGAGCGACGAGTCCGGTCGGATCAGCAGCGCCATCGCCGCGAGCGAGACGATCTCCAGCAGCACGCCCATGCGGACCATCTGCACCGGGGTCATCCGCTGCGACAGCCGGTGCACCGATCCGCTGGCCAGGAACGAGCCCACCGCCAGGGGCAGGAGGGCGAGCCCGGCCTGCAGGGCGTCCATTCCGAGGGCGTACTGGAACCACAGCGGCAGCGCGAGGATCAGCCCGAACTCGCCGAGCGAGACCGTGAGCGCCGTGACGTTGCCGTTGGCGAACGTGCGCACGCGGAAGAGGGACACGTCCAGCAGGACGGATCGGCCCGCTGCGCCGCGCGACCGTTCGCGCAGGACGAGCAGCCCCAGGACGATCACGGCCAGCGCGAACAGGATCGGGATGATGCTGAAGCCGCCGAGGCTCACCGGCGCCGAATCGGTGGCCTCCCACCAGCCGTAGGCGCGACCCTCGATCAGCGCGAAGACGAGCATCCCGAAGCCGAGGACCGAGGCCGCCGCGCCGATCCAGTCGGTGAACCGTCCCGAGTCGCGCCGGCGCGACTCGGCGACGCACACGAGCACGCCCGCAGCGGCGAGCAGGCCGAATGGGAGGTTGATCCAGAACGCCCAGTGCCATGAGAATGCACTCGTGAGCCAGCCGCCCAGCACCGGCCCCACGGCTGCCATCGACCCGATCGTGGCTCCCCACACGGCGAACGCGATGCTGCGCTCGCCGCCGCGGAAGGTGGCGTTCAGCAGCGCCAGGGTGGTGGGCAGGATCATCGATCCGCCGACGCCCTGCAGTGCACGGGCGGCGATCAGCAGGGTGCCGTTCGGTGCGAAGGCGCACAGGATGCTGGCGGCCACGAACAGCGCGAGGCCGATGATGAGCAGGCGGCGCCGGCCGATGCGATCGCTCGTGGTCCCCCACACCATCAGGAATGCGGCGAAGACCAGGGTGTAGACCTCCTGGACCCACTGCACCTCTGTCGTGGTCAGGCCCAGCGACGAGATCATGCTCGGCGTCGCGACCGAGACGATCGTCGCGTCCATGATGATGAGGGCGACGCTGAGCGAGATGGCGGCGAGGCCCCACCAGCGCAGGCGCTGGAACCGGCTGTCTTCCTGGATCACGAGAGCACACGCTACTCTCCGACGGTGCGTCGGCAAAACTCCGCCTCCTCGCGTCCGGTGATATGGTGTCTGCTCACTCTCAAGGGAGTAGCCCGATGCTCCGTAGCGATGCGCAGCAGAACCGCCTGCTGCTGCTGGACGCCGCGTGCGACCTGATCGCCGAGGCCGGAACCGACGACATCAGCGCGCGCGACATCGCCGACCGCGCCGGTGTCAGTTCGGCGACCCTCTATCGGCACTTTCCGAGCAAGCAGGCGCTCATCGACGCGATCTCGGTCGATCGCTGGGAGCGGATGAGCCAGTGGGCCCGCAGTTCGCGCGGCGCCCGGTCGCCGATCCGCCACATCACCACGGTGCTCGACCGCTTCTCGCGGCTGGTCAGCGACGACGCCCAGTTCATCCAGGCCGCGGGGCTGAAGGTCGGTCAGACGCCCGCGGCGATCCGGCCCGTGCGCGAGGTCTTCGACGCGCGCTTCGACGAGCTGTGGCGGAGCGCGCAGGCGGCAGGAGCAGTGCAGCGCTGGGCCGATCCCCGCGATGCCGTGGAACTGGTCGGATCGATCCGCAGCAAGGAACGCCGCGCGCCGATGCTCGCCACGGTCGTCGGCGGATTCGTGGCGCCGCAGGTGGACGTCCATCACCTGCTGCGCGGCACCCCGCAGCCGTTCTGAGCGCCTCGCACCGGGATCTGCGACAGATCCGCGCGGGTCGTCTCACTTCGCACGCACCGCGCGACGCGAATTCGCATGATCGAACTCGTGTCGAACGATGATGCTCACCCCCTGGACCTGGGAATCCGCCGCCTGTCGCAGCGGCTGCGCGACGGCAGCCTGACCGCACGCGAGCTGGCCACGCTCGCCTTCGAGCGGATCGAGGCGCGCAACGGCGGGGAGCCCGACTTCGATGGCAGCCCCGACGCGATCAACGCCTGGGTGCGCCTCGACCCCGAGGCGGCGATGGCGGCGGCGGATGCCGCGGACCGGCGCATCGCCGCGGGCGACCCATCGCTGCTGGCCGGCATCCCGGTCGGCCTCAAGGACCTCTTCGCCGTGGCGGGAAAGCCCCTGACCGCATCGAGCCGGCTCCGGGCGAACGAGACCGCGACCGCGGACAGCGCCGTCTGGGCGGCACTGTCCCAGGCGGGCGCCGTGTACCTGGGGCACACGCACACCCACGAGTTCGCCGCCGGCGGCACGACCGATCAGGTGGGCAACCCCTGGAACCTCGCGCACAGCCCGGGCGGATCCAGCGGAGGGTCCGGCGCCGCGGTGGCGGCCGGCATGGTCCCGCTGACGGTGGGCACCGACACCGCCGGTTCGCTGCGGATCCCCGCGGCCCTCGTCGGCGTGTCCTCGTTCAAGGCCACGTACGGCCGGGTCCCCACGGACGGCGTCATCCCGCTGTCCGCGACGCTCGACCACACCGGCCCGATCGCCCGGACGCTCGACGACTGCGCAGTGGCCCTCGAGGTCCTCAGCGCCGCGCCCCGTGCCCGCGACCCCTTCGGCGTGGGCTCGCGTCCCGGCATCCCAGCCCCGGCGCCGGCGGACCTGCGGGGCGTGAGGGTGGCCGTCACCGACCGCCCCGACCTCGTCGACGTCGAACCGGACGTGCGCGACGGGCTCGAGCAGGCCGTCGCCGCCCTGTGGGAGCTGGGCGCGACGGTGGTCACCGTCGAGGCGCCCCCGGACCTCGCCAAGGCCGACTACGACACGATCTTCCTCGCCGAAGCCCGGACGTACCACGCGCAGTACGCGGACCGCGCGGACGAGTATCGCCCGAGCGTGCGGGAATTCCTCGCGCACGAGGTTCCCCCGATGGGCGTGGACGCGTACCTCGCAGCGCAGGAGCGCCGCCTGGCCGTCACCGCGGCATGGCAGCGGTGGTTCACCGACAACGGCATCGCGGCGCTCGTGGAGCCGACGGCCGCGTCGACCGCTCCGCTGCGCGGGCACGGCTACGACGCCGGCCGCCCGATGGGCGGCACCGATCCGCTCACCGCGTTCACCGCGACCTGGAATGTCACCGGGTTCCCGGTCGCGGCGCTCCCGGCGGGCATCGGCTCCCGCACGGGCCTGCCCGTCGGCGTCTCGGTCATCGGCCCGGGCGAGACCGACGCCGAGACCCTGGCCATCGCCTTGGCGCTGCAGGACCGGCTGCCCGTCCCCGAGCTCGCGTGGTGAGCTGATGGAGCCGTTCGTCCTGTTCGCGCTGTCGGTGTTCACCGCCTTCGGCTTCTACGCCCTGCTCGCGTGGGGTCTGGGTCTGATCTTCGGCCAGCTGGGCGTGGTGAACGTCGCACACGGCGACATGGCGATGGTGGGCGCCTACCTCATGGTCGTGCTGCAGCCGGTGCCGTTCGCGCTGCGGCTGTTCGTGAGCGTGATCGGCGGCATCATCCTCGGCATCCTCATCGAACGGCTGCTGCTGAACCGCCTGTATCAGCACGGCATGCTCGCCACCCTGCTGGCGATGTGGGGCGCCGGCATCGTGCTGCGGCAGACCGCCGAGGCGATCTTCGGCCCGACGCCGGCCTCGGTCGCCGCCCCCATCACCGGGACCGTGGAGATCCTCGGGGTCGACTACCCGGTCTACCGTCTCGTCAGCGCCACGGTGTCGCTGCTGATCGTCGCGGCTCTGGTGATCGTCATGTACCGCACGAGCCTGGGTCTGCGCCTGCGGGCGTCGATCGACAACCGCTCCATGGCCGCCGGGTTCGGGATCCCCACCGGCGCCATGGTCACCGGCACCTTCGCCGTCGGCACCGCCCTGGCCGTGCTCGCCGGCGCCCTGCAGAGCCCGATGCTGGGCATCACCCCGCACGTGGGGGTCTCGCTGCTGGCGCCGACGTTCTTCGCCGTGCTCCTGGGCCGCCCGGGCAGCATCGGCGGGCCGATCTTCGGCGCGTTCGTGGTCGCGGTCCTCGAGATCGGGCTGCGCACCGTCCTTCCCGAGACCGCCGCCGGCGTCATCTTCTTCATCGCACTCATCGCACTGATCGCCCTGCAGCCGCAGGGCCCGAACTGGAGGTTCACAGCATGGAAACCGCTCCAACGACGCGCCGCCTGAGCCGGCGTCGCGCATCCGCCGCGCTCGGGGCTCTCGCCGCGATCACCCTCGCGCTGACCGCCTGCGGCGGCGGCTCGTTCGCGGGCGAAGACGCCGACCAGGGCGCCGAGGACCGCGCCTTCCGGCTCGGCCTGGTCGCCCCCACCACCGGCGTCGCCTCGCTCGAGGGCAACTCGCTGGTCGCCGGGGCCACGCTGGCCGTCGAGGCCGTCAACGCCGCCGGCGGGGTGCTCGGCCACCCCATCGAGCTGACCGTCGCAGACGACAAGTCGGATGCCGCGACCTCGACGCAGGTCACGCAGCAGCTGATCCGCCAGAACGACGTGGACTACGTGCTCGGCACGATCGCCGGCGACACCTCCGTCGCGGCGGGCTCGGTGGCCGCGGAGGCGGGCGTGCCGTTCTCGACCGTCGTGAACGGCACCGTCGAGTTCTGCAGCCCGCACTTCTGGCCGTTCGGCGCGAGCGAGCGCATGATGGTCGAGGATGTCATCCCGCTGATGATCGAGGAGTACGGCCCGCGGGTCGGACTGGTCGGCAACGACTACATCTTCCCGCACACGTACCACTCGGTCGCCACCGAGATCATCGCCGAGAACGGCGGCGAGGTCGTCGCCGAGGAGTACAGCCAGCTGGGCACCGCCGACTGGCAGCCGGTGATCGGCAAGCTCGAGCAGGCCGATCCGGACTGGATCCTCACCGCCGTGGTCGGCGGCGACGCCGTCTCGTTCATGACCCAGGCCGACCAGTTCGGTCTGATCGACGAGCGCGGCATCACCGGCACGACGTCGCAGCAGGAGTTCTACGGCGCACTGGGCACGATCCTGGAGGGTCGCACGACGGCGCTGCAGTACTCCGACCAGACGCCGGGCGCCGACAACGAGGCGTTCGTCGCCGCCTACCGCGAGGCCTACGGCGACACCGGCTCGATCTCCGCGATCGCCGCGACCGCGTACGAGGCGGTGCGCTTCATCGCCGCCGCCGTCGAGGCCGCGGGCAGCTACGACGCCGACGCGATCAGCGAGCAGATGTCGACCATCCGCCTGGACGGCCTGCTGGGCAACCTCGGCTTCCGCGAGGACAACCACTACGTCGTCAGCGATATGGTGCTGGTCCGCATCGACGAGGGCGGCGTGTACACGACGCTCGAGGTGCTCGACCCGATCGACGACACGACGGCGCGCTCCTGCTCGTGATGACCGCCGTCGAACCGCGCGTGCGGCTGCGGCGAGCCCTCGGGTTCGCCGCAGCCGTGGTGCTGCTCGGGCTCGCCCCGTTCGCCCTCCCGCCGTATCCGCTCGCGCTGCTGACCCTCGCGCTGGTGTACGGGCTGTTCGCGTTCGGCCTCGACATCGCCTGGGGCCGCACCGGGATCGTGAGCATCGGCCACGCCGCGTTCTTCGGCCTCGGAGCCTATGGCTGGGCGATCGCCGCGCGGGAGGGCCTGCCCGGCGTCGTCGGCGGAGTCGCCGGCATCCTCATCGCCGTCGTGGTCGCCCTCGTGATCGGAATGGCGGGGCTGGGCCGCCGCGCTCTGCCTTCCACCATGGCGATCCTCACGCTCGCGCTCACGCTGCTGTTCGAGCAGCTGGCGCGGACCTGGGCGGATGTCACCAACGGCAGCAACGGCATCGTGGTGCGCTCGCATGGACTCATCCCCGACTACTACATCACCGCCGGCTCCGTGCTGCTGATCGTCGCCGCGGTCTGGGTCTTCGTGCTCCGCGGGCGCCTCGGGCGCCGGGTGCTCGCCGTCAACCTCAACCCGGACCGCGCCGCCCACCTCGGCATCGACGTGCGCGGCACCCGGCTGACCTCGCTGATCGTCAGCGCCGCGGTCTCGGCGGCCGCAGGCGCGATCGCGGCGCCGGTGATGGGCCTGGTGTCGCCGTCGGCCGCCGGCATCCTCCTTTCCACCCAGGTGCTCGTCTGGCTGGCCGTGGGCGGTCGCGGCACGATCATCGGCGCCTTCGCAGGCGCTGTGCTGGTCACCATGGGCCAGCAGTACCTCGGCGAGGCGATCGGGTCGTGGTATCTGCTCGTGCTCGGCGTGATCTTCCTCATCGTCGTGCGGTTCGCACCCGGGGGACTGGTCGGCCTCGTGCGCCGCGTGTTCCGCCGGCCCGCCCACCGCACCGCCGCCCAGGATGCGCGCCTGCCCGCCCCGGCGCCGCGGCGGGCTGCACCCGCGCGCAGCGACGTCGCGCTGCGGGCCACCGACATCCGCAAGTCGTTCGGCGCGACCGCGGTGCTCGAGGGCGTGGATCTCGTCGTCCCCACCGGCGAGGTGCTCTGCCTCATCGGCCCCAACGGGGCGGGCAAGACGACCCTGCTGAACATCGTCGCCGCAGACGTGTCGGCAAGCGGCGGCAGCGTCGCGATCTTCGACGCCGACGCGAGCCGCTGGCGCATCCACCGCCGCGCCCTCGCCGGCATGGGAAAGGTCTTCCAGATCCCGAGTGTGTTCACCGAGCTCTCCCCCGCCGACAACCTCCGGCTCGCGCGCAGCGAGGCGCTCGAAGCGCGGCCGCTGCCCGAGGCGCTGGCACGCTTCGAGACCGACGACGCACGGTCCGCCGCGGCGCTGCCGCTGGCCGACCGGCGTTCCCTCGAGCTCGCGATGGTGCTCACCTGGGGACCGGAGATCGTGATCCTCGACGAGCCGGCGGCCGGCCTCTCGCACGAGGAGTCGGTCGCGCTGGCCCGTCTGCTGCGCCGCGTCGCCACCGAGACCGGCGCGACGATGGTGATCGTCGAGCACGACATGGACATCGTCCGCGAACTCGCCGACCGGGTCGTGGTCCTGGCGAACGGACGCTTCCTCGCCGAGGGCACGATGGCGGAGATCGCCGCCCGCGACGACGTGCAGGATGCCTACCTGGGAGCGGTGAAATGATCGAGGCGCACGCGCTCGACGCCGGCTACGACGGCGTCCCGGTCGTCACCGGCCTGGACCTCACCATCGCCCCGGGCGAAGTGACGGCCCTCCTCGGTCGCAACGGCATGGGCAAGACCACCACCATGCGCACCCTCGCCGGCCAGCTTCCCGCGATCGGCGGCGAGCTGAGGCTCGGAGGGCGGGCGCTGCGGTCCGGCCGCGCCGACCTCGCGGCCCGGGCGGGCCTGTCCTTCCTGCCTGACGACCGGGGCGTCTTCCCGCGCCTCACCGTCTCCGAGAACCTCGCGCTCGCCCGTCGGCGAGGCTACGAGCCTCCCGTCGATGTGACGGCGCTGTTCCCGGTCATCCGGGAGCGCCGGCACGTCGACGCCGGCGACCTCTCGGGCGGGCAGAAGCAGCAGCTCGGGCTCGCACGCGCGATGCTCGCCGGCGAGAAGGCGATCCTGGTCGACGAGTTCTCGCAGGGGCTGCAGCCGTCGCTCGTGCGTGACGTGCTCGCCGCCTTCCGCGAGCTCGCCGCCGCCGGCGTCGCGGTGCTCCTGGTGGACCAGTCGCCCGATGCGCTCGTGGCCGCGGCCACCCGGGTCCTGGCGATGGAGAAGGGATCGATCGTGCTCGACGCCCCGGCCGCCGAGGTGCGCGACGATCCGCAGCGCCTGCTCGACTTCCTGGTGATCTGAGCCCGTCCGCCGCGACGGAGCACGCCTCGGGCGCGCGGGTTAGCGGCCCGGGCGCGAGAGGTCAACCCCTGGGCGTGGTCTGCGTCGACTGTTCACAGTGGAGGGAAAGCCCCTATGGACAAGGTGAGACAAATGGCTCAGATCATCGAACACATCGACGTCGACGCCCCGTGCGCGTCGCCTACAACCAGTGGACGCAGTTCGAGACCTTCCCCCGGTTCCTCGACGAGGTCGAGTCCGTGGTGCAGCTCGACGACCGGAACACCCGCTGGAAGGTCAACATCGCCGGCGTGGAGCGCGAGTTCGACGCCGCCATCGCCGAGCAGCACCCGGATGAGCGGGTCGCGTGGACGAGCACGGGCGGCGACACCGCCCACTCCGGAGTGGTGACCTTCCACAAGCTGAGCGACGACTCGAGCCGCGTGACGGTGCAGATCGACTGGGAGCCCGAGGGCTTCGCAGAGCAGGTCGGCAACCTCGTCGGCGCCGGCGGGCACGCGGTCCGCAAGGATCTGGAGAACTTCAAGGAGTTCATCGAGAACAGCGGCGGCGCGACCGGCGCCTGGCGCGGAGACGTCCCGGCCTGAGCGAGTGCAGCCGCAGCCTGCCGCAGGCCACCGGTTGACACCACGAGTGCGGGAGGAGTATCGAGGATCCTGGCGACGCCCGACCGTCGCACCTGGGGGTCCCTGTGGACGCAACCGCCCCGGCGCACCCCTCGGGGGTCGTCGTCAGGAACCGTCGTGCGCTGTCGACCGTCGTGACCGCCGCCGCACTGCTGGCCCTCGTCGGCTGCACGGCAGCGTCGGGTGACGATCCCGATCCCACCGGCACGGCTGTCGCCGGAATCGCCTGGACGGCGTGCGGAGACGGACTGGAGTGCGCGACGATCCCGGTGCCGCTCGATTGGGACGACCCGGACGGGCGCCAGATCGAGCTGGCGGTCATCAAGCATCTCGCGACCAAGCCGGATCAGCGCATCGGCACGATCTTCACCGATCCCGGCGGCCCCGGCGACACCGGTGTCGGACTCATCAAGGGCGCCGGCGACGACCTCGACGCCTGGGGAGACGGCCGGTTCGACTGGATCGGATGGGATCCGCGCGGCACGCATGCCAGCTCGCCCATCGACTGCTTCGAGACCTCCGCCGAGGCGGATGAGTTCTGGGCAGGCATCCGCCTTCCTTCCACCGCCGAGGAGTCGGCCGCCTTCGCCGCACACTCGAAGGAGCTGGCCCGCCGCTGCGGCGAGGTCATGGGCGATCTGCTCTCCCACGTCTCCACGATCGAGACGGTGCGCGACCTCGAGCACATGCGCGAGCTGGTCGGCGAGGACAAGATGACGTACGTCGGGCTGTCGTACGGCACGGTGATCGGCCAGGTCTACGCCAACATGTACCCCGAGCACCTGCGGGCCATGCTGCTGGACGGCCTGGTCAACATCGTCGAATACGCGACCAGCGCCGAGGTGCGCGCCGCAGACGGCGCATCGTCGGCGGACGGGGTGTTCGAGCAGTTCATCGCGACCTGCGAGGCCGCCGGGGGTGACAAGTGCGCCCTGGCGGGGCACGGCGAACCCGTCGCCGAGCGACTCGATCGCCTCTTCGAACTGGCGAAGCAGGGTCTGCCCGCCCCGAACGCCGACCCGCCGGAAGACCTCGCGTACAACGATCTCGTGATGTCGTCGTTCGCGGCGCTGCGCAACCCGTCGCTCTGGCCGGCGTGGGCGGAGCAGCTCGAAGCGGCGGTGGAGGGGGATGCCTCGACGCTGGCGACTGCGGCGGCCGCGGCGCGCACCACGGCCATGTGGACGGAGGCCACGAAGTCGTCGGCGATCTCGTGCCTCGACGCCCCTGCCGACAAGAGCGTGGACGCGTGGCCGGAGGTGATCGGCGAGTTCACCGAGAACAGCCGCATGGGCGGGGCGATCCAGGGCTGGTGGCTGTGGGCGCCGTGTGCGTCGGGATGGCCGGCGTCGGGAGACCACCCTCTGGTGGGCCCGTGGGATGTGACGACCGAGGTGCCGATCCTCCTCATCAACAACAGGTATGACCCCAACACGGGCTATGCCAGCGCCGTGGCGACGCAGGAGCTGCTCGGCAACGCCGTGCTCCTGACGAACGAGGGCTACGGGCATCCGACCTTCCAGGACCCGAGCGCGTGCGTCGACAGATGGCGGGTGCGCTACCTCGTCGACCTCGAGACACCTCCGCCGGGCACCGTGTGCACGTCGGACGTCGCCCCGTTCTCCTGAGCCGCCGGCAGGTCGTGGCGGTCGGCATGCTCGGGCGGCCAGACCACGACGAACCGTTCGAAGACGATCTCGTCGTCCTCCGACCACTCCGCGCCGCGCGCGGCCGCCGTCCGGGTCCAGTAGCGACGATGCTCGCGGCGCCAGCTCTCCAGCGTCCTGTCGTCCTCGCCTTCGGCGAACGCGAAGGCCGCGTCGGCGCTCGCGAAGGGCCCGATCCTCAGCGCGGTGCTGCGGATGACGATCCGTGGGGCACCCGACCCGTCGCATGCGATCCAGTGGGATCCGATGCGGGGCAGGTCGTCGCCGTCCGCGCGGTACGCCGCGACCAGCTCCGACGTCGCGCGCTTGGTTCCGCTGAGGACCGCGGCGAGCAGCTCGTCGGCCAGCGCGGCCGAGTCGCCGAACCTCTCCACCGTGTACTCGGGGCACGCGGCGACCGCCTCCGGGTGCGCCCTGGCGTACGCGTCCCACATCGCGGCCGCGGCGCCCCGGTCGATCGGCGGCGGATCCTCCTGGCTGGACGGGCTCACCCGCATGATCCTCGCACATCGGGCACGGCGCGCCGGCGGACGGCGCGACGCATCAGAGCTCACCGGGGCGCAGCGCGGTGTCGAAGCGAAGGCCGCTGGATCCCTCGCCCTGACCGGTGCGCTTGCGTCGGCCGATCCAGAGCGCACGTCCGCCGTCCGGGGTGCGCGCCATCTGATAGCGGCGGGTCACGATCGCCCCGTCGCGGGGGACCTCCTCCTCCGCGATCCGCAGATGGTCGGTCATCGGATCCGCGTCGGGCGCCGAGCGCAGCAGCACACCCAGCGGGTGGGTCGTGTAGCTGCCGGTGTCGGTGAGGTGGACCAGGCGCCTGCGCTCCAGCTCGATGGCCCCGGCGGGGCCGCCGGCGACGGGCACGGCGACGAACGGCACCCAGTGGTCGGCGACCGGTGACATGAGCCGGTAGATGATGGATGCGTCTGTCGGAGTCTCAGGCATCTCCTGCCGCAGCGAGATCGGCGGGGCCCCGTGGGCGCGGTCGACTGGCTCGCCGGTGAGCGGCGACTGCACCACGCGCTCGACTCCCCACACGAGGTTCGCCATCTCGTCCCGGAACAGCGAGACCTCCTCGAGCGGGTCGCTCTCCAGGACATGGGTGACCGCGGGCGGGATGACGAAGACGTCGGCGCGCGAGGACGTGTCGGCGGATGCCGTGAGCCCGAACATGCTCCAGCCGCCCGGTGTCCGTGCCGGACCGACGGGCACCGAGCGGCCGAAGGTGTCGCGCACCGTGAGCGATGCCACGCGCATCACGCTGCCCGCGGCGACATCGACCGGCAGGATGAACCAGTCGACGCCGTAGGTGAGGGCGAACTCCACCAGCGCCATCTTGACGAGGTCGGTCGGGCCGGCCTCCAGCCCGCCGAGGTAGGCGTGGGCGTCCTCGAACTCCCACAGCCGGTCGGCCGGCATGCCCGGGAACGACGCCGGGGAGGGGATCATCGCGGCAGATCGGGTCACGCCGGCGCGATCGGCCGGTGCGGCGCCAAGATCGCCTTCGACCGCGTCGAAGTCGGACCAGTCGACCCGCCCCGACGTGTACTCGGGAGCCTCGAGCACGACGCGGCCGGACGGCAGCTCGGCCTGCACGGCGAACGCGTACTCCAGGCGGTGCGGATTCCAGGCCGCGGGCACGGACTCACCG
>NZ_JBIQHX010000003.1:261203-275980 GCF_044508325.1 Microbacterium sp. | reverse complement strand
GGCACGCTTACCGACGCTCAAGCATACGCAATTCATGCGGGATGCGCCAATCGAAGCCGCGCGCGTGAGGCGCCCGGGCGGGACGGGTCTTCCGGCCGAGGCCGATCGGCGCGATCATGGAGACGGGCTGGGTCGGAGCAGACCTCTTGCATCTGTGACTGATGTTGCTAATGTGAACAGCGTTGTCCGTCCCAGGGAAGGGAAACGTGAGCACCGAGCGCGTCGATGCGACCACCGAGGAGTGCGGCTGCGGGCCGTCTCCGCTGGAGCAGCGTGCTCTGTGGCCCTCGGTGGTGAACCGCCGGACCGCTCTCGGCGTCGGGGCCCTGGGTGTCGCCGGCGCTGTGCTGTTCGCCGCCCCGCAGCTTCCCGCCGCGTACGCGGCCGATTATCCGTCGTGGGACGACGTGCAGCGCGCGAAGCGCAATGAGGCGGCGAAGGCCACCGAGGTCGCCAAGATCGAAGGCCTCATCAACCAGCTCGCCGAGAACGTCCGGACCACGCAGGCGATCGCCGATCAGCGTGCCGACGAGCTCTTCCAGGCTCAGGAGGCGTTCTACGCAGCGGCCGAACGAGCCGAGGAACTGCAGGCGCAGGCCGACGAGCAGGCGAAGATCGCCGACGAGGCCGCCGACAAGGCCGCGCGGCTGGCGGTGCAGCTGTACCGCAACGGCGGCGACGAGACATCCCTGCAGCTGCTGCTGTCGGGATCGGCCGCCGGCGCCGACGACCTGCTGGCCCGCCTCGGCCAGATGGACAAGCTGCTCGCCCGCAACCAGGACGTGTACGCGGCAGCCGTGACGGCGCGCGATGCGGCGCGGTCGCTCACCGATCAGGCCGACGTCGCCCGGGCCGAGCGCGACCGGCTGCAGCAGATCGCCGAGCAGAAGATGATCGAGGCGCAGGCGGCGGCGGATGCCGCCCAGGCCGCCCTGGACGCGCAGACCGCGCACCTCGCCGAGCTGCAGGCGCAGCTGGCCGCCCTGAAGGACAACACCGCCAAGACGGTCGCCGACTACAAGGCCGGCGTCGAGGCCGAGCGGAAGGCGCGCGCAGCGCGCGAGGCCGCCGCCCGCAAGAAGGCGGAAGAGGCCGCGAAGGCCGCTTCCGGCGGTGGCGGTGGTGGTGGCGGTGGTGGTGGCGGCGGCTCAGCCGGTCACGTCACATCCAGCGGCTGGTGCCGCCCGAACTACGGCCGGCTGCTCTGGGGATTCGGGCCGCGACCGCTCATGTGCGGCTCGGTCGGGTGCGGCAGCACCAACCACCGCGGCATCGACCTCGGCGGCAGCTGCTGGAGCGCCATCTACGCCGCGGCCAGCGGCACCGTCACGATGGCGCAGAACTACAGCGGCTACGGCAACTACGTGCGCATCGACCACGGCAGCGGCATCGGCACCGGCTACGGGCACATCGTCGGCGGCGGCTTCGCCGTGCGCCGCGGCCAGCATGTCAAGGCCGGTCAGGTCATCGCCTACGTCGGCCAGACCGGCGTCGCCTTCGGCTGCCACCTGCACTTCGAGGTGTACCGCAACGGCTACACCATCGACCCGGCGGCCTTCCTGCGCAGCCGGGGCGTCTCGGTCTGACCGAGAAGGATGGATGCCTCCGGCATCCCTCTCATCCCGATCGCCTCAGAGCGTGTTCGGCGCCTCGCCCTCGCCCTGCGTCTTGGTCTGACCCTCGTGCTCCTCGAAGCGCGCGAACGCCTCGGCCACGAGCCGCTCCGCTTCGGCGGCGTCAGCCCACTCGTCGACCTTGACCCACTTGCCGGGCTCGAGGTCCTTGTAGTGCTCGAAGAAATGGGTGATCTCGCCGCGGGTCCACTCGTCGAGGTCGCCGACGTCGGTGACGTGGGCCCACCGCGGGTCCTTCGCGAGCACGGCCACGACCTTGTCGTCGCCGCCGGCCTCGTCGCTCATGCGGAGCACGCCCACCGGGCGCACCTTCGCCAGCACACCCGGGTACAGGTCGCGGTCGAGCAGGAGCAGGACGTCGAGCGGGTCGCCGTCCTCGCCGAGCGTGTTCTCGAAGAAGCCGTAGTTGGCGGGGTAGCCCATGGGGGTGAAGAGGATCCGGTCGAGGAAGACCCGGCCGGTGCCGTGGTCGACCTCGTACTTCACGCGGCTGCCGCGGGGGATCTCGATGACGGCGTCGTACGCGCCCATGTGCGTGCTCCTTCGGGTCGGTGGGATGCCGCGGACAAGCCTAGTCCCGGCGAGCGGTGCGCAATTCAGTCTTCACGCTCAGCGGGATGCCCGCCGGGCGCGAGATTCCGCGGCGCACGCCCCCGCCGGCATCGGCGCGGACTGAGTTGCGGACACGGGGCCCGGGTAGCGTGAGCACCGTGAAGCCGGAAGGACCCCTGCACGCGTCCGTGGCGGAGACCCGGCTCGCGGTGCGCCGCGTGCTCGCCGGGCTGCCGGCGGGCGTGCCGGTCGTCGTGGCGCTGTCCGGCGGCGCGGACTCACTGGCCCTGGCGGCTGCGACCGGGTTCGAGGCGCCCAGGCTGGGCCTGCGCGCCGCGAGCGTCACCGTCGACCACGGGCTGCAGCCGGGTTCGGATGAGGTGGCGGCGACCGCCGCGCGGCAGGCGGCGGCGCTCGGGCTGGATGCGCTCATCGTCCGCGTCGAGGTGGGCGCCGAGGGCGGCCCTGAGGCCGCGGCACGCGATGCCCGATATCGCGCGCTGACGGACGCAGCGCAGGATGCCTCGGCGGCGGCGATCCTGCTCGGGCACACCCTGGACGACCAGGCCGAGACGGTGCTGCTGGGCCTGGCCCGCGGGTCGGGGGCGGCGAGCCTGCAGGGCATGGCGGCGCGCAGCGAGCTGCGCGGTATCCCGCTCCTGCGTCCGCTGCTGGGAATCCGCCGCGCCACCGCGCGCGCCGCGTGCACGGCACAGGGGCTCGTGCCCTGGGAGGACCCGCACAACGACGACGACCGGTACACCCGTGTGCGGGTGCGCCGGCGGGTGCTTCCGGTCCTCGAGGAGGAGCTCGGTCCCGGGGTCACCGAGGCTCTGGCACGCACCGCCGAGCAGCTGCGCGAGGACGCGGAGGCGTTCGCCGAGATGATCGACGAGACCATCGAGGACATCGTCGAGCACGCCGAAGCCGGGATCTCGGTGTCGGTGCACGCGCTGGCGGCGAACCCCGCGGCGCTGCGGCACCGGATCATCCGGCACGTTGTGGCCAGTGAGTTCGGCACGTCGCTGTCGCGTGCCCACACGCTCGAGGTGGCGCGCCTGGTGACGGACTGGTCGGGTCAGGGACCCATCGACCTGCCCGGATGCCGCGCCCGCCGCGTCGGCGCGCGCATCGAGTTCACGGCCGCCGTTCCTCCCGGGCGCTGAGCACGGCCCGGGAGGCCGGGACGGCGCTCAGGACTTGCCGCCGCCGAACAGCCCGCCGAGCCCGCCGAGGATGCCGCCCAGGTCGATGCCGCCGCCCGAGCCGGATCCGCCGCCGCCGAGCAGCCCGCCGATCACGTCGCCGATGCCGCCCGAGCCTTCGGCGGCCTGCTGCTGGGCCTCGGGCTGCTGCTTCTTGGCGAGCAGGCCCATGACGATCGGCGCGAGCATCGGCAGCAGCTTGCCGAAGTCGATGCCGGCCGTCTGCGGCGCCTCGGTGAGCTTCTGCGCCACCTCCGGCTCCTGCGAGCCGAAGATGTGGCCGAGGATCTTCTGGCCGTCGTCGGTGTCGACGGCGTTCACGTCGACGGTGTCGGGCATGCCGGTGTGCTTGCCCAGGGCCTGCTGGATCGCGGCCGACCCCTCGGGCGTCTGCGCGTTGCGCTGCAGCCCGCCCAGGATCGTGGCGCCGCCCTCGGCGACCGCCTTCTTGGCCGTGTCGGGGTCGACCCCGAGCTTGGATGCGATCTCGTCGATCGGCAGTGCGTTCAGGATGTCGTCGAGCCCGGCCATGTCTTCCCCTTCGTTCCGCGCGCCCGCGGCGCGGGCGCGTCCCCCCGCGCTCACGATATCGCCCACCGGGGGCGGCATCCATAGACTGTCCGCATGCGCGCGGCCGACATCGCCTCCGACCTCAAGGAAGTCCTCGTCACCGAGGAGCAGATCCTCGCCAAGCTCGACGAACTCGCCGAGCGCGTCGCCGCCGACTACGAGGGAGAGGATCTCCTGCTCGTCGGCGTCCTCAAGGGCGCCGTCATGGTGATGGCCGACTTCTCGCGCGCGCTGCCGCGCAACGTGCCGATGGACTGGATGGCCGTCTCCTCCTATGGCGCCGGCACGAAGTCGAGCGGTGTGGTGCAGATCCGCAAGGACCTCGACACCGACATCCACGACCGGCACGTGCTCATCGTCGAGGACATCATCGACTCCGGCCTCACCCTCAGCTGGCTGCTGGAGAACTTCGCATCCCGCGGCGCGGCGTCGGTCGAGGTGCTGGCGCTGCTGCGCAAGCCGGAGGCCGCCAAGGTGCAGGTCGACGTGAAGTATGTCGGATTCGACATCCCGAATGAGTTCGTCATCGGGTACGGCCTCGACTACGCCGAGGACTACCGCAACCTGCGCGACGTCGCGATCCTCGCCCCGCACGTCTACGAGTGACGCGCGCTGCCCGCCGGTACGCCGTGGGCGAATGCACAGACGCCCCATAGGACCGGGGGATACCCTGGGGGCACGATGGACTTCAAGAAGATCACCCGCAACCCGCTGATCTATGTGCTGCTGATCGGCGTGTTCCTCGTGATCGGCTTCTCGCTGATCTCGAGCCTGGGCGGCGCCAAGCAGATCACGACGCAGCAGGGTCTCGACCTGCTCAAGGGCGCCACCGTCACCAAGGTGCTCAACACCGACGGCGACCAGCGGGTCGATCTGAGTCTGTCCGAGGCCTTCGAGGGCTCGACCGAGGTGCAGTTCTATTACGTGTCGGCGCGCGCCGACGAGGTGGTCGCGGCCATCGACGCCGCCGATCCCGCGGACGGGTTCAACGACGCCGTGCCGCGCCCGTCCTTCTTCGACGGGTTCCTGTCGCTGCTGTTCCCGCTGCTGCTGCTCGGTCTGCTGTTCTGGTTCCTGCTCTCCAGCGCCCAGGGCGGCGGCGGCAAGGTCATGCAGTTCGGCAAGTCCCGGGCCAAGCTCGTCACCAAGGAGTCGCCGACGGTGACCTTCGCCGATGTCGCCGGCGCCGACGAGGCCATCGAGGAGCTGCAGGAGATCAAGGACTTCCTTAAGGACCCGGCGAAGTTCCAGGCGGTGGGTGCGCGCATCCCCAAGGGCGTGCTGCTGTACGGCCCGCCTGGAACCGGCAAGACGCTGCTGGCCCGCGCCGTCGCGGGTGAGGCCGGCGTGCCGTTCTACTCCATCTCGGGCTCGGACTTCGTCGAGATGTTCGTCGGCGTCGGCGCGAGCCGCGTGCGCGACCTGTTCAACCAGGCCAAGGAGAACGCGCCCGCGATCATCTTCATCGACGAGATCGACGCGGTCGGGCGCCACCGCGGCGCCGGCATGGGCGGCGGGCACGACGAGCGCGAGCAGACGCTGAACCAGATGCTCGTCGAGATGGACGGCTTCGACCCCAAGGCGAACGTCATCGTCATCGCGGCGACGAACCGTCCCGACATCCTCGACCCGGCGCTGCTGCGCCCGGGCCGCTTCGACCGGCAGATCGGCGTGGATGCGCCGGATCTGCAGGGGCGCCTCCGGATCCTGCAGGTGCACGGCCGCGGCAAGCCGCTCGCCGACGGCGTCGACCTCGAGGTCGTCGCCCGCAAGACCCCGGGATTCACCGGTGCCGACCTCGCCAACGTGCTCAACGAGGCCGCGCTGCTGACGGCGCGCTCCAACGCGCAGCTGATCGACAACCGGGCCCTCGACGAGGCGATCGACCGTGTCATCGCCGGACCGCAGCGTCGCACGCGCGTGATGAAGGACAAGGAGAAGCTCATCACGGCGTACCACGAGGGCGGCCACGCGCTCGTCGCTGCGGCGATGAACCACTCCGACCCGGTGACCAAGATCACGATCCTGCCGCGCGGCAAGGCCCTCGGCTACACGATGGTCATGCCGCTGGACGACAAGTACTCCGTCACCCGCAACGAGCTGCAGGATCAGCTCGCCTGGGCGATGGGCGGCCGGGTCGCCGAGGAGATCGTCTTCCACGACCCGACGACGGGCGCGTCCAACGACATCGAGAAGGCGACGAACATCGCGCGGAAGATGGTCACCGAGTACGGCATGACCTCGGACGTGGGGCCGGTCAAGCTCGGCTCGCCCTCGGGTGAGGTGTTCATGGGCCGCGACATGGGGCACGGCCGCGAGTACTCCGAGTCGGTCGCCGAGCGGGTCGACCTGCAGGTGCGCGCCCTCATCGAGCAGGCGCACAACGAGGCGTACCGCGTGCTCAACGCGAATCGCGACATCCTCGACCGGCTCGCCCTCGCTCTGCTCGAGAAGGAGACCCTCGACCACATCGAGATCGCCGAGATCTTCTCGGACATCGAGAAGCTCCCGGAGCGCCCGCAGTGGCTCTCCAGCGAAGAGCGCCCCGTCTCGGCCCTGCCTCCGGTCGAGGTGCCCCGGCCCAAGCAGCCCGCCGCCGTCGCGGCCGACATCGCCGCCGAGCCCGAGCCGCAGCCGCGCCGGCGCCCTGCCGCCCCGCCCCGCCCGGCGACCGCGTAGCGTCTCGGGGCCGGTGCGCCCCGCGGCTGTGCATGAACGGAATCCGGCGGCCCCGCTCAGCGGGCACCGCGTAGGCTCGTCACGTGGCAGTCGACCGGGACCGCATCGCCAGGGCGGTGCGCGAGATCCTCGAGGCGATCGGGGAAGACCCCGAGCGTCCGGGGCTCAAGGCGACCCCGCAGCGCGTCGCCGATGCGTACAGTGAGTTCTTCGCCGGCATCCACCAGGACCCCTCGGCCCCGCTGCAGCACACGATCAGCGTCTCGCGCGGTCCCGCCCCGGACACGCTGCCCAGCGGCGCGGTGATGGTGCGCGACATCCGGTTCCGCTCCGTGTGCGAGCATCACCTGCTGCTGTTCCGGGGAACCGCGCACATCGCGTACCTGCCCGACGAGAAGGTCGTCGGACTCGGGGCGCTGCCGAAAGTGGTCGAGATCCTCGCCGCGCGTCCGCAGGTGCAGGAGCGGCTCGGCGAGCAGATCGCCGACACCATCGCGGATGCTCTGGACGCCCGCGGGGTGCTCGTGGTGATCGACGCCACGCACAACTGCGTCACGATGCGGGGAGAGCGCCAGCGCGACGCGTCCACCGTGACGGTCGCCGCGCGCGGCGAGCTCGCCGAGTCGGCGGCGCGCGCCGAGCTCATCGCGCTCATCGCGTCGACCGGTGTGGAGACCGGCGCATGACCACCCTCATCATGGGGATCGTCAATGTGACCCCGGACTCGTTCAGCGACGGCGGCCGCTACCTCGACCCCGACGCGGCCATCGCCCACGGCCTGGAGCTGCGGGACGAGGGCGCCGCCTACGTCGACGTGGGCGGCGAGTCCACCCGCCCCGGCTCCGAGCGTGTCCCGATCGATGTGGAGATCGACCGGGTGCTGCCCGTGATCCGGGCCCTCGCGATGTCGGGGGTCGCTGTCAGCATCGACACGATGAACGCAGCGACTGCGACGGCCGCCGTCGAGGCGGGCGCCGTGCTCGTCAACGACGTGTCGGGCGGCATGGCCGATCCCGGCATGCTGGGCGCCGTCGCGGCGACGGACGCCGACTTCGCGATCGGACACTGGCGCGGGCCGTCCAGCGACATGTACGCGCGCGCGCAGTACACCGACGTCGGCCGCGATGTCGCGGTCGAGCTGCGCGAACGGGTCGAGGCGGCACTGACCGCCGGCATCCCGCCCTCCCGCATCATCGTCGACCCGGGCATCGGATTCGGGAAGACAGGGGCGCAGAACTGGGCGCTGCTGAACGATCTGTCCGCGGTGACCGGGCTCGGGCACCGCGTGCTCATCGGCACCAGCCGCAAACGGTTCCTCGGCGACCTGCTCGGCCGCGAACAGGAACCGGATGTCACGACTGAGCGCCGCGACCTGGCCACCGCGGTCACGAGCGCCCTGGCCGCCGACGCGGGCGTGTGGGGCGTGCGCGTGCACGACGTCGCGGCCACGCGGGACGCGCTCGCGGTGCAGCGGGCCTGGCGGGAGGGCGGCACGTGGACTTCCTAGACCGCATCGTGCTGCGCGGGCTGCGCGTGCGCGGCAATCACGGCGTGTTCGAGTTCGAGCGCGAGCAGGGGCAGGACTTCGTCGTCGACATCACGCTGCACCTGCGGCTGCGCGCCGCAGCGGCATCCGACGACGTGGCCGACACGGTGCACTACGGCGAGCTGGCCGATCAGGTCGCCGCGATCGTGGGCGGTGAGCCCGTGAACCTCATCGAGACCCTCGCCGAGCGCATCGCCGAGGCCGTGCTCGGCGATGAGCGGGTGCACACCGTCGAGGTCACCGTGCACAAGCCGCAGGCGCCGATCGATCAGACCTTCGACGACGTCGCGGTCACGATCCTGCGGGGGCGCCCATGAGCCGGCGACTGACCGAGCCGATCGAGGTGCCGCGGCCCGAGGAAGGCCCGCAGGCGGTCGCGGTCGTGGCCATCGGCGCGAATCTCGGCGACCGTGCCGCCACCATCGAGGCGGCCGTCCGCGACATGGCCCGGCTGCCCCTGGTGACGCGGGTGGTCGTGTCCGAGCCGATCGAGTCCGTCGCGCTCAAGCCCAGCGGACCCGACCCCTCGGCACCGGCGTACCTGAATGCCGTCGCCCTCGTGACGACCCGGCTCGCTCCCACCATCCTGCTCGGGTATCTGCAGCAGATCGAGAAGGACCACGGCCGGGTGCGTCCTTCGGCAGGTCCCTCGGCAGGTCCCTCGACAAGTCCCTCGGCAAGTCCCTCGGCAAGTCCCTCGACAAGTCCCTCGACAAGCTCGGGAACCGGAACCGGAACCGGAACGGGAACCGGAAGCGGAAGCGGAAGCGGAGGCGGAGGCGGGATCGGAACCCGGCGCGGGAGGTGGCGGCACCGGATCATGGACTCCGAGAGCATCGCGACCGGAAGCGGCGACGATCCGCTGATCTGGGCCGACCGCACGCTCGACCTCGACCTCATCGCCTACGGCGACGTGCGCTCCGACTCCGCAGACCTCACGCTGCCGCACCCGCGTGCGGCCGACCGCGATTTCGTGCTGGCACCGTGGCTGGCCGTCGACCCGGACGCGGTGCTCCCCGGGCGCGGACGCGTCGACCGGCTGCTGGCCGAGCTGCGGGAGCGTGCGTGAAGCGGACCGGCCCCGGCGTCCTCGTCCTCGCGGCTGTCCTCGGCGGTGCCGCAGGATTCGTGCTCGACCAGCTGCTCACCGCGGGAGGCCGGCCGACGTTCGCCCCGACCGTCTCGCTGCCGATCCTGCTCGTGCTGATCGGGGCGATCGTGCTGATCCTCGCCGTGCCCATCCGGCGCGCGGCGCGCGGCGAGAAGGTGCAGGTCGATCCGTTCCGGGCGCTGCGGGTCGCCATGCTGGCGAAGGCGTCGAGCATCGTGGGGGCGGCCGCGACCGGCTTCGCGGCCGGCCTGCTGCTGTTCCTGGTGACCCGCCCCGTCACGCCTTCGTTAGGCTCGATGGGCGAGATCATCGCCTCGGTCGTCGCGGGCGCGCTGCTCATGGTCGCCGCCCTGGTGGCCGAGCACCTGTGCATCATCCGGAAGGACGACGATGACGAACACCCCGGACCCGGCGACGCCCAGCTCCCGGCCGGACCCCACTGAGCCCGTCGGCGACGCCGTGCTCGATCGCGACACGTTCGACGCCCTCAAGCAGCCGCGGAGTGCGAACCGGCTGCCCGTGGGCGACGGCACGTGGCACCAGCTCGCGAAGCAGTACGTGTGGGTGCGGATCATCTCCACCGCCGTGTTCGCCCTGCTCGTCGCGGCCGGGGCGACCGTCATCTCGCTGTGGAGCCGCGTCCCGTGGATCTGGATCCCCGCCGGCGTGTTCCTCGTGATCCTGCTGTGGACGATCGTCATCACCCCGCGCCAGGCGCGCGCGTACGGGTATCAGCTGCGCCGCGACGACCTCGTGTTCCGCCGCGGCATCCTGTGGCAGCGCATGGTCGCCGTGCCCTACGGTCGCATGCAGCTCATCGACATCACCCACGGACCCCTCGACCGCGGGTTCGGCATCGCCCAGCTCAAGCTCGTCACCGCCGCGGCATCCACCGGGGTGGTGATCCCCGGCCTCACGCAGGAGGCCGCCGAGCGGCTGCGCGACACGCTCGTGGACGTGGCCGAGACGAGGCGGACCGGACTGTGACGGATGCCGCGCAGCCCGCTCCGCCGCCGACCGCTGCGGTGCGCTCCCCCCTGTCGGACGGTGGGTGGCACCGGATGCACCCGCTCACACCGCTGTTCCGCGGCGGCCTCGTCTTCGTCGTCGTGGCGGGCATCATCATCTCGAACTTCCGCGACCGGTTCATCGAGTGGTTCCTGCCCTTATTCGTGCCGTCGCTGCCCGAGCCGGGGGACTACCCCGGCGGTCCCATCGACTACATCCTCGAGCACAACCTCATCCCGATGGCGGCGCTCGCGGTGCTCGCCCTGATCCTGGTGATCATCGGGCTGTTCTTCCTGAGCTGGCGGTTCCACACGTTCCGGATCACCGGCGACGACGTCGAGGTGCGCCAGGGCGTGCTGTTCCGCTCGCACCGGCGGGCCCCGCTCGACCGCGTGCAGGGCGTCAACCTCACCCGCCCGATGTTCGCGCGACTGGTGGGCCTGGCCAAGCTCGAGGTCGTCGGTGCCGGCACCGACGCGAACGTGAAGCTCGAATACCTCTCCACCGCCAACGCGGAAGCGGTGCGCGCCGACATCCTCCGCCTGGCGTCGGGGGCACAGCTGGGCGGCACCGCTGCCGGCGCGTCCCAGGGCGCCGGGGGCGGACGGGTGGCCTCCGCGGCATCCGCCGTCAGCGACGGCATCACCGGACTCATCCTCGGCGCCGAGGAGCCGGTCGAGGAACCGCAGTCGGTGGTGCACATCCCGCCCGGACGGCTCGCGGCATCCCGTCTGCTGTCGGGGAGCACGATCGTGATGATCCTGCTCATCGTGGCGATCGTCTTCGGCGCGATCTACGGGACCCCGTGGGTGCTGTTCGGCATGGTGCCCGCGCTGATCGGCTTCGGCACGTACTGGGTGCGGTCCATCACCCGCGCACTCCGCTACTCGATCGCGCCCACCCGCAACGGCGTGCGCATCACGTTCGGCCTGTTCACGACGGTGACCGAGATCCTGCCGCCGGGACGGGTGCACGCCGTGGAGGTCGCGCAGTCGATCCTCTGGCGGCCGTACGGGTGGTGGTCGGTCAAGGTCAACCGCCTGTCCGGACGCGCCGCAGACGGGCAGGCCGCCCAGTTCACGGGCGTGCTTCCGGTGGGCACCCGGGACGATGTCGAGCGCGTGCTGCGGCTGCTGCTGCCCGGGCTCGCCGAGGACGAGTGGCACGCCGTGTTCGAAGACGGCATCCTCGGGCCCCGCGAGGGCGACCCGTACACGAACACGCCTCGGCGCGCCCGGATCCTGCGGCTGCTGTCCTGGCGACGCAACGGGTTCCTCATCACTGCCGGCGCGCTGTTCCTGCGCCGCGGAGTCGTGTGGCGCACGCTCGCGGTCTTCCCGCTCGCGCGGCTGCAGAGCGTCGGCCTCGACCAGGGCCCGATCGACCGTGCGCTGGGCGTGGCAGGGGCGCAGGCGCACACGATCATGGGTCCGGTCTCGGGAAGCCTGGGGGCGGTGGATCGGGATGCCGCGCTGCACCTGTTCGAGACGGTCGCGGTGAATGCGGTCGCCGCCGCCGCCACCGACCGCTCGCACCGCTGGGCGGGCGAAGTCGCCCCGTCCCCGCTTCCCGGCGAGACGCCTCCGCCGCCCGAGGAGCCGGACGCGTGATCGCGCGCGACGGCCGTCTCGACGTCGGTGTGATCGGCGCCGGCCGGGTCGGCCCGGTGCTCGCCGCCGCGCTCGCCGGGGCGGGGCACGCGCTCACGGGAATCACGCGGGGCTCCGACCCCGAGCGCATCGAGGCGATGCTGCCGGGGCTGCCGACGCTGGATGCGCTCGATGTCGCGCGCCGCAGCGAGCTCGTGGTGATCGCCGTGCCGCACGATGTGCTGCCCGGACTCGTCACGGGTCTTGCTGCGCTCGATGCGTGGCAGGCGGGGCAGCTCGTGCTGCACACCGACCCCGCGTACGGCCTCGACGTGCTCGAGCCCGCCGCCGCGCAGGGTGCCATCCCGCTCGCCGTGCATCCCGCGATCGCGTTCACCGGAACCTCGATCGACCTGCGCGCCCTGCGCGACGCGCACGCCGGCGTCGCCGCGCCCGGTCCGTTCCTGCCGATCGCCCAGGCTCTCGCGGTCGAGATGGGCTGCGAACCCACCGTCATCACCGAGGACGCGCGCGCCGCCTACGCCGAGGGCATCGCGACCGTCACGACGTTCTCGCGCTCGATCGTGCGTCAGGCGACAGCCCTGCTGCGCGATGCCGGCGTCGAGGCTCCCGGGTCGTACCTGTCGCTGCTCGTGCACTCCACCGTCGACCACGCGCTCGCGGATGCGAATCCGGCATCGGAGGCGGACGGCATCCCCCCTGTCCTCGACGACTGACGCCGGCGACCGCAGACCTTCTCTCGACGCCGGGGCGACGGTCCCGCTACTATTTGCGCGGCGGGAGGAGAGAGGACTCTTCGACGAGGATGCGTTCCACCACCCGATCACCGCGGTTCACGCGCGGGCTCATGCCGATCGTCGCCGCGGTGGCGATGGTGCTCACGATGACCACCGGCGCCGCAGCCGCCGAGGCACCGGCCGCCGCCGTCGAGGCCCCGCTGAAGAAGGCCGCTCCGACCGAGGCGCTGCACGGCAGCGTCATGAGCGGCTCTACCGGGCTCGCCCACTACAAGGTGTCGCTGTACGCGGCCGGACCCGGATCCGCGTTCACGCTGCTCGGATCCGACACCGCCGACAAGAGCGGGCGCTTCGAGATCGGGTACCGGCCGGCCCCCGCGGACGCGGTCGTGTTCGTCGAGGCCAAGCTCGGCCGGGTGCTGCTGGCCGCCGCCATCGGTACCGGCGACGCGGTGCCGACCGACGTCGTGATCAACGAGCGCACCACCGTCGCCGCCGCAACGGCGTTCGCGCAGTTCATCGACCACGACAAGATCGCGGGGAACAGGTACGGCATGTCGAACGCCGTGCGCATGGCCGCGAACCTCGCCGATCCGCAGACCGGCGAGCTGGGCGCCGTTCTCACGACGACGCCGAACGGCACCGAGACCTCGACACTGGCGACGTTCAACTCGCTGACCAACGCGGTGGCAAGCTGCATCGCCAAGCAGAGCAACTGCACCGCCCTCTTCCGCGGCACCGCAGAGCCCGGCGGGCAGACGCCCAAGAACGTGCTCCAGGCGGTGGCGAACATCGCGAAGCATCCCTCCTACCCGCCGGATCGGAAGATCCAGGGTCTGAAGTCGGGCGACCCGGTGTTCCAGCTCTCGATGCTCACCCCGGTCAATCAGCCGGCGCTGACCGAGGCGCCGACGAACTGGCTGCTCTTCCTCAAGTTCACCGGGGGCCCGTACAGCGTCCAAGACCGCGACAACCTCATCAACGGCCCGGGCAACTTCGCGATCGACGAGCAGGGCTACGTGTGGGTCAACGACAACGCGGTGCCCCAGGTCGAGCACGAGTTCACCTGCGCCGGGCGGCGCCTGCTGAAGTTCACACCGTGGGGCGAGCCGTACCCCGACACCCCGTACTTCGGCGGCGGTCTCAGCGGCGCCGGGTACGGCATCTCCCTCGCACCCGACGGGCGCGTGTGGATCGGCAACTTCGGCTTCCAGGATCCGCCCTGCGCCCTGCTTCCGATCGCGGCCACCAGCAACAGCGTGTCGGTGTTCAACCCCGACGGCACCCCGGCGTCGGGGGACGACGGCTACACGAACGGCGACATCTCGTGGCCGCAGGGCACGGTGTCCGACAAGAAGGGCAACATCTGGATCGCCAACTGCGGCAACGACTCGGTGACCATGTTGCCCGGAGGCGACCCCGATGCCGCGGTCAACATCCCGCTGGGCCCGGTGCCCGAGGCGGGGGACCCGCAGATGAAGCCCTTCGGGGCGGCGATCGATGCCCACGGCAACGCCTGGATCGTCAACAACCGCGCCGCCACGGTCTCGGTGGTCTCGCCGGAGGGGGAGGTGATCGCCACGGTGCCCAGCACGTTCCGGGGCCGGACGGTCCTCACCCACCCGGTCGGCAACGCCGCCGACTCGCAGGGCAACATGTGGGTGGCCAACTCCGACTGGCTCGACTCGCCGTGCCCGACGCGGCGCGACCTCGGCGACGCCGAGAATCCGTCCGTGACGCTGATCTACGGCGACACGCGTCAGCCGCACCCGGGCGCGCCGTTCACCGGCGGCGGCCTCACCGTGCCGTGGGGCATCGCCGTGGACGGGGACGACACGGTGTGGGTGTTCAACTTCGGCGCGGTGCCGGTGGGGACCTCCACCGACATCCCCACGGGTATCAGCCGGTTCTGCGGAATCGACACCCGCAGCTGTCCGAAGGGGATGTCGGTCGGCGACCCGATCTCGCCCGACACCGGCTACCGCAGCGACGCCCTCGAGCGGATCACCGGCGGGCAGATCGACCCGTCCGGCAACATCTGGCTGACGAACAACTGGAAGCGCGACGCCAACCCGGTCGTGAACCCGTTCGGGAACTCGATCGTGGTCGCCGTCGGCGCCGCGGC
>NZ_JBIQHX010000003.1:0-261103 GCF_044508325.1 Microbacterium sp. | reverse complement strand
ACCCGGTCGTGAACCCGTTCGGGAACTCGATCGTGGTCGCCGTCGGCGCCGCGGCCCCGATCAAGACACCGCTGATCGGACCGCCGTCCGGGTTCTGATCTGTCAGGGCGGGCTCAGCCCTCGAGCGGGCTCGTGTCGGGATGCTGACATGGCTCTCGCTCCTTCGTCCAGGCTGTCCCGCAGCGGTGGGGATGTCAACAGCCCGTGCGGGGAACGCCGAGGCGCCCGCCGATAGACTTGGGCGTCCGCGTTTGGAGGAGCCCCCAGTGACCGACCAGTCCGCCCCTGCCCCTGCGCCCGCGCCTGTCGAGGAGGACGCCCAGCGCGCCGAGCTCGACGAGGTGTTCGAGCAGAAGGCGGTGCGCCTCGCCAAGCGCGAGCGGCTGATCGCGGAGCGCGAGGACGCCGGCGGCGGCGCGTACCCGGTCACGGTGCCGATCACCGACACCATCCCCGAGCTGCGGGAGCGCTACGGGCACCTCGAGGCAGGGGAGGAGACCGGAGTCACCGCGGCGGTCGCCGGCCGGGTGGTGTTCAGCCGCAACACCGGGAAGCTGTGCTTCGCGAGCCTGCAGTCGGGCGACGGCAGCCGCATCCAGGCGATGGTGTCTCTCGCGGCCGTCGGCGAGGAGTCGCTGCAGCGCTGGAAGGAGCTCGTCGACCTCGGCGACCACGTCTTCGTGAAGGGCGAGGTGATCTCCAGCCGCCGGGGCGAGCTGTCGATCATGGTGAGCGAGTGGCAGATCGCGTCGAAGGCGATCCTGCCGCTGCCGAACATGTACACCGAGCTCAGCGAGGAGAGCCGGGTGCGCTCGCGGTTCCTCGACCTCATCGTCCGCGAGCGGGCCCGCGAGACCGTGCGCGCCCGGGCGAAGGTGAACACCAGCATCCGCCGGACCCTGGACGGGCACGGCTTCATCGAGGTCGAGACCCCGATCCTGCAGGTGCAGCCGGGCGGCGCCTCGGCCCGCCCGTTCGTGACGCACTCGAACGCGTTCGACACGCAGCTGTACCTGCGCATCGCGACCGAGCTGTTCCTCAAGCGTGCCGTCGTGGGCGGCATCGAGCGCGTGTACGAGATCAACCGCGACTTCCGCAACGAGGGCGCGGACTCCACGCACAGCCCGGAGTTCGCAATGCTCGAGGCGTACCAGGCGTACACCGACTACCACGGCATCGCCGACCTCACCCAGGAGCTGATCCAGAACGCGGCCGTCGCCGTGGCCGGATCCACGACCGTGACCTGGGCGGACGGCACCGAGTACGACCTGGGCGGCCGATGGGACCGGCTGTCGATGTACGACTCGCTGAGCGAGGCATCCGGCGTCTCGATCACCCCCCGCACCTCGCCGGCCGACCTCGAGGCGCTCGCCGCGAAGGCCGGCGTCGACGCGCCGCCGCATCCCACCCACGGCAAGTGGGTCGAAGAGCTCTGGGAGCACTTCGTGAAGGGATCGCTCACCCGCCCCACCTTCGTCATGGACTTCCCCGTCGACACCAGCCCGCTGGTGCGCGAGCACCGGTCGATTCCGGGCGTCGTGGAGAAGTGGGACCTGTACATCCGAGGGTTCGAGCTGGCCACCGGGTACTCCGAGCTCGTCGACCCCGTCATCCAGCGTGAGCGCTTCGTCGAGCAGGCCAAGCTCGCCGCGCGCGGCGACCTGGAGGCGATGACGATCGACGAGGAGTTCCTGCGCGCGATGGAGCACGGGATGCCGCCCATGGGCGGGATGGGGATGGGCATCGATCGCCTGCTCATGGCGCTCACCGGCCTGGGCATCCGCGAGACGATCCTGTTCCCGCTCGTCAAGTAGCGCTGGGAAGCGGTCGCTCGAAGACCCACTCCGGCAGATGGCCGGCGTTCAGCATGGCCGCAAGGATGCCGGTGAGTCCGTGCTGCGGATCGATCTCCGTCGCGCGCTCGACGTACCAGACGGCGTGGCTGCTGCGACCCAGCGCCCACGACAGCCAACCCGCCGTCGCGAGCGGACCGGGGCGCACGTCGCGCGGGGCCAGCGCCGCCGTGTGGCGCGCCAGCGCGAGCGCCGTGCGCAGCCGGTCGGCGTCGGGCCGCTCGCCTTCGCCCCACAGGTGCTGCGCGAGCGCCGCCGGGTAGTCCTCGCCGCCCTGCCAGCGCAGCTGTGCGTCGAGGGCGGCATCGCCGATATCGATGCCGGTGCACCACTGCACCAGCGCGACGTCGCGCAGCGCGGGGCGGGCCAGGCACCAGATGATCGCCGCGGCATCGGCCGGCCGCAGATCGGCCGGGTCCCACCGCAGCGCGTCCTCGAACAGTGCGGGAAGGTCGTCGAGCGCGCAGGCGGCGGCCAGCGCCTGCGGGTCGAGCCGGGCCAGGTCGGTGTGCGCCGCCGGCTCCCGGCCGGTCGCCGCGCACACGGCCTCGACGGCCTCGCCCAGTGCCCGCAGCGCCTGCGCGGCGCGCTCCCGCTGCGCCAGATCGACGTCGGGCAGCGCGGCGCCGGCGATGTGGTCGGGCAGCGGGGCGCGCAGGTCGCCGGGCAGGCTCTTGACGAGGTCGTCGTCGGCGAGGTCGTCGAGGGCGTGCCTCGGGCTCCCGTCCTCGAGATATGAGCCCCACCCGTCGCGCGCGACGCAGAGGGCCTCGATGAGGCGGAGGCCGCAGGCATCCGTCTTCCGGATGAGTGCCTCCACCAGCGGACCGCGCGCGATCCCCGCGTCTGCGCCGTAGGCCTCGTCGGTGTAGACGACCAGAGCCAGGCCGTCGGCCTCCCGGACGCGGCAGACCATGCCGACCAGAGTCGCGGCGACGCTGTCGACGTCGGCATCGGCGGCGGGAAGATCGGCCCGCATGACGCCGAGCGTGCGCGAGCCCCCGAACGGCACGAGCGCCAGGCTGCGCACGGGGCGGCAGCCGGCCAGGCGCGGCACGAGGGCGAGGAACTGCGCGGCATCTGCCGCTTTGATGATCGTGGTCATGCACCGAGCCTGAGTGCGCGGTGCGACGATGGGGCGGCGGGAATGCCTGAACCGAGGACGCGGCCTGGTCCGAGGGGGCTGGGGAGGAGGATCACCCGCGACATTCCGCGTATCCTTGAGGCATGGACAACATCTGGCTCGCGGTGATCTGGGCGCTGCTGCCCACGGTCGTCGTCGCCGGAATGTTCTTCTTCATCCTGCGCAGCATCCTCCGGATGGACCGCACCGAGCGGCGCGTCTACGCCGAGATCGAGCAGGAGGAGCGCGCCCGGCGAGGGATGCCTCCGGCATCCGCCCACGCCGCCGATCGCTGATCACGCACCGCGCCGCCGCCGACCACTACGCTTGTCGCAGGCCGGCCCGGAGGTCAACTGCACATGATCAACATCACGTTCGAGGCAACGTGGTGGCTCATTCTCGTCGCGATCTTCGACATCACGGTGCGCATCGCCGCGATCATCATCATCCCGCGCAACCGACGCCCCACTGCCGCCATGGCGTGGCTGCTCGCGATCTACTTCATCCCTCTCGTCGGCGTGCTGCTGTTCCTGCTCATCGGCAACCCGCGGCTGCCTCGCAAGCGCCGCAAGATGCAGGCTCAGATCAACGAGTACATCCAGGACACGAGTGCGCACCTCGACTTCGGGACGCTGCGGCCGAACGCACCCCCCGGGTACACCTCGCTGGTCACGATGAACCGGCACCTCGGCGCGATGCCCCTGTCGGGTGACAACGACGCGCACCTGATCTCCGACTACCAGGCGAGCCTGGATGCCATGGCCGACGCGATCCGCACGGCACGGCGGTACGTCCACGTCGAGTTCTACATCCTGCAGTCGGATGCCTCCACCGACAACTTCTTCCGCGCGCTCGAAGAGGTCTGCGCGCGCGGCATCACGGTGCGCGTCCTGCTGGACCACTGGGCCAACCGCGGCAAGCCGTTCTACAAGAGGACGCTGCGACGCCTCGACGCCATGGGCGCCCAGTGGCGCCTGATGCTGCCCGTGCAGCCGTTCAAGGGCAAGTACCAGCGCCCCGACCTGCGCAACCACCGCAAGCTCGTGGTCGTGGACGGCACCGTCGCGTTCATGGGCTCGCAGAACGTCACCGACTCCACCTACAACCTGAAGAAGAACATCAAGCGCGGGCTGCACTGGGTCGACCTCATGTGCCGGCTGGAAGGGCCGGTCGTCGCGTCCGTCAACGCCGTGTTCCTCTCGGACTGGTACGCCGAGACGGACGAGATCCTCACTGACGAGATCGACCTGTTCGACGTGAAGAGCGGCCCGGGCGACCTGGACTGCCAGGTCGTGCCGTCCGGTCCGGGATTCGAGGCCGAGAACAACCTGCGGCTGTTCCTCGCGCTGCTGTACTACGCGCAGCGCAAGGTCATCATCGTGAGCCCCTATTTCGTGCCCGACGAGGCTCTGCTGCTCGCGGTGACGACGGCCTGCCAGCGCGGCCTGCAGGTGGAACTGTTCGTGTCGGAGGAAGGCGACCAGGCCATCGTCTACCACGCGCAGCGCAGCTACTACGAGATGCTGCTGAAGGCGGGCGTGAAGATCTGGATGTACCGGAAGCCGTACATCCTGCACTCGAAGTCGATGACGATCGACGACGAGCTGGCCATCATCGGGTCGAGCAACATGGACATGCGCTCGTTCGGTCTGAACATGGAGATCTCGCTGTTCATACGGGGCGAGGAGTTCGTGCGCGAGATGCGCGAGATCGAGCAGATGTACCGTGAGCTGTCGCGCGAGCTCACCCTCGAGGAGTGGATGAAGCAGCCACTGCGCTCGATGGTGCTCGACAATCTGGCGCGGCTGACGAGCGCACTGCAGTAGGAGAATGGATGCCTGGGGCCGGGGGAGCTGAGGGCGCGGCGCCGTTGCGCGTCGCCCTGGTGACCTCGTCTTACGCGCCGTATATCGGTGGTGTCGAGGAGCACGTGCGACAGGTGGCCCGTCATCTTGCGGCGCAGGGCGTGGAGGTCGAGGTGTGGACGGTCGATCGCTCCGGAGGCCATCGGGTCGCGGAGGTCGAGGGCATCACCGTGCGATACCTGCCCGCACCATTGCCCGCGAGGACGGTCTCGGCGATGGCGCGGTTCGCGCTCGCATGGCCGCGAGCGTGGCTGACGTGGAAGAGGGCGTACCGCGAGTTCGCGCCCGACGTGCTGCACGTGCACTGCTTCGGGCCGAACGGCGTCTACGCCCTCGGGCTGCATCGGACGTTCGGTGTGCCGCTCGGGGTGACCTCGCACGGCGAGACGATCGGCGACGATCATGGGGCCTTTCGACGATCGAAGCTGCTGCGGCGCAACCTGACCGACGCGCTCGGCGTGGCCGCATTCGTCACGGCCCCTTCCGAGTACGTCTTGCGTGATCTGCGCGCCGAGTTCGGTTTGTCAGGCGGCGATGTAGTGCCCAACGGTGTGGACCTCGCGATCGGGCCATCGGGCTCTCCGATGGAAAGCGAGCCCCATGTCCTCGGGGTTGGCCGGCTCGGGCGGATGAAGGGATTCGACCTGCTCATCGACGCGTTCGCGGAGTCGGGCATCGCGCGCGACCACTTGCTGCTGATTGCGGGCGAAGGACCAGAGCGCAACGCGCTGCTGCAACACGCTGCGGACCGTGAGGTCGCCGCTCGTGTTCGCCTGGTGGGTCGTCTGGGCGAACAGCAGGTCGCCGACGCCATGGCTGGCGCGAAGGTCGTGGTCGTGCCGAGCCGGTCGGAGGCGTTCGGCATCGTCGCGCTCGAAGCGTGGCGGAGCGGCACAGCTTTGATCATGACGGAACGCGGCGGTGCGGCCGAGTTTCTGCGCGACGGTGAGGATGCTCTGCTCGTCGATCCCGAGAACCGTGCTGCATTCGCCGCCACGTTGCATCGTGTCGTGTCGGACGACGCACTGCGCGACCGCATCGCAGCCGCGGGGAGGCGCCGGATCGCGGAGTTCAGTTGGTCGCGCACCGCCGAGACTTACGTTCAGCTGTATGCATCGGCGTGAGCGCGAGCCGTCCAGAGGTGTGCATCGATCAGGATGCGCGGTGGCGACGATATGCTTTGCCGCGTGGCCGCAGCCTCGCTGTTCTCAGTGATCATCCCCACATTGCAGCGCTCACCGCGCCTGAAGCACCTCGTCAGGATCTGCGCCGATCATCCGCTCGTGCTCGAGGTGCTGATCATCAACAATGCTCCAGTGCCGCTCAAGTTCGAGTCCTCCAAGGTGCGCGTCCTCGACCAGGCCGAGAACATCTACGTCAATCCTGCCTGGAACCTCGGGGCACGTGAGGCCCGAGGAGAACTGCTCGCGATCCTGAACGACGACATCCTGTTCGATGTGCAGGCGTTGGACTACTCGGCGAAGCTGCTTCGTCGAGGATGGGTGGGGTTGGTCGGCCCGAGCGCTTCATGCTTCCGTTCGCCCGAGGGCCCTATCGCATGGCGTCTGGCCACCCACGAGAACATCCCCAACCGCTTCGGCGTGTTCATGTGCCTTCGGCGCAGCGACTACGTGCCGATTCCCGAGCAGCTGAGGATCTGGTACGGGGACGACTGGCTCTTCCTCCAGCAGCGACGCCCGAACGTTGCACTGATGGGCACGGCTTTCGATACGGAGATGGGTACGACCAGCGGCTCACCTGAGTTCCGGGAACTGCGTGAGGTTGAGGCGAGAGCGGCGCGCACGATCATCGATCCCCTGCGCGGTTCGCGCTGGTGGCACGGACCCTCGCGCGCATTGCACACGTTGAGGCGGGCGCGGACGAAGCTTCGCGGTGGATGATCCGGCCGCTGACTCACTCACCCCTCGCACGTAGCGGAAGCCGCTCGATGATGCCGCGACGGCTGGGCAGGACGGCGCGAGCCAAACCCACCGGAGTTCGTTCAGTCGCTGGTACTCCGAACTCGTCTGCCACGCGACGGCTGATGGGACGCCCCAGCCCACCCAATGAGATTCCCGAGTGGTTCTCACCCGTCCCCACGCGGTACAAGGCACCGGAGAACGGAACCTCTGCGAGTTCGATTCCTCGCGCGGCGAGGTCATCGCTGAGGTGGAGATGGGACCCGAAGTGTCGGTGCAGCCGCGCTCCGAGCGTGGCTGCGATTTCTGCCTGACTCGCATTCGCTGCAAGCGATGCCGGGACGGCATAAAGATCAGAACGGACGATCAGACCCGTACCGCAGTGACGATGGAAGTCAGGCTGCCTCCGCACTGCTTTCCGCTCGCTCGCCCAGCGCCAACCCGATGTGACCCGCCATCCAGGGGCACCGGGAGCTGCGGTGGACAGGGATGCCAATCGCCGCGACACCAGATCGTCTGCATCGAAGCACATCACGTGGTCTGGCCTGCTCTGCATCGCCGCGATCAGGCCGATGACGAGCTTCGTGCCCTTGTCGATGAGCACCGCCGGGACGCCTGTCATCGGTGACCGCTCCCGACTGGGAGGAGGGTAACCTACCTCCACCCAGGTCACGGAACTCGGCAATCCTGCCGGACGCTTGTTTCCGACGACCCAAACGCCGAAATGCGGGTCGTCCTGTCTCAGGATCGAGTGAATCGAGTCCATCAGCAGACTCTCGACGCGCGAGTAATCGCGGCTGTTCAGCGGGTGGCGTAGAGAGGTGACGAAGGCGAGCACTGCGATGAGGATACAAGGTGCAACGGTCCTATATCAGCCCAGCGAAGTCCACAGCTGTGCATGTTTGACGGCCGCGCGTTCCCAGCTGAACTCTGCGGCACGAGTCCGCCCGGCACGGACGAGTTCGAGCACGCCCGCATCCCCCGACGTCGCATCCAGCAGCCCTTCGGCTAGCCCGCGAGCAGTGGGTTCGACCAGGATCGCAGCCTTCCCGGCAACCTCGGGAAGACTGCTCGTATTGGCAGCCACGACGGGGACACCGGCCGCCATGGCCTCGAGCACCGGTAGGCCGAAACCCTCGTAGAGCGATGGGACGACGGCTGCTTGTGCCCCGGCGATCAGGCTGGGCATGGACTCGTCCGAGAGGCGCCCCACCAGAACGACCCCGGGCAGGTCCCGGAACAGTTCCGTCCGCCGAGGATGCTCCGGTCCTGCGAGGACCAGGTGCAGATCGGGACGTTCGCGGCGTACGTGCGGCCAGGCTTCAGCGAGTGCACCGAGGTTCTTCCGTTGCGCTGCGCCGCCGACATGCACGACGTAGCGGTCTGGTACGCGCAGAGCGCTGCGTGTTCCTTGATCAAGGGGCGTTGCGTCGAAAAAACGTCCGTCGACACCGTTGTGAATGACGATCGGATTCTGGACGCCGAGCAGATCGACCGCTTCCTGAGCCGTGAACTCGGAGACACAGATGACAGCATCCGCACGGCGAGCCTCCTCTTTTGCTGCCGGCACCGGGGAAGACTCGTCCGGGAAGCGCCAGGCGACGACGTCGTGCAGGGTGATCACGTCGCCGTGAGCCGCAGGGGGCAATTCGAGATTCATGCGATGAGTGACAGTTGACCGTCGGTAGAGAAGTCGTCCGATCCGCATTCGCATTGGTGCAGAAGCCCTGATGACGTACCCCATGGGCAGCCGGTTGGTGCCGGGCAGGTGCGACCGAAGGGAACGGAAGATCGCACGGTCAATCGACCACCGGCCGGGCGTTGTCATGCTCAGCGCAGCCGGAGCGTACTGCGCGATGCGCTCCTGGTAGATCTCTGCACCCATCGGATTGGACGTGGCGATCGTCGCAAGGGTGAGGCGAGGCTCATGATCTGGCATGGGCTAGGTGGTGGATGTATAGGGGAAGATGGGTTGAGCCTATACATCTGACGGCCGCTCTGCTTCCGAGCCGTGAAGGAGCAACGTGGAGTTCACGCATCCCGTGCGCCGCCGAGCCCGTCGGATTCGCGAGGTTCTTGCGGCGGCCGTGGTGCCACCGATGTGGCGCTCGGGCGTGCTGATTCCCGCGTTCTGGTGGGACGGTCACCCGAACTTCGGCGACGCGATGACGCCGTGGCTTCTTCCTCGCTACGGGGTCGTGCCACTCCATCGACGCGTGGCCGAGGCCCGGCTCATCGGAGTCGGGAGCATCCTCGAGTTCGTGCCGCACGACTACTCAGGCGCAGTCTGGGGATCCGGCCTCATGGAGGAGCGGACGCACCCCCTCACGGCCGCCCGCTTCCTCGCGGTGCGCGGGCATCACACACGCGACCTTGTCGGAGCGCCGGCAGACACGCCACTCGGTGACCCGGGCATCCTCGTCGCACGGCACCTCCCACGGCCGCGGCTGCGGTGGGAGGTCGGTGTCGTTCCGCATGGGCACCACCGCGGGAACGCGGAGCTTGCCAGGTTGGTTGCGCGCGGCGGAGCACGCGTGCGTGTCATCAACGTTCACCAGGGTGCAGCCGCGGCAGTACGCGAAATCGCCTCCTGCTCGGTCATCTTCTCGTCCTCTCTGCACGGACTCGTCACGGCGGACTCGTACGGTATCCCCGCGACATGGACACTGCTCGATCCGCCGCTAGGGGGCGGAGACTTCAAGTTCCGGGACTACGAGTCGGCGGCAACGCCGGGACGCAGCCGATACCTGGAATTCGACGACAGGCTGACCGCCGACGATGTCGTGCGGCTAGGCCGTCGTGCCGACGCGGATATCATCGCGTCGCTCGGTGATGGGCTGGCAGAAGCGATCGACCGGCTGCGGGCCACCGCGGGCGAGCTGGGACGCTACCCACTCGGACTGCTGCACATGCGCGCTGACAGAGACGTCCGCCGAAGCCCATGACCAGACGGTGGTCAGGTTTCGACGTCAGCCAACTCCGGGATGCGCGTGAGACGGAATCGCCTCCATCGGTCGAACATCAAGGGGGTCCGCATGGTAGTCAGCCACGGATGGCGTGTTGCCGCACGCCATCGGCGTATGTCTCGCTCCCAATCGCGGTCGCGCGCGTGGCCAGACACGACGCGCTTCTCAGCCATTTGCGCTTCGGTGCGCACCCAGCTGAGGTGCACCACTGCATCTGCCGGGCGGATGACACCGTGGACCGGGACACCGCGCGGCTGAACTGGGTCGGTGTTCCATGGCCTGACGTCCACACGATGGGTGGCGATGCCCTTCGACTGACGTGCAAGGGTGAGCTTGGTTCCCGCACGCACCGCGAGAGGCCCAGGGTATGCGGACTGCGTCTGCCACCAGCGCCCGCACCTCTCCAGGAATTGTCCCGACTTGGTGCGCACGTGGAGCAGGCGGGAGGGGAACTCGACGGCATCGGCGGCCCGCGAATCGGCGAGGCGGATGTGTTCGCGGAATGTGCCCGGTGACCGGACGATTTCATCGGTGTCGAGTTGGATCACCCAGTCTGCGCCGGCGGATGCGGCATCCAGCGCGATCTGACGTTGCTCCGTCTCGACTCGCAGAGCGTACCGGTTCGGGTCGACATGGTCACCCGGGAGGTGACGCACCTTGCCCTCCGGGTCAGCGGTTGCGATTCGCGCGAGCGACTCGTCGACAGACAGCGGGTGGCCCGCCCACGATCGCCGCGAGCGGTCGAAGGAGACGACGATCTCGTTCACGAGATGGTAGTAGGAGTGGATGCTCTGGGCGGCCCAGGCGGGATCGCCTGCAAGCACATATGCGTTGATCTTCACCGTGCGCGGCCTCCCGAACCTCTGAGCGAACGGGCGAGTGTCGAGCCCAGCCCCCTCAGGAAGCGGAATGGCGACCGTCGCACGGCCCACACCGCATCACCCGCGGCCCCGCCCAGGTCACCGCCTCGGAGCAGGCGCGGCAGGCTCGCTCCGATCTCATGGGCCTGTTCCGCACGGAATCGGCCAAGTCGTTCGTCGAGCATCCGGGCGGTGTGATCCAGGCCCCGACCCGCCGCCGCCCATCGCTGCCGTTCGACCATCCCCTCCATCGCGGCGCGGCGAAGTCGCACGTTCGCCGATGCGGTCGAGGTCATGTTCCGGTCGTGCCGACGATAGCCGACGAGCAGTTCATCGATATACGCGAAGGAGCCTCGCAGCGCGAGCCGCAGGGCGAACTCGAAATCGACGAGGATCGGGATCTCGGGGCTGAAGCCGCCGATCGCCGCGAACTCCTCCCGCCGGACGACGACCGTGGGTCCGAGCGGAGTGTGCACCGTCCCTCGGAGCATCTCGTCCGCCGGCGCCTGCCGAGACCGCCAGTCCGTCCCGAACCGGCGTCCCTCAGCATCCATATGCCAATAGCCCGAGTAGCTCGCGGGCGCGTGCTGCTGTGCAGTGTGCGCCCGCGCATGGAGTTCGAGCCGGTCCTCGCGCCACACGTCGTCGTCATCGAGGAAGGTCACCAGAGGCCCGCTGGTCTGCGATGCCCCGACGTTCCTGGAGAGTCCGGCCGTGGCAGAGGAATCGATCGTGATCATCCGCATGCGCGAGTCGGCGGCGAGGAGCTTTGCGATCGGCTCGGGCTCGGGGATGCCGTTGTCGACGAGGATCAGCTCCCAGTCCGCCATCGTCTGCGCCTGGACACTGCGCAAGGCCTCCGCGAGGAACGGGCTGTTGCGGTTGGTCGCGAGCACGATGCTCACCTGCGGCACGGTCATGATCGCGTCACCCCCGGTCCGGGAAGCGTGACGGTGTGCGCGCGGTCGTGCCGTCGGAGGCTCGCAGCGCAGCCGACCGTCAGTCCTGCGAAGTCGATCGCGGCTCTGCGGAAACCTCCCCCGACGCCGCGGATCTTGGCGTGCAGCCCCTCACGGGCAGGGTCCTTCACAGCGCGCAGTCCATCGACGATCTCGTTGAACATCGCGGTGAACGCCGTGCGCAGGTAGCGCCACGGCAGGGCTCGTCGCCAGCCGTAGACGGTCGCGAGGAGCACGATGTGGTTGCGAGCGCCGTAGAACCGATAGCGCGAGTCGAAGCGGCGGCCCTTGGCATAGTCGCCTGCCATGTGACGCACGACCGCCGCAGGCTCATACACGACCCGCCACCCACGCCGCCGCATGCGCAGCGGCAGATCCGAATCCTCCCGCAGGCAGGTTCCGGGGTAGTAGTCGCGGATGCCGCCGAGTTCGCTCACGACGCTCAGCCTGGCGGACATGTTCGCCCCCATCATGTGATCCACGTCGACTCGTCGTCCCGGGTCTGCGGCGAAGTATCCGGTGAGGCGCCCGTCGGGCAGGATGAGTCCGATCTGTCCGACGCCCTGGTCCAGCTCTTCGGGGCGCCCGTTGTCGGTCCGTCCGCCCACCGCGGCCACATCCGGCTCTGAATAGGGCGCGACGAGCCGTTCTAGCCAGTCCGGACGGGCGAACGCATCGTCGTCGATGAACGCGACGACATCCTCGCCGGCGCCGGCGATTCCGATCGCCCGCGAGGTGGCCAATGTCCCGATGCCGTGGTCGTTCCTCAGATACTCGACGTGGGGGAAGTCACACACCACCGCTGCGGTCTCGTCATCCGGGGAGGCGTCCACGACGACGATCCGGTCCGCTCGCAGGGTCTGCACTGCGAGGTGCTCGAGGCACTCGCGGACATAGTGCGGTCGACGATAGGTCGCGATCACGACTACAACCGAGGGGCCGTCACTCACCGCATCAGGCTATGCCATGCCACGCCGCAATCTGGGAGAATCGGTCAGCCGCCTGCAGGAGGGGAGACGTACAGGACGATGCGCCCTCCCCGTCTCACCGTCGCGAGGATCGCTTCCGAGATCCCGATGGGCGCCCAGGGCTACGAGGCGCAGGTGATCTCGCGTGGGCCCGACGCGATCGGGCCGACGTGGAGGTTCCGCGAGCTGGTGGTCCGGTCGCTTCGATCGTCGCTGGAGGGCAATCGACGCCTCCCGATCAGGAGAGTCGCGATGGCAAGCGTCGCTGTGCGCCGCGAGATCGGCCGCGGTCTGTTCGCAGGCGACGCGGTCTCACATCGGATGTCGCTGGAGATCCCTCCCTCACCCCATGCCGACGTCGCCACACTGCATGACATCGTGGCGTGGCGGTTCCCCGACGAGTCGGCACCGGTTCCTGCTGCCACCGACGAGCTGCGCCGCGCGGTGGCGGTGATCTGCGTGTCGGAGTTCACCGCGAGCGAGGCGGTCGAGTTCCTCGGCGTTCAGGATCCGCAAGTGGTGCCGAACGGCGTCGATCCTCGCTTCTTCGACGCCGCGCCGCTTGATGCGGCCGCTCGCGCCGAACTGGGGCTCATGGGCCCATATGTGCTGCACGCGGGAGGCGCGGCCCAGCGGAAGAACCTTGCAGCCCTCGCCGAGGCATGGCCGAGAGTGCATCGGGAGCAGCCGGAGCTGATGCTGGCGCTTGCCGGCCCGCCTCACGACCGTCGCACGGCGCTTTTCGACGGCATGCCGGGCACGGTGCTGCTCGGCCGCGTGGCCGACGAGCGGATGCCCGGTCTGGTCGCCGCCGCGACGGCGGTCGTGGTGCCGTCCCTGTACGAGGGCTTCGGCCTCCCGGTCTTGGAGGCGATGGCCGCTAACACGCCGGTGGTGGCTGCCGAAACGAGCAGCCTGCCGGAGGTCGCCGGCGGGGCGGCGATCCTCGTCAGCCCCACCCCTGGTGGACTTGCCGAGGGACTGCTCGATGCGGTGGGCGGCGGGTCGGCGGTTCTTGAGCTGGTGACGGCGGGCCGCGCGCGTGCAGCAGAGTTCACCTGGGAGCGGTCGGCCGCGGGGCACGCCAGAGTCTGGGCAGCCGTCGCCTGACCTTCCTGACGAGCTTTCGTGCGGCCGCGTGGATGCGCGCTCGGAGTCGCAGCACGATCGCCCTGAGGTGCGCCGCAGTCCCCCAACGCCATCCCCGGTCTGCGGCGAGCCGGACGATCTCGCGACACTGCGGGTCAGTGGATGCGAGGACCTCGGCGCGATAGGACGGCAGTCGAGCACTGTACGGCTCACGTCGGAACGGCGTCGGGCAGAACTCGTCGAGCCGCCCCGCGATGTCGAGGGTCAGCATGGTGCGCATGCACTTCCAGCACCGCGAGCAGTTCGTGACGTCCTCGTCAGGCGCGACGCACACGTCGAGCCATCGCCGCTCGGGCCGGTCGGCGATGGCGAGTGTCTTCTGCACGCGGGTCAAGGCGGCATTCGCCGGCTCCAGCGTGACGGATCCCGTCGACAGCAGTGGGAGAAGGACCGTGTCGATGCGTGAGATCTCACCGTGGTCCGGCATCCGCACGTCTGCGTAGGTGAACCCGGAGGCGTACACCAGGCGCCCGATTCCGCCGCCGAGAAGATGGGCCACCGCGCAGTTGCGGAACGACACCGTCTCCAGGAAGCCCATCCGAGGGAAATGCTCCTCGATGTTGCTGTCGACGGGCACGAACGGCAGCCCGATCTCGGCCGCCGCCTCCGCCAACGCGTGTAGCGCCGACGCCAGAGTTCACGCCCCCCCTCTGCATGCGACCCGACGTTGTTGTACAAGAGATGCGTCAGGTGCAGCGCAGGGGGAACGTCGTCCGAGAGGGCATACGTCAGCAGGACGGTCAGGGAGTCGATGCCGCCCGAGAATCCTGTCCCGACTCCTTCGGCGGTGCTCGATGCCGGAATCGAAGCATCGGCCGTCACGCGCACTCTGTGGAAGTCGCGCGCTGCGGCATGCATGAGGTCCTGAACGTCGCCGTTGAGGCGTTGCAGCAGGGTGTCTGTGACCGAGCCTCCCACGTGCAGATCGCGCCGATAGGGCATCGCCGGCAGCAAGAGCCCGATCGCGACGAAGTCTGCGCGATCGCTCAGCAGATGCGCGTGCTCCTCGGGAATTTCGAACCACAGCGTCGGGCCACCCTCGACGTCGCTGGACACGCGTGTGCGCCCGAGCACCGATGTGCGTTCCGGAGGACTCGTGGTGATCCCGCTCACAGCCTCAATTCCGTCCTCACTGTCGGGTGGGCACCTATTATGTCGTGCACACCCGCGAACCGGCCGCGTCGTCGACGGTCGTCGCAGCGGACGACAGAGGAGTGCGTCTGTATGCCCGGGACAGCAGATGGCTGATCGAGCGGCACCGGATCCCGCCCGAGGTCAGCTGAGAAGCCGACTGGCGCGAGTACCGGGATTGACCAGAGCCGTGCGGCGTCTGCGGGACCTCAGGCGAAGGGCCCTGCGCCGCTGGGAGGGCGAGCGGATCCTCAGGAACACGTACCGCGACATCTCCGGCCGCGACCTGGACGTGCGGCATCCGCAGGGCTTCTCGGAGAAGCTGTTCCGCCGGATGGTGCTGATGAACCGATCGCGAAGCACCGAATTCACTGCGCTCGTCGACAAGTTCCAGGTGCGCGAACACGTGGCACGAGTCGTCGGGGACAAGTACCTGACCACCCTGCACTGGCATGGTGTCGATCCAGCGAAGATCCCCTTCCGGGAGCTTCCCGACCGGTACGTGATCAAGACCAATCATGCGTCGGGGCAGACGATCACCGTGAGCGGCCCGATCGATGAGGCCGCAGTGGTTCAGCAGCTCAGGTCCTGGCTGAAGCAGAACTACTACTGGGTCAGTCGCGAATATCAGTACTTCGATGTCCACCCCAGGATCCTCGTCGAGGAGCTGCTCGACGATGGACGGGACAACGGGCCGCTGGACTACCGGCTTTGGTGCTTCGACGGAACGCCCGTCGTGATCCAGGTCGCTGATCGTCGTCACGATCTGATGTACTTCGTCGACCCGGACTGGAATCCGCTCGACTTGGACTTCGAGGACTTCGGGCGGTCTGCCGCGATCGAGAGGCCGGAGAACCTGGCCGAGATGCGCGAGGTCGCGGCTGCGTTGGCCAGGGGTATTGATTTCGTGCGAGTCGATCTTTACAACGTGCACGGTCGCATCGTCTTCGGTGAGATGACCTTCACGCCGCGGGCGGGAAGATTCCGGTTCACACCCTCGTCGTGGGACGCGATCCTGGGCGCGGCATGGACCATGTCAGGCCGGTAGTCAGGTCAGCTCGCCGAGCTCCACCAGCCGCGCGAAGTCGGCGCTCTGCGCGCGCACGGCCTCGAACGTCCCCTCCGCCTCCACGCGTCCGTCAGCGAGATAGACGAGCGTGTCTGCGTGGCGCACCGTCGACAGTCGATGCGCGACGATGAGGATGGTCATGCTCCCCCGCAGCTCGGTCAGGGTGCTGGCGATCTCGTGCTCGGTGAGGTTGTCGAGCGCGGAGGTCGCCTCGTCCAGCACCAGGACACGCGGTCGTCGGTACAGCGCGCGGGCGAGGCCGAGGCGCTGTCGCTGCCCCCCGGACAGGCGCACCCCCCGTTCGCCGACGACGGTGTCGAGCCCGTCCGGCAGAGAGGCGATCGTGTCATTCAGCTGGGCCATCTGCACGACTTCACGCACCCGCTGGTGATCGACGTCGCCGGGCCTGACCCCGAAGGCGATGTTGGCGATGATCGTGTCATTGACGAGGAAGACATCCTGAGGGACGAGCCCGATCCCCCGATACCACGCGGCCAGATCATCGGACAGTGATCGGCCCCCGCACTCGATGGCGCCTTCGGTCGGCTCGAGCAGCCCGAGGACCAGGTCGAGGAGGGTGCTCTTCCCGGCGCCGCTGGATCCCACGAACGCCGTCGTGCGATTCTGGCGGATCACGAGCGAGATCCCGTCGAGCACCGACTGGTCGCCATCCGGATACCGGAATCTGACGTCTCGGAGCACGATGTCGCCGGCGTATTCGTCGTCGCTGCGGGGGGTCTCGTCGTGCATGCCCTCGGCATCGAGCTGGGCGACGGCCTCCGAGATGATCCGCAGTCCCGCTTGACCCGTGCGCACCGTGGCGAAACCGGAGTTGAGGCGCGTGAGCGTGGGCAGCGCACGGACGGAGGCGGCGGCGAAGACTCCGAGCACGGTGAGCGCCTCTGCCGGTGTTCCTGTGGCGAACAGGATGACGGAGATGCCGAGGATCGCGAACACGAACCCGATCTCGAGGATGTACCGAGGCATGTCGGCGAGGATCGACACCTGACGATTGAGGCCGGCCACCCGCATCCGTGCACGTCGGAAACCGTCGACGAAGACGCCCGCCGATGAGGTCACCCGCGCATCACGGAACCCGTCGAGGCCGGGCATGAGGTATTGCCAGGCCTCCAGCCGGGCCTGGGCGGACTCCTCCCCGATCCGGACCTGCCGACGACGCAGCATCCGCTGCACGCCGAGCACGAGCACACTGAACAGCGCGACCGTGAACAAGGTGACGATGGGGGAGGTGAGCGCCAGAACCCCGGTGATCGCGATCAGCACGAGGATGTCCGAGAACAGACTCACTGTCGCGAGCAGCACACTGGCGGCCTGGGCTGTCGCGTCGTTGATGTTGCGGTAGATCTCGCTGATGCGTCGGGTGCGGTGGGCCTTGTACGGAGCGAGGACGTAGCGTCGCATGAGCTCGATCGACGATCGTGCCGAGACCCGCGTGGTGCGTCCCAGCAGCCACCAGCGGAACCCGAGCGCGCCGACGCTCTTCAAGATGAAGGCACCCGCCACGAATGCCGCAACGACCGGCAGCAGCACCTGAACCGATGACGTCCCCAGGGCATCCGAGAGCCATTCGAGCACCGGGCCCGAGGTCGATCCCGTCGTCAGCTGCATGAGCGGCACCATCGCCGCGACGCCGAGCGTGTCGAGCGCGGCGAGTGCGACAGACGCCGCCACGGCGGTCGCGACCCAGCGCCGCGGATGGGCCCCCGCCATCCGAAGCATCACGCCCAGCTGCTTGCGCAGACTGGCTCGCGTCGTCCCCGTACCCATGTCTCCCAGCCGATCGCGATCGTCACGCGCGCCTGCGCGTCCCGGGCAGTCTATCCGCGCCGTCCCGGCGGTGGCCTCGCCGGGGTGGGATGCCTGTCGTCACCGATTCGTGATGGACTTCCCCGCATTTCTCCATTCGCCATCCGGCAGGATCGGGGGCATGAAGACTCTGCGTGTGGTGGCCGTCGCGGCCGCGATCACCGCCGGCCTGATGCTGAGCGCCTGCGCGACCCCGACCGGCGCGGTACCCGAGTCGTCGCCGCCACCGCCTGCGCCCGCGCAGGAGACCACCGAGGCGTCGGAGCTGGATGCCGCGTGGCTCGATGCCGGGCGCGCGATCGCTCTGGTCACATACGGCAGTTCCACGTGCGTTCCCACGGTCGATGACGTGCAGGGCGAGGGGTCGTCGGTCACCGTGGTGATCTCCGAGCGGGAGGACGGCCCCTGCACGATGGACTACGTGCCCCAGGCGACGTACGTCGCCCTCCCGGCGGGTGTCGACATCACGGGCGAGCTCACCATCGTGGTCACGGGCGCCCTCGAGGGCGCCACGATGCTCGACGATGAGGACGATCTCACCGGAATACCGGGGGAGAGCACCGACTACACCCCCAGCGCGGGGTGGTTCGACGCGACGGGCTTCGTCGTGCTCACCTGGGGCTCCTCGTCGTGTGCTCCGACTGTTGCCGCGGTGGAGGCGGCCGGAGACGATGCCCTCGCCCTGACGTTCGCCGACCTCCCCGAGGACCAGGTCTGCACCATGGACATGGCTCCGCGCGTCGCAGTCGCCGCCGCACCGGAGGGATTCCGCGACGAGGACGACGTCACCCTCACGTTCGCCGGCGCCCAGATCAGCGGCTCGACGACGATCCTCGGCGACCGCTGAACACCACCGCGCCCAGGTCGCGCGGCGCTATGCCGATGGCGAACAGCGGCAATCGGCGTCCCCCCGCTCGTTACCCTCGAGGTAGGCGCCAGAAGTGCGCCTGAAGGAGTCGACGATGTTCGAGAGATTCACGGATCGTGCCCGTCGCGTGGTTGTGCTCGCCCAGGAAGAGGCGAAGATGCTCAACCACAACTACATCGGCACCGAGCACATCCTGCTGGGACTGATCCACGAGGGAGAGGGAGTCGCCGCCAAGGCGCTCGAGTCCCTCGGCATCTCGCTGGACGCCGTGCGCGAGCAGGTGCAGGACATCATCGGCCAGGGGCAGCAGCAGCCGACCGGCCACATCCCGTTCACGCCCCGCGCCAAGAAGGTGCTCGAGCTGTCGCTGCGCGAGGCGCTGCAGCTCGGCCACAACTACATCGGCACCGAGCACATCCTGCTCGGCCTCATCCGCGAGGGTGAGGGAGTCGCCGCCCAGGTGCTCGTCAAGCTCGGCGCCGACCTCAACAAGGTGCGCCAGCAGGTCATCCAGCTGCTCTCGGGCTACCAGGGCAAGGAGCCGGCCGCCGTCTCCGGCGCCGCCCACGAGAACCCGCAGGCCGCCCAGGGCGGCTCGGCGGTCCTCGACCAGTTCGGCCGCAATCTCACGCAGGCCGCGCGCGAGAACAAGCTCGACCCGGTGATCGGGCGCGAGAAGGAGATCGAGCGCGTCATGCAGATCCTGTCGCGCCGCTCGAAGAACAACCCGGTCCTCATCGGCGAGCCCGGCGTCGGCAAGACCGCCGTCGTCGAGGGCCTCGCGCAGGCGATCGTGAAGAACGAGGTGCCCGAGACGCTGAAGGACAAGCAGGTCTACTCGCTCGACCTCGGCTCGCTCATCGCCGGCTCGCGCTACCGCGGCGACTTCGAGGAGCGACTCAAGAAGGTCACCAAGGAGATCCGCACCCGCGGCGACATCATCGTCTTCATCGACGAGATCCACACGCTGGTCGGTGCGGGCGCCGCCGAGGGCGCGATCGACGCCGCCTCGATCCTGAAGCCGCTGCTTGCCCGCGGCGAGCTGCAGACGATCGGCGCGACCACGCTCGACGAGTACCGCAAGCACTTCGAGAAGGATGCCGCGCTGGAGCGCCGCTTCCAGCCCATCCAGGTGGCCGAGCCTTCGCTCCCGCACGCGATCAACATCCTCAAGGGGCTGCGCGACCGCTACGAGGCGCACCACAAGGTGCAGATCACCGACGGCGCCATCGTCGCCGCGGCCAATCTCGCCGACCGGTACGTGAGCGACCGCTTCCTGCCGGACAAGGCCATCGACCTGATCGACGAGGCCGGTGCCCGGCTGCGCCTGTCGATCCTGTCGAGCCCGCCCGAGCTGCGCGAGTTCGACGAGAAGATCGCCAAGGTCCGCCAGGACAAGGAGCAGGCCAGCGAGGACCAGGACTTCGAGAAGGCCGCCGCCCTGCGCGACGAGGAGAAGAGCCTGCTCGCCGAGCGGCTGCGTCTCGAGAAGCAGTGGCGGTCTGGTGACGTCGCCACGCACGCCACAGTGGACGAGGGACTCATCGCCGAGGTGCTCGCACAGGCCACCGGCATCCCCGTCTTCAAGCTCACCGAGGAGGAGTCCAGCCGGCTCGTCTTCATGGAGAAGGCGCTGCACGAGCGCGTCATCGGGCAGGACGAGGCGATCAACGCGCTGTCGCGCACGATCCGCCGCCAGCGTGCCGGCCTCAAGGACCCCAAGCGCCCGTCGGGCTCGTTCATCTTCGCCGGGCCCACCGGCGTCGGAAAGACCGAGCTCGCCAAGGCCCTTGCGGAGTTCCTCTTCGACGACGAGACCGCGCTGATCTCGCTCGACATGTCGGAGTTCGGTGAGAAGCACACCGTCTCGCGGCTGTTCGGTGCCCCTCCGGGGTTCGTCGGCTTCGAGGAGGGCGGTCAGCTCACCGAGAAGGTGCGTCGCAAGCCGTTCTCGGTCGTGCTGTTCGATGAGATCGAGAAGGCCCACCCCGACATCTTCAACTCGCTGCTGCAGATCCTCGAGGAGGGCCGGCTGACCGACGGTCAGGGCCGCGTCGTCGACTTCAAGAACACCGTCATCATCATGACGACCAACCTGGGCTCGTCGGCCATCGCCGGCGGCCCGGTCGGGTTCCAGGTCGAGGGCGACTCGACGACCTCGTACGAGCGCATGAAGGGCAAGGTCGACGAGGAGCTCAAGCGCAACTTCAAGCCGGAGTTCCTGAACCGCCTCGACGACGTGATCGTGTTCCCGCAGCTGTCGAAGGACGAGCTCGTGCAGATCGTGGATCTGTTCACCAAGCGCCTCAGCGACCGCCTGCTCGACCGCGACATGACCATCGAACTGTCGCAGGCCGCCAAGGAGCGTCTCATCGAGATCGGCTTCGACCCGTCGCTCGGTGCGCGGCCGCTGCGACGTGCCATGCAGCGTGAGGTGGAGGACCTGCTCAGCGAGAAGATCCTGCACGGCGAGCTCGACTCCGGCGACCATGTGAAGGTCGACGTGGAGAACGGCAAGTTCACCTTCGAGCACGGTCCCCGCGGCGAGAAGGTCGCGGTGGGCGTGGCGTCAGCCGGTGAGATCACGGCGACGCCCGACCTCGCGGCGAACGCCTGACGCTCAGGCGCCGCCGGCGATGATGCTCGTCCCGCCGGCCGAATGCCGCTTCTGCCAGGGCAGCAGGAGCGGCTCGGCCGCGCGGAACAGCAGGTTCACGAGCAGCCCGATGACGCCGACGATGACCAGGCCCGCATAGACCTGATCCATCGCGAACTGCTGGCCGGCCCGATAGATCATCGACCCCAGCCCGGAGTCCGCGCCCACGAACTCGGCCGCGACGAGGGTGATGAGGCACGTGGCCATCCCGAGTCGCAGACCGTTGAAGACCGCGGGAGCGATCGCGGGGAAGAGCAGCCGGGTGAAGTAGCGGATGCCGTGGGCGCCGAAGTTCCGCCCCGCCTCCAGCAGCTCCGGGTCGACGTTGCGCACGCTCGAGCGCGTGCTGATGGTGATCTGGAAGAACGCCGTCGCGAAGGCGGTGAGGACGAAGGCGAACTCGCCGCGCCCCACGATGATGATGAACAGCGGCAGGATCGCGATCTTCGGGAGCGGATAGATCGTGTCGGTGATGGGGCGGGTCAGCCACTCCACGACGCGCCAATTGCCGGAGGCGATGCCCAAGGCGATCCCGGTCGCTGCCGCGAGCGCGAAGGCGAGGCCCAGACGGCCCAGAGTGATCAGCAGGTCGCTGCCGAGCCTGCCGTTGAACAGCTGGTCGATCGTCGTCAGGACGACGTCGCCCATGGGGATGAAGAAGCGCGGGTCGAGGAGCCCGGTGCGGGTCGCGATCTCCCAGACGATGAGCAGGAGCACCGGGATCGCCCAGAGCTCTGCCCCGTTGCGCACGATTCTGTTCACGATCCGCTCCGAAACTCGGTCCGCCAGGGCATCAGCCTGTCGGCGACCGCGTCGAAGCCGACCGACGTGAGCAGCCCGAGGACCGCGATGCACAGGAGGGCGACGTACATGTCGGTCACCCGCAGAATCTGCCAGTTCGACCACAGGAACCGCCCGAGGCCGTCCTGCGCACCCACCATCTCGATCGCGATGACCGCGATGAGAGAGAACCCGAGGGAGATCCGGATGCCGGTCACGATCGAGGGGAGGGCGCCCGGGAGGATGACACGCAGGAAGAAGCGGATGCCGCGACTGCCGTAGTTGCGGGCCACCTCGAGATAGACGGGCTGGATGTCGCGCACGCCGGCGATCGTGTAGATCACCATCACCACCAGGGGAGTGACCAGCGCCGTCATGAGGACCGCGAACTCGCTGCGCCCGAGGATGAACGCGAGGAACGGAAAGAAGAGCACCCCGGGGATGGGGTAGATGAACGCCATCATCGTGCCCATGCCGCGCTCGGTCCACCGCGACGCGGTCACGGCGATGCCGATGCCGACTCCGAGGACGACCGCGAGCACGATCGTGATGAGGACCCGCAGGACGGTGATCCCGATGTCGTCCAGGATCCCGTCGCGGCCGGCCTCGAACACGATCGACGAGCGCGCGATGATCGCGGTGGGCGGGGGGAAGAAGGTCGGCCGCAGGATCTCGGTGCGGCTGAGCAGCTCCCAGACGCCGAGGATCACGACTGGGCCGACCAGGAACACCCACTTCCCGCGCAGCGCCGCCCAGGTCACGGTCGCTCCATCGCCATCGCCGCCTGCACCTCGTCGCGCAGGTGCTCCCAGATGTCCTGCGCCAGCGCCGCGAACTCCTCCGTCCCGCGAAGCTCTGGTCGCCGCGACGCCGCGGGGAAGTCGATGTCGATGATGTCCTTGATGCGGCCGGGCCGTGCCGTCATCAGCGCGACCCGGTCGGAGAGGAACACGGCCTCGTCGATCGCGTGCGTGATGTAGAGGACCGTCGGCTGCGACTCCTGTCGCAGTTCGAGGATCTGCTCCTGCAGGAGAGTCCGCGTCTGCGCGTCCAGCGCCCCCAGCGGTTCGTCCATGAGCAGGATCTCGGCGTCCTGCGCCAGCGCCCGCGCGATGCCCACCCGCTGCTTCATCCCCCCGGACAGCTGATGCGGATAGAAGTCGCCGAACGTGGCGAGCCCGAGCCGGGCGAGCTGCTCGTCGGCGATGCGCGCCGCTTCGGCCTTGGGCACTCTGCGGTTGCGCGGGCCGAACATCACGTTCTCCCGCACGGAGAGCCAGGGGAACAGAGCGTGCTCCTGGAAGACCATCGCGGTCTTGGGTCGATCGGGCTCGCTCGAAGCGATCCGCACGGTCCCGCTGCTGGCCTCGTGCAGACCTGCGACGAGGCGCAGCAGCGTGGACTTCCCGCATCCGGAGGGCCCGACGATCGAGACGAACTCCCCTTCGGCGATGTCCAGTGAGACATCATCCAGGGCCGTCACGGTCGCGGCGCCCTCGAACTGCTTCGTGACGTGCTCCAGGCGGACCTTGATGTTCGCGTCGGGCATCACCGGTCAGTTCCCCAGGACGGCATCCCGCCAGCGGAAGTCCCAGATCTGCTCTTCCGGAATGATCTCGTCGTAGTTGAGCGAGTTCTGCTCCATGAAGAACTCCTGGTAGCGCAGGACCAGATCGAGGTCCACGCTCAGGTCCGCAGGAATGTGGTGCTGCCGGGACGCGGCGACCACGGCGGGATCGGCGCCGGTGTACTGCTCGATGAGGTCGAGCATCTCGGGCGTGTCCCAGCCGTTCTCGGCGAGGTCGGCGGCCGCAAGCGCATACGCCTCCATGAAGGCCTCGGCCAGCTGCGGGTTCGCCTCCGCCCAGTCGGTGTTGTAGATGATTCCGGTGAACGGCATCGGCTCGGTGTCCGGGGTCTCCCACGGGCGGTAGCCGGCGCCGTTGCCTTCCGCCTGCGTCGGGAAGGGCTCGGAGAGGATGCCTGCGGCGATGCCGCCGTTGGCCAGGGCGACGACCTGGTCGGGGAACGGGATGTGCTCCAGGTTGATCTCGGACATCGACAGGCCCACCCGCTCCAAGGCGAAGCCCAGGAGTGCTTCGGTCACGACACCTGGCGCGTTCGCAGCGAACGACTGGCCGGCGAAGTCGGACATGTCTTCTGCCAGGTCGGCCGCCGCCTCTGGGCTGTCGGCGTGCTGCGAGGAGATGATGAAGTAGTCCTCGAGGTACCCGGCGTGCATGGGGGCCACGTAGCGCACCGGGAGCCCCTCGTCGACCGCGTTGTAGGCGCCGGATCCGATTCCGGCGAATCCCACGTCGAACTGCCCGGTGGCGACGCCGGTCAGAGACTCGTTGCCGCTGTTGACCTGGATCATCTCCAGGTTGATGCCGATCTCGTCGGCGTACTTCTCTGCTGTTGCGAACAGCGGCAGCGAAGAGCCGGTCGCGAGGTAGCCGACCCGGATGACTCCGCTCAGGTCGGCGGCATCCCCATTGCCCTCGGTGGGGCCGGCATCGGCCTGGCCGCCTCCGCACGCCGTGAGGATCAGCGCTGCGCTCGCGATCGCGGCGAGGACTCCGAATCGTGTGGCGTGTCGTACTCGGTTGAAGGCCATGGCGAACTCCCTCATCTCATGGATCTGTTCTCGGTGCGTGGAATGTCGTGTTCAGTTGTGCTGTTTGGGGCGCGGCGGCGGCTCAGTGGCCGCCACCCGTGCCCGTGAAGTCGTGGCCCATCTTCATCAGGAAGGACGGGCGGCCGGTGATCTTCGCATCGATCACCAGCGGGCGCTCGCGGGGCGACTCGAGCCATTCGGAGACGCCCCCGAGGTCGTCGAGGGAGCGCACCGTGATCGCATCGCAGCCGTAGCCGCGGGCGATCGCCGCGATGTCGGTGTCCGGGAAGCGGACGATCTCCTCCTCCTTCGGGCTGGCGTCGGGGAAGAGGTGGACCTCGGCGCCATAGGCGTCGTCGTTGTAGACGAGGATGATCATCCCGAGTCCGAGGCGGACGGCCGTGTCCAGCTCGGCGGCGGCCATGAGGAACGCGCCGTCACCGACCCCGAGGACGGACAGCCGGTCGGGACGCGCGATCGCCGCCCCGATGCTGCTGGCAAGCCCCAGACCGATCGACTGGAACGAGAGGGGCAGGCAGTAGCCCTGCTCGTCGGGCACCCGGAAGTGCGCGCCGGGGTACGCGTTGACATTGCCCCCGTCGACCGAGACGACGCGCTCGAGGGGGAGCATCGCATCCAGCCGGTTGGTCAGAGCAGCCGGGTCGACATGGCCCGGCTCGTCGACGTGCTCGACAGGCTGGTCGCGCCAGTAGCGTCCACGTCGGACGCGTTCGGCGACGTCCGGGGTGCGGTATCCGACGCGAGGACCGCCGTCGCGCAAGGCGTCGCACGCGGCCCGGGCGACCGCAGCCGCATCGCCGAGGATCCCGAGATCGACGAGGCGGTGCTTGCCGATGGCAGCTGCCCGGTCGTCGACCTGCACGAGAGCGGCATTCTCGGTGAGGGTTCCGCCGCGCGTGGTCCAGTCGTTGAGGGCGACGCCGAAGCCCACGATCAGGTCGGCTTCGCGCACCAGTGCGGCCGACTCCTCGGTCGCGAATCCGCCCATGATGTCCAGTGCCCACTCGTGGCCCTCGAAGATCCCCCTGCCGCCGCCGGAGGCGATGAGGAGAGCCCCGGTGAGGTCGGCCAGTTCTCGCAGCTCCGCCTTCGCGCCCCGCGCCCCGCGCCCACCGACGACGACGGGTCGCTCCGCGCGGCCGAGCAGGGTCACGAGTTGCTCGATGTCGGCTGCGTCGGGCCTCACCGCGGTCGGCGGAAGCGCGGTGGGTGTGCGTCCGGACGGACGCGCGACGCGCTGCTCCTGCAGGTCGACCGGGACCGAAAGCACGACCGTCGCGCGCTCCCGTCTGGCCACGTTGTAAGCGCGGGCTGCGTCCGCCGCGGCTGTGCGCGCGGAGTGGATCCGCATCGGGATGGCGCCGGCCCCCGCCGCGACCGCGTCCTGGTCGATGAAGAAGTTGGAGGTGACATCGCCCACGGCGGTGTCGGCGGCCAGGACGATCAGCGGCGTGTGACATTTGGCGGCTTCAGTGATGCCGGTGAGCGCGTTGGTCAGGCCGCACCCCTGGTGCAGGCTGACGACGCTGACTTCGTCGGTGATCCGCGAGAAGGCATCCGCCATGCACGCGGCGCCCATCTCGTGGCGGGCCGCGTAGTACGTCGCGCCGTGCTCGATCATCGCGTTGGTCATGCGGAAATTCCCGCTCCCGACGACCCCGAACACCGTGCGCGCGCCGAGCTCCGCCAGCACTTGGCCGACGATCTCGGAGACCGCAACCTCCTGCGCCATTGCTTCCCGCCTTCTCCATCGAGTACCGGAGCCATGACCATACGTCAGGTATAAACCTCCGTCAAATGAATACTCAGCATCATCATTATTCGTGCGATATATATGATGGATGCCGCAGAGCTTGGACCTGAATCTCCTGCACACGTTCACCGTCGTCTATCGCCTGGGCAGCATCACGGCGGCGGCGGAGGCGCTCAATCTGTCGCAGCCGGCGGTCAGCCACGCGTTGAAGCGGCTCAGACAGCACTTCGACGACCCGCTGTTCGTGCGGTCGCGCAGCGGAGTCCGGCCGACTCATCTGGCGGCGACCATCTACGAGGAGGTGGGAGGACCGATCACCCAGCTGGCCACGGTGGCGGAGGAGAAGACGAGGTTCGACCCGCAGAGCTCGACTCGGCGGTTCCGGATCGCCCTCACCGATCTCGGAGAAGCCGCGCTGCTGCCGCGGATCCTCCGGGTGATGGCGCGATCGGGACCAGGCATCCGCGTGGTGGCGGAGCGCCTGGACATCACCACCATCGGCGCGCGGGTCGCCTCGGGTGACGTCGACGCCGCGATCGCCAGCTCTCGTGTGCAGGGTGGGATCCGTGAGGAGATCCTGTTCCACGACCAGTACGGATGCATGGTGCCGGGCAGTCTCACCGAAGACGACGGGAAGGTGCGCCTGGAGGATCTGCGCCGGCTTCCGGAGGTGCGGGTCGGCGAGTCCGCCGGGCACAAGGCGATCACCGACGTCCTGGCACGCATCGGGCCCGGCGTGTTCGCGGACTCCCCGCACGTCGAGGTGCAGGGCTTCACATCGCTGCCGAAGATCGTCGGCGAGTGCGGCTACGCCGCGATCGTGCCGATCAATGCATTCCGTGAACTCGCCCGAGCAGACGATGTGAAGCTGCTGAGGCTGCCCTTCACGTCGCCGTCGACGGCGGTCTGGCTCATGTCGCAGCGCGAGTCGAAGGGGCGCGAGACCTACGCGCAGCGCTGGTTCCTCGCGGCCATTCGCGACGCCCTCCAAGTCGGGCCGAATGAAGGGGTTGCCGCCACCCAGTAGCCGGACCAACGCGAGGCAGATGGCGCACCCCGCCGATCGCGCATCGCCCGCTGATCCGTGCTCTCCGGACGCGGGCATAGGGTTGAAGAGTGCCCAGCGAATTCATCGTCCGCCCCGCGGTGACGCGCGATGTGCGCGGGATCGCCGAGCTGCTCGACCCGTACGTGCAGCGGCGCATCCTGCTCGGCAAGGAGCTGGTGGTCCTCTACGAGTCGGTGCAGCAGTTCGTCGTGGCCGAAGACGCCGACGGCCGGCTCATCGGCTGCGGTGCGCTGTTCGTCATGTGGGAGGACCTCGGTGAGATCCGCACGCTGATCGTCGCCGACGACTGGCTGCGCCGCGGCGTCGGTCGCGCCCTCGTCGCCGAGCTGGAGGAGCGCGCCGTCCGCCTGGGGCTGCGACGCCTGTTCTGCCTCACGTTCGAGGTGGAGTTCTTCACCCGCCGCGGGTTCGCCCCCATCGGCGAGCAGGTGGTCGATCCGGATGTGTACTCGCAGCTCGTGCGCTCCCCCGACGAGGGCGTCGCGGAGTTCCTCGACCTCGCGCACGTCAAGCCGAACACGCTCGGCAACACCCGGATGCTGAAGCTGCTCTGAGCACACCCGCCCACCAGGGCGCGCCGACCGGGAACGGGGGATGCCTCGGCTTAACCTGGGCGCATGACCAGCTCGACCCCGCCCCGCCGCCGGCACTCGCCGGCCGTGTACCGCAGGCGCCGGCTCATGGTGCTGGTCGTGCTGGTGGCGATCATCGCCGTGGTGTGGCTGCTGATCACCCAACCCTGGAGCGGCGCGGCGAGCCAGTCGCCGAAGGCTGAGCCGGAGGCATCCCCCTCCCCGGATCAGACCGCGCTGTCGCTGCCGGTGCCCGTCGGCCAGAGCCCCGAGCCCACGCCGTCCGCGACCGCCTCGCCTCCCGTGACCACCCCGGCTCCGACGCCGAGCGGGACTGCGACGACGACGCCCGCGTGCGCCAACGATGACCTGCTCGTCGAGCCGATCATCGACAAGGAGGCCTACCGGTCGGGCGAGAAGCCGAAGCTGTCCATCGCCCTCACCAACACCGGCGACGTCGACTGCACGCTGAACGTCGGCACGAGCACGCAGAAGTTCACGATCTCGAGCGGGTCGGATGTCTGGTGGCGCTCCACCGACTGCCAGTCCAAGCCCAGCGATCAGATCGTGCTGCTGGCCGCCGGACAGCGTGTCTCCAGCGCCGCGCCGCTGGAGTGGGACCGGACCCGCTCATCGGTGAAGACCTGCGAGGGCGACCGGCCCTCCGCACCCGGCGGCGGAGCCTCGTACCATCTCACCGTCGAGATCGCGGGCGTCGAATCGGACGGCTCGGCGCAGTTCCTGCTGTACTGAGCGGGGCGGTCGGAGCGGGCGCATCGCCTGCTCGTGGCACGCCTCGGCGCGAATGTCAACCCGCGGGATGGTCCAGGGTCGGCACAATAGCATCCCGGGCATGAGCGGTGATGTGCGATGACGACGGTGGATGCGCCGTCCGCGGTGTCGGGGGAGATCCTCGGCGACCGGTATCGCATCGACGAGCAGATCGGCGAGGGCGGGATGGCGCGTGTGTACCGCGCGGAGGACCTCGCGCTGCAGCGCACCGTCGCCGTCAAGATCATGCGCACCGAGATGGAGGCGGCAGCCCGCCGGCGGGCGCGGATGGAGACGTCGCTGCTCGCCGCGCTCACCCACCCCTCTGTGGTGACGGTGTACGACGCGCACATCGCCGACGACGGCCCCAGCTACATCGTGATGGAGTACGTCCGAGGGCGCACGTTGCGCGATCGGCTCGATCACGGCCCGCTGCCGCTCGACCTGGTCGCGGCGCTGGGCATGGATCTCGCCGAGGCGCTGCATGCCGTTCACGACCACGGGGTCGTGCACCGCGACCTCAAGCCTTCCAACGTGCTGCTGTGGCCCTCGCCGCTGCCCGACCGGGCCTTCCGCGCCAAGCTCACCGACTTCGGCATCGCGTGTCTGCTGGATGCGACGCGGGTGACATCCCCGGGAATGATCGTCGGCACGGCCGCGTACCTCGCCCCGGAGCAGGTCCGCGGCGAGTCGCCTGCTCCCGCCGCCGACGTCTACAGCCTCGGGCTGGTTCTGCTCGAAGCGCTCACTGCCCGCCCCGCGTTCGGTGCGGCGGTGGGGCCGGAGGCGGTGGTCGCACGGCTCACCACCTCCCCGGCGATCCCGGACAACCTGCCCGACGAGTGGCGCGAGCTTCTCATCGCCATGACGGCCGCGAACCCCACACGTCGGCCGACGGCGCTGCAGGTGGCGGTCGCGTGCAGTCAGCTGCGCGCGCCGACCGGCTCCACGGGCGAGCAGCTCCGGGCTCTCCTGATGCCCTGGGAGGATCCGTCCCAGCCGGAGGAGACCGGGCCCCGCGTGGACACGCCGGGCCGCGGCATCCCTTCGCCTGCCACGGAACCGCGCACCGAGCCCCTCCCCGTCCCCGTCGCGCACGCGGCGCCGCACCGGGGTCGCCGCGCCGGTGCGCTGGCGGCCGCGGCGGGCCTGGTGCTGGCCAGTGCCGTCGGGGTGGGCCTGGCGGTCTCGGCCGCCGCTCCCGTGGCGGCGCCGTCGGAGGTCGGGCTGTCGCTGGGCGCGCAGCTGGGGCAGCGCTTCGACCAGGTGGCGCCCGCCGGGGAGCCGGCACCGGCCGCCGACACCGCGGTCGAGGTGGCGGTCGTCGATCGCCCGAGCGTCGACGAGGGCGTCGCCGAGGATGCGTCCGGTGCGAGCGCGGGGAACGAGAACCGCGGCCCCGGGAACAACAGCGGCAGCGACAGCGACAGCAACAGCGGCAAGGGCGGTGGAAACGGGAACAGCGGGAAGGGCAGCGGGAACAGCGGAAAGGGCGGCGGCTGACCCGTTCAGTCGAAGATCGCGACAGCCCGCGTCCACCCGGCCGATGCCCCGCGCACCTTGGTGGGGAAGCACGCGACCGTGAAGCCGGTCGCCGGCAGCTCCTCGAGGTTCTGCAGCTTCTCGATCTGGCAGTAGGCGACGTCGGCGCCCGCCTTGTGCCCCTCCCACACCACCGAGGGATCGCCGGTCTCCTCGAAGAGGCGCCGGTTGTCGGCGATCGGCAGGTCCCAGCCCCATGCGTCGGTGCCGACCACGCGGACGCCCTGTCCGGTCAGGTGCAGGGTGGCCTCGCGGCCGAAGCCGATCCCCGTGTCGATGTAGTCGTCGCGGCCGTAGGCGGCCGAGGCGACGGTGTGCATGAGCACGATGTCGAACGGCTGCAGCGTGTACCCGATGCGGTCGAGGGCGGCGTCGAGGTCGGCGGGGCTGACCAGATGGCCGCTCTCCAGATGGCGCAGGTCGAGCTTGACGCCGGGCCGGAAGAACCAGTCCAGCGGCACCTCGTCGATCGTCCAGGCCTTCTCGCCCCCGTTCATCGTGGGGTGGTAGTGCCACGGCGCGTCGACGTGGGTGCCCGCGTGGGTGGTGACGTTGAGCGTCTCGGCGGCGAGCCCCTGGCCGTCGGGCAGCTGGTCGGGACGGATGCCGTACATGGCCTCCATGTCCCGGATCCCGGCGGTGTGATCCTTGTAGTCGATCTTCGGCCGCAGGAACGGCGGATCGACGGGGACGACGTCATCCAGCGGCATGGACAGGTCGACGAATCGCATGCGGGCTCCTCTGATCGCGGCACCTCCATCATGTGCGCTGAGACGCTCATCCGCGCCCGGCCCCGGGCCATGCATGGCATCGATAAACTCGATGCGATCCATCTCTTCACAGACCCCCTCACACGAGCCCGTCACACAGGGAGCCCGCCATGGCCATCGCGACCGTCAACCCGTTCACCGGACAGACCGAGCAGGAGTTCGAGCCGCACACCGACGCCGAGGTCGAGGAGCGCATCGCCCAGGCGGACGCCGCCTTCCGACAGCTGCGGTCGACGACGTTCGCCCAGCGGGCGGAGTGGATGCGGCGGGCCGCCGACATCCTCGAAGAGGACGTGGAGCAGCTCGCCCGCATCATCACCATCGAGATGGGCCGACCGATCGCCGGCGCTCGCGCCGAGGTGCTCAAGTGCGCCAAGGGCCTGCGCTTCTACGCCGACAACGCCGAGGAGTTCCTCGCACCCGAGCCCCTCGATGACCCGGCCAAGGTCAACGCGAGCAAGGCCGGCACCCGCTACGCCCCGCTCGGGGTCGTGCTGGCGGTCATGCCGTGGAACTACCCGCTGTGGCAGGTGCTGCGCTTCGCGGGCCCTGCGCTGATGGCGGGCAACACCGGTCTGCTCAAGCACGCCTCGAACGTGCCGCAGGCAGCGATCTACCTCGACACCCTGTTCGAGCGCGCCGGCTTCCCGGCCGGGGCGCTGCGCACCCTGCTCATCCCCGCGTCCCGGGTCGAGAAGGTCCTGCGCGACCCGCGGGTCAAGGCGACCACGCTCACCGGCTCCGAGCCGGCCGGGCGGTCGCTGGCATCCATCGCCGGCTCCGAGGTGAAGCACGTCGTCCTCGAGCTCGGCGGCTCGGACCCGTTCATCGTGATGCCCAGCGCCGACCTCGACAAGGCCGTCTCGGTGGCGGTCACCGCACGCAACCAGAACAACGGGCAGTCGTGCATCGCCGCCAAGCGGTTCATCGTGCACAGCGACGTCTACGACGCGTTCGTGGAGAAGTTCACCGAGCAGGTGGCCGCCCTGAAGGTGGGCGACCCGCTGGAGGAGACGACCGACATCGGGCCGCTGGCCACCGAGTCGGGCCGCGACGAGCTCGAGCAGCAGGTCGCCGATGCGGTGGCCAAGGGCGCGCATGTGCGCACCGGCGGCACGGTCCCCGACCGCCCGGGCTGGTTCTACGAGCCGACCGTGCTCGAGAACGTGACGCCCGAGATGCGCCTGTACCTCGAGGAGGCGTTCGGGCCCGTGGCATCCGTCTACCGCGTCGCCGACCGCGACGAGGCGCTCGCCCTCGCCAACTCCACCACCTTCGGTCTGAGCTCGGCGGTGTGGACGAACGACGCCGACGAGGAGGAGTGGTTCGCCGAGAACCTGGATGCCGGAGCGGTCTTCATCAACGGCATGACGGCGTCCTACCCCGAGCTGCCGTTCGGTGGGATCAAGGACTCGGGCGTCGGTCGCGAGCTGGCGGCTGCCGGCATCCGCGAGTTCTGCAACCTCAAGACCGTCTGGAAGGGCTGAAAACCGTCTGGAAAGGCTGGAAAGGCGGGTTTTGTCCCCCGAAGTGCCTACAGACGAAGGGGTGGCGCGACCATAGGCTGGAGTCAACTCCCGCGGTTACGGCTCGTCGCTGTCCCCAGCAGTCAGAGCCGGAGTCGTCCCCAGCGACCGGCACCGAGCCGAGCGGAGAGTACGAGGGCCCTCTCGAGTCGTCCAGTCCCCAATGGAGGATTCGAGAGGGCCCCTTCTGCCCCCAGATACCGTGTGTGGCGCTGAGGCCACATCAACTCCGGAATGCTGACACGCTACGCGCACATCCGTTTCGGCACGAGTGTCTTGAGGGAAACCTGATTCTTCCTTTAGCTGGCTGTGATCTTGGACCCGGTTCAGAACCGGGTCGGGTCAGAAGTCGGGCGCACCGTCGCCGGGGCGCGGGGCCGCGGCGCCGACCCCTCCGGCGACCGCGAGCAGGGCGTCGCGCAGCGTTTCGGAGAACGAGTCGATCAGAGAACGGTAACCCAGCCGCTCCGCCTCGCTGCGGCGCTGCAGCGCCTGGGTGACGGGGCGGATCTCGCCGGCGAGAGTCAGCTCGCCCACGGCGGCGGTACCGGGAGCGGGAGCCAGATCGCGTACGGCACCGGCGACCGCGATGGCGATCGCGAGGTCGGCGGCCGGCTCGACCAGGCGCACGCCGCCCACCGTCGACACGTACACGTCATGATCGGAGACGCGGATGCCGGCCCGTCGCTCGAGCACCGCGAGCACCATGGCCACGCGGGCCGGGTCGACGCCGCTGACCACCCGCCGCGGGTTGGGTCCGCCGTTCTTGATCGTGAGCGCCTGCACCTCGACGGGCAGTGCACGCCGACCTTCGAGGGCGATCGTCACGCAGGTGCCCGCGACCGCGGCCCCGCCGCCGAGGAAGAGCGCGCTGGGATCGGGCACCTCGTCGATTCCGGTGCCGGTCATGTCGAAGCATCCCACCTCGTCGGTGGGGCCGAACCGGTTCTTCAGCGCGCGCACGAATCGCAGCGACGTCTGCCGGTCGCCCTCGAAGTGGCAGACGACGTCGACCAGATGCTCGAGGATGCGGGGGCCGGCGATCGAGCCGTCCTTCGTGACGTGACCGACGATGATCACCGGCAGCTCGCGCTCCTTCGCGAGCCGGATGAGCACCGACGCCACCTCGCGCACCTGGCTGGGGTGTCCGGCGATCCCCTCGGACTGCGCGGACGAGACGGTCTGCACCGAGTCGACGATGAGCAGGTCCGGCTCGACCTGGTCGACGTGCCCGAGGATCGTGGCCAGGTCCGTCTCGCTGGCCAGGAACAGCTCGTCGTGCAGGGCGCCGGTGCGCTCGGCGCGCAGCCGCACCTGCGCCGTGGACTCCTCGGCGCTCGCGTAGAGCACGCGGCGGCCGGCGAGCGCACTGTGCGCGGCGACCTCGAGCAGGAGCGTCGACTTGCCGACACCCGGCTCGCCGCTGAGCAGGATGGCGGCGCCGGGAACGAGCCCGCCCCCGAGCACACGGTCGAACTCGCCGACGCCGGTCGTCCGCCGCGTCGTCTCGTTCGTGTCGAAGGTGGTGATCGGCCGCGCGGCCCGCGAGCCGCCGGGGGTGACGGGCTCGACACGGCGGACGATGCCGGTCTGCTCGGATGCCTCGACCACGGTGCCCCACTGCTGGCACTCGCCGCATCGGCCCACCCAGCGCAGGGCCGTCCAGCCGCACTCGGTGCACCGGAAGGGGGCGGTGGGTCTGCGAGCGGCCATGCCCCTCAGGTTACGGTCGCGCGCCGACATCCATCGCATCGGCGGGGCCGTCGAGGCCTGAGAACGGCTCGACGATTCCCTGCGCCGAGAACACGCGTCGCCGCTCTTCGAGGCGCCGGCGCACCTCCTCTTCGGCGGCTGTCGCCGTCTCGGGATCGATCGGCGCGGAGGGCGACCGCGGGGACGCGCCGTTGGCCTCGGCGTACGCCTGGAGCTCGGCGCCGGACTCCCACGATGTGATGAGGCAGTAGCGCGGCTTCTCGCCGCGGTGCCAGACAGCGTGCCAGAGGCGCTCGGTGTCGACGATGAGCCGCGTGCCGGCCGGGAGCGGGATCCGCACCTCCGTTGCCGGGTCGAACCGGTCTTCGCGCAGGATGAACACCGAGTCGGTGTCGTCGGTGAGGTTCAGCATCCCGCGCACGATCCACCCCGTGCCGGGCGGATTGAGACGGTTGTTGTCGTCGCGGTGCAGGTTGTAGATCGCGTCGGCGTAGGTGTTGGGCCGAAGCTCGATGACCCGGCAGCGCCCGATGTTCGCCCCGGGCTCTGCGGCGGCGGCCGTCAGGGTCGGCGCCTTGGCGACCTGCTCGGGCACCCACACGCCGTCCTTGTCCGGTCGCGGCGGCGTGTGGTTCCAGAACGCGTTGCACTCGATCTCGCCGGCATAGCTGGCCAGCGGCGCGAAGCGCGTGATGCCGGAGGAGCGCCACGGCGTGTATTCGAGGTCGAGCCACTCCGCGGCATCCACCCTCTGCTCGGAGGGGCGGAGCACGGCGTACCCGGTCTCGTCGAGGATCGGGGCGGTGATGTGGTTCGACACGCACGCCTCCTCTCGCTCCGGCTCAGCCTAATCGGCGGGATGCCGGAGGTCGCGGCCGCTCTCGATCACCGGTGGAGGCGGCTGCCGGGCGTGGTGGGGATTGGCGACACCCCCGTCGGGTGCCGTACACTTTTTCGCGGTGACGTGTCCGAGCGGCCGAAGGTGCGACTCTCGAAAAGTCGTGTAGGGTGACCCCCTACCGTGGGTTCAAATCCCACCGTCACCGCCAGCGTCGAAGCCCCGAGAGCCCTTGGAAACACTGGGATCGCGGGGCTTCTGCTTTGCCTCGGAAGGGGCTCGTGCCCACATTTTGCCCACATTTGAAATGGAACGAGGGCGTGTGATGTCTCAGGACATCGGTGACTGTGAGTCTTGAGGTGGCTGGTCCGGGACCGGCTGCTGAAGGATGGCGTTGGCCGGCTGCGACTGCTGTGACCCAATAGGTGACTGACCTGCGTGAGCGGTGTCCTCGAACTGAATTGTCCGGCGGAAGCAGGTCGGCCAGCGCCATCCCGGCCCACCTCGGTGACCTGATCAGAAGCTTGTCCAGCCCCGCCTTGGCGAGGCTGTGACTCATCACAGTCCTGCCCCGAAGTGATTCCTACCCGGGCTGGCACTGGCCGTGGTCAAGTCCCCTCTCTCCTATGTCAAGCGGCGAGGGGCATGACGGTCGGTTCAAGCGTTGTCGCGTCGGCGAGGAGTGCCCGATAGATGACGTCGGAGAGTCTCCGTTTGAGTGAGCGGATGGCCTCCTTCCGGGTTGCTTCGCTCTCCAGGCGGTGGGCGATGTAGTCGCGGGCGGGGCCGAACGAGCGGGCTTGGGTGACGGCGATCCGGTGGATCGCCGCGTTGAGTTGCCGGTTGCCAGCGCGGCTGAGTCGGTGTCGGTCGCGGTTTCCGGACCAGACCGGCGTGGGCGCGGTGCCGTTGTGCTTCGCGAACGCGTGTCGACTGCGGAACCGGCTAATGCCCGCGACCTCGCCGATGATCTTGGCCGCGTTGATCGCGGCGACACCATAGGTCTGGCGCAGGGTCGGCGCGACGTCGGCGGTGCGGTCGTCCAGCTCAGATTCCAGCGCGTTGATCTCGACAGTGAGAGCGCGGATCCGCTCAACGATGCTCACCGATATCCGTGCGACGACCGCGTCGATCGCGTGCAACCTCTCCTCGATCTGACGGAGGTGCTTCATCGTGCTGAAGGCACCCTTCTTGGGGTCCCAGGCAGGGTCGATTTCGTGGAGGTGCCAGCGGAGTCGGTTGATTTGCCGGGTCCGTTCGGCCGTCAGATCCTCGCGATGATCCACCAGCAGGCGGATCTCACGAGCCGCAGGGTCAAGCTGCGCGGTGGGCAGGCTTGGTTCCCGTAGCGCGGCGCGAGCCACCGCCAACGCATCGATCGGGTCGGACTTGCCGTAGGTGCGGGCCGCGTCACGGGCGTGCGCCATGAGCTTCGGTGGCACGCGCACGAGCTTCTCGCCGGCCGCGAGCATGTCGCGCTCCAGACGACGGGACAGGTGTCGGCAGTCCTCCACCGCCCAAGACCGTTCGGCACCGAATTGGTCTGCCCATCGCATCAGATCAAGGTGATCTGCGCTGGTGGTCGCAGTCGTCGTCTTGACGCCCAGCTGCCTGCCGAGATCATCGACCGCGACGACGGTGTGAGTGCGTTTGTGAGCATCGATTCCAAGCATGATCATGGATATGCCGCCTTCCATCCGAGAGTGGGAACGGTGAAGGGGGCCGGCCCGGAGGGCAAACCTCAGTTGGGGCGTCGCCACGCTCCTATCAAGCCACGCCGGTCGGTCCCGACCATGCTCCCGACCGCAAGACGGGACCCGGCCACCGCGGACGGGGCATGGCGTGGTTGAGCGAGCCAGGAGCACGACCATCAGCATTGCCGACGAGCACCAGACTCACACTGAGTGGTGTGGTGTCACTCCGGTTGCTTCCTGTGATGGGTGATGGTCAGGCGGTGAGGTAGAGCTCGGGGCGTGGCGCTTCGGTGTGGTCGCGGAGGGTGTGGACGAGCTTGCGCATGGAGATGTCGGAGAAGTAGCGGCGTTCGCCGTAGGTCCATTCCTCGTGCTGCTCTTGCAGCACGGCGCCGATGAGACGGGTCACGCTGTCGCGGTCAGGGAAGATCTGCACGACGTCGGCGCGGCGTTTGATCTCTCGGTTGAGGCGCTCGATCGGGTTGTTGGACCAGACTTTTTGCCAGTGCTCACGCGGCAGGGCCGCGAAGCCGGTGAGGTCGGGCTCGGCGGCCTCGAGCATCGCGCTGATCTCGGGGAACGATGAGCGCAGGCTGTCGATCACGGCCTTGTATTGCGCGAGCACTGCTTCGGGGGTGGTCTGCGCGAAGATCGTGGAGATCAGCGCGTTGACGGGCTTGGAGCGTGCCGAGCCGAGGCGCGAAGGCGTTGACGAGCTATGCGTTCTATTACATAATTGAGGCCAAGGAAGGAGTCGGGATGGCGAAGAGCTTCGAGCACCTCGTCGCGGGAGCCAAGGAGAAGTGGACCGAAGACGAGCGGCGGGTTCACGATGCCACCGCGCGCGTGTTCGAGTTGGAGATGGCGGCTCGTGCCGAGCTTGGTGAGCAGTTGCATGCCGCCCGCAAGGCGAAGGCGTTGAGTCAACCGGCGCTGTCGGCTGTCACCGGTGTGCAGCAGTCCGAGATCAGCCGGATCGAGTCCGGTGCGGGCAACCCCACCGTCGCGACGCTGAGCAAGCTCGCTGACGCACTCGATCTCAAGCTCACGCTGACACCCCAACACTGAGAATACGTGGCAACGCCGTGGCAACAACTGAACCAAATCGAACCCGATCCTTCTGATCGAGACAGCTCATCGAGCTGAGTGAATCCGGGCGAAACGCGGGTTCGACACCCAGGCAGTACACCGGGCTCATGGGTTCAAATCCCACCGTCACCGCCATGTGATGTCTCGGGACATCGTGAACGGTTGAACCCCCGGTTTAGGGGGTTCAACCGTTTTGCGTTGGGAGCTGTTGTCGCGCGTCGGGCTCGATGCGGGCCTGCGCGATCGGGGTTCGAAAGCCTCGTCTCCCTCGTCGAGCCACCGGTGGTGCAACTTGTGGACCAGGGTCTTGGAGACCCCGTAACGTCAGGCCACTTCACCGTATGACAGCACGAACCTGCTGGTTCCGTCCGGTGTCTTCTCCCAGATCCATTCGACGACCATCAACTGTCGTTCCCTTCGTGCATGGCCGCCTGGATTCGGCGGTCGAGATCGTCGAGCTCCGCCATCACCTCGGATGCCGCCCAGACGCGGTTTTTCTTGCGGCCGGTGATCTCCTCGATGAAACCGGCGTCGACGAGTTGGTCGATCGCACGGTAGGCGGCCGTGGTGGAGGCGGCGACGGCTTCGATGTCGTCGGTCCGCATGACGGGGTGGTCGTAGAACGCCTGGATGAGGGCGGCCGCAGCGGATCCCGCACGCGGCTTCAGCTCGGCTGCCCACTCCTCGGGCATCGCCTTCAAGCGGGCGATGGTGTCGCGGGAGCATTCGGCGGCCGCGCGGGCGGACTGGGCGAACAGGCGGATGAGCGGGGCCGGGTCGCCTTGGCGGTAGAGGCCGAGCGCGGCGAAGTAGTCGTCGCGCCTTGCGAGCAGGCCGCTGGCGAGGGGAATGACGGCGTTACGTGTAACGCGCCGGCGACGCAGTACGGCGGCGACGAGGGCGCGGCCGATGCGGCCATTGCCGTCGGTGAAGGCATGGATGGACTCGAACTGGGCGTGACCGATCGCGGCCTGCGTCATCACGGGAACGTCGTCCCGGTCAAGGTAGGCGATCAGGTCGTCCATGAGTTCTTCGACTCGCTCGGGCGCAGGGGGGACGTGGAGGGCGTTGCGCGGGGAGTGGTCGCTGCCGCCGATCCAGTTCTGCATGTCGCGCAGTCGTCCGGCGTAGTCGGCTTCCGTGGGATCGTCGGCCATGAGCGCACGGTGGGCGCTCTTGAGCGAGTCGAGGTCGAAGTGTCCGGTCTCGCCGACGGTGGTGATCAGCTCGTGGAGGGCCGCGGAGGCGGCGACCATGCTGGTGGCGGACGCGTTGCTCTTGTTGCCCGCGAGGGCCTTGGCGTAGTCGCGGGCGGACGCGTTGATCCGTTCGATCTTGGACGACGCGGCGGACTCGGAGCGGACCATGAAGCGGCTCAGGGCGGCAGAGTGACCCTCGGCGTCCGTGTCGGCCTGGGCGACCGCGAGCAACGCATTCTCCGTATCGAGCATCACCGGAAGCGGCGGCATGTAGTCGAGCTCGCGGATGAACGGCGGGACGGTCGCATCGACGGAGCGCATCATCCGGTCCTCGCGGATGCCGCCGCGGACCTGCTGCTGCCATGGCAGGGTTTCGACGCCGTGGGGCGGCCAGGAGGAGACGCGATCGTCGATCATAACTGCAAGTTTACTCACCCTGATTCCCACTTGGATTATCTAAGTGGGAATTTGAGAGAGATTTCCCCGGTTTCGCGTCGGAATGAGGGCACCCGTCCGAGCTTCAAAAAACCGAAGGCACCTGTGCCTCGCACGCGTGCCACTTCTGGACAAGGTATCTGCCCTCGCCGCTGCATGTGGCGCACAGCCTCGGTGACTTCCTCTTGTGACTTCGGCCCGCCGAGTTTGGCGTGCGTCGCGGGAGCGCCTCGAGCCTGGGTGCCCGTTCTTCGTGTCTGCAAGTTCGGCTTCGACTGCTTCATCTATGGTGTCTCCTCCTACCCGTCCATGCTGCTGTCCTTGTACCTGCGGCTCGCTAAAGTCGGCGGCAGGCAAGGAACCGCGCGGTGACCTCCGTCCGCGGGGCGACCCAGATGCGGTCGTGACGGGCTGCGGTCTGCTGCACGAGAGTGCCCGGACAGTGAGATGTCCTTGTTCACGCAGTCTTCGACCGCGGGATCGAAGTCCTGCGCGGCTGACGCCGCGCGGCTGGACAGACGAGCGCGCCGCGCTCGAGATCTTGCGTCCGAGCGTTCGCGCACGCCGATCGCCGAGTTTGTCAGGGGAACTTGAGAAGATCCGAACGACAGCCAGCATCGCCGACCGGCTTCCCAAGCACTCGTGAACGCGCCACATCAAGGCGAAACTCGGTGGGTCGTCGCCAACGGCAGTCCGACGCAAGGGTTTGAATTCCACCGTCACCGCCACGAGAATCCCTGCTTGTCAGGGATTCTCTTGTTTTGTGCTCAGCGTTGCGGCGCGGGTCCTGCTTCGTCGGAGAGGATGCCGCGGAGGGGCGACAGCGATAGGCCGCTCCTATCACCCGATAGGGCATCCGATCTCGTCGGCGGCCGCACCGTGGGCGATGATGTCGGCCATGGCTCAACTTCCCCCTGCGACGAAGACGTTGCGACCGAACTCGATCGGTCTCGCAGCGATCGTCTTCCTCATCATCGCCACAGTCGCCCCCATGTCCGGAACGATCGGCGCACTGCCGCTCGCGTTCGGGCTCGGCACAGGATCCGGAACTGCGACCGCGTTCGCCATCGTCGCCGTCGTGCTGATCCTGTTCACGGTCGGGTACATGGCGATGAGTCGCCACATCCAGAGTGCCGGCGGCTTCTACGTGTACATCGGAAAGGGCCTCGGTCTGCGGATGGGCCGCGCCGCCGGGTACGTGGCGTTCTTCTCCTACAACGTCTTCCAGATCGCCATCTGGGGTACGTTCGGCTTCTTCTGCAACATCTTCACGGCGGAGTACTTCGGGTTCGAGCTGCCCTGGATCATCTGGGTGCTGGCGGGCATCGCGGTCATGGGGATCCTCGGCTACTTCGACATCGACGTGAGCGCCAAGGTGCTCGGTGTCGCCGTGGTCCTCGAGGTCGCGATCATCCTCGCGATGAACTTCGCCATCGCGTTCCAGGGGGGCGCGAAGGGGCTCAGCCTCGAACCCTTCTCGGTGGGCGCGTTCCTGGAGGGCGCGCCCGCCATCGGCCTGATGTTCGCGTTCCTGCTGTTCATCGGGTTCGAGGCGACCGCGATCTACGCGGAGGAGGCGCGTGAGCCGCGCAAGACGATCCCGCGCGCTGCCATCGTCGCGGTCCTCATCATCGCGGCCTTCTACATGTTCACGTCGTGGTCGCTGGCGATGGCCTGGGGAGTCGACGACGCGGCCGCAGTCGCCCTCGAGGATCCCGGGAACTTCGTCTTCGGCGCCGCCGCGGCATACCTCGGCGAGTGGAGCGTCGCGGTGATGCTCATCCTCTTCATCGTGAGCACCTTCGCCACCAACCTGGGGTTCCACAACGCGATCGCCCGCTACCAGTTCTCGCTCGCTCGCGACGGCTGGGCGCCGAGCGCACTGGAACGGGTGCACCCGCGGCACCGGTCGCCGTACATCGCGTCGATGGTGCAGACCGCGATCGCAGCCGTCGTCGTCCTGATCTTCTTCTTCGCCGGCGCGCACCCCTACTACGACATGTTCACGTGGCTGATCTCGCTGGGTGGCCTCGGGCTCATCAGCCTGATGGCGATCACGTCCGCCGCGGTCATCGCCTACTTCCTGCGCACCCGGCGTGAGACCAACCCTTGGGTGACGATCGTCGCTCCGGCGCTGGCGGCGCTCGCGCTCGCCGCCGAGGCGGTGCTGCTGGTCGCGAACTGGGGGCTGCAGACGATGGATGCCGGCGGGCTCGTGCCGTATCTGCCATGGCTGCTGCTCATCGCCGCACTGATCGGCTTCGTCTGGAAGAAGGCGCGTCGCCCCGACTGGGCGGCTGACGAGCCGCCGGCGCATGAGCCCATCGACGAGAGTGAGCTGACGAAATGACGAGGGAGGGCGTCGAAGCGACACCGACCGAGACGATCGAGATCCCCCCGGCATCCGGACGAGCCGTGACGCTCGCGAAGGGCGACCGCCTGCGCGTGGTCGATGTCGAAGGCAGCCAGGTCGCGGACGTCGTCGCCTTCGCCGCCGACGGCGAGCGCGAGGCGTTCTCGCAGAGCTTCACGCGCATCCTGCTCGACAGGGTGGACGTCCGGGTCGGAGACAGCCTGCTCACCGCCGCCGGCGAACCGCTGCTCACGGTGGTGGACGACACCGTGGGGGTCCACGACATCCTCTTCGGCCCGTGCAATCAGATGCTGTACGAGCGGGTGTTCGGCGTGAGCGGCAAGACCGGATGCCGGGAGCATCTGGCGGAGGCACTCGAACCGTACGGCATCGGTCATGAACGGGTGACCGATCCGTTCAACGCGTTCATGAACACCCGGATCGGAGACGACAACCGGATGACGATCCTCCCTCCCACCAGCCGCGCCGGCGATCACGTCGATCTGCGCGCGGATCGGGACGTGATCGTCGCGGTGTCGGCCTGTGCTGCGGACGTGAACGACTGCAACGCAGGCGTGCTCACCGGCATCCGACTCGAGATCTTCCGGGACGGCACGAAACCCTGAGGCCGGGCCACGGCGTGGGCGCCGTGGTCAGGGTCCGGGCATGCCGGGGCGGACCGCGCCGGGGACGACCGCGTGATGCTCGTGCGCGACGCGGTCGGCGACCTGGCAGAACGCCTGCACGAGCGGCCGGGTCTCGTTCGCGCGGCGGGCGACGGCGACCGACGAGTACGTCGCGTCCTCGACCGGCACGAACGCGACGCCGGGATGCCGGTGGTACCGGGTGACGGTGGCCGGGACCGTGTCGACCACATCGAGGTAGGCGACCGCCGACAGGCCTTCCGCAATCGACTGCATCTCTGCTTTCGCCCGCCGCGTCGCGGCCGAGCTCTCGCCGTAGGCCCAGAAGCTCCGCCACGGTCCCGGCGTTCCGGTCCCGGCGAGCACGAACGGCAGGCCCACCAGGTCCTTCACGGCGACGCTCGGTGCGTCGGCGAGCTCGTTCCGCACCGAGACGGCGGCGAAGCGCGGCTCGGTGAACAGCACATCGAAGTCGATGTCGTCGCTCTCGCACAGCGGGTGGACGATCGCGACGTCCACGATCCCGTTGCGCAGCTCGTCGAACTGCCGGGTCATCGAAAGCTCGTGGAAGGCCATCTCGACCCGAGGGAACATCGACCGGTACGCGTCGATGAGCAGCGGCGTGATCTCGCCCGCCCCCGCACCGAACATGCCGACCCGGAGCACGCCCTCGTTGCCTTCCGCGATCGACCGCATGTCCTCTTCGAGCACGCGCAGTCCGCTGAGCAGTCCTCGCGCGTGCTCCAGGAACGTCTCACCGGCGGCGGTGGGGGTGGTTCCGGACGGACTGCGTTCGAAGAGGGCCACGCCCAGAGCACGTTCCAGGGCGGCGATCTGCTGGCTGAAGGCAGGCTGTGTGATGTACGCTGCGCGGGCTGCCTTGCCGAAGTGACGGTGTTCGTCGAGCAGCACCGCGTAGCGGAGCTGACGGATCTCCATGGCCAGAGCCTACCGTCGCCGCGCGCCGGTGGACTCGACCGGCCGCCGGCGCACCGTCCGCAGCGATCACTCCCGCGTCGCCGACGCCGACACCTCGCCCTCGCGCTCATCGCGGGGGATGAGGAACTCGGGCAGCCGGCGGACGTAGGTGCTTCTGAAGCTGCGTTCCCACGCCACCTCGAGCTCTCGGATGTGCTCCTCCATCACCTCCTCGATGAGGTCGTGATCGGCCTTCATGATCGCCAGCAGCGTCCGCTCATGGATGTCGATCACCCACGAGGGGACGTCGTGCTGGTGCTGGACCAGGTCGCGCGCGAACTCGAGGCGACCCTGCAGCGTGTTCATCAGGGCGATGACCGTGGAGTTGTGCGTGGCACCCGCCATGCGCGTGTGGAAGTGGACGTCCTGCACCGTGAACCGGTCGGGCTCCCGCTCGTAGGTGCCGTCTTCCAGCATCCGGCGCTGCGTGTCGATCGTCGCCTGCATCCGCTCGAAGTCGCGCTGCTCGGCGTTGGCGGCGGCCAGGTGCGCGACGCGGGGTTCGAAGAGCCGCCGCGCCTCGAGCACGCTGCGCACCTCGTCCACGCGCACGTCCACCTTCGAGCGCAGCAGCTCGCGGGGGAGGTGGGTCGAGCGCACGTAGATCCCGGGCTGGCTGCTCTTGCGGATCTCGAGCACCTCGAGATCGACGAGGACCTTGATCGCCTCTCGGAGAGTCGGACGGCTGATGCCCATCGCCGTGGCGAGCTCGCGCTCGCTGGGGATGTGGTCGCCGACGTCGAGTTCGCCGAGGCGGATGCCGCTGACGATCTCGTCGATCACCCGCTCGAATGTGCGGATGGGAGGGATGCGACTGATCTGGTGCGTCATCCCGGTTCCTTCTCTTCGCGGTCGAGCGGCTCGAAAGCCATGATCCTCCTCGCCTCACCGGAAGCGAAAGGGCCCACTGGTAAGAAAAACATACCACTTTCGGAAAAAAGATTGACAGATCGGGTCTGCTCCGTCCATATTTGCCCAGTATGGGATCGGGAGTTCCCGGCCCCACGACGAAGTGGAGGCATAGCCGTGACGATGATCAGACGAGGCGTCGCCGTCGGTGTCGCAGCATTCGCAGGTGCTGTGCTCGCCGGCTGCGCGGCAGGCGGGGGCACTGCACCGACGACGGAACCGGGGGGTGACACCGAGGTCGTCCAGATCGCCTTCTTCAACCCCGTCGCCGCGAATGCGGCCACGCAGGCGAATCAGGCCGGAGTCGAGGCGGCGGCCGAAGAGCTCGGCGCCGAGGTGACGGTGTTCGACGCCGGGTTCGACCAGGCGAAGCAGATCAGTCAGATGGAGGATGCCATCGCGACGGGCCGGTACGACGCGTTCGTCGTGATGCCGGTCAACGGGGCGGCGCTCGTGGGCGTGACCGAGGACGCGGTCGATGCCGGGATCACCGTCGTCGCGGACTGGAACAACATCGGGCCCGATCTGGGAAGCATCGAACCCCAGGTCGACGGTGTGGTCACGGTCGTGGCTCAGAGCATGGCCAGCCAGGGCACCCTGCTCGGCGAGGCCACGGTCGCCGCATGTGAGGATATCGACCCCTGCCTGGTGGTCTACATGCCAGGCAGCTTCTCGCAGGGATCCGAGCAGCTCCGCCTGGACGCCGCGCTCGCGGTCACCGAGAAGCATCCGAACATCACCGTGCAGACCTCCGCCGATGGCGAGTACTCGGCCGGTCCCGCGGAGGCTGCGATGACCGATGTGCTGCTCGCGCTTCCCGAGGTGGACGTCGTGGTGAGCCCGGGAGACCAGATGACCATCGGGATCGTCCAGGCCATCGACGCCGCGGGCAAGTCCGACGACATCGCGATCATCTCGGCCGGTGCCACCAAGGAGGGCATCCAGCTCGTCCGCGACGGCGTCATCCAGGCCAACATCGTGCTGCTGCCCTGGTCGGAGGGATACCACGCCGCGAGCTACGCCATCAAGGCCGTGCGCGGTGAGACGGTACCGGCGAGCGTCGACTCCTCGTCGCTGTCGCCGTTCGGTCCCGTCGCAACCCTGGAGACCCTGTCCTCTCCCGAGGGCGCGGACTTCGTCGGCGAGTACAGCGGATAGCCGATGGTTCCGACGGATGTGCATGTCGAGCTGCGAGGCATCGGGAAGCGCTTCGGAGCCATCGAGGCCCTCAGCGGGATCGACCTGACGATCGAGCGTGGCCGGATCCACGCGCTGGTCGGCGAGAACGGCGCCGGCAAGTCCACGCTGGGGCGGCTGATCGCGGGCGTCCACGCTCCGGACGCGGGCACCATGACGGTCGACGGGCGGGCGGTCTCGTACCGCTCGCCCGGCGGGGCCCTCGCCGACGGCATCACGATCATCGCCCAGGAGCTCTCGCTCGTGCCGCAGCTGTCCGTCGTGGAGAACGTCTTCCTCGGCAACTCGATCGCGCGCGCGGGAATCGTGGACCGCCGGGCGCAGCGGGAGAAGTTCGATGCGCTGTGCGAATCCGCTGGATTCTCGCTCGACCCGCACGCACGTGCCGGGTCGCTGCGGGTCGCCGAGCAGCAGAAGCTCGAGATCCTGCGAGCCCTGGCCCGCGGCGCGAACCTGATCGTGATGGACGAGCCGACCGCCGCGCTGAGCACCGAGCAGGCGGACCGTCTGCTCGAGGTCGTCCGTGGGCTCCGCCGCAACGGGACCACCGTCGTGTTCGTCTCCCACTTCCTCGACCAGGTGCTCTCGATCGCCGACACCGTCACGGTCCTGCGCGACGGGCGCCTCGTGCGCACCTCGCCCGCGCAGGAAGAGACGGTGCCCTCGCTGGTGACGAGCATGCTCGATCGGACGCTGGACGACGTGTTCCCCGAGCGTCTCACCGTCGATGAGACCGCACCCCCTGTCCTCTCGGTGCGGGGGCTCAGCCGCGGGGACGCGGTGCGGGACGTCTCGCTCGAGGTGCGCGCCGGCGAGATCGTCGGCGTGGCAGGTCTGGTGGGATCCGGTCGCACCGAATTGCTCCGCACGATCTTCGGGGCGGAACCGGCCGATTCCGGGATCATCGAGGTCGCCGGCAAGGAGGTTCGGGTGGCGCGGCCGGGCGATGCCATGCGCGCCGGGATCGCGATGCTGCCCGAGTCGCGCAAGGACGACGGCCTTCTGGTCGGGGCTTCCATCCGGCGCAACATCGTGCTGCCCAACCTCTCGTTCCTCAGCCGCGCCGGCTGGATGACGGCGCGCGGCGAGTCGCGGGCCTCGCGCGGCGCGGCATCCCGGGTCGACATCCGCGGCGCGTCGCTCGACCAGCCCGTATCGGCGCTGTCGGGGGGCAACCAGCAGAAGACGATGTTCGCGAAGTGGCTGGTGCGGCGGCCCGCCGTCCTGATGGTCGACGAGCCGACCCGAGGAGTCGACGTCGGCGCGAAGCGCACCATCTACGAACTGATCCGCTCACTGGCCGCCGAGGGGATGGGCGTTCTCATGGTCTCCTCCGAGATCGAGGAGATCCAGGGCCTGTCGAACCGGGTCTATGTGATGCGCAGCGGCCGGATCGCGGGTGAGTTCGCGGCCGACGCGATGGATGAGAGCGTGCTCCTGCACACGGCGTTCGGAGCAGAAGGAGTGGCAGCATGACAGCAACCGACACCCTCGTGCGCGAGACCGGCGAGCCGGCGGCGCCCGTGACCACCAGGACCGGGATGCAGCGCCTGGTCACCTCGCTCTCGCTGCGCAACTTCGGGATCGTCTACGGGTTCGTCGCGCTCATCATCTTCCTCAGCATCGCCAGCCCGGTCTTCTTCAGCGCCCAGAACATCGGGAACCTGCTGTTCCAGTCGACGGCGATCGGCCTCATCGCCGTCGCCGGAACGCTGCTGCTGATCTCCGGCGGATTCGACCTGTCGGTCGGGGCGACCTTCGCCCTCGCCGGGGTCGTCGCCGCCCAATGCGCCGCGACGCTGCCCATTCCGCTCGCACTGGGTGCGGGCGTCCTCGTCGGCGCTTTCGTCGGACTGCTCAACGGGCTCGTGACGACCTTCGGGCGGATCAACCCGCTGGTGGCGACTCTCGCGTCATCCATCGTCATCGGCGGCGTCGCCTTCGCGCTGACTGGCGGATACCTCGTCTCCGTCGCCGACCCCGCCTTCCAGGCGCTCGGTCGCGGCGAGGTCGGCGGCATCCGGTTCCAGACCATCATCTGGCTCTCGTTCGCCCTGATCTGCGGGCTCGTGCTCGCGTTCACGACCTTCGGGCGCCACATCTACGCCTCGGGCGGCAATCCGGACGCCGCGAGGCTCTCCGGGATCAAGGTCGGCCTCGTGCGCACCGTCACGTACACGCTCTCCGGCTTCGCGGCGGGGCTCGCCGGCGTGCTGGCCGCGTCGCAGGTGTCGACCGGGCAGGCCGACACCGGTGCCACGCTCGCTCTGAGCGCGATCGCCGCGATCGTCGTCGGGGGAACGTCGATCTGGGGCGGCGAGGGCGCGGTGTGGCGGACCGTCCTGGGCGTGCTGCTCCTCGCGCTCATCGGCAACGGGTTCAACCTGCTGCAGGTGCCACCCACCTACCAGGACATCCTCAAGGGGCTGATAATCCTCGGCGCCGTCGCCGTGGATGCCTGGACGCGACGGCGCACGTGAGCCGCGGCATCCGACCCCATCCACCGTCGAGTCAGGAGACATCCATGCGCATCCACATCGTGGCCCCGATCACGACACCGGGCCTGTCCCGGGTCGAGGACTTCACCGACTACGCCGCGCCGGGAACCGAGGTGAGCGTCTCGATCCTGCAGGACGGACCGGCCTCGATCGAGTCGCAGTTCGACGAGGCGATCGCGGTCCCGGAGGTGCTGCGCGGCGTGCTCGACGCGCAGGAGTCCGGAGCGGACGCCGTCATCATCGACTGCATGGGCGACCCCGGGCTCGGCGCCGCCCGCGAGATCGCGCGCATTCCGGTATTCGGACCCGGTCAGACCTCGATGCATGTCGCCGCGCTGATGGCGCTGAACTTCTCGATCCTGACCACGGGCGCATCCGTCGAGGGCATCTTCCACGATCTGGTGCGCCGATACGGGATGACCGACCAGGTCAACTCCATCCGCACGGTCGACGTCCCCGTCCTGGAGCTGGGTGCCGAAGAGCTGCTGCGGGAGCGACTGCAGCGGCAGGCGGAACTCGCACACGACGAGGACGGCGCCCACGCGATCATCCTCGGCTGCACGGGGATGCGCGGCTGGGCGCGCATGCTGCAGGACCACCTCGCCGCCACCGGTCGCACCCCCATCCCGGTCATCGACCCGATCGCCGCGACCTTCTCGGTCGCACAGGCGCTGGCGGGCATCGGGCTCGCGCCCTCGGTGCGCAGCTACCCGTCGCCCCCGCGCAAGCCCGTGGCCGGCTTCGAAGAGCTGATGGCGGTGATGGGCCGGTGACGACACGGACGGGGATGACGAGGACGCAGCCATGAGGATCGGCATCGATGTCGGGGGCACGAACACGGACGGTGTTCTCCTGGACGACGGCGTCGTCCTCGCGAAGACCAAGAGTCCGACCACCGAGGACATCACCTCCGGCATCAGGGCGGTGCTCGCGGAGCTGCTCCGCGCTCGGGGGGCTCTCCCCGAGGACGTCACCGCCGTCATGATCGGCACGACGCATTTCACCAACGCCTTCGTGCACGGCGACGGACTGTGCCCGGTGGGTGTGATCCGCCTCGGGCTGCCGGCCACCCAGGCCGTTCCGCCCATGGCGGACTGGCCGGACGAGGTGCGGGACAGACTCCGCACCCGCGTGTTCCTGTGTCACGGGGGCGTCGAGTTCGACGGCAGGCCGATCGCCGGGGTCGTCGAGGAGGAGATCAGGGATGCCGCGGCGCAGCTGATGGCCGACGGCATCCGCTCGATCGCGGTCAGTGCCGTGCACTCTCCGATCGATCCTCGCCACGAGCGACGCGTGGCGGAGATCCTCGCGGAGGCGATGCCCGAGGCGATGGTCAGCCTGTCGCACGAGGTGGGGCGGGTGGGCCTGCTGGAACGCGAGAACGCCACGATCGTCAATGCCGCGCTGCGGCCGCTCGCCCAGAAGGTCGCACGCGGGTTCGCGGCGGCGGTGGCGGACTCCGAGCTGGAGTGCCCGGTGTACGTGAGCCAGAACGACGGCACTCTCGCGACCATGGAGTACATCGAGAGCCATCCGGTGGCCACGTTCACCTCGGGCCCCACGAACTCCATGCGGGGAGCGGCCTTCCTGTCTGCGCTCACCGACGCGATCATCGTCGACATCGGCGGCACGACGACCGACATCGGCGTCATCCGCGGCGGCTTCCCCCAGGAGAGCGGCAGTGAGGCCCTCGTCGGCGGGGTGCGCACGAACTTCCGGCTCCCCGACGTCCTCTCGCTCGGCATCGGCGGCGGCAGCCTCGTCCGCCCGGGAGCCGCCCCGGCGGTCGGCCCCGGCAGTGTCGGATACCGCCTCCGTGATCGCGCCCTCGTCTTCGGCGGAGACACGCTGACGGCCACCGACGTCGCCGTCGCGGGCGGCCGCGCCGACGTCGGTGAGCGTGCCCTCGTCGGGGACCTCGGTGCGGCCGAGGCCCGCGCCATCCTGGATCACATCGACCACGCGATCGCCGACGCCGCCGATCGGATGCGCACCAGCGCCGCACCCCTGCCGGTCGTGATCGTCGGCGGCGGGAGCATCCTGCTCGGCGACAGTCTGCCCGGCGTGGCCGAGGTGCACCGGCCGCCGCACTTCGAGGTCGCCAACGCCGTCGGCGCCGCGATCGCGCAGGTCGGCGGCACGTGCGAGCGCATCCTGTCGCTCGCACGCATCTCCCGGGACGAGGCGATCGCGCAGGTCACCGCCGCCGCGACGGAACAGGCGGTCGCTGCGGGAGCGGACCCCGACACGGTGCAGATCGTCGATGTCGAGGAAGTGGCGATGGCCTATCTGCCCGACGCCCAGACCAGATTCAAGGCCCGCGCAGTGGGCACGATCGCGCCGGAGGTGGCTCATGCGCTGCATCGATGAGACGGCGGTGGCCGACATCGCCGTGGGAGCGGCGATACTCGGGACCGGGGGCGGGGGAGACCCGCAGCTGGGGATGCTCATGGCACGCAGCGCCATCCGCGAGCACGGCCCGGTGCCGCTGCTGGATCCCGCCGAGGTGGATCCCGAGGGCTTCGTTGCCCCGATCGCGATGATGGGCGCCCCCGCGGTCGCCAAGGAGAAGCTTCCCTCGCTGCATCCCCTGCCGGCGATCGTCGAGGGCTTCGCCGCCGCGCACGGCCGGCCCGTCAGTCACGTCATGCCGGCGGAGATCGGGGGCATCGCCGCGCTCATCCCGATCGCCGCGGCCGCGGTGCTGCGGCTGCCGATGGTGGATGCGGACATGATGGGCCGCGCCTTCCCGCAGCTGCCGATGCTGCTCTCCTCCATCGCCGGCGTGCCGACCAGCCCTCTGGTGATGGGCGACGAGTGGGGCAGCACAGTGGTCTTCCGCGGGCGCGACGATCAGCACACGGAACGGCTCGCGCGCACGATGTGCGTGGAGATGGGCGCGTCCGCGCTGATGGCGCTGTCCGGGGTCGGGGGCTCGCGCCTGCGATCGGCAATCGTCGAGCACAGCGTCAGCCTGGCCGAGCGGCTCGGCCAGGCGGTCCGCGCCGCGCGCCGCGAGCACGCCGACCCGATCGACGCCGCCCTCGCGCTCATCGACGGGACGCGGCTGTTCGACGGCAAGGTGGTGGATGTCGAAACCCGCACCACCGGAGGCTTCACCCACCTCACCGCGACGATGCGCGGACTCGGCGCCGACGCCGATCAGGAGTGCGTCCTGCGAAGCCAGAACGAGCATCTCGTCGCGCTGATGCGCGACACCACGACTGCGGCACCCCCGCGCCTAGCCGCGGTGACGCCGGATCTCATCATGGTGTTCGACACCCGCTCGGGCGAGCCGGTGACCACCGAGCAGCTGCGCTTCGGAGCGCGGGTGACGGTGGCAGCCGCCCCCTGCGACCCGCGCTATCGCAGCGCGGACGCGCTGGCGGTGGTCGGCCCGGACGCGTTCGGCTACGACTTCGGCTACGTCCCGGTCGAGGACCTCACCGGCACGACCGTCGGGGTGCGGTCATGATGCCCGCGCCGGAGGTCGTCGACCCGCCCGTCGCCGGCGCCCCGCGAGTGGCGGTCGTCACCGGAGCGCGGGGGAACCTCGGGGCGGCGTGCGCCCGTGCCCTCCTGGAGGACGGATACCGGGTCGCCGCGGTGGATCTGTTCCCACCGGCGCCGGGCGACCACCCACCCCAGCTTGCGTGGTTCCGCGCCGACGTGACGGTGCCCGCGGACGTGACGCGATCACGCGAGCAGGTCGCGGAGAGATGGGGGCCGGTGGCGATCCTCGTCAACGCCGCCGGGGTCGCGCGCGCTTCGCGGTTCGCGCAGATCAGTCTGGACGAGTGGCGTCACGTCCTGGATGTCAGCCTGACCGGGTCGTTCCTGATGACCCAGGCGTTCCTGCCCGACATGCGCGCGGCGGGATTCGGCCGCGTCATCAACTTCTCCTCCACCGCCGGCAAGAACGTCTCGACTCTGGCCGGAGTGCACTACACCACGGCCAAGGCCGGGGTGCTCGGTCTGACCCGTGCTCTCGCCAAGGAGCTGGGTCCGTCCGGGATCACCGTCAACGCCGTGTGCCCGGGTCTGTTCGAGACCGAGATGGCACGGTCCCTGGCAGGAGACCTCGATCTCGACGCGTACGCCGGGTCGCTGCCGGTGCCCCGCCTCGGACAGCCGTGGGAGGTGGCGGCACTGGTCTCGTACCTGGTCAGCGACCGCGCGGGCTACGTCACCGGAGCCGCACTGGACATCAACGGCGGGGAGCTGATGACATGACGCTGGCACCGCACATCGCCCGGCAGCTGGACGAGGAATCGGCCGGCCGCGCCGCCCGCCGCCGGACCATCGAGGAGGTGCCGCTGGGCAGCAGGCAGGGGCCGCGCGTCGTCCTCCCCGACGGGCGCGACGTGCTGAATCTCTGCTCCAACGACTACCTCGGGCTCGCCGGCGACCCGCTCCTGCACGCGACCGTCGTCGCGGCTCAGGAGCGCTGGGGACTGGGCGCGGCGGCGGGGCGGATCATCTCCGGAACCTTCGCACCCCACGTCGCGCTCGAGGCGGAGCTCAGCGCATTCCTCGGAACGCCGGCGAGCATGCTCTTCACCTCCTGCTTCGACGCCAACGCCGGGCTGTTCGACGCTTTGGCCGGCCCGGAGGACCTCATCCTCTCCGACGCGCACAATCATGCGTCCATCATCGACGGCATCCGGCTCAGTCGCGCGCGGCGGGCGACCTACCCCAGCCGCGACCTGCGTGAACTGCGTCGGCTGCTCGAGGACGCCGGGGATGCGCGGCGCATCCTCATCGTGACCGACGGCGTCTTCTCGATGGACGGCGAGGTCGCGGACCTGCCTCGACTGTGCGACCTCGCCGACCGATTCGATGCGCTGCTGATCGTCGACGATTCGCACGGCGTCGGCGTGCTCGGCCCGCTGGGACAGGGGGCGATCTCCGGGTGCGGGGTCGAGGGGCGGGTGGACCTGATCACCGGGACATTCGGGAAGGCACTCGGCGGTCTGGGCGGATTCATCAGCGGACGCAGCGAGCTGATCGCAGCGCTGCGCCAGACGTCCCGGCCCTACCTCTTCTCGAACGCGCTTCCGCCGGCATACGCGGAGGGCGCGCGCCACGTCCTGAGGATGCTGCAGCGCGATGAGGCGCCCCTCACGCGCCTGCGGGAGAACGTCGCCCTCCTGCGGGAGGAGCTGCGCCGGTGCGGGGCGGAGGTCGCCGACGGACAGCATCCCATCATCCCGATCATCCTCGGCGACGAGGAAGTCGCGCGCGCGACCGCGTCCCGCCTGCGGGACGAGGGGATGCTGGTGGTGCCGCTGACCCACCCGGTGGTCGCGCGAGGACAGGCACGCCTGCGACTGCAGGTGTCGGCCGCGCACGATCCGGACGACCTGCGCTGGGCCGCTCGCGTGATCGGCGACGCGGTGCGTCGCGCGGCGGTCGGTCGGGTCGCCGACCTGGGGCGGGCGCGGTGACCGCGGCCCCCGGTCGCGCATCCGGCAAGGACCGGATCGGCCCTCCTCCACCGTTCGATCCGGACCTCCTCCCGGCCCTCACGGAGATCGGACGGGTGCTGCCCCCGGATGCGGTGACCGCGGAGTACATCCCGGAACTGCGCCGGGCCAACCCCGCCATCTCGGCGCCCGACGACGGCGAGCTGACGCGCGGAGGCCGCTTCGAGCTCGACCGCTCCGCCGCGCCGGGTGCGGACGGTGCACCGCAGGTTCCCCTGCTCATCTGCCGCCCGCGCGGCCGCAGCGCCCGCGCCGTGATCTGCTACCTGCACGGCGGCGGAATGGTCGCCGGCGACAGCCGCAACGGGATCGACGAGATCCTCGATTGGGCAGACGGGCTGGCGCTCGCGGTCGTGTCGCCGGACTACCGACTCGCGCCGGAGGCGCCGCATCCCGCGCCGGTCGAGGACTGCCACACCGCGATCCAGTGGACGATCGCCCGCACCGCCCTGCTCGGGTGCCCGTCGGGCCGGGTGATCGTCGCAGGCGCCAGTGCGGGGGGCGGCTTGGCGGCCGGGGCGGCGCTCATGGCTCGGGACCGTGGCATGCCGTCCGCAGCGGGCCTCATGCTCATGGCGCCGATGCTCGATGACCGGAACGACACGGCGTCCGCCCGCCAGATGGAGCGTCTCGGGGTGTGGGATCGGTCGTCGAACGAGACGGGATGGCGCGCGCTGCTCGGCGACGCTCAGGGTGGCGATGATGTGCCCGCGTACGCGGCTCCGGCGCGGGCCGGGAATCTGGGGAACCTGCCGCCGACGTTCGTCGACGTCGGCGCGGCGGAGACCTTCCGCGACGAGGCGGTGTCGTTCGCGCGGCGCATCTGGGCCGACGGCGGCGACGCGGAGCTGCACGTGTGGCCCGGCGCATTCCATGGCTTCACGGCCTACGCGCCGGAGGCGCCCGTGTCGCAGCGGGCCCGTGCCGCGCGCGTGGACTGGCTGGCGAGACTGCTCGCCCGGTGAGGGGCGGTACCCCGCAGTCAGTACGTCTGTTGCATCGCGGCTTCGTGGATGGTGTGCGCGGTGAGGTCCTCCCAGGGCAGGGCGGCGTCCCCGGCCGCACCGGGGCGGGTGCTGATCGCCTCCATGACGCGGTCGCGCAGCAGTTCACCGCTCTCGCAGCCCGTGACATCGAGCACGACGACGTCGACATACCGGCCACGCGACCGCTCGATCTCGGCGTGCGCCCGGCTGGCGGAGTGCGCCGCGGTGGCCAAGCACGCGCCCGAGGGCAGTCCCGCGCTCTGTGCGTAGGCGACGACGACGTGTACGACGGAGGGCCACGACTTGGCGTAGGTGTACGCATCACGGCACGCCTGCCGCAGTTCGCGCTTGGCAGCCATTCGCGATGGGGACTCACGCAAGTCGACGCCCCAGATCAGTGCGCGAGGCGATGTGGATGCGGGTGCTTGGCGGACGGCGAGCGGATGCAGGACGGTGAGGTCATCGCCGCGCACGAGGTAGGTGGCGTTCATCAGGTCGCCTTTCGGTCGGGTCATCGCGTTCTTGCCGCCGACCAGTCTTCCCGGCACACCTCGTCCGCATCGCGAACAGGTGTCGATCATACGCGGCTGCAGTCCGTTGCGGGGCCGCATCGCCGACTTCCGGTGCGGACGTCCCCGTAAGCTTGGGTGCGGTGCGTCGGGAAGTCTGGTCGACATCGTGACCGATCGACCCCGGAGACCGCATGGCACCCATCGACCGCAGTCCCGCCGCCGACGCCGTTCGCGACGGGGGGATCTTCCCCAGCCGCGGCAGCTACGCCGAGGCGCTGCGCATCGGCTCGTTGCTGCGCAAGGAGACCGTCGGCGGGGCTCTGCTCGTGCTGATGGCGGTCTCGGCGATCGTATGGGCGAACTCGCCCTGGGCGGCCGGATACTTCTGGCTGCGGGACCTGGAGGTCGGGTACGCGCCGTGGCACCTGCAGTTGAGCCTCGGCGCCTGGGCGGCCGACGGCCTCCTGGCGATCTTCTTCTTCCTGGTCGGCCTGGAACTGAAGCGCGAGTTCGTCGCGGGCGACCTCCGTCGCTTCCGCACCGCGATCGTGCCGATCACCGCGGCGGCCGGAGGCGTCGTCGTCCCCGCGCTGTTCTATACGGCCATCGCGGCGCAGGCGCCAGAGCTGCTGCGCGGGTGGGCGATCCCGACAGCCACGGACATCGCCTTCGCGGTGGCCGTGCTCGCGCTCATCGGATCACACCTGCCCGGGTCGCTCCGAATCTTCCTGCTCACCCTCGCCGTCGTCGACGACCTCATTGCGATCGTGATCATCGCGGTCTTCTACACGGAGACCATCGTCATCCCGCCGCTGCTGATCGGTCTCGCCGTGATCGCGCTCTATGGAACCCTTGCCCAGCTGTATCGGCGCTTCTTCCACCTCCGGCCCGCTGCCGCCTGGCTGATCCTCCTTCCCATCGGCATGGTCGCCTGGGCGTTCGTGCACGCCTCCGGGATCCACGCCACCATCGCCGGGGTGCTCCTCGGATTCACCATCCCGGTCCGGCACCGCCGACGCGACGAGGTCGACCCCGATGACGCGGGTCTGGCGGAAGTCTTCGAGCATCGGTTCCGGCCGCTGTCGGCGGGGTTCGCGGTCCCGGTGTTCGCCTTCTTCTCCGCCGGGGTCGCCGTCGGCGGGCCGGAGGGATTCATAGCGGCGCTGACCGACCCGGTGACCGTCGGCATCCTCGTCGGACTGGTCGTGGGCAAACCGGTGGGCATCCTCGCCGCCACCTGGATCACCACCCGCATCCGCGGCATCCGCCTCGCCCCGAGTCTGAGATGGGTGGATATCGCCGGAGTCGGACTCCTCGCCGGGATCGGCTTCACCGTCTCGCTGCTGGTCACCGAGCTCAGCTTCGCTGCGGCCGATCCTCACCAGGACCATGCGAAGGTGGCGATCCTTCTCGCCTCCGTCATCGCCGCTGCATTCGCCGCGATCCTGCTCGTCACCCGCAACCGCCGATACCGCAGGATCACCGTCGCAGAAAATGTGGATGCCGACGGCGACGGTGTCCCGGATGTCTACGAGTCGTGATCAGCTGTCGCAGTACAGTGGAAGCGGTGAGCCGGGAAGTCTGGTCGGCACGCGGGCACAGCGCAGCGCGACAAGACCCCGGGAGGCACCGTGTCAGACGTGACCACAGCGCTCATCACCGCCCTGGGCATGCTCGACACCACTGCGGGTCCTCCTGCGCTGGACACGTCGGCGGGCAAGCTCGCGCTTGTTGCTGCCCTGGCGATGGCAGGCGCGGTGGCAGTGGTGGCGGCGGCGATTCTGGTGTGGCTCCGCATGGATGGTCGTCGGCGCTGACGTGGCGGCGCGGGGATGCGTACTGGTTGCTGCCGAGGGGATGGCGACGGAACCCGGCCACACGCCGTCGACGCCGAGTGATCCGAGCCGCGGTCAGACCGCGAGGACCTGCTCGCTCAGGCGCCCGTCCACCATCTCGAGCACGCGGTCGCAGTGCTCGAGCACGTCGCGATCGTGCGTGACCATGACCACCGCGACGTCGGATTCGTGGGCGCGGTCGGCGAGGAGCTGAACCACCTCGTGACTGCGCCGCCGGTCGAGCGCCGCGGTCGGCTCATCGACCAGGAGCAGGCTCGGCGAATTGACGAGGGCACGGGCGATGCCGACGCGCTGGCGCTCGCCGCCGGACAGCTGTCCGGGACGGTGCTTGGCGCGGTGGGCCATCCCCACCGAGTCCAGGAGGTTCACGGTGTCGACGTGCCGGTTGCCGGCGAGACGGCCGGCGAGGCGCAGCTGGTCGGCTGCGGTGAGCGCGGGAAGGAGGTTGCCGGACTGGAACACGAAGCCGATGTTGCGCAGCCGGAACCGGCTGGCGGCACCCCGCGAGAGCCGTCCGAGGTCTGTGCCGTGCACGCGGACGGTGCCGCTGTCGGGACGCGACAGGGCCCCGGCGATCGCCAGGAGCGACGACTTCCCCGACCCCGAAGGCCCGACGATGGCGACGAACTCTCCGGGCATCACCGTCAGCGACACCTCGTCGAGCGCCCGCACCCGGGACTCGCCGTCACCGAGTTCGAGGACGGCATCCGTCACTTCCAGGCTGGGGACCGTGTGGTCGTTCATCGCTGGCCTCCCAGGGCGCGCAGGGGGTCGATGCGGGTGATGCGCAGCACGGCGATCGCCGCGCCCAGCATGCCGAGCAGGATGGTCAGGCCGGATGCCACGGCGACGGGGCCCCACTCGAGGTCGAAGGGCATGGCGGCGGGCATCGCGGCCCCCATGCCGACCCCGGCGGCGACGCCCAGCGCGGTGAAGCCGACGAGCAGGATGCCTGCCTGGGTGAGACTGTCGCGCACCAGGTAGCGACTGGAGGCACCTGTCGCCCGCAGCACGGCGAGGTCGTGGCTGCGCTGAATGGTCCAGACCATGAAGAAGGCTCCGACCACGAGGGCGCAGATCGCGTAGAGGAAGACCTGGATCATGCTGAGCGTGAGCGTCTCGGCCTCATAGCCCGGCGATGCGTTGAAGGCCTCGGTGAGGGTCATGGTGGTGGTGCCGGCCGCTGCGTCGATGGCCGCGACATCCGGGTCAGCCCCGTCCTCCGCGAGGATCGCGACGACGCTCGCGAACGGGAAGTCCATCGCGTCGAGCTGGTCGGCCGTCGGAGCGCCGGGCTCGGACATGCCGGCAGCCATGAGCCGCCAGGTGTCCACGGGCAGGTAGGCGACGTCGACGTGGCCGAAGGTGGACTGGCCCTGGGTGAATCCGATCACGGTCAGTTCGACATCCAGCCGGTCCAGGGTCACGACCGTCCCGATCTCGACTCCGGCGTCGCGCAGCGGCTCGGACACGATGATCCCGTCCACCCGGCCCAGCCGATCACCGGAGGAGACCTCAGGGGCGAGGAATCCGGCGGGCTCGACGCCGAAGAGGGTCAGATCGATCTGCGTGCCGTCGTCCGTCACGCCGTTGACGATGTTGACGCCCATCGGCTCGGCCGCGCCGACGGCGTCGGCGTCCTGCCAGGCGTGGAGCTGGTCGTCGTCGACGACGGAGCGGCTGAAGGCGTTGTCCTTCATCGTCCCCTCGTCGAACGCGAAGGCCGTGGCGGGCATGGCCTTCAGGCCGGAGACGCCGTCGTTGACAAGGCCTGAGGATAGGCCGGAGAGGAGCACGACGAGCACCGAGATCAGTGCGATCACGGTGCCCATCAGCGCGAAGCGGCCGCGCGCGAAGCGCAGCTCACGCAGAGCTAGGAACATGGGAGCTTTCGGTCCGGAGGTTTTGCCGACACACTGTCGGAACGTCAGGACAAGTCTTCCACCCCGATGCCGATCAGCCAAATCGAGGGGGTGGCGTGCGGCACGACCCGGGCGCGGATCAGGCGACCACGCCGCGGGTGAGCAGCCGGAAGACGTCGTCGGCGACGTGCTGGGGGTCGACCCCGTGGGTGACCAGCTGCACGCCGGCTCCGAGCGCGCCGTGGACGAGCATGACCGAGGTGTGGGAGGTGGCCGCGCCGAGGTCGCCGAGCACCCGCGTGACCGGGCGCAGCAGGGCGTCGTGCAGGACCATCAGATCGTCGACGCGGGTCGGGCTGAGGTCGGCCTCCCGCACGATGCCGGCGATCGCGTGCTTGCCTTCAGCGGTCATGCGCATGGTCGCGTCGACGAGCGCCCGCAGCTCCGCGTAGCCGGGCTCCACCCCCGCCAGGGCCTCCTCGATCTCGGCATCCCAGCGCTCCATGGCGTCGATCGCGATCGCGACGAGGAGGTCATCCTTCGAGGGGAAGTAGTCGTAGAAGCTGGAACGCGCCATGCCGGCGCGCTCGCTCACGCTCGTCGGAGAGAACGCGGTGAGGCCGCCCGCCGCGAGCACCTCCTCGCCGGCGCGCAGCAGCGCGGCACGCTGCAGGGCGCGATGCTCCGCGACGGTCGGCGCTGTGATCCTGGGCATCCCTCCATCATGCCTTCTTCTCGCCGGGCCGACGTCGCCGCTGCCCGCTGCGAGCAGGGTCTGCGCTAACAGCGCGGCTCGGTTCGATCAACCCCCTGAGACCACTGGTGCGCGGCGACCTACAGTGGCGATCACGGACGGGTCGACCGACCCACGAGGAGAGGCTGCGCAGATGACAGATCTCACGGGCAGGACCGTCGCCTTCGTCGCGACCGACGGTTACGAAGACAGCGAGCTCACCGAACCATGGCGGGCGGTGGCCGATGCCGGGGCACAGCCGGTGATGATCGCCCCCGAAGCGGGCGAGATCGAGGGGAAGAAGGGGCACCGCCAGCCCGTCGATCGGGTGTCCGGCGAAGTGGATGCCGCCGAGTTCGACGCGCTGGTGCTCCCGGGCGGCGTCATCAACGCCGATCATCTGCGGATGGACGAGCCCGCCGTGCGCTTCGCGCGCGCGTTCTTCGAGGCGGGCAAGCCGGTCGCGGTGATCTGCCACGGGGCCTGGCTGCTGATCGAGGCGGATGTCGTGCGCGGTCGCACCATGACCAGCTACCCGAGCCTGCAGACGGACCTGCGCAACGCCGGCGCCGAATGGGTCGACCGCGAGGTGGTCGTCGACAACGGCCTGGTGACCAGCCGTCGCCCCGACGACCTGCCGGCGTTCAACGCGAAGCTGGTCGAGGAGGTCGGCGAGGGACGGCACGCCGCCTGACGGCAGGTTCCGGTCACGTCGCGACGGGCGTGCGTCCGTTCGCCCGCGCGGCGTATCGCAATACGGCGACGCATTCGGGTGCGCCTCGGCTCCGCCCGCCTAGGCTTGCAGCGCACCGAGCGGGCGCGAACCGTGCCGCCCGCGTACGTCGACAGGAGCAGGACACCCATCATGCGCGTCGGAATCTCGCCTTTCGGGGCCACTCGTGAGGGATCCTTCGCCGTGGCAGACACGGCGTTCGCCGGGGGCATCGACACGTTCTGGCTGGGCGAGGGGCTGCTCGAGATGGCGGAGTTCCCCCGCTGGTCCGGGGGCATGGAGCCGCTGACCTGGTTGGCGTATCTCGCGGGACGGTATCCCGGCGTGCGGGTCGGCCTGGGCGCGAGCGTGCTTCCGCTGCGGGATGTGCAGTGGCTCGCCAAGCAGTCCGCCACGCTCGACAACCTGACGAACGGCAATCACGTTCTCGCGGTCGCTCCCGGCTTCTGGCGGCACGAGTTCGAATATCGGGGCATCGACTTCGACCGGCGGGGCGCCGTGTTCAGCGAACTGCTCGACGGTCTGATCGCCGCCTTCGCCGGCGACCCCTACCGATCCCCCAGCCTGGACCTGCCGGCGGGTCACCGGCTCTCTCCGCGGCCCGTGAACGACGAGGGACCGCAGCTGTGGCTCGCAGGAGCGGATGCCACGCAGCGCAAGGCGCTCACCCGCGGGCTTCCGTTCCAGGCGCGCGCGGCGACACCGGATGAGCTGCTCCCGGTGGTCACGAAGTGGAAGGATCGCGGCGGCGGGGTGTTCGGGGTGAGGATCGCCGTCGAGCTCGCCGAGGAACCGGAGACCGCCGCGCACCTGTCCGGTGCGAAGATCGTCGGCCCGGCTGACCACATCGCCGCACAGTTGGCGGAGTACGCCCGTATCGGAGTCGACGACATCTCCCTCATTCCGGGCAGTGACGACGAGGCATCGCTGCGGACGACTCGGGCACTCGTCGACGAGGTGCTCCCGGCGCTGCGGCGCTGAGCGGTCCGCCATCCGGTCTTGCGGGGCCGTCAGTGCGCCGGCTCGGAGGATGCGGCCGCCTCAAGGGCACGGCGGGCCCACGCGACACGGGCGGTGACTGCGTGGGCCGAGTCCGCGCGGACGGCGACCCCGGCTGCGCCGATCCTCGCGATGATCGCACCGGCCGTGACGGGGTCGCTCCCTGCCAGGACGAACTCGTCGGCGACATGCTCGGGGACGAGACGGCTTGCGGCACGGTTCCCCTCGCCGACGGCGACCCGTCGGATCTGCGCCACATCGTGCGCATCCAGCCCCCACGCCCGGTGGGATTCGGGGCTGCTGTTGACCACCGCGTAGGCGGTCTGATCCCGCGCGTCACCGGTGTGATCCACCAGCGGCGCCCAGATGATCTCCGGCGGCGCGGGCCGTCCGTTCGCCGCCGCCCGCACGGTGCTGACCGCCCCGGGCAGCTCCCGAGCCGGCAGCGCCCACAGCAGTGCCGCGTCCGCGACCGCACCCGCCGCTCCCAGCACGCCAGGACCGCGACCGGCGACGATGACCGTCGGCGCAGTGCCCGATGTGCTCGCCGGTGGGGCCAGCGGAACGGACAGGTGTCGTCCGCTGGGTCCGTGCAGCGGGGCGCCTCGCCCGGCTGAGCGCAGGTCCGTGACGAGAGCGCGGATCGCGGCTCCTGCGCGGCGGCGGCTGACATCGGCGGCGTCGGTGATCTCGCTTCCCCCGGCGCCGATGCCCAGCAGTGCCCGGCCGTGGCTGCTTTCGTGCAACGTGGCCGTGGCCGCGATCGTGTGGAACGGATGGCGCATGAAGGGATTGGTGACGACAGGTCCCACGCGGATGTGCCGGGTTGCGCGAGCCGCGTCGAGTGCCAGCATCCAGGTGTCACGCCACCAGAACGCGTCCGGCAGGCCGACCCATGACGCGCCGGCTTCCTCGGCCGCGGCCGCGATCCGGGCCGCGTCCTCGAGGGTCGGGTTGTCCACGTGCAGGATGACGCCGATGCTCATCTGGGGATCCTCCTCCGTCGGCTCACATCACAGCCGGCGATCCATGGCGGCGAAGGCAGCGGCGCTGCGCTCCACAACGCTGATGGGGTCGCCGGTGGTGAAGGTGAGGCCGATCGTGTCCGGGGTGAAGCGACGCGCGCGGCGGGCGAGTTCCACCCCGATCGTCTCGGGTGTTCCAGCGATGACCAGGTCGTTCAGCACCTCGTCGCCGATGATCCGGGTGGCGGCGGTGGGATCGCCGGCGGCGAACCGATCAGCGGCCGCGCGCACGGATGCACGGTCGAGCCGCAGTGCTTCCAGAGTGTGGTCCGGCGAGTCGGCGAGCGGCATGATCATGCGAGGTCTGAGATCCTCCACGTTGCCCGCCCCGAACACACCCGTGCTGTAGACGCCCAGACGCACCCGTCGCACGGAATGCGCCCAGCCGATGGTGCGGTCGAGCACCGACAGCGGGATGCCGCCGAGGAACACGCCGTCGGCCTCGCGGGAGGCGAGCTCCTGGAAGCGTCGGCTGCGGGAGCCGATGTGCACCTCCAGGTTCGGGCGGGTGAACGCTCCCGGTGGTGGCGCGTACCCTTGCGTGGCCTCCCCGCGCGTGACGGCGCGGATGATGCGCAGGGCGTCGCGCACCGCGGCGAGGGGGCGGACTCGATCGACCTGTGCCGGGCCGAGGGCGATGTGCCCGCCCGGACCGAGCCCCAGGATCGCCCGCCCGCCCGAGATCTCGTCGATGGTCATCGCTTCCACCGCCGTGGTCATCGGATGGCGCAGGTACGGGTTCGTGACCGCGATGCCGAGTGTGATGCGGGACGTGGCCTGCGCGGCAGCGGCGAGGGTGACGAACGGATCCCGTGCCGGGCCCTCGTCGCCCAGCCAGAATTCGTCGATTCCGGTCTCTTCGGCCGCGACGATCGCGTCGACGAGAGCGGTCGCCGGGGCGCTGGGAAAGATCCAGACACCCCGGCGGAGTGTGTCCGCAGTCGATGTCATCCTCATTCCGGAACGGCATCGCGGGCGTGCTGGACCGGGATCACGGTGCGCAGACCCAACCCTGTCGCGACCCTGTTGGTGTAGGAGAAGTACGCCGACAGGTTGTTCGCCGCCACGATGTCGGCATCATCCAGTCCGGCTTCCCTCAACCGCTCGATGTCCCGCTCCTGAATTTCTCCGGGGGCGAGGGTGAGCCTGGACGTATAGCTGATCAGCGCGTCGAGCCGAGCGGATCCGGTGTCGGGGTTCGCATGGTCGGCGATGATCTGCTCCCGCTGCCGCGCATCGATTCCCAGCTCTTCCAGCTTCACCTCGAGACCGGAGGAGCAGTGTGGCGTCTTGTTCAGTCGCGAGGTGACGTACGCGATCAGCCGCCATTCGAGTTCCGACAGACCGGCGCGAGCCGAGTCGACAACCTTGTACAGCTGAAGCCGCTCGCGCACGAGGTCGGGAAGCAGGCTGCCGAGCTGGGTGTACTCGGTGGGCTCGCCCAGCTTGGCCGCCTGCCAGTCGTAGGCCTCCTTGAGGGTGCCGGTGGCCGATGCCGGTGGCACCACGTCGACCCAGGCTTCGATGTGACGGCCGCGCGCGGGCGCAGCGGCGAGGACGGCGTCGGTGTGCGTGTTCATAGGGTGATCTCCGGGTCGAGGAACTCATTGGTGACGAAGTCGTCGGCGGTCAGGCCGGGTGCGACCTTCTGTCCGCGCTGGCTCAACAGCGGGGCGACGATCTCGATGTACTCCTGGACCCGGTCGATGTCGAAGCTGCCGAACACGCCATCGGTGCCGTTGGCGACGATTCCCTCCTCCACGGCGATGGTCGAAGCCCACTCCACGATGCCCGGGGTGAGCTCCCACCCGGAGCCGGTCAGCTGATCGACCACGTCCAGAAGCACCGCGTTGGTCGGCGCCGGATCGTGCGCGTAGTCGACGGCGGCCTGCTGGAACAGCGGAACGAGCTTCTCCAGGCAGGGCCGCAGCGGTTCGAGCTGGTCGGCGCGGATGCTGACCTGGCTCGTGTAGGCGTCATACTCGTCGCCGATGCTCACGAACTCAACGGGCTTGCCCCACGCCGGGATGTCGTGCTCGTACTTGTACACCTCGCTGGTGAGCAGGCCCTGCTGCAGCACGCTTCCTTCTTCGAGCACGAAGCGTGCCGGGTCGCCCCGGTAGGACGCGTCGATCTGCTCGGGGTTCAGCAGGTCGAGGCTGGTGAGCACGTCAAGGTATGGCGCACCCTCCCACGCCAGCACCGTCTCACCGGACTGCTTCACCTCGGTGAGGTTCTGAAAGTCCCAGTCCTCGTTCCCCCAGAAGAACACCAGCGGCGTCTTCACGGCGTACGTGAACACCGAGACCGTCGGGAACTCTTCGGACCCGCCGATGGAATCCTCGGTGGTGGTGATGCCGAATGTGATCGAGTCGTCCGAGTACATCTGTGCCAGCGGGAGCTGACCGCCGGTGGCGGGGCCGCCCGCACGGATCTCGAGGTCGATTCCGGTGCTGCCCAGCGGGCCACGGTAGGTGTACTTCTCCGCATCGACCACTCCGGCATCCCCGATCAGCTGGTATGTCCAGCCATGGTCGGCCTGCGGCCACCAATTCCATTGCACGGAGACCGTCGACGGGCAGACGTCGGCGAGCGGCGTGCTGTACCGGGCTGCGGCTGTGCCGTCGCCCTGGTCGACCGCGCCCAGGGCGTCGGCGGCATCGTCTGCGGGCGTCGTGCACGCGGCCAGCCCGACGGCGAGGGTGCCGGCGGTCAGCAGCACGGCTGCACGGGTGCGCTTTTTCGTCATCGTTCGTTTCCAATCGTGGAGAGAGTCCTGCTCGTCGGTGCTGCGTTGGTCGGGGCGTCCCCGGGGTTCGGTGTGACCCACCGGCTGACCTGCGTGCGCGAGACCACGCGTCCCCGCCGGTAGACGATCCGCTCCTGAGGGGCGCGGCCGACCAGATCGGTGAGGTCGTCCGCGCGAACCGCGAGCAGGTCGGCGTCCGAACCGGGTGCCAGCGCGACGATGGGAGAGTCGACGGCGCGTCTGGCGGCATCGGTGACCGCGCCCAGGGCCGACTCGACCGGGCGGTGCCCGGCGGTCACGAGCAGCGACGCGGTCTCCAGAGGATCGGCTCGTCCCATCGGATTGAACGGGTCGGCGATGTTGTCCGCTCCGGCCGCCACGGTCACGCCCGCTTCCGCCAGGGCGTCGAGCGCTGTGAGGCCTCGCGCCGGCCCGGCGCCGGCCCCCCGCGCAGCGGCGCCCGCGCCCGGGCGGCCCTGCAGGTAGAGGTTGGACTGTGGCAGGGTCACCACGGTGATGCCGGCGGCCGCCAGGCGACGGGAGACATCCCGCTGCACCTGCTCGCGCTGGGCGGCGAGACTGACGATGTGGCCGACGGTGACCCGATGGTCGAACCGGTCCGCGAGGTCGATGAGCTGTGGCAGCACGAACACCTCGGGATCGGTGGTCTCGTCGACATGGAGGTCGAGCGGCAGTCGCGCATCGGACGCGATGGCCGCGAGGCGGTCGAGGGCGGCGGACGGGTTCTCGTCGAGACTCGGCGCACCGCCGATGCCGTCGACTCCCAGCTCCAGCGCGTCGAGCAGCATCTTCGTGTGGGGGAGCGCGTCGGGGCCGCTTGCCGGGAGACCGTGACCCGCGATCACCTGAACGTCCATGACGCCGTGGTACTCGCGGCGCAGCTGCAGCAGCGCGCGCACCGCGGCCAGATCGGTGTCCGCTGCGGTGTCGACATGCGTCCGCAGCACCGTCACGCCGTTTCCCAGAGCACGCACCAGCGTGGTCTGAGCGCGACGGTAGACATCCTCCTCGGTGAGGAGGGCTCGTTCCCGCAGCCAGGCTTCGATCGCACCGTCGAGGTCGCCGGCCGGATTGGGCGCGCGATCGATCGTCAGCGTCTTGTCGAGGTGCGTGTGCGGTTCGACGAGGGAGGGCAGCACCAGGAAGCCGCTGAGGTCGTGGGTCTGTCCCGAAGACTCCGGCGCGTCCTGAGCGGACAGGGAGCCGGCGGCGGCCACCTCGTCGATGACACCGTCGATGATCCGGACGTCGACCTGCTCTCCGCTGAGGGTTCGGGCGTTGCGCAGCAGGACGCGGCTCATCGCGCAGCCCTCGCAGACTCGTGCCACGCACCGATGAGGAGCTTCGTGAGGAGCCCGAATGCCCAGAACACGAGCAGCCCGAAGGCGGAGGTCAGGAACACCCCGGCGAACAGCTGCTCCGGCATGAGACGTTGCGTGTAGCCGTCCAGCAGGCGGCCGATTCCGGCCTGCCCCTGCCGGAAGAAGAAGTCACCGACGATCGCGCCGGTCACCGACATGCCCGCCGAGGTGCGCCATCCGGTCGTCATCGCGGGGAGGGCCCCGGGCAGCAGCAGCTTGGTGATGGTTGCCCAACGGCTCGCCGTGCGCAACCGGAAGAGGTCGCGCAGGTTGCGGTCGGCGGATTGCAGACCGAACAGCGTGCTGGTGATGATCGGGAACACGGCGATGAGGACGCAGACCAGCACCCGACTGCCGAAACCGTACCCGAACCAGAATCCGATCAGCGGCACCAGTGCCAGCACAGGAATCGTCTGCAGCACCACCGCCCACGGGTAGATCGACTGCTCCACCCAGACCGCCTGGCTCATCAGCAGCGCCAGAACCGTGCCGATCACGATCGACACCGCCAGGCCCACCAGCGCCACCTGCGCGGTGGCGATCAGCCCGTCGAGGATCTCCGCGCGGTTGCGGGCATCGAGAAGACCCACCTCGACCACCTGGAGGGGAGGCGGAAGCAGGAACCTGCGGCGTTCCTCGAGCACGTAGCTGCTGAACAGCCACCACAGCGCCACCACCCCGGCGAACACGAGGAACGGCGCGAGGATGCGGCGAGCACGGGGGCCCGACCGGGGGCGGGCGCTCACGAGTGCGCTCGCAGCGCTTCGGAGACTTCGGCAGACACCCGGGAGAACTCGGCGTCGAATCGCAGCTGCGGCTTGCGGTCGTCGCCGAACGGCACCGCAATCTCGGCGACGATGCGGCCGGGCCGGGCTGACATGACCAGCACCCGTGTGCTCAGATACACCGCCTCGGCGATGGAGTGGGTGACGAACAGCCCGGCGAACCGCTCGCGCGTGAAAAGCGCCAGCAGCTCGTCGTTCAGCCGTTCGCGACTGATCTCGTCGAGCGCGCCGAACGGCTCATCGAAGAGGAACACCCCCGGGCGCATCGTCAGCGCCCGGGCGATCGACACCCGCATCCGCATACCGCCGGAAAGGGCGTGCGGCCGATGCCGCTCGAAGCCCTTCAGGCCGGTGAGCGCGATCGCCTCCGCCGCGAGACGGGTGCGTGTGACCCGGTCGATTCCGTCCAGTTCCGCCAGGAGCTCGACATTGCGCTGCACCGTGCGCCAAGGCAGCAGGCTCGCGTCCTGGAAGATGTACCCCACTTCCCCGTCGACGCGTACGTCGCCGGTGGTGCAGGCATCCAGGCCGGACGCCAATCGCAGCAGCGTCGACTTGCCGCACCCCGACGGGCCGACCAGAGCGACGAACTCACCGCTGCCCACGGCGAAGCTCGTCGTCGCCAGCGCCTCCGTGCCGCCCGGGAATGTCTTCGTGACAGCGGTGAAGCGGAGCCCGGCCCGATCGTGCGCATCCGGGGCTTCGCGCAGCGACTCGCCCTCGACCGGGCGGGACGGGCTCGCGGCTGACGCTGTGCGGGTCTCGGTGACCGACATGCTCTCGCCTCCCTCTGCTGGTCGAGAGCAACGGTAGGGAAGGAGCCGGTGGGATCCGCAATCACGTTTCGTTCCGTGACCGGATGTGGCGTTCTATGACATTCTCGCGGCGACCGACGCCGCGCTCACCGAGGTGATCGGCGAGCGGAGCCGGTGATCGCGGGAAGCAGTGCGCGTACCGAGCGGCCGCGCAGCGCGCCCCACCAGACGCCGGCGCCATATGCGAGGTCGTCGAGGCGCCGAGCCGCCGCGAACCGCACCGGATCCATGTCCGGTCGCAGCCGAAGGTACTCCCAGACCGCGTCGGCGACGGCGGCGATCACCGCGGCGCGCCGCATGCGGCGTGAGAGCACGACCCCCACGGCGGTCAGCGGCCACCAGTGGCGCACCAGCAGCGCGACCCCCTGGGCGGCGACGGCCGACAGGCCGTACCCGGTGAGGCGGGCCGCCAGGCGCCACGGCTGCCGCACGTGCGGGAGGCGCCGCGCGATGCGCACAGTCACCACGCCGGCCGTCACCGCGATCAGCGGCGCCGACCACTGCCGCTGCGCGACCGCCGCGATCAGCACGACCGCACCCCACGGCGGCAGCACCACGGGTGCGACCTCGCCGGGGTGGCGGCGGGCGAGCGCTTCGGCGCCGGTGCCGTAGAAGAACTTGCGCGCGAGCCACCGGCGCAGCCGGGTGCGGTGCTCGTGGCGCACGCTGGCGGTCGGGTCGAAGCGCACGCGGTGCCCGGCGTCGACGAGACGCCAGACCAGATCCACGTCCTCGGCGACGTGCATGGTGCCGTCGAAGCCTGCCGGCTGCAGTCCGCGCAGCACATCGACGCGCGCGAGAACGCAGGTGCTCGACAGCCACGTGATGCGGCTGCGCGGGCGCACGCTTCCGGCGTCGCGGCCGAGGTCGAGCGACGAGCGGGCGTTCTCGTAGCGCGTGATCCAGTTCGGCGCGGCCGTCTCCAGGCCGAGCACGCGCGGAGCCACGAGCGCGAGCCGGAGATCGGCGAAGTGCCGCAGGAGGGTCTCGAAGCATCCCTCATCGACGACTGCATCCGAGTCCACGAAGGCGACGAACGCGGTCTCCACGCGCCGCAGCCCGTCGTTGCGGGCGGCGGCCGGCCCGCCGCTGACCGGCCGCGTGATCAGCGTCGCGCGGTGGTCGCGGGCGACCCGTGCCACCGCTTCGGGGGAGCGGGAGCCGTCGTCGACGACGATCGTGCCCGCCAGGCCCGCCGGCAGGCTCGCCAGCAGGCGGCGCAGCTGATCGGGCCGGTCCCGGACCGGGACGACGACGGTCAGCCGGTCGAGCCCGACCGGCGGGAGGGTGGATGCCACAGGGTCGGCCATCCCGGTCGTCATCAGGTGCTCGGCCAGCGCGGCGGAGGCGGCATCCCTCACCACCACCGCCCCGTCACGCAGGTGCGCCGCCGCCGGCGGCTTGAGCCGGGCCACGCGGGTGGGCGTTCCGCCGACGAGGACGGCGCCGTCTTCGGCGACGCGCGTGTGCCGGTCGAGACGCACGGTGAATCCGTCGGGCAGCCCCCGCCACGCCTGCCGACTCATGCGGGCACGCCGATCGCGGGCTGAAGCCGCGCCCACGCTCCCGCGCACATCGCATCCAACAGCCGGCGCCCCTCGGCAGCTGAGGCGCCGGCGGGGTCGCCGAGGACGCCGTTCGGTGCGACGCCGCGGACGCCGTCTCGCCGCAGCGCGGGGAGGATCTCGTCGAGAGGCTTGCGCTCCCCGGCCACCGCGCGGCCGATGCGCACCTCGTCGGGCGCGAGATGGAGCATCAGCGATGTCTCCACCCACCCCGCATGCGCGTCGGCGCGGGATTCCTCCACCGCGGCGGCACACGGGACCCACTCGGCATCGCGGCCCTCGGAACGCAGCTGCGCGGTCGCCTCCCGCACCGCGTCGACGTTGCCCCCGTGACCGTTCACGAACACGACGGCCCCGGCCCACCGCGACGCCGAGCGCGTGGCCTCCACCAGCACACCGGTCAGCGCGGCCGTCCCGATCGAGACGGTGCCGGCGAAGCCCTCGTGCTCTCCGCTGGCCCCGTACGCGACCGGGGGTGCCACGAGTGCCGGCATGCCGGCGGCGCCGAACCGGTCGGCAAGATCCGCGGCGACGGCCGCGGCGATCCGGGTGTCGGTGTCCAGCGGCAGATGCGGCCCGTGCTGCTCCGTGGAGCCGAGCGGGATGAGCAGGACCCCCTTCCCGGCCGTCTCCCAGGTGCGCGAGCCGAGGCGCGGCGAGCTGTCAGGATGCATGGGAGGCATCCTGCCATCATCTGCTCTTGGCCGAGTCCGGCCGCTTCGCGCCGGCGGGCTCCTCCTTCGCGATGGCCTCCTTCTCGGCGTCGCTCTTTTCGGCCGACATCTCTTCGACGGACTTCTTCGAGGCCGGTTCCTGCGCGCCCCGTCGGGGACCGCCGGACTTCTGCACGTGCCCGCGGGGCTCGGCGTCCGACCCGAGCACGCGGACGAAATCGTCCGGGATGTAGAGATCTTCGCGGCTCAGCTCGCCGATCGAGGCGTGGCCGAGCCCCAGGACGGCCGAGTCCAGGCCCATCCGGAGCAGGTCGAGCACGTTCTCCACGCCGGTCTGGCCGTTCGCGGCGAGCCCCCACAGGTACGCCCGGCCGATCATCACCGCGCGTGCGCCCAGGGCCAGTGCCTTGGCGACGTCTCCGCCGCGGCGGATGCCGCCATCCAGGAGCACCTCGACCTGGTCGCCCACGGCCTCGGCGATCGGCGGCAGGCAGCGGATCGTCGCCGGCGTCGTGTCGAGGTTGTTGCCGCCGTGGTTGGAGACGCTGATCGCGTCCGCTCCGATGTCGACCGCGCGCTTGGCGTCGTCGACGCGGGTGATGCCCTTCAGCATGAACGGGCCGCCCCACTCCTCGCGCATCCACGCGAGGTCCTCCCAGCTGGGCGGCGGGGTCTGCATCCACTCGCCGTACGCGCCGAAGAACGTCGGTGCGGGCCCGTCCGGCGGCTGCAGGTTGGGGGCGGTGAGATCCGGGATGCCGGCCTTGGCCCACTCGAGCAGCCACGCGGGGCGGATGATCCCCTCCGGCGCGAACTTGATCATCGCCTTCAGATCCATCCGCTCGGGGATCTCCGGGCTGCCCCAGTCGCGGCCGATCGAGAAGGACCAGTCGGTCGTGGCGATGAGCGCCTTCGCACCGGCCGCGCGGGCGCGGTCCATCCGCTGCACCATCTGCTCGCGGGTGCCGGTCCAGTACATCTGGAAGAAGGTGTTCTCGTTCGCCTTCACGACCTCTTCGACGGGCTTGCTGGCGAACGAGCTGAGTCCCATGATCGTGCCCCGTGCGGCGGCCGCCCGTGCGACGGCGACCTCGCCCTCGGGGTGGACCGCCTGCACGCCGGTGGGCGAGATCAGCACAGGGAGGGAGATCGGGATGCCGAGCACGCTGGTCGACAGCTCGCGCTGCGCCTGGTGCCCGGCCACGCGAGGGGAGAACTCCAGTTCGGCGAAGGCGTCCTTGTTGTCCTCGGGCGTGCTCCCGCGCTCCGACCCCGCGACCAGCGCCGCGTACACCGACGGGGGTAGCCGCCGCTTGGCGCGGCGCTGCGCCTCCTTCACCGTCTCGAACCACGGGTTCTGCTTCCACGGCCAGTACATGTTCGGTCCCTTCTCTCGTATCGTCAGGTTGCGGCGTGCGCTCAGCGCAGGCCGAAGATCTCCGTCACCGCCGGTGCGACGTCGCGGTAGCCGTGGATGATGCGGCACGTGCCACGGCCTCGTGCGGCCAACTCCCGGCCGAGATCGACATCCTTCTCTCCGGTCGCGTCCAGCAGGACATCGAGCCGGGGCAGGCGCGCCGCCAGCGGCCTCGGGTCGGGCCCGGCGTTGTGCACGCAGTCCGACAGCAGCACCGCGCGCGCGTCCCGCGCGGGCACCTCGGCCAGCTGCTTCGCCGCGATCTCCAGCGGGAAGGCGACGTTCGTCAGCCCGCGTGCGGGGATCCGCAGGATCGTGTCGAGCAGCTCCATCGGGCGCACCGGATCGCCGAGCTTGAGCAGCAGCGCAGCGTCCGACCAGAAGGCGACCACCCCGAGCGCATCGTCCGAGAGCTCCGCCGACACGGCGCCGACTGTCGCCGCCGCGGTCTTGATCCGCTCGCCGCGCATCGAGCCGGAGACATCCACGAGCAGCATGACGGATCGGCGGGTCCGCAGGCGCTCGCGCACGAAGATGTCCTCGTCGTCCGGGACCGGCCGCTCGGCGAGCACCTCGATCGTCTTGTCGAGGTCGATCTCGTCGGAGGCCCCGCGGTACGGCACGCTCTGGAGCGCTCCCACGCCGCGAGTGGCCGTCACGTCCTGCCGTGCGCGGCGCACCGACAGCCGCGCGGCGATCTGCCGCGCACGGGCGCGCACCTGCGGATCCAGCTCCGCCTCGGCATCCGGGATCGCGACCAGAGTCGCCGCCTCGTCGGTCTCGCCGGGCGCGGCCGAGCCGGGCACCTGGGCCGCGGGGCCCCGCCGGGCGTCGCCGGCGCGCATGACCGTGCCCGCGCCGGAGCCGGTGGCGTCGAACATCGTGGGAGGCTCCTCGAGCTTCTTCGGGGTCCGTCGCAGCGGGGCACCCGCGGTCTGCGATCTGCGACGCCGGCCGCTGCGCAGCGGGGAGTCGGCGGCGACTTCTCTTCAGCCGGGGTCCGCGCGATGCGGCTCCAGGATGAAGCGATCCTCCCAGATCTCCCGCAGCACGCGCTCCGGCGTCGTCTCGGCGGCCTCGTCGAGGTGGATCCGCCCGGACAGGGCGACGATCATGGCGTCGTAGACGAGGTCGGGGTAACGCTCGTCGTCCGGATCGTCGATCCCGCGCAGCGCGGCGAGCTGCTCGGCCACGAGGGTCGTGTCGATCGCGCCGCGCACGCTCGAGCCCTGACGCACGTCGGGGTGCTCGCGGGTCGCCCTCGTGACGGCGACGGCGTCCGGGATGAGGCGGGCGCCGAGCGGGTCGTCGGCGCCCGACCGCAGCAGCACGATCTCCTCCTCGGCCGCCGCGTCCTGGTAGTCCACCGCCAGGCGGTTGAGCCGGTCGTGGACGCTCGTGGACAGCCGGGTCGTGCCGATGTTGTCGTACGGATTCATCGAGGCGATGACCCGGAAGGTCGGCTTCGCCTCGATGCGCCCCACGCGCGGCACCGTGATCGCCCGGTCGGCCATCGCCGTCAGGAGGGTGTTGAGGGTGTCCTCGGGGGCGCGGTTGAACTCCTCGATGTAGAGGAATCCGCCCTGCTGCATCGCGTCGACCAGGGGACCGGGCACGAAGTTCTCGGCGGAGTAGTCCTCGCGCAGCACCCGGGCCGGGTTGTGATGGCCGACGATCTTCGCGGGGGTGAGGTCGGCGTTTCCCTCGACGAAGAAGAGCGGGATGCCCCACTCCCGCGTGATCGCAGTGAGCATCGTCGTCTTGCTCGTTCCGGGAGGACCCTCGAGCAGGATGTCGCGCCCGGCCGCGACGGCCGCGAGCGTGAGCTCGAGCTCGCGCTCGCGGCCGACGATCTGCTCGGCGATCCGATCGTGGTTCTCCCGCAGGAGGGCGGTGTCGCGTTCCCGCGTCGGCGATGCCGGGCTCATCCGATCTGCTCTCCTTCTACTTGGTGGTCTGACCCGCATCGACCGGAAGCGCCACCCCGGTGACGTACCGGGCCTCGTCGGAGGCGAGCCACAGCACGGCGTTGGAGATGTCGACGGCCTCCACCCAGGGGATCGGCAGCGCGTTGAGGGTCGCGAACCGCTCGGCCAGCGCCTCCCGGGTGCGCTCCTGCGGCGACAGATCCGGTGCGAACAGCGCGTAGATCGTCTCGTTCTGGATCATGTCGGTGTCGACGGACGTCGGATGCACCGAGTTGACGCGGATCATGTCCGGAGCCAGCTCCAGTGCGAGCGTGCGCATCAGACCCACCACGCCGTGCTTGGCCGACACGTAGTGCGCCAGGTTCTGGTACGCGTTGAGTCCCGCCGTCGAGCTCGTGAGGACGATCGAGCCGCCCCCCGCCGCCCGCAGGTGCGGGATCGCGGCCTTGCAGGTGCGCCACACCCCGGACAGGTTGACGCCGATCATGATCTCCCACTCCTCGTCGGGGATGTCCTCGGCGGGCGCCGGCGTGCCCGAGATGCCGGCGTTCGCAGCCACGATGTCGAGCCGGCCCAGTTCGGCCACGCCGGCATCGACGGCGGACTTCACCGCGTCGTAGTCGCGCACATCGGCCTTAGTCGCGATGATGCGGCGGTCGAGGGCCTCGACCTGTCGCACCGTCTCGGCCATGTCCTCCTCGGTCGCCGGCGGGATCTTGTTCGAGGGCACGGGCTCGCAGATGTCGATACCGATGATGTCGGCGCCCTCCTGGGCCATGCGCAGTGCGTGCGAGCGGCCCTGCCCGCGAGCCACTCCGGTGATGAAGGCGACCTTGCCTTCGAGTCGTCCAGCCACAGCTTCTCTCCTTTCGGTTGTGTCGACGGCGTCGCTACAGCGACCCGCCCGCGTCGACCACGTGGGTGGTTCCGGTGACGTAGCGACCTGCGTCCGTCACGAGGTAGAGGATCGCGTTCGAGATGTCGGACGGCTCCATCGCGGCGATCGGCAGTGCGTTCAGCGTCTTCGCGGCCTCTTCGAAGTCCTCGCGCGTCGGGTGCTCCAGGTCGGGGCGGAACAGCTTGTACGTCGGCTCGTTGAGGATCATGTCGGTGGCGACCGTGGTCGGATGCACGGTGTTCACCCGGATCGACTGCGGTGCCAGCTCCTTGGCGAGGATCTTCGACAGCATCACGAGCCCGGCCTTGGCGGCCGAGTAGTGGGCCGTGTTCGGATTCGCGTAGAGCGCCGCCAGCGAGCTGGTGATGACCACCGATCCGCCGCGGCCGCCCTCGATGATGTGCGGCACCGACGCCTTGATCGTCTTCCAGACCCCGGTGAGGTTGATCTCGATCATGGTGTCCCATGTCTCCTCGTCCATCTCGAGGGTGGGTGCCGGCGTCGAGATGCCCGCGTTCGCGAGCACGATGTCGAGACGGCCCAGCTCTGCGACGCCCCGGTCGACGAACTCGGTGAGTCCCTGCAGGTCGCGCACATCGACATCGCCCGCGACGATGCGGCGGTCGAGCGCCTCGACCTGCCGCACGGTCTCTGCGAGATCTTCGGCGGTCGCCGTGTCGTAGGGGACCGTTTCGACCTGCTTCGAGACGTCGACCGCGATGATGTCGCAGCCTTCCCGCGCCAGCGTGAGCGCGTGGCTGCGGCCCTGGCCGCGCGCCGCACCGGTGATGAACGCGACCTGTCCTTCCAGTCTGCCTGCCATGTTCTCCTCCTTGTCTCGTGCTGTCGTGGTCGTCAGGTGACTGTGGATCCGGCGCTGATGGGGAACTCCATGCCGGTCACGTAGCGCCCCTCGTCCGAGGCGAGGAAGAGGAGCGCATTGCTGATGTCGACCGGCTGCACCCACGGGACCGGCAGCGTGTGCATCGTCTGCGACGCCGCCGCGAAGTCGTCGACCGTCGGATTCTCCAGGTCGGGTCGGAACAGTCTCATCGCCGCGTCGTTCATGATCATCGGCGTCTCCACCTGCGTGGGATGCAGCGAGTTCACGCGGATGCCGTACTCGCCCAGCTCCACCGCGAGCACCCGCATCAGACCGACCATGCCGTGCTTGGCGGCCGTGTAGTGGGCGACGTTCGCGTAGGTGCGCAACGCGGCCATCGAGCTCGTCAGCACGATCGCCCCGCCGTTGCCGGCGTCGATCATGTGCGGCACGGCGGCTTTCACGGTGTGCCACTGGCCGGTGAGGTTGACGTCGATCATGTCGCGCCACACGTCGTTCGGCAGCTCCCACGTCTTGTAGGGGCTGCTGCCGATGCCGGCGTTGGCGCTGACGATGTCGAGCCGCCCCAGCTGGGCGACGCCGTCGTCGACGGCCGCCTTGAGCGCATCGAAGTCGCGGATGTCCGCCTTGTGGGTGACGATGCGCCGGTCGAGCGCCTCGACCTGTCGCGCCGTCTCGGCGAGGTCCGCTTCGGTCGGGAACTCGTACGGCATGTCGCCGACGGGCTCGCACACGTCGATGGCGATGATGTCGGCGCCCTCCTCAGCGAGCCGGAGCGCGTGACTGCGTCCCTGCCCGCGTGCGGCGCCGGTGATGAAGGCGACTTTGCCCTCGACCCTTCCTGCCATGATCTCTTCTCCTTCGTTCCGTGATCGCTTCGTTCAGTACTCGGTGTTGCCGGCGTCGACGGTCATGGCGAGAGCCGTCACGTACCGGGCTTCGTCGCTGGCCAGGAACAGCACGGCGTTCGACTGGTCGCGCGGCTGGGTGACGTCGATCGGCAGCATGTTGGTGAGCATGCCGCCCAGGCGCGGATGCTTCTCCAGCAGCGGCGGATACGCGTCGCCCATCTCCCCCATCGGGGTCTCGACACCGGTCGGGTGCAGCGTGTTCACGCGGATGTTGTGCTCGGCGAGCTCGGCGGCGAAGGCCTTGCCGAGCCCCGTGACGCCCCACTTCGACGCGACGTACGGCGTGAGGAACGGAAGCCCCTTCAGCCCCGCGGCCGAACTGGTCAGGATGATCGATCCGCCGCCGGCGGCGATGAGGTGCGGGGCGGTCAGCTGCACGGTGTTGAACACGCCGGTGAGGTTGGTCGAGATCGTGGTGTCCCAGATCTGCGGGGTCACCTCGTCCCACGGCGCGATGATGCAGATGCCGGCGTTGCCCACGACGATGTCGAGCTTGCCGAGCGCGGCGACACCGTCGTCGACGGCCGCCTTGAAGGCATCCCGATCGCGCACATCGACCTCCGAGGCGACGATGCGCCGGTCGAGCGCCTCCACCTGCCGCACGGTCTCCTGCAGGTCTTCGGGTGTCGCGTGCGAGTACTGCAGATCGGGGATCGGTCCGCACAGGTCGACCGCGATGATGTCCGCGCCCTCCTCCGCCAGGCGGAGGGCGTGGCTGCGCCCCTGCCCTCGTGCGGCGCCCGTGACGAGGGCGACCTTGCCTTCGACTCTTCCAGCCATATTCCTTCTCCTTCGTTCCGCGGGCACGCCGAACACCGCCCCGATGAGGGCACACGTCAGCCGTCGCCCCGTGCTTTTCACGGGTCTGCCGGATGGCGGAGTCTCAGACGGGATCGGTCAGGCTGCCCTCCTGGTGGCGCCGGTCGGCGCCGATCGACTCTGGTGCAAAGCCGGCGAGCGGGCTTTCGTCGCACGCCGAAGTGGGGGCGGCGGTGATGTCCTCGCGCCGGGAGAGCGTCAGGCGCACGGGTCCCATCCCGGTGCGGGGGCGGGGCGGCGACGTGCGGTGCGAGCGGTCGACGCTGGGGCGGGGGATGCCTCCGCCGTCGTCCTTCCGCTTGGCCAGGGCCTCCTCGCCGTAGCCCTGCACGCACTCGGGGTCGGGGCCGTCCAGAGGCAGGCCGGTGAAGAACTTCGCGGCCATGCATCCGCCCTTGCAGGTGTCGAAGAACTGGCACGACGAGCACGCTCCGCCCGACTGGGGCTGCCGCAGCCGCGTGAACAGCGCGGATTCGCGCCACACGCCGGCGAACCCGCCGGGGTCGCGGACGCTGCCGGCCAGGAACTCGTCGTGGATGGCGAACGGGCAGGCGTACACGTCCCCGATGGGGTCGATGAGGCACACCACCCGCCCTGCGCCGCACAGGTTCAGGCCCGGCAGCGCCTGGCCGTACGCGGAGAGATGGAAGAAGGAGTCGCCGGTGAGCACCTGGTCGCCGTGCGCGACCAGCCACTCGTAGAGCTCGCGCTGCTGCTCCTGGGTGGGGTGCAGCTCGTCCCACACATCCGCACCGCGGCCGGAGGGCCGCAGCCTGGTCAGTCGCAGCTGCGCGCCGTAGCGGTCGGCGATCGCCTTGAACTCGTCCAGCTGCCCGATGTTGGTGCGGGTGCACACGACCGACAGCTTGAAGTTCTTCATGCCGGCTTCCGAGAGGTTCTGCATCGCCCGCATCGCGGTCTCGTACGACCGGGGACCCCGGATCGCGTCGTTGACCTCGGGCGTCGCCCCGTCGAGCGAGATCTGCACGTCGACGTAGTCGTTCGCGGCGAGCCGCGCTGCGGCATCCGCGTCGATCTTCACGCCGTTGGTGGAGAACTTGACCCCCACATGGTGGGCGGTGGCGTAGTCGAGCAGCTCCCAGAAGTCCGACCGGACGGTGGGCTCGCCGCCGCCGATGTTCACGTAGAACACCTGCATGCGCTCGAGTTCGTCGATGACCGCCTTGCACTCCTCGGTGGTCAGCTCCCGCGGGTCGCGCCGGCCCGAGCTGGACAGGCAGTGCACGCACGAGAGGTTGCAGGCGTACGTGAGCTCCCACGTGAGGCAGATCGGCGCATCGAGTCCGCGCTCGAAGTGGTCGACCAAGCGCATCGACCGGGCGGCGGGGGCCTCGGTGAGAAGCGTCATCGGGAATCCCTCTCGATCATGTGCGAATCGGCCAGCGTGGCGAGTGCGGCCAGGTACCGCGGCCGGTCCGGCTCGGGCACTCCCGCCGCATCGCAGGCGGCCGTCGCCGACGGGGCGGTGCCCAGCTGCTCCACCACGGCCAGCAGCAGCCGGTCCTTCAGGAACGACAGCTTGCGGGTGCCGAAGTGATACAGCAGGGCCCCGAACGGCTCGGGCCTGATCGAGACCTGCGGATGCAGCCGCCAGGCGGCTTCGGCGTTCATGGCTCTGTCAGCAGGGAGCGAGGTCAGTAGACGCCGCACATGCCGTCGATCGAGACCTCCTCGACGAGCGAGTCCTCGGCGATGAGCGCCTGCGCCGTGCCTTCGGTGTTCTCGTTGGGATCCATGTGATTCTCCTCCACGCGGATCTCGTCGTCTCTGGCGAAATCCTCCGATGCGGCCGATACTAATGACACTTAGTGCCGAATGGAAGGCTTCTGAACCGATGGCCGGGAGAGACGACGACCTGGTACGCTCCGCGGTCGCCAACACGGACGCTCTGACCCGCCGCATCGGACGCGCACCGGCGACGACCCACGGCGAGATCAGCCACGTCGCCCTGCGGCTGTTCCTCGACCGCGGCTTCGAGAAGACGACCATCGACGACATCGTGGAGGCCGCGGGCATCGGCCGGCGCACCTTCTTCCGGTACTTCAGGTCCAAGAGCGATCTGCCCTGGGGCGAGTTCGACCTCCTGCTCGAGGAGATGCGACGGCACCTCGCCGCGCTTCCCGCCGAGCTGCCGCTGCTGGAAGCACTGCGCGTGGCGATCGTCGCGTTCAACGACTACCCGGAGTCCGAGCTCGCGCTGCACCGCGAGCGCATGTGGCTGCTGCTGAACGTCCCCGCCCTGTTCGCCCACTCCTCGCTGCGGTACGCGGACTGGCGCCAGGTGATCGCCGAGTTCGTGGCCGGACGCATGGGCGTCGCCGTCGACGCACCCGAGCCGCAGGCGATCGCCTGGGCGTGCCTCGGGCTGTGCCTGGCCTCCTACGAGCAGTGGCTCGCTCACCCCGACGCCGACCTGCAGGCGCTCATCGAGAACGCGTTCGACCTCATGTCCGACACCTTCTCCGGCGCGCGGGCATGACCCGAACGGTCGTCGTCGGAGGCGGCGCCGCCGGTGCCGCGCTGGCAGCGCGGCTCAGCTCCGATCCCGACCGCGACGTCACCCTCGTCGAGGCCGGCTCCGCCGATGGGGACTACCCCGCCGACCTGCTCGACGGATCCAGCGTGCGCGGTGCGATGCCCGGGCATCCCGCCAACTGGTCGTACCTCGGCCACCTCACCCCCGAGCTCGCCTACACGGTCGCCAGGGGGCGCATCCTCGGCGGCTCGAGCACGATCAACGGGGGGTACTTCGTGCGCGCCCGGCGAGGCGACCTGGATGCCTGGGCTCGCACCGCCGGGCCGGAGTGGTCGTACGACGGCACGCTGCCGATCTGGCGCGAACTGGAGCGGGATCACGACTACGGCGACACTGCGGAGCACGGCGGCTCCGGCCCGATGCCGGTGCGGCGGCCGCCCGCGTCGAACCCGGCGACCGAGGCGTTCCTCGCTGCGGCCCAGGAGCTCGGGTTCGGATACGAAGCCGACAAGAACGGCGACGGGCGACCGGGCGTGGGGCCGGTCCCGGCGAACGTGATCGACGGGGTGCGGGTCAACACGGGCATCGCCTACATCGAGCCGGCGCGATCGCGGCCGAACCTGACGGTGATCGGCCGCACCCGAGCGCACCGAGTGCAGTTCGAAGGGACCCGTGCGCGGGGGGTGGAGAGCGATCACGGCTTCATCGGCGCCGACGAGATCGTGCTGTGCGCGGGCGCCATCGGCTCCGCCCAGCTGCTGCTCGTGTCCGGGATCGGTCCGCGCGCCCCTCTCGAAGCACTCGGCATCCGGGTGGTGTCCGACCTGCCTGTAGGCGAGTCGTTCTCGGACCATCCCGACATCGCCGTCGGCTGGCGCGCGACCCGGCAGATCATGGATCCGGCCGAGGGGATGGCGTTCCCGGCTGCGCTCAACTTCGACTCGTCCGGCGACGCGCGACGCCATCCCGACGGTGACCTCGAGATCCTGCTCTCGGTCAAGACGCTGGGTCACCTCCTCACCGGGTCGGGACGGGCGGCGGCGCGCGCAGTGGCGGCCGCGGTGCGGCATCCGATCCGCGTGACCCGCGCGGTCACCGGCATCTCCGCGCGGCGGGCGGCGGCGCAGCTGGCGACCCGCAACGATCTGCAGCTTCTGGTCGGTCTCCACGCACCGACGGGACGCGGCGTGCTGTCGCTGCAGTCCGGCGACCCGCGGCACCCCCCGCGCATCGACTACCGCTACCTCGCGGAGGCCGACGACCGGGCGCGGATGCGCACCGGCATCCGCAGGGCCGTCAGCCTGCTGCAGACCGCCGCCTTCGACGACCTGTTCGGCGGGCTCACCGAGCTCGACGAGCGTGCGCTCGAGGACGACGAGGCGCTGGATGCCTGGGCCCTGTCGCACCTGGGCAGCGCCATCCACATGAGCGGGACGGCGCCGGTTGGACCGGTCGTCGACGGCGCGGCCCGCGTCCACGGGGTCACGGGGCTGCGGGTCGTCGACACGTCGATCCTCCCGGTCGTGCCCTCACGCGGTCCCTTCGCGACCGCGGTGCTGCTCGGCGAGATGCTCGGCCGCCGCATGCGCGATGGGGGATGAGGGGGCGGTGATCCGGATGCGGCGGCGCGGCCTTCGCAGCCCCGGGACTGTGCCAGGGTGAAAGAGACGGATGCCGTAGGCATCGGCATCCAGGAGGGATGGACATGACCGACTCGCCGTACCCGGAGCGCACCCCCGACCTGCTGCGCAGGCGACGGGACCTGGTCCCCGACACGGCTGCGGCGTTCGCGAAGTTCAGCGCCGAGGTGTTCGCGGCCGGTGCCCTCGACGAGAAGACGAAGCAGCTGATCGCCGTCGCCGTGGCGCATGTCACCCAGTGCCCGTACTGCATCGATGGGCACACCAAGCAGGCGGTGCGCAAGGGCGCGACCGAGCAGGAGGTCATGGAGGCGATCTGGGTCGCCGCCGAGATGCGTGCCGGCGGCGCCTATGCGCACTCGGTCATCGCCCTCCACGCGATGGATGCCGCGCACAGCGCCGTCCACGCCCACTGAGCGGAGCCTGACATGGATCTCGGACTGCAGGATCGCGTCATCCTCGTGCTGGGCGGGCACGGACTCGTCGGCCGGGCCGTCGTCGCGCGGCTTCGGGAGGAGGGGGCGGTGGCCATTCCGGCATCCCGCCATGCTCCCGACGGCCTCGTCATGGACGGAGGGAGGGATGACTCGGTCGCCGAGGGGATCGCGGCGCTGCTGCGCGAGCACGGCCGGCTGGACGGACTCGTCGTGACCGCCGCGCCGAGCGCGCGGACTCTCGATCCCGCGCGCAGCTCCGATCCTGCCCAGGTGCTCGAGGCGGTGGACGGCAAGGCGATGACGTTCCTGCGCGTCGCGAACGCCGCCGCGCCGACCATGGTCGAGACGGGATTCGGGCGGATCGTGGGGGTGAGCGGGCAGAACGCCTTCCTCACCGGCAGCATCGCCGGCTCGGTCCGGAATGCGGCGCTCATCATCGCCGCGAAGAACCTCGCCGATTCCCTGGCGGGCACGGGGGTGACCGTGAACACGGTCAGTCCCGGTCGCGTCTCCGAGGCGCCCGGAGACGAAGTCGCCCTCGGCGAGGGCGGCCAGTCCCGCCCGGAGGACTCGGCGGCGCTGATCGCGTTCCTCCTCTCCCCGCTCGCCGGCGCGATCAGCGGCGAGTCGATCGCCATGGGGCACCGCGTGCGGGGCGTGACCGGCCTCTGACCCGCAGCGGTGCCGACGCCGCGCGCAGCTCTGCCGGATCGCCGTCGGCCCGGACTCTGATTTGATGACACGGTGAGCATCTGGTGGGGCGAGATCTCGATCGCGGAGTTCGGCGACCGGTCTCGGCGGACGTTGAACGAGAGCCTCGGGATCGAGGTGACGCGAATCGATCCGGACGCTCTGCACGGACGGATGCCGGTCGACCACCGCACCGTGCAGCCGGCGGGCGTGCTGCACGGCGGCGCGTCTGTGGCCTTCGCGGAAACGCTCGCGTCCTGGGCGGGTCACCTCGCCGTGGATCGCGAACGATTCCACGTCGTCGGACAGGAGATCAACGCCAACCACGTCCGCCCGGGAAGGCCCGGCACGTGGGTGCACGGCGTCGCCAGGCCGCTGCACCTGGGGCGTCGCGCACACGTGTGGGAGGTCCGCATCAGCACCGAGGATGATGTGCTGATCTGCATCTCCCGCTGCACGCTCGCGGTCCTCGAGCAGCCGAGCGCCTACCAGACGCCCGAGCAGCGCTCGTGACCGCGTCGCGCGGGCGGTGAAGCCGCCGCCGGCGTCAAGCCCTCGCCGGGCACGGGCGCCGGGCGGTACCGTCATCGCACCGGAGACGAGGGGGAAGCGATGAATGACGACAAGGCGACGCCGGGCGGCGCGGACGAGATGAGCCGCGAGGAGAAGCGTCATGATCAGCTCACCGCGGCACCGGACGCGACCGAGGCCGACGCGGCGCCCCGCATCGAGGTCTCGGACCATGACGGCACCACGCGCGTCGACATCGCCGCCACCGCGGCGGTCCGTCCGGGGCCGGGCCCCGGCATGGCGGAATCCAGCGGCGAGAACGACGCAGACGAGGCGGACTGATCCGCGACCTGTAGCGTGTCCGGCCGCCGGATGCAAGGCATTGGCCGAAGAGCCCCGGTCCGTGTTCGCTGAGCACTGGGGCCGCGTGAGCGCCCCGGCTGCATCGGCGGCCCGAATGCGAGGAGCATCCAAATGGAACCGATGGACACGACCGTCATGTGGATCATCATCGGCATCGTCGCCGTCGTCATCGTGGCGATCGTCGTCGTGCTGGCGCTGGTCATGAACTCTCGCGGACGCGCTGAGCGCCGCGACCGCGAGCGGCACGAGAAGGCGGAGAAGCTGCGCGCCGAAGCGCGCGAGGCCGAGATCGCCGCACGCGAGCAGGAGGCCCGGATCGCGCAGGAGCGTGCGAACGCGGCGAGTGCAGCCGCTGCCGCGGAGCAGGCGCAGGCCAGGGCCGCGCAGGCGGATGTCGAGGCTCGCCGTGCCGCCGAGAACATCGGCGATCACCAGGCGGAGGCGCAGGAGCACCGCGCCCAGCAGGAGGAGGCCCTCCGCAAGGCGGACGACGTCGATCCCTACGTCACCGACGACGCCCGCACCGACGATGTCCGTACCGCCCCGGGCCACGCCGACGCGGTGCACGCCGACGCGCCGCCGACCCGCCGCGAGCCGGCCCCGGCGACGCGCGCCGACGCCGACCCCGAGATCCGCCGCACCCCGGTCCGCGACGACAGGGTCTGACGACCGGAGGACGGCCGGCAGAGGCTGGGAACGGGGTCCGGACGGAAGAAACCGACCGGGACCCGTTCCCCTGCGGGCGGGCGTGCCGTTACAGTGCCGTCATGGGGGAGGACGTCCCGGCCCAGGAGTTCGCGCGCGCCGATCGGACACGTCATCGCGAGAAGATCCGGCGCAACCTCGACGTGTTCGCTCGGATGCTGCGCGAGGCGCACTTCGACACGGATGACCCGCTCACGGGTCTGGAGGTCGAGCTGAACCTCGTCGACGAGGCGGGCGATCCGGCGCTGCGCAACGCCGAGGCGCTCGAGGCGATCGCGGACGCGGCATTCCAGACCGAGTTGGGGCAGTTCAACATCGAGATCAACGTCCCGCCCACGCGTCTGCGCGAGGGTGGGCTGACGACGTTCGAGCAAGGCCTGCGACGCAGCCTCAACAACGCCGAGGAGCGGTCGTCGACCGTGGGCGCGCACCTCGTGATGATCGGCATCCTGCCGACGCTCGCCGACGGGCACCTGCGGCCCGACAGCATCAGCGCCAACCCGCGCTATCGGCTGCTGAGCGAGCAGATCCTCGACGCGCGCGGCGAGGACATCTCCATCGCCATCGACGGACCCGAGCGCCTTACCACCACCGCGGACTCGATCCTTCCGGAGGCGGCCTGCACGAGCACGCAGCTGCACGTTCAGACGTCGCCCGACATGTTCGCCGCCTACTGGAACGCGTCGCAGGCGATCGCGGGAGTGCAGTTGGCGGTGTCGGCGAACTCGCCGTATCTGCTGGGGCGGGAACTGTGGCGGGAGACGCGGATCCCGCTGTTCGAGCAGGCGACCGACACGCGCAGCGAGGAGCTGAAGGCGCAGGGCGTACGGCCCCGGGTGTGGTTCGGGGAGCGCTGGATCACCTCGGTCTTCGATCTGTTCGAAGAGAACGTGCGGTACTTCCCCGCGCTCCTGCCGATCGTCCACGACGACGACCCGATGGCGGAGCTCGATGCCGGCGACATCCCGTCGCTTGCCGAACTGCGGCTGCACAACGGCACGATCTACCGCTGGAATCGTCCGATCTACGACATCGCAGGCGGCGTGCCGCATCTGCGGGTCGAGAACCGTCTGCTGGCGGCGGGGCCGACCGTCGTGGACATCATGGCGAACGCGGCGTTCTATTTCGGGCTCGTGCGCGCGATCGCCGAGAGCCAGCGACCGCTGTGGTCGCAGCTTTCGTTCAGCGCCGCCGAGGAGAACTTCCACACCGCTGCCCGGGACGGCGTGGACGCGCAGCTGTTCTGGCCGGGCGTCGGGCAGGTGCCGGCGACCGAGCTGGTGCTGCGGCGGCTGCTGCCGCTGGCCCATCAGGGGCTCGAGGCGTGGGGCGTCGGCGCCGCCGAGCGGGATCGGCTGCTCGGCGTCATCGAGGGCAGGTGCCTGACCGGCGTGACCGGGGCGAGCTGGTTCGTGCAGCGGATGCACCGGCGCGCCGACCTCGACCGCTACGACGCGCTGCGGGCGACTCTGCTCGAGTACCGCGCGGCGATGCACACCAACGAGCCCGTCCACACGTGGGAGTGACCGGCGCCGGCAGCCCGGCCGCGTCGTGAGCCGGTGGGGCGAGGCCTCGTCGGGTCACTGTCCGAGTGGGGTCCACGACGGTGGGCGCCGTTCCGCGAAGGCTTGAGGACCCTCCGCGGCATCGGGATGCGACCAGTGCTCCTGGACTCGGCGCCAGCCCGCGTCGAGGTGGCGGCGCAGCAGATCTGCCTCGAACGTCCTGATGACCTCCCTCGTCGCGCGGATCGCCTCCGGCGACCCGGCCGCGATCCGCGCGCCGAGCTCGAGCGCAGCCGGGAGGAGGTCTTCGTCTGCCACGACCTCGGACACCAGGCCCGCGGCCAGCGCGGTCTGCGCGTCGAGGACCTCGCTGCTGCCCAGCAATGCCATGCGCACCGCACGATCGCGGCGCATCCGCAGCATCAGTTCGATCGGCTCGAGCCCGCTCACCTGGCCGACGGTCACGTGAGGGTCGACGAACCTGGCCGCTTCGGCGGCGATGCAGATGTCGGCGTCCGCCACGAAGTGCAGGCCGCCGCCGGCGCAGACCCCGTTCACCGCGGCGATCACGGGAATGCCGAGATGCGGCCCCGGGAGGAAGCTCAGCTCCTCGGCGGCCGTCGCACCGACGTCGCTGCGCGGCTCAGCGAGCATGGCGACATCCGCGCCGGCGCAGAACGCCTTGCCGGCGCCGGTGATCACGACGGACCGCAGCATGCGGTCGGCGGCGACTCGCGCCCACAGCTCGCGCAGCTCGCGCATCATCGGCTCGGTCAGGGCGTTCGCGCGATGCGGTCGATCGAGCGTGACGACCAGGGTGCTGCCTTCCGTGCGGGTGCGCACCGGCTCCGTCGAATCCGTCGTCATGGGTCAGCCTCAGAACGTCTCGGGGATGCCGGTGCCCACGACTGCGGGGGAGTCGGGCGTCGATACCGGTGTCACCTGTTCGAGGATGCCGAAGCCGGTCACGCCTGATCGTGCGAAGTCGTACGGCGTGTAGGCGCGTCGCAGCCAGCCGTCGGATTCGGGTCGGGGCTCGACGAACGCGATGTGCTGGTCCAAGCTCCGATAGCCCCCGAGAATCGTGCCGCCGCGCTCCGCGTCGAGCTGGCAGATCACACGCATCGGGATCCGTCGTGCCGGACCGCTGATGCGGAAGGTGTTGACGTGCACCGGCGCCGTGTCGGTCGCCTGCTGCAGCGCTCCCGGTCCGGGCTCTCCCGGCGCATTCGGGGCGGCCGCCAGCATCGAGGACCCGTCTTGGAACGCCGCCTGCAGCCGGGCACCCTTCTCCGTGCTCCGGTCGGAGAACCGGGTGTGGCTCACCCATGCATGGCCACGCACGTCGTAGATCACGCTGCCGGCGGCGAGGGATGCCCGCGCCCGGTAGGTCTGGGAACCGGTCAGGCCGCCGTCCGGGAAGCGACGCTGACGGGGGACCGGCAGGGAGAGCGGCGACAGCGTCAGATCCAGCGTCACCGGGACTCTGAAGGAGACAGGACCGGGATCGCTCACGAGGTGTTCGGCCGGCTCCAGGTCCTCAGCTGTGTGCGCGAACAGGCGCACGCGGTGGGTCCGCCCGGTCGCTGCCCAGCTGAGCTCCGGCGTGTGGTCCGCGGCGCCGAGGTCGGCGTTGTACCAGAGCGTGACGCCATCGGCGAGGAAGACCATGAGGCGCTGCAGCGCGAGCCGTCCGCGGCGGCGACGCGCGGCGAGCACCAGCACGGCCCCGGAGTCCTCGTCCATGACAGCCAGGTCTGCCCACTCGCTCTGGTTCTGCGCATCGGCGGTGGTGTCCACGGCAGCTCCTCTTCAGGGAATCACGATCGCGGCTCGTGCGCCGGCGGCGACGAACGTTGTGGGCGAACGACGAGCGTCAGGGTTTGACTTATGCGCCGATCGTGCTTCATGATACCAACTAACCAGTTGATTACAATCACGTTTCGGAGACACGCCATGAAGGATTGGCCGTACGACGTTTTCCCGACCGGGTGGTATCAGATCGGATTCTCCGCAGAACTGGCGCCCGGCGACGTGCGCCCGGTCAAGTTCTTCGATCAGGATCTCGTCCTGTTCCGCACCGAGAGCGGTGAGGTCTCGCTTCTCGATGCCTACTGCCCCCACCTGGGCGCGCATCTTGGCCATGGCGGCCGGGTGAAGAACGACTGCATCGAGTGCCCGTTCCACGGCTGGCTGTGGCGCGCGGACGGGGCGTTGGAGGAGATCCCCTACGCGCCGCAGGCGAAGCGTCGCGTCTCGCTGGACCGTTGGCACACCGCCGAGGTCCAGGGCCTGCTCCTGGTGTGGTACGACGGTTACGGGCGCGAGCCCTTCTGGGAGTATCCCGGGATCCCCGAGTTCGGCGACCAGGAGAACTTCTATCCGATCTACCCGTATGGCGCCGACCACGTCGGCGTGCGCAAGATCATCACCCAGATGCCGATCGAGAACACGCCGGACTACTTCCACTTCCCGCTCGTGCACGGCGCAGGGCAGCCCGGTCGCCCACGACTGTGGGAGGAGCAGGAGCACTACCTGCACACCCGGATGGGCTACTGGTTCGGCTACGGCAAGGCGGAGACGTGGCTCACGCCGGACGGGCCCGTCGACGGCGAGACGGAGACCGAGGCCTGGGGGCTGGGACTGTCCCTGGCCCGCTTCCACATCGATGACTTCATCACCGCTCAGATGACGGCCACGACCCCCGTCGACAAGGAGCACTCGCAGATCTTCTGCACGATGGCCGTCTCCCGCGAGCCCGGCAGCGCCATCGACGATCCGCCGTCCGGCCGGGCGGAGCAGATGCTGCGCTTCCAGGACGCCCAGATCCGCCGGGATTTCGCCATCTGGGAGAACCAGAAGTACGTCGAGCACCCCCCGTACGCAGGCGGCGAGGAGATCTACTACTCGCGCTTCCGCCGCTGGTCGAAGCAGTTCTACTTCGACAAGCCGTACCGGGCCGGAGAACGCCTCGAGGGCGATCTGCGCAAGCCGGGCGAGTGGACCGTCCCGGTCTACGACCACAACCCGGTCTGATCCGACGAGAGAAGGATGCCGGCGGCCCGATCGGGGCGCCGGCATCCTTCGTCCTGCGGGTCAGAGTCGGAGCTTGCGGTTGTCCCAGCTCATGGGCTCTCCGATCGCATCCAGACGAAGGATGACGGTCTCGGCGTACCTGCGTGCGACGGCCCCCGGCAGCGGCGGGGGAAGAAGGTCCGCGAAGCGCTCATCGAGGATGTCCGAGATCCGTGCGACCTCGGGCTCTTCGTCGATGATCGTGGCCCGAGCGCGGAGCAGGATCCCGCGCAGCTCCCGCCACGCCTTCCCGCCGTGCACGAGCAGCGACACCCGCGGATTCCGCGAGATGTGCCCGACGCGCTTGGACGACCGGGGCGTGCGCACGTGCGGGGCACCGTCTGCCATGACGTACCACACGGGCAGCGGGACAGCGGTCCCGGTGCGGTCGGTCGTCGCCAGCACGGCCTCTCCGTGCGTGCCGAGCATTGCGGCGCGCTCCCGGGCATCGAGGCTGATTCCCACGTGCGATCTCCTTCTCGTTCAGGCGTCCTCGGCGCCGGTCTCACGTCAGTGCGGACCGACCGGACAGCACGTGCGGTGCTGCCCGGCCGGTCCGCGGGGCCGAGCCTGGTCAGGGCGCGATCACGAGCCCGTTCTCGGTCGGCGAGTACGGGATGAACACGAAGTCCTCCTCGGTGACCAGCGGGTAGTGGTTCTCCGCGGAGAATCCGACCGGCATGACGTACAGCGGCATGTCCTCGGGCTTCGCGTTCTCCAAGGCCTCGACCATCTTCTCGGGATCGAGGGAGTTGGCCAGGGACGCCGCGTAGGCGACGAGGATCACGTCGTTGTACGAGACCATGTAGGTGTTGATCGGGAAGGGCAGCGAGCCCCCGGCCTCCTCGAGCACGGCGTCGTAGAAGATATCGAAGCCCTCTGTCGATGTCGCCTCGGTGCCCTTGACGTTGGCCGCCAGGTACTGGAACTCGATTCCTTCGAGCTCCGCGGGCGCGACCGAGCTGAAGTCGTTCGCCCCGAACGTCTGCGCCGCGATCGTCGGGACGTCCACTCCGAGCTTGGCGCGAGCGTTGAGCATCGCGATGGCGCCCGGGAAGTAACCGGCGAAGACGAGCGCATCGGGATCGTTCGCGAGAACCTGCTGGATCTGCGGGGTCGCATCGACGGCGGTCGGAGCGACTGCGGAGAACGTCGCCTCGATGCCCGCGTCCTCGAGAGCCGGCTTGGCGACGGCCTGGAACGCCTGCCCGGACGCGTCGTCCGAGTTCACCACGCCCACGGTCTTGTGCCCGTCCGCCACCAGCTTCGCGGTGAAGCTCGCCACGTAGTCGGGGATCGTGTGGGCGTTCCCGAAGACGAGGGGGAACTGCGCCGGGTCGTTGAACGTGTCGGCGGTGAAGTGGTGCGAGGTGAACACTCCGGCGTTCGCGAGGATCGGGATGCCTGCAGGGATCTCCGACGCGCTTCCCGGAAGCACCGCGTGCGGCACCTTCGAGGCGAGCAGCTCCTGCAGCTTCGCGGCCAGCTGGTCGGCGCTGCCTGCGCTGTCCTCGATGACGAGCTCGATCGGCTTGCCGAACACGCCGCCCTGCTCGTTGATGACGTTCACGGCGGCGCGGTTGCCGATCGACATCGCCTCGCCCACGGGGGCGACCGGACCGCTGAGCGCCTGGAAGCTGTCGATGACGAGAGGACCGAGGTCGGAATCCTCCGGGCCATCCGTCGGTCCGGACGGCGTCGAACCACCGGCGCATCCGCTCATGAGGAGAGCGCCGACGGCGAGCGCCGCGACTCCGACGCTGAGTTTGAACTTCATTTCGAGCTCCTTCGCTGTGTTTTCGGGTGAGGGTTCATGGGGTGATCACGATTGCGGGACGACCATGCCGTTCTCGACGGGCGCATAGGGCACCGTGACGAAGTCGTCGGGGGTGACGCCGGGGAAGTGATTCGTCTCGGAGAAGCCGACCGGCATCACGTAGTTCGGCATGTCCGCGGCGGACGCCCCCTCGATCGCCGCCGCCATCTCGGCGGGGTCGAGGCTTCCCGCCAGTTCGGCGGCGTATGCGGCGAGCATGACGTCGTTGTACGCGACCAGGTACGTGTTCACGGGGAAGGGGAGTGATCCCCCGGCCTCCGCCACGACCGCGTCGTAGAACTTCTTGAATGCGGCGGACTCGGTCTGTGGAGTGTTCGCGACGTTCACGGCGAGATGCTGGAAGACGATGCCGTCCAGGTCCGCTTCCGGGAGAGCGCTGAAGTTGTTCGCTCCGAACGTCTGCGCGCCGATGGTGGGGATGTCGACGCCGAGCTTCGCGCGCGCCGCGATGACGGCGCCGGCCGCCGGATAGTAGCCCGCGAAGACCAGCGCATCAGGGTCGTCGGCCAGGACCTGCTGCAGCTGCGCCGTTGCATCGACGGCGGTCGGTGGAACCGCGGCGAATGTCGCGTCGATGCCCGCCCGCTCAAGCGCGTCGCGAGCCACCTCCTGGAACACCTGGCCCGACGAATCATCCGAGTTGACGACGCCGACGCTCGCGTGTCCCTCGTCGCGCAACTCCTGGACGAAGGCGTCGACGTAATCGGGCACGGTGATGAAGTTGCCGAACAGGTAGGGATACTTTTCCGGATCGTTGTGCGCAGCATCCGACCAGTGGTGGGACGTGAACACTCCGGCGTTCGCGAGGATCGGGATGCCCGCGGGGATCTCTGCCGCCGTGCCGGGCAGCACCGCGCTCGGCGTGCCGGAGGACAGCAGCTCCTGCAGCTTCGCCGCCAGCTGGTCGGGGCTCCCCGCGCTGTCGTGGACATGGAGTTCGACGGGGTGGCCGAGAACGCCGCCTTCGTCGTTCAGGACGGCGATCGCAGCGCGGTTGCCGATCTCCATCGCCTCGCCGGCGGGCGCGGCCGGTCCGCTCAAGGCCAGAAAGCTGTCGATGACGAGCGGGCCCTCGTCCGCAGGAGAGTCCGCGGGGGTCGGAGCCGACTGTCCCGCGCACGAGGCGAGCAGGAGGGCTGCGGCGCCGAGTGCGGCGACGAACGCAGAACGGGCCAACCTCATCGTCGGAGCTCCTCTTTTAAACTTCATATAGATTTACGTGATTAGCTCAAGTATCCGGATTGCGCCCGCGCTGTCAAGGCATGCCGCGCAGCTTCACGGGAAAACGTGTCCGAACCGTTAGCCGGTATCCATCACGCCGCGCGGACTGGACCTCCGATCCGAAGACTTCTAATGTTTTAATTGATTTGCGAGTTCGGTTGGCATACCGTCTCCATGGAGCCGGCACAGCCCGACCGGCGAACCTCAACGACGAGAGGAACAGCAGATGACCGTCGTATGGGCCGGTCTGGCGGTAGGGGCCGTCTACGCCCTCATCGCCATCGGCTACAACATCACCCTGACCTTCGGGGGGACGTTCAACTTCGCGCACGGCGCGCTCGTGGTCCTCGCGGGATTCTTCTCGTGGTTCTTCATGATCGAGCTCGGCTGGCCCTGGTGGCTGGCGGCGCTTCTCGGCGCCGTGCTGTGCGCGGTCGTGGCGGTCCTCGAGGAGCGCATCGCCATCCGGCCCGTGATGCGCCACCTGGACTCGCACGCCCTGCTCGTCACGACGGTCGGCGCCCTCGTGATCATCGAGGGCGTGCTCCTGGCGACGTGGGGGCACGAACCGCATGCGGTCCCGTTCTTCGGCGGGCAGGAGGCATTCGACTTCCTCGGCGGCCGGGTCAGCCCCGTGGACCTCTGGCTCATCGTCGTCGCGATCGTCGTCGGCGTCGGGTTCCACTTCTTCGCCCGGCGCAGCCTGTGGGGCGTCTCGGCGCGTGCGGCGACCGGGGACCCCGACAACGCCCGGGTGCGCGGAATCAACATCTCGGCGCTGCGCACGGCTTCGTTCGCGCTGGCCGGCGGGATCGCGGGGCTGCTCGGACCGATCGTGGTGCCGAAGACCGGAGCCAGCGTGGCCGTGCTGATCACGCTCACCGTCTTCGGCTTCGTCGCGCTCGCGCTCGGTGGGTTCGGCAGCTTCATCGGCGCCCTCATCGGCGGCTTCGCGATCGGTTTGATCCAGTCCTTCGGCGCGCGCTACCTCGGCGTCGAGTTCCCGCCGCTGCTGCTGTTCGTCGTCCTGCTTCTTGTTCTGCTGTTCATTCCGAGCGGCCTGCTCGGGCGCCGTGCGGTCAGGGAGGTGTGACATGTTCCGGACCATCTGGCGTCGCTCGACGACCCTCCCGATCGTCGCCGTCATCGCATTCATCCTGATCCTGCTGCTGCCGATGTTCGGCCTGGACTTCTACTGGCAGCGCCAGGTGATGCTCATCGCCGTCTACGCGCTCGCCGCGAGCGGCCTGAACCTGAGCTTCGGGTACGGCGGGGAACTCGCGCTCGGGCAGGTCGCGGTCTTCGCCGGCGGCGCCTATGTCACCGCGATCCTGTACAACGCCGGGGTGCGCGACATCCTGATCGCGATCGTCGCGTCCGTGCTCGTGGCCGCCGTGCTCGGTCTGATCACCGGCATACCCGGCCTGCGCCTGAGCCACTGGTCGCTCGCGCTCGTGTCGTTCTTCCTGGTCCTGCTGATTCCGAGCGTCGTGGCGATCTTCGCGCCCGTGACGGGTGGCAGCGCGGGACTGCCCGGCATCATCGGCCCGACGCTGTTCGGCAATCCGCTGATGGGTGTCTCCTTCTACGTGCTCGTGATCATCGTCACGTTCATATGGCTCATCCTGATGCGGAACATGATCGTGTCCCGCTTCGGCGCGACCCTGAAGGTCCTGTCGACCAGTCCCACGCTCACCGAGTCCATGGGCGCGCCCGCATACGGCGTCCGCATCCGCGCCTACGTGATCGGCGCGCTTCCGGCCGGGGTCGCGGGTGTGTTCTACACGTACATGGCCGGCTTTATCAGCCCCGAGTCGTTCACGATGATGCTCACGATCGCGATCCTCGCGGCGACCGTGCTCGGCGGCGCCAACAGCGTCTGGGGTGCGCCGATCGGTGCGGCCATCATCGTCCTCGGCCCGCTGCAGGCGGCCGCCTTCGAGCGCTACTCCGTCGCCGTGTACGGTGTCTTCCTGGTCCTCGTGGGCGTGCTGTTCTCCTCGGGCCTGGCAGGCATCGCACGCAGGATCATCCGCCGCCTCGATCGCCGCATCATGGGCGGCGCCAGCAGCGCCGAGAAGGTGGAGGCGCTCGACGAGCTGCGCCGCGAAGCCGAGCAGGCGGAGCTGAAGATCCCGGGTCAGCGTCTCGAGATGACGGGCGTGACCAAGTCGTTCGCCGGAGTCAAGGCGCTCGCCGGCGTGGACCTGGCCGTCGAGCCCGGCACCATCACCGCCATCATCGGAGCGAACGGCGCGGGCAAGACCACGCTGCTCAACGCGATCTCCGGCGTGCTGCGGCCGGACGCCGGCAGCATTCAGCTCAACGGGCGGGAGCTCGTCGGACTCAGCGCGAGCACGGTGGCGCGGATGGGGGTGGGGCGGACCTTCCAGACGCCCCTCATCCCCAAGTCGATGACCGTCCTCGAGGTGGCGCAGACCGGACGCCTGCGGTACGGGGGCCTCGGACTCGTGTCGGCGATGCTGCGGCTGCCACGGTTCTTCCGGACCGAGCGGAACGACCGCGAGGCCGCCCTGGCCGCCCTGTCGTTCGGCGGGCTCACTCATCTGGCCAACGAGGACGCCCAGTCGCTCCCGCTCGGCACACGCCGGCTCCTGGAGGTCGTGCGCGCCGTGGCCGGCGAGCCCTCCGTCCTCCTGCTCGACGAGCCGGCCGCCGGTCTCGACGACGACGGACTGCGCGAGCTCGAGCTGCTGATGCGGCGGACGCGGGATGCCGGCGGGACCGTCGTGCTCGTGGAGCACAATGTGCCGTTCGTGATGTCCACGGCCGACCAGGTGTACGCGATGGAGCTCGGTCGTGTCATCGCTGCCGGCCCTCCCGACGCGGTCAGCCGGAATCAGCGCGTGATCGACAGCTACCTGGGTCGAAGCGGGCGTGACCATCAGGATGCCGACGACGCGGTGGACGCGGCGGAGGCGGGCGAGATCGGAGCGAGGCCATGACGGACGACAACCGCGACGAACCCATCTTCTCGATCGATCAGGTCAGTGTCGCGTACGGCGACCTGGTGGCCGTGTGGGACGCATCCCTCGAGTTGCGGCCCGGGAGCGTGACGGCCCTCGTCGGGCGCAACGGCGCCGGGAAGACCACGCTCATCTCCGGTGTCTGCGGTCTGCTGCCGCTGCGTGCCGGCACCGTGCGCCTGAAGGGCGACGACATCACCACCGTCCCCGCCTACCATCGCGCGGCGCGGGGGCTGGGTGTCGTCCAGGAGGGGAAGCGCGTGTTCCGCGAGCTGACCGTCCGTGAGAACCTCGTGCTCGGACTGCGCGCGGGGGGTGCGCGCCGATCCGCTTTCGAGGGCGAGCTGAACGCGCTCTACGAGCGCTTCCCCATCCTCGGCGAGAAGCGCGGTCAACCGGCGGCGGCGCTGTCCGGCGGCCAGCAGCAGCTGCTCGCCATCGCCAGCGCGCTCGCCTCGAAACCCGTGGTCCTGCTGGTGGACGAGCCGTCCTCAGGCCTGGCGCCGGTGTTCGTCGACCTCGTCTTCGAGACCCTCGAATCGCTCCGCGACGACGGGATCGCGATCCTGCTGGTCGAGCAGCTGGTGGAGCAGGTCCTCGGGGGGATCGCCGACGAAGTCATCGTCATGGAGCGCGGCCGCTTCACCCTTCGCGACGCCGCGAAGAACCTCACCGTCGACCAGGTGGCGAAGGGCATCTATGCCGGTCTCTGAGTCCCGGCCGCATCCCGGCGGCGCCCAGTCGCAAGCGGCAGCCAACCTCGATGTGCAGATCCTCGCTCCCCACTGGCGGGAATGGTCGCAATCGGCCGAACGCGAGACGCCGGCCGGCTGGAAACGGATGGTCGAGGCGCTGGCGCAGCTGCAGGACACCGTCGCCGGGACGATTCCGTCGGCGGAGGCGGTGGCCGAGGCGGCGGAGCTGATGACCAGGGCACAGCAGATCCTGGCGGGGAGCGAGGTGGCCGCCGAGCGCCAGCTGTTCGGACGACACCTGGCCGAGCCCACGCGGGGACAGACGTTCAGCCCGCCCCTGTGGGTGGAGGACTACACGGACGGCGAGCTGATCGGCCGGACTCGCTTCGGCCGGTTCCACAGCGGAAACGGCGGCGTGACGCACGGCGGTGCGATCGCGCTGATGTTCGACGATGCGATGGGACGCACGTCCGATCTCGCCGTTCCGGAGCGCTCGCGCACCGTGTCGCTGACGGTCGACTTCCGCAGCCTGACGCCGCTGGAGACCGACCTCGAGGTGCGGGCGAGACTCGTCGCGCACGAGGGCCGCAAGCGCACGATCCGCGGCTGGCTGCGGGACGGCGACCGCCTCTGTGCGGAGGCCACGGCACTGTTCATCGAACTGCGACCCGATCAGCGGTGAGGGCGCACGCAGCAAGGGGGGTCGACCGCGTGGCACAGCTCACCATCGGTCTGCGCAACTACTCACGGACCGGGTCCGACGACTGGCGTCACCTGCTCGATCAGGCGCGGGCCGCGGAGGATGCCGGTGTGGATCGCGTCTTCGTGAGCGATCACCTGGTGTTCGGCAGCTCCTTGGACGACTACGGCGATCCGGAGCGCGGCGGCCGGGTCGGCGGGGTTCAGCCGACCGGGCCGGACGGCGAGTGGCTCGAGGCGCTCACGGTCGTCTCGGCGATGCTTGCGGTGACCGATCGCGTGCTCGTCGGCACGAATGTGCTCGTGGCCCCGCTTCGCCCCCCGGTGCTGCTTGCGAAGATGGCCGCCACCCTCGATGTGATGTCGCACGGGCGCTTCGAGCTGGGTGTCGGCATCGGCTGGCAGCGAGCGGAGTACGAGGCGCTCGGACTCGACTTCCGTCGCCGTGGGGCACTCTTCGACGAACAGCTCGCGGCGTGTCGGGAGCTGTGGACCGCGCCGGTCGCCCGCTTCGAGGGCCGGTTCGTCCAGTTCGAGGACGTGCACATGATGCCCAAACCCGTCCGCGCGGAGGGCGTTCCGCTCTGGATCGGCGGCAGTGCGCGCCCGGTCGTCGCCCGCCGGATCGCGCGATACGGCAGCGGCTGGATCCCGTGGGGGACCGAGCCGGACCGCTTCCTGGACGCCGTCGCCCAGATGCGCGAACTCGTCGCTGCCGAAGGCGGCGATCCGGCAGGCATCCAGATCGCATATGCGCTCCCCAACCGGTTCACCGACGACGGCCGGGTCGACGGCGCGGCGCTGTTCGCAGACGTTCCCCGGCTGCTGGAGGCGGGGATCACGGACTTCCGGACGCTGCTGCGGGTCCCGCACGACTACGAAGGCGCGCGGGCGATGCTGCAGGACCTCGTCACCGCCTTCGACCGTGCGACGGGGCGTGATCGTGCGATAGATTGCACCAGTAACCAACTGGTTGGTTGAAAAAACAGAGGAGTCGGTGTGGACTTTGCACTCGCGGAGGAGCAGCAGGACGTGGTCGCTGCGTTCGATCAGGTGCTGTCGAAAGTGTCCTCGATCGAGCGGGTGCGGGCCGTCGAATCGAGCGGGTGGGATGCTGCGGTGTGGGAGTCTCTCGTGCAGGTCGGCGCGCCCGACTTCGTCGGCGCGGACCCGGACGCCGAGCAGGGCCGCGCTGTCGAGCTCGCGCTGACGGCCGAACTGCTCGGAAGACATCTCGCGTGCGTGCCCTTCGTCGGCTTCGCTGCGGCACGGGAGGTGCTGCGGGAGACCGGTCCCGCCGCGTCGGACGTGGACGGATCCGCGCCGGATCGGATCGCCGTGTTCACGCCGCGGCCGGCGGACCGCGGCGTGGCACCGGTTGTCGCAGGGGGCGCCGTCGCGGCGGCGCTCATCGTGCTCGACGGTGACGAGCTCCTCCTCGTGCGGGATGCGCAGCCCGCTCCGGTGCAGGACATCGGCTTCCAGGGCGCGGCCACCTGGCGGGTGCAGGGCGACGGCGTCGAGCGCACCGTGCTGGCCACCGGAGAGTCGGCGCGTCAGGCGTGGGAGCGGGGCCTCGCGTGGTGGCGGATCGGAGCCGGTGCGCAGAGCGTCGGCATCGCACAGCGGGCGCTCGAGATCGCGGTGGAGTACGCGAAGGTCCGCGAGCAGTTCGGTGTGCCCATCGGCTCGTTCCAGGCGCTGCAGCACTCTCTCGCCGAAGTCCTGCTGGAGGCGGAGGGCGCGCGTCACTTCGTCCGTGAGACCGCGTGGCGCGCCGACCAGGGGTCGAGCGGCTGGGAGCCGCTCGCCGCGGCGGCGTACGCGTTCGCGGCGGAAGCCGCGACGCGGGCGGCGGAGAGGTGCCTGCACGTGCACGGCGGATACGGCTACACCCTCGACTACGATGCGCAGCTCTATCTGCGCCGCGCGAAGGCGATCCAGCTGCAGGGCGGCGAGCACGACGACATCTGGACAGCGGTCGGCGCCGCGACGATGGCAGGAGAGATCTGATGGATTTCGGCACGGACCCGCAGGTGGAGGACCTCCGCGCAGAGGCGCGCGCCTTCGTCGGGCAGCACCTCACCGCGGATGTCGTCGCCCGGGTGCGGGAGAGCGGGAACTACCACGACGCGGAGTTCCATCGTGCACTCGCGGGGAAAGGATGGATCGGCGCCCACTGGCCCGTGGAAGAGGGCGGCCGGGGCTGGCCGCGCTCGCACAGTGATGTCGTGTACGAAGAGCTCGCCGCGGCCGGAGCGCCCGTGGAAGGCTGGATCATCACGCAGATCATCGGCGAGGCGATCCGCCGCGAGGGCAGCCCCGAGATGAAGGAGCGCATGCTTCCGGCGGTGACCCGAGGCGAAGTGCTCTTCGCGCTCGGCTACTCCGAGCCCGGCTCCGGGTCGGATCTGGCATCGGTGCAGACCAAAGCCGTGCCGGACGGCGACGGGTGGATCATCAACGGCCAGAAGATCTTCACGACGATGGGCAGCGAGGCCGACCACATCTTCCTGCTCGCCCGCACCGAGCCCGATCTGCCCAAGCATGCGGGGCTCACGCTGTTCCTCGTGCCGACCGACGCGCCCGGCTTCGAGGCGTCGGGCCTGTTCACCCTGAGCGGTCAGCGCACCAATGTCACCCACTACGCCGACATCCGGATCGACGACTCCGCCCGGATCGGAGAGCGGGGCCGGGGCTGGGAGATCGTCAACGTGGCACTCGCGTTCGAGCGCGGCGGAGAGTTCGCCGCGCAGCTGCGTCGCCTGGTGAACGCGGCGATCGGATGGGGCCGCGCCGCGGGGCGAGATGCCGACCCGCGATTCCTCGCCCGGCTGGGACGTGCGCAGGCTCAGACGCGTGTCGCTCGGCTGCTCGGCGCGTACGCATCATGGTCGCGCGCGGCGCCCGGCGCGGGAGCCGTCGAGGGAACGATCGCGAAGGTGTTCGGCACCGAGGCGCTGCAGGATGCCTCGAGGTCTCTGCTCGAGGCGACCGGCGCCGACGGCCTCGTCGACATAGGAACGGTCGGCGCGACGGCCGCCGCGGAGATGCAGCACCTCTACCGCGAGTCCCAGATCGCGACGATCTACGGCGGCACATCGGAGGTGCTCAAGACCGTCATCGCGCAGCAGCGCCTGGCCCTGCCGCGCCCCCGCAATCGATGACATGCACGAGAAAGGACGGCTGATGACAACGAAGAAGTTCGACGGAAGCCTGGCTACCGTCTGGGAGACCATCGCGGAGGTCATACCCGATGCGCTGGCGCATGCGCAGGGCGACCGGCGGTTCACCTGGGCCGACTTCGAGCGCCGCGCCAACGGCATCGCGCGGACGCTGCTCGATCCGCAGGCCAGCCGCGACGACCGCGTCGCGCTGTACCTGCGGAACTCGCCCGAGTACATGGAGGTCCAGCATGCCGCGCTGAAGCTCGGCATCCCCGCCATCAACACGAACTATCGGTACCGCAGCGAAGAGCTGAAGTACCTCTTCGAGAACGCCGACGTCACATCGGTGGTGTTCGGAGGCGAGTTCACCGACGTCATGGGCGAACTGCGGGCTGAGCTCGGGCGGGTGCGGCAGTACATCCACGTGGACGACGGGAGCCAGCCCTGTCCGGAGTGGGCGATCCCCTATGAGGAGGCCGCACGCGCGTCCGACGATTCCGTGCGCTCGCCATGGGGCAGATCCGGCGACGACCTCTTCCTGCTGTACACCGGGGGGACCACCGGCATGCCGAAGGGCGTGATGTGGCGTGTCATCGACATGGTCCGGCAGATCAACGAGGTCACGGGGAACCTCTACGATCTCGACGACCTGGAGGCGAGCATCCGGCGCTCCGTCACCGGCCCGGGTCCCTCGCACATCTCCTGCAGTCCGATGATGCACGGCAGTGGCTGGTTCGGCGCCACGATGGCGATGCACAAGGGCGGTTCGGTGATCTCGATGGTCGCGTCGAGCCTCGATCCCGAGGAGCTGCTGGACGCGATCGACGAGTACCGGGTCGGCAGCGTCACCATCGCGGGGGAGATCTTCGCGCGGCGCGTCATCACGGCCCGCGAGCGCGATCTGACCCGGTGGGACAGCACCTCCGTGCGCAACGTGCTCTCGTCGGGCGGAATGCTCAGCGAGGCCAGCAAGGCCGCACTGCTCGAGATGTGGCCCGAGGCATCGATCCTCGACGGCTTCTCCTCGTCCGAGGGCTTCGGCATGGGGTGGTCGGTCGCCACGAAGGGGAACATCCCGCCCACCGGGCGGTTCATGCCCGGCGCATCCGTCCGGGTCCTGGGCGAGGACGGAGCGCCGGTCGCGCCGGGTTCGGCCGCCGTCGGAAAGCTCGTCATCACCGGCCGGCTGCCGCAGGGCTACTACAAGGATCCCGACAAGAGCGCGCGGACCTTCCCCCTCGTCGACGGAGAACGCACGTCGATCCCCGGCGACAACGCGATCGTCCTCGAAGACGGCTCGATCCAGCTCATGGGGCGCGATTCGCTCTGCATCAACTCCGGTGGCGAGAAGATCTTCACCGAGGAGGTCGAGGGCGTCATCCTCGACCACCCCGAGATCTCGGACGTGCTGGTGTTCGGCATCCCCGATCCCGAGTGGGGACAGTCGGTGGCGGCCATCGTCAGCCGGGAACCCGGGGCGCGGATCAGCGCGGACGAGGTCGTCGCGCACGTCAAGGGCCGGATCGCGGGCTACAAGGCACCGCGGCGGGTCTCGTTCGTGGAGACCGTGCCGCGCGGACCGAACGGCAAGCCGGACTATGCGGCGGCGAGAGAGCTTCTGGAACCGAGTGCGGCCCGGGCATGAGGCGGGCACGATCGGGGTGAGCGACGATGTCCTGTTCGAGATCGAAGACGGCATCGCGACGATCACCCTGAATCGGCCGGAGAAGCTGAACGCGGCGAACGTGGGGATGCTCACCCGCATCATCGACCTGTTCGACCGGACGGATGCCGACGACGACGTCCGCGCCGTGATCGTCACCGGAAGCGGCCGCGCCTTCTGTGCAGGAGCCGATCTCGACAGCGCGGGATCCCCCTTCGACGCCTCCGGTGCCGACTATGAGAGCAGCGGGCGTGATCTGGGCGGAGAGGTCACGCTGCGGGTCTTCCGCTCGCTGAAGCCCGTCATCGCGGCGATCAACGGTCCGGCAGTCGGCTTCGGCGCATCGTTCGTGCTGCCGATGGACATCCGCCTGCTCGCCGACTCCGCCAAGGTGGGATTCGTGTTCGGTGCCCGCGGGGTCGTCCCGGACGGCGCTGCGAGCTGGTTCCTGCCCCGGATCGTGGGACTTCCCCGGGCCCTCGAGTGGTCGCTGACGGCCCGCCTCCTCACGGCGGAGCAGGCGCTGGCCGGCGGGCTCGTGTCCGGCGTCCATCCGCCGGCGGAGCTTCTGGCGGCGGCGAGAGCCATCGCCCGGGAGATCTCGACCAACGTCGCTCCCGTCTCGGCCGCTCTCACCAGGCAGATGATGTGGCGGATGGCGGGGGCGGCACACCCCATGGAGGCGCACATCGTCGACTCGGCTGCCATCCGGCACACCGGCTCGGCGCCGGACGCTGTCGAGGGGGTCCGGGCGTTCCTCGAGAAACGGCCCGCGACGTGGTCGATGGCGCCCAGCCGCGATCTTCCCGCGTGGTTCCCGTTCCAGGAACCGGCGTTCACCGCGATCGACGAGGAGGGTCAGCCGCCGGCGTGATCCGAGGGGGAGGCCGGAACCGCCCGACCGACGAACTGCGGCGTCGTACGCGCGCCGAAGGCGGCCGCGCCGATGCGGAAGTCGTCGCTGGCGAGGTGCTCGTCCAGCACGTCGAGCTCGATCGCGAGCCCCTCGTCCAGCGTCGGCGCATCCATTCCTCGCCGCATGGCGCGCTTCATGGACGCGATGGATGCGGGGCTGCGCGATGCGAGCACCGCGGCCATCCGCCGGGCTGTGGCGAGCAGCTCGTCGGGCTCGGCGACGACATTGACCAGGCCCGCGGCCAGCGCTTCCTCCGCAGTGAGCGGCTCGCCGCTGAAGAGCATCCAGGCGGCGCGCCGTTCGCCCACGAGACGCGGAAGCCGCTGGGTGGCGCCTCCTGATGGCGACAGGCCCCACACCGAGTGACCGTCGCCGAACCGCGCTCCGCGGGCGAGCACGGCGAGGTCGCACGCCAGGACGACCTCGAGACCGCCGGCGACTGCGACACCGTGCACGGCGGCGATCGAGGGAATGGGCGATTCGGCGAGCCGGCGAAGCGAGCGTCGCCAGATCTCGGCGTGAGGTCTGACGAGGGAGGTGTCGCGGATCCGCCCGGCTGCGGCCGCGAGGTCGGCGCCGGCCGAGAACGCGTCGCCTTCCCCGCGAACGATCAGCACGCGGATCGCGGGCATCGACTCGAGGCGGTCGACCGCTTGCTCCAGTGCGAGGAGCATCTCCTCGGTGATCGCATTGAGCTTGTCGGGGCGGTTGAGAACGATCTCGGCCAGGTGCCCGTCGATCGTGACGTACAGGTCCTCGGTCGCCACCCTGCGTCCTCCTCGCGTGCGCGGCGGTTCGCCGCCCTCGTCTCATTCTGCCGATCCGGCGCCTCCCGGCAGAATCGGCACCGGCGGCACCATACCGCGATACTGGTTCCATGAGTCGCCCCAGGCCCGCCGTGGATCCATCGCGACGGGCTCCGCGTGGCGCGCGGGCCGACGACGTGCTGGCGGCGGCGGCCGAACTGTTCGAACGAAGCGGGTACTCCGCGACGACGATGGCGCAGATCGGGCAGGCGGTGGGCGTGCTCCCCGGGAGCCTCTATCACCACTTCGACTCGAAGGAGGCCATCGCGATCCGTCTGCTGGAACGCTACGACATCGCGCTGGAGGATGCCGCCCGGTCACCGGCTCCCGGTGTGGACGCGCCGGCGGACGAACCCCTGCGAAGCCTGATCACCGGCGTCGTCATGGCCAGCTGCGCGCACGCGGCTGCCGTCCGCCTGCGTGCGAGGGAGGCCCCGTCCGCGGCGACGGCGCGCCTGCGCGACGCACTTCAGCATGATTCACGCCTTCTTGACGCCGCGTGGGATGCCGCGGTGGCGGCCGCAGCACCGGAACAGGCCGGCACGCAGGAAGCTCGCCTGTTCACCTTCGCCGTCCGCAGAATGGCCATGGCGGCACCCCTCTACCACCTCCACGCCGATCCCGTCGTCCTCGCGGGGAGCCTGGCGGAGATCCTGTTGCGCGGCGTCTCCGTCGGCGGCATCGACGAGAGCGAGATCGACGGCTCCGAGGCAGCTCGCGCCGTGCGCGAGACCACCGCGAAGTGGGAGGATCCCTCGGCGGTTCCGGACTCGCACGGAGCGATCCTCGCGGCGGCTCGGCGCGAATTCGCGCGGCGGGGATTCGACGCGACGACCATGCGTGACATCGGTGAAGCCGCCGGCATCCCGCTGGGAACCGTCTATCGGCGGTTCTCCGGCAAGGAGGCGATTCTGCGCGAGATCATCGACGCTTTCGCGATCCGGCTGGACGGCGGTGTGCGGGCGGCGCTCATGACAGGGTCATCGGAGATCGCCGCGCTGAGCGCGCTGGCCTTCGTCCTCGTGAAGGGGCGACGGTGCTTCCCCGAGGAGTCGGAGATCCTCTCCCTGGGCTGGGGTGAGCGTGAGCGCGGCGACAGCCCGCTGCACGAGTACTTCCTGCAGACGGACACCCGGTTCGGGCTGCTGGCCGACACGGTCGCACGCGGTGTCGCCGCCGGGTCGCTGCGCCGGGTGGCCGATCCACACCTGGTCGCCGGGATCGTCCGGCAGCTCTGCTGGCAGCCGTACCCGCGCACCGCATCCGTCGACGACGCCCACCGGTTCGCCCGCGGGATACTGCTCCGCGGCTACGCGCCCGGGGCGGCGTCCGAGGCGTCGTAGATCATCACGGTGGGCGCGCGCTCCCCGGAGCCGAGCGCATCCGACATCGTCAGCTCCGCACGCGCGGCGGCAAAGGAAGCGAGCACCTCCGCCGAGGGTCGGTCGAGGTCATAGACCGTGAGGTAGGGAGCCGCAGGCGCCCCGGGGACCGCCGGCTGGGCCGGGCTGATCCGGTAGCGACGCGCGGCGGTGACGCCCTGTACTGCGGCGAGAATCTCCGGAATGTGCACATCGTCGTACCAGGCGTTGAACTCCTGTTCGCGACTGTCGTCGGACGGCGACGCGAAGACCAGCATCAGGCCTCGCGGGGATTCGTTCGTCATTTACATCTCCAAACTCGGACTTCCCCCGATGGTGGTGGTCTCGCACTCCGCGATGCAACGGTCGGAGTGTCGTCGGGGCGAGCCGCATCAGGACAGACTGTCGTGTCCCGGGAGCGCGGAGGTTCCCGGCGCTGGGCGGGCGCAGCGCTAGGGTACGGGGATGGGGACCGCTGTGGTCAGGATCGTCGTGGACGCCGCCGGGCGCCTCTCACCGGCCGAGTATGCACGCGGCGTCCAGCGCCTGCGGGAGGACGGGCATGAGGTGATCGCCACGCCGCCCGAGCACCTCCCCGAGCACGCTCGCGAGATCGAATTCATCGTTCCCGAAGAGGATGTCCCGCTCTCCGCGGAACGGTTCGCAGCGACGTGCACGGCGGTCTTCGGCATCCCCGCCGCCACCGGCGTCGTCACCTACATCAGTCGCGGCACCGATGGCGACGCGCGCGGCGTGCTGCGCCGGTTCGACCTCACGGGCGAGGTCGAGCGCTCCTTCGAGGACGGCGAGGAGGTCGTCACGGTGGTGCTTCCTGCGTCCGAGCTGGCGAAGGTCTCCGAGAGCCGGCTGCACACCGCGATGGAAGCCGCGCTCAACGTCGAGGTGCGGATCCGCGCCGCCGAAGGCTGACACGCCGCGGGCCACCGCCGGTCGCCGGGGCTGGCGCTCTCTCCTGCGAACTGTATAATGCTCACAATGTTTTAAACCAACTACCGCAGGCGGACGTAGCCGTCCGCTCTCGGACCGGAGGATCCAATGATGCAATCCCGCCGCAAATCCACTCTGAGGAAGCTCGCCCTCGCCGGTGCGGCCGCGGCCGCGCTCGTTCTGACCGCGTGTGCCGGCGGCGGTGGCGGCGACCCCACGAACGGTTCGGGCGAGGTCGGGGAACCGGTCGAGGGCGGGGATCTCGTCCTGGCGCTGAACGTCGACACGCGAAGCCTCGACCCGGCCATCTGCCCCCAGGGTGGCGGCTGGTCCCAGTGCCAGCCGATCTTCGGGACGCTGATGCGCTACAACATCATCACCACGGAGTTCGAACCGGGACTTGCGGAATCGCTCGAGTCGGAGGACGGCGTCCACTGGACCCTCAAGCTCCGGCCGGGGCTGCAGTTCTCCGATGGCACCGCCTTCGACGCGGATGCGGTCGTCTTCAACTGGGAGCGCATCCTCGATCCCGCGACGCAGTCGCCCTCGCTCGCGACGGCGTCGACCGTGAAGGAGTGGACGGTCGTCGATGACGTGACGATCGAGTTCGAGCTGATCTCGCCGAACTTCCAGCTGCCGTGGCAGTTCGTCTACGGAGGCATGGGAATGATCGGCTCGCCGACGGCGATCGAGGCGGCCGGAGACGATGTGAGCAACAACCCCGTCGGGGCCGGGCCGTTCACGTTGAAGGAGTGGACCCGCGGCACGCAGCTGGTCTACGAGAAGAACGACCTCTACTTCGAAGAGGGCAAGCCCTACGTGGACACCTACACCATCAAGACGATCGGGCAGGACGACCAGCGTCTGAACGCGCTGCGCTCCGGCGAGATCGACATCGACTGGTCGCTCCTCGTCAACGATGCCGAGACGATGGCGGCCGAGGGCTACAACGTCCTGTCGGAGCCGATGATCGGCGGGACCGGTGTCATGTTCAACCTCGAGGACCCGGTCGTGAGCGATCCCCTCCTGCGGGAGGCGATGCTCAGTGCGTTCGACAGCGCGCAGATCAACGCCGCCCTCTACCCGGGGTCTGTGCCGGTCGATCAGTACCTGTTCCCCGAGAGCCCCTACCGCGACGACTCCCGAGGGATGTTCCCTCCGAAGGATCTCGACCACGCGCAGGAGGTCTTCGACGAATACCTCGACAAGACCGGGCAGACGGAGGTCACCGTCACGTACACGGCGTATGCCGGCATCCCGCAGCTGGAGGCCGTCGCGGAGATGATCCAGGCGCAGATGAATCAGATCGAGGGCCTGAACTTCGAGATCAACGGCGTGGACGGCGCGGCGCTGTCGACCGCGCAGGCCACGGGTGACTTCCAGCTGCTGATGGGCGCGACGCTCGGGTACCAGATGGACTCGATGTACGACTACTTCCACTCGTCGTCGACGCGCAACTACTCGAAGTACTCGAACCCCATCGTGGACGAAGCGCTCACGCTCGCCCGCACCTCGAACGATCCTGACGAGGTCGCCGACGCGTTCAAGACCGCGGCAGGGCAGGTCTCGAAGGACGCCCCGGTCAGGATGTGGCGCTACCAGATCGGATTCCTGATCTTCGGCGACAACGTGCACGTCCCGGAGGAGGCGATGTTCATCCACACCGGCGGCTCCTCGATGTGGGTGCAGGACGTCTGGATGACGGAGCAGTGATGCGGATCGGAGAGTCCTGACGGAACGAGGCGGAGAAGCCGTGGTCTACAGCGTCATCCGGTATGTGATTCCTCCCATCACGAGGTTCCTCACGCTGCTGCTGCTGGTGACCATCGCGGTCTTCCTCCTGCTGGAACTGATCCCGGGCAACCCCATCGACATGTTGGTGCCACCCGGGGCCACGGAGGAGCAGAGGAGGGCGGCGGAGCAGGCGTTCGGCCTCGACCGGCCCCTGTTCGAGCGGTACGTGGCGTGGATCGGGGGCGTCCTGGTGGGGGACTTCGGGCGCTCCCCGATCACGCACGTGCCCGTCGCCGAGTCGATCGCCGCGCGGGCCCCCGTCTCGCTCGAGCTGACCGTGCTCGCCATCCTGCTGGCCCTCGCCGTCGCGATCCCGGTCGCCGTCTGGTCGGCGTACCGGCCGGGCCGGCTGTTCGACCGGATCGCGACGGCGCTCACCTCGGCTACGCTGGCGATCCCCGCGTTCGTCCTCGGCATCCTGCTCGTGTACGTGTTCGCGGTGACGCTGGGATGGCTGCCGGTCCTGGGCTACACCCCGTTCGCGGAGGATCCGATCGCCCACATCCGATATATGGTTCTCCCCGTGATCACCCTCGCCGCGGGCGAGATGGTGCTGTTCACCCGGTTGCTCAAGGGGGACATGCTCGCGACGCTCCAGCAAGACCATGTGCTTTCCGCTCGGGCGCGGGGGCTGCCGACATCCCACATCCTGACGGGCCACTCGCTGCGGCAGTCGTCCTTCTCTCTGGTGACCGTCTCGGCTGTCGTCATCGGCAGGCTCATCGGCGGCACAGTCATCGTCGAGACCATCTTCGGCCTTCCGGGGATGGGCACGCTGGTGGTCAACGCGATCCTGACGCGTGACTTCCTGGTGGTCCAGGCCGTCGTGCTGCTCAGCGCCGTGCTCTTCCTCGTGCTGAACGCGATGGTCGACCTCGTGTATCCGCTGCTCGACCCGCGAGTCAAGGGGGTGCGCACGTCATGACGGCGATCCTTCCCCGCAAGACCGGGACCGTGAAGCTCGGCGCGACCGCGTCGCGGCGCGCGCGTCGTGCGCGGAATCTGGGAGCGGTGTTCGCGCTCTCCTGGATCGTGCTGATCGTCCTGGCCGCGGTCTTCGCGGATGTTCTTCCGCTGGACGACCCGAACGCCATCAGCGACCAGTTCAACGCGCCCCCGGGCACGCCCGGTCACCTGCTGGGCACCGACATGCTGGGCCGCGACATCCTCTCCCGCTGCATCTACGGGGCGCGCGTCTCGATCGCAGTGGCCCTCGGCAGCACGACCGCGGCGATGGTGATCGGCGTCACGATCGGGATGATCGCCGGCTACTTCCGCGGCCCCTCCGACGCCGTCGCATCGATGGGCGTGAACTTCCTCCTCGCCTTCCCGCCGCTCGTCTTCCTGATCGCGCTCGTCGCCGCGCTCCAGCCCAGCCTCGCGACGCTCGTCATCGGACTCGCCCTGCTGGGCATCCCGAACTTCGCCCGCGTGGCCAGAGCGAACACCATCGCCTTCTCCGGACGGGAGTTCGTGACCGCGGCGAAAGCCCTGGGAGCGCCGCCGTGGCGCATCCTCAGGAAGGAGCTGCTCGCCAACGTCATGCTCCCCGTCATGTCGCTCGGCCTCGTGGTGATGGCGACGCTCGTCGTCGCGGAAGGAAGCCTCAGCTTCCTCGGGCTGGGCGTCCCCCCGCCCACGCCCAGCTGGGGCGGGATGCTGGCGTCGGGCCGTGAGTCGATGAGCCACCATCCGCACCTCGTGCTGATCCCCTCGCTGTTCTTCTTCATCACCGTGCTGGCCTTCAACACACTGGGCGACTGGATGCGCGCGCGCGTCGGGAGGGAGTCATCGATATGAGTGTCGAGATCGACACCCAGGTCGACCGCGGAGCCGCTCCCCGAGGGCGGACCGCGCGAGGCGGGTCGGAGGTGCCGCTGCTGCAGATCGAGGATCTGCGGGTCTGGTTCGAGACCCCGCGCGGACAGGTCCGCGCGCTCGACGGTGTCGATCTCGTGCTGCACGCCGGTCAGACACTCGGCGTCGTGGGTGAGTCGGGCTCCGGGAAGTCGGTGATGTCCCGGGCGGTCATGAAGATCCTCGCTCCCAACGCGACTGTGCTGGAGGGCAGTCGCATCTCCCTGGAGGGCGTGGACCTGGCCGAGACCTCGCCGAAGAAGCAGCGGCACCTGTGGGGCGTCGAGCTGGCGATGGTGTTCCAGGACCCGATGACCTCGCTCACCCCGGTGATGACGGTGGGCAAGCAGCTCACCGAGACGCTTCGATTCCACCGCGGGCTGGACGCACGTGCGGCCCGCGCGGAGGCGATCCGTCTGCTCCGGCTGGTCGGCATCCCCGAGCCGGAGCGCCGCTTCGATCAGTACCCGCACAATCTCTCAGGCGGAATGCGCCAGCGGGTCACGATCGCCCTGGCGATCTGCTGTTCACCGAAGCTGCTGATCGCCGACGAGCCGACGACCGCGCTCGACGTCACCGTGCAGCAGCAGATCCTGAACCTCCTCGACGAGCTGCAGGAGCAGTCCGGCATGGGCATGATCCTCATCACCCACGACCTGGGCGTGGTCGCGGGACGCGCGGACCACATCGCCGTCATGTATGCGGGGCGGGTCGTCGAGCGGGCGCCGACACGGCAGTTGTTCACCGCGATGCGCCACCCGTACACGCGCGCCCTCATCGACGCGATCCCGAAGCTGGAGGACCCGGCGCACACGCGACTGGCGGCGATCCCGGGGCGACCGCCGGTGGTGATCGACCCTCCGCCCGGCTGCCGATTCGCGCCACGCTGCCCGTCCGCGCAGCCTCGCTGCCTCGAGGAGACCCCGGTGCTCGAGACGGCCCCGGACTCCGCGGAGCACGAAGTGGCGTGCTTCTTCCCGCTCGGCACGGCCGAGGGCGAGAGCGCACGCGCCGCGAACGCGGCGGCCGGACGCAACGCGGCGGGAACGCCGGTCGACGAACAGAAGGTGGCCTGAGATGGCGGGCAGCGGTGGGGCGCATCTGCGGCAGGAGGACGATGTCCTGCTGAGCGTCGAGAACCTCGTCGTGGAGTACCGCAGCGGCCGAGGGGACCGGGTCTTCGCCGTGTCCGACGTGAGCTTCGACGTCCGCAAGGGCGAGACGGTGGGGCTGGTGGGGGAGTCCGGATGCGGCAAGTCGAGCGTCGCGAAGGCGATCATGCAGCTGCCGCCGCCGACGTCCGGGTCCATCCGTGTCGGGGGCGTCGAGTTCAACGGCCTGAAGGGCGCCGAGCTGCGGCGCGCACGCAGCAGGATCCAGATGATCTTCCAGGATCCGATCTCCTCGCTCAATCCGCTCCACAAGGTCAAGGACATCGTGGCCGAGGGCCTGCGGATCCACGATCGCGGGGTGCACGGCGACGCCATCGTCGAGCGTGCTCTTGAGGTGCTCGAACAGGTCGGCCTCGATCCGGAGGCCGCTGCGGACCGGCGCCCGTACGAGTTCTCCGGCGGCCAGTGTCAGCGGATCTCGATCGCGCGGGCACTGGCGGTCGGCCCCGAGCTGCTGATCTGCGATGAGCCGGTGTCGGCTCTGGATGTCTCCGTCCAGGCGCAGATCCTCAACCTTCTCGAGGACATGAAGGAGCAGTTCGGGATCACGCTCTTGTTCATCGCCCACGACCTGGCCGTCGTGAAGAACCTCAGCGACCGGATCGTGGTCATGTATCTGGGCAAGATCTGCGAGGTGGGCACCTCCGACGACCTCTTCGCGGCACCCGCGCACCCCTACACCCGTGCGCTCGCGATGTCGATCCCGGAACCGGACCCCGACGTCCCGGTCAGCGAGGCCGCGCTCTCCGGGGACCTGCCCTCACCGTTGAATCCGCCCACGGGATGCCGGTTCCGCACGCGGTGCCCGCTGGCGCAGGAGATCTGCGCGGAGGTCGAGCCCGAGATCCGCGAGGTCCGACCGGGCCGGTTCGTGGCGTGCCACTTCCCGCTGGAGGATGCGCCCCTCGATCGCGGCGGGCGAACAGTCGAGCTCGAGAGAGGAAGATGAGGATGGCTGAGGTCGAAGTCAACGGCGGCGTCGTCGTGTACGAGTGGGTCGGTCCGGAGGACGGCGAACGGGTCGTGCTCACGCCGGGCGGCAGATTCAGCAAGGATCACGGCGGGGTTCACGAACTCGCGGAGGGGCTCGCCGCGGGGGGCAAGCGCGTGCTGCTGTGGGATCGACCGAACTGCGGCTCCTCGGACGTGCAGCTGTTCGGGCAGACCGAGTCGCACATGCGGGCGGCGACCCTGGCGGCCATGCTCGAGGCGCTGGGCGAGGGCCCGGTGGTTGCGCTCGGCGGCTCCGGCGGTGCACGGGACATGATCCTGTTCGCCATCGAGTATCCGCATCTGGTCACCAAGCTCGGCGTGTGGTCCATCGTCGGCGGAACCTTCAGCTCGATGAGCCTGGCCAGCGTCTATGCCATCAACGAGCTGCGCACCGTGCGCGCCGCCGGTATCGAAGGGATCCTCAAGCTCTCCGGCCGCGCCGGCAGCTGGGCGGACCTCGTCGCGGCGAATCCGCGGAACGCTGATCGCCTGCGGGCCATCGGGGCCGAGGAGTTCGAGCGGGTCTTCGAGCGCTGGTTCGAGGCGTACGTGCCGAAGCCGAATGAGCCGATCCCCGGTGTCTCCGAAACCCGCTTCGCGCAGATCAAGGTGCCGACCCTGATCATCCGCGGCGGGGAGAAGGACTATGACCACCCGAAGCGGACGTCGTACGAGGTGCACGCGCTGATCCCGGGCTCGGTGCTCATCGATCCCCCGTGGCCGGAGGACGCCTGGGAGCAGGCGACACGCGCCGTGGCGAGGGGGCAGGGCAGTCTCTTCGACCCGTGGCAGCAGGCGGCACCGGTGCTGCTCGACTTCATCGACGGGCGCCCCGTGGCCGAGCGCGAGCTCGCGGTCCGCGCGAGCTGATCGGAGCGGCCTTGCCGTTCCGGGAGGAGTGGCATAGGCTGTGGAACAACTGTTTGGTTTACCTGCTCACCGACGAGAGGTGTCGATGATGGCCGACCCCGCCGGCTCCCCGCTGGTCGACGCGAGCGTGGATGTCTACTTCCGGAATGATCGTGACCTGCGCACGTACCTGCGCGAACCCTTCAAGAGTCGCGGATTCCCGGACCCCGACGTCCCCTGGTTCGCACCTCCGGACGGGGTGCGCTACGTGCCGGGAAGCGAGAACCCGGATCGATCGCATCCGGGGTCCGACCCCGACGCGGTCGGTCGCGTCATCTTCGACGAGCGCGGGTTCGACTACGCGGTCCTCCATCCCATGACCGGAGCTGCGATCCTCCCCGACTATCACCTCGGCTCCGCCATCCTCGCGGGCGCCAACCGGATGCTGGTCGAGCGCTGGCTCGAGTCCGGTGCGTATGCGGACCGGTACCGCGGCACGATCCGGGTCAATCCCCACGACGTCGAGGGCGCGGTGCGGGAGATCGCACAGTGGAAGGACCATCCCGGAATGGTCCAGGTCGGACTCCCGCTGCAGACGCTCGAGCCGTACGGCCGGCCACACTTCCGGCCGATCTTCCGGGCCGCCGCCGAGGCGGGCCTGCCCGTCGCCGTCCACGTGGAGAAGGGTGTCGGGATCACGCACCCGCCGACACCCTCCGGCATCACGCGGACCTACTCGCACCATGTGGCGTATCAGGCGCCGACGTTCATCTGGCACCTGCTGAACATGATCGCCGACGGCGTCTTCGAGTCGCTCCCGGATCTCCGGGTGATCTGGGCGGACGGCGCCGCCGACATGGTGACGCCGTTCATCTGGCGCATGGACACCTTCGGCCGGCCGCATCTGGAGCAGACGCCCTGGGCGCCCCGAATCCCCAGCGACTACCTCGTGGGCCGAAACTACTTCATCCACGGTCTCCTCGACGGTCCCGGCGACGCGGAGTTCGCCGCCGAGTGGCTGCGCATGACCGGCAAGGAGGAGATGGTCATGTTCGGATCCAGCTATCCGGACTGGCAGACCGTCACGCCGGGTGACCTCCCGTCCGCCTGGACGGACGATCAGCGGCGCAAGGTGCTCGGGGGGACGGCGGCGGCGCTGTTCGGCCTGCAGGCCCCGGTGCCGGCATGAGCGCCCCGGCGATTCACAGAGAGGACTCGAGATGACCATCAGCGTAGAAGACCGCCGTGCCGGTCAGGCGGAGAAGACCGCCGTGCGCGTCGTGGACACGGATGTCCACCCCACCCCGAAGCGGGGGGAATTCCTCCCCTTCGTCGACCCGAAGTTCCAGACCGTGTTCCGCAATCGGCAGCGCGGCGCCGGAAACGCCGTTTACTACGACGCGCCGGACTACGCGAACGCCTTTGCCATGCGGACCGACAGCTTCCCGGACGACGGGAACTTCGCCGGCTCCGATCCGGACCTCCTGTTCCGGCAGCTGATCATGGATGCCGGATCGGACATCATCATCCTCGGACCGCTGAACACGTCCATCGCCCAGACTGAGGAGGAGCTCGTCGCCGCCCACGCCGCGACCAACCGCTGGCAGGACGAATGCTGGCTCGACCGTGAGCACAACTGGCACGAGCGGATCTACGGTTCCATCTCCGTGGCCATGGAGACGCCCGAGGAGTCCGCTCGCGAGATCGAGAAGTGGGCGCAGCATCCCTTCATGGCGCAGATCTACATCGGGGCTGAGATGCGGCCGTCCTGGGGTCACCCGAAGTACGACCCCATCTGGGAGGCGGCCACCCGGCACGACCTCACCGTGGCCTGTCACCTCGGCAGGGGCCAGCACAACGAACTGCCGATGTCGCCGTACGGATTCATGACCTACAACCACGACCTGATGGTGAGCTACTCGATGCTCGCTGCGAATCAGGTCATGAGCCTCATCTTCGACGGGGTCTTCGACCGGTTCCCGACGTTGCGCATCGTGCTCATCGAGCACGCGTTCAACTGGATCCTGCCGTTGATGTGGCGGATGGATGCCGTGCACAAGGCGCGCGGACCGGAGAACGGTCTCAAGCGCAAGCCCTCCGAGTACGTGAAGGACAACATCTGGTTCACGACGCAGCCGATGGACTACCCGGAGGACAAGCTGGAGTTCACGAACGCCCTGGAATGGATGGAGGCGGACAAGCTGCTGCTGTTCTCCTCGGACTACCCGCACTGGACCTTCGATGACCCGAGCTGGGTCGCGAAGCACATCCCCGAGCGGATGCGCGATGCGGTGATGTTCCAGAACGGGATCGAGCTGTTCCACCTCCCGACCGAGGTCCCGGCGCTGCCCGGGCAGAAGCGAGTGTACTGATGGCGGACGCTCACCTTCCCGAGGGACAGCCGCGCCTGGCTCGAGGGCGCGAACACGTGGTCGCCACCGTCGACGAGATCCCGCCGGGGGAGCGGAAGATCGTGCCGATCGGACGCCACGGCGTCGGCGTGTACAACGTCGGCGGCAAGTTCTACGCGATCGCGAACTACTGTCCCCACGAGGGCGGCCCGCTGTGTCTGGGGCGCACACACGGGCAGACGGTCGTGGACGAGGATGCCGTCGGTGGCGCCGTGGAAGTCCGCGATGGCGAGTTCATCTACTGTCCCTGGCACCAGTGGGGGTTCGAGCTGGCGACCGGAACGACCGCGGTGAAGCCCGAGTGGAGCATCCGCACCTATCCGGTCCGCGTCGAGGGCTCCGACGTGATCGTGACGGCATGAGAGGTATGAGATGACATCGGAGCTGGCTCTGCTCGACGAGGTGGGCACGTCGTATCCCGGGATCGAGCCCCGGCTGGTCGGCGTCGCCTCCGAGGGCCTGGAGAGCTACCTCGAGCGTGGCGGCTACCGCCCGCTCGCCGATGCGGCGACCCTGCTGGATGAGATCGGGAAGGCCGGTCTGCGCGGCCGCGGCGGTGCGGCGTTCCCGACCGCGCGCAAGCTGCAGACGCTGCGTGAGGCCGGAGCCTCCGCGTACATCGTCGCCAACGGTGAGGAGGGTGAGCCGACCTCGGCGAAGGACCGGTGGCTCCTGCGGAACCGCCCGCACCTCGTGCTCGACGGGCTCAGGCTCGCCGCTGCCGTCGTCGGGACCTCGGATGCGGCGGTGTACATCTCGGATGAGCGCGCGGAAGCGAGCATCTCGAGGGCGCTCGCCGCCGCGACCGACGCGGGTCTGATCGCATTCCACGTCCGTGTACATCGGGTGGCTCCCGCCTACGTCGCCGGCGAGGAGACGGCGGTCGTCCGGGCGCTCAACGGCGGCCCTGCCCTGCCCACCGACAAACCGCCGCGACCGTTCGAGGAAGGCGTCGACCTGCGACCGACACTGGTGAGCAACGTCGAGACACTCGCGAACCTGCCGGCGGTGCAGCGACTCGGAGCGGCGGCGTATCGCGCGGTCGGAACCGAGCGCTCACCAGGAACCTTCCTGCTCACCCTGACGGGGTTGACACGCGCAGGCCTGTACGAGGTCCCGTTCGGCACGAGTCTGCGCGAGGTCCTCGCCTGGACGGGAGACGACCCCGCCGCCGTACGCGGATTCCTCATGGGGGGATACTTCGCCGGGGTGATCGGGCCGCAGGCGCTCGACGTGCCCCTGGACTACGACGAGATCGCCGCGTGGGGCAGCGGGCTCGGCTGCGGCGCGGTGGTCGCCCTCGGCGACACGCGCTGCCCGGTCGACGTGACGGCCGCGGTCATGGGCTACTTCGACCGCGAGAACGCCGGCCAGTGCGGGTCGTGCTTCAACGGTACGGCGGCGATGGGCGCGGTGCTCGCCGCTCTCCGCGACGGGCAGGCCGAGGAATCCGATGTGGAGCGGCTGCGCGCGTGGTCGGTCAATCTCCGCGGGCGCGGGGCATGCGGCACCCTGGACGGTGCGACGAATGTCGCTGCCAGCCTCCTGCGAGACTTCCCGGACGAGGTTCGGACCCACCTGCACGGACATTGTGAGGTGTGCGCGGAGCGGGAGCGTCTGCACGGCGCCCCCTTCGCCGTCACGATCGACGAGGCGGTCGCCTCGCCCCAGGGGATGTGAGGAGACCCGTGCGGATCAAGCTGGACCGGACGCTCTGCGACGGCTTCGGGACGTGCGCGCTGCATGCTCCCGAGGTGTTCTCCCTCGATGACTGGGGTTATGCCTCGCTGACCGGCGACGGAAACATTGCGCCGGAGCAGGAGGCAGGCGTGCGGCGCGCGCTCCTGGACTGTCCGGTGCACGCCATCATCGAGCTCAGCGAGCGCGGATAGCCGCGGCATCCCTTCGAATACTGACCCACCGTACGGTTGGGTAGGATGGTGCGGACGTGGATTCGCAGGCGACCCGATGATGGGATTCGAGAGAGGATGCCCGGTGGCAGATCGTGATACGAGTGGTCTGGCGTACTCTCGGGGCGCCGATGGGGATGCGCTGCTGAACGAATCCGTGACAGGTCTCCTGCAGAGGCGGGCGGCGGTACATGGCGACCGCAACGCGCTTCTCTGGCACGAGGACGGCACCGTCCATGCCATGACGTACGCCGAGCTGCTGCGGCAGGTGAACGCGATCGCGCATCGCCTTCGCGACCTCGAACCCGGCTCCCGGGTGGGCGTATGGTCACGCAACAGCGTCGAGTTCGTCCTCCTCGAGCTCGCGCTCGGCGCTCGTGGGCTGATGATGTGCGCGCTGAACACGGCGTGGACGGATGCCGAGGCCGCCTACGCGATCGAGATGGTGTCCCCGGCGATCATCTTCACCGGTCTGGACAGCCTGGGTCGGCCGCTGGCCGAACGGGCGGCCCGACTCGGTGGGGACCGCATCCCCGTCGAGCAGCTGGACGCATTGAGCGGGCTTCCCCCGCAACCCGACGCGATGCTGGACGTCGATCCGCAGACCGCCTTCATTCTGCAGTTCACGTCCGGAACCACCGGTTTCCCCAAGGGTGCGATGATCAGCCAGCGGGCGACGATCAACGCGGCGTGGCTGCGACTGAAGGACAGCGCCACCCCCGAGACGGTGTCGATGAACGCCGTTCCCTTCCATCACGTCGGCGGTGCGGTGTCGATCGTGTTCGGCGCGCTCACGACGGGCGGCGCCTTCGTCGTCCTGCCGAAGTTCGACGTCGAGGAGTTCGTGTGGCTTCTGGGTGCGGCCGATGTCACGCATTTCGGCGGCGTTCCCACCATGGTGGAGCGGCTCTTGGACCGTCCGGACATCGTGGAGCGGGGGAGCAAGGTGGAGGTGGTGGGTCTCGGCGGAGCCGACATCAGCCCGTTCCTCGTGCAGCGGGTGAACGAGGAGCTCGGCGCCGACGTCATGACGACCTATGCCCAGTCCGAGTGCCCGTTCGTCACCAACAGCCTGGAAGGCGACGACCCGCACCTCATCGCGACGACCGCGGGCAAGGCCGGTGCCAGCACGGTGGTCCGGATCGGGGATCCGCAGACGGGGACGGTGTTGGGCTGCGGCCAGACCGGAGAGGTTCAGGTGTCGTCGCCGATGGTCATGCTCGGGTACTACGGCGATCCGGAGCGTACGGCCGAGGTGTTCACCGACGACGGTTTCCTCCGCACGGGGGATCTGGGCATGATCGATGAGAACGGCTACGTCACGATCAAGGGGCGCATGCGCGAAGTCATCATCCGCGGCGGAGAGAACATCTACCCCGCCGAGGTCGAGGCGGCGCTGGCGACGCATCCGGCGGTCGCGGGCAGCGCGGTCGTCGGGCTCGCTGACCCGCTGTGGGGAGAGACCGTCGCGGCGAGCGTGATCGCGACCGACCCGGCACTGACCGGAGACGTGCTCGAGGAGTACCTGCGGGAGCGACTGGCGCACTTCAAGGTCCCGCGGACCTGGCGCTTCGTCTCCGAGCTGCCGATGACCGCCTCCGGAAAGGTACGCCGCGTCGAAGTGAAGACGCAGCTGAACGCTGAGAGCGCGGCGTCCGTCTGAGATGGGGTTCTGAATGAGCGTCTCCCGCGAGTGGGCGCGCCCGACCGTGGACGAAGTGGCCGACGCGGTGTTCCGCATCCCGCTGCCCATGCCCGGGAACCCCTTGGAGGCGGTGAATGTCTACGCGATCGTCAGCGCCGACGGCGTCGGGATGATCGACGGCGGCTGGGCGCGACCGGGCGCTCTCGAGCGCCTCGAGTGGGCACTGGGGAAGCTGGGCAAGGGCCTCTCCGACATCCACACCGTCCTGACGACCCACTTCCATTTCGATCACTACACGCTGGCTGTCGAGCTGAAGCGGTTGACCGGTTGTCGGATCGCGCTGGGCGAGGGCGAGCGGCGCACGATCGACCAGATCCTCGATGTCGGTCGGCGGGCCGGGCTCGACTCCTTCGAGTCGCTGATGCTGCGATGCGGGCTGCCTGCGGCGCACATTGCCGAGCACCGTTTCCGCGGCGAGGGCGCGGGCGACTACGCGCATCCCGATCTCTGGCTGCGTGACGGGGAGCGCCTTGACATCGGGCGCGACATCCTCGCGGTGTCCACACCCGGACACACGACCGGTCACTTCTGCTTCATCGACGAGCAGGACGGGCTGGCCTTCACCGGGGACCACATCCTGCCGACCATCACCCCCTCGATCGGCAGCGAGAGCCCTTCGGAACGCATGCCGCTGGTCGATTACCTGGCCTCGCTGCGGCTGATGGCGGACCGGCCGGACGCTCGACTCCTGCCCGCACACGGCGTGGTCACGCCGAGCGTGCACGCCCGGGTGGGGGAGCTGCAGGAGCACCACGCCCGTCGGCTAGACCAATGCGTGAATGCCGTCGCGGACGGCGCGCGGGACACCTTCGACGTGGCCAAGGCCCTCCCCTGGACCCGTCGCGGGCGTCGCCTCTCCGAGCTGTCCGGCATGGATCAGCTCATGGCCGTGCAGGAGACGCGCTACCACCTCGACCTGCTGCAGGCGGAGGGGCGCTTGACCGTCGACTCGTCGGGACCTGTCGACCTCTATTCGATCGACTGACGAGGCGACTTGCCGTCGCCGAGATGTCAGCCGATGGCAGAGATCTCGATCGGATGGGGGAACTCGCCGCTGACCCGGTCGACTTCGCGGGAGGGCCACAGGAAGTAGATCCGGTGATGGCTGATCTTCCAGTCGCCGCCGATTCGCACCCAGTCCTCCTCGTACACGGCGAACCATGCGACGTGGCTCACATTCGGAGGCTGCTCGGTGTTGACGTCGTGGAGGTAGCAGCGACTTGTCGCCGTGTCCTGTCCGGTCTTCTCGATCCACATGTTCGACGTGATGTGGAGCCCGGAGTAGGCAGGCCGCGAGGCGAGGTACCCGGCAACCGCATCGTGGATCTGCTCGCGCCCGCTCCAGTTGCCGAACGGCCCCCACTCGCCGACGGCATCCTCGGTGTACAGGTCGGCGAAACCTGCGAAGTCGCGACTGTCGATCAGGTGCGAGTAGAGCACCTTCTTCTTGCGGATCCTCTCGATGTCGAGCAGCTTGCGCAGGTCTGCGATCTCGTCGCGAGTGAAGCCGTCTTCGGGCGCTTCTCGGGTGGTCACGTCTCCTCGCCTCGGGGCGCGAACAGCTCCGCCGACGGATCGGCATCCGCCCGACGGCCGCCGAGGAAGCCGTCGGGCCTCGGGACGACGTACGTCCACGGCTCACCGGCGACGTCGTTGAGCGAGAAGTCGGAGACGACGCGTCGCCGCTGGATGCCCCACCGGCCGTTCTCGCGGATCAGCGTGTCGAGGTAGCGGCCGGACATCAGCGCCATCCGGACGGGCCCGTCGTGGGTGTGGGGGTGCAGAGCGAGGAAGTAGGTCTCGGCCCGCGCGGTGTCGCCGTCGACCTCGATCAGGATGTTCGTGATGTGGTGGTTGCCGACGTTGTCCGGAAGCGTCATCCCGCTCTTTGCCAGGTTCGCCGCGAACTCTGACCCCGGGCCGTCGAACGGCCCGTGGTGGTCGGTGCCGTCCTCCGCGTACACGGAGGCGAGGAGCGGCTCCACCGACCGGTCCACGCCGCGGGCGTAGCGGTACATCAGCTGACGTATCTCTTCGTGGTCGCGCAGCCGGCGCAGCTCGCGGCGCAGGTCGGCATCGTCATCGATATCCGTCATCACCAGGGCCTCTCGTTCGGTCTCGAGCTTCACCATACAACCCGACTGGTTGGTTGACTAGAGGGCGGTGTTCACTTGAGAATGGATCGAACCCGACGAGGAGGTCGGCAAGCCGAAGGTGGTTGATCATGCGGATGTCGATTCCTGTATCAGACGGTGAGTGGTCGTCCTCCCTGGAGCGCGAGCTCGCAGTCGTGCGCGAGCGATCGATCTGGAGCCTCCTGGCGAACGCCGCCATGATTCACGCCGACCAGGACGCCGTGGTCATGGGAGAGACCCGTCTTACGTATGCAGAGCTTCATGACCGGGCCGTGGACTGTTCGCGCGATCTCTCCTCCCTCGGCGTCCAGCCGGGCGACCGGGTCGCCTACATGATGCCCTCGTCACCCGACTGGGCGGTGCTGCACTATGCCATCGCGCGACTGGGGGCTGTCTCAGCCCCCGTGAACCTCGACTACTCAGCACGGGAGATCGCTGTCGCGTTGAAGGGGAGTCAGCCGAGCGTCCTGGTCGTCTCGGACGACGCGGTGACTCGACCGCTGCACCTCCTGGCTGAAATCGACGGGGCGTTCCTCGAGCGCGGATCGGGTATTCCCACCTTCCCGTCGCTCCGCCAGGTCCTGGTCGTACCCGATGGCGCGCTCGCGCGAGGGCCAGGTCGCCTTCCCGGCATCACGGAGCCCAGTACGACCGGGGATGAGCCGCCGCGCGTGTCACCCGAGGATGCGGCGCTGATCATCTCGACCTCGGGATCCACTTCAGCGCCGAAGAGCGCCGTCGTCAGCCATCGAGGCATCGTGGGGACTGCGGCCGCATCAGGCGTCGCTCTCTCCGTGCGGCGAGACGACAGATTTCTTCTCATGTTCCCGAACTTCCACGTGCTGGGCGCCGTCTTCCTGGCGATGACAGCCGCGAAGGGTGCGTCCACGCATCTGCTCGGCAGATTCGCGCCTGGGCTCGCGCTCGACACGATCCAGAACGAGAAATGCACGGTGACCTTCGGCCTCAACACCCACTTCGCGAAGCTGATGGCCGATCCTGCCATCGGCCGGACGAACGTGAGCAGCCTCGACCGCGTCGGCGCGGGCGGAAGCGAGGGCATCTTCCGCCAGATCCAGAAGACATTCGATCCTTCGGTCATCGTCACCAGCTGGGGATGCACAGAGCTGTCGTCATGGGGGACCCTGAGTGCACCTGCTCGGATCCCGACGGATCATGGCAGACCTCTTCCAGGCATGGAATTGAGGATCTGCGATCCGGAGACCGGCGAACCGCTGGCGACAGGCAGCACAGGTGAGATCGCGTTCCGCGGCTGGTCGGTCTTCCTCGGCTACCTGCGTCCGGACGGCAGCCTGGACAGGCCGGTCGACTCCGACGGCTTCTTCCATGGCGGTGACCTCGGCTTCATCAACTCCGATGGCCACCTGGAGTACGTCGGTCGCATGAAGATGATGGTCAAGTCGGGTGGAGAGAATGTCTCCGAGCTTGAGGTCGAATCCTTCCTCGAGGAGCACATCGAAGGTGTGCGGACTGCCTATGTCGTCGGTGCCCCCGATCCAGTCTGGGGTGAGGCGATCGTGGCCTTCGTCCAGGTGGACCGCGGCGACCAGGTGCCCACGAACGCCGAACTGCGGGAGGCCTGCCGCGGCCAGCTTGCCGGTTTCAAGATTCCCAAGCTGTTCATACCGGTGGATGTATCGGAGTGGCCACTGCTCCCGAATGCGAAGATCGACAAGCACGCGCTACGCCGTCGCGCCGCCACCGAGTACGCAGCCGCTCAGAAACCGCGGCCGTCCTGACCGCGGCTTGCCGCCGGGTCGAGGCTGCCTTCGCGCCAGATCGTCCGGTAGTGACGCTGCGCGATTCTCCACTCGTCCCCGAAGGGCGCCCAGGTGTCGTGGTACACGCCGGCGACCCGGAGAACCGAGTCAGCGGCAGGGTGGCGGCGGATGAGGATCGCATCGACGTAGGCCGTCGTCGCCGTCGGAGCGGACGGGTCGAGTCTGACATTGGTGATGCGGTGAAGCGTGGACTGGATGCGGCGGTGCACGCGGCCCATGAACTCCGCGACCGCGGTCGATCCGGTGAGGCGACGATCGTCGTAGCGCACGGTGCAGTCCGGCGTGAAGCAGTGGTGGAGCCGGCCCCAGTCCCGCTCGTCGATCGCGGCGGCGTATTCCAGGAGGACCTCGGTGGCGTCGGCGAGAGCGAGCGGCCTCGCCCCGGTCATCACGCCGACCCCTGTGGACGCAGCACGATCCGTCCTCGCGCCTCGCGTGCCTCGAGTGCGCGCAGGGCGGACGCGGTCTCGTCCAGGGGGGCGACGCGATCGATGACCGGCAGCAGGTCGGGGCGTCCCTCCAGAAGCCGGACGAGCTGGGCCCACATGGGCTGGAGCGCTTCGGGGTGGCGCGCGAGGTGCGCGCCCCACCCGACGCCGACCAGTTCCACATTCGACTTCGGGAGAGTTCGCAGGTCGACGATCGGTATCTCCCCGCCCGCGAATCCGACGATGAGGAGGCGCCCTCCCGGAGCGAGGCAGGATGCCGAGTGGAGCGGACGCTCCCCGCCGACCGGATCGACGACGACATCGACGCCCGCTCCGGCGGTGCAACGGCGGATCTCCGCTGCGAAGTCGGCCACGTCCACGACGGTGACGCGTTCGTCGATGCCGGGAACGGACGAGGACGTGACCGCGAAGACCTCGCCCGCGCCGAGAGCGAGCGCCAGGCGGATCGCCGCTCCGCCGACTCCTCCCGAGGCGCCGTGCACGAGAACGCGCTCGCCGGGGCGCATCCGGCCCCGCTCCGTCAGCGCGAACAGCATGGTGAGGTAGTTCGCCGGGAGGCAGGCCCCGTGGTCGAACGAGACGGTCTCGGGCAGCGGGAGCAGCCTTTCCGAAGGCACGGCCGCGTACTCCGCGAAAGCGCAGTTCGCGCTCGATCCGACGACCCGGTCACCGGCGCTCCATTCGGAGTCGGGCGCCGCGCTGACGACGACGCCGGCGAACTCGCCGCCCAGTGTGAACGGAATGACGGGGGTCTCTTGATAGCGCCCATACGTGAGGAGCAGGTCGGGGAAGGTGACCCCCGCGGCCCGCACCTCCACCAGCACGTGGCCCGGCGCGAGCTGCGGCACGGGCACACTCTGGACCGCGACACCGGCAGGACCGATGCGATTCACGACCTGGGCGGCCTTCATGGCGGTGGGACCCGACTCAGATGCGCTCGATGACCGTCGCCGTCCCCATCCCGCCGCCGGTGCACATGGTGACCAGGCCCGTGGACCGGTCGCTGCGCTCCAGTTCGTCGAGGAGGGTGGCCATGAGGATCGGGCCGCTGGCGCCGATCGGATGTCCGAGCGCGATCGCGCCGCCGTTGACGTTGATCCGCCCGAGGTCGACCCCCGTCTCGCGAGCGAAGCGGAGGACGACGGCGGCAAAGGCCTCGTTGACCTCGAAGAGATCGATGTCCGCGAGTGACATTCCGGCGAGCCGCGCGACCTTCTCCGCCGCGGGTCCGGGTGCGGTCAGCATGATGACCGGCTCGGCGCCGGCGGCCGCGGTCGCGATCACGCGGGCGCGCGGCGTCCATCCGTGCGCCCTGGCGTACTCCTCGCTCGCGAGCAGCACCGCACCGGCTCCATCGGCGAGCCCGGACGAGTTGCCCGCGTGGTGCACATGCCGGACGGCTGGTGCGTCGGGGTAGGCCCGCGCCGCCATCGCGTCGAACGGTTCGTCGTATCCGTCGAAGACCTGGCTCCCGAGCTGCTCGAACGACGCGGGCAGGGCTGCGAGCGTCTCCGCCGACGTCTCGCGAGGGAGCTCCTCGCGATCCAGGATGACGCTTCCATCGGCGGCATGCACCGGCACCATGGAGCGGGCGAACCGGTCCTCTCGGATCGCGGTCGCTGCGCGCTGCTGAGACTCGGCGGCGAAGGCGTCGACGTCGCTGCGTGACAGGCCCTCGATCGTCGCGATGAGGTCAGCGGAGACACCCTGCGGGATCAGGGGGTAGCGTGCACGCAGCGCGCTGTTGCCTCCGTCGAGGGTGGGACGTTCCGCCCGGGGGTAATGCGACATCATCTCGACGCCCCCCGCGACCACGACATCCGCCTGGTGCGACTCGATCATCATCGCCGCCGCGTTGATCGCCTGCTGACCGGAGCCGCAGGCGCGGTTGAACGTGACTCCGGGGATCTCCACGGGCCAGCCGGCCGCGAGCGAGGACAGTCGGGCGATGTTGTCGCCGTGGTCGCCGACCGCGTTGGCGCAGCCGATGATCACATCGGCGACCGCGTCCAGATCCATCTCGTTCCGCCGCTGCAGCTCCTGCAGCACGCCGGCGAGAAGGTTCTGCGGGTGAACGGGGTTGAGTGCGCCGTTCGGCTTGCCCTTGCCACGCGGAGTTCGGACGATGTCGACGATGACCGGATTCCTCATGCACCTCACATTACTAGCCGACCAGTTGGTTGACTATACTGGCGGAGCGCGGCGGAGCCGCCGCATGGCACTCACAGGAGGAGGAGCTCGATGACAGAGCTTCGGTTCGATGATCGGGTCGTGATCGTGACAGGCGCCGGCGGCGGCCTCGGGGGAGCGTATGCACGCCTGCTCGCCAGCCGGGGTGCGAAGGTGGTGGCGAACGATCTGGCCGTCACCGACGACGACGGGCGGACCCCCGCGGCCCGACTTGTGGCCCAGATCGCCGGTGATGGCGGCGAGGCGGTGGCGGTCGACTCCTCCGTCGCCGAACCGGGTGCGGGCGAGGCGATCGTGCAGGCCGCGCTGGACGCCTTCGGGCGGGTCGACGTCGTGATCAACAACGCCGGCTTCGTCCAGGACCGCAGCTTCGCCAAGATGACGCAGGAGGACCTCGACGCGATCCTCGACGTCCACTACTACGGCCCCTATCACCTCACGAAGGCGGCCTGGCCGCACCTGCGCGAGCAGCAGTACGGCCGTGTCGTCTTCACGACGTCCGTCGCCGGCCTCTACGGCAACTTCGGCCAGGCGAACTACTCCTCCGGCAAGGCCGCGGTCATCGGCCTCGGGCGCACGCTCGCGATCGAGGGCGCGCGCAGCGGAATCCGGGTGAACCTCGTCTCCCCCGGCGCCGCGACAGCGATGACGGCGGCGGTGGTCCCCGAGCACCTGCACGCGGCGATGTCGCCCGAGCGAGTCGCCCCGATGGTCGCGTACCTCGCACACGAAACGTGCGCCGTGACCGGCGAGATCTTCCACGCCGTCGGCGGGCACTACGCGCGGAACTTCATCGCGGTCACATCCGGCTACCGGAATCCGGACGCCTCGATCGAGGACATCGCCGATCACCTCGGGCAGATCACCGACCTGTCCGACTGGGAGATTCCCGGACAGGCGATCGAACTCCCGGAATGAACCCGAGGGAAGGCAGACGCATGGACGCGACGCCGTCGAGCATCGGACCGCTGTCGATCTATCCGGCCCGGGGCCACGAGCACCTGATCGATGAATCGATCCCGGCGGTCCTGGAACGCCGACTTCCGCAGATCGCGGATCGACCCGTGGTCACGTGGTGGGAGGACGGCACCTGGGACCACCTGACGTACGGTGCACTCGCCGAGCAGGCCACGCTCGTGGCGCGAGCGCTCGCGGCGGCGGCGGAGCCGGGCGACCGCGTGCTGGTGTGGGGTCGCAACTCCCTCCCGTATGTGGTCATGCATTACGCGGCCGCCATGGCGAACGTCGTGCTCACCCCGCTCAACACGCTGTGGAGCGATGATGAGGTCCGCCACGCGGTGCAGCTGGTCCGCCCAGCGCTGTTCTTCGCGGGCGACGACATCCGGGGAGCCGCGCTGCTGCCTCGTGCCGTCGAACTCGCCGGCACCGTGCCGGTGACTCCGCTCGGGGACCTGCTGCAGTGGGCGCAGGAGCAGCCCGCGGCCGACCTTCCCGAGGTGCGCCCCGACGACGCCTTCCTGATCCAATTCACCTCGGGCACCACCGGGAAGGCGAAGGGTGCCGTCGTCACCCACCGGGCGGCCCTCAACGGCGCATCGGAGCGCAACCGGCCGGACTCGATCATCGACGGCGATGTCTGGCTCAACCCGGTCCCGTACCACCACATCGGCGGGTCGTGCTTCGTGATGTTCGGCGCGCTGCTCAGCGGAAACGCGTTCGTCCTCGTCGATCGCTGGGATCCGGACAAGGCGGTCGAGATGCTGCTGTCCGGCCAGATCACCCGTGTCGGTGGAGTGCCGACGATGCTTGTCGACCTGCTGGCCCGCATCGGCGACGCCGGGAAGGGCGTGCGCCTTCAGTCCGTGCCGTTGGGCGGAGCGACGGTCAGTGCCGCTCTGGTCCGCCGCATCCGCGCGGAGCTGGGCGCCCAGACGCTGATCGGATACGGCCAGTCCGAGTGCTCCCTCATCACCTCGACCGATGTCTCCGACGACCCCGAGACGGTCGCGCGAACGGTCGGTCGCCCGATCGCCGGAACGGCGGTGCGCATCGCGGATCCGGCCACTTCCGAACCCGTTCCCCTGGGGGAGCCCGGGGAGATCCAGGTCATCGCCCCCAACGTCATGCGGGGGTACTGGGAGGACCCGCAGAAGACCGCCGAGGTCTTCACGGAGGACGGATATCTCCGCACCGGCGACCTGGGGGTGATGGACGAGAACGGCTACATCGAGTTCCGCGGGCGCGTGCGCGACGTCATCATCCGCGGTGGGGAGAACGTCTACCCGGCCGAGGTCGAAGAGCTCCTCACCGAGCGGCCCGACATCGCCGCAGCGGTCCTGGTCGGAGTGGAGGATGAGCGACTCGGCGAGAAAGTGGCGGGCGTCGTCGTGCGCGCGCCCGGAGCGACCGTGTCCGGTGACGAGCTCGCCGAGTACCTCACGGGCAAGGTCGCCCGCTTCAAGATCCCGGTCGCCTGGCGGTTCGTCGACGAACTGCCGATGACCGCGTCGGCCAAGGTGCGCCGTTTCATCGTCCGTGAGGAGACGGAACGCGAGCTGGCGGCCAACCCTGACACGCTGAGGAGCTGACACGATGCCCATCGACCCGAACGCCGCGCTGAGCGCCCCGCACTCCACGGAGGCGGTGGCATGGAACGAATCCGACGTCCTGCTCTACCATCTCGCTGTGGGCGCGGGCGCGGACCCTCTGGACGCCGCCCAGCTCACCCAAGCGACAGAAAGCGGCGACACCGTCGTGCCGACGTTCGCCGTGGTGATCCCCACCCTGCGGGCGACGTCGACGCCGGGCCTGAGTCTGCCCGGAGTCGACATCGACCTGCGGAAGATCCTCCACGCCAGCCAGCGCGTCGAGATCCATGCCCCCCTTCCGCGTGCGGGCCGCGCCGAGGTCACGACGGGCGTGTCCGCTCTCCATGACAAGGGCTCGGCCGCGGTGGTCGTGCTCGACAGTGAGGGCGTCGGCGAGGACGGGCGGCGACTGTGGACGTCGAGCATGCGGATCTTCGCCCGGGGCGAAGGCGGGTTCGGCGGAGAGCGCGGCCCGGACGGCCCACCGCCGCCGCCGGAGCGTGAGCCCGACCTCGTGATCGAGACGCCGACGCTTCCGCAGCAGGCGCTCGTCTACCGCCTCCTGGGAGATCGCAATCCGCTGCACTCCGACCCGGCGGTCGCGGCGGCGATGGGATTCCCGCGGCCCATCCTGCACGGGCTCGCGACCTTCGGCATCGTGACCCGAGCGATCGTCGACGACATGCTGGGTGGTGACACCGCGGCGATCCAGGCCATCGAGACGCGATTCGCGGGAGTCGTCTTCCCGGGGGAGACGCTGCGCACGCAGGTCTGGCGCGAAGCGGGTCGGCTGGCGTTCACGGTGGATGTCGTGGATCGTGAGGATGCGCCCGCGCTGACGGGCGGCGAAGTCGTGCTGCGCGCAGCGGAGGAGGCGTCATGAGCATCGATGTGACTCGGTCGGACGGGGTCGTCCAGATCACGCTGAACAGCCCGGACCGGCGCAACGCGCTCACTCCGGACGACTTCGCCGAGCTCGGGAGGCAGTTCGACGCGATCGCCGCTTCGACCGAGGATCGTTCCGTTCTCATCACCGGGGCGGGCGGCGCGTTCTGCGCGGGCGCCTACCTCGCCGAGACCGTGCCGGACGAGCCGGCCATCGTCCTGCTGAGCCGGATCAACGAGACGTTCAGCCGGCTGCACCGGCTGCCGCAGCCGGTGGTCGCCGCCGTGGACGGCCCCGCGTACGGTGCGGGCATGAGCCTCGCTCTCGTCGCCGACATCGTCCTCGCCTCGCCGACCGCGACCTTCTGCCAGGTCTTCGTGAAGCGAGGGCTGATCCCGGACACGGGGAGTTCGTGGCTTCTGCCGCGGATCGTCGGGCTGCATACCGCCAAGCGGCTGGCGCTTCTCGGCGATGCCATCGACGCGGGGCAGGCGCAGGAGCTCGGGATCGTGGCGGAGGTCGCCGACGACGTGGTGACGCGAGCCGGTGAGGTCGCGGCACGGCTGGCCACGGGTGCACCGCTCGCGCAGCGTCTCACGAAGCAGCTGCTCAACGCCGCTTTCGGTCGGGGGTTCGATGAGCAGCTGGATGCGGAGGCCACCAGCGCCGCGACCGTCACCGGCTCGAGCGACGTAGCGGAGGCGTTCGTCGCCTTCGCACAGAAGCGCGACCCCGTGTTCACCGGACGCTGATCGCGTCGTGGAGATGGACACGCCGGCACCGTCGCCCGCGGGTTCTGCCGCTTCGGTGCCGATCGGCGACATCCTGGTGCGCCGCGCTCGAGAAAGTGGAAGGCAGTCCTCGATCCACTGGCGCGCACACGGGGACGACCATGCCCTCAGCTACGGATCTCTCGCCGCGGCATCCACGCGGACGGCGCAGGCCTTCGCGGGAACGCTGTCGGCGGGCGACCGGGTGGCGGTGTGGGCGCGCAACACGCTCGAGTGGGTCGTGATCGAGTACGCCTGCGCACTCTCGGGCATGGTGCTGGCCCCGTTCGACATCGGATGGACGGACGACGAGGTCGCTCGCGCGGTGCGGCTCACGGCTCCCACGCTCCTCTTCTGCGGGCGCGACGCCTCGGGTGAGCGCCTCGACGCCCGAGCTCAGCTGCTCGGTGGCGGAACTCAGGTCATCGACATCCGCACTCTGCCCGGCTGGGTGAGTGAACAGCGTCCTGCGCCGCTTCCCGACGTCTCCGTCGCCGATCCGTTCCTCGGCCGCGTCGCGTTCGGCGGAGACGGGAGCGCGGACGTCGTGACCATGGACCACGCCTCGGCGCTCGAACGGGCTTACCGGACGCATCCGAGGGAGTCGAGCGAGGCAGGGGCGGCCGTGGAGGTCGGCCCCTTCCACGACGTGCACGTCAACTGCGCGATCGTGCTGGGCTCGCTCGTGACCGGCGGAGCGTTCGTCCTCAGCGCGTGAAGCCGCGGCGGCGGAATCCCTGCGGATCGATCACCGTGCGCAGCAGCTCGACGTCCTCCGGTCGAGGCGCGGGGGTGACGCCGAGTTCGTCGGCGATCGCCGGCTCGAACCCGGTCGCCGCCAGGACCTGTTCCAGCTCGACACCGGGGTGCAGGGTCTGCAGCCGCATCCGCTGCGTGGACGACACGAAGTCGAAAACTGCGAGGTTCGTGATCACCAGGGCTGGTCCGCCGCCGAGTCCGAGCCGCTCCCGCTCCCCGCTGCCCCCGAGATACCCGGCCGCCGACCGGAAGTCGACGCGCTCGACGAGGGTTCGCGGATTGTGATCGGGCATCCAGTAGATCAGGCGCTTGTCCAGGGAGCCCATGTCGGCCAGTCCCGCCGTGCCGGGCAGGCGCACGCGGGGCTTGTGATAGTCGCCGATGACCGAGAGATTCGGATTCCCGAAGGCGTCGAGTTGGGCGGCGCCGACGAAGAACGTGCGGAAGCGCCTCTCGTCCGCCACCCAGTCCCACAGCTCCGTCGTGGCGTCCACATACATCAGCGAGCTGTCCCACAGGGGCCACTCGAAGGTCGAGGCCGTGAGGCGAGGACGCGCCGGCGACACGCCCATGCCGCCCGCCACCCAGGTGATCGTCGGCGCATGGGTCCGTCGGGCGAGTTCGATGGCGCACACCGGGACGAAGGAGGAGATGCCGTTGAGGACCTGGTCGTCGCCGCGGAGTTCGGCGGCCAGGCGACAGACGACGAGTTCATCGAGGGTGTAGCCGCCGCCGTCAGTCGATGCCGCGCTCATCGCCGCACCATCGCCCTCAGTTCGTCGAGCCGAGATCGGCCGACGAGATCGAGGTACGACTCGTGCGTCGTCGGCCGATGGACATAGGCGTCGAGGAACGCGTGGCTGTCTTCGCGGCTCCCGGAGACAGCCGTCCACGCATCGAAGAAGCGGTCGTCGTAATCGTACGAGGGGAAGAAGGAGGTGGGATGCGCCCCGAACGGGGCGACGACGACGGCATCGACGGCGAAGGCGGGGATGACGGTCTGCTCGGGCGCGGCACGGAGGACCTCGGTGTCGACGATCTCCTCGACGCTCACGATCACGCGATCGGCCGCCCGGGGCAGGAGCGTCGTCATCGGGCTGCGAGGTCCCGGATCCATCGCGATGTTGCCATGCACATCCGCGCGGTCCGCGTGCAGGATCGCGACGTCGGGTCGCAGAGCACGGCACGCGACCACGGGAGGACCGCCGAACGGGTCGGGGATGACCGCGAGGTTCTCGTTCCCCACCTCGAGGAGGTCGGAGCCGAGCATGCCCCGCGTCGGCAGGAACGGGAGCCGCCGCGCGCCGGCGGAAAGCCGGGCGAACAGCGCCGTCTCGGAGTACTCCTCGGCAGCGATCGCGCCGGATTCCACTCCGCGGCGGAAGTGTCGGCACGTTCCGAAGCTCTCCATCGTCGCCGTGGCGAACAGGACGCGGCTGACGGCGTCGGAGGCGGCGAACCAGTCGAGCGCGAGCGACCCGCTGAGCGACACCAGTGTGAGGTCGCGCACCCCGGAGCGAAGGATGCCGCGCACGATCGACATCGGCGCGCACTGCGTGGGGCCGGCCTGAAGGCCGAGGACATCGCCGTCGCGGATCAGGGCGACGGCCTCGTCCTCCGTCATGACCTTGCTCGACATCGGCATCCCAAACGCATTGATTCTCAACCGACCGTTCGGCTGACATACTGGGTACAACGTACCGCGGTGGTCGAAGGAAGGTCAACGGAGACGCAAATGGACTTCAGAGAGACGGATGAGCACACCGCCTTGCGCGAGGCGGTGGCCGAGATCGGACGCCACTTCGGTCACGAGTACTTCGTGAAGTGCCGGGAGGACGGCGTCTTCGTCGACGAACTGTGGCGGGCGATCTTCAGCCAGGGGTTCGGCGGCGTGAACCTGCCCCCGGAGTTCGGCGGCGGCGGTGGCGGTCTCTACGAGATGGCCATCGTCATCGAGGAGCTGTCTGCCCAGGGCTGCCCGCTCATCTTCCTCATCGTCGCCGGGATGTGCGGGCCGATCATCAACGAGTTCGGGACGGACGCCCAGCGGCAGCAGTGGCTTCCCGGCATCGCGGCCGGGACGACCAAGATGGCGTTCGCGCTCACTGAGTCCGCAGCGGGCTCGAACGCCCCGAACATCCGGACATCCGCCCGTCTCGAGGACGGCACCTGGGTGCTCTCCGGGGCCAAGCAGTACATCACGAACGTCGATGTCGCGGATGCCATCCTGGTGGTCGCCCGCACCGGCGCCGACGACCGAGGACGCCCCGAACTGGGGATGTTCATCGTGGAGACGAGCCGGCCCGGTCTGGAGTTCGCGAAGATCCCGATGGAGATCAAGGAGCCGGACAACCAGTTCTCCGTCTTCCTCGACGACATCCGCGTACCCGCGGAGAACCTCGTCGGCGGCGTTCCCGGCAAGGGCATGCTCCAGATCTTCTCGGGACTGAACCCCGAGCGGGTGAACGTGTCGGCTCAGGCCGTCGGGCTCGGCCGCTACTTCATCGACAAGGCGGTCGACTACGCGAAGACCCGGGACGTGTGGGGCCAGCCGATCGGCGCCTATCAGGGTGTGGCGCATCCGCTCGCCGAGGCGAAGATCCAGATCGAGCTCGCCCGGTTGATGGCCTACAAGGCGGCCTGGCAGTTCGACACCGGCGATCCGGCTGTGGGTGAATCGGCGTCGGTCGCCAAGCTCGCCGCAGCGGATGCTGCGCTGCTCGCGTTCGACCAGGCCATCCAGGTGCACGGTGGGAACGCGTTCGCGAGCGCCTACGGCATCGCCGATCTCTGGGGGCTGACGCGCCTCATGCGATCGGCGCCGGTCAGCCGCGAGATGGTGCTGAACTACGTGACCCAGCACACGTTGGGTCTGCCCCGGTCGTACTGAGGCGGCCGGCCTCAGATCTGGCGCTCGCGTCCTTCCCAGAACGGTGCACGCAGCTCGCGCTTGAGGATCTTCATCGCCGCGGAGAGCGGGAGGGGCTCGCTGCGCAGCTCGACGCTCTTGGGGACCTTGTAGCCGGCCAGTGTCTGACGGGCGTGGTTCTTCAGCTCGTCCTCGGTGACATTCTGGCCCGGCCGGACGCAGACGATCGCGTGCACGGCTTCGCCCCACTGCTCTGACGGGATGCCGATGACAGCGACCTGCGCGACGGCCGGGTGCGACGCGAGCGCGTTCTCGACCTCCACGGAGTACACGTTCTCGCCGCCGGAGATGATCATGTCCTTCACCCGGTCGGTGATGAACAGGTAGCCCTCGTCGTCCAGATATCCGGCGTCGCCCGTGTGGTACCAGCCGCCGCGCAGCGCTTTGGCGTTCTCCTCCGGACGGTTCCAGTACTCCTTCATCACCACGGGCGACTTGACGACGATCTCGCCCGCGCTTCCCTTGGGGAGGATCTCATCGGTGACCGGATCCTGGATGCGCACGCGGACGCCCGGGATGGCGCGGCCGACCGAGCCGATCCGAGCACCGCCGCGGCGGTGGTCGGCCGGCGTCAGGCTGGTCACCGTGGCCGAGCCTTCCGTCATGCCGTACAGCTGCATCATGTCCACCTCGGGGAAGTGCTCCATGAAACGGGCCTGCACGCTGCTGGGGATGGGCGAGCCGCCGTAGCCCACGATGCGCAGCCGGCGGAACTTCTCCGCCGCGAAGTCGGGGTGCTCCATGATCATCGACAGCATCGCGGCGACGACGCCGACGATGGACACTCCGTGCCGCTCCGCGTCCGCGATCGCGCGCCCCGGATCGAAGGTCGGATGGATGAGGTTGGTGCTGCCGGAGGCGGGGATCCCGAAGACGCCGAAGCAGCCCGCGGCGTGGAAGATCGGCGTGTTCAGCAGGTAGACGTCGTCGTGGGTCAGGCACCGATACGCATAGTCGAGGTGGTAGACGTTCCGTGCGATGCTGCCCTGGCTGTGGAGCACGCCCTTGGGCAGGCCCGTCGTGCCGCCGGTGTACATCAGGATGGCGTCGGCGTTCTCGTCCGGCTCGTCCGGTGACGCGGCATCGTGAGCGGCCAGCAGCTCTTCGTAGCGCAGGTCGTGCGGCGCGTCGCTGTCGTCCAGCAGCACCACCGTGTCGATTCCCACCTTCGCCCGGACGGCGTCGACGGTCTCGGCGAAGGCGCCGTCGGTGAAGACCACCCTGGTGTCGGAATCGCCGAGGATGAATTCCAGTTCGGCCGGGGCGAGCCGGGTGTTGAGCGGGTTGATCACCGCACCGCCGAAGGCTGCCGTGTGCCACAGCTCGAGGAACCGGTGGCTGTTGCCGGCCAGCACCGCGAAGCGGGCGGCCGGGTCGAGTCCCAGCCCCTGACGCAGCGCGGACTTGGCGCGCAGCACCCGGTCGAGGTGCTGCGCGAAAGTCGCTCGGTGATCCTGATCGTCGTCGATGACGGCGGTGTGCTCGGGTGTGCGATCGACGACGCCGACGAGGAGTCGCGGGTAGGTCAGGTCCATCATCGGGCTGCTCCGGGGTGGCTGCTGTCAGCGTCTCGCGACCGGCGGCTGCGGTGACGCCAGGGTGTGGATCAAATGTATCCAACCAGTTGGTTGAAGTTCAATGCGCGCGGATCGATCGGCGCGGGATCAGAGGATCCGCACCGGCACCTGCCGCGGCCGCTTCGCGAGGGGCGCGACGATCGTGCGCAGATCCGCCGTCGGATAGGCGAAGCCGGGGGCGAGCAGGATGCCGGGACTCGCTTCGACCACCGAGGCCACCGCCTGCACGAGCTGGACCGCGGTGGCGAGGTTGGCGGCCGACTGCACATCGTCGACGCCGAACACGTCGGCGGCGACCGACGTGGTGAGATCGGCCCGGGTGCGGACATCGACGGGGAGTCCCGTGATCTCGACCTCGTACATGTCGGGCGAGGTGAGCGTGATCCCGGGATCGACGAGCGCCGGGTCGACGTACCAGAGCTCGCGGATCGAGATCGCCGGCTCTCCGTCCATCATGCCGGTCCACGTCCCGTCGACGGCGCCCACGGTTCCGGCGGGAACGGGGGTTCCGGCGGCGGAGATGTCCCGGACGCTGGGAAGGTAGTCCACCTCGGCGACGATCTCGTCCAGCGCGAAGCCCAGCAGGTGAGCCAGGCCGGCGATGCACTCGACGTAGTACCGGCTCAGGATCGTCTTCCGGGTCGTCGAGCCCAGGGTGTGCGGAGCCCTGCCGAAACCGATGGCGGCGATCGCGTCGCCGGCGTGGTGACTGAGATCGCAGATCTCTCGCACCGCGATCCGGCTGACGGAGGTGCACAGGCTCGCGCTGGTGAGGGCGAAGCGCTCGACGAACCAGCCGGGGTGGACTCCGGTGCCGTGCAGGGTCGTGCCGCCCGCGGCGCAGGCGTCCTCCAGAGGCCGCACGTACTCCTCGCCGTGCTGCCACGGAAAGAAGTATGCGGTCGTGGTGACGACGTTCTTGCCGGACCGCAGGATGCGGGTGATCTCGTCATGGCGGGAGGACTCGTCGGGCATCGACGCGCCGGCGTACAGCACGACATCCGCTTCCAGCCGATAGATCGCCTCCTTGTCCCCGGTCACCGTCACGCCGCACGGCGGCTCGCCGATGAGGGACATGGCATCGCGTCCGATCTTGCCCGGCGAGTACGCGAAGCAGCCCACGAGCTCGAGCTCCGGGCGCCGCGCGATCTCGCGCAGCGCCTGCGACCCGGTGTAGCCGGGTCCCCAGAGGATCACACGGTAGGGGCGGTATCGATTCACGGTGGGTCTCATTCCTCGGACGGATCGTCGCTGCGCACAGCGTGCCGCGTCGACCCGATCAGGTCGGCGATCAGATCGATGTTGCGGCGGTAGCTGCCCTGATGGGCGGGGATGTCCACGATCACCTCGTCGACGCCGAGCTCGGCCATCCGGGCGAGCTGATCCGCCGCCGCGGAGGGGTCCAGCCGGGGGCGGCGGAGCTCGCCGCGATGCCGGATCGGCGGACCGACCTCGCCGGAACGGACGGGATGGATGAGCCAGCGCGCGACGATGCGGGGTCTTGCCGCGCCGGCTTGATCGGCGATCTCGCTCAGCTGCGCGATCTTCGCGGCGAGCTCCTCCATGGTGCCCTGGCCCGGTGCCCAGCCGGCCCCGTGTTCGACGGCCCGGCGCATCGAGCGCGGCCCGTCCCCGCCGATGAGGATCGGCAGCGGATCCTGGATCGGCCGGGTGAGCGGGCACAGGTCGGTGAACGACGTCCATTCGCCGGAGAAGGTGGCGGTGTCGTTCTCCCACAGCGACCGCATCGCCCGGAGGTGCTCATCGGTGCGGCGGCCTCGCTCGTGGAAGGGAACGCCCAGAGCCTCGAATTCACCGCGGGCATGGCCGATGCCCACACCGAGCACCAGCCGGCCGCCGGACAGGCGGTCGACGGTCGCCGCCTCCTTGGCGGTTACGAGCGGATTCCGGTATGGGACGACGAGCACGTTCGTGCCGAGCGTGACCCGTTCGGTCACGGCCGCGACGAAGCCGAGCAGCGGGAAGACATCGAGGTAGGCGTTGCCGAAGATGTCGGCGATGGATCGCGGCAGGGCGATGTGGTCGCCGAACCACAGGCTGTCGAATCCGACCTCCTCGGCGTGCCGGCAGATCGCGGTGATGTCGTCGCGCTGGAACCACTGGGCGTAGTTCGGCGGTGCCAGCCCGAACCTCACGACGAGACCTTCGCGGCGCGATGCTGCGTGCCGCCGTCGACGACGAGAACGGCGCCCGTGATCCACGAGGCCCGGTCCGAGAGCAGGAACGACACCGCCTCGGCGACGTCCTCCGGTCGGCCGAGGCGACCGAGCGGAATCTGTGCGGCCAGCTCCGCGCGTTCGGCCTCGGGGATCGCGTCGGCCATCGCCGTGTCGATCAGGCCGGGCGCGACCACATTGACACGGATCGCCGGAGCGAGCTCGGCGGCCAAGGCTCGGGAGAGGTGTGTGAGCGCGGCCTTGGTGGCGTTGTAATAGCCGGTGTTGGGGCTGGCGACGAGGCCGCCCAGGGAGGAGATGTTCACGATCGCGCCGCCGGTCTCAGCCATCCCCGCGTCCCGAGCGAGCCGCGACCACAGCAGCGGCGCCCAGAGGTTGACCTCGGCCATCTTGGCCGCGAGCCCGGCCTCGACCTCCGCGGCGGGTCCCCACTGCGCACTCACGGCTGCGTTGTTCACCAGCAGGTCGATCCGCCCGTGGGTGCGGATGACCGAGTCGAGGCACTCGACGGCGGCCGACTCGTCCGCGGCATGGCACACCACAGCCGCTCCGCGCTCTCCGAGCTCCTCCGCGATCGCGCGCAGCCCGTCGGGCTTGCGGGCGGTCACGACGACGTGGGCTCCTTCCGCCGCCAGTTCCCGTGCGATCGCCCGTCCGATCCCGCGCGACCCGCCGGTCACCAGCGCCACCTTGCCGGCGTGGAGCGCCTTCATGACGTCTCGGCGACGGCCTCCAGGATGGTCGCGTTGGCCATCCCTCCGCCCTCGCAGATCGCCTGGAGCCCGAAGCGAGCGCCCGTCCGTCGCATGCGGTGCACGAGGGTCGTCATGATGCGCGCGCCCGACGCCCCGAGCGGGTGACCGAGGGCGATCGCGCCGCCATCGGGGTTCAGCCGCTCCGGGTCCGCTCCGATTTCCTCCAGCCACGCGAGCGGCACGGGCGCGAACGCCTCGTTCACCTCGTAGGTGTCGATGTCGTCGATGCGCAGGCCCGCCTTGTCGAGCACCTTGCGGGTGGCCGGGATCGGAGCACCCAGCATCATGACGGGATCGTCGCCGGCCACAGCGGCGGTGTGGATGCGGGCGAGCGGAGCCAGCCCGAGCTCATCGGCCTTCGCGGAGGTCATGATGAGAAGGGCGGAGGCGCCGTCGCTGATCTGCGAAGCGTTGCCGGCATGGATGACGCCGTCCTCGCGGAAGGCGGGTGCGAGTCCGGCGAGGATCTCGACGGTGCTCGTCGGGCGGATGCCCTCATCGGCGTCGACGACTCCGTCCGGCGTGTCGACCGCGGCGATCTCCTCCCGGAAACGGCCGTCGGCGGCTGCCGCAGCGGCCCGCTGGTGAGACAGGACGGCGAACTCGTCGAGTTCGGTGCGGGTCAGCCCCCATCGCTGCGCCATCTGCTCCGCGCCGAGCCCCTGGTTGAAGAACGCGATTCCGTACCGTTCGCGGATCGCGTCCGTCGTGGGCTCGCCCACTCCCGCACCGAGCGTGGAACCCATCGGAACGCGCGACATCGACTCGACACCGCCGGCGACGACCACGTCGTAGTGTCCCGCGACGACGCCGGCCGCGGCGAAGTGCACGGACTGCTGCGACGAGCCGCATTGCCGATCGACCGTCGTCGCGGGCACCGACTCCGGCCACCCCGCCGAGAGCACGGCATTGCGCGCGATGTTGATCCCCTGCTCGCCGACCTGGTGCACGCAGCCGAAGATGACGTCGTCGACGATCGCGGGATCGATCCCGGTCCGATCCTGCAGCGCGGTGAGAACGTGCGCCGCCAGGTCGATGGCGTTCACGCCGGAAAGACCGCCGTTCCGACGGCCGATCGGGGTGCGCACCGCGTCGACGATGACCGCGTCCCGGGCGCTGGTGGTGCGAGGTGAGGACATGGTGACTCCTTGCCGGCGTCGGCTCCAGGTAGCCGGATCGCCCGATTATGCGGTAGCGTACCCCAACCGACTGGTTGGTGGCCAAGGGAGGCGCTGAAGCTATGTCCGATGCAGCCGCTGCGGGAAGAGCGGGAACTATCCCCGAACAGCTCGCGAAGCGCGTCGAGGCCGATCCGGAGGCACACATGGTGTCCTTCGACGGCGGCGAATGGATCACCGTGTCCCAGGTGCAGCGTCGGGCGCGGCAGCTGGCGGTGGGTCTCTTCGACCACGGGATCCGGCCGGGCGACCGCGTCGCGTCGATCATGTCCAACCGGCCGGAGGCCGTCGAGCTGTTCTTCGCCTGCGCCGAGCTCGGGGCGGTGCACGTTCCGCTGAACGTCTTCCTCAAGGGGGAGTTCCTGCGGTACCAGATCGCCGACGCCGATCCCGTGGTCCTTCTCGTCGATGCCGCAGCGCTGACCATGGTGCGCCGACTGGTCGCGGACGCGGGTCTGTCGGTGTCGGTCATCGCGCTCGACCCCACCGATGAGCCGGTTGCCGGGGTCGCTGAGCTCTACGTCGACGGGAAGCGCGACTGGGGGCCTCCGACGCCGGACTCGCTGATGAGCATCCTGTACACGTCGGGAACCACGGGACTGCCCAAGGGCTGCATGATCAATCAGGGCTACTTCCTGCACATGCCGCTGGCGCACATGATGTTCGACTGGTTCACGCCGGACGACACCTCGATCACGACCTTGCCGCTCTACCACGGCTTCGGCCTCAGCGCGCTCATGGACGCCCTGGTGGCCGGGTGCCGCGTGAACTACGAGCGCGAGTTCAGCGCGTCGAGCCTCGTGTCCCGGGCTCGCGCCGTCGGAGCGACGCAGCTGTGGGCGGTCGGTGCGATCGGTGCGGCGCTGCTGGCCACGCCGCCGGACGAGCGCGATCGGGACCACAGCATCGAGCGGGCGGTGTTCATCCCGATGGCGCCGGCTGCGCAGCAGGCGTTCCAGGATCGATTCGGCGTCGACGTGCTGGCCGAAGGGTACGGTCAGACCGAAGTCCTGCCCGCCACGATGGGCGGTGTGCGCCCGGGGCGCGACCAGCCCAGCTGCGGGAAGGCTCTGCCATGGCTCGACGTCCAGGTGGTCGACCAGCACGACAACATCCTCCCTGTCGGACAGTCCGGAGAGATCGTGGTGCGCCCGCGTGAGCCCTACTCGATCTTCAGCGGCTACTGGCGCAAGCCGGAGCAGACCCTCGAGGCGTGGCAGAACCTCTGGCATCACACCGGTGACATGGGACGGTTCGACGAGGACGGGATGCTGTACTACGTCGACCGCAAGAAGGACGCGCTCCGCCGTCGCGGCGAGAACGTGTCGTCGGTCGAACTGGAGCAGGCGATCCTGAAGCATCCTGCCGTCGCGGCGGTGGCCGTCCATGCGACGCCCTCGGAGCTGTCCGAGGATGACATCAAGGCGTGCATCGTGCTCGCCGGAGAAACTCCGTCGATGGCGGACCTGTTCGAGTTCTTCCGCAGCAACCTTCCGTACTACGCCATCCCGCGGTATGTCGAGTTCATCGACGAACTGCCGGTCAACGCCATGGGGCGCATCCTCAAGCACAAGCTCCGTGAGCAGTGGGACACGCCCGGCACGGTCGATCTGCAGACGCTCGGTCACACCGTCAGCAAGGCGGAGCGGCGATGAGCCGGAGTGGGCCGCTCGCCGGCGTCAAGGTGCTCGAACTGCAGGGACTGGGTCCCGGGCCGTTCGGTGCAATGATCCTCAGTGACCTCGGGGCCGAGGTCGTTCGGGTCGACCGCCTCGAGAACGTCGCCGCCGCCCGCGCCGACCAGGCACGGGCCGATGTGCTCAGTCGTGGGCGCCGGTCCATCGGCGTCGACCTCAAGAGCGCGGAGGGCGTGGAGACCGTCCTCCGGCTCGTCGAAGAGGCCGATGTGCTGATCGAGGGGTTCCGGCCCGGGGTGACGGAGCGGCTCGGGCTGGGACCGGACGTGTGCACGGCGCGCAACCCGCGTCTGATCTACGGGCGGGTCACCGGGTTCGGGCAGACCGGACCGTGGTCGGGGTACGCGGGGCACGACGTGAACTACATCTCGCTGTCGGGCGCGCTGTGGCCGATCGGCAGGGAGGGCGAGGCTCCGGTGCCGCCGCTGGCCTATCTCGGCGACTTCGCAGGCGGCGGGATGCTGCTGGTGATCGGGGTGTGCGCCGCGCTCGTCGATCGCGCGGAGTCGGGGCGCGGCCAGGTCATCGATGCGGCGATGGTCGACGGCTCCGCGCTGCTGACCAGCTTTCTGCACGGGATGCGCGCGGCCGGAAGCTGGCGGGAATCGCGCGCCGACAACCTCCTCGACACGGGGACGCCGTACTACGAGGTCTACGAGACGGCGGACGGCAAGTGGGTGTCGGTCGGCGCGATGGAGCCGAAGTTCTTCGCGAACATGGTCGCGGCCATGGGCATCGACTTCGATCCGGCCGATCAGTTCGATCGCTCCGCCCACCCGCGTCTGCGCGAACAGCTCTCCACCGCGTTCCGGACGCGCACGCGGGATGAGTGGGTCGAAGCGCTCGCGGCGGCGGAAGCGTGCTTCGCTCCGGTGCTGTCCCCGTGGGAGGCACCCGACCATGCGCACAACGTCGCGCGGTCCACGTTCACGGAGAGTCATGGCGTGGTCCAGCCGGCGCCGGCGCCGCGCTTCAGCCGCACAACGGCGACCATCGCCGGTCCTCCCCCGCTGCCCGGGGAGCACACGGCGGACGTGCTGACCGGATGGGGCTTCTCCCGCGGGGAGGTCGAGGCACTGCTCGCCGGCGGGAGGGTCGCCGCCCGCGCCGCAAGGGAGGAGACCGGATGACATCCGACGACACCACCGTGCTGGGAGCATTCCGCCGTCGGCTCGCGGCCGAGCCCGACGCGGACTTCGTCCGCTGCGGCGGTGACTGGCTCACCTTCGCCGACCTCGACGAGCGCACCGACCGGCTTGCGACGGGACTGGCCGCGCTCGGAGCGGGGGAGGGAACACGGATCGCGACGATACTGCCCAACCGGATCGAGGCCGTCGAGATCCTGCTCGCCTCCGCGAAGCTCGGCGCCATCCAGGTTCCGCTGAACTACCACCTCAAGGGGGACTTCCTCGGCTATCAGCTCGACGACTGCGGTGCCGAGATCCTGATCGCAGACACGGCCGGAGCGGATGCCGCGGCGCCGCTGCTCACGGATGCCCCCGTCCGCCACTTCGTCCACGTCGACGAGCCGCAGGGCGCGCAGATCTCGTATCGCGATCTGTTCCGTGACGGCGAGCCGCCGCGGCGCGAGCAGGCCCCCGACGACATCCAGGCGATCATGTACACCTCCGGCACGACGGCGGCGGCGAAGGGATGCATCCTCAGCGCGGGGTATTACGTCGCGGTCGGCCGGGCGTACGGAATCCGCCAGTGGGTGATCCCCGGCGACCGCGTGTTCACCGGCTTTCCCATGTTCCACACCAGCGGTCAGATGGTGGCGTTCATGTCTGCGCTGGTCAACGACGCGTCGATCAGCATCATGCCGGAGTTCCACGCGTCGACCTTCATGGCCGATGCGGCCGCGGACGGGGCGACGATGGTCGTCGGCGTCGGACCGATGGCGCACATGCTCCTCGCGCAGCCGGAGCGTCCTGAAGACCGTGACTGCGCGTTCCGGCTTGCGGTATGGGTTCCGCTCGGCGAGGCGGAGCAGCTCGAGTTCGAGCGCCGCTTCTCCACGCCGGTGATCTCCGAGGGCTACGGGCAGACCGAGTGCGTGCCGATCACCAACACCGACCCGACCGGTCCTCGGAACCGGGCGTCGTCCGGGAGGATCTCGCCGCTGCTGGACGTGCGGATCGTCGACGACCACGACAACGAGGTGCCGCAGGGGGAGGCGGGTGAGATCGTGGTCCGGCCGCTCATGCCGAACGTCATGTACAGCGGCTACTGGAACAAGGCGGATGCGACCGTGGAGACGTGGCGCAACCTGTGGCATCACACCGGTGACTTCGGCCGCATCGCGGATGACGGCTGCCTCGTCTTCGTCGACCGCAAGAAGGACATCCTGCGCCGACGGGGCGAGAACGTGTCGGCCCTCGCTCTGGAGAACGTGTTCCGCACCCATGAGGCGATCGCGGACGTGGCGGTGTCGGCGGTGCCGGCGGACGTGGGGGACGACGAGATCAAGGCGAGCGTCGTGCTGACCGAGGGTGCTGTGATCACTCCGCAGGAGTTCTTCGAGTTCGCGGAACAGCGGCTGCCGTACTTCGCCGTGCCGCGCTACGTGGACATCCGCGATCAGCTGCCGGTCAATGCCCTCAGCCGCGTGATGAAGCACGTGCTGCGTGACGAGGGGGTGACCGGCCGCATGTGGGACCTCCACGCACAGGGGCTGATCGCGACGCGGCAGGGCGCGTCGGCGAAGGGGTCGAGCAGGTGACCGCTCAGCCGGACGTGCTGGTCGAGCGGCACGACTCGACGATGCTCCTCACGCTCAACCGGCCGGCCCGCAACAACGCGATCAGCGGAACGATGCTGCAGGAGCTCGTCGAGGCCTTCGACGAAGCGGCGCAGGATGACAGCGTGCACGTCGTCGTCACCGCGGCGGCGGGTCCGTCCTTCTGCGTGGGGGCCGACATCGACGACTTCGACAGCATGAAGTCGCTCACCGCACGGGAGATCCTGTCCGGCAGCGAACTCGGCGGGCAGAAGGGTCTGCGAGAGCTCACTGCCGACGAACGAGCTCTCGATGACCTCGGGAACGCCGGACGGTGGCTCGAACGGATGTGGCGCCTGGAGAAGCCCACGATCGCCGCGGTCGGCGGCGCGGCGGTCGGCGGCGGATTCGGGATCGCCTTGCTGCACGACCTCATCGTCGCCTCGTCGTCCGCACGCCTCGGTGCGGGGTTCTCCAAGCTGGGCCTGGCGCCGGAGTTCGGCATCAGCCTGCTTCTCCCGCGCATCGTGGGCCTGTCGAATGCCACCGAACTGCTCTACACGGCCCGTCTCATCGAGGCCGAGGAAGCCCGCTCGCTCGGCCTGGTCTCGCAGGTCGTCCCCGACGACGAGCTGCTCGACAGCGCGCTCGCCCTGGCCGACCGTATCGGTTCGATGCCTCCGGTGGCGCTGCGCGCGACCAAGCGCCTGCTGCGGGCCTCGATGACCCGTCGGATGCCGGAGCAGCTGCGCGCCGAGCACGCGACGCACCTCGTCCTGTTCGACCATCCCGAGACGCACGCGGCGCTCGACCGGATGGTAGCCAAGCTGACCGGCCGCCGATAGCCGTTCAGGTCGCCGCGGTCTCCGGCGCGATCGCGACCGGCGGTCGCTTCGGCCAGACCGGCACCTCGCCGTCACGCGCCGACCGCGGCAGGATGAGCAGGGCCTCGGCCTCGGCCGCGACGTTGCCGGCGGCGTCGCACAGCGTGCCCCGCAGCATCCGCTTCGCTCCGTCGATCCGCTCCAGCCGTGCCGCCACCGTGACCTGACCCAGTGGCACCGGCCGCCGGTACGACACGGTGATCGATGCTGTCATGCCCAGCTGCCCGGCGGCGGCCGCCGCCTCGGTGAACAGCTGGTCCATCAGGAGCGCGATGACACCGCCGTGGACGCAGCCCGGGGGCCCTTCGTAGAGGGCGCCCAGCTCGAGGGTCGCGGACGCGCTGTCGTCGTGCCAGAACATCGCGTGCTCGCCCACGGCGGCCGCGAACGGGTTCCGGATGCCGAGGACGGCGTTGCCGTGCTCTCGCCCACCGCCGGTGTGGTCCAGCTCCATGCCGAACGAGCCGTCGCGGGCGCTGCGCAGAAGGCGCTGCGCGATCGCATCGACCTGCGGGATGATGTCGGCGATCTCCTCGACGGGGATGGTCGTGCGCAGCTGCGCGTCGCACAGCCGGCGGACGGCGTCGGTGAGTGAGGCATGGATGCGGTCCTGATGCGCCAGCTCGGCGGCATCCACTTCGGTCACGGGGAAGCTGAAGAGTCTTTCCATGGGGCTCTCTCGGGGAGGGGCGGGATGCCGGGGCTCACGCGGGCGCGAAGGGGAAGTTGCCCGCCTGCGTCCCCCACTCGTGCACGGCCGAACCCTCCATCCGGGTGGTCGCGCCCCAGTGCCGCAGCTCGCCCTCGCAGCGGCTGACCTGGCGACAGTAGAAGGCACCGCGCTGACCGTTGAGCTCGAACTGGTCGCTGACCCGGCCGTCGAGGAGGCGGGCGAAGAACTCCCGCTCGCCGTCCACGGCGCGGATCGTGACCACGACCGGTCGCGGCAGTCCGCTGTCGGCATCGACGGTGAAGCGCTCGACGGCGCTCGCGAAGGCGAAGGTGCTCATCACCGGATCGCCGCCCTTGTAGAGGACGAACGGGGTGAAGTGCCGGTAGCCCAGCTGCGCCGATGCTGCGGAGTCCGTCCAGATCCCGGTGTAGTCGCCCGCTGAGAAGTGCCCCCACGTCCAGATCGACTGCGCCGACGCGGCGCCCGCTGCCCCGGCGAGGGGCAGTGAGGAGAGCTGCTTCTCGAGGTGGATCCGGCCGCGAACGGCGACCGTCTGCCCGTCGACGGTGATCTCACCGGTGGCATCGGCGCGCGGGGCGAGCGGCCACCACCCGATGGCTGTGCCCGAATCGGGGCGGAAGTGGCTGAAGCCGGGGACGGCCGTGGTGAACTTCACCCCGGGCGCGACGACCTCGGCGTCCAGGGAGATGGCGATATCGCCGATCGCCACCGAGAGCCGGAACGAGAGCGGCCGCCCCGCGTCGTCGAGACGGCCGACGAGCTCGTTCTGACCCCAGCGGCCGCCGAACTCGCCGGGCTCGAAGTCGGCGGGCTCGAACGTCTCGTGCACCTCGACGAAGCCGTGTCCCGGTCGCAGCAGGTTCACGGTGATCGCCGGTCTGCCGCCGTCGTGGGGGCGGCTGCGGTACCAGCCGATGCCGACCTGCCACCCGCCCTCGAGTTCGGCGTCCAGCCACATCAGCTCGACGTAGTCGGGGTCGTCCTTCCCCAGTTCGAGCCGCCACGCAACCTCTTCGCGGGTGACGTTCCGGAACGCGCGCTGCGCAGCCATTGCTCCTCCGCTCCGACGCGCCGCTGCAGCGCGATCGCTGTCAGTATATAACCGACTAGTCGGTTGACTAGAGTGGGCCCAGGCTCTAATCTGATCGGCAGTCGGCCTGCCAGCGGGGAGTGAGACGTGCAGACAGTCATCGGCGACGCCCAACTCGAGTTCCTCGAGGACCTGCGGTCCTATCTCGACGACCTGGACCCGGACCTCGTCGAGGCGACGCGCCGCGAGAACATCGAAGACCCGATGCAGCCGCGGGAGCACGGACGACGGTTCCTGCGCCGCCTCGCCGCCGACGGGCGGCTCGGCGTCTCCTGGCCCACCGAGCACGGCGGGCAGGGCCGCTCGGAGCTGGAGCACTGGCTGTTCGCCGAGGAGCTGTACAGTCGCCGGCTGCCCAACGGCCTCCTCACGCTCAACGTCGTCGGCCCCACGCTCGCGCTCATGGGAGACGAGGCGCAGCGCGCGGAGTACCTGCCGCAGATCCTCGCCGGCGACATCGTCTTCGCGATCGGCTACAGCGAGCCGGACGCCGGCAGCGACCTTGCCGCACTGCGCACCCGTGCGGTGCGCAGCGGAGACGAGTACATCGTCAACGGCCAGAAGATGTGGACGACGGGGGGCTCGGTCGCCACTCACTACTGGCTCGCGGCCCGCACGGGTGCGCCGGAGGACCGTCATCGGGGGATCAGCGTCTTCATCGTGCCGATGGACGCCCCCGGGATCACGGTGACGCCGATCATCACCCAGGGCGGGGAGCGGACCACCGCGGTGTTCCTCGATGACGTCCGGATTCCGGTGTCGCAGCGCATCGGCGGGGAGAACGAAGGCTGGGCCGCGGTGGTCTGCGCCCTGAACTTTGAGCGCATGTTCTTCCACAACGAGCCCCGCTGGGAACTGCGCCAGCTGGCGGACTGGGCCGCGGCAGCCGACCTTCTGGAGGGCGACACCGCGGCGGCCCACTCGCTGCAGGAGACGATCGGCGAGCACGCCGTCGATGTGGAGATCTGCCGGCTGTTCGCCCTTCGCGGAGCCAGCATGCTGACCGAAGGAGTCGTGCCGATGGCCGAGGCATCCGCGAACAAGATCTGGTGGGGCGAGCTGCGTCAGCGGATCTGCGACACCGGGCTCGATCACATCGGAGTGACCGGCACGATCGCGCACGGCTCACCGCACGCCCCCGCGCACGGTCATCTGGAGCACGGACTGCAATCCTCGCCGGTCTGGCGGTTCGGCGGCGGGACGAATGAGATCCAGCTCGACATCATCGCCGAGCAGCGGCTGGGGATGCCGCGATGAGCCTGTTCGAGCTGTCTTCGGAGGAGTCCCAGCTGCAGTCGATGACGCGCAGCTTCCTGCGCGGGTTCGTCGACAACGCGTATCTCAACGCACAGGAGGAGTCCGAGTCGGGCTTCGAATCAGAACGCTGGCAGCAGATCGTGGAACTGGGCCTGACCGGCATCGCGATCGACGCGGAGTCCGGTGGCGCCGGGGGCACCCTGATCGACGCGGCCATCGTCCTCCGGGAGTTCGGGCGTGCGGCCTTCGCGAGTCCGCTGCTGCAGACCCTGCGCGCCGCCGTCATCCTGCAGGCGGCTGGGATCGGCGCGGATGTGCGGGGCGCCATCGCCGAGGGGGAGATCGCGACACTGATCGCCCCGGAAGGTGATGCGGTCCGTGCCGAGCGCACCGCCGCCGGGCATACGCTGCGCGGTGCCGCGGTCATCGCCGAGTGGATCCGGCCGGCGGCGAGCATCGTCCTGGTGGTGCCCGGCCCGGACGGCGGCCACCTGGTCGCCGCGGTTCCCGTCGACAGCGTCGCGGACCGCGTGACCGACGTGCCCAGCATCGACAACGAGCGCATCGCCCTCGTCGATGTGGACGGCCTCGACCTCGGCCCCGACGCGCAGGTCGCCGTGATGACGGCCGAGGATGCACGAAGGGCGCTGGCGCGCGCGGACCTGCTGCGAGCTTCGCTCATGGTCGGCGGCGCGCAGGAGGTCGTGGAGTTCACGGCGTCCTACGTGCGCGAGCGCCAGCAGTTCGGCAAGCCGCTGGCCGCGTTCCAGGCTGTGAAGCAGCACGCCGGGCGGATGGTGATCGCCGCGGACGGCGCGCAGCTGCTGTGCGACGACGCCCTCACCCGCATCGAGGCCGACCCCGACGACACGGCGATCGCCCGGGCCGCCCTCTTCGCTGCGGGCCGGTCGTATGTCGACATCATCCTCACCGCCGCCCAGCTGCACGGCGGAGTCGGCACGACCGTCGACCACATCCTGCACCACCACTTCCGCCGGGCGAAGGCGATGCAGCTGCGCTCGGGGAACCGCGGGCAGCTGCTGCGCGAGCTTAGCAGGTCGCTCGTCGTGGACCGGTCGGCCGCGAAGGGAAGCCTGTGGTGAGCGAACGGCGGGTCGCGGTCGTCACGGGTGGCGGACGGGGGCTCGGGCGCGCCGTCGCGCTCCGACTCGCCCAGGACGGTGTCGACGTCGTGGTCGCCGCCCGGTCGGCCGATGAGGTCGCCGGCGTCGCCGAGGAGCTGCGCGCGCTGGGCGTGCGCGCGGACGGCGTGTCGGTGGATGTCACCGCCACCGAGCAGGTGGAGCGAGCCGCTGCCCGCATCCTCGACGACTTCGGGCGGGTGGACATCCTCGTCAACAACGCGGGCAGCCTCCTGTACAAGCCGTTCGTCCCCCTCCCGGGCATCGCCGCCGACCGGCCCGGTTTCGACTCGGCGATCGCGGACGCCGAGTGGGCGCACGTGTTCGATGTGCACCTCGGGGGTGCCATCCGCTTCCTGCGTGCGCTGGGGCCCGGGATGCTCGAGCGGGGCAGCGGTCGCGTCGTCAACGTCGTCAGCAACGTGCTCCGTCGGTCGGTGCCGTTCACGGTGGGCTATGACACCGCGAAGGGCGCCCTCGCCCAGCTCACGCGCTCGCTGGCGCGGGAATGGGCGCGGTACGGGGTGACGGTGAACGCCGTGGCCGCCGGCCATTTCCGGACCCGGATGACCAGCGCCCAGTTCGACGACGAGAAGTCGTACGCGAACATGATCCGCCGTGTCCCCATGCGCCGCGCCGGCACGGTCGAGGAGTTCGCGGGCCTGGTCGCGTATCTGACCAGTGCGGAGGCGGGCTTCGTGACCGGCGAGGTCATCGCCGTCGACGGCGGTGAGACGCTGTGAGCCGTCGTGCGCGCGAAGCGACGGCACGGTGACGCAGCCGGGCGAGCACCCGCACGAGGGGGGAGGCCGCCTCGTCGGCACCTTCGTGGTCCTGATGGTGGCCGTCACCATCTTCGCCGTCCTCCAGGCCATGATCATCCCCGTGCTGCCCACCATCCAGCACGAGCTGGGAACCAGCGCACGCGAGGTCTCCTGGGTGCTCAGCGCCTACCTCATGGCAGCGGCGGTGGCGATGCCCGTCGTCGGGCGCCTCGGCGACGTCCACGGCAAGAAGCGGATCCTCGTGGCGGTGCTCGCGCTCACCGCGATCGGCTCGCTGATCGCGGCCTTCGCCCCGGACATCATCGTGATGATCATCGCCCGGATCATCCAGGGCGTCGGCGGTGCGATCGTGCCGCTCTCGCTGGGCATCGTGCGGGATGTCTTCCCCGACCGGCATACCCCGCGGGCCGTGGGAGCCCTCTCCGCGCTGGGCGGGATCGGCGCCGGCATCGGTCTGGTCCTCGCCGGCCCCATCGTCGACGTCCTCGGCTACCGGTGGCTGTTCCTCGCACCCATGCTGCTCACCGTGCTGACGGTGATCGCCGCCATCGTGGTGCTCCCGCGGTCACCGGGTCGGGGCGGAGCGGTCTCGTGGCTTCCCGCTCCGTTCCTGGGTGCGATGCTCGTCGCGTTCCTGCTCGCGACGACCCAGGCCACGTCCTGGGGCTGGCTCGATCTGCGGACGATCGGCGCGTACGCCGGTTGTGTGCTGTTCGGTGCGATCTGGCTCGCGGCCGAGCGGCGCGTGCGGCACCCGCTCATCGATCCGCAGCTTCTGGTCGCGCCTCACCTGAGATCCGCGAACCTCGTCGGATTCCTGCTCGGGTTCGCGATGTTCGGCGTGTACGCGTACGTGCCGCAGTTCCTCCAGACCCCGCGCAGTGCGGGCTACGGCTTCGACGCGACGGTGCTCCAGTCCGGCCTGGTGCTCACGCCGATGGTGCTCGCGGTCTTCGCCGGCGGACTGCTCGCGTCGCGGCTCGAGCGCGCCTTCGGCGCGCGCACCGTGGTCGTCGCAGCCAGCGTCGTCATGGCGCTGGGCCTTGCGGCGCTGACCGTGGGGCGGTCGGACATCTGGGCGGTCACGGCGATCCTCGCCGTCTACGGCCTGGCGCTGGGGGTCAACCTCGCCTCACTCTCCACGATCGTGGTCTTCGCCGCGCCCCGGGCCGCGACCGCCGTCGCCAGCGCGATCAACTTCAACCTGCGCAACATCGGCGGCGCGGTCGGTGCCGCCGCGATGGCGACCATCGTCACCGCCGACCTCCTGGACGGGGGGCTGCCCGCGGAGGGCGGATACCTGGTCGGCTTCCTCGTGTTCGCCGCCGCCATGGTCGCCGCGGCAGCGCTCGCCCTGACGATCCCGCGCGGATCGCACCTGCCGCAGCCGGAGGTGTCCCTGCGATGACGACCGACGTCCTGGTGGAGCGCCGAGGCGCAGTGCAGGTGATCACCATCAACCGTCCGGCGGTGAGGAACGCGCTCAACGGCGCCGTCGCGCGGGGCGTCGCCGACGCGACCGACGAACTCGATCGGGACGACGCGCTGCGCGTCGCCGTGCTGCACGGCGCGGACGGGACGTTCTCGGCCGGGATGGATCTGAAGGCGTACCTGCGCGGCGACACGCCCATGATCGACGGCCGAGGCCTGCTCGGCATCACCGAGTCGCCGCCGCGGAAGCCCCTCATCGCCGCCGTCGAAGGGTGGGCGCTCGCCGGCGGGTTCGAAGTGATGCTGGCGTGCGACGTGGTCGTGGCGTCCGAGACGGCGCGGTTCGGCCTCCCCGAGGTGAAGCGATCGCTCGTGGCGATGGCCGGCGGCACGCTCCTTCTGCCGCGTCGCATCCCGGCGGCCGTCGCGATGGACATGCTCCTCACCGGCGAGCCCATCGACGCGACGCGAGCGCACGAGCTCGGCCTCGTGAGCCGGCTCGCCGCGCCCGGGCAGGCGCTCGCGGGCGCCATCGAGGTGGCGGAGGCGATCGCCGCGAACGGCCCGCTCGCCGTGGCGGCCACCAAGGCGATCGCGCGCTGGGCGGACGGCGATGGCGCGAGCTGGGGGAGGCAGCAGGACGAGGGGCGGCGGGTGCTGGAGAGCGCGGACGCGGTGGAGGGTGCGCGCGCCTTCGCGGAGAAGCGGGCGCCGCGATTCACCGGACGGTGAGGATGCCTCGGCCCGGGCTGCGCTCGCTTGACACCGCCGCGGCGGGATCATAGGTTACCAACCAACTGGTGGTTTGAGAGGACTCGCATGCTGGCAGAGACGATCGATCCCGTGCACGAGTTCCGTCACCGGCCGGACGCGGACCCCGCCTACAACGAGAGCACGTATTACAACTTCGCCACCCCTGATGGCGCGGTCACCGGCTGGATGCGGATCGCCTTCCAGCCGAATCGCGCTGCGGCCCAGGCATCCGTGCTGCTTTTCCTCCCCGGCGAGACGCTCTTCGACTACATGCGCGTGACCGATGCGTCCGACGACGAGCTCGCGGTCGGCGGCGTGCGCTTCGAGATCGAGATTCCCCACGTCGCCCAGCAGCTGCGATTCGCCGGTCGGCTGCGATCCTTCGCCGACGCCCGGCGGCTGGTGGACCCCTCCGTCGCCTTCCGCTCCGCGCCGCAGCGGGATGTCGACGTGCGCCTTTCCGTCCAGGCCCGAGGGGAGCCGTTCGGAACGAACGGCGAGGACCCCGCGCGACACCTGGAGCGCACGATGGCACTCGGCCACTTCGAGCAGTTCATCGATGTCGACGGCGAGATCGTCGTGGACGGCCGCCGCACCCCGGTGCAGGGCGCAGGGATGCGCGACCACTCGTGGGGTCCCCGGGACTGGGCCGGGCCGTCCTGGTATCGGTGGATCACCGCCACCCTGGACGACGGGACATCGATCATGGTGCTCCAGGTCGCCAAGCGGGACGGCACCATGACGCGCGAAGCGGTCGTCCGGCGGGACGGGCGCCTCGAATCCGCAGCCTTCGACGAGATCGAGGTGGAATGGACCGACGACGGATTCGGCGCCGTCGCGTCCTGTGCCCTGGATGTCGGCGGGGACGACCTGCACCTGCGCGCGGAGGTGCGCGACCGGAAGCAGTTCACCCCCCTCAAGCACAGCCGACCGGACGGCGAAGGCGGAACGCTCGAGACGCGGATCGGCTACGCGCCGTATCGGTTCACCACCAGCGACGGGCGCAGCGGCGCGGGCATCGTGGAGATCCTCGACCAGCTCGTGGAGGGACGGCCGGTCTCGATGCGCGCGCGCCGGACCGGGGCTCTCCCGTGACGACGTCCGCAGAGGGCCTGGTGACCCCCGAGGTCGCGCGGTGGCTCGGCGACGGACTGCCGGAGGCGGTGCCCCCGTTCGCGGCGGAGGCGATCACGGGCGGCTACAGCATGCTCACCTTCCGGCTCTCCGACAGCGCGGGTCGTGGCTGGGTGCTGCGACTGCCTCCCGCCGGACAGTCCGCGGGCGGTGCGCACGACCCGCTCCGCGAGGCACGTGCGATGCGTGCACTCGGCGACCGCTCCGGGGTGCCCGTCCCCCGGGTCCGGATCGTCGGCGCTCCCGACGACCCGCTCGGCGTCTGCCACGTCACGGACTTCGTGGAAGGCCATGTGCTGTCCGCGAAGGAGCAGGCCGAGGCATCCCTCTCTCCGGATGCCATGCGGAATGCGACGGCGAACCTCGTCGACGTGCTCGCGACGATGCACGATGTGGACCCCGACGCGGTCGGCCTCGGCGACCTCGGCCCGAGTGAGGACTACAACGGCCGGCAGCTGCGTCGGTGGCGCCGTGTCGTGGCAGGCCTGGCGGAGTCCGCGCTGGAGGGCGTGGCCGAACGGGCCGACCGGCTCGACCGCCTCGGAGATGCGCTGGCAGCGCGACTGCCGGCGGATCGCGCCGGGCGGATCGTGCACGCCGACTTCCGACTCGGGAACACCATCGTCTCGGACGAGGGCGAGATCCGTGCCGTCCTGGACTGGGAGCTCGTCACCCGCGGCGAGCCCCTGGCCGACCTCGGCACCCTCCTCGTGTACTGGGATCCCCCCGAAGAGGCTCTGCTCGGCGTGCGGGCACCCACCGGTGCCCGCGGATCCCTCGGATCCGGTGAGGTGGTCGAGCGGTACGCCGCGCGCACCGGCCGGGACGTCTCGGACGTGGGTCTCTACCAGGCCTTGGCGAGCTGGCGGCTCGCCTGCCTCACCCTGCGCACGGCGGTCCGGTTCGCGGCTGGCGCGACCGTCTACGACACGTCGCCGGGCGTGTTCCTCGACACCTGCGATGTGTGGATGCAGCTCACCGATCAGGAGCTGCGCGCTACGAGACCGAGATCCCTCCGTTGAGGCTGATCGCCTGACCTGTCATCCGCGCGGCGGCCGGGCTGCCCAGGAAGACGATCAGCTCCGCCATGTCGGACGGCTCCACGACCCCGAGGTGCGCGAGCGATGCTGCCTTCTCGAAGATCTTCCGGCTGAAGCCGTCGGCGAGGATCCGGGCGGTCGTCTCCGTTCCGTCGATGAGCGAGGGCGTGAGGACGTTGATCCGCACGCCGTCGCGCTTGGCCTCGACCGCCGCGGTCTTGGAGAACATCGTGATCGCCGCCATGGCGGCGCCGACGAGGGACTCGCCGGGCGTCGGCACCTTGGCCGCGTCGGAGGCGACGTTGATGATGCTTCCCCCGCCCTGCTCCCGCATGATCGGCAGGACGGCGCGGGTCAGGTGCATCGGGGGAAGAGCGAGAGAGAGCAGGGTCTGTGCCATCGCGTGCGGGTCGGAGCGCACGAGCAGCTCCACCTCGGCCTGCCCGGCGACCGAGGAGACGGCGACATCGATCGAGCCGAAGGAATCCCGGGTGCGCGCGACGGCGGATGCCACCTCGTCGACCTTCGTCGCGTCGGCCGCGTGGAACTCGGCGCGGACGGGGCCGGCGGCCCGCAGCTGGTCCAGAGCCCGTTCGCCGCGCTCCCGGGAGCGGCCGATCAAAGCGATGCGCGGTGCGCCGGCGCGGGTGAACGCGAGGGCGGTCGCGAGCCCGACGCCCGCCGTGCCGCCGGCGATGACGACGGACGACTCCTCCACGGTGCGAATCTGCATGTGCGCTCCTCTCCGGCGCGGTCCCGCCGTTCCCAACCCTCCGTTTGGCTAGTATCAGAGTAGTAGTATGACCCGATCGCCTGTCCACCAAGCAGGCAGGCGATGGGCCGAAGAGAGGGATCATGCCGAGAGCCTCACGCCGCGCGGACGTCCGCGCCACCGCCGCCCGTCTGTTCCGTGAGCACGGCTTCCGGGCCGCCACGATGGATCTGATCGCCGATGCGGTGGGGCTGAACAAAGGAACGCTCTACCACTACTACCCGTCGAAGAGCGCCGTCCTCTACGAGCTGATGTCCGATCAGCTCGACGTCACGCTGGGACTGATCGAGCGCGTCGACCCCGACGGGTCGCCCCGTGAGCGGCTCGCGGAGCTGCTGCGGCTGGAGGCGAACCAAGCGGCCAATGCCTCCGATGAGCTGGTCGTCTTCTTCCAGGAGCTGCCCTGGATCCAGCAGAACCTCACCGCGGAGCAGGCGGAGGACATCCTCACCCGGGTCGGCAAGTACCGGGAGATCACTCAGGGCCTGCTCTCCGACGGCATCGCTTCCGGAGAGTTCCGGCAGCTGGATGTCACGACCGCCCACTATTCGATCATCGGCATCCTGGCGTACGTGCCGAACTGGTTCCGCCCGCGACCGGGCCGCAGCCGGGAGACCCTCGCAGGGGAGCTCTCCGAGTTCATCCTGAGCGGCCTGAGCGCTCCGGCGAGCTGAGTCCACGGGCATGCGTGCGATCCAGATCGAGTCCTACGACGGGCCCGCCGCGGTCCGACTTCGCGACATCCCTCCGCCCCGAGACGACGGGAGCTCGGTGCGCATCACCGTGCATGCCGCGGGCGTCGCCTTCCCCGAGGTGCTCCAGTCCTCCGGCCGCTACCAGCTTCAGCCGGACCTCCCGTTCGTGCCCGGAACCGAGATCGCCGGGGTGATCGAGGCCGCGCCGGACGGTTCGGGCTTCGCCCCGGGCGACCGCGTCTACGCGTGGTGCCGTCTCGGGGGGTTCGCGGAGACCGCCGTGGCAGCAACCGAGGCGACGTTCCCCCTCCCCGACGGGTTCGGCTTCACCGAGGGCGCCGGGCTGTTCCTCAACTACCACACGGCCTACTTCGCCCTGGTCGACCGCGGCCGCGCCCTCTCCGGCGAGACCGTGCTCATCCATGGTGCGGCCGGAGGGGTCGGCACGGCGACCATCCAGGTCGCGTCGGCGCTCGGGCTGCGCCCCATCGCGCTGGTCTCCACGCCGGAGAAGGCCGAGATCGCTCGACGCGCCGGAGCCACGGACGTCGTGCTCGGAACGGCCGGGTGGAAGGACCGGGTGCTCGAGCTCGTGCCCGGCGGCGTGGACCTCGTCGTCGACGTCGTCGGCGACGAGGTGGTCGACAGCCTGAGGGCGCTGCGCGACACCGGCCGGCTGCTCATCGTGGGATTCGCCGGCGGCCGCATTCCCGAGGTGAAGGTCAACCGCCTCCTGCTGCGCAACCTCGAGGTGATCGGGGTGGGCTACGGAACCGCTGCGCTCGCCGATCCGGCGGTGACGTCGTCCATCGCCCGCGCCCTCGACGGGATGGTGCGAAGCGGAGCGATCCGCCCTGTCATCGGCGCGGAGCTGCCCCTGGAGAAGGCGGCCGAGGCGCTGACGCTTCTGGACTCCCGCCGGGCGCAGGGCAAGGTGGTCCTCCGGGTGCGCGAGGGGGACTGACAGCGCAGGCTCGGGGGACGTCACGCTCCCCGCGGAAGCCCCAGGATGCGCTCCGCGATGATGTTGCGCTGCACCTCGGAGGTTCCGCCGTAGATGGTGGCCGCCATGGATTCGAGATACTCCTCGAACGGGCCCGCCGAGTCGATGCCCACCTCGCTGGCCGCGTCCAGCGTGAAGGCCGCGGCGGCCTGCACCGACTCCGATCCGAACAGCTTGAGGATGCCGCTCATCGGGGCGTCGAGCCCCGCGGAGCGGTGCCCGACCGAGCGGATGCCCGTGAGTCGGATGGCTTCGCTGTCCGCCAGCAGCCGCCCGAGTCGTTCCCATCGATGCGGGGGCAGGTCGCCCGCCGCGAGGACGGGTTCGAGCGCACGCTGGGTCTCCAGCCAGTTGTTGATCCAGATCATGTCGCGCTCGTGCTCGAGCGCCGCCATGGCGACCTGCCAGCCCTGGTCGACGGTGCCGAGGACGTTCTCGACCGGCACCTCGACGTTGTCGAGGAAGACTTCGCAGAACGTCTCCAGGGAGGGGGACGCCATCGCGATGGGCCGCACCTCCACTCCCGGGGTGTCCATGTCCAGCAGCAGGCAGGTGATGCCCTTGTGCTTGGGGGCGGCGGTGTCGGTGCGCACGTACAGAGTGCACCAGCGCGCCGTGTCTGCGGTCGTGGTCCACACCTTCTGTCCGTTGACGACGAACACGTCACCACGACGCACCGCGGTGGTGCGCAGACTGGCGAGGTCGGACCCGGCTTCCGGCTCCGACATGCCCAGCGCCCACCACGCCTCCCCGCGCAGGGTCGGTCGCAGGTAGTGGTCCTGCTGCTCGGGCGTGCCGAACGTGCGCAGTGCCGGGGCGACGACACCCGTGGCCTGGATGCACATCTGGCGTGGCACCTGGCGGCGCGCGCCCTCGATCCGAATCGTCAGTGCCTCCGTCAGCGGCAGATCGCGGCCGCCCAGCCCCTGGGGCCACTCGGGCACGAGCCATCCCTCATCGAAGCTCTCCGCCTGGAAACGTGTGCGCAGCTGCTCGTCGTCGCGGTAGGCGCGGTGGTTGTGCGCGTAGTCGTCGGGCAGCACCCGCGCCAGGAAGTCGCGGTAGTCGGCGAGCGAATCGGTCATCGCGACACCCCCTGTGCCACGCGCGCCGCGGCGACCGCGGCGTACAGCGAACTCGACGTGCCGAGGAAGGGCGCCGTGTGCCGGGCGCGGCGGACGGTGAGCGGGCTGTCGGCCTCCCAGGTCAGCCCCATCGCCCCGAGCACCTGGGTGTGGCTCGCGCTCGCGAAGCACGCGGCGTCGGAGGCGGCGGCCTTGGCGAGCATCGACAGCTCCCGCGCCACGGGGGAGAACGGGTCCGCCGCCACCGCCACGGCGGCACCGGCCGACAGGCTCCGTGCCCGCTCGACGGCGACGTACACGTCCGCCAGGCGATGCTTGATCGCCTGGAAGGCTCCGATCGGCCGACCGAACTGCTCGCGGGTGCGCGCGTGCGCGACCGCCGCGTCCAGGGCGCGTGCGGCCGTCCCGACGAGGTCGGCCGCGACGCAGGTGCGCGCGGCGGCGAGCACCTGGTCGGGCGTCGCGGCCAGCATCCGCTCGCCCGCGACCTCCCACACATCCGCGAACGCTCCGGCCCGCGAGGGGTCGATCGGGGCCTGCTCGCGGCGCAGTGCCGCCGGCGCGACGGCCACCGCGCGGACGAGCGAACCGTCGGGACGCTCGTCGACCGTCACGAAGACGGATGCCGCGGTCCCGTCGAACGCGAACAGACTCCCTCCGACGTCCTGGGCGATGGCGGTCGCCTCGCTCGGGGTCGGCGGCAGTCCCACCGCGACGAGCGTCTGCATCGCCGCGGCGCTCGTGGTCAGCGGTGCCGGGACGAGCGCCCGCCCGCTCTCTTCGAGCACGGCGACCAGGTCGACGATGGTGCCCAGCCCGTCTGCTTCCGGGGGGAGCCCGACCGCCGTGTAGCCGTGCTCGACGATCGCGGACCAGAGCCACGGCACCGTCTCACCGGCGACGACGTCGTGCAGCTGATCGGCCGACACGATCGCCGCGAAGTGCGCGCGCGCCGAGGACGCCAGCTCCCGTGCGTCCTCGGTGGGTGTGAACGCGTCCCAGTCCGGACGGGTGTCGGTCATCTCCACAGGCATCCTCCTTGCTCTAGACTATCAATCCTTTATAAGATTTGCGAAGCTTTTTCGGTCTTTGGGCTGTAATGTTTATATAGATGAAAACCTCAAACGATGGAGTGTCGATTGCTCGACTACAGTGAGGGCGAATCGGTGGCCCGGCTGCGCGCGGAGCTGCGTGCGCTGGTGGCCGAACACGTGCCGGAGGACTTCCTCGGCGCGTTCACCGACGACCCCGCCGACCTCGCGCTCACCGAGCGCTTCAGTCGGATGCTCGGCGAGCGGCAGCTGCTCACGATGGCATGGCCGCCGGAATACGGCGGCGCCGGCGCGGATCTGCTGGAGCAGGCCGCGTTCCGGGAGGAGATGTGGGCGGCGCACGAGCCGCGTGGCGCCCAGTACATGGGGGTCAACTGGGTCGGTCCGGTCATCATGCGGCACGGGACCGAGGACCAGAAGGCGCGTCACCTTCCGCCGATCGCAGCGGGGGAGGTGATCTGGTGCCAGGGGTTCAGCGAGCCCAACGCCGGCTCGGATCTTCCGGCCCTGCGCACGCGCGCGACGCGGGTCGACGGCGGGTGGTCGGTGACCGGCCAGAAGGTCTGGACCTCCTACGCACTGATGGCGCATTGGTGCTTCCTGCTCGCACGCACCGGACCGGCGGGCGAACGACGGTCGGGCATCACGGTGTTCCTGACGCCGATGGATCAGCCTGGCATCGAGGTCCGCCCGATCGGGACGATGCTCGGTCCGCATCATCTCAACGAAGTGTACTTCGACGACGTCTTCGTGCCGGACTCCGAGGTCCTCGGAGCGATCGGCGGGGGGTGGCCGATCGTCTCCGACGTCCTGGGCTTCGAGCGCATCGGGATCGCCCGGTACGCGCGCTCCGAGAAGCTGCTGCGCGATGCCCCGAAGCGGCTCGGCCCAGCGTGGGCCGAGCTCCCCGCGTCCCTTCGTGAGCGCTGGGCGACCGCTCTGGTGCGGGCACGACAGGCCCGGCTTCTCGCCTACCGGCTCATTGAGGACGAGCGTGCGCCGTCCGCCCTGGACGCGGCCGCCTATCGCATCACCGTCACCACGCTGGACCAGGAGGCGGCCGATGTGCTCAGCGAGATCCTGGGCAACGACTCGGTCGGCGTGACCGATGGCCGGCGCGTCTTCGAGCGCGAGGTCGAGGACAACTGGCGCTACTCGCAGTCCGCCACAGTGGCGTCCGGGACCCTCGAGGTGAACAAGCAGACGATCGCGAAGTCGCTGGAGGCGTCATGAACACCCGACTCTCCGACGAGGCGATCGAGGTCGGCAAAGTCGTGAGCGAGAGCATCGCCGCCGCGGGCGGTCTCGACCTGCTCCGTCGCGCGGTGGCGGAACCTTCCGTCCGGGAGGAGGCCGGCGGTCTGCTGGCCGGGATCGGCGTGTGGGAGCTCGATCCGCTGGCCGACCGGGTCGAGCTGGAGGTCGCCGCCTCGGTCTGCCGGGCAGCCGGGCACTTCGCTGTGCCCTATCCCGTGGCGGAGCGACTGGGCCGCCGCGGCGACGCGGGGGCGTCGATGCTCGTCGCTCAGACCGCGCCGCGCGTCGCGATGCACGCCGACCTCGATCTGGAGTGGAGTGCGATCGACCTGTGCGGACAGACCTACCGCGTCGTCGCAGTCGCCCCGGAACTCATCGGAAGCCATCTCGCTCCCTTCGGCGCACGAGTGGATGTCGCGTCCGAGGGCTCCGCCGATCCGCTCGGTGCCGCGCTGCTCGTCACGCTCCAGTCGTGGTGGCTGCTCGGACTTCTCGAGCACGCCATGACGGACACCGTGCAGTACACCAGGGAGCGCGAGCAGTTCGGAAGCCCGCTGATCCGCTTCCAGGCCGTCGGATTCGGCCTGGCCGATATGTCCGTGGCGACCACCTCGCTCGCGGAGCTCGCCAAGTACACCCTCTGGTCCGTCGGGCAGCGCGACGGGGCGGAGAGCGCGCTCACCGATGCGCTCGGTCTGCGCGCGGCAGCGTTGTCCGCGGCGGATGTCGTCCTTCGCGGCGCCCATCAGTTCCACGGCGCCATGGGCTTCACCGATGAGGTGGGCGTATCGTGGCTGTCGCGGGCGAGCCACGCGGTGCGCCGCCTTCCCGAAGGCGAGCACCGCACCCGCGGACTGCTGACCGAGCTGATCGAGCGGCACGGCTGGGAGCCGTACGGGCGCGTGCGCAGCGTCGCCCCCGTCGCGGATCGGGTGACATGAGTTATCACGGCAGCCCGGTCCCGATGCGTCGGTCGGCTCTCATATAAGGTTTGCGATGATACCCATCCCCCTCCAGGAGCGGACGAGACGTGGCCGACACCGATAGAACTCCGAGCCTTCGCCTGGGCATGTCTCCACGCGTGGCCGAATCCGTCGCCGCGGACCTGCGCAAGCGGATTCTCCGCAGCGAGGAGACGAACGTCCCCCTGCCCCGACAGGACGACCTGCTGCGCCAGTACGGTGTCAGCGGTCCTTCGCTGCGGGAGGCCCTGCGGATCCTGGAAGCCGAAGGTCTCATCACGGTGCGTCGCGGGAAGTTCGGCGGGGCGTTCGTCCACAAGCCGAGCTGGTCGCAGTCCGCGTACTCGCTCGCGCTGTCGATGCAGGGTCAGGGCATCACGATCTCCGACCTCGGCGAATCCCTCCTGGTGATGGAGCCCATGTGCGCGGGCGCCTGCGCCGAGCGGATCGACCGCGACAAGGATCTCCTGCCCGCTCTGCGGGAGAACCTCGAGGAGACGGAGGCGTGCATCGGCGACGGAGCGCGATACTCGCGAGCGGCGCGCGCCTTTCACGACCTGCTGGTGACCGGCGTGGAGAATCTCACCACGCGCCTGCTGGTCCGCAGCATGGTGGCCATCTGGTCGGTGCAGGAAGAGCTCTGGGCCGACACCGTCAGCTCGGCCGCCCAGTACCCTGGCGTCGAACACCAGCGCGAGTCGCTGAATACCCATGCGACCATGCTGAAGCTCGTGGAGGCCGGAGACGTCGACGCGGTGACGAAGCTCGCCGCCGCCCACCTACGCGCCACGCAGCGGATCGTGCTGGAGCGCTTCGGCGGAGAGGTCGTCGATGCCTCATCGCTGGCGGCGGTCCAGGCGTTCAAGAGCCTGTGACCGGGCTCACGCACCCACCGGGTCACGCACCAGCATCCCGCTGAGCCGCGCGGCGATGGTGCGGCCGGCGTCGTCAACGATCCGGTCCACGATGTTCTGCACCGTGTCGACGTCATGGATGACACCCTGCGCCTGACTCGCCCACCACAGGCCCCCCTCCATGTCGCCGTCGCGGAGGACGTTCTCCCGCCCCCGAGCACCGGAGGCGAGGTGCGCGACATCGGCGAACGTCGCACCCGCGCGCCTGCTGATCTGCGCGATCTCCTCCGAGATCGAGTTCCGGGCGACGCGGGCCGAGTTGTGGAACTCGCGGAAGACGATCAGGGTGTCCAGCTCGGTATTGCGCACGATCTGCTGCTTCACGTTCTCGTGCACGGGCGCTTCGGCGCTCGCGACGAACCGGGTGCCCATGTTCGCGGCATCCGCTCCCAGAGCCAGGGCCGCCACGAGACCCTCGCCGGTCGCGATGCCTCCGGAGGCGATGAGCGGGATGTCGAATCCCGCGAGCGCACGCGCTGCCGCCGGGATGAGGACCAGGCCGGGCACATCGTCTTCGCCGGGGTGCCCGGCGCATTCGAAGCCGTCGATGCTGATCGCGTCCACGCCCTTGGTCGCCGCCGAGACGGCGTGGCGCACGCTCGTCGCCTTGTGGATCACCCGCACCCCGGCACCGTGGAAGTCGGGCAGGTGCGGCTCCGGGCTGGATCCGGCCGTCTCGACCACCGTCACCCCCGACTCGATGATGGCTGCCCGATACTCGTCGTACGGCACCGGGTTGATCGTCGGCAGGATGGTGAGGTTCACGCCGAACGGCCTGTCCGTGAGGTCGCGCGTGCGCCGGATCTCGGCCGCGAGAGCCTCGGGAGTGGGCTGCGTCAGCGCCGTGAGGAAGCCGAGCGCCCCCGCATTGGCGACCGCGGCGATCAGCGGCGCCGTGCCCAGCCCGGTCATCCCCCCGCAGAGGATGGGGTGTTCGATGCCGAATGTCTCGGTGAATTTCGTGCGGATCACGTGATCTCCTCGTCTGCTTCGTGTCTGATCGGCGACGGCGTGCGCCCGGTCGTCAGCGCCCCCGCCATTCGGGCCGGCGCTTCTCGATGAACGCGCTCACCCCTTCGGCCGCGTCCGCCGACGCGAACACCGTCGTGATCTCCTCGTCGATCGCTGCCCATGTCCCCGGCTGCCAGGTGCTGTCTGTGGTCAGATCGCGCAGGATGCGCTTGCTCGCCTGGACGGCCAGGGGCCCGTTCGCGGCGATCTTCTCGGCCAGCTCGAGGGCGCGGCCGGCCACTCTGTCGTCACCGACGATCTCGCTGACCAGCCCCCAGCGGCCGGCTTCGGCACTGTCCAGCGGTTCGCCGGTGAGGACCATCCGCGCCGCGATCTTCGGGGGGATGTGCTGCGCGATGCGGGGCACGCCGCCGGCCGCAGCGAAAAGGCCCAGCGTCACCTCGGGGAGGCCGAGCCGTGCCGACTCGCCGAGGACGATGAGGTCGCAGCTCAGCGCGAGCTCGAGCCCGCCGCCGAAGGCGAAGCCGTGCACGGCGGCGACGATCGGGGTGTCGATGCGATGCCGCACTGCTCCGGCGTACCCCCAGTCCGGGTGATCCGGCAGCCCCAGCGGCTCACCGGCATCCAGCGCCTTGAGGTCCTGCCCGGCGCAGAATGCCGCGCCCGCTCCCTGCAGGACGATGGCGCGCAGCGTCGGATCGGCGTCGACCTCCGCAAGCGCCGTGCCGAGGGCGACGCTGAGCTCGTGATTGATCGCGTTGCGGGCCTCCGGGCGGTTCAGCGTGATCCTCGCGACCGCTCCGACGCGTTCGAGTCGGACGACTCCGTCGCGGATCAGTTCCGCACCGCTCATCGCGGTTCCATCCGCACGGCGCCGTCGAGCCGGATGGTCTCGCCGTTGAGCATGGGGTTCTCCACGATGTGCTCGACCAGCGCGGCGTACTCCGCTCCGTCGCCGAGCCGCGCGGGGTGCGGTGTCTTGCTGCCCAGCGAGTCCTGCACGTTCTGCGGGAGACCCGCCATCATGGGGGTCCGGAAGAGGCCGGGGGCGACGGTGACGACGCGGATGAGGCTCGCCGCGAGCTCGCGCGCCGCGGGAAGGGTGAAGCCGACCACGCCCGCCTTCGAGGCGCTGTAGGCGATCTGGCCGATCTGACCCTCGAACGCGGCGATCGATGCGGTGTTCACGATGACGCCGCGCTCGCCGTCGATCGGCTCGGTCGCGGCGATGGCGGCCGCCGCCTGCGCGGCGACGGTGATCGTGCCACCGAGGTTGATGCCCACCACGCGCATCAGGGCGTCCGGTTCCAGGGGTCCGTCCCGGCCGATGAGCTTCCCCGGGGTGGCCACACCGGCGCAGTTCACGACGATGCGCAGCGGTCCGTCCGCGGAGGCGGCGGCCACCGCCGCGCGCACGTCCTCGACACGGGTGACGTCCGCCGCGACGAACGTCGCGTCTGGGCCGATCTCGGCGGCGGTCTCGGCCCCGGGCGAGCCGGGAAGGTCGACCAGGAACACCCGCGCGCCGTTCGCGGCGAGCCGCTCGGCGGTCGTGCGTCCCAATCCTGACGCGCCCCCGGTGACGAGTGCGTGTGATCCTTCGATGCGCATGGGTTCCTCTCTGGCGTGCGAACGGGCCGCTCAGCGGCGGTCGATGAAACGGTGGAGGCGCTGGACGGTGTCCGGAAGCGCGATCTGTGCGGCCAGGCCCTCGAGCTCGGCGGCAAGGTGGTCGTGGAAGTCGAGATCGTCGCGGCCGAGGAGCCGCAGAGTCCGCGACTGCGCCCACCTGGGCCCCGCCGTCAGCTGTTCCAGCAGAGCGTCGAGGTGCCCGGAGAGGTCATCGACGACGGTGTTGACGATTCCCCAGTCGCGGGCTTCGGGTGCGGTGAGCACGCGCCCGGTCAGCGTGAGCTCGGCGGCACGCCGCGGGCCTACGGTCGCCGGGAGCAGATGGGTGACACCGCAATCCGGGGTCAGGCCCACGCCCGCGTACGCGCTGAGGAAGACCGCCTGTTCGGATGCCACGACCAGGTCGGCGTTCAGCACCAGCGCGAGCCCGGCGCCCGCTGCCGCGCCCTGCACGGCGGCCACGACGATGTGCGCGGACGCGCGCAGCGCCTCGAGGGCGTCGTGCATCGTGGCTGCGAGCCGTACGAGGTAGGCGCCCGGATCCGCCGCCGTGGCCACGGCGGTCACGTCACCACCCGTGCAGAACTGCGAGCCTTCGGAGGCGAGCACCACGAGCTGCGGCTCGTCCTCCGCCACCAGCTCGGCGACCGTCGCGGCGAACGCGTCGGCGAGCCGCTGGTCGACGGCGTTTCCGGCGTGCGGTCGTCGCAGCGTCAGCCGCCAGACATCGCCCGTCCGGGTGACGGAGAGGACCGTGTCTTCGCCTGCCGCGGTCATGATGCCCGCTCGAGTGCGCGGGAGATGACGAGGCGCTGAACCTGATTGGTGCCCTCGAAGATCTGCATGACCTTCGCATCGCGCATGTACCGCTCGGCCGGGAAGTCCTGCGTGTATCCCGCGCCCCCGAGCACCTGCACGGCATCGGTCGTCACCTTCATCGCGTTGTCGGTCGCGGTGAGCTTCGCGATCGACGCGTCGACGCCGAACGGCAGCCCCGCGTCGCGTCGACGCGCCGCCGCGAGATAGACCGCACGGGATGTCGCCACCGCCGCAGCCATGTCGGCGAGCAGGAACCCGAGCCCCTCGTGATGGATGATCGGCATGCCGAACGTCTCGCGCTGCTTGGCGTAGTCCACGGCGAGATCCAGCGCGGCCTGCGACAGGCCCGTGGCCACCGCTGCGATTCCGAGCCGGCCCGAGTCGAGCGAGGCGAGGGCGATGGAAAGGCCCTGGCCCTCCTCGCCGATCATGTTCTCCGCGGGCACCCGGGTCCCCTCGAAGCGCACGGTGCTGGTGCGCGAGCTGGAGAGCCCCATCTTCCGCTCCGCGGGATCGGCGCTGATGCCGTCGAGGCCTGCCGGCACATGGAAGCACGAGATGCCCTTGGGGTCGTCGGCGGTCCGCGCCATCACCGTGTAGAAGTCCGCCTCCCCGCCGTGGGTGGTCCAGGCCTTGGCTCCGCTGAGGACGTACGCATCCCCGTCGCGCACCGCGGTCGTGCGCATCGCGGCGGGGTCCGAACCCGCGTGCGACTCCGACAGGCAGTAGGCGCCGAGCTGGTCGCCGGCCAGCAGCGCGGGCAGCAGCCGTCGGCGCTGCTCCTCCGTCCCGAAGGTCGCCAGCGGATAGCAGGAGAGGATGTGCACACTGACGCCGACCGCGACGCTCGCCCAGGCGGCCCCGATGATCTCCAGCGCCTGCAGGTACACGTCGTACGGCTGGCCGCCCCCGCCGTGCTGCTCCGGGTAGGGGAGCCCGAGCATCCCGAGCTCTCCGATCTCGCGGAAGACCTCGCGGGGGAACGTCCCGGCGCGATCCGAGTCCCCGGCTCGGGGGGCGAGCTGCGAAGCGGACCACTCGCCGACCAGGGCGACGAACTGCTCGGCCTCCGGCGTGGGGAGCAGACGATCGACCGGCATTCTCGGACCCCATCTCTGAGTTGGTACGAGAAACGGTACTACAGAATCTCTTCGAGTACCATCGACTACCATTGCACCATGTCCGAGTCGCCGCGCCTGGGCGCCCGCCAGCGGCCCGCTCAGCAGGCGGCGCGACGTGAGTCACTGCTGGACAGCCTCATCGCGCTGTTCCTCGAGGACGGGTTCCGCGGCCTGAGCGTCGACGACATGGCCGCGTGGGCGCACTGCTCCAAGCGGACGATCTACACCCTGGGGGAGAGTAAGGAGCAGGTCGTGCTGACCGTCGTGCGCGCGTTCTTCCGGCGTGCCACCGAGTGGATCGAGCGCAACCTCGATCGGGGCGCGGACCCCACCCGCCAGATCGGCTCCTATCTCCTCCTCATCTCTCAGGCCCTGGCGCCGGCCTCCCCCCAGTTCTTCGCGGACCTGGACGAGTTCGCTCCCGCGCGGGAGATCTACGACCAGAACACGCGCGCGGCCGCCGCGCAGGTGCAGCAGCTGGTCCGGGGCGCGGCCGAGCCGATGTCCCGCAAGGACGCCGAGTTCATCGGCACGGTCGCGGGCATCGTCATGAACGCGATCCACCGCAAGGAGGTGGCGGAGGCGACCGGGATGGACGACGCCGACGCGTATCGGGCGCTTGCCCGGCTGATCGTCGCCGGCGTGCGCGGCAGCCGTCCGGCTACTTCGTGAGCCGGCGCCCGATGATCTCCTTCATGATCTCGGTGGTGCCGCCGAAGATCGTGGCCACCCGCGAGTCCATGTAGTCGCGGGCGACGGCGTACTCGCGCATAAAGCCATAGCCGCCGTGCAGCTGCAGGGCGCGCTGGATGACCCGCTGGTGGAGCTCCGTCGTCCACCACTTGGCCATCGCGGCGGTGACCTCGTCGAGCTGGTGCCCCGAGGCATCCACGATGCACCGGTCGATGAAGGCCTGGGTGACCTCGATCTCGGTGGCGAGCTCGGCCAGGTAGAAGCGATTGGCCTGGAAGTCGGCGATGCGCTGGCCGAACGCGTGCCGCTCGGTCGCGTAGGCGAGCGCCTGCTCGAACGTCGCGCGCATGCGCGCCATCGACGTCACGGCGATGCTGAGCCGCTCGATGGGGAGGTTCCGGCGCATGTTCTTCCAGCCCTCGCCCTCGCCGCCGAGCACGTTCGCGCGCGGCACCCGCACGTCGGCGAACGACAGCTCCGCGGTGTCCTGTGCGAAAAGGCCGATCTTCTTGAGCGGGCCCGAGCGGGTGAAACCCGGCGTGTCCGTGTCGACGACCAGCAGACTGATGCCCTTGCGGCCGGCCTCGGGGTCGGTGCGGGCGGCGACGATGACGAAATCGGCGAGCAGGCCGTTCGAGATGAAGGTCTTCGCGCCGTTCAGCACGAATTCGTCGCCGTCAGGGCGGGCAGTGGTGGTGAGGCTCGCGAGATCCGACCCGGCGCCCGGCTCGGTCATCGCGATGGCCCCGATCTTCTCCCCGGCCAGCATCGGCGCCAGCCAGCGCTCGTTCTGCTCGTCGGTGCCGAACGCGATGAAGTACGGGGCGACCAGGTCGTTCTCGCCGTCGATCGACATCGACACATCCGTCGCCCCGGCGCCGGCGAACTCCTCGATGATGATGGCGTTGTAGCGGAAGTCCTCGACGCCGCCGCCGCCGAACTCCTCCGGCGCGGTGATGCCCAGCAGCCCCGTCTCGGCGGCCTTGCGGAACAGGTCGCGGTCGACGCGCCCCGCCTCGCTCCAGCGCTCCAGGTTCGGCACCACCTCGCGCTCGACGAAGCGGCGCACGGTGTCGCGGAAGTCGTCGTGCGACTCGTCGAAGATCGTGCGGGGGACGGCGACGGCGTTCATTCCGGCATCGTAACGGGGACGGTCGTTCACAGGATCCTCCTCAGCAGCGCCTGCAGCTGCAGGCGGTCGGCTTCGTCCAGCGGGGCGGTCAGTTCGCGCTGCACCTCGTGCACGAGGGGCGCCAGGCGGCGGCGCTCGTCGCGGCCGCGGTCGGTGAGCGCGACGCTGTTGCGGCGCGCATCGGCGGGGTCGCGCCAGCGGCGCACGAGGCCGCGCTTCTCCATGCGGGAGACGAGGTCGGCGACGGTCGAGCGGTCGAGGTCGACCTCGTCGCACAGTTCGCGCTGACTCGCGCTGTCGAGGCGGTCGAGCACCACGAGGATCGCGTACTGCACGCTGGAGATCTCGGTCGACACGGTGCGTGCCCACGCTGCGACGTGGTGCTGCTGCGCACGCCGGATGAGGTATCCGATGTGGCGCTGGGGCTCCGGATCGGTGGATGCCGCGGCATCCGTCATCGCACCGTCACCCGCTCCACCAGGAACCCGGCGAAGAACTCGGTCAGCTCTTCGCGCGCCGACAGCGGCAGCACCTGCGCGACGTACTGGTCGGGACGGACCACCACCACCGCTCCGTCGCGGCCGATGCCGCGGTCGCGGAAGATGTTGTGCCCCGGGTCGAGGGCCCACACCTTCTCCCAGTCCTGGAGGCCGAGCGGACCGGAGTGCGGCAGCAGGATCTCGGGCAGGGACGTGATGTCGACGTCGTGGTGTCCGGTGCGGAAGATGCCGTGCACGTCGATGACGCTGTCGATGTCGGCGCCGTCCGGCGTGAAGCGGCGCACCGGCGAGGCCGGATCGCTGCTCAGCCACGCAGCGAAGTCGATGAGCCCCGTGCCGTCGGCGTCGCCGAAGGCGTAGATGCGCCAGCGGCCGTCCGCGACATGCGCGTGGCCGAGCTCGCAGCGCTTGGCGTCGGCGACGCGGGCGACCGGCGCCGAGTGGAAGCGGGTGCCGATCTCGAATCCGGTCGCGAGGTCCTGGTGCTCGTCGGTGCCCGTGAGCGTCGAGGGCGTGTACCTGGTCGCAAGCCCCGCCGTGTAGCGGCCCTGGCGCGCGAACTCCGCCTGCATCTGGTCGCTCGTGACGCCTCCGAGCTCGGGGTGCTCGGGGTCGACGGTGGGCTGGGCGATGAACGCCGACCAGAATCGGTCGAACTCGATGAGGTCCTTCGCGACCGACTGACGCTCCGCCGAGTACGAGTGCAGCAGCGCGGCGTCCGAACGGCCCTGCAGCACCGCCGCGATCTTCCAGCCGAGGTTGAACGCGTCCTGCATCGAGACGTTCATGCCCTGCCCGGCCTTCGCGGAGTGCGTGTGGCAGGCGTCGCCGGCGATGAACACGCGCGGAAGGCGAACCGCCTCCGCGCCGGCGGGCACGTCGTCGAACTTGTCGGTGAGCCGCTGGCCGACCTCGTACACCGACGACCAGGCCACCGACTTCACGTCGATCGAGTACGGATGCAGGATGCGGTTCGCGACCTCGGCGAGCTGCTCGGCGGTGGTCTGGCGGATGGACGTGTCGCCGGCGGGCACCTCGCCGAGATCGACGTAGAGGCGGACCATGTTGCCGCCCTCGCGGGGGATCATCAGGAGGCTGCCCTTGCCCGCGGACTGGATGACGTTCTTCGTGCGCCAGTCGGGGAAGTCCGTGTTCGCGAGGACATCGATCACTCCCCACGCATGGTTCGCGGCATCCCCCTTCAGCTCGCGTCCGATCGCGCGCCGGACGTTGCTGCGGGCACCGTCGCAGCCGATGACGTACTTCGCGCGGAGCGAGATCTCCTCACCCGCCCGCTCGCCCTCGACGCGGCGCAGCGTGACGCTGACCGGGTGATCGCCGCCGTCGGGGTCGACGGTGAGCGTCACGAACTCGATGCCGTAGTCGGGCTCGAGCCGGGCCGAGGACTGGGCGGCGTGGTCGAGCAGATACTGCTGCATGCGCGCCTGATTCACGATGACGTGCGGGAACTCGCTGAGGCCTTCGGGGGTGTCCTCGACCCAGCCGGTGCGCTCGATGCGCGAGCGATCGTGCGCGGACGGGCCCCAGAACCGCACCTCGTTGACCCAGTAGGCCTCGCGCACGAGCGCCTCGGCGAGACCGAACGCCTGGAACATCTCGACGGTGCGGCACGCGACGCCGTCGGCCTGGCCCTTCTCGAGGGGTCCTCCGCGTCGCTCGACGATGCGCGTGTCGATGTCGGGGAACTCGGCGAGCTGCGCGGCCAGGACGGTGCCGGCAGGGCCGGTCCCGACGATCAGGACGTCCACCTCGGCGGGGAGGTCGGCCGGGCGGGCGAGCGCCTGCGGGGAGGCGGGCTTGGTGTCCGGGCTCCCGGGCCGGTAGCCGTCACGGTAGAACTGCACGGCAGATCTCCTTCGGTCGAGTTCTGGATGCGCACCAGCATATCGTCAGTACCCCAACGATTACAACACCGTCTTTCCGACCTTGCCGCGCCGGGGGCGCGGGCCAAAAGTCGGGTCCGCGCAGCGACACGCCGGGCCGCGGCATCCCGTCCCGGCGTGTCCCGTCACCGGCCCGACTTTCGGTCCGCCGCCACGCGTGCGGCGCGGACTGTGTAGCACGATGTGCGTGTGCGCGCCAGCACGGCGACACGCGGGCGCCGCAGAGCCGACAATCGCCGTGTGACCATGCGACGCGCCGTCGCCGGCGCCCTCGTGGCGATGCTGGCGGCGGTCCTGCTCCTGACCGGGTGCGGCATCCGGGTGCCGACCGACCCCGGCGGCTCCCTCGATCGCGTCCAGGGCACGGTCCTGCGCGCCGGAGCCTCGCTCGAACCGGGTCTGGTCGAGATCGACGGGAGGGATGTCTCGGGTCCGCTGGCTGCACTCGTGGCCGACTTCGCACGCACACAGGATGCCGAGGTCGATTGGACGGTGGGCAGCGAGGAGTCGCTGGTGGTGGCCCTCGAAGAGGGGCGGCTGGACGTCGTGGTCGGCGGGATGACGTCGGACACACCGTGGGCCGACCGCGTCGGGGTGTCGCGCGGGTACCGGGGTATCACGGGGGCGGACGGGCGTGAGCTGGTGCTCCTGGTGCCGCTGGGCGAGAACCGCCTGCTGTCGGCGCTCGAGACCTTCCTCGACGGAAGGGTCGGCGGGTGAGCAGGCGCACGCAGTACGGGATCCCGGAGGCGCAGGCCCAGGCGCTGCGCAAAGCCGTCGCGTGGGAGTGGGCGACGATCGTCTATACCTCGATCACCATCGTCCTGGTCGCGTTCGTCGTCGGGAACTCGCAGGCGATGCGGACGGCCTGGATCGAGGACATGCTGTCGCTGCTCCCCCAGATCTCATTCCTCGTCGCCCTGATCTTCATGCGCCGCTCGCCCACCCGGCGCTTCCCGTACGGACTGCAGCGCGGAATGGATGTCGGCCACCTCGTCGCGGGAGTGGCGCTGCTGGTGGTCGGCCTCAACCTCGCCGTCGAGTCGATCACGGGTCTGGTCGCGGTCGAGCACCCGACCATCGGAACGGTGCAGCTGTTCGGCCGCACCATCTGGCTCGGCTGGCTGATGGTCGCGGTGATGGCCGTCATCGCCGTCGGCCCGTTCATCTACGGGCGGGCGAAGCTGAAGCTCGCCCCGCTGCTGCACAACAAGGTCCTCTACGCCGATGCCGACATGGCCAAGGCCGACTGGCACACCAACGCGGCCTCGGTCGTGGGCGTGCTCGGGATCGGCGTGGGGCTGTGGTGGCTGGACGGCGCGGCCGCGCTGTTCATCTCCTGCGGCATCGTCTGGGACGGCTTCAAGAACACGCGCTCGGCGGTGCTCGACCTGCTCGACCAGCGCGCCCGCACCTACGAGGACAAGATGCCGCACCCCCTCATCCGCGAGGTGACCGACCACCTGCGCCGTCAGCCCTGGGTGGCCGACGTCGCCGTGCGCATGCGCGATCTCGGGCAGGTGTTCCACGCCGAGGTCTTCGTCGTGCCGGTGAAGTCGCGGCCGCCGAAGGTCGAGACGCTGCAGGAGGTCACCGAGGCGGTGACCGCGCTGGACTGGAAGCTGCAGAACGTCGTGATCATCCCGGTTCCGCGGCTTCCGGCGGAGGCGGACCGGGGTCTCGACGATCGATGAGACGGCACAGCAGTGCGATCGCCGCCGCGGTCGTCTTCTCGAGCACCTCGGTCGGGTCGCCGTCGAAGCGATGGAACTCGTGCCCCGCCTCGCCGCGCACGGCCCAGCCGAGGTAGACGCTGCCCGGCGCGTGCACACCCTGTGCCTCGGGTCCGCCGACGCCGGTCGTCGAGACGGCGATGTCGACGCCGAACAGCCGCCGCACGCCCTCCGCCATCGTCTGTGCGCACAGGTCGGAGCACAGGTCGATCCCGTTCGGGATGCCGAGCACGTCCTCCTTCGAACTGCGCTGATACGCGACGACGCCGCCGGCGAACCAGGTGGCGGCATCCTCGGCCGCGCCGATGCGCGAGGCGAGCAGCCCGCTCGTGAGCGACTCGGCGACGGCGAGGCGGATATCGCGCTGCGACGAGAGCCGGGCCAGCTCGTCGAGCCGGGGGGCTGCTGCGTCCTCCACCCGTCCAGACTAGGGGCGCGACCGCAGTCGTGCATCGCCGGCGGCAGGACAGGCATGATGGAGCCATGACGCCGGATGCAGCACCGAGGATCGTCGTCGTCGGCAGCATCAACGTCGACTACACGGCCCACGTGGAGCGGCTTCCCGCCGCGGGGGAGACGGTCGGCGGGGGCACGCTCGTGCGCATCGCCGGCGGCAAGGGGGCCAACCAGGCCGCCGCCGCCGCGCGGCTGGGTGCGGCGGTGCGGATGATCGGCGCGGTCGGCGACGACGCCGACGGACCATGGTCGCGGCAGCAGCTGCAGGCGGCAGGCGTCGATATCAGCGGGGTCCTCGACGCCGAGGCCCCGACCGGCGTCGCGCTCATCGGCGTCGATGCGCGCGGCGAGAACCAGATCATCGTCTGCCCCGGAGCGAACTGGCACATCGATCTGAGCGGGGCCGCGCTGTCCGCCGACGAGGCGGTGATCACCCAGCTCGAGCTGCCGCTCGAGACGGTCACCGCGCTCGCAGCGGCCCATCCCGGCTACCTCGCCGTGAACGCCTCGCCGGCACAGCTGCTTCCACCCGAACTGGTCGAACGCACTGACCTGTTCATCGTCAACGAGTCGGAGTACGCGCTGATGCCGCAGCTGCATCACGGCCGCCGGGTCGTCGTCACCTATGGCGCCGCCGGCGCGGCGCTGTTCACGGATGGAGTCGAGACGGCGCGGGCGGCCGGAAGGAAGGCCGATGTCGTGAGCACCGTCGGCGCGGGGGACGCCTTCTGCGCCGCCCTCGTGCTCGCGCTGCGCCGCGGGTTCGACGACCGCAGCGCGCTGGAGGTCGCCTGCGCCGTGGGCGCTGCGGCGGTGGAGCACGAGGCGAGCCAGCCGCCGTTCGAGGTGCTCGACGCCTATCTGGAGAAGGAGGGGCCGTGAGCGGCATCCCCGTCATCATCGACTGCGACCCGGGCCACGACGATGTCTTCGCCCTGTGGCTGGCCGCGGGCCACCCCGGCGTCGAGCTGCAGGCCGTCACCACCGTCGGCGGCAATGTGCCGCTGCGCCACACGGCGCGCAACGCCCGCATCGCGCTCACCGTCGCCGGCATCCAGGATGTGCCCGTGGCCGCCGGCGCCGATCGCCCCCTCGTGCGCGAGCTGCAGACGGCGGAGTGGATCCACGGCGAGAACGGGCTGGGCGGTCCGTCGCTGCCCGAGCCCACGGTGCCCCTCGACCCGCGCACGGCGACCGAGCTGATGGTCGATGTGCTGCAGGCATCCTCCGATCCGGTCACCATCATCGCCACCGGGCCGATCACCAACGTCGCGATCCTGCTGCGCGACCGTCCGGAGCAGGCGCGCCGCATCCGCGAGATCGTCTGGATGGGCGGGTCCACCGAGCGCGGCAACGTGACTCCGTACGCGGAGTTCAACGCCTGGGTCGACCCCGAGGCGCTGCGGCTGGTGCTGGACAGCGGGGTCCCGTTCACGATGGTGGGGCTCAACGTCACCCACACGGCCCTCGTCACCGCCGCCGTGCGCGAGCGACTCGCCGCGATCGGCACCGCGACCGCCGGGTTCGGCGACGAGCTGCTCGAGTTCTTCTGCCGCACCAACGACGAGGTGTTCGGGCTGCCGGACGGTCCGCTGCACGATCCCGTCGCCGTCGCCGCGGTCGCCGACCCGTCCCTGGTGACGCGCCGCCGCACGCGCATCGACGTCGAGCTGACCGGCACCGAGACCGCCGGGGCGACCAGCACCGACCTCGACGGCGTGCTCGGACGCGAGCCCAACGCGTGGGCGGCGATGACCCTCGACGTCGAGCGCTTCTGGTCGGCCATGGGCGACGCGATCGGCCGCCTGCGGTGACCGACCCCCGCGACCCGCGCCACCTCGCGCCCGACGCCCCGCTCCTGGACGCCTGGCTCCGCTTCACCGCCGCACAGGCGCGCGGCGAGGTCACCCCGTTCAGCGTGCCCGGGCACAAGCACCGCACCGATCTGGTCGGCGACGTGATCCGCGGCGATGTTCCGCTGTACGCGGGGCTCGCTCCCGTGAAGGAGACCCACGCGCTGCTCGCCGACGGCGAAGCACGGGCGGCCGCGGCGTGGGGTGTGGACTGGGCGCGTATGTCGGTGGGCGGCTCGACTCACGCGAACCAGGCCTCGATCCTCGCTCTGGGCGGCCCCGGCCGGCCGGTCGTCGTGTCACGGACGCTGCACCGCTCGGTGCTGCTGGGCATCGTCCTGGCGGGACTGCGACCGGTGTGGGTCCGGCCGGAGATCGATGCGGCCACCGGTCTGCCCGGCGGTGTGCCGGTCGCCGCGGTCGAGGCGGCGCTCGCCGCCCACCCGGATGCCTGCGGCGTCCTCGTCGGCGACCCGTCCTACGTGGGCACGATGTCGGACATCACGGGGCTGGCCGAGGCGGCGCACGCGGCGGGGGTCCCGCTGGTGGTGGATGCCGCCTGGTCGGCGTACCTCGGGTTCTCGTTGCGCGTTCCCGGGCATGCGCTGCAGCGCGGCGCCGACGCACTGGTGACCAGCGCGCACAAGGCGCTGCCGTCGTGGACGCAGGCGGCCCTGCTGCTGGCGCGCAGCACCCGCGACGGCGGGCTGCTCGACCCCGACCGGCTCGAGCGGGCCTTCGAGGCGACCCACACCACGAGCCCGGCGGGGGCGATCCTGGCGAGCACGGATGCTGCGCGCGCCCTGCTGCAGCGCGACGGCGAAGAGGTCGTGGGCCGCCTGGTGCGACTCGTCGACGGGGCGCGGAGCCGGCTGCGCGAGGTCGAGGGGATGTCGGTGCTCACCGACTCGGCGACGCTCGCCGTCGACCCGGCCAAGCTCGTGGTGCTCCTGGCCGGCACCGGCGCCCACGGCCATGCCGTGGAGCGTGACCTGCTGGCCGCTGGCATGCCGCTCGAGATGGCGGACCGCGATGTGCTGGTGCCCATGGTGACGATGGGCGACGACGAGGATTCGGTGGGCCGGCTCGTCGACGCGCTCGCCGCCGCCGTCGAGCGGCATCGCGGCGAGCCCCGCCGTGTGGAGCCGTCGCCGGCGTGGACCGTCGAGGCCGAGACCGCCGTCGACCCGCGTACGGCGTTCTTCGCCGCGCACGAGACCGTGGCAGCCGACGCCGCTGTCGGGCGCGTGTGCGCCGAGCTGATCGCGCCGTATCCGCCCGGGGTGCCCGTGCTGGCGCCCGGGGAGGTGGTCACCGTCGACGCGCTCGAGGCGCTGCGGGCCGTGCGGGCCGACGGCGGCCGCATCGCGTACGCCGCCGACCCGACCCTCGCGACCCTGCAGGTCGTCGACTGAACCGCTAGCACCTCACCGGCGCGGCGACAACCCCCGCGCCGCTTCGTCGTCGCGGTTCGTAGGGTGCCGGGAGAAGACGTGAGGAGACCCGTGATGAGCGATGTGAACGACCAGGATGCGGCGCAGCGGGAGTGGGAGTCGACCGAGTCGGCCGCCGATCCGTCCGACCCGACCACGGCCGCCGGGGCGCGGGAGGCATGGGACGAGGAGATCCCGCGCGAGGACCTTCCGACCGAGGCCATGCAGCCCGAGACGCAGGGCGACGACCCCGTCACCGCGGCGCTCGGCGAAGAGGGGCAGGGAGACCTCGCGCCCGAGGACGAGTGACGAGCATGGTGCTCATCGGATTCCACGCCTCGCACGAGCAGCTGGCTCCGTCGACGCTGCTGGAGGCCGTGCAGGGCGCCGAGCGAGCCGGCTTCGACGTGGCGATGTGCTCCGATCACTTCGCCCCGTGGGGGCTGGCGCAGGGGGAGTCGGGCTTCGCCTGGAGCTGGCTCGGCGCGGCGCTGGCGACGACCTCGCTGCGCTTGGGGGTCGTGACCGCTCCGGGCCAGCGGTACCACCCGGCCATCCTGGCGCAGGCGGCGGCGACCCTCGCGGAGATGTTCCCCGGCAGGTTCTGGGCGGCCCTGGGCAGCGGTGAGGCGATCAACGAGCACATCACGGGCACGGGCTGGCCCGGCAAGGCCTACCGCGAGCAGCGCCTGCGCGAGTCCGCCGACGTCATGCGGCGCCTGATCGCCGGCGAGACCGTCGATCACGACGATGCGGTGGTGGTCCACGCCGCGCGCGTCTGGTCGCGCCCGGCCGTCGCCCCGCCGCTGCTGGGTGCCGCCGTCAGCGCCGAGACGGCGCGCTGGGTCGCGGGCTGGGCGGACGGTCTCATCACGGTGGGGTCGGATCCGGAACAGGTGGCCCGCGTCGTCGGCGCCTACCGCGACGGAGGTGGTGACGGAGTGGTCGCGCTGCAGGTGCACCTCTGCCTCGCCGCCTCGCGCGCCGAGGGGCTCGCCATCGCAGCCGACCAGTGGCGCCACGCCACGACCCCGCCCGAGCGGATGTGGGACGTCGCCCAGCCCGAGGAGTTCGATCGACTGGCCGATCCCGGCGATCTGGCGACCCTGGAGCAGGCGGTGATCATCGAATCCGATGCCGTCCGCATGGCGGCCCGGCTCGCCGAGCTGGCGGAGGCCGCGGGCGCCGACGAGCTCTACCTGCACGAGGTGGACACCGATCAGGAGACGTTCCTGCGCCGTGCGGCCGACGAGCTCCTCCCGGCTCTGAAGGAGGCGACGTGAAGACGGCCGACACCGGCGATCTGTGGTGGAAGTCCGCGGTCTTCTACTGCCTGGACGTCGAGATGTTCCGCGACACCGACGGAAACGGGTGCGGCGATTTCGCGGGCCTCACCGACAGCATCGACTACCTCGCCGACCTGGGCGTGAACTGCGTGTGGCTGATGCCGTTCTACCCGAGTCCCGATCGTGACGACGGCTACGACATCATCGACTTCTACGGGGTCGATCGGCGCCTCGGCGATCACGGCGACGCCGCGGAGTTCGTCCGCACGGCGCGCAGCCGAGGCATCCGCGTCATCGTCGATCTCGTCGTCAACCACACCTCCGACCGGCACCCGTGGTTCCAGCAGGCGAAGCGGTCGCGCACGTCCCGGTATCGCGACTACTACATCTGGCGCGACAAGCGCCCGCCGAATTCCAAGAACAAGGTGTTCCCGGGCGAGGAGGAAAGCGTGTGGGAGTGGGAGCCTCGCACCCAGCAGTACTTCCAGCACACCTTCTACCGGCATCAGCCCGACCTCAACCTCGGCAACCCCGCCGTGCGCGACGAGATCGCCAAGATCATGGCGTTCTGGCTGACGCTCGGGGTCGCGGGGTTCCGCATCGACGCCGTCCCCTTCCTGCTCTCGCATCCCGGCGCACCCGACGCCTCACCCGATCCGCACGAGTTCGTGCGGGACGCCAAGCGGTTCACGCGGCGGCGATCCAGCGAAGCCCTGCTCATGGGGGAGGTCAACCTCCCGCATCGGCAGCAGATCGCGTTCTTCGGCGCCGACACCGACGAGCTGGACGCCCAGTTCGACTTCACGACCATGCAGGCCACCTTCCTGTCGTTCGTCCGCCAGGATGCGCGGCCGCTGCGCAAGGCCCTGCTCTCGCGGCCGGCCATGGAGGAGCCGGTGGGCTGGGTGAACTTCCTGCGCAACCACGATGAGCTGACGCTGGATCAGCTGTCGGAGGCGGAGCGGGAGGAGGTGTTCGCCGCGTACGCACCTGATCCCGACCAGCGGGCGTACGGCCGTGGCATCCTGCGTCGCCTGGCCCCGATCCTGGACGGCGATCCGCGTCGCCTCCGGCTCGCGTACAGTCTGCTCTTCTCACTGCCGGGGGCGCCGATGCTGTTCTACGGCGAAGAGATCGGCATGGGCGAGAATCCCGACATCCCCGGGCGCGGCGCGGTGCGCTCGCCCATGCAGTGGACGCCCGGCCGCAACGGCGGCTTCTCCTCCGCGCGGCCCTCACAGCTGCGGTCGCCGATGACCGCCGGCGGATACGGGCCGCAGCACGTCAACGCCCGGGCCGCAGCGCAGGATCCGGACTCCCTGTTCCACTTCGTCCGCACCCTCGCATACCGCTACCGCTCCACTCCGGAGATCGGGTGGGGCGAGCTCGAGGTGCTCGACACGGACGCGCGCGGAGTGCTCGTCCACCTGCTGTCGACCCCCTACGGCGCGTTCCTGGCCGAGCACAACCTCGCGGACGAGCCGGCGACGGTCACCGTCGAGCTTCCCCGGCGGCTGCGCGAGCTGACCCTGATCGACCTGCTCGGCCCCGAGCAGTTCACGCTCGGCGACGACCTTCGCCTGACGCTCGAGCTGCCGCCCTTCGGCTTCCGCTGGCTGCGCGCCGTTCAGGACGACGGGCCGCTGCCGTCGGGCATCTGATCCGCGCGACGCAGAGCTAGTGGCGATCACCACGGGAGTCAAGCCCCCTGCGCGTGAGAGCCCTCGTTGAGAGGCTCTCCCTGTGAGCATCGCACCACCTGTCGTTCCGTCCCTGGGGGTCTCGGTCTCCCCCCGCGGTCCCCTCAGCGCGGCCGTGCTCTCGGCCCTGGCCGACGCCGACGACGACGTGCGGCTGCTGCGCGCGGCGGACGCGGCCTGCGCACGGACCGCCGACAGCGCCCGGGCGATCGCGATGCGCTGACGCTGCCCGCCTGAGAACTCGTGCGGGTACAGCGGCATCGCCGATTCGTCGAGGGCAACCGACCGCAGCGCTTCGGCGATGCGATCACGGTGCTGCCGCACCCGGGCGCCGACGGGATCGATCGCCTCGGCGAGGGTCTGGCCGATCGTGCGCCGCGGGTCCAGCGACGAGTACGGATCCTGCGGGATGAGCTGGATGCGGCGCCGCACCCGGGCGCGGGCCCGGCGCCCCGCTCCGACCAGCTCCACGCCGTCGAAGCGGATCGAGCCGCTCTGGGCGCGGTGGATGCCGAGGATCGTCCGAGCGATCGTGGACTTGCCCGACCCCGACTCGCCGACCAGCCCGACCGTCGCGCCCCGCGGCGCCGCCAGGTCGACGCCGCCCAGCACCTGCGTCGAGCGCAGGCCGTGGCCGAGACTCACCACGAGCGACGACACCTCCAGCAGAGCGGTCATGACACGACCTCCTCGGTCTCAGCGGGCCCGGCGGGCGTGGTCCGCAGCGTGGGCGTCGCCGCCAGCAGCTCCTTGGTGTACGGGTGCGACACCTCGCGCGCGGCGAGCTGCGCCCCGGTGAGGTGCTCCACCACCTCGCCCTGCCGCAACAGCATCGCGGTGCCCTCCGCCTCGTTGATGCGCTTGAGCTGGCTGCAGGCCCTGCACCACGCCGGGCTGCGCGGACGTGAGGCGGTCATCTACTACCAGGTGTACGCGAACCTCATCCTCGGCGCCTCCCAGGGCCAGGCGGTGCGGCTCTCGTCCGCCGAGCGCGGCTACGCCTCAGAGGGCTGGGGTGCAGGTCTACACCCCGGCCGACCCGACGCAGTACCCGTACGCCGAAGCCGTCAAGACCGAGCTGCGCATCGTGGACTACGAGGAGGTCTTCGCGAAGCAGCTCGAGATGTACCTCGACGCGCTCGAGCTCGTCATCGCGCAGCGCCGGAAGGCTCCGGCGGAGGATCTCACCGCATCCGGACCGTGAGCACCTGCGCCGCGCTGCCGAACGGTCCGTCGGCATCGTGCAGGGTGCAGCGGGTGAGGCCGATGCCGCCGGCGCCGATCGTCGCCGTCTTGTCGAACCCGACCCAGCCCTCGCCGGGCGCGCGGAACAGATGCACGGTGAGATCGAGATTCGGGAAGTTCGCCGCGGAGGGCGGCACGAGCGGCACCATGCCGTTGGCGACGTCGATGACACGGAACGCCGCTGCGGTCGGGCTCACCGGTTCCCCCTCGACCAGCGGGGTGTCCGAGCGCAGCCAGAAGTGTCCGTGGCCGGGCGCGAGTTCGCGCAGGCGCGCGTGCAGGCTGTGCGCAAACGCACCCGACCATCCGGCCGCCGCATCGTGCTCGGGAAGCTGGTCCGGCGAAGGGATGGGCGTCAGCGGGGTTCCGGCGATGGATGCCGTGTCGTACTCCTGCTGCAGCCAGGCCCGGGCGAGCAGCACGTCGCGTCCGCCGTGGCGCATGGCGGCCTCGACCAGCTCGATGGTCCGACCAGGACGCCGCACCCGCACGTCCACTTCGACCTCGCCCACCGGAGCGGGACCCAGGATGTCGACGGATACCCGGGTGATCCTGGGGCGGTCGTCGCGGCGCTGGTCGCGGTCGGTCTCGATCGCGTGCACCAGCAGGCTCATGCCGGGAGCGACATGCATCTGTCCGGGGTCCCACGCTCCCTCCGTCATCGAGGTCGCGCGGAAGGACGTCGGGCTCAGGCGTTCGAAGAAGGCGGGCACACCGGCACCCTAGCCGCTACGCCCGCGGCGGGTTCGCCGGCAGCCACTCCTCGAGCCGGGTCGGGAAGAGCTGCGCGCCCTCGAGCGGCACCAGGGTGCGCTCGGCGATGCGGGCGCCGTAGTACGGTGCGTCGTCGTCGCGCACCACTGTGCGCGGATCGCCACGGAAGGCGAGCCCCCTGCGCACGAACTCGTCGAGCCCGAACGCCTCCGGCCCGGCGATCTCGATGTCGCCGGCGGGCGCACCGGCGGCCGCGCGCGCCACGGCGGTCGCGACATCCTCCGCTGCGATCGGCTGCACCAGCCCGCCCGGAAGGCGGACGGTCTGGCCATCGGTCGAGCTGTCGGCGATGCTGCCCAGGAACTCGAAGAACTGGGTCGCGTGCACCAGGGTGAAGGGCGTGCCCGACGAGCGGATGAGCTGCTCCTGCGCGGCCTTCGCGGCGAAGTACGGGATCTCCTGCGGCCGGTTCGTGCCGACGATGGTGAGGGCGACGTGGTGCGTCACCCCGGCATCCTTCTCGGCGGCGAGCAGATTGGTCGTCGAGGTCCGGAAGAATTCCCGCACATCGTCCGGGGCGAAGGACGGCGAGTTCGAGACATCCACGACCGTGTCGACCTGCGCGAGCACCTCTGCCAGACCCTCGCCGGTCACCGTGTTCACCCCCGTCGCCGGCGATGCGGCGATCGCCGTGTGCCCGTGCTCGGTGAGCTTGCGCACCACTTTCGAGCCGATGAGTCCTGTTCCCCCGACGACCACGATCTTCGCCATGATCCTGCCTTCCTCTCGAGGCACCCGTTCGGCGCCCTCACAGCTTTGACCGCGCCGCCTGCCGCCCTGTGACGTCAGCGGGAATCCCAGTGCCCGAGCTTGTCCGGGTTGACGACGGCCCAGAGCTCCCCGATGCGCCCGCGCCGCGGCCTCGCGCCGAGCACGGCGACGACGCGCCCGCGGGAGCGGATGACGACGCCGGGGGCGCCGTTGACCTCGGCGGCGGACGACTGCGGCTCGGCGAAGCGGGCGAGCAGGTCGCGCAGCGCGTTGCGGACGGGCACGCGTCCTGTCACGATCCCCGACGGCAAGGATGCCGCCCCGCCCGAATCCACCGTCAGCCGGACGCGCCGATCCAGGACGTCATCGATGCCGGCTGCACCGCGCAGCGCCGCGATCAGCTCCGCGACCGCGCGGCGCGCCGCTGCGGACGCCTCTTCCGAGGAGGGTGTTCGCAACGGGATGGATCGTCGCCACGGGATCATGCTCCATCCGTCGCCGTCAACGCGCAGCCGATGCGCATGCCGACCCGCCCTTCCGCGCGCCCGCGCGCGCCCTGAAGGGATGACCGGACAGCGTGCGGGTCTGTGACGTCAGGAAGCCGACCCCGCCCGCGCGGAGATGGCCCGCAGCACTTCCAGCGCGGCATCCGCTCGCTCCGGAGTGAACCCGAAGGTCTCGGTGATGACCTGGTAGACGCCGGGCGCGTGCGCGCGGAGGGCGTCGCCGGCGGGGGTCAGCGAGACGATGACGCTGCGCTCGTCGTCGGGGTTGCGGGTGCGGACCACCAGGCCCTGCTTCTCCATGCGCTTGACCAGCGGCGTGATCGTGCCGTAGTCGGACTGCAGGCCGGTGACGAGGTCGCCCACGGGCTGGTCGCCGTGCTGCCACAGCATCGCCAGCACGAGGTACTGGGGGTACGACAGGCCCAGCGGTTCGAGCAGCGGCCGGTACACAGCCGTGACGGCGCGGAAGGCCGCGTGCAGGTTGAAGCACACCATGTCGTCGAGTGCGACGACGGGAGGGGCGGATGACTCGGCCACGCTCCGACCGTAACACGGAAAGCTCGTAGGCGATCTCCTCGTACGCGATTGCGTCATGCCATGACGGCGGACTCCGGCACCGGGGACGGATCGGGTGCGATCGCACTCAGCTTGTCCGGGCTCATCACCCACATGACGTGCGAGACCGCACCGGCGTGCACCTCGATCGTGATCAGCGCGAAGACGCGGCCCTCGCGGGCCAGGAGCGCACCGGCACGGCCGTTGGCCTCGACGGGACGCACCTCGACGTCGCTCCAGAACCATCGCGAGACCCCGTGCAGGAACCGCACCAGCTTCTCGCGCCCGCGGATGGGCCGCCGCGCCGTGCGTCGCACCACGCCGCCGCCGTCGGTGACGCTGACGGCGTCCGCGGCGAGCAGCGATTCGAGCGCTGCGGTGTCACCCGAGCGCGCCGCCCGCAGGAACACGCGGAAGAAGCCGCGGTGCGCCTCGCGGTCGGGTGTTCGCATCCGCTCACCGGACAGGTGGCGTCTGGCCCGGCTGACCAGCTGCCGGGCGGCCTGCTCGGTCGTCTCGATGACCTCGGCGATGCGCGAGTACGGGTAGTCGAAGGCCGCGCGCAACACGAACGCGGCGCGCTCGAGGGGCGTCAGCCGCTCCATGAGCATGAGCGTCGCCAGGTGCAGCGCCTCGTCCCGCTCGGCGCCCAGCGCAGGGTCCGCACCGGTGTCGACGGGGCTGGGCAGCCATGGTCCGATGTACGTCTCGCGTCGGACGCGCGCGCTGTGCAGCACGTTGATCGCGAGGTGAGTGGTCGTGGTGGCGAGGAAGGCCGCCGGCTCGCGCACTGCGGTGCGGTCGCACAGCTGCCACCGGACCCACGCCTCCTGCAGGACGTCCTCGGCCTCCGCGGCGCTCCCGAGGATGCGGTACGCGATGCCGAAGAGCACCGGTCTGGCGTGCGTGAAGGCCGCGAGGGCCTCGTCGGATCGAGCGGTGTCCGGTTCCGGTTCCATGTCAGCTCCCGCTGGTTCGCGTCCCCCTGGGCGTGACATTACCTTGTATACGATCAAATAGGAAGCACTATTTCTGCGGGATTCCGATCCAGTCGCGGAAGCGGGTCGGAGCAACGGCCGCGCCGGGACCGGGCAGCAGGTCTGTGCGAGAGAGGCGGGCGCCGAAATAGGTGCCGAGCGGGTCGGGCACGACGTCGCGGTCGTCGTGCCGCGCGTGCAGCTCGATCCGGGCGAGATCGCCCAACTCGAAGATCTCGGGTCCGGCGATCTCGCGCATGCGCCCGGTCGGTGGCCCGAGGGCGGTGCGCACCAGAGCCGCGGCGACATCGTCGCCCGCGATCGGGCGGATCAGCACATCGGCGACGCGTGTGGTGCCGCTGTGCATGGCGGCATCGGTGATGTGCCGCACGAACTCGAAGAACTGCGTCGCGTGGACGAGCGAGAATGGCCGGCCGGATGTCGTGATGAGCCGCTCCTGCTCGGCCTTCGCGATGAAGTAGCCGCCCTGTGCGCGGGCGAGCCGATCGGTGCCGACCACAGACAGGGCGATGTGGTGGGCGACGCCCAGCGCCGCACCGTACGTGATGAGATTCAGCGTCGCGGCGTAGAAGTACTCGCGCGCCGCCGCCTCATCGACATACGACGAATTCGACACGTCGATGACCGCGTCCGCGCCGGCGAGGGCCGCTGCCAGACCCTCGCCGGTGTAGGCATCGACACCTGTCGAGCGCGCGGCGACCACCGCCTCATGTCCGTTCCGCTGCAGCCGGTCGACCACCTTCGAGCCGATCAATCCTGTGCCGCCGACGACTGTGATACGCATGTCGGCCTCCTCCGTCCTGCGCCCGCGGAATGCGGGCGTCACATGTGCAGACCGCGCAGGCCGCGTCGCTGTGACGATCCCGGCCGAAATCGGGTGCGGCGTCACACGGCCGCACCGGCCGCGGTCATCCCTGCAGAGCCGGCGCCCCTGCCGGCAGGGCGGCATCCGCCCGAACGATCGACAGGAGAAGGATCATGCCCAAGCCCACCATCGCCCTCGTCCATGGCGCGTTCGCCGAGTCGGCATCATGGAACGGCGTCATCGCCCGGCTGCAGGAGAAGGGTGTGACCGCGGTCGCCGTTGCGAACCCGCTGCGCAGCCTCGCCGGCGACGCCGCGTACGTGCGCGACGTGCTCTCCGGCATCGAGGGGCCCGTCGTGCTCGTCGGCCATTCCTACGGCGGGATGGTCATCACCGAGGCCGCCGCCGAGAACCCGGCCGTGGTCGGGCTCGTGTACGTGTCCGCATTCGCACCCGACACCGGCGAGAGTGCGTTCCAGCTCTCCACCAGCGCCCCCGGAAGCACTCTCGGCGAGGCCCTGGTCGCGTACCCGGTCAGCACCGGGGGCAATGAGTTCGCGATCCGCCAGGACGTGTTCGCACACCAGTTCGCCGCCGACGTTCCCGAGGCGCAGGCCCGCGTCATGGGCGCGACGCAGCGTCCGGTCACCGAGGCTGCGCTGTCCGAGGGACTGCCCACCGCCCGGCCGGCCTGGAAGGACACCCCGTCCTGGCACGTGTTCGGCGAGCTCGACCTCAACATCCCGGCCGCGGTGCTGCGCGCGGGGGCCGAGCGCGCGGGCGCTCAGACGGTGCGTGAGATCGCCGGCGCATCGCACGCCATCAGCGTCTCGCACCCGGACGAGGTTGTCGCCACGATCGCGGCGGCCGGCAGGGCGTACGTCGAGTCGCTCACCCGAACGGCCGCCTGAACGGACCCGGGCGACGCTCCGGGTCCCGGAGCGTCGCCCTCCGGCCGGCGCGGGGGCGCCGGACCCCTAGACTTCACGCCATGGCGGCGACGGAGCGCGAGTACACCGACAAGCACGGCATCACGATCGTCTACGACGTGCATCCTGGGGCGGGAACCGCGCGCGCAGTGGTCCAGCTGCTCCATGGCGTCGGCGAGCACGCGGGCCGGTACGGCACCGTCGTCGACGCTCTGACCGGCGCCGGGTTCACGGTGTATGCGGCCGATCACCGCGGCCACGGCCGGACCGGGATGCGCCACCACGGCTCAGCCGACCGGCTCGGGACGCTCGGGGTCGGCGGGCACCGCGCCGCCGTCGATGCGGTGTGGCAGCTGACGACCCTCATCCGCGACGAGAATCCGGGTCTGCCGCTGGTCCTGCTGGGCCACTCGTGGGGCTCGTTCCTGGCGCAGATCGTGCTCAACGATCACCCCGAGGCCTACGACGCGCTGGTGCTCAGCGGCTCGGCGCTGCGGTGGCCGGGGTCGCTCAACGCCGGCGACCTCAACGCGCCCTGGAAGGGCCCCGATGCCATGGGCACCGAATGGCTCGCGTCCGACCTGTCCGTCGGACGTGCGTTCCTCGACGACCCGCTGACGACCGAGACGCCCCTGCTGAAGCTGTTCGGCCCCCTCAACGCGGCGCAGCTCTACGGCAGGCCGCGTCGCAATCTGGGACGCGACATCCCGGTCCTGCTCATGGTGGGACGCGACGACACCGTGGGCGGGCCGCGCAGCGTGCACCGGCTGGCCGACGCTTACCGCAGCCGGTCAGGACTGACCGATGTCACGACCCTCGTGTACCCGGATGTGCGCCACGAGATCTTCAACGACGTGTCGCAGGCCGAGGTGCGTGCGGATCTGCTGGCGTGGCTCGCCGCGCGCTTTCCGGCGCGCGACTGACCCCGCCCGTGGCTCAGCCGCGCGCGCGACGCGGCCCCCGCGGTCGCCCGCCGCGGCCGCGGAGGTCGGCGACGGTGGCGCCGATGGTGGGGCGGCCGGACGCGGTCGCCCCCCCCTGCGGCTGCGCCGGCTGGTGCCGGCTCGTCTGGGGCTGGTGCTGGGCGCTGCGGGCCTTGGGTCGGCCCGCGGCATCCCGTCGTCCGCCTGACCGGCTGCCGCCCGGCTTCTTCGTCCGCTGCTGGGGCGCTGGGGCCGGGGCGGGCGCGACGTGCGGCGCGGGCTCACCGACGAGCGTCGCGACCTGGGTGTCGTGCGCGCGCACGGGCTCGAGCGCCGCGGTGACCCGGGCCTTGCGCAGGAGGTCCTTGACCTCGTTGCGCTGCGCGTCGAGGGCGACGGTGACCACCACGCCTTCGGCACCGGCTCGGGCGGTGCGCCCCGAGCGATGCAGGTACGCCTTGTGCTCGACGGGCGGGTCGACGTGGACGACGAGCTCGACGTCGTCGACGTGCACGCCGCGCGCGGCGACATCCGTCGCGACGAGCACGCGGACGCCGCCGGCGTCGGGGGCCGCGCCGAAGGCCGCGAGGTTGCGCTCGCGGGCGTTCTGCGACAGGTTGCCGTGCAGGTCGACGGCCGGGATGCCGGCGGCCGTCAGCTGCTTCGCGAGCTTCTTGGCCTGGTGCTTGGTGCGGGTGAAGAGGATGCGACGGCCGCGTCCCGACGCGAGGTGGCGCACGAGCGCGGTCTTGTCCTCGGCTCCGGGGACGACGAAGACCCGGTGCGTCATGACGCCCTGGGGCACGCTGGACTCGTCGACGGAGTGGCGCACCTCGTCGCGCAGGAACCTGCGCACCAGTGCGTCGACGCCGCGGTCGAGGGTCGCGCTGAACAGCAGGCGCTGGCCGCCCTGCGGGGTGGCCGCGAGGATGCGGGTCACTCCGGGCAGGAAGCCGAGGTCGGCCATGTGGTCGGCTTCGTCGAGCACGCTGATCTCGACCGCGCCGAGATCGACGATCTTCTGCTTCATGAGGTCTTCGAGGCGGCCGGGGCATGCCACGACGATGTCGACGCCGGCGCGCAGCGCCTGCTCCTGCGGCCGCTGGCTGACCCCGCCGAACACGGTGGTGACGCGCAGGCCCGCGGCATCCGCCAGCGGAGCGAGTGTTGCCGCGATCTGCGTCGCCAGTTCGCGCGTCGGTGCCAGGACCAGCCCGCGGGGGCGGCCTGGCGTGCGGCGCGCCGCGCCGGATCCGGAAAGGCGCGCCACCATCGGCAGCGCGAACGCGATCGTCTTGCCGCTGCCGGTGCGGCCGCGGCCGAGCACGTCTCGACCGGCGAGCGAGTCGGGCAGCGTGTCGCGCTGGATGGGGAACGGATCGGTCTTGCCGTCGGCGGCGAGCACCGCGGCGAGCTTCTCGGGCACGCCGAGAGAGAGGAAGGAGGACATGGGGATGCTTTCGGGTAGCGCATGCGCGCAGGTGAGTGCGGCGGTGCGAGAAGGTGGCGACGGCGCGGGATCGCGCATCGGTTCGCCGCTCGACCCTTCGACGGGCTCAGGGACCGCACCGAGACGGGCTCAGGGACCGCCTTCGGCGGGACCGCCCTTCGGCGGGCTCAGGAGCCGGCCTTTCGGTGAAGCGTATCGACGACGCAGCGGCGAATGCCGCCTCGCAACCATAGCAGGCGATCCGGGCCGTCGGCTGTGAAGGGCGTCCTAGGCTGAGGGCATGCACGGCGAGTACAAGGTCCCCGGCGGCAAGCTCGTGGTCGTCGATCTCGAGGAGCGCGACGGCCGCATCGCCGACTTCCACCTGGCCGGGGACTTCTTCCTCGAACCGGACGAGGCGCTGGAGGCGATCGACGCCGCGGTGAACGGCCTGCCCGTGGAGACGGACGCCGCCGGCATCGCCGCCGCGATCCGCACGGCGCTGGACTCCGCCTTCCCGGACGCCCAGCTGCTCGGCTTCACACCGGAGTCCGTCGGCACGGCCGTGCGGCGAGCCCTGGTCACGGCGCCCGGGTTCACCGACTTCGACTGGGAGATCGTGCACGAGCCCGCCGTCTCGCCGCACCTGAACCTCGCCCTCGACGAGGTGCTCACCACGCGGGTGGGTGCAGGGCTGCGCAACCCGACGCTGCGGCTGTGGGAATGGGATCAGTCCGCGGTTGTGATCGGGTCGTTCCAGTCCCTCCGCAACGAGGTCGATCCGCAGAGCGCCGCCCTGCACGGGTTCGACATCGTCCGTCGCATCTCGGGCGGCGGCGCCATGATGATGGCCGCGGGGCAGATCATCACGTATTCGCTGTATGTGCCGGCATCCCTCGTCGCCGGGATGACGTTCGCCGACTCGTACGCCTTCCTCGATGACTGGGTGCTCCAGGCGCTGCGCTCGCTCGGCATCGAGGCCACCTATCAGCCGCTCAACGACATCGCATCCCCGCACGGCAAGATCGGCGGCGCCGCACAGAAGCGGCTCGCGGGAGGCGGCGTGCTGCATCACGCCACGCTCAGCTACGACATGGACGGCCAGGTGCTCACCGAGGTGCTGCGGATCGGCCGCGAGAAGCTCAGCGACAAGGGCACGACCTCGGCTGCCAAGCGCGTCGACCCGCTGCGCAGCCAGACCGGCCTCTCGCGGGAGGAGATCATCGCCCGCATGAAGGAGACGTTCACGCGACTCTACGGGGCGACCGAAGGGCATATCACGCCAGAGGAATATGCCGAGGCAGAGGCGCTCGTGCGCGACAAGTTCGCCACCCACGCGTGGCTGCACCGCATCCCATGACGGGCGCGGACGCCCCGTCGCCCGGGTCGGTCACGATCCACGAGGGCGACAACCTCGACGTGATCGCCGGGTTCGCCGACGCGTCGTTCACCCTCATCTACCTCGACCCGCCGTTCAACACCGGGCGCACGCAGACGCGGACGGTCGAGACCGCGCGCACAATTCAGTCTGCCCACCGACCGGGTGCGCGCCCGGCCGCGCCATCCCGCGCACCGGCGAGCCCGCCCGCCCGGCGCGGACTGAGTTCCGAACGCGAGCCGACCTCGCCGGGCGGCGGCGAGCTCATCGTGCGGCGTGGCTTCCACGGGCGCGAGTACGAGCGCCTGCGCGGCGACCTGCGCGCATACGACGACCGGTTCGACAACTACTGGGGCTTCCTCGAGCCGCGGCTGGCCGAGGCCTGGCGGCTGCTCGCTGACGACGGCACGCTGTACCTGCACCTGGACTACCGCGAGGCGCACTACGCCAAGGTGATGCTGGACGCCCTGTTCGGGCGCGACCGGTTCCTCAACGAGCTCATCTGGGCCTACGACTACGGCGGCAAGACGCAGAAGCGCTGGCCGACCAAGCACGACACGATCCTCGTGTACGTGAAAGACCCGGCGCGATACTTCTTCGACTCGGCCACCGTCGACCGCGAGCCCTACATGGCGCCCGGGCTGGTCCCGCCCGAGAAGGCGGCGCGCGGCAAGCTGCCCACCGACGTCTGGTGGCACACGATCGTGCCCACGACCGGGCGCGAGAAGACGGGCTATCCGACGCAGAAGCCCGAGGGCATCCTGCGGCGCATCGTGCAGGCCTCCTCGCGCCCGGGCGACCGGGTGCTCGACTTCTTCGCCGGCAGCGGCACGACCGGCGCGGTCGCCTCGGCGCTGGGCCGCGAGGCGGTGCTCGTCGACGTGAATCCGGAGGCGATCTCCGTGATGCGCCGGCGGATGCCGCACGCCGCGGTCGCGCCGTCAGGCTAGGCGGCCCCGGCGACGGTCGCGCATGCTGGCCCCGCCTAGGCTGAAGATCATGCGATTCGGAACCTTCATCCCCCAGGGCTGGCGCTTCGACCTCGTCGGCATCCAGCCGGCCGATCAGTGGCGCGTCATGTGCGCGCTGGCCCAGCGCGCCGACTCCGGGCCGTGGGAATCGCTGTGGGTGTACGACCATTTCCACACGACGCCGGTGCCCAGCGACGAGGCGACGCACGAGGCGTGGACCCTCATGGCGGCCTTCGCCGCGGCGACCGACCGCATCCGCCTGGGGCAGATGTGCACGTGCATGGGCTATCGCAATCCCGCCTACCTCGCGAAGGTCGCCGCCACCGTGGACGCCATCTCCGGCGGCCGGGTCGAGATGGGCATCGGCGGCGGCTGGTACGAGCACGAGTGGCGCGCCTACGGCTACGGGTTCCCGTCGATCGGCGACCGGCTGGGCGCGCTCGACGAGGGGGTCCAGATCATGATGCAGGCGTGGCGCACCGGCCGCGCGACGCTGGACGGCAGGCACTTCCAGGTCGACGGTGCCATCGTCCGGCCGCAGCCGCTGCAGTCCGGCGGCATTCCGGTGTGGATCGCCGGCGGCGGCGAGAAGAAGACCCTGCGGCTCGTCGCGAAGTACGCCGACTACGCGAACTGGATCTCCACCCCCGAGGACTTCTCGCGCAAGCGGTCCATCCTCGCCGAGCACTGCGACGCGGTCGGGCGCGACCTCGACGAGATCGTGCTGTCGGCGAACTTCAACACGGTCGTCGGCGAGAGCGAGGCGGATGTCGCGGCCCGCCTCGACCGGATCGAGGCCCGCCTCGCCCCGCACCTCGGGGAGCGGCTCGAGGGCGTCATGCGACCGTATCGCAGCGGCGCGGCGCTGGTCGGAACGCCCGAGCAGGTCGTCGAGCGCCTCGCCGACATGCGCGAGCGCGGCCTCGACTACGCGATCCACTACTTCCCGGAGATGGCCTACGACCTTTCGGGGATCGAGCTCTTCGAGTCCCGGGTGATCCCCGCGCTGGCCTGATCACACCAGGGCGCGCACGCTCGCGTAGCCGTCCGGCGAGACGTCGGGGGTGGATGCCTCGGCCCCGAAGATCCGGGTGGTGCCGGGGCGTGACGACCACGCCGGCCAGCCGGGGTCGCCCTCGCGCACCCAGGCCGCCGCGGATCCGTGCAGGGCGTCGGCCAGCGCCTGCGGCGGGGACCCGCCGGCGATCGCCGGGACGCCGGGCGCGTCGAGGCAGTCGAACCAGAACGGCACGTCCAGGCAGTGCAGCGCCAGGTCGTGCGTGGGTGAGACCCAGGCGAAGCGGTAGGCCCAGGTCGGCGCGTCGCGGCGCGCTTCGGCCACCCGCACCACGAGGCTTCGGAAGACCTGGTCGCTCACGTAGCGGCCCAGCAGCGCGGCGGACCCGCGCAGCTCGGGGTTGGCGCGCCGGTACGCCCGGCGCGCCGGCAGCTCCGGTGCCAGCAGCCGCAGCGCGAGCCCCGGCGGCACGAACCGCAGCGTCTTGCGCGATCCGTTGAGGATCATCGCGAACTCGTCGTCGGTCGAGCCCAGCAGCAGCGGCGTGCCGGCGCCCGTGCCGGCCGCCAGCGCCGCGACGGTGCCCTGGGTCAGCAGCTCGCCGTCGATCACCGGGCCGTACGGCACGGCGTCGGCCAGCGCCTGGCGCAGGGCCTCGAGCCCGGTCAGCCCCGGGGGCTGTGCGGCGGGGACCTGGTGCTTCCCGATCGCCTTCTCGGGCGCGGAAGCGAAGCCGTCGCGGGTGGGCGGGACGCCGAGCAGATCCGCGAGCCGGCGGGAGGTGGCCTGCGCGCGCTGCGGCGGGATGTCGCCGAGCGCCCCCGAGATCGCCAGTGCGCGGTGGAACAGCCCCTGTGCCGCGGGCAGCGCCAGCAGGGTGAGCACCGCGCCGCCGCCGGCGGACTGCCCGGCGATCGTGACGTCGCCGGGATCGCCGCCGAACGCGGCGATGTTGTCGCGCACCCATTCCAGCGCGGCGATCCAATCGAGCACGCCGCGGTTCTGCGGCGCGCCGTCGATCCAGCCGAAGCCGTCGAAGCCGAGCCGATACGAGACCGAGACGGTCACCACGCCGTCGCGATTGAACGCCCTCCCGTCGTACCAGGGGCTCGCCGGCGATCCCGACACATAGCCGCCGCCGTGGATCCACACCATCACGGGGAGCTTCGCCGCCGCATCGGGCCGCGGCGTGAACACGCTGACGTTCAGCGTCGCCGCGCCCGGGATCGCGGGCTCCGGGATCAGCGTCCCCGCCGGATCGACCCAGCGCTGGGGCGTCGGGCCGTAGGCGGTGGCGTCGCGCACGCCTTCCCACGGCTGCACCGGCTCCGGAGCCGCGAAGCGCAGCGCGCCCACGGGCGGCTGGGCGAAGGGGATCCCCAGGAACGCCGCGCTGCGCACGTCGGACCGGGGGATGCCGCGCCGGCGGCCGCGCACCCGACCCCCGCGGGTGTCCACCTCGATGAGTTCGTCGGCCATGATCCCCCGTCCGCCGCTCAGGGCGCCGTCTCCCCGCGGTTCCGCGCGGCAAGAGCGTCGAACAGTCCGTCGATGATGCCCGCCATGTCGACCGAGGGGTCGAGGAGGAACTGCACCTGCAGGCCGTCGGCGACCGCCTGCAGGATGCGGGCCAGGCACTCCGGCTCGATCTCGGCGGTGAGCCGCCCCTCGGCCTGTGCGCGCTCGATCGCGGGCTGCGCGACCGCACGCAGGCGCGCGCCGCGCTCCAGGAAGTAGCGGTGGGCGGGATGCCGCGGGTCGGCGGCCTCGCCGGCGGCCCGCGTGAACAGCTCCACGAGGCCCGGCACCTGGCCGTTGTGGCGGACGATCCCGACGTACCCGTCCCGCAGCCGGTCGACGTCGATGTCATCGAGCGGCCCCAGGCGCGCGGCATCCACCTCGTCGCGCTTGCGGAGGATGTCGACGAACAGCTCGTCCTTCGTCCCGAAGTAGTGCAGCAGCCCCGCCTGGCTCAGCCCGACGGACTCCGCCAGCTCCTTGACGGACGCGCGGCGGTACCCCTCGCGGGCGATCACCTCGAGGGCGCGGGTGAGGATCTCCTCGCGTTTGGCGACGCCCTTGGCGTACGACCCCCGGCTGCCGGAACCGCTCTGCCCCATAGGAGAAGTAAACCAAGCGCCTTGAGAACCGAAAACCCAGCGACATATGGTTCCCTCATGACGGGCGGCGATGTGAGCGGGCTCACCCTCGAAGAGAAGGCGTCGCTGACCAGCGGCGGGGACTTCTGGAACACCACCCCGGTGGAGCGCGCCGGCATCCCGTCGATCAGGGTGGCGGACGGACCGCACGGCCTGCGCAAGCAGCGTGGCGGAGGCGATCACCTCGGCATCGGCGAGAGCGTCCCGGCGACCTGCTTCCCGCCGGCGGCGGGGCTCAGCTCGTCGTGGGATGCCGAGCTGGTCGAGCGGGTCGGCCGCGCCCTCGGCGTCGAGGCCTCGATCGAGCAGGTCGGCGTGCTGCTCGGACCCGGCGTCAACATCAAGCGCTCCCCGCTGTGCGGCCGCAATTTCGAGTACTGGTCCGAAGACCCCGTCGTCTCGGGGGTGCTGGGCGCCGCGCTCGTGCGCGGCATCCAGTCGCAGGGCGTGGGCGCGTCGCTCAAGCACTTCGCCGCGAACAACCAGGAGCACGATCGGATGCGGGTGAGCGCCGACGTCGACCCGCGCCCCCTGCGCGAGATCTACCTGCGCGGGTTCCAGCGGGTCGTCGAGGAGGCGCAGCCCTGGACGGTCATGTGCGCGTACAACCGGATCAACGGCGTCTACGCGTCGGAGGATCCGTGGCTGCTCACCGACGTGCTGCGCGGCGAGTGGGGGTTCGCGGGGCTCGTCGTCTCGGATTGGGGGGCGGTCGACGACCGCGTCACGGGACTGCCCGCCGGGCTCGACCTCGAGATGCCGTCGTCGCAGGGGCGCACCGACGCACAGCTGGTCGCCGCCGTGCGGGCGGGGGAGCTGGACGAGGAGCGCCTCGACATCGCCGCCGGCCGGGTGATCGATCTCGTGCGCAAGGTGCAGGCCGGTGCGGGGCGGGCCGCCGGCCCGCTCGACGTCGACGCGCATCACGCCCTCGCCCGCGAGGCGGCGGGTCGCTCGATCGTGCTGCTGAAGAACGAAGGCGGCATCCTGCCCCTCGCGAAGGATGGGAAGCTCGCCGTCATCGGCGCCTTCGCCGAACAGGCGCGCTACCAGGGCGCCGGCTCGTCGATGATCAGCCCCACCCGCCTGGACGCCGCGCTCGATGGGATCCGCGCGCTCGCGACGGGCGAGGTCGCCTACGCGGCCGGATTCGGCCTGGGGGCGGACGTCCCCGCCGACGAGACGGCGCGGCTGCGGCAGGAGGCGGTGGATGCCGCGTCCGCCGCCGATGTCGCCGTGGTGTTCCTGGGTCTTCCCGCCCGCCTGGAGTCGGAGGGCTACGACCGCGAGGGCATCGATCTGCCGCAGGAGCAGCTCGCGGTGCTCGACGCGGTGCTCGAGGCGAATCCGAACGTGGTCGTCGTCCTGTCCAACGGGTCGGTGGTGGCGCTGCCGTTCGCCGACCGGGTGCCCGCGATCGTCGAGGGATGGCTGCTGGGGCAGGCCGGGGGTGGGGCGACCGCCGACGTGCTGTTCGGCGACGTCGATCCGTCGGGCCGGCTCACCGAGACGATCCCGCTGCGCCTGGCCGACACGCCCGCCCACCTCGACTACCCCGGCGAGTTCGGCCATGTGCGCTACGCCGAGGGGCTGTTCGTCGGGTATCGCTGGTACGACGCCCGCGACCTCGAGGTCGCCTACCCGTTCGGGCACGGCCTCTCGTACACGACCTTCCGGTACGGCGGCGCCACCGCGATGGTCGGTCCCGGCGGCGATGTCGAGGTGCGGGTGACGGTGACCAACACCGGCCCGCGCGACGGGCGCGAGGTCGTTCAGGTGTACACGGCGCTGCCCGGCTCCGGTGTGCAGCGCCCGGCGCGCGAGCTGAAGGCGTTCGCAGCTGTGCCGCTGGCGGCGGGCGAGACGCGGGAGGTCGTGCTCACGGTGCGTCGCTCGGATCTGGCGTACTGGGATCGGCGCGTGGACCGCTGGATCGTCGAGGGCGGGCTCTACCGGATCGACGTCGCCGCGTCGAGCCGAGACATCCGTTCGTCCGCCTCGGTCGACATCGAGGGCGACGACGTCACCATGCCGCTCACGCGCGACTCGTCCCTGGCGGAGGTCATGGCGCACCCGGTCGCAGGGCCTGTCGTGAAGGCTGCCATGGCGCAGATGATGGGCGGCATGGAGGACCACCTGCAGGCGATCCTGCCCGAGGGCGTGCCGGTCGAGAAGATGATGGGATCGATGCCGATCGGGCGGGTGACCATGATGGCCGACGGCGTCACGCCCGAGATGATCGACGGCCTCATCGCGATGGCGAACGCACCGTCGTAGCCGCGTCGCGGCGCTCCGCGACGCGCGCCGCGACCCAGTCGTAGAACGTCAGCGCGAGCCGCAGCGGTCCGAGCTCGAACGGCACGAAGTCGCGCGTGGGGCGCAGCCGGTCGAACAGCTCGGGGGCGGTGGCGCGCAGACAGCGCCGTGCCCGTCGCGCATGGAACGTGTTCGAGGCGATGCGGATCGTCCCCGCCTCCCGCAGCCACGGCAGCGAGTACGCGACGTTCTCGCGGGTGGTCGTCGCCCGTGTCTCGCGCACGATGCGGGAGGGCGGGATGCCGCGCGCGATGCCGTACGCCGCCATCACCTCGGCCTCGGGCACGTCGCCGTGCACCGCCGCGCCGCTGAACACGAACAGCGCGCCGGGAGGGGCGGACCGCATCGCGATGCGCGTGCGCCACCGCTGCAGCGCACCCGGCATCCCGTCTCGTCGCGGCGGGAACCCCAGCACGAGCACGACATCGGCGCCGGAACCCGTCTCGGGGCGGCGGGGGAGGTCCTGGCCGGAGCCGCGCCAGGTCTGCCACTCCGCGAACAGCAGGAGTGCGCAGCCGGCTGCGGCGACGGCGAGCGACCAGCGCAGCATCCCTCGCATGCACTCAGGGTGACGCACTCCGTCGCGCCTCCCAGCCCGAGCGCACCATCTCGTCGACGGTGTGCCGCATGCGCCACTCGAGGTCGCGGGCCGCCCGCTGCCCGCTCGCGACGATGCGGTCGGGGTCGCCGGGGCGGCGCGGCGCGATCTCGGGTGCGAAGGCGATGCCGGTCACCCGGGCCATGGCGTCCATGACCTGCCGGACCGAGAGCCCGTCGCCCGAGCCGAGGTTGTAGGCGGGCTCGATCGGATCGCCGGCGGCCAGCCGCCGCGCGGCCACGACGTGGGCGGCGGCGATGTCGGCGACGTGGACGTAGTCGCGCACGTTCGTCCCGTCGGGGGTGTCGTAGTCGTCGCCGTTTATCCGCGGCGCTCGGCCGGACAGCAGCGCCTCGAACACGAGGGGGAACAGGTTGTGCGGGCTCGTGTCCCAGACGGCGGGATCCCCCGATCCGACGACGTTGAAATACCGCAGCGACGTGTGACGGAGCGGATGCCGGGAGCCCGCCGTCGCGATGCCCTGATCGCGCAGCAGCCACTCGCCGATGAGCTTCGACTCGCCGTACGGCGAGGCGGGACGCGTGGGCGCCTCCTCGGTGACGACCGCGACGTCGGGGGTGCCGTACACCGCGGCCGACGACGAGAAGACGATGTTCGAGACATCCGCCGACTCCATGGCCTCCAGCAGGACCCGCGTCCCCTCGACGTTCTGCGCGTAGGCGTGGAGCGGGCGCTGCACCGAGACGCCGGCGTACTTGAATCCGGCCACGTGGACCACGCCCTCGACCCGGTGGCTGCGCAGGGCGCTCTCGAGCGCCTCGCGATCGAGGATGGACGCCCGCACGAACGGGACGGCGGCGGGCACGAAGGACTCGCGCCCGGTGGACAGGTCGTCGATGACGACGGGCTCCAGCTGCGCCGCGGCGAGCGCGCGCACCACGTGGGCGCCGATGTAGCCGGCGCCGCCGGTGACGAGCCAGGTCATGCGTCTCCTCGTGCCGTGCTCTGCGGTGGGGGCACGGTCGATGATCTCACGCCCGTGCGGAGCGCCCGAGCGGGGCGGTCGAGCGGCGCACGACGAGCCTGGGCTCGATCATGCGGCTCGCGACCTCGGGGTCGCCCTCCACCGCGGCGATGAGCGACGTCATCGCGAGCGCGCCGAGCGCGTGGAAGTCCTGGCGCACGGTCGACAGCGGCGGCAGGAAGTGCCGCGCGTCCGGAAGGTCGTCGAAGCCGATCACGCTGATGTCGTCGGGCACCCGCAGGCCGCGCTCGTGCAGGCCGTGCAGCAGTCCCAGCGCCATCTGGTCGTTGGCGGCGAAGATCGCGGTGACGTGGTCGACCTCGGGGGCATGACGGCCGACGCGGTACCCGAAGTCGCTCGACCAGTCGCCGATGATCGGGGCATGCACCTCGAACCCCTCCATCGCGATCCGGTCGGCGCACGCGCGCGACCGCTGACGGGCGTCGACCCAGTCCAGCGGGCCGGCCACGTGCAGGATGTCGCGGTGCCCGAGTGAGATGAGGTGATCCACCGCCAGCACCGCGCCGGCGTACTGGTCGACCGCCACGGTGAGGGCGTCCTCCTCGGGCTCGGACTTGACCAGCAGCACCGGCACGTCGTCGGTCGTGTGGCGCAGCTCGTCGAGGGTCGAGTACCGCGGGGCGATGACGCACAGCGCCTCCACGCCCTGGATGCGCAGGTGGGCGACCGCCGCGTCGACGGCAAGGCCGGCGTCGTCGCCGACGGTCGAGGCGGTGACCGCGTACCCTGCGGCCCGCGCGGCCTCTTCGATGCCGCGCATCGTGCTGCCCGGCCCGTACTTCTCGGGGCTGTCCACGATCACGCCGATGCGCTTGGTGCGGCTCGTCGCCAGTGCGCGGGCGATCGAGTTGGGCGTGTAGCGCACCTGCGCCATCGCCTCGATCACCCGCTGCCTCGTCGACTCCCGGATGTTGGGGTGGTCGTTGAGCACGCGCGAGACGGTCTGATGGGAGACCCCGGCGAGCTCGGCCACGTCGTAGATGCTCGGCTTCCCGGCGCGCCGGGGGGTGACCGCGGCATCCTTCGCCATGCGACCCTCCTCTCCCCGGCTGCTCGAACGTTACCCCGTCGCCTCTCACGGCGCGAAACCGGCCCAGGGCGGCCCTTCCGCGAAGAGGACTCAATTAGGTTACCGCTCACATTGCTTCTTGCGAACACCGTTTGTGACCGCTAACATCGCCGACACGCACACAACAGAGTGTCCCGCGGGGGCACTGCCCCCGCTCACCCGATGCGGGGTCTCAAGGAGGAGATGACATGAAGCACAACAAGCTCGCACGCGGGCTGCTCGGCCTCGTGGCCGCGGGCACCCTCGCCATCGGCATGGCCGGCTGCGCCGGGGGCGGCGGCGGGGCCTCGACCGGCGGCGATGACGGCGGCGACGAGCTCACCACCGTCGGATTCGTCGCGGTCGGGCCGGAGGGCGGCTGGCGCGACGCGAACGAGCAGGCCATCAAGGACGCGTTCAGCACCGAGGCGGGCTTCGACCTGAAGTACGCGCCGGCGGCGAGCCCGTCGGATCAGAAGTCGCAGCTGGATGCCTTCGCCACCTTCGTCAACGACGAGGTCGACGTGATCCTGCTCACGGCCACCGAGGCAGCCGGCTGGGAGGATTCGCTCAAGCTCGCGCAGGAGGCCGAGATCCCCGTCGTCCTGCTCGACCGCGGCGTCGACGCCCCCGAGGACCTCTACGTGACCCGCATCGCGCCGGACAACTTCCAGGTCGCCGCATCGGTGGGCGCCTGGGCCGTCGAGACGTTCCCCGACGGGGCGAAGTACTTCGTGCTCGAGGGCGTGCCCGGCCTGTCCGTCGTCAACGAGCGCAACGACGGCTTCGACTCCGAAGTCGACGGCAAGCCCGGCTGGACGAAGGTCGGCGCGCAGACCGCCAACTGGAGCGCGGATGAGGGCAAGTCGGTGATCGAGACGGTCCTCAAGGCCAACAACAACGACATCCAGTTCATCTTCGCCCAGAACGACGAGATGGGCATCGGCGCCGCACAGGCCGTCATCGACGCCGGGCTCACCCCGGGCACCGACGTGAAGATCGCCACGATCGACGGCACCACGGGAGCTCTCGAGGCCCTCGCGGCCGGCGAGCTGAGCTTCGTCGCACAGTACAACCCGTTCTTCGGAGACATCGCCGTCGACGCGGTGAACAGGGCCCTCGCCGGCGAAAGCGTCGAGAACCCGCTCATCGTCGACAGCGAGACGTTCGACTCGCCGGAGGCGGGCCAGGCGGCGCTCGACGCGGGCAAGGGCTTCTGAGCCCAGCCCCCGCATGCGGCCGGGGCGGCCGACGCTGAGCGCCGACCGCCCCGGCACCCGCCTCACCCTCTGGACCGACTGCGCGAAGGACTGCATCAGATGACCGAACCGGACCCGATCGTCGAGGTGCGCCACGCCTCCATCGCCTTCCCCGGCGTCAAGGCGCTCGACGATGTGAGCTTCCGGCTCCTCCCCGGCGAGGTGCACTCCCTCATGGGCGAGAACGGGGCCGGCAAGTCCACCCTGATCAAGGCCCTCACCGGGGTGTACCAGCTCGATGCGGGCGAGATCCTCGTCGAGGGCACGCCACGCCATTTCGTCGGGACCGCCTCCGCGCAGGCCGCGGGCATCTCGACGGTGTACCAGGAGGTCAACCTCTGCACCAATCTCACGATCGGCGAGAACGTCATGCTCGGCCACGAGGCGCGCGGATGGGCCGGGATCAACTGGCGCCGGACGCACGCGCTCGCCCGGGACGCGCTCGCCCGCATGGGCCTGGGCGATCTCGACCCCCATGCGCCGCTGTCGTCGATCTCCATCGCGATGCAGCAGCTCGTCGCCATCAGCCGCGCGATGGTCACCGAATCGAAGGTGCTGATCCTGGACGAGCCCACCTCGAGCCTGGACGCCAACGAGGTCGAGGTGCTCTTCACCGTCATCCGGCGCCTGCGCGACGAGGGCGTCGCCATCCTCTTCGTCTCGCACTTCCTCGACCAGGTCTACGCGATCAGCGATCGCGTCACGGTGCTGCGCAACGGGCGCTTCGTCGGGGAGCATCTGACCGCCCAGCTCGATCGGGCCCAGCTGATCTCCACGATGATCGGCAAGGATCTCGCCTCGCTGCGCGCGCTCGGCTCGAACCGCCAGGTCGACCAGCGTGAGCGCACCTCCAGCCCGATCTACGCCGCGTCGGGGCTGGGCCGCAGGGGCGCGCTCGAGCCTGCGGACGTCGAGATCCACGCCGGGGAGGTGGTCGGGTTCGCGGGCCTGCTCGGCGCCGGCCGGACCGAGCTCGCGCGGCTGATCTTCGGCGCCGACCGGCCGGACTCCGGCCGGGTGCGCGTGCACGGACGGAATGCCTCGCTCGGATCGCCCGGAGCAGGGCTGGCACACGGGATCGCCTACGCGACCGAGAACCGCCGCGACGACGGGATCATCGGCGACCTGAGCGTGCGGGAGAACATCATGCTGGCCGTCCAGGCGCGCCGCGGCTGGCTGCGCCGCGTGCCCGCCCGCGAGGTGGACCGGCTCGTCCGCACCTACATGGATCGGTTCAGCGTGCGCCCGGCCGATCCCGATCGGCCGATCCGGATGCTCTCCGGCGGAAACCAGCAGAAGGTGCTGCTGGGCCGCTGGCTGGCGACGAGCCCCGACCTGCTGCTGCTGGACGAGCCGACCCGCGGCATCGACGTGGGGGCCAAGGCGGACATCCAGGAGACGGTCGCCGAACTCGCCGAAGGAGGCATGGGAGTGGTGTTCATCTCGTCCGAGCTCGAGGAGGTCGTGCGCCTGTCCGAGCGCATCGTCATCCTCAAGGACCACCACAAGGTCGGCGAGGTCGTCAACGGCGAGGGCGTCACCGCCGAGAGCATCGTGTCGGTCATCGCCGCCGGCTCGGAACAGAAGGCGGAAGCCCGCGCGGAGAGCCTCGCAGAGCAGTCATCCGATGCGCTCCCGCCGGCCGCCTCCACGGAGGAAGGGGACCCGCGGTGACCTCCCTGTTCGGACGGCTGCTCCACGCCCCATGGTTCTGGGGGCTGGTCGGGATCCTGCTGCTGCTGGTCGTCAACACGGTCAAGGACCCGGCGTATCTCGCGGTCTCCGTCAACCCGACCACCGGACTGCTGACCGGGAACATCCTCGACATCCTGCGGGTGTCCGCGCCGATCATCATGATCTCGCTCGGCATGACGTTCGTCATCGCCACCGAGGGCATCGATCTGTCGGTGGGCTCGATGATGGCCGTCGGCGGGGCCGTCGCCATGCAGACCCTCAGCGATCTCAACCAGCCCGACTCCGTCGGCGCGATGTTCGCGGCCATCGGTCTGGCGCTGCTGCTGGCGGCGGTGCTCGGTGCGGTCAACGGCGTCCTCGTGGCCGTCTTCGGTCTGCAGCCGTTCATCGCGACGCTCATCATGATGCTCGCCGCGCGCGGGATCGCCCGCGTGATCACGGGCGGTCAGAACACCAATGCCACCAACGAGCCCTTCCGCCAGCTCGCGAACGGCCAGATCCTCGGTCTGCCGACGAGCTTCGTGCTCGCGATCGCGATCGTGGTGCTCATCGCCCTCGTCATGCGACGCACGGCGCTGGGACTCATGATCGAGTCGATCGGCATCAACCCGAGCGCGAGCCGGATGGCAGGCATCCGCCCGCGCCCCATCCTCATCGCCGTGTACGTCCTCGCGGCGGTGCTCGCCTCGTGCGGCGGCCTGTTCACGGTCTCGGAGGTCATGACCGTGAGCGTGTCGGGCACCGGCAACCTCATGGAGCTCGACGCGATCCTCGCCGTGGTGATCGGCGGCACGTCCCTCGCCGGCGGGAAGTTCTCGATCCTCGGCTCGACGGTCGGGGCGCTGCTGATCGCGACCCTGAACAAGACCGTCCTGTTCCTCGGCGTCCCCGCCGCCGCGACGCCCGCCTTCAAGGCGATCGTCATCATCGTGCTGGTCCTGCTGCAGTCGGAGCGGATCCGCTCCCTTGCCTTCCGCCGGCGCGTCCGCGGCGGACCCGGCTCGCCGACGCCCGACCGGGCCTCCGGCTCCGCTGCGGTCAAGGCGGTGGCGCGATGACCGGTCCCCGCACCCTCGCCGAGGACACGCCTCCCGTCCCGGCCCTGCCGGAGGCGCGCAGCGCCCGCTCGCGCGGATTCTCCCGCCTGTGGGAGCGGAATCAGTCGCTGGTGCCGACGCTGGCAGCCCTCGTGCTGCTGACCGCGATGCTGATCTACGCCGAGGTCGCCTACGGGAGGGTGTTCCACGCCGGCACGATGTCCAGCCTGCTGGTGAGCTTCGCCCCGACGATCATCCTCGCCGTCGGGATGACCGTCGTGATCGTCTCGGCCGGCATCGACCTCTCGGTCGGGGCGGTCGTGGCCTTCAGCTCGGTCGCCGGGGTGATGCTCATGAACATCGGCGTCAACGGCTGGGTGTCCATGGCGATGATGATCGTGTCCGGCGCGATGTTCGGCCTCATCGCGGGGGTCATGGTGCAGTACTTCGGCGTGCAGCCGTTCATCGCGACGCTGGCCATGATGTTCCTCGCGCGGGGTCTCGCCTCGATCCTGTCGACGACCCCGGTGACGGCCCCCGAGGACTCCCCGATCATGCTGCTGGCCGTCGACTGGAAGATCTTCGACGGGCCCAAGGTCAACGACTTCGTGATCACGCCCGGTCTGATCATCGCCGTCCTCGTGATGATCGCGGCCGTCTTCTTCCTGCACCGCACGCGGATGGGTCGCACCGCCTACGCGATCGGGGGCTCGGAGTCCTCTGCGCAGCTCATGGGGCTCCCGGTGGCCAGGACGCGGGTGTGGATCTACATCATCTCGGGCGCGCTCGCCGGCCTCGCCGCCCTCGTCTACACGGCCGAGGTCGGCGGCAAGGCGCAGAACGTGACGGGCATCGGGTGGGAGCTGGATGCCATCGCCGCCGTCGTGATCGGAGGAACCCTGCTCACCGGGGGCGCGGGCTACGTGCTCGGGTCGGTCGTGGGGGTGTTCGTGATCGCCGCGCTGCGGCTCATCATCACCAAGGACGGCTCGATCAACCCCGAGTACCTCACGATCATCACGGGCGCCGTGCTGCTGGTCTTCGTGCTGCTGCAGCGGGTGCTCACCCGCAGACGGGGGGCGTCATGACCGATTCCCCCGCGGCACGGGACGCCGCGATCGATGCCACCCGTCGCGAGGTCGCCCGGCTCCACGGCGAGCTGGTCCGGTACGGACTCGTGGTCTGGACGGCCGGGAACGTCTCGGCGCGGGTGCCGGGCGCCGACCTGTTCGTCATCAAGCCGTCGGGCGTGTCGTACGACGACCTGACGCCGGAGAGCATGATCCTGTGCGACCTCGACGGGAACGCGATCCCCGGCGCGCCCGGCAGCGAGCGCGCCCCCTCGAGCGACACATCGGCGCACGCCTATGTGTACCGCCACATGCCGGAGGTGGGCGGCGTCGTGCACACCCACTCCACGTACGCGGTCGCGTGGGCGGCGCGCGGCGAGGAGATCCCGTGCGTGATCACGGCGATGGCCGACGAGTTCGGGGGACCGGTCCCGGTGGGTCCGTTCGCGATCATCGGGGACGACTCGATCGGGCGCGGGATCGTGGACACCCTGCGCGGCCACCGCTCGCGGGCGGTGCTCATGCGCAGCCACGGCCCGTTCACGATCGGCGCGACGGCCAGGGACGCCGTCAAGGCCGCCGTCATGCTCGAGGACGTCGCCCGCACCGTGCACATCGCACGCGAGGGCGGCGAGCCCGCGCCGATCCCCCCGGACGCGATCGACCGACTCTACGACCGATATCAGAACGTCTACGGACAGAGCACGGACGACCGGCGATGAGCGGCGCAGACGCGATCCGCGCCGGCCGCGCGGCGCTTGGAATCGAACTGGGCTCCACTCGGATCAAGGCCTGCCTGGTCGATGTGGACGACCCGGCGACCGTGCTGGCCACCGGAAGCCACGCCTGGGAGAGCGCTCTGCAGGACGGGCGATGGACCTACGGTCTCGACGCGGTGTGGGAGGGCGTGCGGGCCGCCTATGCCCGCCTCGTGCGGGATGCCGATGACCGCCACGGCGTGCGCCCCGCGACCCTCGCCGCGATGGGCGTGTCGGCGATGATGCACGGGTACCTCGCCTTCGATGGGGCGGGCGAGCTGCTCGTGCCCTTCCGCACCTGGCGGAACACGAGCACCGGCGCCGCCGCCGCGGAGCTCTCGCGCCTGTTCGACGTCAACATCCCGCAGCGCTGGTCGATCGCGCACCTGCGCCAGGCCGTGCTCGACGGCGAGCCGCACGTCGCCGAGGTGGAGTTCCTCACCACGCTCGCCGGCTACGTGCACTGGCGCCTCACCGGCAGGAGGGTGATCGGGATCGGGGATGCCTCGGGGATGTTCCCGATCGACTCCGCGACCGGCGACTACGACGAGGTGCTCGTCGCCCGCTACGACGCGCTCGCCGGCTCGGGGCCGGCCCGCCTGCGCTCCCTTCTCCCCGAGGTGCTCGTCGCGGGTGCGCCGGCGGGAACGCTGACCGCCGAGGGGGCGGCGCTGCTCGACCCGACGGGCGCGCTCCGCGCCGGCATCCCGCTCTGCCCGCCGGAAGGCGACGCGGGCACCGGCATGGTCGCCACCGGGGCCGTGGCCCCGCGCACCGGGAACGTCAGCGCGGGCACGAGCATCTTCGCCATGGTCGTGCTCGAGCGGCCGCTGCGCAGCATGCGCGAAGAACTCGACATCGTGACCACGCCCGCCGGCGATCCGGTCGCGATGGTGCACTGCAACAACGGCGCGAGCGAGCTCGCCGCCTGGGCCGGTGTGTTCGCCGAGTTCGCCCGCGCGTCGGGAACACCCCTCGACGAGGACGCCGTCTTCGACATCCTCTTCCGCGCGGCGCTCGACGGCGAACCCGACGCGGGGGGACTTCTGGCGTACAACCTGCTGGCGGGCGAGCCGGTGATCGGTCTCGTCGAGGGGCGCCCGCTCATCGTGCGGGCACCGAACAGCCGGCTCACCCTCGCCGGCCTCGTGCGGGCGCAGCTGTACGGCGCGTTCGGGGCGCTGAGCATCGGGATGCAGACCCTCCGCGCCGAAGGTGTGCGGCTGGACCGGATGTATGCCCATGGCGGCATGTTCCGCACCGCCGGCGTCGCACAGCGCTTCCTGGCGGCGGCGCTCGGGGCGCCGGTCGCCGTCGCCGGCTCCGCCTCCGAGGGCGGGGCCTGGGGCATGGCCGTGCTCGCCGCCTATCGGCATGTCGCCCTTCAGTCACGGGCCGAGCCGCTCGCCGAGTACCTGTCCGGCACCGTGCTGCGCGGCATCCCGCTCACGATCGCCGACCCCGACCCGGCGGACGTCGCCGGCTTCGCGACCTACCTCGACCGCTTCCGCGCCGGCCTCGCCGTGCAGGAGGCCGCCGTCACCGCCCTGCCCGTCACCGAAGGAGTGTCATGACCAGCACGCACCTCGCGCCCGCCCTCGACGACTACGAGGTGTGGTTCGCCACCGGCAGCCAGGGCCTCTACGGCGACGAGACGCTGCGCCAGGTGGCCGAGCAGTCGCGCGAGGTCGTCGCGGGCCTGACGGGGCTGCCCGTGAAGATCGTGTGGATGCCCGTGCTCACCGACGCCGACGCGATCCGCCGCCTCGCCCTCGACGCCAACAGCGACGACCGCGTCATCGGCGTGATCGCGTGGATGCACACGTTCAGCCCCGCCAAGATGTGGATCGGCGGTCTCGAGGCGCTCCGCAAGCCCCTGCTGCACCTGCACACGCAGGCCAACCTCGCGCTGCCCTGGGCCGAGATCGACTTCGACTTCATGAACCTCAATCAGGCCGCGCACGGCGATCGGGAGTTCGGCTACATCCAGAGCCGCCTGGGCGTGGCCCGCAAGACGGTCGTGGGCCATGTGTCGAATCCCGCGGTCGTGCGGCAGCTCGAGGACTGGCAGCGTGCCGCGGCGGGCTGGGCGGCGGCCCGGTCGCTCAAGCTCGCGCGGTTCGGCGACAACATGCGGTACGTCGCGGTCACCGAGGGCGACAAGACCGAAGCGGAGCTGCGGTTCGGCGTGCAGGTGAACACCTGGGGGGTCAACGAGCTCGCGGACGCCGTCGCGGCCGCCGATGCGAAGGGCGTCGACGACCTCGTCGCGCAGTACCGCGACCTCTACGACATCCAGCCCGAGCTGCTCCCCGGCGGCGACCGGCATCAGAGCCTGCGCGACGGGGCGGCGATCGAGGTCGGCCTGCGGTCGTTCCTGGAGGAGGGCGGCTTCGGAGCATTCACCACCACGTTCGAGGATCTCGGAGCACTGACCCAGCTGCCCGGCCTCGCGGTGCAGCGACTGATGGCCGAGGGGTACGGCTTCGGGGCCGAGGGCGACTGGAAGACGGCGATCCTGGTCCGGGTCGCGAACGTCATGGGCGCGGGTCTGCCCGGTGGGGCGAGCCTCATGGAGGACTACACCTACCACCTCACCCCCGGAGAGGAGCGGATCCTCGGCGCGCACATGCTCGAGGTCGCGCCGTCGCTGACGACCGCGCGGCCGCGCCTGGAGGTGCATCCGCTCGGGATCGGCGGGAAGGACGATCCGGTGCGGCTCGTGTTCACGGCCGATCCGGGGCCCGCGCTCGTGGTGGCGATGAGCGACCTGCGCGACCGCTTCCGCCTCGTCGCGAACGTCGTCGAGAACGTCGCGGCGCCCGAGCTGCCGAAGCTGCCCGTCGGGCGTGCCGTGTGGCGCCCCGAGCCCGACCTCGCCACGAGCGCGACCTGCTGGCTCGAGGCGGGCGCCGCGCACCACACGGTGATGACGACCGCCGTGGGAGTGGAGGTGTTCCGGGACTTCGCCGAGATGGCGGGCGTCGAGCTCCTGGTCATCGACGAGGACACCACGGTCCGCGGCTTCCGGCAGGAGCTGCGGGCCAACCAGGTCTACCACCGGCTCGCACAGGGGCTCTGAACAGCGCGCCTACCCGTCGCCCAGCGCGGCGTCGACGACGGCACGTGCCTCGGCCTGCACCTCGCGCAGGTGCTCCTCGCCGCGCAGCGACTCGGCGTAGAGCTTGTACACGTCCTCGGTGCCGGACGGGCGCGCGGCGAACCAGGCACCGGCGGTCTCGACCTTCAGCCCCCCGATCGCGGCGCCGTTGCCCGGCGCATGTGAGAGCTTGGCGGTGATCGGCTCGCCGGCCAGCTCGGTGGCGGTCACGGCATCCGGCGAGAGCTTGGCCAGCTCCGCCTTCTGTGCGGGCGTCGCGGGCGCGTCGACGCGCTGGTACGCGGACGACCCGAACGCGGCTTCGAGCTCGGCGTAGCGCTGCGAGGGCGTCTTCCCGGTCACGGCCAGGATCTCGGCGGCGAGCAGGCAGAGGAGGATCCCGTCCTTGTCGGTGGTCCACACCGTGCCGTCCATCCGGAGGAACGAGGCGCCCGCCGACTCCTCGCCGCCGAAGGCGATCGAGCCGTCGAGGAGGCCGGGCACGAACCACTTGAAGCCCACCGGCACCTCGTACAGCCGCCGGCCCAGGGCCTCGGCGACCCGGTCGATGATCATCGACGAGACGAGGGTCTTGCCCACGGCGGCGTCGGCCGGCCACCCGGGGCGGTGCGAATAGAGGTGGTCGATGGCGACGGCCAGGTAGTGGTTGGGGTTCATCAGGCCCGCGTCGGGCGTGACGATGCCGTGCCGGTCGGCGTCCGCGTCGTTGCCGGTGAGGATGTCGTACTCGTGGCGACGGCCGATGAGCCCCGCCATCGCGGCAGGGGAGGACGGGTCCATGCGGATCTTCTCGTCCCAGTCGAGCGTCATGAACCGCCAGGTGGGGTCGACGTCGGGATTGACCACGGTGAGCTCGAGCCCGTACCGCTCACCGATGAGCGCCCAGTAGTCGACGGACGCGCCGCCCAGCGGATCGGCGCCGATGCGGACTCCGGCCCGCCGGATCGCGTCGATGTCGATGATGTTCTCGAGGTCGGCGACGTAGCCCTCGCGGAAGTCGTACGTGCCCAGCGAGTCCTCGTCGATGTCCTTGAAGGGCGTGCGCCGCACCTCCGTCAGCCCGGACTCGATGAGCTCGTTGGCACGGCGGGCGATCCACCCGGTGGCGTCGGTGTCGGCCGGGCCTCCGTTCGGGGGGTTGTACTTGAAGCCGCCGTCGCGCGGTGGATTGTGCGAGGGGGTGACGACGATGCCGTCCGCGCGGCCCGGGTCCGCTCCCTGAGCCTGTCGGTTGTGGGTGAGGATCGCGTGGCTGAGCGCGGGGGTGGGCACCCACGAGTCCCGGGAGTCGACACGCACGTCCACGCCGTTGGCGACGAGCACCTCGATGGCGCTGCGCTCGGCCGGCAGCGACAGCGCGTGCGTGTCGCGGCCGAGGAACAGCGGGCCTTCGATGCCCTGCGAGCGCCGGTAGTCGACGATCGCCTGCGTCGTGGCGAGGATGTGATCCTCGTTGAAGCTGCCGCTCAGCGCCGACCCGCGGTGGCCGCTGGTGCCGAACGCCACCCGCTGGGCCGGATCGCGCGGGTCGGGGCGGCGATCGTAGTAGGCGGCGATCAGGGCGTCGACGTCGATGAGATCGGATGCTTCGGCGGGCTGTCCTGCGCGAGTCATGCGCCCAGTCTGCCTTCTGCCCGAACGGTTGTCTCCCCACCGCCGTCTCCTCCGGCACCTGACTAGGCTGAACCCCGTGACCAGCGAGCCAGAGGCATCCGAACTCCGCACCTACAGCTACCTCGGGCCCGCCGGGACTTTCACCGAGGCGGCTCTGGCGCAGGTGCCGGAGGCCCGCGGACAGCGCTGGAATCCGGTGCGGAACGTCGGCGAGGCGCTCGCGGACGTCGTCGAGGGCCGCTCGGATGCCGCGATGATCGCGATCGAGAACTCCATCGACGGCGGAGTCTCCACCGCGCAGGACGCCCTGGCGACCATGCCGGGCCTGCGCATCGTCGGGGAGTACCTGGTGCCGGTGAACTTCGTGCTCGTGGCCCGGCCGGGAACCGGCCTCGACGAGGTCTCGCTGATCTCGGCGCACCCGGTCGCCTACGCCCAGTGCCTGCGCTGGCTCACCGACACGCTGCCTGCCCACGCCCACCTGCCTGCCGCGAGCAACGTGGCCAGCGCCGCGGGTCTGCTCGACGGCACGAGCGACGCGGACGCGGCGATCGCGGCGCCCGGCGTCGTCGAGCACGGCGAGTACGAGGTGCTGGCCGAGAACATCGGCGACAACGAGAACGCCGTGACCCGCTTCGTGCTGGTGGCCCGCGCGGCCCAGCCGCCGTCGCCGACCGGCGCCGACAAGACGTCGCTCATCGTGGAGCTGCCCGAGGAGTACCCCGGCGCCCTGATGGAGATGCTCGAGCAGTTCGCGACACGGGGCATCAACCTGTCGCTGCTGGCGTCTCGGCCGATCGGCGATGCGCTGGGGCGGTACCGGTTCGTCATCGACGCCGACGGCCACATCCTCGACGAGCGGATGGCCGACGCCCTCCTGGGTCTGCGGCGGTTCAGCCCGAAGGTGCTGTTCCTCGGCTCGTACCCGCGTGCCGACCGTGCCATCGTCCGCTATCCGGAGCGCTACTCCGACGACGTCTTCGTCGAGGCGCGCGACTGGCTGCGCGGTCTCATCTCGGGCGAGCCCGATGAGTGACGCGGTCTTCCGGCTCGATCCGGCGGACGACGTGCACGCCCGCGCGCTGCAGAGGCTGCGCACGGAGGAGATCGGGTGGCTGGGCAGCACCGGACGCAACGGCTACCCGCATGCGGTGCCGGTGTGGTTCCTGTGGCACGACGACGCGGTCCTGACCTTCAGCCAGCCGCACGCGGCGAAGGCGAAGAACCTCCGTGCCGACCCGCGGGCGATGTTCCACCTCGAGTCGGGCGAGCACGGCGACCACCTGCAGGTGCTGCAGGGGGTGGCCGAGTTCTCCGACCTCGACGCGGCGCAGTGGATGGAGCGGATCGGCGACGAGTACCTCGCCAAATACCAGGCCGGCCTCGACCGCCTCGGCTGGACCGTGCAGCGCCTCACCGACGACTACTCGCTCGCGATCATCGTGCGCCCGCGCCGACTGATCGCCTGGTAGCGCAGTCGCGGGTCGTCGTACCCTGGAGCATGCCCGACCGCGACCAGCTGGTGGTGGCCGGTCGTCGCGCCTACGACGCCGCCGACTGGGCGAGCGCGCACGACCTGCTGAGCCGCGCGCGCGCCGAAGACGACGGGCTGGGCGTGGACGATCTCGTGATGCTCGCACGCAGCGGCTGGCTCGTGGGCCGGGTGCCGGAATCGCTCTCGGCGGCCGAGGCGGCTTTCCGCGGGCTGTGCGATGCCGGACGCATGGACGAGGCCGCGATGAACGCGCTGCAGCTGAGCATGCTCTGGTACACGCGCGGCGACATGGCCGTGGGGGCGGCCTGGCTGAACCGGGCCCGGCGCCTGCTCGCCGATCTGCCCGACGGCCCGCCGCACGCCTATCTCGCCTACATCGAGGCCGCCGCCGAGGCGATGGAGGGCATCGAGTCCGCGCAGCCGCACATCGCCCGGCTCGCCGATCTCGCCCGTCGGTTCCCGACGCCGTCCGTGCAGGCGCTGAACCTCGTGGTCGCGGGCCTGGACAATCTGCGCGCCGGCGACACCGCTCGCGGCTTCGCCCAGCTCGACGAGGCGATGCTCCCGGTGCTCGCGAACGAGCTGCCCGCGGAGTGGGCGGGAGACATCTACTGCACCGTGATGCACGTCTGCCATCAGCTGGCCGAGTACCGGCGCATGGACGAGTGGACCCGCGCCACCGAGAACTGGTGCCGGACGCTGGGAAGCGACGCGATCTATGCCGGCATCTGCCGGGTGCACCGGCTCGAGCTGCGCAGCGCGCGCGGCGACTGGGACGACGTCGAGACGCATCTGTCGCGGGTGAGCATGGACCTCGCCGGCGGGAACCCGTGGATCGCGGGCGAGGGCTTCTATCAGCTCGGCGAGCTGCGGCGGCTGCGCGGTGCGGCCGCCGCCGCACGGGAGGCGTTCGCGCAGGCGCGCGAGTCGGGGATCGACCCTCAGCCCGGCGAGGCCCTGCTCGCGCTGCAGACCGGCGACGGCGCTGCGGCGTGGATGGCCATCCGGGCGGCCCTGGCAAGTCGTGGCCCGATGGCGCGGGTGCGCCTGCTCCGGGCCGGCGTCGAGATCGCCCTGAGCCAGGGACAGGTCGCCGACGCCCGCGACCTCGCCGCAGAGCTGCGAGCCGCCGCCGACGAGTACCGCAGTCCCGGCTTCCGGGCTTGGGCGGACCACGCGGAGGGGATGCTCGCGCTCGCCGACGGCGACGCGCGTCGTGCCCTGGCGGCGCTGCGCCAGGCGGAGGACGCTTTCCGCCGGCAGCGACAGGCGTTCGAGCACGCCCGGGTGCTCGCGCTGCTCGCGCGCGCGCACGAGGTGCTCGGCGACCGCATCGCGGCCGCCGGCGCGCAGAGCGCGGCGGACGAGATCGTGCAGCGTCTGGGTGCCCACCCGGACGCCGTCCGCACGGCGGTGCCCGTTGCGGCATCCACCGGTCCGCTGACCGCCCGCGAAGCGGAGGTGCTCGCCCTCGTGGCGGAGGGTGCGAGCAACCGGCAGGTCGCCGACGCCCTGTTCCTCAGCGAGAAGACGGTGGGCCGGCACCTGGCGAACATCTACGCGAAGATCGGCGTCGGCTCGCGCACCGCGGCCGCTTCCTGGTGGCGCGAGAACAGTCGCTGACTGCATGATTCGCCCCATCGGCGTGTGACATCTGCATGGTTCTGCCGATGTGCGCTGCTGCGCGCCGTCCGTAGCGTCGGATCCGCGCGGCAGAACGCCGCCTTCAGAACGGAGCAGACATGTCCACCATCATCGAAACGTCCGCCCCGGCGAACGAGTCCGCCGAAGCCTTCTCAGAGCGGCTGATGGACGCCATCCTCGGCTGGGCCGACGTGATGACCGTGTACTTCGGCGAGCGGATGGGCTGGTACCAGAGCCTCGTCGAGCACGGCCCGAGCACGGCCGCCGAGCTCGCGGCGCGCACCGGCACCTCGCCGCGCTACGTCCGCGAGTGGCTCGAGCAGCAGGCCGTCAGCGGCATCCTGCGCATCGCCGACGATGCCGGCGGCTCCGCCGAGGAGCGCCGTTTCGAGCTGCCCGCCGGCGCAGCCGAAGTGCTCACCGACGAGAGCAGCCTCGCCTACCTCGCGCCCTTCGCGCGGCTGGCCGCGGCAACCCCCGTCGACCGCCTCACGGAGGTGTACCGCACCGGGGAGGGAGTCAGCTGGGCTGAGCTCGGCGACGTCGCGCGGATCGCGCAGGCGCAGATGAACCGGCCCTGGTTCGCGCAGCTGCCGGGCTTCCTCACGGGTGCCCCCGAGCTCGACAGCGTCCTCTCCCGCCCGGGTGCCCGGGTCGCCGACGTCGGCTGCGGCGCGGGGTGGTCGTCCATCGAATTGGCGCGCGCCTACCCGGGGCTGCGGGTCGAGGGCTTCGACATCGACGGCCCTTCGGTCGAGATGGCGCGGCACAACGCCGCACAGGAGGGCCTGTCCGACCGGGTGGTCTTCCACGAGACCGACGCCGATCGGCTGGCCGATCACGGGCCGTTCGACGCGGCCTTCGCGTTCGAGTGCCTGCACGACATGCCCCGGCCGGTCGATGTGCTCGCCGCGATGCGCGCGGCGACGCCGCACGGCCCGGTCGTCATCATGGACGAAGCCGTCGGCGAGCAGCTGGTCGCCCCCGGCGGCCAGATCGAGCGACTGATGTACGCGCTGAGCCTGGTCTGCTGCCTGCCCGACGGCATGTCGCACCAGCCCAGCGCCGCCACCGGCACGGTGATGCGGCCCGACACCCTGCGCGAGTATGCGCGGGCTGCGGGCTTCGCCGACGTCGACGTCCTCCCCATCGAGGACTTCGCGTTCTTCCGGTTCTACTCGCTGAGCTGAGCCGCCAGCAGTTCGAGCGTCTGCGTGCGGCCGGGCGAGGCATCCATCGGCTCTGCCTCGCGGGCCGCCGCGACCGGCGAGACCATCACCTCGTCGACCTCCCAGCGCTCGGCGAATGCGCGGAGCTCGGCGGCGACGGGGGCAGGCTCGCCGACGAACCAGGTCGACCGGGTGCCGGCGATGATCGAGTCGGCGAGGCCGTCGAACTCCGCCGACCCCGACTGCGCCTCCTCGACCGTCTCGAGGGGGCGCAGCGGCTTGTTCATGCGCAGCCGCGCCATCATGCGCAGCTGCGGCAGGGCGCGCTCCTCGGCTTCGGCCGTGGTCGGTGCGACCACGACGTTCGCGGTGAGGAAGGTGCGCGGCTCAGGGTGCTCGGGCGTCGCCTGGTACTGCGAGCGGTACAGCTCGAGCGCGCGCTCGAGGCCCTGCCCCGAGAAATGGTTCGCGAACACATAGGGCAGGCCGAGCGCCGCTGCCAGCTGGGCCGAGTAGTCGCTGGATCCGAGCAGCCACACCTCCGGAGCAGAGGTGGCGGCGGGGGTCGCGTGGATGTCGTAGGTGCCGCCGCTGGCGAACTGCACGACGGCTCCTTCCGGCGAGGCGAGCCGGGCGATGTCGCGGACGTGGTCCGGGAAGCGCTCGACGTCGCTGGTGGTGCCCGACATGCGCAGCAGCTGGGTGATGACCGGGTCGCTGCCGGGGGCCCGGCCGATGCCGAGATCGATGCGCCCGGGCGCCAGCGCCTCGAGGGCGGCGAACTGCTCCGCCACCACGAGCGGCGAGTGGTTGGGGAGCATCACCCCGCCCGAGCCGACCCGGATCCGCTCCGTGCGGGCGGCCGCGGCGGCGACGAGCACCGGTGGCGTCGTCGAGGCGACGGCGGGCATGTTGTGGTGCTCGGCGAACCAGTAGCGGGTGAGCCCGAGACGGTCGGCGGTGCGGGCGAGGTCGAGGGATGCCGCGACCGCCTGTGCACTGGTCTGCCCGGTGCGCACCGGGACGAGGTCGAGGACGGACAGCTGAGGTGAGATGGTCATCCCCACCCTCAACCCCGCCCCGCGCCCGCGCTATTCCGCGCCCGCGCGCGATGCTGATGGCCGGCTCGCTCAGGCCGGGAGGGGCTCGTCAGGCGGCGATGCGCCAGGAGCGTCTGTCGGGTGGTGGATCCCACAGCCACCGGAGCGGGGATGTCGACCGCAGCACGATCGGCTCTTGCCCCAGGTGCGGGGGCGGGTGCAGCACGAAGGGCTCGGTGCCGGTGCGGGTGATCCGCCACGCGTTGTTGTGCAGGCTCAGGTGATGGTACCGGCAGAGCAGGACGCCGCGGTCGCAATCGGTGGCGCCGCCTTCTGCCCAGGCGTCGATGTGGTGCGCTTCGCACATCTGCGGCGGCCGATCGCAACCCGGCCACACGCACCCCCCGTCGCGGGCGGCCAGCCCGATCCGCTGCTTCCTGGTGTACAGCCGCAGCTCCCGTCCCACATCGAGCGGGTTCCCGGCGGTGTCGGTCGTCAGATCCACCGTCCCCGTGACGCAGAGGGCGTGCTCGAGCACCGGCCCGGGGATCACGAGGTGCCCGTCGTCGGTGCAGGCGGTGGCGATCAGCCGCCCGAACGCATCCCGCAGCGCCTCTTCACCGGTGACGGCGTCCTTCATGGTCACCAATCGGACGCCGGCCTGATTGGCTCCGTACACATCGTGATGCTGCGCGGCCACGCCGGCACGGAGCAGGTCGACCAGCAGGTCGTACGCCAGCTGGTCATTCGATCTCGGGTCCGTCGCAAGGTCGTCGGCGCCCCGCTTCTCGTCGTCGGCGACGAACCGGGGTCCGCCGCGGCGCGGGGACAGGGCCGTGGAGAGCAGCTGCTCCATCCACGCGCCCATCTCGGGGTCGTACACGACGCGGCCGTGACGGACTCCGTCGCGGTCGGTCCAGAACCGGTGCGAGCGCCGGTCGAAGGCCTCCGCATGGCGAGTCTGCGCCCCTTGCGGGTCGACCAGGTCCCGCAGCGCACGCGCTCGTGCGGCCAGGTCCTCCACGGTGCAGGTCGGCGCCTCGTCGAGAAGCTGCATCGCCGCCGCCTGCCACGCCACTGCGGCCTCGGAATCCTCGAGGCCCGCTTCAGGAGCCGGATGTCCCAGCCCACGCATGATCGCGTCATGCTGCACGGTCGTGATCGACCCGGCCAGGAGCGCGTCATCGACCGGGTGGTGCCACGGCCGCTCCGCCGGGACCTGCTCGTCGGGGGTCTCGGAGTCAGGCGTGCGCGCGGCGCCCTGCAGGAGCGACTCGCCGACCTTCACTGTTCGAATCGCCTCACCCCGGGTCACTCCTGCGACGTCGCGGATGAACTCCACCGCGGTGCGGTGCCCGGTCTCCTGCACCAGGCCGCCATGCCCGTGCTCTCGGCCCGACCGGGCCGCCGCGACGCCCGCCAGCACCGACGTGAGCGTGTCGACCTGCCGGGACAGCGTCACGACCTCGGTCAGCGCATCCCGCACCGAGCGATCCGACAGCGACACCACCGCGGAGGGCAGGGCCGCGGCATCCACATCCAGCTCCTCGAAGACCGCGAGACGCTTCATCGCGTCGCGCATAGATTCGAAGATCGTCATGAACCCAGTATGACGACCACCACCGACATCCCCGTCGATTTGCTGCAAACTGATGAGAGGAGGCGAACAAAGATTCTAGAAGCCGGACGTATCGTGGCCGTTCGGCAGCGTCACCACGAGCCCGCTGGGCACGACCCGGCAGGCGACCCGCGTCGCCTCGCCGAACTCGTCGCCGTCCAGCTGCACCGCGATGGGCTTCTCGGCCGCGACCTCGATGCCGCCGCCGCGCAGGTAGCGGACCGAGGCATCCCTTCCCCGGCGCTGCAGCACCAGCCGCCCCGCCCGGAACCGGCGCAGCACGCTGTTGTCCCACCACACCTTGCGCCACACGCCCAGCCACCCGAACCACCCGCTGGGCTGGATCACGGCGATGTCGAGCGTGCCGTCGGTGATCGACGCCTGCGGCACGAGTGAGATGCCCGCCGGCAGCGCCCCGCAGTTCGCGAACAGCACGCTCTGCACGCGCGCGGTGTGCATGCGGCGGCCCTCCACCTGATACACGATGCGGAACGGGCGGGCACCGGGCAGTGAGCGGGCCGCGCCGTCGACGTACGCCACCCAGCCCACCGCCTTCTTCAGCTGCGGATTGGTGTTGGCGATCATCGCGGCGTCGAGGCCGATACCGCCCATGACGACGAACGCATGCTCCTCGGCCTCGCTGCCGGGGTGGGTGATCGTCGCCATGCCCACGTCGATGGCGATCCTGTCGCCGTCGAAGGCGGACCGCACCATGTGCTCGGGTTCTGCCAGGGGCAGGTCGAGGTTGCGGGCCAGCAGGTTGCCGGTGCCGCTGGGCACGATCGTGAGCGGCACGTCGGTGCCGGTGAGCGCCTCCGCCACCGCACGGACGGTGCCGTCGCCGCCGGCGACGAGCACGGCGTCGGCTCCGGCGTCGACCGCCTCGCGCGTGACCGCCTGCCCCAGGTCGTCCACCGTGGTCTCGAAGAACAGCGGCTCGCCCCAGCCGGCCTGAGCCGCCTGCGTGGTCACAAGCGTGCGCAGCGCCTTCTTGTCGACCTTGATCGGGTTGTACACGAGCGCGGCGCGTCGTTGCGGGTGCGCTCGCTCGGCCATGGACAAACCCTAGCGTCGTGAGGCCCCTGGCTAGACTGGGCTGGGTGATCGATCCTCTGCTGCTGCGCGACGACCCCGACCTGGTGAAGCGGTCTCAGATCGCGCGCGGGCACTCGCCCGAGACGGTGGATGCCGCACTCGCCGCCGATCGCGAGCGCCGTGCCGCGATCGCGGCCTATGAAGAGGTGCGGGCCGCGCAGAACGCGTTCGGCAAGACCGTCGCCAAGGCTCCGAAGGAGGAGAAGGCGGCGCTCGTGGCCGAGGCCAAGGGTCTGGCCGAGAAGGTCAAGCTCGCGCAGCAGCGGGTGACGGATGCCGAAGCCGCTGCCGAGGACGTGATCGGCCGCATCGAGAACGTCATCATCGACGGCGTCCCCGCCGGCGGGGAAGACGACTTCGTCGAGCTGCGGCGGGTCGGAGACATCCCGTCGTTCGATCCCGCGTCCTTCCCGGACGGGCCGCGCGACCATCTCGCCCTCGGCGAGCTGCTGGGCGCGATCGACATGGAGCGCGGCGCCAAGGTCTCGGGAGCGCGCTTCTACTTCCTGCGCGGCGTCGGGGCGCGGCTCGAGATCGCCCTCATGACGATGGCGCTGAACAAGGCGCTCGAGAACGGCTTCACGCCGATGATCGTGCCGACGCTCGTGCGGCCCGAGATCATGCGGGGTACCGGCTTCCTCGGCGAGCACGCCGACGAGGTGTACCGGCTCGAAGCCGACGACCTGTATCTGGTGGGAACGAGCGAGGTGCCGCTGGCGGGGTACCACAAGGACGAGATCATCGACCTGTCCGGCGGCCCGCTGCGCTATGCGGGGTGGTCGTCGTGCTATCGGCGCGAGGCGGGCTCGCACGGCAAGGACACCCGCGGGATCATCCGCGTGCACCAATTCAACAAGCTGGAGATGTTCGTCTACGCCGATCCGGCCGACGCCGAGGCCGAGCACCTGCGGCTATTGGGCTGGCAGGAGGAGATGCTGCAGGCGCTCGGGCTCTCGTACCGCGTGATCGACATCGCCGCGGGCGACCTGGGCTCCAGCGCCGCGCGCAAGTACGACGTCGAGGCCTGGGTGCCCACGCAGGGTGCGTACCGCGAGCTCACCTCCACCTCGAACTGCACCACGTACCAGGCGCGACGCCTCGACATCCGCCACCGCCGCGAGACCGGCAGGACGCAGCACGTGGCGACCTTGAACGGCACGCTCGCCACGACACGATGGATCGTCGCGCTGCTGGAGACGCATCAGCGCCCGGACGGGTCGGTCGTCGTGCCCGAGCCGCTGCGCCCCTACCTCGGCATGGACGTCCTGGAGCCGGTGTCTTGACTCCGGGTGCGCACCTGCCCGAGACGGGCAGCGTCGAGGTCGTCCCGCGGGCCGAGGCCGTCGAGGTCGTCGAGGGCGTCGCGCAGCACGAGCTCACGACGCGGCGGCTGCTGATCGCCCTCGACATCGACGGCACGGTGATCCTCGAAGACGAGTCGCTGAGCCCCGGCGTCGTCGCCGCCGTGCGGCATGCGCGCGAGGCCGGGCACGAGGTCATGGTCGCCACGGGGCGCAGCTGGGCCTCGACCCGAGGCATCCTGCGCGTCCTCGAGCTCGCGCCCGAGTACGTCGTGTGCTCGAACGGCGCGGTGGTCCTGCGCCGCGTCGACGCGGACGACCTGGCCTACGAGCGGGCGCATATCGAGACCTTCGACCCGGTGCCGGTCCTGCATCTGCTGCGCGAGCATCTGCCGCACGCGAACTACATGGTGGAACAGCCCGACGGCCACCGGCTCTACACCGACCACATGCAGGACTGGAACCTCGCCCAGGCCGAGCGGGTGACCTTCGACGAATTGGGCCGGTCGCCGGTCTCGCGCATCGTGGTGGTCTCGCCCGGTCAGGACGAAGAGGACTTCTCGCACCTGGTCGAGAGCATCGGCCTGAACCAGGTCTCGTACGCGATCGGCTGGTCAGCGTGGCTCGACATCGCCCCGCACGGCGTCGACAAGGGCACCGCGCTCGAGCTGGTGCGCGGCTGGCTGGGCATCGCACCGGAGGACGTGCTCGTCATGGGCGACGGCCGCAACGACGTCGGCATGTTCCGCTGGGCGCTCGAGAACGGCGGCCGCGCGGTGGCGATGGCGCAGGGTCCGCAGGAAGTGCTGGATGCCGCGGGCGAGATCACCACGTCCGTGCAGGAAGGCGGCGTGGCCGCCATCCTGCGTTCCCTGGGCGCCACCGAGCACGGGCCGCGCGCCGTGCTGGAGTGAGGTGCGGGCGCTCAGTTTCCCCACAGCCGGCGCTGGAAGGATGTTGCGCGGCCGATCGGTAGACTCGACCCGATCGGCGGAGCCTCGTGTTCCGTCGGGAGGGTTGTCCGAGCGGCCGATGGAGCTGGTCTTGAAAACCAGTGGGCAGCGATGTCCCGTGGGTTCGAATCCCACACCCTCCGCTGAAGCGGCGATCGTTCTCCGGAGCGGCTGCCGAAGCATCCACCTGCAGGTTCTTCCACCCCCCGAGAGGACCCCGTGAGAACGTCGAGGCCCGCACGCCGCACGCGCCGTCCGGTGGCGCAGCATGCGCGACTGACCTCGCCGAACCCGTTCGGGCAGATCGCCACGATCCTCGCCGTCGTCCTCATCGTCGCGCTCGTCAGCGGCGTCAGCACTGCCGGCTTCGCCCTGTGGAACGCCACCCAGACGGTCGCCGACCACGCGGTCAAGCTCGAGGACGACGTGCAGCTGCCGCCGACGATCGGCGAGATCGAGGGCGGCGTGAACCTGCTGCTGGTGGGCACGGACTCGTGCGAGGGTCAGGACCTCAAGCTCTTCCCGCGGTGCAAGCACGACGACGGTGGCGAGCGCAACGACGTGACGATGCTCGTGCACATCGGCGACAGCCCGCGGCGGGTGACGGTGGTGTCGTTCCCGCGCGACATGATGGTGCCGATCCCCTCCTGCCCGGACGGCGAGGGCGGACGGTACTCCGCGATGAGCTCGCAGATGATGAACGCGTCGTACATGTACGGCGGGCTCGCGTGCACCGTGCTGACCGTCGAGCAGCTGACCGGCATCGACATCCAGTTCGCGGGCGCGATCCGCTGGACCGGCGTGATCAACATGTCCGACGCCATCGGGGGCGTGGACGTCTGCGTCGCGGGTGAGATCCGCGACCGGCACACCGGCCTGCACCTGACCGAGGGCACCCACACGCTCAAGGGCAGCAAGGCGCTGCAGTTCCTGCGCGTGCGGCACGGCATCGCGGACGGCTCGGACCTGGGCCGCATCTCGAACCAGCAGCAGTTCATGTCGTCGATGGTGCGCAAGCTCCAGTCCGGCGCAGTGCTGTCGAACCCGGGCACGCTGTTCAACCTCGCCACCACCGCGATGCAGCAGGTGACCAGCAAGCAGCTGCTGCTGAGCGAGTCCCTGGCCAACCCCACGCGGATGGTGCAGATCGCGATGGCGGTCAAGGACGTCGACTACGGCGACATCGTGTTCGTGCAGTACCCGACCCGATACGCCGAGGGCGGCAAGCGCGTGCTGCCCCTGACCGACTCGGCCGATGTGCTGTTCAAGGCGCTCGCCGACAACAAGCCGATCAAGCTCACCGGCAAGACCAGCCCCGGAGCATCCGACTCGCAGACCGTCAAGGGCGAGGTCACGCCCACGCCGTCGGCTTCGCCGACACCCACCGGCACCGCGTCGCCGACGCCGGGTGCGACCTCGTCGCCGCCGCCGACGGAGGAAGCCGTGGACCTGCCGGACGTGATCACCGGGCAGACCGCCGCCCAGGTGACCTGCACCAACCCGCAGCGGTAGGGGTCTGAGCGCGGCGAAATGCGGGCCTGTCGTGCCGCCTGCGACGAGGGAGGCGACCAGAGGGGCCGGCGATTCCGCCTCGCCGGCGGGACCGGTTATGATTACTGGGCGCATCGGGTGCTTGAGAGCCGGATGCCTGGAGACGTCGCATAGTCAGGCCTAGTGCACCACCCTGCTAAGGTGGAGTCCCCGTAAGGGGACCGAGGGTTCAAATCCCTCCGTCTCCGCCAGAAAATACCTGGTCAGTGGCTGATTCCCAAGCCACTCTGACTCCCAGTGCCCGGATTGATGGTTGGCCCTGAAGCGGGCCGTGCGGACTCAGTGCGGACCGGCGTCAACCCGTCAAGGTGTCGGAGGGCCGCGACCTCCTGGGCTTCTCCGAGTACGTGGGCGTAGATGCGCAGCGTCGTTGAGGCGTTCCTGTGACCAAGCCACTGCGCGACCTGGTGAACTGGGATGCCTGACCTCAGCCAGTGCGATGCTGCGTAGTGCCTGAGATCGTGGATCGTGTGCCCGGGAGCGGTGTTGGCCCACCGCACGTATCGCCGGAACAGATTCCCGCGCAGCTGCTTGCCGGTCTTAGATACGAACAGGTACTCCTTCGCGGCGCGGCCGCTGGCGCGGGAGCGCGCGATCTCATGTGCGCGGGCGGTCAGCGGCACCCGGCGCGACGTTCTGTTCTTTGTGCCCTTCTCGGCGTAGCCGTCCGATTGTGCTCGAGTGACTCGAAGCGCGGGGTAGGGGACGTCCTGGAGATGATCGACGCGCGTAGCGCGCAACTCCGACCATCGCAGTCCAGTGAGGCTGAGGAACTCGGTGACCTCAGCCATCCAGGGATTCAACTGGGTCTGCGCGGCGAGTGTCGCGGACAGTTCGTCATCTGTGAAGGCGTTCACCTCGTCCTCGACTTCGGCGGCTTGATCTCCGGAGGGCATGGGGACGGCGCGCACAGGATTCTTCAGCCGCATCCGCTCGCGAACGGCGAACTGAAACAGAGCGCTCAGGGACGTCCGCGCCCGAGACACGGTGGAGTGAGCCTTGGTTCGAAGCTCCGCGGTGAGATGGTTTGCGACGTCGCTCTCGGAGATGGCGCTGATGGGCAGAGTGGCCCACGTGCGCGGCGTGTTGGCAAGGTTGTCCCGATCGGTTCGCCAGGTGTGAGGCACCACCTGCCCGACACGCGCTCGGAGAAACTCGTCCATGACTTGCGCGAACGTCTTGTCGCTCTGGCTTGGGGGTGTGAACTCACCGAACTGGATGGCGCGATACTGCTCGCGCTCCCATGCTTCGGCATCTGCCTTGCGGTCGAATGTCTTGTAGCCGACGACTCGCTGTTGGTGCTTGATGCGAACGCCGTAGCGCACCGCGCCCGAACTGGTGCGGCGTCGCTCGATGCTCAAGGTTCGACCCCGGCGAGTCGGTGTACGTCGATGCGTCGATACACGCGTCGATGTTCGGTCAGCCGTATCGGCTCAACCGGTGCCCGGCCCGCCAGTGCCAGCGAGCGCAGCGTGGTCCGGTGGATGCCGAGAAGGGCGGCGGTCTCGGACTCGGAGTAGAAGAGGCACTCGAGGTCGGTGCGGCGCTCCCGCTCGCGATCTGCTTTGCGGCCGGGAGTGTGAGGAAGCGTTCGCAGGTTGTCAATGACCATTGGCTGGTCGGCCGACGTTTGATGTCATGCCGGCGAGCCATCCTGCGGCGCGGGCTTTCTGGATCCAGTCGGAGGCGGTGCGTTCGGGGACGTCGAGCTCGACTGAGATGAGCTTGACGGGTGGCAGGTCCGCGAGGGCGGCGGTGCCGTAGAGGATCTCGATGACCGCCCACCGTTCGTCCTTCATCCCACGCTTGACGACGGCCTGTGCCATCCACGGCGGGATGATCCTGCCCTCGGTGGAGGTCAGGTCAGCGATGGTCGTCCACGCCGCGTCGTCGCTGTCGTCCAGCTGCAGTGAGACGCAGTGGGGGATCGCTGCCTGGAGCAGACCCTGGAGGGCGGTGTGCTTGAGGCGTTCCTCGCGGAAGTCCGGGGCGATGGCGCGGTTGACGATGGTCGTGATGACGTATCGCCCACGTTCCGCGCTGTAGTGCGCTTCGATCGTGGTCTCGATCCCGGCCGCGTCGTCTGCCGCGGTGGCGACGAATGCGGGTGCGATACGCAACGCGGCCCCGACGGGTTCGGTGGCGTCCTGTGACGTCATCGTGGTGCCGGCGGGTGTCTTCACGTCGACCTTCACCCCCTTAGTTTGCCTTACCGCGATTGCGTTCCGCAGAACCTCTTGACTAACCATACGCATAAGAGGTTTAGTAATGTCAATAGGAATTTGAGATCCGCAACTGCGGGAGTTCGGGAGGTCGGCATGAGGATCATCGCCATCGCGAACCAGAAGGGCGGGGTCGGCAAGACCACGGTCACGATGCAGCTGGGCGCGGCACTGTCCCGCCGGTACCGGGTGCTGGTGGTCGATGTGGACCGGCAGCGGTCGACGGTGTGGTGGGCGGAGAACGTGCGCGAACGGTTGCCGTTCGACTTCTCCGGTGACCAGAACCCGCGCGTGCTGGCCAGGTTGCGTGAACTGCGGGTCGAGTACGACTTCGTTCTGGTGGACACCCCGGGCAACCTCGAGGACACCCCGGTGCTGGAGACGGTGCTGGATGCCGCCGACTACGCCGTCGTCCCGCTGACACCGGAACCGCTCGCGGTGGAACCCACGATGCGGACCATCACCCGGCTGATCGAGCCCCGACACGTCCCGTACGCGGTGCTGCTGAACCGGATCGATGGGCGTATCCGGTCGCAGCTGCCCGTCTGGCAGAGCCTGCTCGATACCACGTGGGGTGTGCCGCGGTTCGATGCGTACCTACGTCAGTTCAAGTCGCAGTCCGACGCGCCCGTGCTGGGGCAGCTGGTCACGACGCTGCGTGACAACCGGCGCACCGCGGGGGTCATCTCCGACGTCACCCGGGTCGGTTACGAGATGTCCGCGCAGGTCGCGCCGGCGCAGGTGCAGCCGGCCGTGGGCGGGCGGTGGTGAGCATGGGCATGATAGATCTGGCCGGCAAGCTCGACGACGCCCGGGCCCGGGTCGAGGCTGAGGTGCCGGCGCACGAGCGTGGGTTGGCGAAGTTCGCGCGCCTGACACGCAAGGACGCGCGGGTGCGGGCGGATCAGGATGCCGCGCTCTCCGCGCTCGTGAAGACCGTGATGCGCCAGCGATCGGTGAAGGCAGAGCGGATCACTGAGAACACCCTCATCCGCGTCGCGATCGACCTGCTCCTCACCCACGCCGACGCGCTCCGCGGATCCACGGAGGACGAACTCCGGGAGTCCGTGACTCCCCGACTCCCGAAGCTCCGAAGCCCGGGCCTCCCGACGTCACCCACTTCCGCACTTCCGCAGTCACGGACAGCGCAGGCTCCGGACTCCCACACTCCCGCGGTCAGGGACTCCGCACGTTCCGAACCCCGGGCGTTGCGAACGATGGATGCCGCGAACTCCCGTGCCTCCGCAGTCCCGGGGCCGGCGGCATCCGACCTGCGGGACATCCGCGCCACGACGCACCCGGACAGTGACGCGGTGGTGCCGGCAGCACCGACGGGCGCGGCGCGGGCGAGGGGCTGGTGAGCGTCGTGTCTGCTCGTCACGGGGACCGTCCAGCACCGGCCCGACACTCCACGCCTGTTCCGGACCCCGCTGCTGCCGGTTCTTATGCTGGAGGCCGCGATGCCGCGCAAAGGAGGTCGGATGAACGAGTACGGGCTGGTGGCGATGCGGCACTGGCAGACGCACCGTCCCGACGCGTACCGGCAGACCGAGCACCCGGAGAGCTTCTTCGCCTGGATGGGGGAGGAGATCGCAACGCGGATCGCGACGCTGACGCCCCAGCTGGAGGGGCCGGACCTGCCGGGCGAGGACCATCTCGACAAGGCGGCACGAGTAGGCGACGCGCGGGTGCGGGCGAGGCAGCTGGCGTTCGAGGACTTCGGCATCACACTGACCCCGGAGCTGACCGGGGCGGAGTGGGAAGACACCACCGAGGACCAGGCGAACACCGAACACGGGTGGGCGCGGGAGGGGACGCCGCCCATCGAGTAGCCGCGCCACGGTTCGCCCCCACCCCGGGCGAGCAACCTCCCCGAGACGGAGCGCCCACCGGCTCGGAGAGACGAGCGGGGCGGACCCGATGACCACTGTCACCGTGTACACGACCGGCCTGTCGTGCCCGCAGTGCGCGCTCACCGAGAAGGTGATGACCGCGGCTGGCATCCCGTTCACCGACGTCGACCTCACCAGGGATGAGAACGCCGCAGCCCGCGACTACGTCACCGGTGACCTCGGCTACACGAGCGCGCCCGTTGTGGTCGTCGACGACCACAACCACTGGTCGGGCTTCCAGCCCGACAAGATCAGACGGCTCGCCCAGTACCTCGGGGGGGGCCCGATGAACCCGCTCAGCGCACGACGCCCCTGTTCGAACCGACCTGCACACCGCCGGCGGGCGGTCCACGGATGAGGAGATGATGACCGTGTCTGACGACGAAGCCTTGGATCGCATCGACGAGCATTCGGATGAGGTGCGCCGGCAGATCGCCCGCGCCCAGGCGCGACTGTATGACCGTGAGAGGCAGCGCCGGGAGGATCGCCGTGCGTACGCGCGGGAATACTATGCGAAGAACCGGGAGCAGCAGCTCGAGTATCAGCGGCAGCAACGCAAAACGCAACGCGAGAAGGACCCCGAGCGGTACCGGGAACTTCGCCGGGCCCGCGCGAAGCGGTGGCGTGACCGGCACAAAGAGACCGAGAACGCCAGGAAACGGGCCCAGTACCGCCGCGACCCGCAGCCCGCGCTGGAGCGTCGCGCCCGGTACTACGCCGAGCACGCTGAGGAGATCAAGGCGAAGCGTCGGGAACGGTACGCGGCGAACAAGCAGAAGGCTCTCGCCCAGCAGCAGGCGTTGCGTGACCGGGAGAAGCGGCGACGGGATGCCGGGCTCCCCGTCCGCCGGCTGCACCCCGTCGACCCGGCGGGCATCCGGGCCCATGCGGAAGCTGCCGATGAGTTCTTCGCCCGCCCGCGCAGCCGGGCGGACATGCAACGCATCCGCGACCAGGACCTGCCCACACCACCCGAGTGGGTGGATGCGTGGCAGCGTGACTGCCGCAGAGCCCGTGCCGCCTACCACCTCGCCGAGCAGCGGGAAGAACTCGCACGACTTCACAAGGAGCTCGACCGGGCACGCCCCGGCCCGAAGCCAAAGCCGCGGCTCACCGCGGCGCAGATCGAGGAGGCACGCCTCGACGCGATCGGACGGCAGGTCAACGACCGGCTCCGCCGCGAACCACGCCGGCGGCCGCACGACGGTGACCCTGCCGCCCCGCACCCCATACTCACCCCGACCACCACGATGGGAATGAACCGATGACCGCCACAACCCCGAACGGGAAGCGACCGATGATCGACCGTGCAGACACCGAGACCGTGCTGTACCGGGTCGCGATCAGCGCCTTCACCTACTACCCCGGCAAGGAGGCGGAGGAGCCCGGCTACACCGTCGAGGAGGACCTCGCGTGGTGTCTCGCACCGCTCGCGGCTCACCCCGCCATCGTCGACGAGCTGCGCACCAGGATCCGGTTGCTCATCACCGACCCGACGGCGGACCGGAGGGGGTTCCTGGCGACCCTCGCCCAGCTCGCCGGAGATCACTGATCAGCCCGGTCGCGGAACCGCTTCCTGGCCGCCGATCGTAGCTCCCTCCACGGTGCTCCGTTCCGGCCCTGCGGCATATCCTCCCTCGCTGCGCTCCGTCCGGTAATCCTCGGACTCGGCACTGCGCACCCCTCCGGTCGCGCAACGACGCCACTGCCAGCAAACGCCACCATGCAGTCAACAAGGCGGCGGCACGATCACTACATGGAGTCGGCAGGGGGTGTTGCGGCGAGCGCCCGCTGGACGGCGTTCGGGCTGACTCCGAGTACCCGGGCGATGTGGCTGGTCGGTCGGCCGAGGTTTCGCAGCTCGATCGCCATCGCGACCCGGTCCGGGGTCATCACCGTAGGCCTGCCCGGTCGACGTCCCTTCGTCGCTGCCGTCGCCATCCCCGCCCGGGTCTGCAGACTGACCAGCCGTCGCTTCAACGCCTCCAGTTCCGCATACAACTCTGCGGTGTCCGCGACCGTGCCGTCACCGGTGCACAGTGCCGGCTCGGCCAACGACCGAAACCACACCCCTCGCGTGCCGAGCTGCGCCATCGTGGACAGAAAGTGCGGGACGGTGACCGACAGCCGGACCGCGGAGGTCACCAGGAGGCGGTCGCCAGGCTCGAGGGACTCGAGGCATGCGTGGAGCACCGGACGGGTGCCGGCATCCGGCCCATCTTCCTCAGCGAACACCTCAGTTGCCCCCGCGCGACGCAACTCATCCGCATCCGTCGTGGTCCCTTCGCCGGGCAGCAGCTCACGCGTGTAGCCGACCAACCGGGTCATCGCGAGATGCCCCCGCGTTCGGGACCGGTGGGCGCCACCACCGGCGCCGCCGCGTCCACCGTCGGCTCAGTCTGCAGCGCCCGGCGCAGAGCAACAAGGCGCGCGACCGTCCTCTGCTCCATCGCCGTGGCAAACTTCCCATCCGCGGGGACATGCAGCTCGGGGATCACCTCCCGCAGCGACGTCTCGTGCAGCTCGACCAGCACCTGGGTGACATCCCGCGGCAGGTCACGCCGCGACGCCGCGAAGCCGGTCACGTGGTTCAGCTCGCTCAACCACTGCGTCGCATCAAACCGCCCCATCCGCGCCGACTGCGCAGCCACCAGCGCCGCACCCGCGCCACGGAACGCATCGTCGCCCCCCGCACGATCGGCATCGAAGACAATACGCCCGTCACGACTGACCACGGTGAGCCGGTCGACGGATGCCGCAGCCTCAAGCTCCGCGACCAGCGTCCGTGTCGCGTCGAACCCGCGGTCATGCACCTCACCGCTCACGGAACGCGCCGGCTCGCCTGCCTGCACGCTGCGCAGGTGAAGTGAGAGCACGGACAGCATGCTCTCCGCCCGACGCGACGCGACCACCACCACCCGCGTCCGGAAGCCCTCGGCGGCGAAGCGTGCGGCGGTCGCGATGACCACAGATGGGTCGTTGAAGCTCCCATCGAGCAGCAGAGATCGGCGGTTCTTCCGTGCGTACCGGATGCACCCGCTCACCCACGACGCGGTGGCACGGCCAAGGGCCTGCGCGGCCTCTGGCAAACGGCTGCGCTCAAGTTCACCAAGGCGAGGGTGGAACGCGCGCAGATCATCACTGTTGATGACCGCGAGATCATCACCGTGATCCGCCATCGCCACACGCACGGCCCGGGATCTGCCCGCACCCGGCTGCCCGGCCAGCACGACCAGCATTGGCGTCGCGCTCGCCTGCTCGGAGGGGAAACATGCGGGAAGGATGTCGCGTTCCAGGATCGCCGACAGCTCCGCCTCGCCCAGCTCCCACTCGCTCACGACGCGGCTCCCGAGAGCTCCCGGATTCTGGCATCGATCCGCTCCGACAGGGCAACCACCGATGCGCGGTCGTACCCGTCGGTGGACAGCACCTCACGGCGACGCTCGATGATCTCACGACGGACCTCATCCGCATGCCGGGGGTCCCGGTCGATCGCCTGAAGCAGCAGGGCGGTCAGCGCTGACGCGGCCTCACGCATCCGCTCGTATGTGACGACATCGTTGACCCGCCACGGTGAGTTCTCCGCCAATCGTCCCTCCTGGCATCCATGCTAGAGGTCGCTGTCGAAAAGGTGATCCACGAGTTTCGGAGACAGGGCGGGGGCTGTCCGTCTCACGATCTTCCCTCGGGCGCCCGGTGCCGGTGTGGAACGGTGGCGAATAGGATTCGAGTACCTGTGTCGATGGGGGGCGGAAGGACTTGAGCAACAACCACGCCACGTTCATCTGGTCGATCGCGGATCTACTGCGGGGCAGCTTCAAGAAGCACCAGTACGGCGACATCATCCTCCCCTTCACCGTCCTGCGGCGGCTCGACGCGGTGCTCGCCCCCACAAAGCAGGCCGTGTTCGCCGCCGTCGAGCAGGCGACCAAGGACGGCATCCCAGTGCGGGCGTCACTGCTGCGCAACAAGGCAGGGCACGAGTACTCATTCTGGAACGAGTCCCGGTTCGACCTGAAGACGGCCCTCGGCGACTCCGAGAACCTCGCGGCGAACCTGCTCGACTACGTCACCGGCTTCTCCGACAACGTCAAGGACATCTTCGACAAGTACAAGATCGCCGACCGCATCGCCGAACTCGACGAGCACGACCTGCTGTTCCTCATCACACAGCGGTTCGCCGCGGTCGACCTATCGCCAGCGACGGTGCCGAACGAAGAGATGGGTCACATCTTCGAGGAGCTCATCCGCAAGTTCGCCGAAGACTCGAACGAGACCGCCGGCGAGCACTTCACCCCGCGCGACGTGATCGAGCTCATGGTCGACATCCTGCTGGCCCCGGAGTCCGAGACACTCGCGAAGCCGAACGTGGTGCGCTCGGTGTATGACCCGACCGCGGGCACCGGGGGAATGCTGTCCGTCGCTGACGATCACATCACCAGCGCGAACCCGTCCGCGACGCTGACACTCGCCGGCCAAGAGATCAACCCGCAGTCGTACGCGATCTGCAAGGCTGACATGACGGTGAAGGGGCAGTCGGTCGACGCGATCTTCTTCGGCGACACCCTCATCAACGACGGGCATGCGGGCAAGACGTTCAACTACTGCCTGTCGAACCCGCCGTTCGGTGTGGACTGGAAGAAGCAGCAGAAGGCTGTCACCGAAGAGCACCAGGTGCGGGGATACGCCGGCCGGTTCGGCCCGGGCCTTCCCCGCGTCTCGGACGGGTCGATGCTGTTCCTGCTGCACCTGATCTCAAAGATGCGCAGCGCCGAAGACGGCGGCGGCCGCGCCGCGATCGTCCTCAACGGCAGCCCCCTGTTCACCGGCGGCGCCGGTTCGGGCGAGTCGAACATCCGCAAGTGGGTGCTCGAACGCGACCTGCTCGACGCGATCATCGCGCTGCCGACCGACATGTTCTACAACACCGGCATCGCCACCTACATCTGGGTACTCTCCACCAAGAAGACCGCCGAGCGCGCCGGCAACGTGCAACTCATCGACGGATCGAAGCTGTTCCGCAAGATGCGCAAGGGCCTCGGCTCAAAGCGCAACGAGTTGAGCCCGGAGGACATCGCCCAGATCGTGCGGCTGTATGAGGGAGAAGCGGATGCCGCGCGCTCGAAGACCTTCGACACCACCGACTTCTTCTACCGCACGATCACCGTCGAGCGTCCCCTGCGCCTGAACTGGGCACTCACGCCCGAGCGCCTCGCCGTTGCAGCGGAAGCGAAACCCCTAGCGAAAGTCGACCTCCAGCCGGTCGTTGAGCGAGCGAAGCGAGACGAAACGCCCACCACCGACCTCCCCTCCTTCCGCAAGCGCGTTACAGCCCTGCTCGCCGAGTCCGGCATCTCGCTCACAGCCCCGCAGATGAAGGCGCTGCTCTCCGCCCTGTCGGAGCGCGACGAGAACGCACCCATCGTGCTTGACGCGAAGAAGCGCCCCGAACCCGACCCGTCGCTGCGCGACATCGAGAACGTGCCGTGGAACGAAGACGTTCACGACTACTTCGACCGCGAGGTGAAGCCGTTCGCGCCCGACGCGTGGATCGACGAGTCGAAGACCAAGGAAGGCTGCGAGATCCCCTTCACCCGCCACTTCTACCAGTACGTGCCGCCGCGGTCGCTCGAGGAGATCGACGCCGACCTGGAGGCTGTGTTGGGAAGGATCCGGGCGAGGCTCGAGACGGTGAAGGCGTGACGGCGCTGAAGCCGTATCCCGAGTACGAGGACAGTGGGGTCAAGTGGCTCGGGGACATCCCTCTCGGCTGGGCGTTGCCTCAACTTCGCCGTGTTGCGACGATCATCAACGGCGGCACGCCGACCCCCGATCCGGACAATTGGGGTGGAGATGTCCCGTGGGCTACGCCAGTGGACTTGAACGCGGTGGACGGCGGAACTATTGATGAGACAGCTCGAACGCTGACCCGAGTCGGGCTCTCCTCTGGCTCGGCATCAGCGCCGACCGGGTCGATCATTCTCTCGACTCGCGCTCCTATCGGGTACTCGGCTCTCGCCGCGAGGGACATCGCATTCAACCAAGGTTGCAAGGGCATCGTGCCTAACGGCGGCCTCGACCCGAAGTTCGTCTTGTTCGTCATGCAGGCGGCACGGATGGAACTCACGCGGCGCGGACAGGGCACTACCTTTCTTGAGCTGTCGGCCTCCGCGCTCGGTGCGCTGCCCGTGCCGATCCCATCTACGGTCGAGCAACGCAGTATCGCGGTCTATCTGGACCGGGAGACGGCGGAGATCGATGCGTTCATCGCGGATCAGGAGGAGCTCATCGGGCTGCTCACCGAGCGCCGCGCCGCGACGATCACCCACGCCGTCACCAAGGGACTCGACCCATCCGTTCCGATGATGGATAGTGGCGTCGAGTGGCTGGGAGAGACTCCGAGGGATTGGACTGTCGCTTCTCTGAGACGGGTCGTACGCCGGGTCGTGCAGGGAGTGAGCCCGCAGGCCGAGTCGGGACTGTCTGATTCTGACTCTGCTGGCGTGCTTCGAGCTGGATGCGTCAACGGTGGGGTCTTCAATGATCTCGACCACAAGAGATTGCCTGACGGATTTCAGCTCGACGACGAGATCCGAGTCCGCGTAGGAGACCTGATTGTGAACCGCGCGAGCGGCAGCCCTGCACTGGTGGGCTCGGCTGCCCTGGTGCGGGACCTTCGTTTCAATCTGATCCTTTCCGACAAGACCTTCCGGCTTGACCTCAATCCTTTGGTCATCCCTGGCTTTGCCGAGTTGTACCTGAATTCGACGATTTATCGCCGGCAGATCCTCGGCGCAATCAGTGGAGCGGAAGGCCTCGCGAACAACTTGCCCATTTCGGCGCTGAAGTCGTTCGTGCTTGCGATACCGCCCGTCGCAGAGCAGAGGGAGATCGTGGTCGAAGTGGAACGCGAGACCGCCGGAATCGACGCGGCGATCGCGGATGCGCGGGAGGCGATCGCGCTGTCGCGGGAGCGGCGAGCGGCGCTGATTTCGGCGGCGGTGACTGGCAAGATCGACGTTCGAGGCGCGGCGTAGACGGTTGCGTTCCGGCTCGCTTCGCTCGCTCAACGACCAGCGGGCGGAGGGACCGTTCCATTTTCGTGACAAGCGTGCCATTATCGTCACATGAACCTGAGTGAGCCGCTGGATGGGCTCACGACCGCGGTGGAGGCGGCCGTGTTGCGGGTGCTCGCGCGCGCGGACGCGGGATTCTCTGGCCGGCAGGTTCATGCGCTCGCGGGGGTCGGGTCGACGTCGAGTGTGCACCGCGCGTTGACGGGTCTGGTGCGGGTCGGGGTGGTGACGGCGGAGCCGAACCCGCCATCGATCATCTACCGAGCGAACCGGGAGCACGTGCTCTGGCCGGTCATCGAGTCGGGGCTATCCGCGCGGCAGCGCGCGTTCGACATCATCCGCGGCTTCTTCGATGACAACGTCGGCGACGAGGTACCGGCCGAGGGGAGGGTGAGCGCCGTGGTCTACGGGTCGGTGGCGCGCCGGGAGTCGGGTCTTGATTCCGACATCGACCTGTTCCTCGTCTTCCCTGACGGGTTCGATGACGACGCGCGCGCCGACTTCACGTATCGGCTGGCCGAGCATGTCGAACGCGTCACGGGCAACGAAGCTCAGGTGTTCTACGTCGACCGGTCGGAGCTGGCCCGGCGCATCGCCGATGACGACCCCTTGGTCGCGAATGTGCGTGCCGACGGCATCCACCTGTACGGCGACCCGTTGCCGGCTCCGCTTAGGCATGCGTCGTGACGCCGCGGATCAGCCCGCGGCGGCAGCCGATAGACACCGCAGCGGTGCGCATCCGGTTTCGGGATGCAGACGCGACTTGTGTCGGCGGAGCTGCAGCTCGGTGGGGAGACCCCGCACGAGTGGAAGCACGCGGCCGAGGTCGCGGTGAGCGCGGGCATCGCCGCGAGCGACGCGATCTGCGGCCACGTGCTGGGATACAAGGTGGCGGCGGACTCGCACCGGGATGCGGTCGACGCGTTGCGGGTCGCGACCGACGCGGGCACGGCCAAGCACCTGAACGCACTGCTCGAGGTGAAGTCGGCCCAGTCGTATGGGAATCGGCTTCCGACGAAGGCAGACGCGACAAGGTCCGTGCAGCACGCGCGTCGACTGGTGGATGCCGCGACCGCGGCGTTGGAGAAGTGAGAGGCTTCGATGGGGATCCAGCACGAGGACGCGTTCGAGGTCGAGCTGTGCGAGTACCTGGCGGCTCGTGGCTGGGAGTACTCGCGCAACGACGATGGCTACGACCGTGACCGGGCCCTGTTCCCGGCGGACGTGTTCGCGTGGCTCGAACAGACGCAGCCCGAGCAGCTCGAGAAGCTCGTTAAGCCTCTGGCGACGGAGGCGTCGCGTGAGCTGGGGCGAAAGCAGATCCTCGATCGCATCGCGGCGGCCCAGACGACCGACCCCATGAACGGCGGCGGCACGCTCAACGTGCTCAAGAGCAACGTCGGGGCGCTCAACGCGAAGTTCTCGCTGTTCCAGGCGCGCCCCGCGACGACGCTGAACGCGACGACACTGGAGCGATTCGCGGCGAACCGGCTGCGGGTGATGCGACAGGTCGAGTACTCCACGAAGCACGGCAACCGGATCGACCTGGTGCTGTTCGTCAACGGCATCCCGGTCGCGACCATCGAGCTGAAGACCGACCTCACCCAGAACCTCGCCGCGGGCCTCACGCAGTACGCGCACGACCGCAAACCCGAGGGCGAGCCGCTGCTCACCTTCGGCCGCGGCGCGCTGGTGCACTTCGTCGTCACGAACGAAGAAGTGCACATGACCACCAAGCTCGACGGCTCGAACACCCGGTTCCTGCCGTTCAACCGAGGCAAGAACAACGGCGCCGGCAACGCCGCGATCCCGGGCACGAGCCCGACCGCGTACTTCTGGGAAGAGATCCTCGACCGCGACACGTGGCTGGATCTCGTGGGCAGGTTTCTGCACTACCGGTTCGATGAGAAGACCGACCCGATCGACGGGAAGAAGACGTACGACAGGGCACTGCGGTTCCCCCGCTACCACCAGTGGCGGGCGGTCACGAAGCTCGAGCGCGCGGTGCTCGACGAGGGCCCGGGCCGCAACTACCTGATCCAGCACTCCGCCGGGTCGGGCAAGACCGACTCGATCGCGTGGACCGCGCACCGCATGGCTCAGCTGCACAATCCGGACGGCACGAAGGTGTTCGACGGTGTCATCGTGGTCTCCGACCGGCAGGTGCTCGACGGGCAGCTGCAGAAGGCGGTCAAGCAACTGGAGACCACGTCCGGGGTGTTCCAGGCGATCACCCGCGGCGGTGACGCGTCTAAATCCGCGCAGCTGGCCGACGCGCTGCTGGCCGGCAAACAGATCATCGGCGTGACGCTGCAGACCTTCCCGCACGCGCTCACGACCATCGAGAGCAACGCGGGCCTTGCGGGTCGTCGTTATGCGGTCATCGCCGACGAGGCCCACTCGTCGCAGAGCGGTGAGGCGGCGGCATCCCTCAAGCAGGTCCTCACGGCGGGTGCGAACACCTCGGACGATCCGGATGCCGGAGAGGAGGCATCCATCGACGTCGAAGACGTGCTCGCCGACGTGATGGCCCGCAAGGTCGGCATCGGCACGATCTCGTTCTTCGCGTTCACGGCGACCCCGAAGGGCAAGACGGTCGAGCTTTTCGGCCGCGAAGATGAGACGGGGGTGAAGCGCGAGTTCGACCTGTACTCGATGAAGCAAGCCATCGAGGAGGGGTTCATCCTCGACGTGCTGAAGAACTACCTGACCTACGATCTCGCGTTCCGCCTCGCCCACACCGACACCGCGACCAGGCTGGATGTCGAAATCGACACGGCGAAGGCCGGCAGCGAGGTGATGCGGTGGGTGCGGCTGCACCCCACGAACATCGCGCAGAAGGTCGCGATCATCGTCGAGCACTTCCGCACGAACGTGCGCAGCGAGCTCGGCGGCCGGGCGAAGGCGATGGTCGTCACCGGGTCACGCAAGGAGGCCGTGCGGTACAAGCTCGCCATCGACGCCTACCTGAAAGAGCACCACCTCGACAGGCAGATCGGGGCGCTGGTCGCGTTCTCGGGTGCAGTGACCGATACCGAGTCCGGCCCGGACGAGTTCACCGAGGCATCCATGAACCCGGGGCTGAAAGGGCGCAAGCTCGAGGTGGCGTTCGGTGGCGACGAGTTCCAGGTGATGATCGTCGCGAACAAGTTCCAGACCGGGTTCGACCAGCCGCTGCTAGTGGGAATGTATGTCGACAAGAAGCTGTCAGGGATCACCGCGGTGCAGACCCTGTCGCGGCTGAACCGGGTGATCCCCGGCAAGGAGAACACGTACGTCATCGACTTCGTCAACGATCCCGACGAGATCCGTGCCGCATTCCAGGTGTACTTCGAGGACGCCGAGCTCACGATGCCGAGCGACCCGAACATCATCCACGACATGCTCGGCAAACTGCGCGCGATGAACATCATCGACACCCACGATGTGGACGCGGTGGTGGATGCCTGGCTCACAAAGCACAGTCACAACACCCTGTACTCCCACATCAAGGCCTCCCGCGACGTGTTCTGGGACCGGTGGCGGGCCGCGGTCGACGACGGCGACGAGCTGGAGAAGGGGCGGCTCGAGGAGTTCCGCAGCACCGTGTTCGCGTTCGTGCGGGCCTACGACTTCCTGTCGCAGATCATGGACTACGGCGACACCGACATCGAGAAGTGGGCCATCTTCCTGCGCGTCTACCGGCGCGCGATCGAACGCGACGAACCGGACGCCACCGCGATCAACACAGACGACATCGTGCTCACCCACTACCGGCTCCGCAAACTCGAGGCGCAGTCGTTGGAGTTGACGCCGGGTGAATCGGGCGAGCTGGCCGGGATCACTGCGGCCGGGTCGGCGCAGCCGCGCGAGGCGAAGTACGGGCTGTTGCAAGACGTGCTCGACAAGATCAACGCCCTCTTCGCCGGGTCAGACGTCGATGAAGTCAACGGTGTCAGTGCCGCCGAGACGATCCTCCGCCACGTGGTCGACAACCCCAAGATCCAAGCCGAAGCCATGGCCAACACGGCCATCGACTTCGAGACATCACCGACGATCGTCGCTGAGCTTGAGGATGTGATGTATGCGTCAGCCGCCGGGCACAGCAACGCCATGAAGGCGCTGTTGCAGAAAGGCGACTTCGGGGCGATCGTGGAGGTATTAGTTGCGATGGGGCTCTACGAGAAGACGCGTGGGGAAGCGGAGCGGGCGGCCGCTGCGGGGTGACGCCGGAGCAATTGCGGACAGACGCGCAGGCGGCCTTGCGGGGTCCGCTACGGGAGAACTCACTCACGTGTCAAGGAAAGTCCCTACTCACTTCCGAGCACCCACCGCAACGCGTTCTCGGTGTCGCGGGGCGAGGCATCCGGTCGGGGTTGGCTTTCGCGCCGGTGCGTGTCCAGGCACACGCCGGAAACGCAGACCGTGTCACCGTACCTTTCCGAAGGCCCTGGGAAGGCCTTGACCGTGATCAGAACGGGAGCGCTCTATGACAGAACCACAGAACCTGACTCGCTTTGATCCCATGATGCCCGGGCAAATGCCGAGAGCCGCGCGGCACCCCCGGCGTCAACTCTGCCGTGGAGCGTAGGAGTCCGTGCCGATGGTTCGCGCGAAGTCCTCGGCCCAAGCGAAGTCCGGCTGCGCGGAAAGGACGTGACGGGATGCCATAAACACTTGCGCGGTGTTCTCGCTACGGACCATGCCGTCGGAGAGTTCGACGGGCGAGATCTGATTGTTGAACCGGGCGACCGCGGCAGTTCCATATCGTCCGTCAGTGGGGTAGCCGTACATGATGACGTCCGGAGCGAGCGGATAGACGAGGTACGTCCCTTCCGACAGGATCGCTCGCTTCAGCCACATCCGATTGTCATCGGTCCGAAACGCCACGGGATTGTCTGAGGTTGCCAGGGGAGTGGAGGAGCCATTCTTCGCGAAGACCCACGTGCAGTCGATCAGCCGTGAGGCGATGCTGTCCACGAGGTCTTCGTCCCACAGCACATTGAGATGAATCCCACGCGCTTCCGCACCGGTCGGCGCCGGCGCGCCGTTGCGGGAGGCGAACTTCGCCAAGGTATCCCGCGTGTCCGCTGTCCTCAGAAACTGGAGCGCGACGAATAGGCCGACGGTGTCGCGATCATCCCGCGAGACCTCGAGAGTGTCCCCGGGGTGATGGGCACGGATCCAACCAAGCCACCTCTCCGTGAGCACGGAAGCCGTGCCTTCCAGTGATGCGAACTGACTTTCCATAGTCAGGGGGTCGTGGCCGTGCTCGGCAAGGTCGGTATGGAAGTAGAAATGGGTCTCAGCCGCAATCGCGGACGGGTTGGTCGCATACACCCGATCGGCAATGCGGTCCCACACCCACAGCCTGCCGTCGCGATCTGCAAACCGCTTTAGATAGAACCGCGGCACGAAATGGTGCAGCTTCGGCGCGTTCACGAGGCCGTGCCGCCGCTGGTCAAGCTGCTAGACCTGTCGTCATGCTCTGAGAGTAGCGATCGAGGTGACTCCGGTGTGGGCGCCTAAGTCACGCAGCGCTCTGTGGTCGGTAGATTTGCCACATGCCACTTGCCCTTGCCTGAAAGTTCCCAGATGACCAATGTTCCCCGACCCGCTCGTCCCGTCTTTCCGACACCCGGACGGTCGCAGGTCGCCGCCGCAACGCCGGAGATCCTGTTCGGTGAACTCCCGCGCCGGAGGGACGGGGTGGGCGCGCTATGGTCGCATCAGGTGGATCAGCTTCGTGACTACCAGCGAGATCATCTGGACACGCTAGATATCGCCCTCGAGTTGCCGACCGGCTCAGGCAAGACTTTGGTCGGGCTGCTCGTCGGCGAGTGGCGTCGACGAAGTCTGGGGCAGCGGGTCGTGTACGCCTGCCCGACAAGGCAACTCGCGCTACAAGTGGCCGAGGCGGCAGCGCGGCAAGGAATCGACGCACACGCGCTGATCGACTCGCACCGAAGCTGGGACCCTCGACAGGTGACCACGTACACGAGGTCGCAGTCAATCGCCGTCACGACGTACTCCCACATCTTCAACTCCCACTCGCACCTTGCGGACGCCAAGACTCTCATCTTCGATGACGCACACGCCGCGGAGGGATATGTCGCCGAGGCGTGGGCGCTGGAGGTAGAGCGCAGTTCGACCGTGTATCACGACTTGTTCGACGCGTTCGGCGACGCCATCGACCCGCAGCTCGCGACCAGAATGGGCGGAGAGGGCGCCGACACGTCGACCGCTCATGAAGTGCGTCTGCTGCCCCTGTCAGCGGTGCACCAACGTCATGGTGAGATCGACTCCATTCTGGACGCGGGATTCGCCAGTGGCAGTGACGCGCGATTCCGGTTCAGTATGCTCCGAGCGAACCTTGCTTCGTGCCTGTTCTACGTGTCACGGGCCGGCTGGTACATCCGGCCGATGATCCCACCCACGTTCGAGCATGCGGCGTACACGGACCCGGCGCAGAGGATCTATCTCTCCGCGACGCTGGGGGAAGCCGGTGAGCTCGAACGCGCCTTTGGACGCTCGCCCATCGCCCGTATCCCCTCACCGGCGGCGTGGGAGCGCACGGGAAGCGGTCGGCGCTTTTTCGTATTCCCCGACCTCGCAGAGTTCGACCCGGCCACCGATCTAACGGTGGTCGAGGCGACCGCACCCGACGAACTCGACGGGCTGGAGATCCCTGACGAACCCACCGCGCTGCAGCGACTGGCCGAGCTCGCTGCGAAGCGGCTTGTGCTGACCCAGCGGCGGCCGACCGCGACCACCATCGCTGACCACCTTGGCGTGCCATCGTCGGAGCGATTCGTCGCCTCTGACACATCGGTGACCGCCTTCAAGGCTGCGGCCCGGGGAACGCTCATTGCTGCGAACCGGTACGACGGAATGGACCTGGCGGATCAGAGTTGTCGATTCATGATCATGGCGGAAGTGCCCACCGCGTCACACTTGCAGGACCGCTTCCTCAGCGGAAAGCTTCGAGCCAGCGATGTGCTCGCGGAGCGTATCCGCACCCGGGTCGTGCAAGGTGCCGGCCGTTGCACCCGCGGACCACAGGACTGGGCCGTGGTTGTCATCCTGGGCGAGGAGCTGCTGCGATACCTCTCCGACAACGACAACACGCAATCGATGCCGGTCGAGTTGCAAGCCGAGATCGAATTCGGCCTCCTGGCCAGCACCACCAGCTACAGCAATCTTGTGGCGCTCACCCACAGCGCCCTCGAGCAAGACGAAGATTGGCGCAGGCTCGGCGAGCCGGCCATCGCGGACGCTCGAGCCCGCGGCGTACGCACCGCGCAACCTCTTGCCGCGGCCCTCGCGGACAGTGCCGCTTATGAAGTCGTCGCGTGGAGACACGCGTGGCTCGGCGACTGGGACACGGCCGCCCGCGCGGCCGTTGGCGTCATGGAGGGACTCACTGCCGCCGCTGCCAGGCCCTACAGGGCCCTGTGGGCATACTTCGCCAGTTCGTGGTTCAGCCTCGCGGCAAGTGCCGGCACACCAGGCGCCACCGCACGCGCCGCGGAACTCCTCAAGCTCGCCCATGCAGCCGCGACCGGAACGGTCTGGCTCCGTGAAGTACAGCCGCTGCCACCGGAAGCTGCGGCACCAGAACAATGCGACCAGGACGCCATCACCCGGATCCTCGCCTTGCTGGGCGGCCCGCTCCGGTCAAGCAGCACGTTCGGTTCGCGCGCACAAACCATGCTCGGGCAGCTCGCACAGTCCGACGCGGGACCATACGAAGTGGGTCTAGTCGAACTGGGCAGGTTCCTGGGCGCCGACTCCTTCAAGCCAGCCGGCCAGGGGCGCGCTGACGCGGCATGGGTATGGGAAGACCTGTGGATCACCCTGGAAGCCAAGAGCGAGCAGACGACCCAGCGGCTGAGCATGGACTATGTCCGCCAGGCCAATACCCACCTCGACTCGATGGCTGCAGACAAAGGAGTCGATGAATGGCCGGCTGACTCCGTCAGCACGGTCGTGGCCCCTAGCCTCCTCGTCGACCCCGACGCGGTGCCCATCGCGGCGCCACACCTGCACCTGTCCGGGACGGACGTGATCCTGGACATCGCACACGACGCTCATCGGGCACTATCGGCACTGCGCCCCGGACTTGCCAGTGGCGACGTGCAAGCCTCTGATCTCGCCGCACGCACCCTCTGGGACCACAAGGTACTGCCCACCCAGGTCCGCGAGCGGCTCACGCGAAACCCCATCCGCGGGACTCGCTAGCCCGCCAATTCGCCAAGGGTCAAGGTCCTATGACACTTGTCGTCGCCAGCGTTCATGACCAGAACCGGATCACGATTGTCTCCGACACCAAGGTCTCGCGGGAAGGCGACGACGTCCGGACAGCTTCGCGGAGTCGACTCACTCGTCGTTCGGTGGCTCGACCGGCTCTCTCGTGACGCGCGTTCGGCATGTGTGGTCGTCGAGGTTCTGCGCGAGCGCGGGGTGGCACTGCGGAGCGCGGCCGTAGGGCTCGATTCGTCGCTGGGCCCGCTGGCCAGTTCCTCCTGACACTCTTCTTCGCGAGGGCGGAACTCGAACGCGCCATCTTGATCGAGCGCCCAAAGCGGGCTTTGACGCCGCACGTCTCCGTGGGGTGAAGCTCGGATGCCCGAGCGTGATGACGACGGCGAGCCGCGAGCTCGCGAAGAGGTTGCGCGCTGAGGGCCAGAGCCTTACGCAGATCGGCCGTGCGCTCGGCGTCTCGAAGAGCTCGGTCCACCGAGCGGTCAGCGCGTAGGAGCGAGCGACAGCAGCTAGAAGATGAAGTCTGCTGGCTCCATCCAGAACCTCGACCGACCATCCGCCAGGTCTTCCCATACGAAGCCGAAGTCGGTCAGCCACGCATTGAGCGTGTCGGCAAGCTCATCCGTCCACCGTTCGAGGTCGCTCGGGTCGACCCGGACCCCACCGGGCGGGATGTCGCTCAGGAGGCGTTCGAGATCATCCCAATGGTCCTCAGCCATGAGCCTCCATAGGTCTGACTCGGCGACGTCGTCGGGGAAAGGCGCGCCAGTCTCGGACCCCATCACACGGCGAGCAGCCGCGACATAGGCGAGCGCCTTCCACATGTGGTGTGTCTCCTGGACGACCTCGTAGGCAAGGCGATCGACGTCTCCGTGCCCCTGGTAGGTGACCACGTAGCGCTGGAGTGCTGCCTGCAAATGGCGCAGACTCTCCAAAGGGAAGTCGGTCTCGTACTCCTCTCGCAGTTCGCGAGGTACGCCAAGCTCCGCGCGGTATTCGGAGATCACCTGATGCGCCACGTTCAAGAAGTTCTGGCGCGCCCAGCCAGCTGCGGACAAGTCTGGGTTGTCCTCCCCTGCCTGCTCCATGGAGACGTGCTGCGCCTCGTGGATTGCGGTGCGCCGTGCCATGCTGGCTCGCGCCTCATCACTCGCCACGATTTGCTCTGCGTCCTCCAGTGAGAGGTGCTGACGCGAAGCGTCCGAGTCGAGAAAGAGGAATGCCGGAAACACGACATGCACCTCGCCGTCAACGACCAGCGTCTTCGCCCCGACGGAGCCAGCTCCTCGTTCCAAGTCGAACGAGTCGCGGTACGGTCCATCGGCGAGCCGAGCCTTCACCGATTCGACAAAATCGCCCGCGATGACGAGTTTCACTTCGTCGGGTCGCAGCGCAAGCAGCCCCAGTGCAGCCCGACAGAAATCGATCAGTGGCGTGGGAACGGGTCGCTCAGGACTCATACCGAGCATCACCAAGTCCGCGTCCTCAATGACGAACGCGACAGCGGGAACGGAGGACGGCGCGGCGGCGGACTCTTCATCGAAGGGCACATCGAATGATGGCACGAACTCCCGTCTCACCACGGTGTTCTTCGCGGCGGTGTCCGATCTCGGGAATATGCTCGCGCTATGAGGGTGGAAGGCGAACGAGCGCGGGTGCTGATCACGGTGAAGGCGACGCCGCAGCCCTCGACGAGCTACGGGGACACGTCTTGCGTTGCCGGCGTCCGCATCGACGGTGATGAGCTGAGCTGGATTCGGCTGTACCCGATCGCGTTCCGCTGGCTCGACGGCGAGGCCCAGTTCAAGAAATACGACGTCATCGAGCTGGAGGTGCGGCGCAAGGACTCCGACACGCGGCGCGAAAGCTACTCCCCGACGCAGGACTCCTGGAACGTAGTCGAGAACCTCCCGCCATGGAAGGCACGCCACAAGATCATCGGACTGCTACAGCCCACAACTACCTGCGAGCTGATGCGCGCCGCTTCCGCTGATGGGTCGGCTCCATCCCTCGGTCTCGTGTACCCGGCGGATGTCGACCGGCTCGAGTTCGAGCCGCATCCGAAGTGGACGCCAGAGCAGTTGGCGAAGATGCAGGCGCGTATCGACAAGGAGTCGTCGGCACTCATCCCGATGAGCGGTTCGATTCCCGCCATCCTTAAGGAGCCGGAGTTCAAGGTTCGCTACCGTTACCGGTGCGCGGACGCTGCCTGCCCCGGGCACCAGGGCCGCATCCTCGACTGGGAGCTGACGTCACTGCAGAATCGGCTTCGCCATCGAGGCGAGGATGTGAAGGCGGGTGTCACCGAGAAGTTCCTTGAGCAAATGTTCGCGCCCGAACGTCAGTCCGGGTTCTACATGGGAAACTTCGAGCTCGCTGCTCGCCGGGGCAAGTTCAGTGTCCTCGGCGTGTACTGGCCGCGGTCCGAGGACGCGGTCGATCCCGCACCGACTCTGTTCTAGGATTTCACCAGGTCGCGGGCGATCAGCAGCCGCACCTGTTCGAGCACCTGCTCGCGATGACAGTGTTGCTCATCCTGCTCGTAGCAGAACAGCACCACTTCGCCCGCATGCGCGAGATCAGCGACCTCTTGCAGCGCCGCCGTGGCTGCCTCGGACTGGAGTTCCTTGCGAAAACGGTCGCGGGCCTCGTTCGCGAGGTCAGACTCAAGCTCGCCATACCCGGCGCGGTTGTCGCGTTGGTTCCCGAGCGCCGGCAAATGGACATAGGCGATGCCTGCCTCTCCCAGCGCATCCGCGAGGGCGCGCTTCGAGAAGCCGCGCTTGCGCGAGATAGCGTTGAGGCGGACGTCGACGAGCGTCTTGATGCCACGAATGCGCAGCTTCGAGATGAACGCGTCCAGGGTCAGACCCTCGTATCCGATGCCGGAGATGCTCATAGGGAGTCCCTTCCGTTGACGCAGCCGATGCGCTGCAACTCGGCACCGTGTACCGCAGTACTGAGCGTCACTCCGTGCTGTGAACTGCCGCCCGCACGCCGCGCAGGTGCGATTGGGTGCCTGCCGAGCGCGAATCTCGCTGGTGACGCTTGCACGCAACGCCGACAGCTCATCCAACGATAGGCGTCCGACATCGATCATGTAACAGATGTTAGCTGTTACATCAACTTCCTGCACGGGCGCGGCGCGACTGACCGGGCCGGCGATTCGTTTGACGCAGCTTCTCCCGTGCCTCCCGCTTCGTGCGCAGCGCGAAGCTCTGGAAGAAGCTATCCGCGGCCAAATTGAGCGCTGATAGCTGCGCGCTGATCGCCGCCTCGTCCTTGAACCGGTCGTCCTGCGCGAGCGCCGGCGCCAGCTTCTTCACGCCTTCTTGTGCTCTTTCATGTTGGCCCGGTTGATCGACCGGCAGTCGGGCGGTGGTGTGCACGCGCGCCCGACGACGTGGCTCGGGCGAATCACGAGCGGGATGACCGTCGCGTCGTCCTTCCAGATGACGTTGGCTGTCGCGCCGGTCTTCGCCTCGATCACCACGTACACTGTGGGGCTGGATGCCAGGTCTTCACAACCTGCGCGGCCGGTCGCAGGACGGAACGGGCGTTTGTTGCGAGCCGTGCCGCCAACTCGGAATGGTGGTCAATTGAGACACATGCGATGGAGCCGTGCCTCAATGTGCTCCACGCGATGCATCTGATGCCCAGTCTCTCGCTGAACTATGGCGTCAACGTCGAGCTGGCAAACGCCCGGGGCGACCAGTTCTACTCCCTCGTCCGTACCTGCTTGCGAATTCTCCGAACTGACGAAGGGGCAGTTGACGCCGCTTACGCCTGGATGAGCAATGACGAAGTTGACGAACAAGCTGCAACTTGACGTTCAACATCGCAGGGGACTCTGTCTACCACAGTCCTATGTTGAGCACGCACGCCGGTCCTCGTGCGCACGTGGCCCGGGTGTCGAGGCGATTGCCGTGGATGCCCAGCCGCCACCGCGCGCATGACCCGCCCGCACGAACGTCCGATGAGCGACCGCCGACGCAAATACGACGCCCGGGTCGCCGACCCCGCCAGAACGAGCAAACCACGCGCCGCAAGCCCGAGCATTCGAACTGGATCGGGCAATCGAACAGCAATGCACGCAGGCACTTTCTGTGTAACTCGTAGCGAGTTCAGCAAAGCCGGTCTAGCCTTGGTCCATGCGCGGTGGTCTCGAGCGCTGGAAGCGGGGTGTCGGATCCCGTGGGGTTCGACAGGCGCTCGCTTACGCGTTCCAGGGGTCGTGCGACTCGCACCTGCGCTCCGCCGGTGTCGACGCGCTCGCCACATACGGTGACGTAGACGGCGGTGGTGTCACCCGATTCATCGTCGAAGCGGGCACGATCCATACCGACACGCTCGACGAGGAGGGTCTGCGCCGTTGGGTCGACGCCCGTGACCCGGAGACCGACGAGCGGCGAGGCCGTGACCTGACGTCTCCGGACGCGGACCTGATCCTGGATGGCACGATCAATGCACCGAAGTCGTACAGCATCGTTGCGTTGATCACCCCCGAGCTCGCGGCCGAGTTCGAGGCGCTGCAGGACCGCCTGCGCGACCGGATCATCACCCTGTGGCAGCGCGAGCTGAACGCACGCCGCGGCGCCGGCGGGCGCATCCGGGAAGCCCTCCACCGCATCGAGGTGGTCGAGCTGCAGCACAGACGGTCGCGCGCGCTCGACCCGCACATTCACCGGCATCTGTGGCTGAGCGTGAAGGTGCAGGGCGAGGACGGCAAGTGGTCGAACATTGACTCACGAGTCGCGATGAAGATGCACACCCTGATCAACGCGGAGGGGGAGCTGGCCGCCCGCACCGACCCCCGGTGGCGGCACGCGCTGGCACGGCACGGGTTCACGCTGAACGATGACGGGGAGATCGCCGAGCTCGCCCATGCCGTGCGACCGTTGTCGCGCCGATCAACGCAGATCGAGGCGAACCGGGCGGTGCTTCTTGCCGCGTGGCGCTCCGAGCATCCGGGCCTTCAACCAAGCCCCGACCAGCTGCACCAGATCGACCGGATGGCGTGGGCGAAGGCCCGCCCGAACAAGCCCGCTGACATCGACGAAACCGCGTGGGAACAGCTCATCGGCGACGAACTCGCCGCGATCGACCCTGCCATCCGCTCTGCCCGCTCGGCCGTGCCGGTGCGGGGGCCGTCACCCGAAGTGCTGGATACCGCGCTGCTGGCGGCGCGCGCGGTGGTGGAGGCCGATGCCCGGTCCGCGAGCTGTGGTGGACGGTTCAGTCTGTTCGACGTGAGAGCCGGTGCGATACGTGCGGTCGCGGCATCCGGTGTCATTGCCGACCGAGCCGACCTCCATGACGTGATCGACGAGGTGATCCGGTGCGCTCTCGGGCTGACTGTCGATCTGCTCGCGGACGACGGGGACCGTCCCGCGCACGTGAAGGGGTACGTGGCTTCCGCGACCGCGGCGCTCAAGATCGAACTCGCCGCCCGGTTCGACGAGCTGACCCGCTCCGGGGAGGCAGCCGACGAAGCAGCCGTGATCGCGACCGGCCGCGACGTGCTGCGGGACGCTCTGGAACTCGATGCACGGCAGGTGCGAGCCGCGGCGGCGATCGCGGGAACGGACCGGCTGGTGTCGGTGACCGGACCCGCGGGCGCCGGGAAAACGACGATGCTGCGGGTCGCGAAGTGCGTGCTCGCCCAAGACGGGCATCGGATGGTCGTGGTCGCCCCGACGAAGAAGGCCGCCACGGTCGCCGGCCGCGAACTCGGCACCTCCGCGTCCAGCTTGCACGCACTCCTCGCAGATCACGGATTCCGTTGGGGACACGACACCGCCGGCGCTGCCATCTGGACTCGCCTGACTCCCGGCGACATCGACCCGGCAACGGGACGCGTCTACGACGGCGCACGCCGGTTTCCGCTCGGCCCAGGAGACCGGATCGTGGTGGACGAGGCGGGCATGGTCGACCTACACGCCGCGAACGCGCTCGCCACCGTCGCGGCCGCCACGGGAGCCGGCATCGCCATGGTCGGCGACCACCTCCAGGCGCGCCCGGTCGGTCACTCGGGTGCGATGGCGTGCATGACCCGCCGCGCCACCGCGGTCGTCGAACTGACCGCGGTGCACCGGTTCCGCGACCCGGACTACGCGGCCCTCACGCTGCGGATGCGGGAACCTGGATCGAAGGATGCCGCGTTGGGCGTGGCATCCGATCTCCACGATCGCGGACTCATCCATGCTGTCTCCGATCACGTGCAAGCCCGCGATGTCATGGTCGAGGCCTACTTCCGGTGGACCGCCGGCCACCATCGGGTCGCCCTGGTCACCAGCACCAACGAGGAGGCCGACGCGATCAATGAAACCATCCAGCAACGCCGTGTCGACAGCGGCCAGCTTCGTCTGGACCGCATCGCGGTCGGGCAGGGCGAACAGCGACTGCTGGAAGGCGACATCGTGCAGACCCGCCGAAACGACAAGGGAGCGGATGTCGAGAACCGTGCGGTCTGGACCATCCAGCGCATCACCGCGACCGGAATCGAGCTGGTCAGCATGGGCGACAGTGGTGATGTGCGCACCGTCAGCCGCGACTACGCCGCCGCGCACATGCACCTCTCATACGCATCGACGGTGCACGGCATCCAGGGAGAGACCACCGACGCCTCCGTCGTCGGTCCCGGAGTGGATGCCGCGGGCCTCTACGTCGGCATGACCCGCGGCCGCGTGCACAACGAGGCCATCGCGATCGCACCGTCGTCGGCTACTGCCCGGGAGCGAATCGCGGACAGCATGCTCCGCGGCATCCCCGAGGTCAGCATCGACGACTCGGTGCGCGCGGCACGGGCGGAGCTCGGGCGCGCGGCACGGCCCGCGCCGGACCCTGCTGGTGCGGAGTTGGTTGCGTTGGCCGAGTGGATGCGCGAAACGTGGCACCGGTTGCTCGAGCTCGATCGGCAGATTGCGGCCCAACACGCAGACGTGCACGGTCGACCCTCGAGTGTCGACCTCGCGGCAGCACTCAGCGGCACACGCGACGATCTCGCGGCTCGATACGGAGCGGCGTCACAGTGCTACCAGAGTCTGGTGAATCGCCGCAGCGAGGCTGTGCAGGATGCTGCGCGGTCTATCCATGACACGGACATCGCGGCACCCCACATGGACATCCGCGATCGGGTTGCGGAACGGCCGTTGCGGTCTTGACCAAGTGGGGTACGCGCGTCCGAAATGACAGGTCGGTGAGAGCGAATTCTCTGTTCCCTAGTGGGGGCGGGTGAAGCCGTGGATGTCGAACTGTTCAAGCAGATCCAGCACCCTTGGGTCCGCGACCAACTGGCTCGTGTCGGCACTGGCATAGAAGCGCCAATGCGCGATGTTGATGTCCGGGTCGTTCTTTACGACTCAGGCGTCCGATCGGATCTGCGCTTCGATCTCGGCGGTCAAGGTCTTGTAACCGGCATGGAACCAGGTCCCCCTTTGCGATACTGCTGATTGGCCAGTCCACTCTGCGCCGGCGGCCCAAGTTCACCGTCCTCGCCGCTCTCGATCAACGCATCTCCACCCGATACACGATCACCGGGATGGGCGTCGCGGACACCAGAGATTGCATCCGGCACCACCTGAAGTTCGCCGGCCGGCCCAAACGCGCTGTTCTCCGACGACGTGATCGCCGCGATCCACGGGGCGGCCCGCGGCTACCCGCGGGCGATCAACAACCTCGCCGCCGCGCTGATCGCGACCTACGCCGCCGAGAAGAGCATCGTCGACCTGACCGCCGCGCAATGCGCAATCACGGGAGTAGCGAATAGCACGCCGTCACGAGCGACGACAACCACGTCACCATGACGAATAACGCCCCGCCGGAATGCCGCCGGCGCGACAGGGGGCGTTCTCACGCCCGCCAATCGTCACCGGGGGTGACGCCGCCATCGTCAAACAACGCGACGGATGACAGGGAGGAGCTCGGACTACTCTGTGTGCGGGGGTGAGCGTCGAAGGGCTACCTGGGAGCTGGTGGTTGATCCCCGGTCTGCCAGAGGATCTCCAGCTCGACATCCTTGAAGACGAGACTCTTCCCGCGCAGGTAGGTGGTGGCTGTGTAGCGGCCGTACACGACCCAGGGCTCGTGGCTGTCATCGGGGTAGAAGTGAGCTGCTCGGAGGTTCGCCGTCACGTGATTCTCCGCGCCCTGTCTGGTGGACAGGACGTTGGTGATCATGTGGTGCGTCTCTTGGAATCGACCGAGCACCGCTTCACAGATCGCCTCGAGCCGGGATTGCGGAACCGGGCTGCCGCCCGGGAGGGCCAATGACCCATCGGGACCGTAGAGCGCTGCGTACGCTTGCCAGTCTTTGGTGTCCAGCGCGTGCCCGAACTCGCTGAACAGCACCGCTGCGGCAGCCGAGTCTTGCGTGTCCGGTTGTCCGGAAGGAGCGATCATCGCCATTGTCTGTGCTCCCGTCCGCTCAGTCCGCCCAGCTGCGCTGGGCGATCCAGTCGTCGATCGAGGTGAGTGTCACTCCGAGGTCGGCGGCCGTCGCCGCGGCGTCCGGGATGACCATTCCGTCTGGTCCGATGTCTTCGAAGTGGTAGAACGACTCGGCGATGACGGTTCCGACCGCGTCGCCGAAGTTCTGCTGGAGGCCCTTCTCGAAGTCCGCGACCGCCAGCGGGTAGTAGTTGATCTGCCTGCCCGTGGCGCGCCCGAACGCGTCTGCCAGGTCGGTCCCGCTGAGCGCGTCCGGTCCGCCGACCTCGATCGCGGCGCCCGCGAGATCCGGGCGCTCCAGGCAGGCGGCCGCGACCGCACCGACGTCCTCGACCGTGCACCAGCTCGTCTTGTGGTCGGCGGGCAGCGGATAGGCCAAGGTCGACTGCTCGACGAGACCGCTCTTGACCCACGGTTCGCCCAGCACCTCGTAGTAGAGCCGCGGTCGAAGCGAGATCATCGGCTGGCCGATCTCCTCGGCCATGTCGACGATCTGGCGCTTCAGATCGAGGTGCAGGTACGGGCTGGGCTCAGACGGGACGATGCTCCCAGTGTTGAAGATCACCAGGCCGACACCTGCGGCCTGGGATGCCTCGAGCACATTGCGAGCCATCCGCACGCCGGTCTCACGATCGAAGACGAGCGGGAGGTGGAAGACGACGCGATCCGCCCCGGCGGTCGCGGCATCCAGGCTTGCTCGATCCTCCGCGTCGCCGCCCACGGCGACGATGCCCAGGTCGGCAAGCGAGCCGAGCTGCTCGGGCTCCCGAAGGAGCGCGACGATCTCGTGATCCGTCTTCGCGAGCTGTCGCGCCGCAGCGCCGCCCTGCACGCCGGTGGCGCCATAGGTCAGTACTCTCATCGTCGGGCTCCGTCACTTCTTGACGTGTCGGGTGGCCTCTTCCGGCACCACACCGATGTGGGCGCCGTAGAGACTCGTGTACACGGCGACGTGCGGATCGGGCAGGAAGGCGGCGCGGGCTTCGTCCGTCCATGCCAGGCGTGAGTGCGTGTCGAAGTTGATCTTGCACTCGCGGACCTCTTCGACCGGGTTGTCCGGGTAAGCCGGAGGCCGCTTCAGGCCGGGGTGCACCACGGCTGGCGCGAGCCGCCAGAGGTGCCCCTCTGTCTGCTTGGCCTGGTCGGAGCGGTGGTTGAACCAGAGCTCGTCGTAGTCGTTGCGGTGGGCCGGCGCACCGTAGCTGCCGCCTGGTGCGGGCGTGTTCGGGTAGGGCCGGGGTGCCTGGATCGTGAACAGGAACTCCTTGTGCTCGCCCAGCAGGACGGCGCCGCTGGGAGGCGGCAGGAACCCCTTGTTCGTCCCCATCCCCGGGACGTCCCACACGTTGAGTTTGTAGATGACCGGATCGCCCATCCAGCCGACGACGTCGCGGAGCGGGTTGAATGAGAACGAGAGCTTCTCATACTGTCCGTTGAAGCGGACGCGCACGTCCGTGGCGACCTCGATCTCCTCGGCGGTCCACTCCTGCGGTGTGGGGACCTGCATGAGCGTGTAGTCCATCGCGAACGCACTGAACCCCACACTGTCCCACAGCTCTTCGGCAGGGTGCACTGGGGCACGCGTCTCGAAGATCATGACGGCGTTGTCGTTGGTCTTGGGAACCTCGCGGAACATCATGCCCCGCGGGATGACGACGAAATCGCCCGCCTCCACCTCCAGGGGCCCCAGCTCCGTCTCGAGCGTCATCGCACCGCGGTGGTAGAAGCGGATCTGGTGGTGATCGGCGTTCTTCTCGAGGAACGGCATCGGGGCGCTGCGGCGCGAGAGCGAGACGACGATCCCGTCGCCCTCCAGCAGCGGCATCGGCGCGCCGGCGGCGTCATCACGGTCGGAGGGCACCAGGAGGTTGGTGTCCGAGCCGAGGTTCATGAGGTTGTCGTTGGACCACTCGGTGGGGTGCCCGACGTTGTGCGAGCGGTACAGCATCGCCCAGTCGCCGAAGAATCCCTCGATGGTGTAGATCTCGTCGAGATACGGGGTGATACCGGTCTGCGAGTGCGGCACCTTGCCGCGCCTGATGTTCGTTGTCATCTGAGGCTCCTTTGTCGATCGATTGAGTCGGGGGTGTAACAGGAAGATCGGTTCATCGCGAGGTGTCGATGCGGATGTCTTCCCAGGACGCGGCGATTCCCTGGCCGTGCAGCGAGCGGCTGTGCTCGCCGTCCGTGGGGTGAAGGGTGAAGATCCCGAGGCCGACGTTCACGCGAGCGGGGATCACGACGGCGGATGCCTCGAACACCAGCCTGTCGTTGATGAACCACGTCGCCGTGCGGTTCGCCGCGTCGAGCACCATGCGGAACTCGTGAGGTTCGCCCGGCCCGCGCGTCACTCGCGCCAGGGGGTCCTGCACGATCCGGGTGAACGCCGTCACATCGGGCAGCGGGAGCCTCTCGTGGATGGCGAACACCTGATCTCCTGTGACACCGCAGTCGAACACCCAGCCGGTCGACGGCTCGATCAGGATGAGCGTGGCGAAGCCGTCACGGTAGTCGCGCGGGGTCGCATTGATGTTCTCGGCACTCACCCGAGCAGACGCCGACAGCCATCCGTCGGCCGGGACCTCGAACGTCTCCGTGGACAGAAGAACATGCTTGCAGTTGTCGACGGGCTGGATCGCGTGCTCGATCTCGAACCGGTCGATGGTGACGCTGAGCTTTCCATCGGCGAGCGTCGAGCGGGCGGAGCGCTCAGCGCACACCCATGGGATCCCGTCGGGCCCGAGCCCCGGGTACTCGAGGTGCTGCCAGTGCACACCGTCGAACCCTGACTCCCTGAGCAGTTCGTCGACGGGCTTGCCGCTGTTCTCAGCCATGGAGACTCCTTCGTTTCGGGCAGGCAGCTGTCGTCCATCTTCGCTAGATCGCATTCACCGCGATGAGTCGAGCAACTGGGACTTCGTGTCTGTGTGACAGAACTAACTAGACCATGAGATCGTGGAGAATGCAATGCCTAGATGGGATTTTCTGTCTGCTATGCAGAATTCTGGGTTGCGGAGACTCGTGTGCGGTGGTCTACTTGTTCCATTCAGACCCGAAGGAGAACGTCGTGACTGACACGCCCCCGGCCCTGTGGGAGGCCGCCCGTACAGAGATGGAAGAGTACGCATTCACGGCGGATGCCACGCTCCAGCCCGCATGGGACATTCCCAAGAAGATCGCCATCAACGTCGCCGTCGCCGGCAGGTCAGGTGTGGGCGAGGTCGCCGGAGGCTACGGGATGGATCTGCAGGACTTCATCGACTCGGCGTCAGAGGTCATCGAAGCCGGCGCATGCGGAGTGCACATCGACTTCACCTGGGTCACCGACTCGAGCGGGCGACGCCTCGACCGCGACCTGCCCTCCACCGAGGCCTACGGGATGGTTCTCGAGCCGCTGCGGGAACGCTTCGGCAGCGACTTCGTGTCCAATCTCAACGTGCTCAACGGCAGCACCTTCGCTGAGTGCCTCGCCCCGGTGACCACCGGGCAGGCTGAGGTTGCTCCCTGCGCCGCCGGCCACCCCGAGTCCTTCGTCGCCCCCGCCGTCAAGACCATCCTCGATCATGGAGCAAGCCCCGAGATCGTCATCCACAGCTCCGGCGAGGTCGAGTTCGCCAAGCGCCGCCTCTTCGACACCGGGGTCGTCGATCCGAAGCTCGGTCCCACGAACTGGATCATCCTGTATGGGCTGCCCGTAGATATCGGACGCACCTTGATCTCGGGCGCCTGGGTCGACGGCACGGAGTCCATGGCCACGCACCTGTTCCTCATGGTCCGTCAGATCCGCGGGCTCGACCCGGCCGCCTCGATCACCGTCTGCGTCGCCGGGCGCGCAGGCCTGTACCTGACGACGCTGGCGACCATGATGGGCCTCAACATCCGCGTCGGGCTCGAGGACAGCTGCTGGCGATACCCGAACAGCGACGAACTCCTCGCCAGCAATCTCGAGCTGTTGACGCGCGCTCGCGACATCGCCGCGCAGCTGGGGAGAACGCCCGCCACGGCGAACGAGTACCGGAAGATGATCGGCCTCCCGGAACGCGCGCCTGCCTGACCCTACCTCTTTCCCTGCCCGCGCGACGGGCGTCATCAGCCGCGCCCCGGCGCGCACGAAGGAGTCGACGACCCATGAGAGAAGACATCAGAGAACTTGTCGCCGTGTCATCCCGGATCCTGGCGGCCAACCATCAAGGCGACCTCATCTGGGGTCACTCCTCGATGAGGGACCCAGACGGCAGGGGCGTCTGGATCAAGGAGGCCGAGTACGGCATGGAGGAGGTCACCGCCGATCGCGTGCACCTCGTCTCGCCCGACGGCAATGTCGAGAGCGGAGCCGGCACACGGCACAACGAGTACCCGATCCACACCGAGATCATGCTCGCCCGGCCCGATGTCGGCGCCGTGGTCCACACGCACGCCCCTCATGCGGTCGCGCTGGCCGCGTCCGGCCAATCGCTTCGACCGGTGAGTCATGCGGCGAACCTGTTCGTGCCGCCGGATGTGCCGCGCTTCACGAAGACCGCAGACCTGATCATGACCAGGCCCCTCGGTCGCGAGGTTGCGGCCGCCCTCGGCGACAGGAACGCGCTGTTCCTCGTCAACCATGGCATCGTCACGGTCGGTCCGGACATCAAGTCGGCGACGGTCACCGCCCTCCTGCTGGAACGGGCCTGCGAGCAGCAGATGCGGACGAACGCGTTCGGAGGCTGGCCGACCTGGTCGGACGCGGACGAGTCAGCGGCGAAACGGGATCACATCTACAACGCCCGGGCGATCTCAGCGGTCTGGGACTACCTCGTGCGAACCGTCGAGAGTCGTTGACACCGAGCGGTTGTCGCGTCACTGCGCGCCGGCGTGCAACGCGGTCACGAGCTCCGCCGCCGCGTCGATCAGCAGAGCTGCGAATCGGTCGCGCTCGGCCTTCCGGATCCGGCTTCGCGGGGCTGCGATGCTCAGGCCCCCGATCAATGTGCCACCATCGCGCACGGCGACGGCGATCGAGCCGACCCCTGGTTCACCTTCCTCGAGGTTCTCCGCGTAGCCCTGCTCGCGCACTCGATCCAGGACGTCGAACAGGTCGGCACGTTTCGTGATCGTCCGCTCGGTCACAGCGATGAGGTCGTCGTCCGGGTACAGGTGCTCGACCCGCTCCTGCGGAAGGGCGGCCAGCATCGCCTTGCCCAGGCTGGTCGCGTGCGCCGGGATCTGACGACCGATGCGAACGCTGACCCGGAGTGCGGCCTCACTCTCGATCGCGTCCATGAAGAGGACCTCGGTGCCCATCAGCACCCCCAGGTGGACCGTCTCTCCCGACTCATCCGCCAGCTGCTGCAGGATCGGCTGCGCCACCGCGCGCAGGTTCAGGTTCTGCACCGCCGCAAGGCCCACTTCCAGCAGCGCGGGGCCCGCGAGATACATCCTGCTCACCGCATCCTGGTCGACGAAGCCGTGATACTGAAGCATCGCCATCAGGCGGTGCGCCGTCGACTGCCCGACCCCGAGAGCATCTCTGGCATCGGCCAGCCGCAGCTCACCATGGTCCTTGAACAGCTTGAGCAGCCGCAGCGCACGATCGACGGACTCGATCGGATACTGGGGAACCGGCCGCTCGGGATCAGTAAAGATCTGCACAGCAGAACTCTAGACAGCAAATTGATCGAATACAAGAATCCGACGTGTGGTTGCCGTAGTCGAATGCGAACTCGTCGAGGTGAGGAGCGGCATCGCCCGCCTGCGGGAGCATTCGCACAAGCGCGAATCGTGTGGACGGGTCATTGAATCTGGATCCACCGATGAGCACGGGTGTGGGTGAGATCGGCATGATCCGCGATCGTTGACGTTCGGGGGCACAGGCGCTGCTCCGGGCATCATGCCTCGATGAATCACGTAGCCCGAGAGATCGTCAATAATGGCTGCTGTGCCTAGACGGTGAGCGGTGTCGAGCCTGGAGCACTACAGCGGAGGTGCCTACCCGATCACGCTGGCGTGTCCGAATGCGGAGAGCGGGGTGAGAGTACGATGTCTCTCGCCCCGCTCTCGTGTTGTGATGGGTCAGCGGGCGATCCCGACGCCGGTGGCTGCCGGCGTTGCTGTCGGCCCCGTGGCGTATGCCTCGGGGCCGTTAGCTTTTGGGGTGCGCTGCACGTTGACGTCGGCGAACTTCAGCGATGCCCCGATGTTGTCGGCGATGATGTCGCGGGTCTCGCGGCTGTTGCCGGTGTCCTTGTCGGTGTAGGTGCCGAAGCGGAGGTCGCCGGCGACGACCACGCTGTCGCCCTTGCGGAGCGAGTTGGCGACGTGGCGGGCCTGCTGGTTGAACACGACGACGCGGTGGAACACGGTGCCGGCGTCTTCCCAGCGGTTGGTCGTCTCGTTGAGGCGGCGGTCGTTGACCGCGACCGTGAAGCGGGCGTACTCGTTGCCCGATTCTCCGGTGGCATGCTCGGGGTCACCGGTGAGGTTGCCCTCGATGGTGACCGGGATTCTGGTGCTCATCCTTCTTCCTTTCTCTGGGAGATGCCGAGGCGGCATCTCAGTGGGCGTGGGCCTGGCTGGTCCACGCGTCCCATTCCTGTTCGTCGACTGTGCCGGCCCACGAGCGGGGTTTGAGGGTGGTGTGCCCGCGCGAGCAGCCTCCGTAGTAGGCGTGCCCGAGCCGGGGGAGTGCGAGGCTGAGTCGTTCGTGCCACCCGATGGGTCCGTATCCGGAGTCGGACGCGTCGAAGGAGGCGACGTGGGCGATGTGGAGGGCGGAGAGCTCTTCGACGAGGTGCCCGTGCAGGTACCAGCAGTCCGGGACGACGGACTCGGAGATTCGGTACCGCACGGTGAACCATTCCACCCACGACCGGAGGGCGTTCCACGCAGCGCGGGCTTTCGCGTCGTCCAGGGTTCGCCAGTTGACGACCTCGGTCCCGATCAGGCCGGAGCTGCCGTGCCGGTCTCCGGGGTCGAAGCCGCTCATCTGTGCAGCGATGAGTTCGTCGGGGTCGGGGGGTTCTTCATAGTCGGTCATGGTGTCGCCTCCTCCGGTGTTCGCAGTGTGCGCTGGAGCTTGGTGAGAGCGTGCCGGGTCGCATCGCGCCGGGTGCGGTGGTGTGAGAGCACTTCGTCGCGGTCGATGAGCCGGTGCAGCAGGTCGTGACAATAGGGATGCATCGGCACCAAGTCGTCGTGAGCTTCCAGTGCCCGCCACTGGCCCTCCTCCATCACGACACCCGAGTAGTCGAGGTGGTGAAGTTCCAGCTGACGCTTGCTCGCGGCTCGCCCACACGCTGCGCACCGGTACTCGCCGCCACCGATGGCTGCTTGCTCTGTGAACCACCGGTCGCGTCGGGCGAACCAGACGGTGGAGCGGAGGAACTCCGACCGGTACATGTTCACCAGGCTCGGCCTGCGACGGTTACTCACTCTTCGATCACCGCCTCCGTCGTCGATCCCGTGGCGGCGGGCGTGCCGCGACGGGCGTCGCTGAACACGCCCTGCTGCTCCTGCTCTGTCTCGCGCTTCCCGGACTTGATCGAGGAGGCGTCACGACGCTCGTCCCACCCGGCGAGGTCGAGGAGCACGCTGCGCCGGTTGCGGTACGCGAGCAGTCCGGTCGTCTCCGGGAGTCGGCGGATCTCGTCCACCGACATCAGCGGCCGCCGCTCATGCTGCTCGCTGGTGGAATGGCCCGCTTCGCGGGTGGACCAGGAGCGTTGGGCGCGGCGGGTCTCGCGGGTGCCCAGCAGCGACTCGATATCGCGGAGATGGTTGACGTGGCTGGCACCGCCCAGCAGCACCTTCGCAGTCGCGGCCGCCCAGATCGTGTCTGCTTCGGCACGGGACCAGGAGGTCTCGGCTTGGGAGAGGGCTTGCAGGACGATGAAGGTGCAGATGCCGCGGCCGCCGCCGTCGGCCATGATCCGGGGCAGGTTGCCCCACCGGAACATGTTCGCGATCTCGTCGAGGACGAGCCCGAGCGGGTGCGGAAGCCGGGAGCCGGGGGAGGTGAGCGCGGTGGTGCGGGCGACCTCGACGATGTCGTCGAGGAGGGCGCCGAGCCATCCGCCCATGGCGGATGCGCCGGACGAGGACCCGATCAGGTACAGGGTGTTCGCGGCATCCAGGAACTCCCTCGGATCGAACACAGGGTCGCCGGGGCGTGGGGTGAGGGCGTCGCGGATCTGCGGGACCGCGAGCGGTGCGACCGCCCCTTGCACGCCGAACCAGATGGAGGAGACGAGCTTCTCGTCGCCGCTGATTGTGGCGTCGAGGTTGTCGCCCCACCCGGGGGTGCCGTCGGATTTGAGGATCTCGACGGCGTCGCGGGTTTGGGCGGGGCTGGTGCCCCAGTCGTAGAGTTCCGCGATCGACTTGCCCCCGACGGCGGCGGCGTGCAGGAGCCGGCCGAGGACGACTCCGGCGGCTTGCGCCCATTCGCCGTTGGTGGTGGATGCGCCCAGGGCGGTGCCGGTGATGATGGCGGTGCCGCGCTGCATCGCGACCAGCGGGTCCTCGCAGCCGGTGATGGGGGAGGCGCGGAGGGGGTGCCGGATGCCGGACAGTCCTTGCGGGTCGAAGACGTGCACGTCGCCGCGGGCCTTTCGCATCCGCATGGTGGCGGTCAGGTTGTCGTTGGTCGTGGAGGTGGTGATCAGCGGTCCGGACCAGTCCACGATCGCGGAGATCAGTACCCGGTACCCCTTGCCCGAACGTGGCGGGCCTTCCAGGGCGACGGAGTCCTCGATCGACACGTACACGTCCTGCCCACGGGACCTCCCGACCCGCCAGCCGACATCGGTGGCGGTCGGTTTGGCGAGGTCGGGCCGCAGCTGTGTGGCGCGGCGGAGGACCGCTTTGGCGGATAGGTGGTCGCGGATCTCGGACGCCGTGGCGAACCCGGGGCGGGTGCGCAGGTCGGTCACGAACGACCGGTCCGACTCCCGGTACCGGCGCACCGCAACGAACACCCACACGGTCAGCCCCGCCACGAGGAGAACGGCGGCGGCATCGGCGACCCGGATCCCGACGACCGGGATGATGCACCCGGCAGGTGGGGTGTATTCGGTGGTGTTGCCGGTGAGCGCGAGCCAGAGCCCGGCGAACAGGTGCGCGGCCGCCGGGCGGGAACCGCACACGAACGTGGTGACGGCGTCGGCGATGAATCCGAACGCGACCGCCAGCACGACCGCCCCCGCGATAATCACGGCGATCGTGTTGCCGAGCAGACCCTGATTCATGATGCCCCCGGTGTCACAGGGTCTCGGTGGCGGATGCGGCGACACTCAGCCAGGCGTCGCGGGTGCGGGCCCGGAGGTGGTCGAACCGCAACGGGCCGGCTTTGAGGGCGGGGTCGAACGGGATGATGTGCACGGCCCGCGAGTGCTCGGCGAACCCGTCGGCGATGCGCCGCGCGGCCACGGCGGAGGGTTCGGGTTGGGTGACGACGACGACGGCGTGGGCGGCGAGGGCGGCGCCGCGTTCGTCCCGGCCGCGGAGCGCGTCCAGCAGCAGGGCGGCCGACTCGGCGGATTCGGGGGTGGCCAGGGTGGGGATGACGAGCTGGTAGGAGTAGTCGATCATCCGCAGCCACCGGTCGGCGGACTCGTCGTTGCCGGAGTCGAAGACCACGAGCCGGTAGAACCGTGCGGCGACCTGCATCAACTGGTCGAAGTCGGTGGCGGTGATCCGCTGGTCGGTGGCGAGCAGTTCCGGGTTGGAGCGCAGCACGTCGTACCGGTCGGCCTGCTGGTGATGCACGAACCCGGCGATGTCCGCGACCCCCGCGGTGGGGGCGAGCAGGGTGGGGGCTGCGGGGAGCAGGTCGCGCAGGGTGGTGTCGTACTGGCCTGGTTCGGTGCGCCAGCCGAGGGTGCCGCGGGTGTCGTTGTTGTCCCAGGCGAGCACGTTCCCCCCGCCCTCACGGGCGTATACGGCGGCGAGCATCGCACAGGTCATCGTCTTCCCGACCCCGCCCTTCCCGTTGACGACCGCGATGGTCCGGCATCCCGCCCACTGCCTCGCCACTGTGGCTGTCCATTCGGCGCGGCGCCGGTGGGCGGCGGAGGGGCGGATGCGGATGCCGATGCTGGACAGGGCGCCCCGCCACCCGCGGGCGCGGGTGTGCACGGTGGGTGCGGGGGTGAGGAAGGACGGGCGGGCGGGCGACTCCACAGCCGGCTCCGGCGTGTGCGCGGGGGAGTCCGACTGTGGAGCCTGTTCGCTCACCTCCTTCCCGTGCGTGCCGTGTCGTGGTGTGTGCCGGCCGGTGTCGCTGGCGGGCGGCTGGGCGTGTGTGTCGGCGGGTGCGAATGCACCGTCGGGGTGGACAAGAAGATGGTGTTCCCCACGGTCACCGGCGGTGACCAGTTCCACCGGTGCCCCGTACTCGCGGGCATGGCGGGCAGCGTGGAACACGATCAGCTGGCGGATGTCGTCCCCTGCGGCCACGTCGAGGCGCACCGACTGCCCGGCCGGGGTGACGAAGGTCGCGGCATGCCCGGTGACGGTCGCGTATGCGCGGGGGTGGCTGATGACGGTGCTCATGATCGGTGCTCCTCGGTACGGTCGCGGATATCGGGGATGTGGGGGATGTCGGGGTGCAGCCAGCCGTCGATGCTGGCATCCAGTTCGGGACGGGCCGGGTCGGGCCAGTAGTCGTCGAGCATGCCCGGGTCAGTGAACTCGAACGCGAGGTCGTCGGGGTCGGTACCGAGGGTGAGGGCGTCGTCGGTGGTGAACAGGTCGTACTCCCACGGTGTGCTGGTGGCGAAACAGTCCACCAGGTACGAGTACTGCCCGACGTAGGCGAGGAACTCCCCTTTCCGCAGCCGGCGCGCCATCTCCACATGCGTGGCGGGCAGATTCAGCCGGGTGCGCAGCGCGGCCTGTTCCTGGTGGTTGACCCGGAAGATGAACTTGTTCTCAATGTCCCCGACGATCGAGTACGCGAGGGAGCGTTCCAGGGAGCCCTGGTCGCCGACGGCGTCGAGGTCGCCCATCTTGTGCAGGATGACGATGTTGCTGATCCCGTAGTGGCGGGACAGTTTCAGCCACTGCTGGAACATCTGCAGCGACGCCAGGGAGGTCATGTCCCGCCATCCTTCTTCGCGGACCACGTACCGGGTGCGGTGCGCGGAACGGTCGCTGATGACGGCTTGGATCCACGCGGTCGTGCACACCTGGGTGAGCTGGGCGGCAAGATCCCCGCGCGCGAACAGCTCACTGGTGTCGGTGACCACGATCGGGGCGTCCTGATCGAAGGACACCGTGGACTCGTCCTCGAACAGCCCGGACAGGTCGCCCTCCACGAACCGGCGCAGCACGAACAACGGCTGGATCGCACCGTCCGCGGCACCGTACGCGGCATCCTTCTCCCCGGCGACCTTTCCCAGTTCGGTGTACACGCCGCGCAGCGTCAGCTGGTCGCCCGTGCGGGTGATGCACCGGTCCAGCGCGTCGAGGATCGCCGCATGCTCGACCGCGGTCAGCTTCGCGCCGAGAGTCATCTCGATCAGAGACACGAGGGTGCCGATCCTGCGCTGCTTGACCATCTGCTCGTGCTGATCGTCGCTCGCGCCGGTACGCCGCGGCCCGCGGTCGAGGGGGTTCAGGCGGGCGCCGGTGCCCCCGCCGAGACGGATCACCCGCCCACCCGGGATCGCGTCGGCGACGGTCACCCATTCGCCCTTGGGGTCGGAGGGGACCACGACCTGGTGTCCGAACGCGATCGACCGGGTGACGAGGGTCTTCACCGTGGCGGATTTCCCGCCCCGGTACGCGCCGAGCACGAGGATGTTCGTGGAGAACGTGCCTCGCTCGGTGGTGTCCCCATAGGCCTCCCAGGGGGAGAAGTGCCACAGGGCGTCGGCGTTCAGATCCACCCCGAGGATGGGGCCGCGGTGGCCGAGGCCGGAGTCGGCGACGAACGGGTAGATCCCGGCGATGTGCTGAGAGGTCGCCTCGTGCGGCGGGATCCACGCTCTCGCAAGATTCCAGTACCCGCCCTGCGTGATCCCGGGGCCGAACGGGCCCGGCACCGCCGGGTCGGGCAGCCCACGCTCCGCCCGGCTCGTGCGCGCAGGCTTCTCATCCCTATGGGCACGGTCGATCTCGCGGTGCAACTCCCGCTTCTGACGCCGGGTGAGGCCTGTGGGGGTGAAGGTGGCGGCGTGGCGGGTCATCACTTCATCCCCAGCCCGACCGGCAGCGCGTTGACCATGAGCGCTTCCGCCTGCTGGCAGTACAGGATCTGCGCCTCCATGCCCGCCCGGGACAGGGCGTTGCGCATCCCCGCGACAGCCTGATCGAGCTGCTCCTCGTCGGGGGCGGTCACGGTCAGGTAGGCGCCGTACTGGAACTCCCCGTGCCCTTCGGTGATCTCCTGCTCCTGCTGTTCCAGGGCCCGCCAGTCCGCAGCATCCGCCGCCGACCCGTCCGCGCCCCGTTTCGCGCGCAGCTTCTCGTTGCCGCGCCAGATCTTCTTCTCGTCCCGGATCCGTTTCAGCGCTTTCGACACCGGTACCGGGGTCAGCACGATCGACAGGATGTGGGTGATGGCTTCACCGGTGTGCGGGTGCCGGGCGAACACGACCGGGGCGAGGAACCCGACCGGGGAATCCGACCGCGGCCACTCGTGCACCCACAGGGTCGTGTGCACACCGGAGTCGGTGACCACGATCCCGTTACGGTGCTTCGGTTCGTCCAGGAACATCGGCCCGATCCCGGCCGGGTCGACGCCGGCGACCTCGTCGGGACGGTTCTGCACGGTCGCGGCGAACTCCGGGTCGAACGCCAACCTGCCCAGCGCGGTCACGTCCCGGGGGGACAGCCACCGGTGCACCGTGATCTTCGCGGAGGTGAGGGCGTCGGCGAGGTTGCCGCCCTCGATCTGCGCCAGGGCGATGATCGCATCCTTACCGCCGCCGAGGGCCTTCAACTGCGCACCCAGGGCGACGAGGTCCAGGGTCAGGATCAGGTAGTTGCGGTGCGCGACCTCGAACCGCTCTGACCGGTCCATCACCTCCTCATAGTTGTGCGCGACCGGGGAATCGGGGTCGAGGATGTGAACCCGGCGGACGGTGTCGTAATGTTCGCGGGCGGCGCGGATCGTGGTCGGCAGGGTGCGCTCCTGCAAGGTCACCCGCTTGATCCCGGGGCGTTGCGTGAACGGGCCCAGGACACGGTCGAACTGCTCGGCCAGGTCGAACCGCTCCGCGAGGTCCTGCATCAGGAACCCCTGCACCTCCAGCTCGGCGATCACCGACACCGACCGGTCGTGCGGGTTGTACACGGCGGCGACACCGTTCTCCTCCCACAACTGGATCGACGCCCGCACACCGGGCAGGTTCAACGTGCCCACCAGCCGTGGCCGCTCCGGCCGGAACGTGTGCGTCGTCGCCCCCACCGCCTGCCGGGCCTGCTTCATCAACCACAGCCCCGCCATCCGCGGAGTCGAGACACCATGGATGCTGGTGAGCGCCGTCACCCCGAACCCCAAGTAGAGCGGCGCCCCGTAGAGGAGCCCGAGCGGACCGAACCGGTTCACGCACACCAGCACGATCAACGCGGCGACCGCGAGGAAAGCGAGCTGCCACGGGTCCATCCCCATCACGACCCCTTGCCGGGACCGGCGCGGCAACCGGACCGGGCGCGCGTACTCAGGTGTGGCGGTCATGACGGACTCCCATCAGGCTTCGGTGACATCGGCTGCGGTACGCGGGACGACGGTGGGCGAGACGACTCGGAACGCTGACGGGTGGCGGACTCCCGAACCCCCGACGTGCGCGTGCTGTTCGGCTTGGCAGCACCCCCGGCGCCGCCAGCGGACGCGGGCCGACCCGACGCGGACTTCGGGCCGGGCCCGGTGGATGCGGCGTGGTTCCCGGGCGGGCGTACCCCCGAGGGCAGTCCGCCCATGCGGGTCGGGATCCGGGACGCGGTACGCGCCGCTGTCGACGCCATCCGGGGGCCGTGCGACCCGAGCCGTGAGCCGATGCTGTCGGCGGCGACCGCGCCGGCGAAGCTGAACAGCCCGAAGATCGGGGCTTGTCAAGTTCTCTGTGTAAGCGGCTCGGTCGGGGTTGTTCAGAGGTAGGG